>NZ_VUOS01000006.1 GCF_009829325.1 Nocardia sp. CY41
AGTTACGGCGGCCATAGCGGTGGGGAAACGCCCGGTCCCATTCCGAACCCGGAAGCTAAGCCTGCCAGCGCCGATGGTACTGCACTCGACAGGGTGTGGGAGAGTAGGACACCGCCGGAACATCCTTCGCGATAGGGGACCCAGATACTGGGTCCCCTATCGGCGTTTGAGCACCTGATGGAGCTCCGACAGACTTGCCGTACCGGCGCCCCACCGCAGGTACGTGATTGAATTCGTGGGACTACAGACTTTTGCGACACCAAGAAAGGGAGCACCGTGCCGGAACAGAACGACGATCGGAAGCCCTTCCGGCGCGGCGCTCCCGACTCGGGACCCGGCCGACGAGACGACAACTCGGACGCAGGCCGACGCGGCGGTGGATTCCATCGCCGAGGCGAGTCCGGAGAGCGCGGCGGCTTCGCGCGGCGCGAAGGGTCGACTGGCTCCGGCCGGCGAGACAGCTCCTCCGAACGCGGCGATTTCCAGCGCCGGGACAATTCCGGAGGGTTCGACCGTCGCGGAAGCAGCGGCAATGACGACCAGCGTGGCCGTGCGGGTGAGCGCGGCGGGTTCCGCCGCCAGGACTCCGGCGATCGCGGTGGTGACAGTGGCGGCTTCCGGCGCGGGGGTGACGCGTCGAAGCGCGGCGGATTCCAGCGTCGGGACGAGTCCGGGGGACACGGCGGATCCGCAGGGAGAGGTGGGCCTGCGCAGCGCGGTGGGTACCAGCGCCCGGAGAACTCGGACGAACGCGGTGGCTTCAAACGCCGGAGTGAGAGCGGAGAGCGCCGCGACGATGCGCGGGGCGGGTATCGGTCCGCCGGCGACTCCGGCGCTCGCCGCGGGTTCGAGCGTGGCGGTTCCGGCGACCGTGGCGGATTCCGCCGCCAGGACTCCACCGACCGTGGCGGTGACAGTGGGGGATTCCGGCGCGGGGGTGACCAGTCCAAGCGCGGTGGTTTCCAGCGCCGGGACGAGTCCGCGGGTGCTGGTGGCGATGTCCGCCGCGGTGAATCCGGCGATCGCGGCGGATTCAAGCGTCGCGGCGATTTCGATGAGCGCGGTGACGCGGCAGGACGCGGCGCGTCCGGCTACCAGCGGCGCGATGACGAGAGCCATCGCGCGGGTTCGGATCGCGACGAGCGGCGCGGCGGCGCGGACCGCGAAGGCCGCGGTCCGCACGGTGACGCGTCGCAGGACCGTCGCCGGGGCGGCAAGGGCGCCCGTAGCGGTGCCGGGCGTTCCCTCGATCGCCGCCCGCCGCGGCCGGAGGAGCCCGATCTGCCGGATGAAGTGCAGGCCACCGACCTCGACCCGGCCGTGCGGCGGGACCTGCTCAGTCTGGACAAGGGCAATGCGGAGACGGTCGCCCGGCACTTGGTGATGGCGGTACGACTGCTCGATGACGATCCCGGGCTCGCGCTCGCCCATGCCCGGGCGGCGCGGCAGCGAGCCGGGCGGATCGCAGTCGTCCGTGAGACCGCGGGCGTGGTGGCCTATCACGCCGGCGAATGGGCGGAGGCCCTGTCCGAACTGCGTACCGCGCGCCGGATGTCCGGTGGTTCGGGGTTGCTGGCCGTCATGGCCGATTGCGAACGTGGACTGGGCCGTCCGGAACGTGCGATCGAACTCGGTCGCAGCGAGGAAGCGCGTGCTCTGCGCGGTGACGACGCCGCCGAACTGCGCATCGTGGTCGCCGGCGCGCGGATGGACCTCGGTCAGTACGACCAAGCCGTCGTGACCTTGCAGACTTCGGATTTGGATCCGTCCCGGACCGGTTCCGCCGCGGCGCGCCTGTTCTACGCCTACGCCGATGCGCTCGTCGCCGCGGGCCGTACCGACGAGGGCCTCACCTGGTTCCTGAACGCCGCCTCGGCCGACCTGGACGGAGAGACGGACGCCGAAGAACGGGCCGCCGAACTCACCGGAGATATCTGAACCTGCCGTTGAGGCGGTGCGCACCGGTTCATCCGGCGGCGTTCAAGTGCCGCGTTCGTCTCAGAGTCGTTCGCAAGCACGACTCTCCGCTTCGGCGGGCGAGTTCGAAAGCTGTTGGCGCCGGTCTGCCTTTGCCGCCCCTGCCTCCTCTGTAAGGCGCTTCACTGTAAGCACGCCTGGGCCGCTGGATAGAAGTCCTGAGATCGTCTCCAAGCCGACACACGTGTCCGTGCTGCACTCAGGCGTGCCAGCTCCAGCGGCGTGACGCGGGTCGTCCCTTCGGCGGGCGAGATTTGCAGCCGGCCGTCGAGGTGGCCGCACCTGACGGCTGGGGTACTTCCTCTCAGCAGGACGCCCGGCCGCTTCAGCAGCTCGAGGAGTTGGGTGGTGGTCTGCTGGGGCAAGTGGGTGCGGGCGGCATAAAGCGCGCTGCTGGGATGCAGTCGGTTCCTTCTCGGCCCTTCTCGCGGCGGGTTCGGAGTTCGGCCATCACCGGTGGCGACGAGAAGAGCGCGGTGAGGCGGCCGGCTCGCGTTGTCGACGTCGTGGTCCGGCGATAATCGGCACGAGGCGCAGCATGGCGGAGGGTGCGGAGGTGCGCACTGTGCCCGCGCGATCACATCGTGGTCGTGATGTGCAGGAGCGGCGACCATGGGCTTGATCAGAAACTGCGCTGTCTCGCTTGCGATCCGGTGCGGCAGGAGTGGCCGACGCCACGTCTTTCCGGTGTGCCCGCCGGCGTAGTGTCGAGTGTCTCGGACTCGCCGAGCGGATGTGCTGCCGGAGGGCCCGGCGGTGATGAGTCGGCACGGCGCCGATCGGTGACACGGAGTGAGAGTGGTGTGAAGCGACTACGAGATCGCTACCGAGCCCTGCTGCTGGATCTGGACGGGACGCTGTACCGCGGTCACGAGGTGATCGTGGGGGCGCCGGAGGCGCTCGCCGCGAGCGGGCAGCCCGATCAGCGGCTGGTGTATGTCACGAACAACGCCAGCCGCGGGCCGCAGGTCGTGGCAGCGCATCTGTCCGAACTCGGCTTTCCCGCCGCTCCCGACGACGTGGTGACCAGCGCCCAGGCCGCGGCGCGGTTGCTGGCCGAGCGGCTCGATCGCGGCGCGCCCGTTCTGGTCGTCGGCACCGACGATCTGGCCGCCGAGGTGGACGGCGTCGGACTGCGACCGATCCGGCGTTTCGACGGCGCCGCGCCCGCCGCGGTGGTGCAGGGGCATTCACCCCAGACCGCCTGGCCGGACCTCGCCGAAGCCGCCTATGCCCTGCGTGCGGACGCCCTGTGGGTCGCGGCGAACACCGACCGGACTTTGCCGAACGAACGCGGCCTCGCGCCGGGCAACGGCGCGATGGTCGCCGCACTGCGGGCCGCTTCCGATCGGGAGCCGATCGTGGCCGGCAAGCCGTATGCGCCGCTGTTGGAGGACGCGCTCGTCCGGGCCGGTTCCCGCTCGGCCTTGGTGGTGGGCGACCGTCTGGACACCGACATCGAGGGCGCCAACCGGGTCGGTCTGGACTCGCTGCTGGTGCTCACCGGCGTCAGCACGCTCGACGAACTGCGCGAGGCCCCGGATGCTCAGGTGCCGACCTATGTCGCCGATTCGCTCGACGCCCTCAATCACGCGGTCGTCGCCGCCGAGCCGGATGCCGACCTCGGCGACATGCTGCAGCGCCACCCCGGGCGAGCTGTGACGGTCCGCGCGTCCGATTCGGAAATCCGATAGCGTTGACGCCACGATGACTACACCCACGCCTCGTCCGAACGGTCCCGGCACGGCGGCCGGTGCGCACGGTCCCCGGCCCGGGGTTCCGCTGCCCGGTCAGCACCTGCCGGGTGCGCAAGGCCGTCCGGAGCCTGCCGACCCGGATCGTATCCGCGGCGAGGTCGACAGCCTGCTCGCCGAACTCGAGCGTCCCGGTTGGAACGGGCCCGTGCCCGCGACCGACAGCGCCGAGGCCGGAGTCGACATCACCCGTCGCGCTCGCATCCTGGAGCAGGCACATGACGTGCTGGTACAGGCCTTGGCCACGGTGGACAAGATCTGAGGTGGCCAGACGCGCACGGGTGGACGCGGAACTGGTTCGCCGCGGATTGGCGAGATCGCGAGAACACGCGGTCGAACTGATCGGCGCGGGCCGCGTCCTGATAGCTGGAACGGTCGCGGTGAAGGCGGCGACCGCCGTCGAGGCGGGTACGCCGCTGGTGGTCCGCGAGGAGCCCGACGAGGTCTCGTGGGCCTCGCGCGGCGCGCACAAACTCCTCGGCGCGCTGGCGCGGTTCGAGCCGGACGGGCTGTCCGTGGCGGGCAAGCGCTGCCTGGACGCGGGCGCTTCGACCGGCGGTTTCACCGACGTGCTGCTGGCGCGGGAAGCGCGGGAGGTCGTCGCCGTCGACGTCGGGTACGGCCAGCTGGTCTGGCGTCTGCGTACCGACGAGCGGGTCCGCGTGTTCGACCGCACCAACGTGCGCAACCTGACGCCCGAAATGATCGGCGGCACGGTCGACGTGGTGGTGGGCGACCTGTCCTTCATTTCGCTGAGCCTGGTGCTGCCCGCGCTGGCTGCCTGCGCGGCGCCTGGCGCCGACCTGTTGCCCATGGTGAAACCACAGTTCGAGGTCGGTAAGGAGCGGGTCGGCTCCGGCGGCGTGGTGCGGGATCCCGCGCTGCGCGCCGACGCGGTGCGTGGTGTCGCGGCGGCGGCCGCGGAGCTGGGCATGCGCACGGTCGATGTAGTGGCGAGCCCGCTGCCGGGACCGTCGGGCAATGTCGAATACTTCTTGTGGCTGCGCAACGACGGGCCTTTCGCCTACGACGGCGAGCAGGTCGCTGCGCTGGTCGAGCGTGCGGTTGAGGAGGGTCCACAGTGAACGCGCTGGCCCAGCCCTGCGGCCGGGAGATCCTGCTGGTGTCACATCCGGGCCGGGCGGAGATCATCGAGACCGCCCATCGGGTGGCGAAGATCTTCGCGGACGCGGGTATCTGCCTGCGCGTGCTCGCCGACGAGGCGGACAGCACGCGGTTCGAGGCCGAGCCGGGCGGCTATCCGGTGCGCGTGGTCGAGCACAGCCCGGAGGCAGCGGTCGGCTGCGAGATGGTGCTCGTGCTCGGTGGCGACGGAACGTTCCTGCGCGCTGCCGAACTGGCGCGTCCGGCCGGGGTGCCGGTGCTCGGGATCAATCTCGGCCGCATCGGTTTTCTCACCGAGGCCGAGGCGGAGCATCTGGATGAGGCGCTCGCCCAGGTGGTCCGGGGGGATTACACGATCGAGCATCGGATGACCATCGACGTCACGGTCCGCGTCGAGGACGAGGTCGTCGACAGCGGATGGGCGCTGAACGAGGCGAGCATCGAAAACGCTTCGCGCATGGGGGTGCTGGAAGTGGTGTTGGAGGTCGACGGGCGACCGGTGTCGTCGTTCGGCTGCGACGGCATCCTGATCTCGACGCCGACCGGTTCGACCGCCTACGCTTTCTCCGCGGGCGGTCCGGTGGTGTGGCCGGAACTCGAAGCCTTGCTGGTGATTCCGAGCAATGCCCATGCCCTGTTCGCGCGGCCGCTGGTGACCAGCCCCGAGTCGCGGATCGCGGTCGAGTCCGTGGCGACCGGACACGATGCGATAGTTTTCCTGGACGGCAGGCGCACGCTCGCACTGCCCAGCGGGGGCCGGGTCGAGGCGGTTCGCGGCGCTCGACCGGTGCGCTGGGTGCGACTGGACTCCGCACCCTTCGCCGACCGGATGGTGCGCAAGTTCCAATTGCCCGTGACAGGCTGGCGTGGCCGACGGCGAACGGAGAGCACAAGTGCTGACAGAGATCAGGATTGACGGGCTTGGCGTCATTTCCACGGCGACCGCGCAATTCCACGCGGGACTGACTTGCCTGACCGGCGAGACCGGCGCGGGCAAGACCATGGTGGTGACCAGCCTGCATCTGCTCAGCGGTGCGCGCGCGGACGCGGGCCGGGTCCGGCTCGGCGCGTCCCGCGCCGTGGTGGAGGGCCGGTTCACCATCGAGGACGTCAACGATGCCGCCCGCGCGGAGGTCGCGCACGTGCTGGAGGCGGCCGCGGCCGAGCAGGACGACGACGGCAGCGTCATCGCGATCCGCACGGTCGGCAGCGACGGACGCTCCCGCGCGCATCTCGGTGGTCGTGGCGTCCCGGCCTCGGTGCTGGCCGATTTCACCGCGCCCTTGCTGACCGTGCACGGTCAGAACGACCAGCTGCGGTTGCAGCGTCCCGATCAGCAGTTGTCGGCACTGGACCGGTTCGCGGGCGACGCGGTGGCCGCGCTGCTGCGGAAGTACCAGGTGCTGCGCCGATCCTGGCTGGACGCCCGCGCCGAGTTGCTCGAACGCACCGCGCGCAGCAGGGAATTGGCCCTCGAGGCCGAGCGGCTCGAACACTCGCTGAACGAAATCGACGCCATCTCTCCGGAACCCGGCGAGGACGTGCGCATCGTCGACGAGGTGCGCAGGCTCAGCGACCTGGATTCGCTGCGGGAAGCGGCGGCCACCGCGCACGAGGCGCTGGCCGGGCCTGCCGACGCACCCGCAGACGGTTCCGGCGCCATGGAAGCGCTCGGCACCGCCCGCGCCCGCATCGAAGCCGCCGACGACCCGGCGCTGATTGCGCTCGCGCCGCGCCTGGCCGACGCCATCGCCGTGGTGGTCGACGTGACCACCGAGTTGAGCAGCTATCTGTCGGATCTGCCGTCGGATCCGGGTGCGCTGGATTCGCTGCTCACCCGGCAGGCCGAATTGAAGACGCTGACCCGCAAATACGCAGCCGACATCGATGGGGTGCTGGCCTGGGCGCAGGAGGCCCGGACCCGGCTCGGTTCACTGGACGTCTCCGAGGAGGCGCTGGCGAAGCTGGCCGCCGAGGTGGACACCGCCGCCGAACGGGTGCGGGAGGCGGCGAAGAAGCTGAGCGCCGCGCGGCGGAAGGCGGCGGGCAAGCTGGCCGCCGCGGTGAGCGCCGAACTGGGGGGTCTGGCGATGGGCAAGGCGCGCCTGGAGGCCGAGGTGCGGCCGGTGCTCGCGGGCGCGCAGGACTCGGCGCCGCTCACCGTCGACGGCCGGGAGTTGCATGCCGGCGCCATGGGTATCGATGAGGCCGAGTTCCGGTTGGCGGCGCATTCGGGCGCGCAGTCGTTGCCGTTGAGCAAGAGCGCGTCCGGAGGTGAGCTGTCGCGCGTGATGCTGGCGCTGGAAGTGGTGCTGGCCGGCTCCGAGCACGGAGCGACCATGGTGTTCGATGAGGTCGACGCGGGCGTCGGCGGGCGCGCCGCGGTGGAGATCGGCCGCAGGCTGGCCCGGCTGGCGCGCACGCATCAGGTGATCGTGGTGACCCATCTGCCGCAGGTCGCCGCGTTCGCCGATACGCACCTGGTGGTCGACAAATCCGACGACGGCAAGGGCGCCGTCAACAGCGGCGTCCGTGCGCTGACCAACGACGAGCGCGTGGTCGAGCTGGCGCGCATGCTGGCCGGTCTCGACGACACCGAAACCGGCCGGGCGCACGCGGAGGAACTGCTCGCGACGGCGCGCGCAGAGAAAGCGGGCGCCGAGGCGGCCGCGCGCTGAGCGCGCCGGTCAGCGCACCGCCTTTTGCGCACCCTTGATGAACTGGCCGATCAGGTTCTTCAGACCGAGTTCCAGCACCTTGGCGGGCACCGGCAGCGACGGGTCCGATTCCATTGTGTAGGAGACCAGAGTGCCGTTGTCGGCGTCGGCGAAAGTGACGATGCCGACGTGCCGCTTCACCGGCGCGCCCTTCACGATCTTGTATTCCATCCGCTCGCCGGGCACGAGCTTCGTGATCTCCTCGGTGACCCCGACCGGGCCGAGACCGATCAGATGCTGCGCGCCGACGCCCTCGCGTTCGGTGAGGCCGGGCTTGATCAGCTTGACCTGGACCGGGATGTAGGGGCTGATGCTCTCGCGGTCGGCGAAAAGCCGGTAGACGACCTCGCGCGGGGCGGCGATGACGGCGTCGACGGTGGTGCTGGCCATGAATTCTCCTCTTCCAGTTACGTGTGACCGGCAGCATATAGCTACAGCGGGCACCGCTCGGCGATCGTGTCGTCCGCATCACAATCCGGGATGAGCTGTCTCGTAGGGAGGGATTTCGGGCTGGTGTACGGCGCCCGGCTCGAGCAGGGAAGGAGCCGTGGCCGCCGCATACAGTGTGCTCTATCTACTGGTGACATACGTGCGTCTTCCTGAAATCGCGCGAAGTCGGATCTCGGCTCGACGAAAAGTAGACGCATACGCAGCCGGATCAGCTCACGAAGCACACCTCGTGTCAACGTTTTTCGTCGCGCGCCAGTCATCGCATGCGAATGATGTCCGCAATGTCCGATTCATCATCTACTATTGAACTCAGTAGGTTAACGGTGGATGAATTCCGCCGGGCAGCGGGAAGTGCCGAGGCAAAGGGGCCGACATGCGCAGCGTTCTTCCAGTGATGACCGAGATCGGCGGGGCGCGTCGTCGCGGCCCGGCCGGCCGACGCCGGAATGTGGCAAGAACGGGGGCATTCGCGCTGATCGTGGCCGGTCTGGCCGCGGGAGCGATCGGCGCGGCCGGTGGGGCTGCCGCGGAGTCGTTGTCCCGCTCCGACCACTCCGGTCGCGCCGGTTCGCACGGCGACTCGACAGGGTGGCATGAGATCGACCCGTTCGGCTACCAGCATTCCGACCCGAACCCGCTGCGGCAGAACGAACATCAGCATGCCCTGCGCGAGTACCACCGGAAGAGCAAGCCCCCGCCTGCCGAAAGCGGCCCCGGCGACGGCACGGGCGACGCGGCCTGGAGCCGCACGCCACGTCCGGACGGTAGCGGCTGGACCGTGTGCCGCCCACAGGCGAAGTGGTGCTGAGCGATCGAGTTCGCGGGCTCGGTACGGCACGGTCGCCGTGATCCGCATCGGCCGGCGGTGGTCGTCTCGCTGGAATCGGCGCGGTAGCGATATGTTCGCTGGCTGGTGATTCCGGGTGGATACGACCTCTGATCTCGGGCGGGCGGGCGCTGTGGCACATCGGTCCGGGCCGTTGGGCAAGTGGTTTTCGTTTCGCCGCCAGGAGGCGTCCTGGGAGATGTATCTCCTCTTTGGATTGCTCCGAGCAGGGATATTAGGCCGGCGTCGACGTGATCCGTATCGAGACGGCGCA
This sequence comes from Nocardia sp. CY41, assembly GCF_009829325.1. Classification (GTDB taxonomy): domain Bacteria; phylum Actinomycetota; class Actinomycetes; order Mycobacteriales; family Mycobacteriaceae; genus Nocardia. The sequence continues at coordinate 9,124 of NZ_VUOS01000006.1, forward strand.
TCGGTCCGGCGGTGACCGCGAGCACGCAGAGGCGCGAATGCGGCGTGCGGAACGGCGCGCCTCCACCAATGGTTGAGAGTTTGCCGCCATCATCGGCACATGAAGATGCCGGCGCTGTTGTCGAGAAACACCGAAACGCTGCCTGGTCTGATCGGGACGGCCCGGGTGGATCGCAACACCCGGCGGCTGCTCACACGGGTAGGGCCGGGCGACATCGTCGTCCTCGACGAGATGGATCTCGACCGGATGACCGCCGACCGGCTGGTCGAGGCGCGCGTCGGTGCGGTGATCAACACCTCGCCGTCCATTTCCGGCCGTTACCCGAACTTGGGACCCGAAGCGCTCGTCGCCAACGGGATCCTGCTGCTGGACACGGTGAGCTCGGATGCGTTCAAGAAGATCAAGGACGGCGTCAAAGTTCGTGTCGTCGACGGCGTGGTCTACGCCGACAAGCTGATCAAGAAGGAACCGGAGGTCCTCGTCGAGGGCATCGAGCTCACCGAGTGCGCGATCGCGGAACGGATGATCGAGGCGCGCAACGGCCTGGCCGATCATCTCGAGGCGTTCGCGGGCAACACCATCGAGTTCATCCGCACCGAGAGCGCGCTGCTCATCGACGGATTCGGTGTTCCGGAACTGGATCTGGTGATGAAGCACCGGCACGTGGTGGTGGTCGCCGACGGCCCGGAGCACGCCGAGGATCTGCAGCGGCTCAAGCCGTTCATCAAGGAGTACGCCCCGATCCTCATCGGCGTCGGCCGTGGCGCGGACACCCTGCGCAGGCGGGGGTACCGGCCCGACGTCATCGTGGGCGACCCCGAGGAAATCACCACCGCCACCATGAAATGCGGCGCAGAGGTGATCCTGCCGGCCGACACCGACGGCCATGCCAAAGGGCTCGAACGCATCCAGGACCTCGGTATCGGCGCGACGACGTTCCCCTCCTCGGGATCTGCCGCCGATCTGGCGCTGCTGCTGGCCGACCATCACGGCGCGGCCCTGATCGTCGCCGCGGGGGCGCCCGCCTCGCTCGACGACTTCTTCGACCGCGGCCGCCGCGACAGCAGTCCGGCCACCTTCCTCACCCGGCTCAAGGTCGGCACGAAGCTGATGGACGCGAAGGCGGTCGCCACCCTGTACCGCAACCGCGTGTCCGGGGTCGCCGTCGCGCTGGTCGTGCTCGCCGCGCTGATCGCGGTGATCGTCGTGCTGCTGGCGTCCAACAGCGGCGGGGACGTCCTGGACTGGGGTGCGGACATCTGGAACCGCTTCGCGCGGTGGGCGCAGGGGCAAGCCGAATCTTGGGAATTCTGAACGGAGAACGATGATTTCGATGCGCCGACATGTCATCTCGATCGTCGCGATCTTTCTCGCGCTCGCGATCGGTGTGGTGCTCGGATCTCAGACGCTCGCGGCCGATCTGCTCTCCGGATTGCGGGCGGACAAGACCGACCTGCGGCAGCAGGTCGACATCCTGACCGAGCAGAACCGGCTGCTCGGCGAGCAGGCCGTGGCCGCCGACCGGTTCATCGCCGGGTCGTCGGGGCGCATCCTCGGCGGTGCGCTGGCCGACCGCAGCGTCGTCGTGTTCACGACGCCGGACGCCGATCCGGGAGACGTGGAGGCGGTGACGCGGGCGCTGGCGGCCTCGGGGGCGGCAGTCACCGGCCGGATCGCGCTCACCGAGGCGTTCATCGACGCCACGGAGGGTGACCGGATGCGCACGGCGCTCACGAACGTCATCCCGGCCGGGGCGCAGCTGCGGACCGGCGCGGTGGACCAGGGCAGCATGGCCGGTGATCTGCTCGGCCTGGTGCTGCTGCTCGATCCGGAGAACGGGCAAACGCGGAGCACTCCGGAGGAGCTCGGGCTGGTCCTGGAGACCCTGCGTGGCGGCGGGTTCCTCGCCTACGGCGACACGCCGGTGCGACCCGCGCAGCTCGCGGTCGTGATCACCGGCAACGGCGTCGCCGCCGCGGAGAACGGCGCGGGCTCGAATGCCGCGCGCTTCGCCGGCGCCTTGCGCGGCCGTGGTGCGGGAGTAGTCCTCGCGGGCCGCGCGGGCGCCGCCGATGGGCCGGGGCCCATCGCCGTGGTCCGTACCGACGCCGCGCTCGCGGCCCAGGTGAGCACCGTCGACAATCTCGACCGCGAACTCGGCCGGGTCACCACCGTGCTGGCGCTCGGCGAACAGCTCAACGGTGCCGCCGGACGCTACGGCACCGGCGCCAAAGCCACGTCGCTCACGCTGGCCGCCGTCCCGGGCTGACGAACTGACGGAGATCTTGTCACCGGAGGCGTTCGCACAGGTCACAGGCCTGATCGACCGTTACCGCCGACGCCGGGCCACCGGCTCGCGGTGAATACCGGCGAGCGGGACGCGACCGACCTCACATTCCGGCCGCCGCGGCTCTGATCGAAGTCTCGGCGATCGGCGGGCAAACGCGCGTGGCATTCGAACGGACGGGCGGATTCGTGTTACCGTGAAGACCCGTGGGTCAAACACGGATTCAGGCGCGAACGGACACGAAGCACATCTTCGTCAGCGGTGGTGTCGCCTCCTCATTGGGTAAAGGTCTTACCGCCTCCAGCCTCGGTCAGCTGCTGACGGCGCGTGGGCTGCGCGTCACGATGCAGAAACTCGACCCGTATCTGAACGTCGATCCCGGCACGATGAACCCCTTCCAGCACGGCGAGGTGTTCGTGACGGAGGACGGCGCGGAGACCGACCTGGACGTCGGCCACTACGAGCGCTTCCTCGACCGGGACCTGTCCCGGGACGCGAATGTGACGACCGGGCAAATCTATTCGTCGGTCATCGCCAAGGAGCGTCGCGGCGAGTACCTCGGCGACACGGTGCAGGTGATCCCGCACATCACCGACGAGATCAAGAACCGGATCCTCGCCATGCGCGGCCCGGATCTGCAGGGCCAGACGCCGGATGTGGTGATCACCGAGATCGGCGGCACCGTCGGCGACATCGAGTCGCAGCCGTTCCTGGAGGCCGCCCGCCAAATCCGCCACGACGTCGGGCGCGACAACGTCTTCTTCCTGCACGTGTCGCTGGTGCCCTACCTCGCGCCCTCCGGTGAGCTGAAGACCAAGCCGACCCAGCACTCGGTGGCGGCGCTGCGCAATATCGGCATCCAGCCCGACGCGCTGATCCTGCGCTGCGACCGCGAGGTCCCGCAGGCCCTGAAGAGCAAGATCGCGCTGATGTGCGACGTCGAGGTCGACGCCTGCATCTCCACGCCGGACGCGCCGTCGATCTACGACATCCCGCGCGTGCTGCACCGGGAGGGCCTGGACGCCTACGTGGTGCGCAGGCTGGGGCTGCCGTTCCGGGACGTGGACTGGACCGTGTGGGGCGACCTGCTCGACCGGGTGCACTCGCCGCGCGAGACGGTCGAGGTCGCGCTGGTGGGCAAGTACGTCGACCTGCCCGACGCCTACCTCTCGGTCACCGAGGCGCTGCGCGCGGGCGGGTTCGCCTCGCGCGCGAAGGTGAACATCCGCTGGGTCCCCTCGGACGAGTGCGAGACCCCCGTCGGCGCCCAGCACGCGCTGCGCGACGTGGACGCCGTGCTGATTCCCGGCGGGTTCGGCATCCGCGGCATCGAGGGCAAAGTCGGCGCGATCCACTACGCGCGCACCCGCGGCATCCCGCTGCTCGGCCTGTGCCTGGGACTGCAGTGCATGGTGATCGAGGCGGCGCGCCGGGTAGGGTTGGCAGAGGCCAACTCGGCCGAATTCGAACCGGACACACCGCATCCCGTCATCTCCACCATGGCCGACCAGGAGCAGGCCGTGGCAGGCGAGGCCGATCTCGGTGGCACCATGCGGCTGGGCGCCTACCCGGCGACGCTGGCGAAGGGCTCGGTCGTCGCGCAGGCCTACGGCAGCGAGCACGTGTCCGAGCGTCATCGCCACCGCTACGAGGTGAACAACGCCTATCGCGACAAGATCGCCGAGAGCGGCTTGCGGTTCAGCGGCACCTCGCCGGACGGGCACCTGGTCGAGTTCGTCGAGCTGCCCGCCGACGTGCATCCGTTCTTCGTCGCCACGCAGGCGCACCCTGAGCTGAAGAGCCGCCCGACCCGCCCGCATCCGTTGTTCGCGGCGCTCATCTCGGCGGCGCTGAAATACAAAGCGGCGGAACGACTTCCGGTGGACATTCCGGGTGAAGAACTGGCGGGTGCGACGGAACAGGTGTAGCGGCATGACCAACGGGGGCGCTGCCGAGCCCGGCAGCCACGATTTCGAGATCGAATCCAGCAAGACCGTCTACAGCGGCGCGATCCTCGCATTGCGGCTCGACCAGGTGCGGATGCCGGGCGGCCGGGTCGTCGAGCGCGAGGTGATCGAGCATCACGGCGCCGTCGCCGTGGCCGCGATCGATGACGACGGCAACGTGGTGCTGATCAATCAGTACCGCCACCCGATCGCCAGGCGGCTGCTCGAGCTGCCCGCCGGGCTGCTCGACGTGCCCGGGGAGGATCCGCTGCTCGCGGCGCGCCGTGAGCTGGCCGAAGAGACCGGGTTGGCCGCCAGGGAATGGGCGGTCCTGGTCGACGTCGCGCTCTCACCCGGGTTCACCGACGAAGCGCTGCGGATCTACCTGGCCCGCGGGCTGTACGAGACCGACCGGCCCGATCCCGAATTCGAGGAGGCGGATCTGGAAGTGGTCCGCATGCCGGTCGACGCGGCGGTCCGCGCGGCACTGAGCGGGGAGATCGTCAACGCCACCGCGGTCGCGGGCGTGCTCGCGCTGGCGGCCGCGCGGGCGGGCGGTATCGAACCGCGACCGCCGGACGCGCCCTGGGACGGTCAGCCCACGACCTTCCTCCGCCGCAAGGCGGCCGAGAAGTCCGAAGACTGACCGGAGGTGCTCGGTCGCGAGCTCGACGCCTACCTCGACCATCTCGCCGTCGAGCGCGGCGTCGCGCCCAACACCCTCGGGGCCTATCGGCGTGACCTCGGCCGCTATCTGGACTTCTTGACCGGGCGCGGGATCCGCTCGCTCGACCGGGTCGCGGAGTCGGACGTCGCCGAGTTCACCATGGCGTTGCGGTCGGGCGGCCACGGACACCCGCCGCTGGCGGCGAGTTCGGTGGCCCGCGCGCTGATCGCGGTGCGGGGCTGGCATCGCTTCGCCGCCGCGGAGGGGCTGACCGACACCGACGTGGCGCACGCGGTGAAACCGCCCGCGCCGGGCCGCAGGCTGCCCAAGGCACTGCCCTACGACCAGGTGCTGCGGCTGCTCGAGGCGGCGGGTGGTGGTCAGGCGGACGCCGCGGCGGGCGTCGACGGCGGGCCGCGCGGCCTGCGCGACCGTGCGCTGCTGGAGTTGCTGTATTCCACCGGCGCCCGGATCTCGGAGACGGTCGGATTGGACGTGGACGATCTCGATCTCGAGGAACGGTCGGTCGTGTTACGCGGCAAGGGCGGGAAACAGCGCCTGGTGCCGATCGGGCGACCCGCCCTGGCCGCTGTGGACGCCTACCTGGTGCGCGGACGGCCTGTGCTCGCCGCGCGCGGAAAGGGCAACGCCGGAGCCCTTTTCCTGAATGCCCGCGGCGCGCGGCTGTCCCGGCAGAGCGCCTGGCAGGTGCTGCACACCGCAGCCGAACGGGCGGGCATCGCGGCGGCGGTATCGCCGCACACGTTGCGTCACTCTTTCGCCACCCATTTGCTCGACGGTGGCGCCGATGTCCGGGTGGTGCAGGAATTGCTCGGCCACGCCTCGGTGACCACCACCCAGATCTACACCCTGGTCACCGTCAACACCCTGCGTGAAGTCTGGGCGACCGCGCACCCGCGCGCACGGTAACCCGTTCGGCGCTCGACGATTTCCCCTGTGTGGACTGTTCGGCCGGCGCGGCTCGTGAGGCGGAACAAAGTGGACCCCGGTCCGGTTGTTTCGGTCACCGGGTGCGCGCGGTGCGCTCACCGGCGGCCCGGACTCCGACCACGACACGAGGTGAGCTGCATGGCAAAGTCTTTCATCGTCCACGAGGCCGACGTCGAAGCGGTTCCGCTGCCCGGCGGCGGCTCCTTCCGGCTGCTCGAGGACAGCGAGAACTCCGCGGGGTTGTTCGGCGCCAATCGCCTCACCCTCGCCGCCGGCGCGGACGGCACCCGGCCGCACCACCACACGAAGTCGACCGAGATCTTCTATGTGCTGGACGGCACGATGGAGTTTCTCGTCGACGGGGCCCGCAGCGCCGTGGGCAAAGGCGGCTTGGTGGTGGTGCCGCCGGGTGTCGTGCACGCCTTCGGCGCGGGCGCGGACGGGCCCGCCGAGTTCCTGGCTGTGCTCACACCCGGTATCGTCCGCTTCGATTACTTCCGGCAACTCGGCCGGATAGCGCGCGGGGAGGCGGACTGGGACAGCATGAACGAATTGCACGACCGGTTCGATGTTCATTTCGACGGCGGACCGCAATGGCGTTGACCAGCGCCGGACGAACACGCCGCGCGCAGGCGCGGCACTCGAGTGCCGTCAAGCGGTAGCGTCTATCGAGAGCTGGACCGCACGAAAGCGAGGTCGGCCCTGATCGGCCTCGCTACGCTCGGCGAGGCAACGGGCAGGAACGTATAAGGAGCAGCGGATCGTGACGACAGCCGGAGCGGCAGAGCCGCCGATGGGTGCTGGGGCGGAGCCGCTTACGGGCTCGCGACCGGGTCCGTACTCGGACGCCGCGGCGGAAACGCTGTGGGGCCACGGAGTCGAGCCGGTCCCGGAGGACGCGACGCTCGGCCCGACCGGACGACCGTTGCGGCTGGTGCCGGACCCGCCGCCGGTCGGCGAGCACGGTGACGCGTTGATCGTGGCCATGTGCAATCAGAAGGGCGGGGTCGGCAAGACCACCTCCACCATCAATCTCGGTGCCGCCCTGGCCGAATACGGCCGGCGCGTGCTGCTCGTCGACCTGGATCCACAGGGCGCGCTGTCGGCCGGTCTCGGCGTCGCCCACCACGATCTCGAATCGACGGTGCACGACCTGCTCATCGGTTCCAAGGTGTCCATCGACGACGTGCTGATGCAGACGCGTGTCCCCAACATGGACCTGTTGCCGAGCAACATCGACCTCTCCGCCGCGGAGATCCAGCTCGTCAACGAGGTGGGCCGGGAACAGTCGCTCGGCCGCGCGCTGGAGCCGGTGCGCAACCGCTACGACTACATCCTCATCGACTGCCAGCCTTCACTGGGCCTGCTCACGGTCAACGCCCTGGCCTGTTCGGACGGCGTGATCATCCCCATGGAGTGCGAGTACTTCTCGCTGCGCGGGCTCGCCCTGCTCAACGACACCGTCGAGAAGGTGCGGGACCGGCTGAACCCGCGGCTGAGCCTGTACGGAATAGTGGTCACCATGTTCGACTCTCGACTGCTGCATTCCCGCCAGGTCATGGCGCGCGTCGTCGAGGTGTTCGGTGAGCTGGTCTACGACACCGCCATCGCGCGCACCGTCCGTTTCCCGGACGCCAGCGTCGCGGGCGAGCCGATCACCACATGGGCGCCGAAATCCAGTGGCGCCGAAGCGTATCGGTCGATGGCCCGGGAAGTCATCCACCGATCCGGCCGGTGAGCGGCCGCTCCGACCCCTCGTCTGCGTCCCACCACGACCCGTCCGGCCAGGGGTCTTCCGCGGCCGGATCGACAGCCAGGCCCGACGACCGGGCGCCCGATCCGCCGGACCCGACGGCTCCGGGGCAGCCTCCCGCGCTCGGGAACGCCGCCGCCGCGTTCATCGCCGCGGGCCGGGACGCGACGCCCCGGCGCCCGAACCCGGCCATCCTCGGAGGCGCCGCGCCCCAGCCGGACGCCGATGATTCGCTCCGGCCGCACGGCGCGGAGGAACCGTCCACGAGCCCACTCACGCAGCCCGTCGAGGCGGCCGCGCGGGAGGCCGCCGAGACATCGGCGGATCGGCCCGCTGACGCACCGGACGCCCGCGCCGGTTCGCCGGATGCGCCGAACCCGTCCGCCGGTTCAGCGGGTGCACCTGACGCGGCCGGTGGTTCGCCGGACGACCCCGGACCGTCGCCGGGCACAGCGAAGACGGGAGAGCCGCCGACGGTCGAGCCGCAGGCGTCCGGGTTCCGGCTGCGGCTGAGCAACTTCGAGGGGCCGTTCGATCTGCTGCTCACCCTGATCAGCTCGCGCAAACTGGACGTCACCGAGGTGGCGTTGCACAAGGTCACCGACGAGTTCATCGCCTACACCAAGGCATTGACGGCGAACATGGCGCGGCAGAACACGCTGCGCTCGGACAAGATCCTGGACCAGACGACCGAATTCCTGGTCGTCGCCGCCACGCTGCTGGATCTGAAGGCCGCGCGCCTGCTGCCGTCCGGGGAGATGACCGACGCGGAGGATCTCGAGCTGCTCGAGGCGCGCGACCTGTTGTTCGCCCGGCTGCTGCAGTACCGCGCGTTCAAGCAGGTCGCCGAACTGCTCGGCGAGCTGGAGGCGGCCGCGCTGCGCCGCTATCCGCGGGCGGTCGGCTTGGAGGAGCGCTACGCGGGCCTGCTTCCCGAGGTTACGCTGGGTGTCGGGGCGGCCGAGTTCGCCGCGATCGCCGCGGCGGCCTTCCGGCCACGTCCGGTACCCAAGGTCGGGCTCGACCATCTGCACACGCACGCGATCTCGGTGGCCGAGCAGGCGGCCCTGGTGCTGGAACGGCTCAAACAGCGCGGTGCGGGCGCGTGGACCTCGTTCGGCGAGCTGGTCGCCGACTGCGAGGTGCCGGTCCAGATCGTCGCCCGCTTCCTGGCGCTGCTCGAGCTGTATCGCGGCAAGACGATCGAGTTCGACCAGCCGGATCCGCTCGGTCCCCTGGCGGTCAGCTGGATCGGCGACGAGGCCGCGCAACAGGCGGACACCGTGACAATCGAGGAGGACTACGGGTGAGCGAGCACAGCGCGCGATCGCGCACGACGGGGCCGGGCTCCGGCGAGGCTCGGTCATGAGCGAGGCAGTGGTGGAACTCACCCCCGAGCCGCTCGCGGACGACGAACTCCGTTCGGCGCTGGAGGCCATGCTGCTGGTCGTCGACTCGCCCGCACCGGCTGACCAGCTCGCGACCGCGCTCGGCGACACCGCGGAGCGCGTCGAGCACACCCTGCGCGCGATGTCCGCCGAGCTGTCGGCGCGCTCCAGCGGGATAGATCTGCGTTTCGTCGGCGACGGCTGGCGCTTCTATACTCGCAGCGAGTACGCGCCGTATGTGGAGCGGATGCTGCTCGACGGCTCCCGGTCGAAACTGACCCGGGCGGCGTTGGAGACGCTGGCGGTGGTGGCATACCGTCAGCCGGTGACCAGGACCAGGGTCAGCGCGGTGCGCGGCGTGAACGTCGACGGGGTGATGCGCACGCTGCTGGCCAGGGGCCTGATCGCCGAGGCAGGCGTCGACCCGGAGACCAACGGGACGCTGTACCGCACCACCGAACTGTTCCTGGAACGGATCGGGCTCGCTTCGCTGAGCGACCTGCCGCCGCTGGCGCCCCTGCTTCCGGGCGTCGACCTGATCGACGAGATCAACGAGAGCCTGGAGACCGACCCCCGGTACACCAGGCTGAAGAAACCCGCCGAGGCCGATTTGGACCTCGGCACCGAAGAGTGACAGGACATCATGAATACGCCCGCTCGCCGAGATGGCACACCGGATCGTAGGAAACGCGGCGCCCAGCCCGAACGGGGCGGCGCAGGCCGCGGCTCGAGTTCGCGCGACGCGCGTTCGGCCCAACGGGGGGCCACCGCCCGTGGCGCCCAGCAGGGTGGCGCAGGCCGTGGACTGGCGCAGCGCGGATCGGGGCAGGCTCCCAACCCGCAGCGGCACACGGCCGCGGCCGGTAAGAAGAAGCCCAAGCCGCAGCGCCAGGCCGTGCAACCGCCGCTGCTGAGCAATGCCAAGCCCGCGCGCCACCAGAACGTGGAGGCCGCCGAATCCGGTGGCCACACCAAGCTCCCGTGGGGCGAGGGGGAGCGGTTGCAGAAGGTCCTCGCCAAGGCGGGCGTCGCATCGCGGCGGGCCGCCGAGGAGATGATCGCGCAGGGCCGCGTGGAAGTCGACGGCATGATCGTGCGCGAGCAGGGCCTGCGCATCGACCCGCAGCACGCCGTGGTGCGCGTCGACGGCACCCGCGTGATGGTGCGCGAGGAACTCGTGCACGTCGCGCTGAACAAGCCCAAGGGCTGGCAGTCCACCATGTCCGACGATCTGGGGCGCCCCTGCGTCGGCGACATCGTGGCGGAGCGGGTCGCCGCGGGGCAGCGCCTCTTCCACGTCGGAAGGCTGGACGCGGACACCGAGGGCCTGCTGCTGCTCACCAACGACGGCGATCTGGCGCACCGGCTCATGCATCCGTCCTTCGAGGTCTCGAAGACCTATCTGGCGACGGTGCACGGCGAGGTGAACAACCGCGCGGTCGCCAAGCGGTTGCGCGAAGGCGTAGAGCTGGAGGACGGTCCCGCCAAGGTCGACCGCTTCCAGGTGCTCGAACTGGGGGAGGGACGTTCCCTGGTGAAGGTGGTGTTGCACGAGGGGCGCAAGCACATCGTGCGGCGCCTGCTCGACGCGGTGGGCCATCCGGTCGTCCGGCTGGTGCGCACCCATATCGGTCCGGTCGCGCTGGGCGACCAACGGCCCGGCACTCTGCGGGTGCTCGGCCGTGATGAAATCGGCAAACTCTACGAGGCGGTGTCGTTGTGAACGGTGTGGAGATCCCGGTGCAGGCGCCGGCGCGGATGGCCGGTACGAGCCCGCTGGTGGTCGCCATGGACGGGCCGTCGGGCACCGGTAAGTCGAGTGTGTCGCGGCGGCTGGCCACCCGGCTCGGAGCCAGGTACCTCGACACCGGCGCCATGTACCGCGTGGCGACGCTGCGCGTGCTGCGCGCCGGCATCGAGCTGACCGACACGGCGGCCATCGCCGCCGCGGTCAAGGAACTGCCGCTGTCGATCGGCACCGATCCCAGTCGCGAGGTGATCGAACTCGACGGCGAGGACGTGCGGTCGGAGATCCGCGGTGACGCCGTCACCAAGGCCGTTTCGGCGGTCTCCGCGGTGCCGGAGGTGCGCGAGCTGCTGGTCGCCATGCAGCGCGACATCACGACGGCCGCGGGGCGGATCGTGGTGGAGGGCCGCGACATCGGCACCGTCGTGCTGCCCGCCGCGGACGCCAAGATCTACCTGACCGCCTCCGCCGAGGCGCGGGCACACCGGCGCAATCAGCAGAACATCGCCGAGGGCCGGGGCGACGACTACGCGGGCGTGCTCGCCGACGTGCAGCGCCGCGACACCCTCGACTCGACCCGCAAGGTGTCCCCGCTGCGCCCGGCCGAGGACGCGGTGGACGTCGACACCAGCGAACTGTCCATGGACGAGGTCATCGACGAGCTGTATCGCGTTGTCGCGGAGCAGGTCTCGGCGTACGGGGCCGGAGGAGACCGATGAACGAGGACGTGCTGGCAGGCGACGGCGTCTGGAGCGACGAGGCCGACTGGGAGCTGGCCGAGCTCGAGGGCGAATTCGAGGACGCGCAACACGTCGCGATGCCGACGCTAGCGGTGGTCGGCCGCCCGAACGTGGGCAAATCGACGCTGGTGAACCGGATCCTCGGCCGCCGTGAGGCGGTCGTGGAGGACATTCCCGGCGTGACCCGCGACCGCGTGTCCTACGAGGCGAACTGGGCAGGCCGCCGATTCCTGGTCCAGGACACCGGCGGCTGGGAGCCCGACGCCAAGGGGTTGCAGCAATCGGTGGCCCGTCAGGCCGAACTGGCCATGCAGACCGCCGACGCGATCCTGCTCGTGGTCGACGCCGTCGTGGGCGCCACCGCCACCGACGAGGCGGCGGTGAAGAAACTGCGGCGTTCCGCGGTCCCGGTCATCCTGGTCGCGAACAAGGTCGACGACCAGCGGGTGGAAGCGGAAGCGGCGGCGCTGTGGTCGCTCGGATTGGGCGAGCCGCGCATGGTCAGCGCCGCGCACGGCCGCGGCACCGGCGACCTGCTCGACGACGTGCTCCAGGTGCTGCCCGAGACGCCGCGCGAAGGGACCGGCGGCGCGGGCCCGCGCCGGGTGGCGCTGGTCGGCAAGCCGAACGTCGGCAAGTCGAGCCTGCTGAACAAGCTGGCCGACGACGAGCGCTCGGTGGTGCACGATGTCGCGGGCACCACGGTGGATCCGGTCGACTCCCTCGTCGAACTGGGCGGCAAGGTCTGGAAATTCATCGATACCGCCGGGCTGCGCCGCAAGGTCGCCAACGCCAGCGGCACCGAGTTCTACGCCTCGCTGCGCACCAAGTCCGCGCTGGAGGCCTCGGAGGTGGCGATCATGCTGATCGACGCCTCGCAGCCGATCACCGAACAGGACCTGCGAGTGATCAGCATGGTCGCCGACTCCGGACGGGCGCTGGTGCTGGCGTTCAACAAGTGGGACCTGGTCGACGAGGATCGCCGCCTGCAACTGGAGCGTGAGGTCGACCGCGAGCTGGTGCGGGTGCCGTGGGCGCAGCGGGTGAACATCTCCGCGCAGACCGGTCGCGCGGTGCAGAAGCTGGTGCCCGCCATGGAGACCGCGCTCGAGTCCTGGGACAAGCGCATTTCGACGGGCAGGCTCAACACCTGGCTGAAGGAAGTGACCGCCGCGACCCCGCCGCCGATGCGCGGCGGCAGGCTGCCGCGCGTGCTGTTCGCCACCCAGGCGACCACTCGGCCGCCGACGTTCGTGCTGTTCACCACCGGGTTCCTGGAGGCGGGTTACCGGCGCTTCCTGGAACGCAGGTTGCGCGAGGAGTTCGGCTTCGCCGGTTCGCCGGTCCGCATCTCGGTGCGTGTGCGGGAGAAGCGGGATCGGTCGAGGAAGTAGGCGGTCACGGTGCCTCGTGTGGAGTGCTCGGCGGATGATCCTCGGTTACGTCCGTGCGGCCGCTGAAGCTCCTCAGGGCGGCCGATCCGGCAACTCGGGCGTGCCGGGGGAGCTTGCCCCGTTTCCGGATCCGGCACGCGTCCTCGCCGAAGGGGCGGCGCACACGGGGCCCAGCGTAGACAACGCAACCACCATCCGATCACGAGCTAATAATTGGCGACTCGCCTTCGGTGCGACATGTTTCATGAAAATTACTAATCAAACCGCTCATCTTCTCGTATAGATGACGATATGCGCGTACTCATCGCCGGGCTGGCAAATAGCTGGCATCATCCGGTCATGGTCATTCCCAGCGTGCTGCCGGAACCGCCGGCCGTCCTCACTCCCTTCGAGACGGGATGGCCCGTGCGTCTCGCCGACACCGACCGCGACCAGCGCCTGCGGCTCGACGGTGTCGCGCGCTATCTCCAGGACGTCGGTTACGACCATCTCGACGTCTTGGAGGACGGCGATATCCACCGATTGTGGGTGATCCGCCGGACGGTGATCGATGCGCTCAAACCACTCGGGTTCGGCGAATGGGCGACGCTGCGGCGCTGGCCCTCGGCCACGTCCACCCGGTGGTGCGCGATGCGGGTGCAGATCTGCGGCAGCGCGGGCGGCCTCGTGGAGACCGAGAGTTTCCTGATCCACTTCGGCACGGAATCGGGCGTTCCGACCCGGATGAGCGACCGGTTCCTCGCGCCCATGCTGGCGTGCACCACCGAGCATCGGCTGCGCTGGCAGGCCGAACTCACCGAGCCCATGCCGACGGCCGGTGAGCCCGGCGTGCAGATCCGGCCGTTCCCGCTGCGGGTCACCGATATCGACCTGCTCGACCATATGAACAATGCCGTCTACCTCACCGCGCTCGAAGAGGTGCTCGCCGATCACGCCGAACTGAAGTCCGGGCCGCACCGCGTGGTGGTCGAATACGGGAAGCCGGTGCGGTCCGGCGAGGACGTCGAGCTCGTCGCGCGGCGCGGGGAATCGAGCCTGGACGTGTGGTTCGCCGTGGGTGCGGACTGCCGCGCCGTCGCCCGCGTCACCCCGCGTTAGCGAGCCAGCTCCGCCACGGTGGCGTGCGCTCCCCGGGTGCGCAGGCTGCGCAGAGCGGCCGAGTAGGCGGCGACGAACCGGGGGTGGTCGATCAGGTCGCCGAACAGCGAGCGCTCGCCGAGGAAGGCGGCGGGCTGCTCGCGCTCCCGCCGGGCGAGTGGAATCAGCCGGTCACGCAGCCGGTCGACGATCTCGATCGGCTCGCCGTGCTCGTCGACGCCCTCGGCGTAGCGCGCCCAGCTCGCGACGACCGCCGCCGCGCACTCGATGTTCCCGCCGGTGGCGAGCTGGGTCCGGACCACCGGCAGCAGCCACTTCGGAATCCGGTCGGAGGATTCCGCGCACAGCCGGGCGATGGTGTCGCCGATCGCGGGGTTGGCGAACCGGTCGAGCAGCGTCCGCTTGTAGTCGTCCAGGTCGACTCCGGGCACCGGGCGCAACGTCGGTGTCGCCTCGGTGTCCATATAGCGCAGCAAGAAGCGCCGGAAGGCCGGGTCCTGCGCGGCTTCGTGCACCAGCCGGTAGCCGCTCAGGTAGCCGAAGTAGCACAGCGCTTGATGGCTCGCGTTGAGCAACCGAAGTTTCATCAGTTCGTACGGGGTGACGTCGTCGACGATCTGGACTCCGACTTCCTCGAAGGCCGGTCGGCCGAGTCCGAACGAATCCTCCAGCACCCACTGGACGAACGGTTCGGTCACCACCGGCCACCGATCGGTGAGTCCGTAGCGACGCTCGATCTCGCCGGTCGCTCCGGCGGGGGTCACCGGCGTGATCCGGTCCACCATCGAATTGGGGAAGCGCACCTGCTCGGCCACCCAGGAGCCGAGTCCGGGATCGCGCAGCCCGGCGAACGCGCCGAACATCCGCCGCGCGACGTTCCCGTTGCCCTCGATGTTGTCGCATGACAGCACGGTGAACGGCGCGACCCCGCGGGATCGGCGCCGGGCCAGCGCTTCGGTGACGAACCCGAAAACGGTCACCGGCGCCCCGTTCCCGGCGAGATCGGCGCGGATGCCGGGATCGTCGGCGTCGAATTCCCCGGTGGCGGCGGCGATGTGGTAGCCACCTTCGGTGATGGTGAGCGAGACGATCCGGGTGGCGGGGTCGGCGAGTTTCGCCACGACGGCCTCCGGATCGTCCGGCGCATATTCGTACTCGACGAGAGAGCCGATCGTGCGTGTGGTCCACGTGCCGTCCGCGCCGACCGTCGACAGCGTGTACAAGCCGTCCTGCGCCCGGAGCACGTCGCGCATCCGGCGATCACCGGGCAGGACGCCGACCCCGCAGATGCCCCAATCCTGCCCGAGCCCGCGTTCGAGCAAGCGGTCGACGTACATCGCCTGGTGCGCCCGATGGAAACCGCCGACGCCGAAATGCACTATGCCCGTCGAGATCCGGGATCGGTCGTACCTCGGTGTCGAGAGGCGACCGGCGAATTCCGCCATCGTCGCTGCCCGCAGGGGCGTCGACGTCCGCTCCGGCATCACGCACCTCCCCGTGTTGTGTGGATCACACCATAGTGCAGCGACGGTCCCGGATCGGGCGGCGCGGCCTCGGTGCGTCGAGCTGTCCGAGCCGGTCGCCCACGTGCGGATCAGCACCGTGGTGCGGCGCTGGCATGCCGCTCCGGACGAGGCCGAACGGCCCGCCCGCGCGGCAGCGGGGCTGGTGCGAGTTCGGTCACTTCGCTGCCGATCGCCACCGTGTGGCGTCACTCTGCTCGGTCGGCCGCGCGGTGTCGGCATCGGTTCCACCAGCCTGTTCGTGCCCTGCTCCGCTCGGACAGGTCGAGCGGCCAGGCCGCACCGCGAGCCGGGGCGATCGCCCCGCTTTTCCGGCTGGGCACTCTACCGGACGGTTTAGTGCGGCACGACTGGGTAGACCGTCGATGACCCGATCGACGGCAGAAAGGTTCGAGACGATGTCCCAACCCATCACCAGTACGTTGGACCCGGAGCAGCAGCGCATCGCGGGCGAGACTCTGCAGGGGACGGTGGTCGACCTGATCGACCTGTCGCTGATCGCGAAGCAGGCGCACTGGAACGTGGTCGGCTCCAACTTCCGATCGGTGCATCTGGCGTTGGACGAGTTGGTGACCGCAGCGCGGGAGTTCACCGACGCGGCCGCGGAACGCGCCACCGCCGTCGGCGTCAGCCCCGACGGGCGCGCCGCGACCGTGGCCAAGGATTCCGGCGCGCTCGGCATCGGCGAGGGCTGGCAGCAGGACACCGACATCATCGACACGATCGTCGGCAACCTCGCCGCCGTGATCAAGCGGCTCCGTGAGCGGATCGCGGCGACCGAGAAAGCCGATCCGGTGACCCAGGATCTGTTCCTCGCGATCGCGGCCCGGCTGGAGCAGTTGCACTGGATGTGGCAAGCACAGCTCGCCACGGCCTGATGCGGGTCATCACGTGCGCGTTCGGCGCGCCCGCCACCGACACCACCACGGTCGCGGTGCGGATCCCTGCCGACGCGCGACACCTGGCCTTGATCCGCGCGTTGAGCGACACCGTCTGCCTGGTCGCCGAGGTGCCGCTGGACGCGGCCGCGGACATCCGTCTGGCGATGAACGAGTCGGCCACGATGCTGATCGCGGCCGCCGTCCCCGGCTCGACGCTCGGCTGCGCGTTCACCTACGGCCTGGGCCGGATGAGCGTGCGCGTCGACGCGGTCGCCGTGGCCGAGGTCGAAAGCGACCCGTTGAGCTGGGAATTGGTCCGCATGCTCACCAGTTCCCGGTCGATTTCCCGTGACCCTTTTGATTCCGATCTCGGCGGGTACCCGACCGTTATCGAATTCAGTTGGGAACGAGGACCATTTGATGACACGTGAGTTCACGACCGACGGAAATGATACGGCGAGCCGTACCCGCGCGGGCGACAGTTACGACAACATCGAGCCGTGGTTCGAGAAGATGGCCGCGATGAAGGATGGTGATCCCCATCGCGCCGCGCTGCGCGAGGAGGTGACGCGGCGCTGTCTTCCGCTCGCCGAGCACATCGCCCGCAAGTTCTCCGGCCGTGGTGAGGCATACGAGGACCTGTTGCAGATCGCGCGGGTCGGGCTGGTGCTCGCGGTGGATCGGTTCGATGTCTCGCGCGGCAGTTCGTTCCTCGGGTTCGCGGTTCCCACGATCATGGGCGAAGTCCGCAGGCATTTCCGCGACAACACGTGGTCGTTGCGAGTGCCGCGGCGGCTCAAGGAGATTCAGCTGCGCGTCGGCCCCGCCACCGAAGCACTGTCGCACCGCCTCGGCCGGATGCCGACGGCCAGGGAGATCGCCGAAGAGCTGGACGTCGAACTGGGTGAGGTCACCCAAGCGCTCATCGCGAGCAACGCCTATCAGACCAACTCGCTGGACACCGGCGGCCGAGAGGACGCCGAGGGTGCGCCGCAGTCGCTCGCCGACACGCTCGGGGCCGAGGAACCGTGCTACAACCTGCTGGAGCAGGCGATGGCGGTGCGTCCCCTGATCGCCGAGCTGCCGCCGCGCGATCGGCAGGTGCTGATCATGCGCTTCTACGAGTCCCGGACCCAGAGCCAGATCGCCGAGCAGCTGGGCGTCTCCCAGATGCAGGTCTCGCGCATCCTCGCCCGGATTCTGGGCAACCTGCGCGAGCGCGCGCTCGGTTCCGACGAACTCGCGTCGCGCGCCGCCTGAGTCCGCCTAGGTGCCCGGCCGGGCGGCCGACTCGGTCATCGGCGTGGCGGAGACCTCGCCCGTCCAGCCGCACGGCAGGGCGCAACTGGCGATGACCTTGGTCTCCATACCGCCGTCGTCGTAGCGCATGGTGGTGGTGGCCGCGTAAGCGGGATAGCCACACGCTCGGCATTTGCCGAAGAAATCGAGGATCTCTTCGGCGCGGGAGTGCGCGATTCGTCGTGCGGGCTTGTCGTCCATAACCTCTCCAGCCAGCGTGCGGTCCTGCCGAGCAGGCGTCTGCGACGTTAGGACCGGTCGTCGCGCCCGGCGGACGTTTCGGTGATCGTTGGGCTGATTCACAGGCGCGGCGCGCGTGCTTTGGGCCGGTTCCCAGGCGCAGGTGAATGCTGGGCAATCGCAGCGTATTCCCTGCGTATCGCTGGTAGTGGCGACGAGTCGGGGGCTACTTGAATTTATCTGTGACTGACGTTACAAAGGAGCTACCCGCCGACCCGAAGTTCTTCGAACCGGCCGACGAGAAGTGCACAAGTTGGTTACCGATGTCATCGATGTGGTCGCCGAGTTCGCGATCGCCCGCAAGACCATCTGGGATCTGCTGCTCGAACCGCAGACGTATCCGCGCATGTTCACCGGTATCGGTGCGTGCGAGCAGATCCAGTCGGCCGACGGCGCCGTGGTCTGGCAGATGCGCGTCGGCACCTATCGGTCCGGCATCCGCACCCACCAGATCCGGTTGAGCGTGGGCCGGTGGTATGAGAGTTTCGAGATGCAGTACGCCGCGCTGGGCAGCTTCGCGTCGGTGCGGCTGCACGGCGACGAAGAGCGCACCAAAGTCACGGTCACCTATTTCGCGCCGAGCCGGGTGCATCCGCGCGTGGCCGAGTTGTCCAACGTGGCGATCGCGGACTGGACCAAGAGCGGGCTGAAGCGGGTGGCCGACGTCGCCAAGGGCGCGCGGACGTCCTTGGTCGTCAACGGGAGGATTCGCCGATCCGGCGCAATGCGGGCGTGGCGCGGCAGATGGTGGCCACCAGCGTCGTGCTGCCGGTGCGTCTGGATCGCAGCTTCAAACAGCTGCGCTCGCTGGCGAAGTGGGGGTTCAACCTGGCAGGCGGGTACGCGGCGGGAGCGGCGTCCACGCCGGAGCGCATCGCCGTCATCGACGATCGCGGCACCCGGTCCTTCGCCGACATGCACGAGCGGACCAACGCGCTGGCCGGTGCGATGGCCGCGCACGACCTCGGTCCGGGTGACGCCATCGGCCTGCTGGCGCGCAATCACGCGGCCATGGTCGAATGCATGGTCGCCGCAGGCAAATTGGGCGTGGACGTGGCGCTGCTCAATTCCGGGCTCGCGGGCCGCACCATCGAGGAAATCGTCCAGCGCGACCGGCTGTCGGCATTGTTCGTCGACGGTGACCTGGAGGAGTTGGTGCGCTATCTGCACGCCGACATCCCGCGCTACAACACCGACGAACGCCCCCCGGTGCCGGACCGGACGACCGTGAACCAACTCGTGGCCGAGGGGCACACGACCTTTCGCACGCCTGCCCAGCCGGGCCGGCTCATCGTGCTCACCTCGGGCACCAGCGGGACGCCGAAGGGAGCGCGCAGGCCGCATCCGAAGGGCTTCGGGTCTATCGCGGCCTTGCTGTCGCGCATCCCGATGCAGATGGACGAGACCATGCTGATCCCGGCACCGCTCTTCCACACCTGGGGGCTGGCCGGATTACAACTGAGCACCGCGCTGCGCGCGACCGTGGTGCTCGCGGAACGGTTCGACGCGGAGGACTGCCTGCGCCGCATCGCCGAGCACAAGGTGAACACGGTGATCGTGGTGCCGACCATGGTGCAGCGCATCCTGGATCTGCCCGCACACGTGCGCGGCCGCTACGACACCTCCAGCCTGCGGCACATGATCAGCTGTGGTGCGCCGCTGGCCGGCGCGACCGTCGAGCGCTTCATGGACGCCTACGGCGACGTCCTCTACAACGTCTACGGCTCCACCGAGGTCTCGTGGGCGACGATCGCCACACCCGAGGACCTGCACACCTCTCCGACCACGGCAGGACGCCCGCCGCTGGGCACCAAGGTCGCCGTACTCGGGCCGGATCATCGCAGGCTGCCGATCGGGGCCACCGGCCACATCTTCGTCGGCAACCACATGCTGTTCGACGGTTACGTCAACTCGGCGCCGCCGGACGAGGCGCACGGCATGCTCGACACCGGCGACCTCGGCTATCTCGACGCCGCGGGGCGGCTGTTCATCGCCGGGCGGGACGACGAGATGATCATCTCCGGCGGCGAGAACGTCTTCCCCCGTCCCGTCGAAGAGGCGCTCGCGCATTTGCCGCAGGTCAGCGACGTCGCGGTAGTGGGTGTGCCGGACCACGAGTTCGGTCAGCGGCTGGTGGCGTTCGTGGTGAAAAGAGAAGGGGCGGGGCTGGATTCGGACATGGTCCGCACCTACATCCGCAACCGGTTGAGCCGCTTCTCGGTCCCGCGGGACGTCACCTTCCTGTCGGCGTTGCCCCGGGGCGACACCGGCAAGATCCTCAAGCGTCTGCTCGCCGGTCCCGGCGCGACCAAGCCGGAGCTGCCACCCTCGATCAACGGGCTGGGGACGGCGAGTTCCTCCTGACACCGCCTGCTCGGCGCGACGTGGTCTCGCCACCACGGCAGCGTCCGGCGCTTAGTAGACGGTGTCCTCCAGATCGGTCAGCGCGGTTTCCAAGTGGTCGAGCAGCCTGGCCACATCGGGCACGCTGCGGCGGCAGGCGACGATGCCGATGTCCAAACTGTCGGCGCTGCTGGTGAGGGTGATGTTCACCGCCTGGCCGTCGAACGGGATCGACAGCGGATAGCTGGCGGCGACGCGGGCGCCGTTCCAGTACTGGGGTTCGCGCGGCCCCGGGATATTGGAGATGACGATGTTGAACGGCGGACTGGTCAGCGCGACCGTGGCGGGCAGCAGCAGCGACAAGGCGAGCGGGCTCAGCGTCAGCGCCGAGAGCGAGACCGCCTGCACGGGCGAGAGCGCGCGGTAGATCTCCTTGCTGCGGTGCATCGAGGAGCTGATCGCGGCCAGCCGCGCGGCCGGGTCGGGCAGGTCGGTGGCGAGATTGCACAGCAGCGCCGCGACGGCGTTGCCCCCGCTCGCGCCGTCATCGGATTCCGGACGCAGCGAGACCGGCACCATGGCGATCAGCGGTTTGTCCGGCAACGCGACATGGTCGAGCAGGTAGGCGCGCAGCGCGCCCGCCGACATGGCCAGGACCACGTCGTTGAGCGTGGTGCCGGTCATCTTCTTGACCTGCCGGATCCGGTCCAGCGGCCAGGAGCGGGCGGCGCACCGGCGGGCGCCGCCGATCGGGACGTTGAACATGGTGCGCGGCGCGGCGAAGGGCAGCGTCAACTGCTGTTCGAGCAGTGCGGTACGGGCCAGGCGCAGCGCGGAAGGCGCTGACCCCGCCGCGGCGAGCAGCGCACGCGCCCGGGTGCCGAGCGTGTGCTTGCCCGGTTCGTGCTCGCGGCGCCCGGTGGACAGCGGAAGATGCCAGGGCACCAGCGCCTCACCGGACTCGGGGTCGGTGGTGAGTGTGCGCTGCAACAGCCGTTGCGCGCCGACGCCGTCGATGAGCGCGTGGTGCATCTTGGCGTACAAGCCGACCCGGTCGCCGGCGAGCCCTTCGATCAGATGCGCTTCCCACAGCGGCCGGTGCCGGTCGAGCAGGGTGCTGTGCAGCCCTGCGGCCACCTCGGTCATGGCGTCCAAGCCGCCCGACTCCGGCAGTGCCCAGCGCTGGACGTGGTAGTCGAGTTCGACGGCGTTGTCCACCGTCCAGGCCAGCTGCGGCGTGCCGAACAACCGGGCCGGGCGCTTGCGGAACATGGGGTGGAAGTTCTGGTCGGCCGCCAGCGTCGCGTACGCGCGCCGGGCGAACTCGGGCCCGCTGCCGTCCGCGGGGTCGAAGATCGACAGCGAACCGACGTGCATCGGATGCTCGCGTGATTCCGCAACGAGGAACAGGGCGTCCACCGGCGAGATGAATTCCATGGGCAGTTCCCTCCTGGCGACGCCGCGACTCCGCCACGGTCTGGTTCAGGACGTGGCGGAAGGTCGGCGACGGGCGGCCGGACTGCTCATGGCGCGGGATGCCGCACCGGTCGAACGACGATCCACCAACCGATGATTCGATGCCGAATCCGGACCGGCTGGGCGGTTCGCCGCGGAATTGTGCGTCTCGATCTCAGGACAGGCGGCTGACCGGCCAATCCTGCGGCAGCTCGAGGCGTTCGCTGATCATGCTGATCGCGTTGTGCAGCGCCTGGATCTCGTCGACGCCGCTGGCCACCGACGCGCCCTGCTCACTGATGTGGAATCGGCACAGATGCTTGCGCCGGTCGGCCGCCAGGTAGGGCCTGCCGATGATGATCGACAACGAGCTGTCGGCATCGCGCAGCGTGCGGGCCGCGATGAGAGCCTGCGGTTCCTGCACGGCCGTCGTGGCGGCGCGCGACGGACGGGTGGGGGCGGCCGGGAACCCGGGATCGGAGGGCTCGGTCACGGCGAAGTGCGCGCCGTGGCTGTTGGCCTGCCGCAGCTCCTGAGCGATCTCCTGGAAAGCGCGGTACAGCGCGGCGATCGAATCGGCGCCGTGCGCCCACCGCTCGCCGATGCCCTGGATGCGGAATCCGCACACCACGCCGGTGTCACCCGGTGCCATCTGGGGTTTTCCCACCTCGATCGACACTTCTCGCGTGGCGTCGGCTACGGTGCGGGTGGCGATCACCTCCCTGATCCGCCGCCATTTCGTGCTCGCGATCGCACCGCCGTGTTCGGACTCGCGCACTGCGGGCGTGGTCGTGTCACCAGTGACCCGCGCCGGTATCGCTCTCATGATGTCTGGAGTACCCAAGTTGGACCCCGGTTTATCCTGCGGTTCGAGGTGACCTGGACCGCAGGGCGAAGACACGCCGGACCGGCAAAGGGGCTACCGGACGGTTAACGCGCCTCGGGTTTGGCAGGCTGTCGCCGAGGTGTGATGGTGGGGCCGCGACGATGAGGAGGGGCGGACGAAGTGGTAACGATTGCGCAGTTGCGAGCGGTTCTGTCGATCCTGCGCGTCGACCCGGAGGAGGTCGGCGGGCGGCTGGACGACACGGGTCTGCGTGGTGCGGACGCCGAGCGCGTCCTATTGATCGGTTTGCTACACCGGATCGCGAGCAGTGAGCTGCGTCAGGTCGTCACCACGACGATGGACGACGAGGAGGCCGCCAGGGCCGCGGCGGTGAGCACCCTTCCGGTGAACGGCGAGAACCCCACCGAGCAGGTGCGTTTCGACGCGCACTGGCTGCACGACCGGATCGGCGCACTGGCGGCGGCCACCACCGTGGACCCGGTGCCGGTGCTGTTGGACGCCGCCGCGCGGTCGGCGGACGCGGCCGAGGTCCTGCTGCTGCTCAGCCGCAATCCCCGAGGCCACGACGCGGACACCAGATGGGAGCGCGCGCTCGACGATCTGGGGCGCGCCTATCACCTGATCAACGACGAGCGCGTGGGGCGCTCGAACACGACGACCGCGCCGCTGTAGCGGCGCGGTCGTCGGAGGTCTCGCCCCGGCGGCGTGGCACGCCGCCGGGACGGAATCACTTGGGTTGCGCGGGCGTGGCCTGCACGGGTTTGTCGGCGAAGCGGGTGGTTCCCTCAGCCGCCTGCAGCGTGGTGAGCAGGTCGACGCCCGCCACGACGAGCGTGGGCCCGCCGACCGCGATGGTCCCGAGGATCCCGCCGAGGCTCGCGCCGGTCAGCAGGCCGGCCACACAACCGACGGCGATGGTGACCAGGCAGCCGATCGTGGCGCCGATGGCGGTGCCGACGAAACCGCCGATAGCGGTGGCGAGTCCGAACTGCCCGGCGAATTCGTCACGCGCACGCTGATTCTCGGTCATCGACGCGACCGGTGTGGCGACCAGCGGCTCGGTGATCGCGACACCTTCCGGCCGGATCGGCTTCAGCTCCAGCACCGTGCCGTCCTTTTTCACCTCCGGACGCACCGCAATGGCGGCGCCCGCGATCCGGAAGTCGAGCGGCAACGTCATGGCGACGTGGCCGTCGTGATCGCGGATGTCGACCACGTCGATCACTTGCGCGATGTCGGCCGGGGCGCCTGTGTCGTCGATGAGCACGCCGTTGCGCTCGGTCAGCCGGGCGTGCTCGTCACCGGCGGGCTGATCACGCAGCGCTTTGGCCAATTCGAAGGTCCCGCCCCGGAGTGCGGCGACCACGGTCTGCTCGACGATCTTGGCCGAGTAGGTGATGTCGGGAGCCGGCTCGGCGTGAGCGACGCCCGCGCCGATGGTGAGCGAGCCGATGGCGAGTATCGCTGCCGCAGTGGTGCCGCGGAGTTGCATCATTCGTCCAATCCTTCATCGGGTTCACACCTGCCTCCAGCACGGCCGGACCCGCGCACTCCGGCGGCGCAAGAGCAGTCGTCCAGGGTCGCTGAGCAGCCTAGCAGCGCCCACAGCAACCGACGAGCGTTCCGGCTCGGCCGGTCGGAGATACCGAATAATTCTCCGACCGGCCGACTTTCGGCTCGGCGATCAGCGCGCCGCGGCGAGTTCGCTTGCCGGCTCGGCACGCAAGATCATCGCGCTGGTGCCGGGCGGCCACTCGAGTCCCGCGTCGAGCCGGTCGAGCACTTCGGCGCTCGGGCACGCGTTGCGCGACCGCTCGATCTCGCTGACCAGCTTGGCAGGCGGGCCGCCGTTGCCCGCCACGTCCGCCTGGGTCCACTTCCGCTCCCGCCGCCGCGCACGCACTCGCGCGGCGAGCGCGTCGAGGTCGAGCGCGACTTCGGTTCGCACCTCGTCGTGCACTTCCGGCGTCGGTGGCGCCGAGCGCGCCGGTTCGCCGGGCTCGTCCGTCCGGTGCTTCTCGCGCAGCATTCCGCTGGTGATCAGCCTGGACCGTTTCCGCCTACCCATTTTCGCCACACGCTCTCCCATCCTCTGTCGAGTCGATCGATTGCGTCGCACTGCTCCGGCGGCGGACAGCGCCCATCGCGCCGGGAACGCTGAACATCATGGGGGGAGTGCGGGTGCGGACCGCGTTCGACGCGCCGGGCGCGGGGTCAGCGCGCCTCGTCGTCCGGTCGCAGAATCAGCACCGGTATCTCGCGCTCCGTCCAGGATCGGTAGGCGTCGAAGTCCGGGTAGAGCGCCACCAGCAAGGGCCACAGACGTTTTCGCTCCTCCGGTGTCGCCACCCGGGCGCGGACGCGGCGCTGCTCGGCGCCGATCTGCACCCGGGCTGCGGGATGTGCCAAGAGGTTGAAGTACCACTGCGGATGGTTCGGCAACCCGCCCTGCGAAGCGACGATCACCAAGTCGTCGCCGTCGACGAGGTACAGCAGCGGGGCGGTGAACAGCTTGCCGGATTTGCGGCCGCGGTGCTCGAGCAGCAGGGTCGGCACCGGCTTGCGGAAACCCGCGCCGATCCGCCATCGCCCGCCGACGCGTCCTGCGGTCCGGCGGAAGACCCATACCTGGGCTTTGGACATGTACTTGATGAGCGCCGCGACCAGCGGCGAATCGAGATGGCGCGGCCGGCTCGGGGTCATCGGACCCCCCGATCGCGACGGGTTGCGCGAGCGCAATCGAGTGCGGTGGCGAGTGATTGATCCATACCTATGTCCGTAGTATTGTCCAGACAGATGTCCGGTTACTATTCCATAGCGATGCGGCGCGTGTCGCGGGGTGGCGGGAACCGGCGACGAGCACGGTGGAGGAAACATGGATCGGGTCAGCGGCAAGGTCGTCCTGGTAACCGGTGCGGGGCGGGGGCAGGGTCGCAGTCACGCGGTCGCCCTGGCCGAGGAGGGCGCCGACATCGTCGCCTTCGACATCTGCGCCGACATCGCCAGTAACGAGTACGCGCTGGCCACCGAAGCGGATCTCGCCGAGACGAAGGAGTTGGTCGCGAAGACCGGCCGCCGCGTCGTGGCGCGCAAGGTCGACGTGCGGGATCGGCCCGCGCTGCACGAGGCGATCGCGGCGAGCGTCGCCGAACTCGGGCGCCTGGACGTGGTCGTGGCGAACGCCGGGATCTGCCCGCTCGGCCACCACGTGCCGTTGCAGGGATTCGTCGACGTCTTCGACGTCAACTTCGTCGGCGTGGTGAACACCGTGCACGCCGCCCTGCCGCATCTGGGCGCGGGCGCCTCGATCATCGTGACCGGTTCGGTGGCGGGCTTGGTGCCGCAGACCGGGTTCAACGGCCAGCAGGCGCTGCAAGGCCCCGGCGGCGACGGCTACGGCCTGTCGAAGAAGATGATCCGGTCCTACACACAGACGTTGGCCTTGACGCTGGGACCGAGTTCGATCCGCATCAACGCGGTACACCCGACCAATGTCGACACCGACATGCTGCACAATCCGGGCATGTATCAGATCTTCCGGCCCGACGTGCAGAACCCGACGCGCGCCGACGCCGAGGTCACCTTTCCGTTCATGCAGGCCATGCCGATTCCCTTCGTCGAATCCTCGGACATCTCGCACGCGATCACGTTCCTGGCCTCCGACGAGTCGCGCTACGTGACCGGCTTGCAGATGTTCGTCGACGGCGGGGCGTCGCTGAAATTGGGCCTGGCCGGGCAGTGACGCGCAACCCGCCGCGTCACTGCAGGATGAGCATCGCGGACCGCTCGATGCGGTCGGCGATGTCGGAATACGATTCGTAGCCCATCCCGGCGTGGACCAGCGCGCCCATACAGCAATTCGAGTGATTTCAGAACGTCCGCGTCGGGATTTCCGGACAGCGCATGCGCGAGCCGGGCGCGGATTTCCAGACCGATGCGGGCCCGCAAATGTTCGACATCCGGATCGCGGCCGAGCAGCGCGCTGGTGACCGCGCCGGACAATGCCGGTTCGTCGGCGACGAGCAACGCGATGCTGCGTAGTTCGGCGATCACCCGCACGGTGGCATCCGGTTCCTCGCTGACGGGCGAGGGCGTCGCGCGCAGCCTGCGCCAGAAGATCTCCGCGACCAGGTGCTCCTTGGAGGAGAAATATGTATAGGCGGTGGCGGTGCCGACCTTGGCGTTGGCGGCGACCATCCGGATGGTCATGCCCGCGAACCCCTCCCGGGAAAGCACTTCCAACGCCGATCTGGTGAGCTTCTCGACGGTGTCGGCTTGTTTTCCGGACAAGCGCCGCCGCGTCGCCTCGACGGTTCTGGAATGGCTTTCGGACATGTGTCTAGACTAGAGTTGTCACTCTATTCCGGCAACTTCCGTGCTGGGTGAACGGCTGTGTGTCCGGCCACTGTGGAAATGTCCGCGCGGTGCGCTACGGCCGGGCGCTCATGCCGAGTGGCCGT
Source organism: Nocardia sp. CY41 (assembly GCF_009829325.1). Classification (GTDB taxonomy): domain Bacteria; phylum Actinomycetota; class Actinomycetes; order Mycobacteriales; family Mycobacteriaceae; genus Nocardia. The sequence goes on from NZ_VUOS01000006.1 coordinate 36,143, forward strand.
CCCATGGCGGTCAGCTTGCCGGAGAGCCGGTCCAGATAGGCGAGCACCGCCCCTTCGTCCTTGTCCGGTAGTCCGTAGACGACGTCGGTGACGCCCGCGCGCTCCCAATCGTCCAGGCGGGCGGCATCCGGTGTGGCGTCGAGAGCCACCACGCGTGGACGTCCGGAGAGACCGGCCTGCTCCCAGATCTCGTGCAGTAGCGCGAGCCGATCCGTGATCTCCGTTTCCCCGGGGGTGGTGATCCAGCCGTCGGCGGAGTCGGCGCTCCAGCGGAAGGTGTGTTCGGTGCCGGCCGCGCCGATCAGCACCGGCACCGCGCGCCGCACCGGCTTGGGCCACGCCCAGCTCGGTCCGAAGCGCACGTACTCGCCGTCGTGGCTCGCCTCGTCCCGGCTCCACAGCGCCCGCATCGCGGCCAGGTATTCGCGCAGCACCGTGCGCCGTTTGCGCGCCGGCACGCCGTGATCGGCGAGTTCGTCGGTGTTCCAGCCGAATCCGGCGCCCAGCAGCACCCGGCCACCGCTGAGATGGTCCAGGGAGGCGATCGTCTTGGCCAGGGAGATCGGATCGTGCTCCACCGGGAGCGCGACGGCGGTGGCCAGTTCGATGCGCTCGGTGACGGTGGCCGCCATGGACAGCGCCACCCATGGGTCGAGCGTCCGCAGGTACCGGTCGTCGGGCAGGGACGCGTCGCCGGTCTGTGGGTGTGCCGCGGTGCGCGCGACCGGGATGTGGGTGTGCTCGGGGACGTAGAAGGAGTCGAAGCCCGCCTGCTCCGCGGCGCGGGCGGCGGGGGCGGGCGCGATGCCGCGGTCGCTGGTGAACAGCACGATGCCGAATCGCATGGGAACCCTCGTCTCGTCGCGTCGTTCGATGCGGCGTCCGTCTTCCGCCTGCGGCACCCCTCGTCATCTCGCAGGCGGAGGCCGGCGGCTGCCGGACCGTAGGTGTCTGGACAACTGTTCGGAATGTAGTCCGGTCGGCCGCCCTCGGCAAGAACGCGTTCTTGTTTCTCGGCGGTATGGACGCTGTTGATCCAGGATTCGAAGAGATCGCTCGTTCGGGATTGTCCTGAAAATGCGTCAGTGGTACCGTCCAGACACATGTCCAGCTATGTGTCTCTCCGGTGTGGGATCTTGTCACGCCCGGCGGAGAACGTGTTCTCGGTTTGGGAGTGTGGGCGATGACCGCTGCGGTGGAGCCGCTGGTGTTCGATCCGTATGACTACGGGTTCCACGAAGATCCGTATCCGACGTATCGGCGGCTGCGGGAGGAGGCGCCGCTGTATCACAACCCGGATCTGGGCTTCTGGGCCTTGTCGCGGCATGCGGATGTGGTCGGGGCGTTCCGTGACAGTGTGCGGTTGTCGAGTGCGAACGGGGTGTCACTGGATCCGGCGGCGTGGGGGCCGCATGCGCATCGGGTGATGTCCTTCCTGGCGATGGACGATCCACGGCATATGCGGATGCGGCGCTTGGTATTCAAGGGGTTCACCCCGAAGCGGGTGGCGGAGATGGAGAACCGGATCCGGGAGCTGACGCTGTCGTATCTGGAGCCCGCGGTGGCCGGCGGTCGTTTCGACTGGATCGATGCGGTGGCGGGCAAGTTGCCGATGGACGTGATCTCGGAATTGATGGGAGTCCCGGCAGCGGATCGGGTGGAGATCCGGCGGTTGGCCGATCTGGTGGTGCACCGCGAGGACGGTGTGCTGGATGTTCCGGTGGCCGCGGCGGAGGCGTCGATGAAGCTGCTGGTCTATTACGCCGAGATGGTGGCCGAGCGGCGGCGTGCGCGGCGAGAGGATCTGACTTCGGCTCTGCTGGACGCGGAGATCGAGGGCGACCGCTTGGCGGACGAGGAGATCATCGGGTTCTTGTTTCTGATGGTTGTGGCGGGAAACGAGACCACCACCAAATTGCTGGGTAACGCCTTGTATTGGGGGGCGCGTAACCCGGGGGAGTACGCGAAGGTCGCCGCGGACCCGGATCTCGTCTCGGACTGGGTCGAAGAGACCTTGCGTTACGACACCTCCAGCCAGATGGTGGCGCGCACGGCGGCCGAGGATCTGGACTATCACGGCGGCACGATCCCGGCGGGGTCGAAGGTGCTGTTGCTGATCGGTTCGGCCAACCGTGATCCGGATGTGTTCGACGACGGTGACAGTTTCCGCATCGATCGTGCCGACAAGTCGGGTCTGGCGAGTTTCGGCGCGGGAGTGCATTTCTGCCTCGGCGCCCATCTGGCCCGGCTGGAAGCGACCATCGCGTTGCAGGAGTTCGCCTCGCGCGTCACGACTTTCGACATCGTTTCCGACGGCATCCAACGCGTGCATTCGTCCAACGTGCGTGGTTTCGCGCACCTACCCATCACCGTGGAGACACGATGAGCCGCCGATCCGAACGGTTCCGCAGGCCGGGCTCGCCCCACCGGATCGCGCGGAGCCGGTCATGAGAATCCGGGCCGATCTGGATCTGTGCCAGGGGCACGCCGTCTGTCAGGCCGAGGCGCCGGAGGTGTTCCGGGTGCCCAGACGCGGCCGGGTCGAAATCCTCGACGACGGGCCGGACGCCGGCCTCCGGCCCGCCGTGGCGGACGCGATCCGTTACTGCCCTACCCAAGCCCTGTCGATCGCCGGCGAAGGCGCGACCGACTCCTCCCCGAAAGGTAGCGACTGATGCCAGGTTTCGACCGCGCCGAGCTCGACGAGATGATCCAGCGCTGGATCGTGGAGAACCAGCGCTGCGAGGAAAAGGGCGACTGGAAGCCGCTCGCGCAGATGTACACCGAGGACGCCACCTACGGCTGGAACTACGGCCCCACCCAGGAGTTCATGGCCGTCGGGCGTGACGAGATCCGCGACCTGGCCCTCGGCCAGGAGATGGCCGGGCTGGAGGGCTGGACCTACCCCTATCAGGAATTCGTGGTCGACGACCGCACCGGCAACGTCATCGGACTTTGGAAGCAGGTCAGCGAGGCCACACGTCCGGATGGGCGCAACTACTCGCCCGAGGGCATCGGCGGTAGCTGGTTCCGCTACGCGGGCGACTTCCAATGGTCCTGGCAGCGCGACTTCTTCGACTTCGGTAACGTCTCGGCGCTGTTCCTGGAGATGATCACGAACAAGGCGCTGACGCCGGGCATGCAGAAGCGCATCGAGCGCTCGGTCTCCGGTCAGCCGCTGCCCGGCTGGTATCGCGTCGGCGAGTCCCCCGTTCCGCTGTGGTGACCGACATGGCCGCACCACACAGCCGATTCGCCGACCTGGACCGGGAGACCCTGGCGGCGCTGGTTCCCGAGCTGCTCCTGTGCGGGCACCTCATCGACCGCTCCGGCATGGCCCATTCGATCGCCGCCTTCGGCCGCGAGGGCATGACCGCGATCGCCATCGAGGAGTGGCAGGTGGCCAGCCCGGTCTACACCCGGCGCATGCAGCGGGCGCTCGGCTTCTCCGGCGACGGCGTGGAGACCATCTTCAAAGGCCTGCAACTGGACATCGGCGCGCCACCGCAGTTCATGGATTTCCGTTTCCGGGTCGACGACCACCACCGCGGCGAGTTCTGGCTCGACCACTGCGGTGCGTTGGCCGACGTGGAACCGATGGGCGATGACTTCGTCGTGTCGATGTGCCACGACATCGAAGACCCGACCTTCGACGCGACCGCGCTGGCCACCAACCCGCACGCCCAGGTCCGGCCGATCCACCGCCCGCCCCGCCGTCCGGCCGACCGCACGCCGGTGTGCGCGTGGACGGTCGTCATCGATCCCGCTCACGTGCCGCCGCAGGTGCCGCCCAACGCCGACCTGGTCGCCGGGTCGGCGGCGGCCGGACTCGAGCTGGCCGATATCGACCGCGACGACGAAGGACGGCCGGACTACTCCGGCCCGCTGCTCAGCGATGTGCGCTTCGCGGACTTCTCCCGCTCCGCGCTGGTCCGTCTCGCCGACGAGGTGTGCCTGCAACATCATCTGCTCACGCTCGGTTTCATGATCGCGGTGCGCGCCCGGGCGGACGCCGCCGCGGCGCTGGAGATCGGGCGCAAACAGTTCGCGGGGATCGCCGGGCTGACCAGTGAACGCTTGCGCAGTTGCCTCGGTCTCGGTGACGACGCCGCCGCGCTCGCGACGGTGCTGCGGTTGCATCCGGCGCTTAATCCGTTGGCTTACACAGGGATCGAGATCGACGAGTCCGGCGGTGCGGTCACGGTGACGTTCCCGGCCACGAGCGGCGCGCGCACCGACGGAACCTGGCCGTCGATGCTCGACCCCGAGCATCTAGAGCCGCTGAACACGCTGGTCCGCGGCGTGAACCCGCGCTTCTGCGCGGAAGTCGTCGCCGCGGGTGAGCAGGGTTGGCGCGCCGCCGTCACGCTCGGCGACGAACCGTTCCGGGAGGCGACGGAGGTCGCGCTGACCCGGTTCAGCACCGGCGCCGCCTTCACCTTCACCGACCGGGGGATACCCCTGCCGCTCACCGTCGTGTGACCGCCCACCCAGAGATGGAACGACATGGCCAACAACTTCGCCGATCTCTTCGAGCACTCCGTGGACGCCATGCCCGAGCGGGTGGCGCTGATCCAGTCCGGCCGCCGGGTGACCTTCGGTGAACTCGACGCCCGCGCCAACCGCCTCGCGCACCATCTGGCGAGCGTCGGCGTCGCAGCGGGAACGCACGTGGGTTTCCAGATGCACAACAGCATCGAGACGATGGAGGCGCTCATCGCGTGCTTCAAGCTCGCCGCGGTGCCGATCAACATCAACTACCGGTACGGCGTGGCGGAACTGGCCTACGTCTACGCCGACGCGGATCTCGAAGTGCTCGTGCACCATTCCTGTTACGCCGACGCGGTGCGCGAAGCCCGCGCGCGGACACCCGCGCTGCGGCACACGATCTGCGTCGCCGACGAAGACGGCCCCGCCACGGAGGGCTCAGGTTACGAGTCCGCCCTTGCCGGTCGGCCTGCCGATCGTCCGGCGGTCCACCGCAGCGCCGACGACCTGTTCATGATGTACACCGGCGGGACGACCGGGATGCCGAAAGGCGTCATGTGGCGGCAAGAGGACATGTGGCGGGTCCTCGGCGGCGGCATCGACTTCTACACCGGCGAACCGGTCGCCGACGAGTTCCAGCAGTCCCGTACCGGAGCCGGGATCGATCCGAGCAGGTGGCTGGTGCTGCCGCCGCTGATCCACGCCGCCGCCATGATGCCCACCTTCACCGCGCTGTGGTCGGGCAACACGGTGATCTTCGAGTCCCGCTTCGACGCCGCGCGCGTCTGGCGGACCGTCGCCGAGCAACGTCCTCAGGTCATGGTGATCACCGGCGACGCCATGGCCAGGCCGTTGCTCGAGGCGTACCAGCGCGCGCCGGTGGACGCCTCGTCCTTGCTCGCGATCGCTTCCGGCGCCGCGCTGCTGTCGCAACCGGTGAAGAACGCGCTGCTGGAGCAGTTTTCCTGGGCGGTCGTCTCGGATTCCATCGGATCGTCCGAAACGGGCTTCGGCGGCATCGGTTTCGCCCGGAAAGACGACGACCCCGCCCGCGGCCCCCGCGTGCAGACCGGCCGCGGCGCGGTCGTCGTGGACGACGACGGCCGCCCCGTCGCGCCCGGATCGGAGGGCTGGCTGGCCAAGACCGGCAACGTGCCGATCGGCTACTACAAGGACCCCGGGAAGACCGAGAAGTTGTTCAAGACCGTCGACGGCGTCCGCATGGTCGTCACCGACGACCGAGCCCGCGCCGAAACCGACGGCTCGATCACGCTGCTCGGGCGCGGCAACATGGTGATCAACACCGGAGGCGAGAAGGTGTTCGTCGAAGAGGTCGAAAGCGTGGTGAAGACCCACGAATCGATCTACGACGCGGTAGTGATCGGGGTGCCGCACGAACGCTGGGGTCATCAGGTCGCCGCCGTGGTGTCGCTGACCGGCCCCGGGCCGCTCGAGTTCGCCGACCTGCACGCGCATGTTCGCAATTTTCTGGCCGGATACAAAGTGCCCAAACAGATCTGGGTGGCGGACGCCATCGTGCGCGCGCCCAGCGGCAAACCCGACTACCGGTGGGCCAAGCAGTATGTAGCCGGTCGAGGGCCCGACCACAAGGCGGACTGACATGATCCGGGTGATCCAATGGGCGACCGGCGGGGTCGGACGGGCCGCCATCGAGGGCATTCTCGACCATCCCGAGCTGGAACTGGCCGGAGCCTGGGTGCACAGCGCGGACAAGGACGGCATGGATCTGGGCGAGCTGATCGGACGCCCGCCGATCGGGGTGCGCGCGACCACCGACGCCGACCGTCTGCTCGCCACACCGGCCGACTGCGTGCTGTACAGCCCTTTCCTGGCCGACACCGAGACGGTGCGCGCCATCCTGCGCTCCGGCAAGAACATCGTCACCCCGCTGAGCTGGTTCCATCCGCGCCCCGCGGAGCGGCAGCGATACGACGAGCTGTGCCGCGCCGCCGGAGTGACATTGCACGGCACCGGAATACATCCCGGTGGCATCACCGAGAAGATCCCGCTGGTGGTGTCGGCGCTGTCGGGGCGGATCACCGCGGTCCGCGCCGAAGAGTTCTCCGACATCCGCACCTACGGCGCGCCCGAGGTGGTCCGGGACTGGATGCTGTTCGGCGCGACGCCGGAGCAGGCCGCGGCCAGCGTCATGGCCGACGTGCTCGCGGGCGGCTACGGCCAGTCGGTCCGGATGATCGCCGAAGCGCTGGGCATCGCGCTCGACGAACAGGTGCGGGTGACGCACGAGACCGCGGTGGCCACCGCGCCGATCGATTCGCCGATCGGCCCGATCGCGCCGGGACGCGTCGCGGCCCAGCGCTTCCGCTGGCAGGGGACCGTCCGCGGCACGCCGGTGATCACGGCCGCGGTGAACTGGTTCATGGGCACCGAGGACCTGGATCCGCCATGGACCTTCGGGCCGGCGGGGGAGCGCTACGAGGTCGAGATCGTCGGTGATCCCGGTGCGACGGTGACGTTCACCGGCATGCACGCGCACAGCGCCGCCGCCGGTCTGGTACGCAACCCCGGCATCGTCGCCACGGCCATGCACTGCGTGAATTCGATTCCCTACGTGGTCGCCGCCCCGCCGGGTGTGCGGACCTATCTCGAACTGCCGCTCGTGGCGGGGCGCGCCGCCGCCTCGTTGCGCGGGGCCGCCTGCGACGGGTCCGCGGCGGCCGAACCCGACGCCGCGCGGCGAACTCCGCTGCGTTGACCGGCGTGCTCGTTTCATCCAGGAGGTAGCAATGGCAGCACCGGCATTACCGGTCGGGTGGGACTTCACCGACCCGGCGCTGTGGGAGAACCGCAGTCCCGTCGAGGAATTCGCGCAGCTGCGCCGGACCGCCCCGGTGTGGTGGAACGCGCAGTCCGACGAGTCCTCCGGCGGGTTCCGCGACGGCGGCTACTGGGTGGTCAGCAAGCTCGCCGACATCAAGGAGATCTCGAAGCATCCGGAGCTGTTCTCCTCCGAGCGCAAAGGGGCCATCATCCGCCTGCCCGGCGACATCACGCCGGAGCAGATGGCGCTCACCGGCGCCTTGCTGGTGAACATGGATCCGCCCAAGCACGCCAAGATCCGGCGGATCATCTCCAAGGGCTTCACCCCGCGCGCGGTGGAGAGCCTGCGCGCCGCGCTGACCGAACGCGCCGCGCGGATCGTGCACGAGGCCAGGAAGTCCGGCAGCGGCGACTTCGTCGAACAGGTCGCCTGTGAACTGCCGTTGCAGGCGATCGCCGAACTGATCGGCGTGCCGCAGGCGGATCGGCGCAAGCTGTTCGACTGGTCCAACCAGATGCTCAACTACGACGATCCCGAATACGGCGATCCCGCCATGGCCTCCACGGAGATCCTCGGCTACGCCTGGAACATGGCCGAGCAGCGGCGCGCCTGCCCGGTGGGGGACATCGTGAGCGAGCTGGTGCACGCCGACGTGGACGGTGAAGCGCTCGGCTCGGACGAGTTCGGCTTCTTCGTCATCCTGCTCGCCGTGGCGGGCAACGAAACCACGCGCAACGCCATCACTCACGGGATGAAGGCGTTCGTCGATCATCCCGAGCAGTGGGAGATCTACCGGCAGCAGCGCCCGCGCACCGCACCCGACGAGATCGTCCGGTGGGCCACCCCGGTGACCGCCTTCCAGCGCACCGCGACGCAAGATCTTGAACTCGGCGGGCAGCACATCCGGCAAGGTCAGCGGCTCGGATTGTTCTACAGCTCGGCGAATTTCGACGAGGAGGGCTTCACGGATCCGTTCACGTTCGACGTGCTGCGCGATCCGAATCCGCATGTGGGCTTCGGGGGCACCGGCGCTCACTATTGCGTGGGCGCGAACCTGGCGCGACTGGAGATCGATCTGATGTTCGACGCCATCGCCGACGCGATGCCCGATCTGCGGGAAGTCGCCGAGCCCGTGCGGCTGCGGTCCGGGTGGATCAATGGCATCAAGAGCTGGCGCGTGCGCTACGAGTAGATCCGTGCGGGCTCCCCGTCACCGACGGGGAGCTCTCGCGTGCCCGGCCGCGCCGTCAGCCGTTGTCGTCCCTGCGGCGCCTGCGATAGCGGACGGTGCAGGGCTGGGCGAGCTGCACGACCATCTTGGAGTGATCGTTGCGGTAGCTGTCGGACGGCTGGGTCATCTCGAACTCCCAGTCCCGCAACAGCAACGAGAAGATCGCCTTCAGCTGCATCAGCGCGAACGCCGCGCCGACGCAGCGGTGGCGGCCCGCGCCGAACGGAATCCAGGTCCAGCGGTTGACCAGGTCGGCCTGGTTGGGATCGATGTAGCGGCCCGGATCGAACGCGTCCGGATCGGGGAAGTCCTCCGGGATCCGGTTCGAGATCGCGGGAGTGGCGGCGACATGGTCACCCGCCTCGATCCGATGGCCGCAGACGTCGAATTCGCCGCGCGCCACCCGCATCAGGATGATCAGCGGCGGGTGCAGGCGCAGCGTCTCCTTGAGCACGGATTCCAGCACCGGTATCTGGCGCAGCGCGCCGAAGCTGATGTCCGAGCCGTCGGCGTAGAGCTCGTCGAGTTCGGCGACCACGCGGCCGAGCACCTCGGGGTGGCGCAGCAGTTCGATGATCGTCCAGGCCGCCGTGCCGGAGGTGGTGTGATGACCGGCGAACATCATGGAGATGAAGATGCCGGTGATCTCGCCGGCGCTGAAACGCGGTGCGCCGTCGTCGCCCGGGATCGAGATGAGCACGTCGAGCATGTCCCGGTCGTCCTTGCCGGTGGGCGGGTCGGCGGCCCGGCGATCCATGATCGCCTGAACCAGCTCGACCAGCTCGGCTCGCGCCTGGTCGCGGCGGCGGAAGCTCTCGATCGGGGCGTACGGGTCGACGTAGGCCAGGGCGTCGGTGCCGCGTTCCAGGTCGTGGTACAGGTGGGCGAAGCGGTCGTCGAGGTCGTTGCGGAATTTCACGCCGATCAGGCAGGCCGAGGAGGTGTAGATGGTCAGCTCGGCGAAGAAGTCGAGCAGGTCGATCTCGCCTTCGTCACCCCAGCGCGCGAGCATCCGCTCGACCTCGCGGGCGATGGTCTCGGCGTGCCCGCGCATATGCTCGGCGCGCAGCGCCTGGTTGTGCAGCATCTCCTTGCGGCGTTCCGGGCTGGCGTCGAAGACGACGCCCTCGCCGAAGATCGGCTTCATGAAGGGGTAGGCGGCAGCCTGGTCGAGATCGTCGTCGCCGGAGCGGAAGAAGAATTCGTTGGCCTCCGCGCCGGACAGCAGGATGACCTGGCGCCCGGCCAGGTCGAACGAGCCGACGTCGCCGCACTCCGCGCGGACCCGGCGCATGAGCCCGATCGGGTCGACGCGGAACTCCTCCAGATGACCGTGCTCGTGGTCGCCTCCGGATACCCGCCGTGGTTTCACCAGAGTCATTGGAAATCCTTCCCCAGATAAGTGTCCAAGTTTTATGATGGACACGTGTCTGGACAGTACTACGGTTAGCGAGCGTCCGGCAAGACGCGGCCGACGGCCGTCGTCGCGCCCGCCGGACGCCGTAGCCGCGGGATGCGTGATCGGTGGATTCGACGATGAATTTCGGCAGGCAGACGATGCTGGTGACGTGGCGGCTCCTGCGGTTGAAGATCGCGGGCGCGGTGCTGATCCTGCTCGTCACCGCGGTCGTGGTGGTCGCGGTGACGATGTACGCCGGGCGTTTTCGGGCGACGGTGCCCCTTACCGTCGAGACGCCGCGCACGGGACTGGTGCTCGACGCCGATGCCGAGGTGCGCATGCGGGGCGTCGAACTCGGCAGGGTGGACGCCGTGGAATTCCACGGTGACCGGGCGCGGCTGCGCCTCGCGCTCGATCCCGGGCTGCTGCGGCTGGTGCCGGCCAACGCGACGGTGGACATCCGCTCCACCACCGTATTCGGCGCGAAGTACGTGAATTTCGTCGTGCCGAGCATTCCTTCGCCGACTCCCATGCGCCCCGGATCGACGATCCGGGCGGAATCGGTGACGGTGGAATTCAATACGCTGTTCCAGCGTCTGAGCGACATCCTGGCGAAGGTCGAACCGGGCAAGCTCAACGCCACCCTGGCCGCGTTGGGCGCCGCCCTGCAGGGACGCGGCGACCGCCTGGGCGATCTGCTCGCGCGCGCGGACGACTACCTGCGGCAGATCAACCCGAGCCTGCCCGCGCTGCGGCGTGATCTCTCCGCCGCCGGGCACGTCACCGGACTCTACGCCGACACCGCCCCCGATCTGCTGCGCACGGCGGACAACGCGACCGCGACCGGCCGGACGGTCGCCCAGGACGCGGAAGATCTGGACGCCGTGCTGCTCACCCTCATCGGTCTGGCCGACACCACCCGCTCGACGCTCACGGACAACGAGCGAGAGCTCACGGCGGTGCCGGCGATCCTGCGACCGGCCGCTTCGCTGCTCGACACGTATTCACCTGTGCTGCACTGCGTCGTGGTCGGCATCGCGAAAGCACTTCCCGCGGCCGAGGCCATCATCGGCGGCAACAAACCCGGGGCCATCTTCAACGCGAGTTTCATGTACGGGGCACAGCCCTACAAATTTCCGGACGACCTGCCCAAAGTGAACGCGACCGGAGGGCCGCGCTGCGACGGGATTCTCGACCGAGTTCCGGACAGTCACGCCCGCTATGTGGTCACCGATACCAACGAGGGCGCGCCGTTCACCCCGTCCACCACCGTCACGCCCAACCCGCCCAAAGTCTTTCAGATCCTCTTCGCCGGAATGCCCGGCGTGCCGCGCTAGTCGACCGTTTCGGGGAGGTTTCCGCGCAGGACGGTGTGCGGATCGCCCTCGCAGGCGACTCGGCCGTCTCGCAGCAGCAGGCAGTGGTCGGCGCGCAGGGCGTCCTCGCGGCTGTGCGTCGCGTGGACGACCGTCACGCCCTGCGTCCCGACGTGGCGGATCGCCTCGGCGATCTCCTGCCGGGCAGTGGAGTCCAGGCCGGTGGCCGGCTCATCCAGCAGGAGCAAGTCGGACTCCTGCGCGAGTGCACGTGCGAGCAGCGCGCGTTGACGCTGACCCCCGGAGAGGGTGTCGAGCCTGCGCTCGGCCAGGTCGGCGATGGCCATCCGGTCCAGGCACGCGCGCACGACGGCGCGATCCTGCCGGGTCAGGCGCCGCCATGCGCCGCGGTGCGCCCAGCGTCCCATGGTGACCGTCTCGCGGACGGTGATCGGCAAGGTCGCGGGAACGGCGCTGTGTTGCACGACGTACGCCGGCCGCCGCAGATGTTCCCGGCGAACGGTGCCCCCGGTGGGCGTGATGACTCCGGCCAAGACGCCGAGCAGGGTGGATTTGCCGGAACCATTGGGTCCGACGAGGGCGGTCACTCGCCCGGCCGGGATCGCGGCGCTGAACGCGCGCAGCACCGGACGTCCTCGATAACCGGCCGTCACCTCGGCGACGTCGACAGCGGGCGGCGGCATGTGCGGCTCCGATCAACTCATTGAAATGAAAACCGTTATCATTGTAGAGTGCTGGCTCATGGAGTGGTTGGCCCCGTTCGAGGTCTCGTTCGTGCAGCGGGCGTTGTGGGGCGGATTACTCGTCTCGTGCCTGTGCGCGCTGGCGGGCACCTGGGTGGTGATGCGCGGCATGGCGTTTCTGAGCGACGCGATGGCGCACGGCATGCTGCCCGGAGTCGCGATCGCCGCGTTGCTCGGCGGAAACCTGTTGCTGGGCGCGGCCTTCAGCGCCGCGGCCATGGCGGCCGGAGTCTCGGTGCTCGGCCGCGGCACCAGGTTCGCCGCGGACACCGGTATCGGACTGTTGTTCGTCGGGATGTTGTCGGCAGGCGTGATCATCGTGTCGCGATCGCCCTCATTCGCGGTCGACCTGACCGGCTTCCTCTTCGGTGACGTCCTCGCCGTCGGCGAGCGGGACCTGTGGTACCTGGCGGCGGCTTCGGTGCTCGCGGCGGCGATCTCGCTGCTGGGCTACCGAGCGTTCGTCGCGCTCACCTTCGATCCGCGCACGGCGCACACCCTCGGCTTGCGGCCCCGAGTGGCGAACGTGGCGCTGATCGCTCTGGTGACCCTGGCGATCGTCGCGTCGTTCCACATCGTCGGCACACTGCTGGTCTTCGGCCTGCTCATCGCCCCGCCCGCGGCGGCCGTCTACTGGGTGCACCGCATCCCGCTGATCATGCTCACCGCGGCGGCGCTCGGCGCGCTGGCCACCTTCGCCGGGCTGTTGATCTCGTGGCACGCGCGTACCGCCGCGGGGGCGACCATCGCGGCGACCGCGGTCGCCTTGTTCTTCGTCTCGGCGCTGTCGTCCTGGCTCCGTGACCGGATCCGCTCCTCGCGGGTGACCCCGAAACCACTGGCGCTCGCACTGGTGCTCGCCGCGATCACGCCCCTGATCGGTTGCGGAACAGAGGAATCCGCGCCCGCCGAGCCCGCCCCCCACGGATACGTGGCGGGCGCGGAGGAGACCGACGAGGCGCAGCCGCGTCTCGTCGCCGCCGACACCGCGACCGGCGCCGTGCGGGTGATCGACCTCGTCACCGAGGACGTCCAGGATCTCGGCCGGATGGCAGGCGTCGACCGGGTGACCGCCGACGGGCGCTTCGCGTTCCTGTCCGCCCGCGACGGGGTGCGGATCGTGGACGCGGGCGCGTGGACGGTCGACCACGGCGACCACGTGCACTACTACCGCGCATCCGCCCGGGATCTGGGCGAGGTCACCGGCGGCCCGATATCCGCCGTGCATGCCGACAGCGCGGTCACCGCAGTGGTTTTCGAAACAGGTGGCACCACACTGCTGGACCGGTCCGCGCTCGGCGCGGGGTCGCGGACGGAGCGTGGTGTGATCGCGGACGGAGCCGCCGTGCCGTACGCCGAGCGTCTGCTCGTGGCCGTGCCATCCGATGGGCGGATCGAGGTCCGCACCCGCGACGGCGCGCCCGCCGAGGTGCTCGCGCAGCCGTGCCCGCATACGCGTGGCTCGGCGGTGACCAGGCGAGGCGTCGTCTTCGGCTGCGCCGACGGTGCTTTGCTGGTGACGATGCGGAACGCGGTGTTCACCGGCGAGAAGATCCCCTACCCACAGGGCACCGCGGAAGGCGAGCGCGCGGTCGAGTTCTTCCATCGCCCCGGCAGCGCGACGCTGGTGGCCGCGGCCGGACGACGTGGCGTGTGGGTGCTCGACGTCAGGAGCAGGACCTGGACCATCGTGCCGACCGGCCCGGTGGTCGCGGCGAACACGGCGGGAGAGGGCGCCGCTCTGCTGACCCTCACCGCGGACGGCTTCCTACACGGCTACGACGTCGCGTCCGGCCGCGCGTCCGCCCCGGCACGCCCGCTCATCGCGCCGGTGCCCGAGGGCACGTCCCCGCCGCGGATCCTGGTCGACGAACACCGCGCCTACCTCAACGATCCAGCGGCGCGGGCGATCCACGAGATCGACTACACCGACAACCTGCGCACGGCGCGCACGTTCCGCCTCGACATCGCGCCCACATCGATCGCGGAGACCGGCCGATGAGACCCGCTGCCCGATGGTTGGCGCCGGTCGTCGTCGCGCTGCTCGCGCTGACCGGATGCTCGATCGCCGGCGCGCACCGCGACCGCGTCGTCGTCACCACCAACATCCTCGGCGACCTCACCCACGCCGTCGCGGGCGACGCGGTGGAGGTCACGGTGCTCATGCCGGCGAACGCGGACCCGCACTTCTTCGCCGTCTCCGCGCAGCAGGCGGCCGAGCTCGAACGCGCGAGCCTGATCGTCTACAACGGGCTCGGCCTCGAGGAGAGCGTGCTGCGCAATGTCGAGGCGGCCGAGCAGGCCGGGGTGGCGAGCGTATCCGTCGGCGCGGCGATCGACCCGATCAGCTATACGGCGGAGGATGCGGACGGGAGGCCGGATCCGCACTTCTGGACCGATCCGCGTCGCGTGCGCCGGGCGGTGGAGGTCATCCGGGACGGGATCGTCGACCGGGTCCCCGGCGTGGATGCCGCGGCCGTCCGCGCCGGAGCCGATCGCTACCTGGCCGAACTCGACCGGCTCGAGCGCTGGATGATCGAGCGGTTCGCCACCATCCCCGCCGAGCGGCGAAAGCTGGTCACCAACCACCACGTCTTCGGCTACTTGGCACGGCGATTCGGCTTCGAGGTGGTCGGCGCCGTGGTCCCGGGCGGGACCACGCTCGCGTCACCGAGCCCGTCGGATCTCTCCGCCCTCGCCGGGACCATCCGGGCCGCCGGGGTGAGCGCGATCTTCGCCGACTCCTCGCAACCGGACCGCTTGGCCCGCGTGCTGGCCGAGCAAGCCGGTGTGCGCGTGCAGGTCGTCTCCCTGTACTCCGAATCCCTCACCGAACCGGGCGGAGGTGCGGGCACCTACCTGGAAATGATGCGGGCCAACACCGAGGCGATCGTGCGCGGCCTCACTGCCCCATAGCCCCAACCACCAACGAAAGACGGAGTCACCCATGCCCGTTCGGTCACGAACCACGACATCGTCCGCTCTGATCGGCTTGCTGACCGTCGTGCTCGCCGGTTGCGGCGCCGACGCTTCCCCGGAACCGGAAGACCGGCGCGCACCGATCGCCGATCCCGTCGCGATCACCTACGACGGCGGAATCCACGTACTGGACGGAAACAGTCTCGCACTCGCGGCCACGGTCGAGCTCGACGGCTTCAACCGGCTCAACCCCGCGGGCGACGACCGTCACCTCATCGTCTCGACCAAAGAGGGCTTCCGCGTCTTCGACGCCGCCACAGCCGAATTCACCGGCACCGACTTCCCCGGACCCCACCCCGGGCACGTGGTCCGGCATGCCGGGCGAACGGTGCTGTTCAGTGACGGCACCGGCGAAGTCGTCGCGTTCGACTCCGCCGATCTCGCCGACGGGCGGCCGCGGACCGCCACCTACCGCGCCGCCGCTGCGCACCACGGCGTCGCGATCGAACTCGCCGGCGGCGACCTCGTCCTCACGCTCGGCGCCGAGGAGAAGCGGACCGGGATCGTGGTGCTCGACAAGAACCGCGCCGAGAAGGCGCGCAACGAGGACTGCCCCGGCGTGCACGGGGAGGCGACGGCCGCGGGCGAGGCCGTGGTGATCGGCTGCGAGAACGGCGTGCTGATCTACCGCAACGGCGTCATCGGCAAGGTGACCAGCCCGACCGAGTACGGCCGGATCGGCAACCAGGCGGGCAGCGAAGCCTCGCCCGTCGTCCTCGGTGACTACAAGCAGGACAAAGACGCCGAACTCGAACGTCCGCAACGCGTCTCGCTGATCGACACGGTCACCGGGGCATTGCGCCTGGTCGATCTGGGTACCAGCTACACCTTCCGTTCGCTGGCTCGCGGCCCGCACGGCGAAGCGCTGGTCCTGGGCACCGACGGCCGCATCCACGTGATCGATCCCGTCGCGGGCGCCGTCGTGCGCACCATTCCGGTCACGGGCCCCTGGCAAGAGCCGCTGGAATGGCAGAAGCCGCGTCCCGCGCTGTTCGTCCGCGGCGGCACCGCCTACGTCTCGGATCCCGCCGCGAAGCAGATCCACCGCGTCGACCTGGCCACCGGGGCGAAGACGGCGAGCGTCACGCTGCCGAACACACCGAACGAAGTGAGCGGCGTGGTCGGGCACTGACCCCGGGCTCTCGTGGGTGGGGACGCAGGATAATCGCCATGGCCTGCTGGGTGTTCACCTGAAAGGACGCGTATGACATCGCCGCCGTCTACATTCGGTCGTCGTGTGCTGCTGACCGCGGCGGCATTCATACCGCTGGCCGGGTGCGCTACGGAAGAGTCGTCGTCCTCCTCCGCTCCCACAGTGCAGGCGGCGGAGCGCCACGATCGATTGATCGAGCTGGAAGGAAAGTTCGACGCCCGCCTGGGCGTCTACGCCCGCGCCACCGGGACGGGCGCCACCATCGCCCACCGCGCGGACGAACGATTCGCGTTCTGCTCGACATTCAAGGGCCTGGCCGCGGCGGCGGTATTGCAGCGCAATCCGCTGTCGCACTTGGATACCGTCGTCACCTATACCAGGGACGACCTGCTGAAGAACGCCTCCGTCACGCCGCGTCACCTGGATACGGGTATGACGATCCGGCAACTGTGCGACGCCGCGATCCGCTACAGCGACGGCACCGCGGGCAACCTCCTGCTCCGCGATCTCGGTGGCCCCGCCGAATTGACGGCGTACGCGCGGAGTCTGGGCGACACGGTCACCCGGATGGACCGGATCGAGCCCGCGATCACCGAAGCCACCCCGGGCGATCCGCGCGACACGACTTCGCCGAGAGCCTTCGGCGAGCTGTACCACCGCATCGTGGTGGGCGACGCGCTGCCACCGGACAAACGCGACTTCCTGCGCGACCTGATGGAACGCAACGCGACCCCGGCCGGAGCCCAGCGGATCCGGGCCGGCACACCGCAGGGCTGGACGGTGGCCGACAAGACCGGGACCGGTGACTACGGCACGCTCAACGACATCGCGATCGTGTGGCCCCTGGCTTCCCCGCCACTCGTCGTCGCCGTCATGTCCAGCAAGGCCGCCCGGGACGCCTCGTACGATCAAGGCCTGCTCGCCGAGGCCGCCGCGTACGTCGTGGACACTCTCACCTAGCGGGCCGCCGCGATTCCCGACCGAAAACGGGAGGCATGTCTTGTCCGCGGCCGTCGTCACGGCGGCGGGAAACCGGTTGCGTTGCAGGCTCATCGCCAGAAACCCGCTGCAACACGAGCCGGACGTCCCCAAGGCCGAGTGGTTCACCGAGGGCGGTGATTCATGGAGGCACTGTGTTCGATCGGACCCAGCGGGTTCGCGCGATATGCCCGGCTGTTCCACCCGGTCGAACCCGGCGACGATCCGTTCGATCCCGGCATTTTGCTGGATTTCGAGGGCGACCTCGGCGTCGAGGCGCTGCGGCGGCTGACCGGTATCGCGGGCAGCGCCGCGCTGATCGAGGCGTTGCCGGCGGACACATCACTGGACGTCGAGGAGACCCTGTCGTCGAGCGACCTGCCGTATCGGCGAGACCGAGCGTGACCTCTCCGTAGCGCGAAGGGAAGGATCCCCGACCGGACCACCGCTACGGTGGGATGACATGGACACTGCTGTGCTCGCCGTGCCGGAGCCCGCACGCGTCCCTCGATCCGCGGCGACGAGGGGCCGGCTCCGGCGGATCTCGAACGCACAGCCGGTGGTCGTGGCGGCCGGTTGCCTGCTCGTGCTGCAGCTGGCGATCCGCTGGTGGGTGGCCGACAGCGGCTACTTCTATTGGGACGATTTCATCCTGGTAGGCCGCGCGGCCCGATTCGGTCTGTGGTCGACGGACCTGCTGTTGTACGACCACGACGGCCACTTCATGCCGCTGGCCTTCGCGACCGCCTGGGCGGTGAACGCGGTGGCGCCACTGGTCTGGGCGGGCCCGGTGGTGGTGCTGCTGCTCCTGCAACTGGCGGCGTCGGTCGCCGTGGTGCGCATGCTGCTGCTCCTCGCCGGCCCGCGCTGGCCCCTCTTGTTTCCGCTGGTCTTCTACCTGTTCTGCCCTCTGACGATCCCGGCTTTCGCCTGGTGGGCCGCCGCGCTGAACGCATTGCCGCTGCAGTTCGCCCTCGCCTGGGTGATCGGCGACGCGGTGCTGCTGGTCCGGACCGGGCGGCGCCGGTACGCGCTGTCCGGGATCGCGGTGTCGGCGGTGGCGCTGCTCTTCTTCGAGAAGTCCGCGGTCGTGCCGTTCGTCGCGTTCGCCGTCACGGCGCTGGCCCGCCATGTCGACGGCGGCGCGGCCCCGATTCGCGTGGTGGCGCGGCGGGGCGCGGCGCTGTGGGCCGGGTCGGGCGTGGTCCTGGCCTGCTGGTCGATCGCCTATCTCGTGGTGGTCGACGGCCCCGGCTTGCCCGACCGGTGGGACGAGTTGCGTGACCTGCTGCCCGGCGCCGCATCGCTGGGAATCGCGCCTGCCCTGTTCGGCGGGCCGTGGGTGTGGGAGCGGTGGCTACCGTCCACGCCGTGGGCGGATCCGCCGGGGTGGGCGGTGGTAGCGGCCTGGCCGGCGCTGATCGCGGTCGTGCTGGCGACAATGCGCGCCCGGCAGCGGATAGCTGCGGTCTGGCTGACGGCCGCGGCCTATGTTCTGATCGCGCAGCTGGCCGTGGCGCTGGCCCGCGGCGGACCGAACACCGCGGGGGAGCTGATGCAGTCGCTGCGCTATTTCGCCGACACAGCGGTGGTACTGGCGGCCGCGGGGGCGCTCGTGCTGCGAGCCCGTCCCCGGCCGTCCCGGGGACCGACGGTCGCGGGCCGGCCCGCGACGGCCACGGTGACGGTGGTGTTCGTCGTCAGCAGTCTCTGGTCCACCTGCACGTTCGTGCGATCGTGGCGCGCCGGCCCGACCGAGTCCTACATCACCACCGTGAAATCGGGCTTGAACGCGTGGGACGGCGCGCCCCTGCTCGAGCAGGAAGTGCCGTGGAATGTGCTGAATCCTCTGGCCTATCCGCAGAATCTGACCAAGAACGTGCTGGCGCCCGTGGCCGCCCCCGGCACGTTCGCGGACTCGACACCGCACCTGCGGATGATCACCGACAGCGGCGCGATCGTCGACGCGGCGGTCTGGTGGAACCGGATCATCCTGCCCGGACCGGAGCCCGGCTGCGGGCACCGCATCCACGGCTCCGCCCCGGCGCGCCTGCCGCTCGACGGCCCGATGCTCGAGAACAAATGGACGGCGCAACTCAACTACCTCGCCGGCCGCGACGGCCGGATCGCCGTGGCGCTGGAACACGGCGAAGCGGTCACGGCGCCGGTCCGGAAAGGCCCGAACACCGTGTTCGTTCGCCTCATAGGCAGCGGGTCCGCACTCCGGATCGCCGCCACCACACCGGACTTGAACCTGTGCGTCGGCGTCGGACCGGTCGGTGTCGCCTCCTACGACAACTGAACCGCCACACCTTTTCCGGTGCCGCGCGATTGTCCGGCCGCCGCGCGACCCACTTCACGTGCTCCTGAGTCCCGATAGCGCGGGGCGGGGCTGCGGTTTGCGCCTGACGCGCGGGCGATATCTGATTCCTTCACGGTCCTGAAGATTTCCTCACTCGGAATTGACGACTATTTCGTCGTAGTTGATGATTTCATCTAATATCGTTCCTGGCCCGTTACTGCAACACCTACGCGGCGGGACTGTTCCTATGATGGTCACCGGCATGACGCAGCGCTACCCGAACATCCGGTTCCAGCTGGCGCACGCGGGTGGGACGCTGCCGTTCCTGTCCCACCGCGTCAGCGTGGCCGCGCAAACGGTGATCGGCGAACTGTGGCCTGCGGACCTGCCCCGGCCGTCGATCCTCGACACGCAACGCCAGATCGCGAACTTCTACTACGACACCGCGCTCAGCGGATCGGCCGCGGCGATGGCGGGCGTGCTCGCGGTCAGCTCCCGCGACCACGTCGTCTTCGGTTCGGACTGGCCGTTCAGCGCGCTCACCCTGCCCCAATCGGGCACCCACGATCCGGCTCCCGGGCTCAGCGGCGTCTTCGACGCCGATCAGCGGATGGAGGTCGAACGGATCAACCCGCTGCGGCAGTTGCCCCGGCCGGCCGCGGCGGTCGACGCGTGAGCGGCCGTCGCCGCACGCCATCGGGCGGGCCTGCGGCCGCCCGGCGAAACTCCGCACCGCGATCCCGGATGCTCGCGCTGCTGGGGCTGGTCATCGGGTTGTGCTCCGGTGCGGCGGTGACGGCCTTCTACGACCGGAAAGCGTTGGCGCGCACGGCGGATCGCGGCCAGGTCGCCGCGACGTGATCCGCCGGCGCGCTCACGGCGCTCGCTCAGTTCTGCGCGACGGCCTCCTCGGCTGCGGCGCGGGCACGTGGCAGCGCCTCCCGCACCGGAATCCGGCCCAGATACATTTCGGCGAGGATCGGGTCGACGGCGCGCAATGCGGCCGGGAAACCCGGCCCGCCACCGGAGGAAATGCGCGGGCCGCGCAGCACGTCGAAGAAGGGGGCGACATCGACCCCCTTATCGGCCCAGTAGTCGCGATAGCGCTGCTGTTCGGAGACGACTGCCGGGATGGTGGCGCCGCCTTCGGCCAGAAAGCGATTTCCCGCGCCGCTGCCGAGCCAGGCCAGTACCCGGCGTACCGCGTCCGGATGCCGGGTGGCCGCGTTACCGGCGACGCCGATCGCGTTGTTCGTGCTCACCCGTCCGGCCGGGCCCGCGGGCAGCAACGCGACGCCCCAGGCGAAGCGAGCCTGCTCGGAGATCTGGGCGAGAGTGAACGTTCCGGACTGGAACAGCGCCAGTTTTCCTTGCAGGAACGCGTTCTTCGCGAAGTCGGGATTGGTATTGGTGTCGGCGGGCGAGGGCGTGAGTCCGTCGGCGATCAACCGCACCAGATAGTCGGACGCCGCCACGCCCTGCGGGCTGTCGAAGACGAAGTGATCGCGATCGTCCTGGAAGCGTGCTCCCGCCGAGCCCAGATAGGGCAGTTCGACGGACTGGAAGTCGCGCCCCCCGTTGTAGGCGTACGGGGCGACGGCCGCCAGCCGGCGCAGCAGCGGCCGTAGGGTGTCGTCGCCGTCCGGATTCCAGCGCAGTGCGTTCAGTTCCGCCGGATCCACGTGCGCGGCCGCGAGCAAGTCGCGGTTGTAGTAGACCGCTGTTCCGGCATCGACGAATTGCGGTACGGCCCACAACTTTCCGTCGCGTGTGTACTGCGTCACCGCCGACGGGTCCCAGGCTGTCACGGCCTCGGGACCGAGTGCCGCCCCGATGTCGATCAAGCGTCCGGCGTCGGCGTAGTCCTCGTACAGGTTGGTCCAGAACAGGTCGTCGGCAGTGCCCCCGGCGACGTCCAGCCGCAGCTTTTGCTGATACGACGCCCACGGCACCACCGTGATCCGCACTTCGATGTCCGGATTCGCCCGTTCGAACTCCGCGAGCGAGGCACGATAGGCGGGGACGAGGCTCTCGTCCCAGATCCGCAGCCCGAGCACGGTGCGGCCGGATCCGTCGCCGTCGCGGCCGAGCCACAAGACGGCCGCGACCAGCAGCACCGCGGCGAGCGCGAGGGCGACCACCACGCGGGTCGAAGTCCTCATTTCACTCCCGTCCACGCGATCGAGCGCAGCACCTGCCGCTGGAAGATCACGAACAGCACCACCAGCGGCGCGATGGCCAGCGTCGTGGCCGCCATCACCAGCGTCCACTGCGCGTTGTACCGGGTCTGCAGGTTCGCCGTCGCCACGGTGAGCACCTGCCACGAGCGACCGCTGCTCGCGACCAGCGGCCACATGAAGTTGTTCCACTGCGAGACGATCGTGATCAGCGTCAAGGTCGCCAGCACCGGCCTGCTCATCGGCACCATCACGTGCACGATGATGTCGAGGGTGTTCGCGCCGTCGAGCCGCGCCGCCCCGATCAGCTCCTGCGGGATCGCCCGGAAATACTGACGCAGCAGGAAGATCGCGTAGGGCGAGCCGAATACGAACGGCAGCACCAGCGCCCAGAACGTGTTCAGCAGCTCCAGTTGCGCGAACATCAGATAGAGGGGGATGAGCGTCACCATCGGCGGCACCATCATGGTGGCCAAGTACATCCAGAACAACGCGTCGCGGCCCGGGAATTCGGTGCGCGCGAACGCGTACGCCGCCAGCACCGAGGTGATCAGCTGGCCCCCGGTGACGAACGCCGTCATCAGGGCGGTCACCAGCACCGCCCGACCGAATCCGTAGTCCAGCACCGTCCGGAAGTTCTCCGCGGTGACCGGATGCGGAAGGGTCAGCGGTGATCCGGTGGCGAACTGCTCGGGCGTCTTGACCGCCGTGAGGGCGCTGAGCAGCAGGGGAGCGACGGTCAGCAGCGCGCCGGCGGAGAGCACCGCATAGGCCGCCGCCGAACGAAGGCGATCAGAATTCATAGGTGGTCCGATTCCGGAAGTAGCGGTGCTGCGCCATGGTGATCGCGAACATCACCGCGAACACCACCAGCGCCATGACCGCGGCGCGGCCCGGACGCGCCGCGTCGAATGCTTCGGTGAAGATCCGCATCGCGAGGACGTCCGTGCGATCGCCCGGCCCGCCCTTGGTCAGCGCGTACACCGTGTCGAAGGTCTGGAACGCGCTCAGCACGCCGGTGACCAGGACGAAGAACATGGTGGGACGCAGCAGCGGCAGGATCAGCCAGCGGATCCGCCGCCATCCGGTGGCCCCGTCCAGCGCTCCCGCGTCGAGTATCTCGCTCGGTATCGCGCGGATTCCGGCCACGAAGAACAACGCCACGTATCCGAAGTTCGCCCACACGCTCACCGCGGCCACCGACGGCAATGCCAGCGCCGGATCCGACAACCACTCGACGCGCCGGCCGAGTACGGCATTGACGGCGCCGCCGGTGGGCGCGAGCATCCACTGCCACACCACACCCACCGCCACCGGCGCGCACATCCACGGCAGCGTGTACATGACGCGCAGGCTCGTCGCGCCGCGCCGTCGCGCCAGCAACGCCGCGACCGCGAAACCCAGCACGGTCTGCGCGGGCACCACGATCGCGGTCAGCGCGAGCGTCACCAGCAGGGCATGGCCGAAGGCGGCGTCGGTCAGCACCGACCGCCAGTTGCGCAGGCCCACGAAATCCAGCGGCCCCAACAGGTTCCAGCTGTGCAGACTGAGCCAGGCCACCACCAGGATCGGCGCTATCAGGAACGCGCCGACGCCGAACAGGCTCGGCAGCAGCAGAACATAACTCGTCACGCTACGACGAGCCCCAAGCCGGTTCATGTGCTGCGACGTTACCGCCCCCGCCCACCCGCACCCGGCGGGCGGGGGCGGGGTCGTCAGTCGGTCGGACCGCCCGCCACGTAGATCACCTGGCCCGATACGAAACCGGCGCCCTCGCTGACGAGGAACGAGGCGGTGTGCGCGATGTCGTCCGGTGTTCCCACGCGCTGCACGGGAATCTGTGCGGCGGCGGCCTTCTGGAAGTCCTCGAACGAGACGCCGACGCGCTCGGCGGTGGCGGCGGTCATGTCGGTGACGATGAACCCGGGCGCGATGGCATTGGCCGTCACGCCGAACTTGCCCAGCTCGAAGGCCAGGGTCTTGGTGAAGCCCTGCAGGCCGGCCTTCGCCGCCGAGTAGTTGGCCTGGCCGCGATTGCCGAGCGCCGAGGTGCTGGACATGTTCACGATCCGCCCCCATTTCTGCTCGACCATGTACTTCTGCACCGCGCGGGTGAGCAGGAAGGCGCCACGCAGGTGCACGCCCAGCACCGCGTCCCAATCCGCGACGCTCATCTTGAACAGCAGGTTGTCGCGCAGGATGCCCGCGTTGTTCACCACGACGGTCGGCGCGCCCAGCTCGTTCTCCAGCTGCTCGACGGCGGCGGCGACCGAATCCTCGTCCGACACGTCGGCGCCGAGTGCGAGGGCCTGTCCGCCCGCCTCGGTGATCGCGCGGACCGTATCGGCGCAGGCTGCCGCGTCGAGGTCGAGCACGCCGACACGAAGCCCGTCCGCCGCCAAGCGCTTGGCGATCGCCGCACCGATCCCTCGTGCGGCGCCGGACACTACTGCAACTCGCTCGCCCATGAGCGCGTCCCTTCGTCGGTCGGATGTCGGATCAGTCATACCGCACCTGCCCGCCGTCGTGTCCGGGACCATTCCGCCCGGATCGGCGCGCGGGATTTCCACCGGTCTCGAGCAGAAGGCTTGCCCGGCTCTCGACCCGATGCTTCGATCGGCATGTGACCGACCAGAACGAGGTTCCCCGTATCGTCAGCGCCAGCCGCGAGATCAACGCGGGCCCGGCGGAAATCTTCGAGCTCATCGCCGATCCCGCCGAGCAGCCGCGCTGGGACGGCAACGACAACCTGGCCGAGGCCGCGACGGGGCAGCGGGTGCGCGCGGCCGGCGCGGTGTTCAGCACGACGCTGACCAACGGAGCGGTGCGCGACAATCACGTCGTGGAGTTCGCCGAGGGCAGCCGCATCGCGTGGCGCCCGTCGGAGCCCGGGAAGGAGCCGCCCGGTCACCTCTGGCGCTGGGAGCTCGAGCCGGTGGGCGTGGGCCGAACCCGGGTCACCCACACCTATGACTGGACATCGCTCACCGACGAGAAGCGCCAGGTCCGCGCTCGCGCGACCACCGCGGACAAGCTTGCGGCCTCGCTCGATCGCCTCGCCGGACTAGCCGAGCAGCAAGCGGTTTCGTCGTAGTCACCGTTCGCACGTCAGCGTGGGGCGGTGGTTCAGGCCGGTAGGCCGATGAGCGCGGCTTCCTGTCCTTGGGTGCTGATCATGTCGCGGGCGGCTGCTCGACCACGCCGCCGTGCAACAGGCGATCAGCGGCCTGCGCCATCTGGATGCCGCCGTAATGGTGGCGCTGCATCAGGCGCAGGAACCGCGTCGCCGCCTCCGCGCCGCGCGCGCCGGCGAGTGCGTCGAGGTCGGCCTGGCTCGCCATACGTGGTGGCGGCAGCGTCGTGTATCCGAACGACCCGGTAGGGGGTGGCGGCGTCGGAGGAGCGCGGTTCCGGCGCGGCGCTACGGAGTCCCTACCCACGGAGTCGAGCCGGTCCGGCCCCTCGTCGCGCCGGACGCTGTTGTCCGGTTACCTGAGTCGGTGTGCGCGTGTCACGCCGGACGTCAATGGGTGCGGCTCCCCTCCGCGCGTTGCCGGTCGTTCGGCGCGGTGCGGCCGGTCCGGTAACCTTGCCCGAATGACCTCGCCACGCCGTGTGAACAGGGGGCCGAAGGCGGCGGCCGGCAACCGGGCGGCCTTGATTCAGGCGGCGCGAGAGGTCTTCGCCGACAGCGGTTTCGACGCGCCGTTCAGCTCCATCGCGCGGGCCGCGGGAGTCGGGCAGGGCGTGCTCTACCGGCACTTCCCGACCCGGGAGAGCATCGCGCTGGCAGTGTTCGAGGAGAACATCGACGGCATCGAGGCGCTGGCGGCCGATCCGGCGGTCACGGTCGACGACCTGCTGGCGATCATGGTCGATCAGATCACCACCTCGGCGGCCTTCATCGCGATGATCCATCCCACCGATACCGACGACATGCGCCTGTTCGAGGTGGCGCGACGGTTGATCACCCTCATCGCGGAAAAGCTCGCGGATCCGGCTCAGCGCGGCACGATCAGTGCCGACATCACCACCGCCGACGTGGTCCTGGCGCTGGCGATGCTCGCGGCGGTGCTGTCGAAGACCGACGCGCAGTCGAAGAAGGAGACCGCCCGGCAGGCCTGGGCGTTGCTGGACCGCGCGTTGCACGACTGACGGCGAGGGGCGCGTCGCGGATGCGCGCGTTCAGCGCGATCGATCGATCGACGTGAACGTGTCTGCTACCCGCCCGAGCGAACGGACGACATACAGCAGGCCATCGGCGAATTCCCGTCGCCCGACGTCCATTCCGGTTTCCGACGACCAGCGGGCGAGCAACCGACGCACCGCGGCGTCGGCGCCGCTGGTGCGCAACCGCACCGCGGCGGCACGCGTTTGCCGCTGTGCCTGATCATCCAGGGCGACAGAGGCTTTCGGTGGCCTGCGCGTGGCGGACGCCGACGAGGTGCGGCGTCGATCTCGTGCCCGCCGGGTGACCGGGTGATGCGTCCTGCCTGCGTTGGGAAGGCTCGCTTTTGAAGTTAGCCTAACCTTATGAACGCGACCGTGGTGGTGTCCGAGCCGGGCAAGCGGATCGTCCGGGGGCGCAGGCGAGCCCGAAGACCGGTGCGCCGCAAGCTGATCGTGATCCACCGCTGGTCGGCGTTGCTGCTCGGGCTGGTCCTGGTGATCCAGTGCACCTCGGGCGCGATCCTGCTCTACCACGCCGAACTGTTCCGGGCTCAGCACGCCTCGTTCTATCGGCACACCGACGGACCGCCGGTGCTCGACGGTGAGCAAGCCGTCGCGCTGGTTCGCGCCGCCGATCCCGACTTCGACGTCGGCTGGGTCGGCATGGACGGCGGCGTCCTCGTGGTCGGGAACATCGGCTACACCGCCGCCTACTCCGTCGACCCCGGCACCGGGCGGATCAACGAGCGGGTGGATCTGACCGACGGACTCTTGGGCTGGCTGGCCAATCTGCACAACTGCGCCTTCGGCTGTGCGCGGTACTCCGGCGCGATCCCGGTCCTGGAGAACAAGGCGCCGGTCATCCACATCAAGTGGGGGGCAGTCATCGTGGGCTCGATCGGCCTCCTGCTGGTCTCGCTCGCGGTATCCGGTGCGGTCATCTGGTGGCCGTCGCTCAAACGGCTGCGCCAGGGGTTCCGCGTCCGGCTCCGAAAGGGCCGCTTCGCCCGGGACCGCGACCTGCACAACGTGATCGGCATCATCGCCGTGCCGTTCCTGCTGGTATGGGGCATCACCGGCATCACCATCGAATGGCCTGCCGTGCAGCGCGCCTGGCTCGTCGCGACCGGCGGCAACACCGTTCTCGAACGCACCGAGAAGTCCTTCGTGCCGAGGCCGGGTGGTGCGGACCGTGCCGCTGTCTCCCTCGGCGAGGCGGGCGCGATCGCGCATCGAGCCGCCCCGGGCCGGCTCGCTTACCTCGTGCTGCCCACGGACACCACCCCGTACTACCGTGCCACGGTCGCCGGCGCCTATTCCCCGCGCGAGCACCGCCTGTTCTACAGCGGCGACGTGCTGGTCTACGTGAACGCCTACGACGGCTCCGACATCAAGGTGGTCGACGCGAGCCACGACCGGCCGCTGGCGAACACCTTCTACGCGAAGGTCTTCGAGCCCGCCCACTTCGGCTGGCTGGTGAACGGCTGGTGGCGGCTGATCTGGCTCGCTCTCGGACTGACTCCGCTCGCCCTCGCCGTCACCGGTCTGTCGACTTGGTCGGTGCGGCGCCGGGCCCGGCGCCGCGACAACCGCGCGGTGACGTAATCGCGGAACTACGACGGGAAGTAGATCACCTGGCCCGCGAAGACCGTGTCGGGGTTGTCGATGTGGTTCGCCGCTGCGGCGACCCCGACGCGGGTGTCCGCATCGGTGGTGCCGTATACCCGGCGGCACATCGATCGCAACGTATCGCCCGCGACGCTTTGGCGGCGATTCAGGCCGGGCACGACAAGGATGTGCCCCGGTGCCGGTTCGGCGCCCGAAAGGTGGTTCGCCAGTTCGATCACCAGAGCGAGATGCTCGTCGCCGTACCAGCGTTCCGCCAGAGTCGCGAGGGTCTCGCCTTCGACGACCGTATGGTGGCCGACATCGCCCAGTTCCGGAATGTGCAACCAGGCGCCGGGCTGTATCTCCCGTTGTGCCACACCGTTGACGACTTCCCAGATCAACTGCACGCCGGTGTCCTCGGTGCCGTAGTAGCGCTGGGTGATCTGCCTGCGTGTCGCGGTGGAGTCGGTGGTGGTGACGAGATGCCGCCGCGTGATGTAGGGGATCCAGAGTTGCTGTCCGACATCGATCGAATCCGGGTCGGCGAGGTGGTTCTGGCGCGCGATCGCCGGGAACAGGCTGCTGTCTCCGTACTCGCGATGCGCGATCCCGGAGAGGGTGTCGCCGGGTCGAACTTCGTACTTCTTCAACTCTTCCACCTTCTCTGCTCGGGCGGCGAATGGTGCCGCGACTGCATTCCTGCGGAATCTCTCGTCACCGTTTGTCGCGTCGGGCCGACCTCGGACATCCGCGGGACGCTTCCGCACCACCGAATGCTCGCCGGAATCGGTTGCGCAATCGTGAGTAGCCGACTACTCGTTTTCCTGGACGCCGCTATGACCTGGGATCACGGGGTATCCGTGCCGGGAAGTCAACTGTTGCCGGGGTGAGTCCAGTGCCGGTCTTTGATCATGCGACGGGCGGCTCGCTTGTTTCTGCCGAGGAGGCGTTCCAGATACAGACGACCGGCGAGGTGGTCGGTCTCGTGCTGAAGACAGCGGGCGAGGTAGCCGGTGGCTTCGACGGTGACGGAGCGCCCGGTCCGGTCGACGCCGGTGACCCCGGCCCAGTGCGCCCGCCCGGTGGGATACCACTCGACCGGGTCGATTCAGCCGCTGCGCACCGAGCAAGACGGCGCGCTGCCCGATCGACAAACTCGACGCCTCGCGTTCGTGACCCACGAGGTGTGCTCACCGCGGGCGTTTCGGCAGCCGACGACGGGTACTCACGTGTGCCGTTGCGGGGCAGTTCTTTTCGATCGTGTGAAGATGCGCCGGGGCTGATTGGGTCGCCGGGCGCCGGGTAGCACCAAGACGTGGCGCACAGAGCCACAGTCGGTTTCATCCGCTACCGAAAGGAGCAAGTGATGGCAGACCAGAACAACCCCGGGCAGTTCGGCAACCGCTCCGACACCGAGGAGCAGGCGCGCCGCGGCGGCCAGGCCAGCACCGGCAGCTTCGGCGACCGCAACTCCGCCGATCCGAGCGCGGCCGGGCGTAAGGGCGCCGAAGCCCAGCCCACCGAGGCCAAGGCGCGTGGCGGCCAGCACAGCCACGCCGGTCGCTGACGTCGACCGGACAACACGGGCCGGGCGGTACAACCGCCCGGCCCGTTTCATGTCCGGAGTCGCTGCTGCCAGGGGCCGTTCCCTGCGCACGCGGATCCGGGGCGATCGCCGCGGCGTATTCGCTACGAGCGCTATGTGACTACTCGTTATTGATATTGCCGAGCGTTGGGTCGGGTGGTGCCGCTGCCGTCACCGCTGACTGCGGGGCAGTGGACGATTGTGGAATGCGTGTCCGACTGCTGTGAATATGCTGATCATACTCGGTGATCGCATCGCCTACGCGGACACTCCACCGCAGCGTGAGTGGATGAGAACAAGTTCTGAAAAGTAGAGACAACGCGGCATTCGCCTTGCTAAGTTAATGAATGTTCTTATCGCTTGCGACGGCGAGGAGCGGGCGTCGCACCATACGTCGCATCATCACGGTGACGCCCGCGCTCAATGAGGAGTGGCGCAGACATGGATCGACTCAGCAGGCGTAATGCCTTGAAGGCCGGGGGCGTACTGGGCGCGTTCGGCGCTCTGGCCATGGTGACTCCGGCGCGCGCGGAGCCGTGGACGTGGTCACCGCAGGGTTCGGTGGCGGGCACGGGAGAAGGAGCCGACCCGCTCACCGTGTGGGATCCCGAGGTGGACCAGTTGGTCGCCTCGCTGGTGGACCGGGGGGAGGTGCCGAGGGTCAACGAGTTGTTGCGCACCTGGACCAGGAACGGCCAGCCGCTGCCTGCCGGGCTGCCGACGGAACTGCGCGACTTCATGGAATACGCCCGTCAGCTGCCGCCCTGGGCGGATCGGGCCAAGCTGGCCACCGCGGTCGAGTTCAACAAGAAGCGCGGCCTGTATCTCGGCGTGCTGTACGGACTGGCCAGCGGCATGATGAGCACGGTCATTCCCAAGGAGGCGCGCGCGGTCTACTACTCCAAGGGCGGTCACGATCTGAAGGACCGCATCTCCAAGACCGCCAAACTCGGCTACGACATCGGGACCGCGAATGCCTATGGTCCCGACGGCGAGATGGTCGTCACCTGCTTGAAGACCCGGTTGGTGCACGCCGCGGTGCGCCACCTGCTGCCGCAGTCCCCGCACTGGGTGCACTCGGCCGAGGAGGACATCCCGATCAGTCAGAACGACATGATGGTCACCTGGCACAGCCTGCCCACGACCGTCATGAAGCATCTGACCGCGTGGAACGTGCCGATCCCCGCCGCCGAGTCCGAGGGGTTCCTGCACTCGTGGCAGGTGTGCGCGCACATGCTCGGCATCCGGGACGAGTACATCCCGAACTCGTGGGCCGAGGCCAACTCTCAAGCCGCTCAGGTGCTCGACCCGATCCTGGCGGCGACCCCCGAGGGCGCCGAGCTCGCCGACCGCCTGCTGCGCCTCGGCGCGAATCTCGATCTGGCCATCCTGACCAAACCGGTGCTCGGTGCGTTCACCCGCTTCCTGCTCGGCGACAAGATCGCCGACGGGCTGGCCATCGCCAGGGAGCCGGTCTGGGACCCGCTACTGCGGGTGAGCTGGGGGCCGTTCATCGCCGTGCGCGAAGGGCTGCTTCCGGTGGTGCCGTTGGCGCCGGATGCCTACTGGTTGTTCGACGAGTTCCTCCGGCAAGCGGCTCTGGTCTACCTGGCCGAACTGGAGATGCCGATCAGCATCGAGATCCCGACGATGAACCGGGACATGAACCGCCCGCCTCGCTGATCCGGTGCGGCTGCCTCACGGGGTTCCGGCGCGTCTGCGCGACCGGTTCCCGGGCGGCAGGCCCGCAGCCGCAGGTCGGAAAATCTGCGCGACGAAGCGCTCGAGCGCACGGCCGATAGCTATTAAATTACTAGCTATTCTTTTCCTGAGATAACCGAGAAGAGTGACACCTCGCCGTAAGGGCCGATGCCGCGGTCGGTCTGATCGAGCGTGGGCCACATGTCTCGACCGAAGTGATGAGGAGTTCGTCGACCAATGAGCCATCGGACGCTCGGTCCGCCGCATGGCTCGACCGCGATGCGATCGATGTCCGTAGGCGGAGCGGGATACGCCGCATCGATACCGCCGCGCCGAACAGTGCGGCGGACATGACGAATCCGCAGCATATCCGGCATATCCATATCGAATCCGGCGCCTTGATCCTGGACTACCGCGCTTGTGCGGAACAGGCGAGGAGCGTGGCCGCCGGTCTGGCGCGCAGTCATCCGGAGTTGATCGTCACCATCGATGACGACGTCCACGTCGAGCTGCCGGAATTGCCCTGCGGCGATCTCTGGCGGTGAGTACCGCCGTCGAACCCATTCCGGCCCGACGGCGCAGGCCACACCGCGCAGCCGGGTGAGGTGGTCGGCCGGAGCAGGAGCAACCCGGAGACCCGGTCGTCCAGGCGACGGGGTCGGCCGGCCTACGCACGTACGCGTAGGCGAGCCGGGGTCGGCTGCGTCGATCGTCGTAGCCGGTCGCGCGCCCGCGCGGGAGCGGGAGCACGCGCGGATGCCGTACGCTCACGGCATGGTTGTGCAGGCGGCGTCGCGACGGCTGTCCGCCTGGTTCTCGCGTCGGCCCACTTGGTTCCCGGATGTCCTGCTGGCGCTGTTCGTCACCGTGATCCAGGTGCAGAGCGCCGCGATCCCGGTGCCGCTCGAGCCGGCCTACACACCGGTGTCGGGTTTCGGATATGTCCTGCTGATCGTCAGCGGCCTGGCTGTGGCCGCGCGCCGCAGACAGCCGGTGGCGGTGTTCGTGGTCACGGCGTTGGCCAGCCTGGCGTATTTCGGTCTCGGCTTCCCCGACCGCGCTTCCTATCTCGCGCTCTTCGTCGCCCTGTACACCCTCGCCGCCTACGGCGACGGGCGGCGGTCGCTGCTGATCGCCGGTGGGGGCATCACGGTGCTCGCCCTCGGCTGGCTGATCGCCGCGGCGGACATCAAGCCGCTGGTGGCCATCGGCTGGGTGTTCTTCCGGATCGGCGCGTCGGTGATCAGCACGATCCTCGGTGAGTCCGTCCGGTCGCGTCGGGTCATCGCCGCCGACGCGCAAGAACGGGCGGAACTGGCCGAACGGTCTCGCGACGAAGAAGCCAGGGCGCGCGTCGACGCGGAACGGCTGCGCATCGCCCGCGAAGTCCACGACACCGTCGCCCACGCGATCGCCATCATCAACGTGCAATCCGGCGTCACCGCGCACGTGCTCGACAAGCGACCGGAACAAGCCCGCGAAGCGTTGCGCACCATCGAGCAAACCAGTTCGCGGGCACTGCGGGAGATGCGCGCGATCCTCGGGGTCCTGCGCGATGGCGACGAACGCGAGCCGTACCCCGGCCTCGGCCAGATCGACGAACTCGTCGGCAAGGCCCGCGACGCCGGGCTCGACATCGCTGTCGAGCAGACCTCCCCGGTGACGCCGCTGCCGAGCGCGGTGGGCAGCGCCGCGTATCGCATCGTGCAGGAATCCATCACGAATGTCATCCGGCACGTCGGCCCGACGAGAGTGACGGTGGCACTGGAACCCGGTATCGACACTTTGCGGATCCGGGTGGCCGACGAGGGCCGCCGCGACCGCGCGCAGGTCCCGGCGCGTCCCGACGGCTCACCCACAACCGGCCGCGGCATCGTCGGAATGCGCGAACGCTGCCGGCTGCTCGGTGGTGAACTCGACGCGGCCGCGCGTCCCGGCGGCGGATTCGAGGTCACCGCCCGCCTGCCCCTGACCCCGATCGGATCGCGCTCGTGAACTCCACGCCACCGATCAAGGTCCTGCTCGCCGACGACGAACGCCTGGTCCGTTCCGGCTTCAGAGTCCTGCTCGACCTGGAAGACGACATCACGGTGGTCGGTGAAGCCACCACCGGCGCGGAAGCTGTCGAACTCGCGCGCGCCACTCGCCCCGACGTCGTCCTCATGGACATCCGCATGCCGCGGCTGGACGGGATACGCGCCACCGCGCAGATCGCGGCGGCCGCCGGGATGGAGCAGGTCAGAGTGCTCATCCTCACCACCTACGACACCGACGAGAACGTCTTCGACGCCTTGCAGGCGGGCGCGAGCGGATTCCTGCTGAAAGACGCGGGACCCGCCGAACTCTTGCACGCCATCCGGGTGGTCGCCGCCGGTGATGCGCTGCTCGCGCCACGCGTCACCCGCCGCCTCATCGGCCAGTTCACCGCGCAGCGCAGGGCCGCCAAGTCCGCACAGGAGCGGCTGGCGGTGCTGACCGATCGCGAGCGCGAAGTGCTGGCGTTGGTGGGGCAGGGCATGAGCAACGACGAGATCGGCGCCGCGCTGTTTCTCAGCCCGGCCACCGCACGCACCCATGTCAGCCGCGCGATGGTGAAACTGGGTGCGCGCGACCGAGCGCAGCTGGTCGTGATCGCCTACCAAACGGGGCTGAGCGATCCCACGCAGTAGCCGGTGCCGTGTAGGTCCCGGCTCCGGGTCAGCGTCGCGAACAGCAAGAAATCGCTGCTTATTTCGCTGACGCGTGCGCGATAGGCTACGACGACCGACGCAGCCTGGTGCGACCGTCGTACGCGGATTCACGTACACGGCGACTCCTGTCGCCGGAAGCCGAGCATGCCCGGCGGGCGCGACGATCGACGGCATGATCCTGGATCCCGAACTCGAAGCAGCAGTTCCGTTCTTCCCCCCGGCCGACCTGTCCGACCCCGGGACGGCGCGGGAGAGACTCGCCGCGCTGGCCGCCGCGATCCCGGCACCGGCCATCGCGCACCTGGAGATCGAAAACCGCACGGTGCCCGGCGCTGTCGAGGTGCCGGTCCGAATCTATCGGCCCCGCGAGGCGCGGGGCGCGATCATCTGGCTGCACGGCGGCGGATTCGTCATGGGTGATCTGGACACCGAACATCCGTGGGCCACGCTGATCGCCGACAATTCCGGCGCGACGGTGATCTCGGTGGGCTACCGCTTGGCCCCCGAACATCCGTTTCCCGCCGCCCACGACGACGTCTACGCGGTGCTGGCCTGGACCGCCGAGCATGCGGCCGAGCTGGGCATCGACCCGGCGCGGATCGCGATCGGCGGCCACAGCGCCGGTGCGGGCCTAGCGGCCGCGGTCGCCTTGCGCGCGCGTGACGAGCAAGGGCCGTCGATCCGCTTCCAGCTGCTCAATCAGCCCGTCCTCGACGACCGGCAGCAGGCCTGGTCGGCGCGCACCTTCACCGACACGCCCTTCGTGACTCGGGCGAAGGTCACCCAGATGTGGCAGCACTACCTGGGCGCCACGCCCGCGACGCCGTACGCCGCGCCCGCACGGGCCGCCGATCTGTCCGGTCTGCCGCCCGCCTACATCGCCACCGCCGAGTTCTGCCCGAACCGCGACGAAGACATCGACTACGCGCTGCGCTTGCTGCAAGCGGGCGTGCCGGTCGAACTGCATCAGTGGCCGGGCACCTTCCACGGGTCACAGGCGATCATGTCCGCCGGGGTATCCCAGCGCCAGAGCGCCGAACTCGCCGCCGCCCTGCGCCGCGCCCTGAGCGCGGACGCGTCGACGGGCTCGAAAACCGCTGCCCAGCAGAGCGCTTGACGAAGGCGGGAGAACGATGACCACCATCGACCTCGCCGAGGCGAGTAATCAGACCACCACACCCGCGCCGGACGTCGATTCCCCGGCGGAGCCGAGCGCGGCGAAGTTGCTGCGCCCCTTCGCGGGCGGTTTCGCCGCCGTCGTCGTCCTGCAGATCATCGGCGCGGTCGCCGGCCTGGCGCCATTGCTCGCGGTTGTCGAACTGGGACGAACTCTTCTGTCGCCCAACCCTGTCGACCACGATCATGTCCGGATGATCGTGCTCGCGGGCGCGGGCGGGATGTTCGTCCGGCTGCTGTGCACGGCCGCGTCGTCCGGCATCGGGCATCGGCTCGACGGCCGGGTGCAACTGGCGTTCCGCAGGCACCTGGCCGCGCGCCTGGGACGGGTGCCGATCGGCTGGTTCTCGCGGCGCGGCAGCGGCGAGCTGGCGAAGATCGTGGGCAAGGACGTCGATGCCGTGCATCCGCTCATCGCGCACACCCCGGGGGAACTCGTCGCCGCATTCGTGGTGCCGCTGGTATCGCTGATCTATCTGTTCACCGTCGACTGGCGGCTCACCTTGATCACGCTGATACCGGTCG
The DNA here is from genome assembly GCF_009829325.1 of Nocardia sp. CY41. GTDB lineage: Bacteria > Actinomycetota > Actinomycetes > Mycobacteriales > Mycobacteriaceae > Nocardia. The sequence continues at coordinate 71,188 of NZ_VUOS01000006.1, forward strand.
TGCTGGCGGTGGCGCTGGTGCCCCTCATGATGACCCCCACCCGGTTGCGCGAGCAGAAGCACTTCGACGCGGGAATGGGCCGGATCGCGAGCGCGACCGTCGAGTTCGTCCAGGGCATCTCGGTGGTCAAGGCGTTCGGCTCCGGCGAGCGCGCCCACCGCAGGTTCCGCACGGCCACCGACGATTTCGCGGACTCCTTCCTGCGCATGGTGCACGGTCTGGCCGGGATCGGCGCGGCGATGCAGGTGGTGCTGTCGCCGCCGTTCGTGCTGCTGGTCGTGCTGCTCGGCGGAGCGGTGCTGATCCCGAGCGGTTCGCTCGCCCCGGCGGATCTGCTGCCGTTCCTGCTGCTCGGGCTCGGCCTGACCGCTCCGGTCGCGGCGCTCGGCCACGGCTTCGACGATCTGCAGGCCGCGCAGCGCGCGGTCGGCCGGATCCGGGACGTGCTCGCGGTGCCGTCGCTGCCGGAACCCGCGCGCCCGACAGCGCCGCGCGGGCACCGGGTGGAACTGCGGGACGTCCGATTCGGCTACGAAGCCGAGCACGAGGTGCTGCGCGGTATCGACCTGGTACTCGAGCCGGGGACGGTCACCGCGATCGTCGGGCCGTCGGGCAGCGGGAAATCCACACTGGTTCAGCTGTTGCCCCGGTTCTACGACCCCACCCACGGTTCGGTCCGGCTGGGCGGCGTCGATCTGCGCGCACTCGGCAGCCGGGAGCTCTACCGGACGGTTTCCTTCGTCTTCCAGGACGTACGACTGCTGCGTGCCTCGGTCGCGGACAATATCGCGCTGGCGGTACCGCAGGCCGACCGCGACGCCGTGGTCCGGGCGGCGCGGCTGGCGAACATCCATGATCGGATTCTCGAGCTGCCGCGCGGATACGAGACGGTCATCGGCGCCGATGCCGGATTGTCCGGTGGTGAGGCGCAGCGGATCGCGCTCGCACGCGCGCTGCTGGCCGACGCGCCCGTCCTCGTGCTCGACGAGGCGACCGCCTTCGCCGATCCGCAGACCGAGCAGGCGGTGCGCCGAGCCCTGACGACACTGAAGGGCGATCGGACGATCCTGGTCATCGCGCATCGTCTCGAGACGATCGCCGACGCCGACGCCGTCGTGCTGCTGGAGAACGGATCGATCGTCGAACGCGGCAGCCCCGTCGAATTGCTGGCGCGGGACGGCAAGTTCGCCGACTTCTGGCGGTCGCAGCGATCCGCGCGAACCGATGACATCGAAACCCTCGGCGGCGTGCTGCGGCGCGAGCTCGGAGCGTGGGGCGGCCGCCGGAACGCGACCACCCGGCGGCCCGCCGACGTCGCCGACCGGACATCGCGAGGAGGCGAGTCCCGATGATCCGAATCCTGCTGCGCGTGCTGGGACACGAGTACGCCAGGCCCGTACGTCGCACCGTGGCCCTGATGGCGGCCACCTCGATCGCCGAAGGGCTGTCCTACGCGCTTCTGGTCCCGGTCCTGCGGGCGCTGTTCGGGAACACGCCCACCGACGCGTGGCCCTGGCTGATCGCCTTCGCAGCGGCGATCGCGGGTTACGCGGCGCTGCGCTATCGCAGCGATCTGTCCGGATTCCTGGTGGGGACCACGCTCTTGCGCGGGGTCTATCGCCGCTTCGGCGATCACCTGGCCCGATTGCCGCTCGGCTGGTTCACCGCGCGCCGCGTCGGAGAGGTGTCGGTGCTGGCGAGCGAGGGCGTGCTGCAGGCGATGAGCGTGATCGCGCATCTGCTGGCGCCGATGATCAACGCCGCGGTGACTCCGCTGACGATCGTCGCCGTGATGCTCGCCTACGACTGGCGCATGGGGCTTGCCGCGCTGGCCGCCGTGCCGATCGTGGCGGCGATCCAGATCTGGACGGGACGTTCGATGGCCGCCGCCGACGCCGAACGCACCGAACGCGCCGAGGAGGCCACGGGCCGCGTCATCGAATATCTGCAGGCGCAGCCTGTGTTGCGGGCGGGCGGCCGGACCGCCGAACGATTCCGCCTGCTCGACGACTCGTTGGCGGGACTCGAACGCGCCTCCCGCCGCGCCGTGCTGTCGGCGCTGCCCGGCATCGTGGGCTTGGCGCTCACGGTTCAGGCGATGTTCACCGCGCTGCTGGCCCTTGGCGCCTACCTGGCGCTCGGCGGCGACGTCGGTGCGGCGGAGATCCTGACCCTTCTTGTGCTCGCCGCCCGCTGCGCGGACCCGCTGCTGTCGCTGTCGGAAATCGCGGGCAAACTCCGCAGCGCTCGCTCCGTGCTGGCCGGCCTGGACACCTTGTTGCGCACCGAGCCGCTGCCGGAACCCAGCCGGCCCATCCGGCCGGTCGGACACGACCTGGTCTTCGAGTCCGTCGTCTTCCGGCACGGCGGCCGCACGGTGATCGACGACGTGTCGCTGTCCGTGCCCGAGGGACGGCGGGTCGCCATCGTCGGCCCCTCCGGCGCGGGCAAGAGCACACTGCTGCAGTTGGTCGCACGGTTCTACGACGTGGACGGCGGCACCGTGCGCGTCGGCGGAGCGGGCGTGCGCGCGATCAGCACCGACGTGCTGATGGAGCGGATCGCCATCGTCTTCCAGGACGTCTACCTCTTCGACGGCACCATCGAGGAGAACGTGCGTCTCGGCCGTCCCGGCGCCACCGAAGCCGACGTGCGGGCCGCGGCGACCGCGGCCCGGTTGGACGAGGTGATCGAGCGGCTGCCCGGCGGCTGGGCGACGAAGGTCGGCGAGGGCGGCGCGCTGCTGTCCGGTGGTGAGCGCCAGCGGGTCTCGATCGCGCGAGCGTTGCTGAAGAACGCGCCCATCGTGCTGCTGGACGAGGTCACCTCCGCGCTGGACCCGGTGAACGAGGCGGCCGTGCACGACGGCATCGAGCGGCTGATGGCCGGACGCACGGTGGTGATGGTCGCGCACCGACTGCGGACCGTCCGCCGGGCCGATCACATCGTCTTCCTGGACAACGGCCGGATCGTCGAACAAGGCAGCCACGACGAGCTGCTGCGCGACGGTGGCCGCTACGCCGACTTCTGGGCGATGTCCACGGCGACGGTGGCGAGCGAGTGAGCCGATGTCGGCACCGCGGCTGCCCCCGAGCCGCGGTGCCGACATCTCGGCTCGACCCGGAGCGGCCCGGTCACGCGGTCCGCTCGTGGTCGGGTGCGGACGGGCCGCGCGTGTGCTTCGCCCAGCGTCGCAGCCCGGCCGGGCTGCGCAGCATCAGCACGCCGATGGCGGCGACGGCGATGCCGCGCGGTGCTTCGTAGATGAATCCGGACAACCCCTGGGTGGCGGGAATCGGCAGGAAGAATCCGACCATGCCGAGCAGCGTGAGCACCGCGATCCAGCGGGGAACCGTGTTGTGGCGCAGCATGCTCGCGCCCAGCAGGCCCATGCCGGCGAGCATGACCAGACCGCCGATCGAGTTGAACAGCGCGAACGCGGTCGTATCGATCATGTTGTCGTTGTCCGCGATAAGGTGCGCGGTCGCCGGGTCCTGCGCGAACGGGTAGGCGACGAACAATTCGACGGTGAGATGCCCGGTCGCGGTGACGATATTGCCGAGCAGGTAACAGACCGTGCCGAGGAACCCGGCCGTGCCGAGTCGCGGCCGCAGCCACGCGTACATCCCGGGCAGTCCGAGCACGAGCAGGACGGTGCCGACGCCGAGCAGCGTCTGGGCGATCGGTGTCCCCGGGCTGGTCAGCGCCTCGACCGAATGGCCCTTGCGTGCCACGATCGGATGCAGTGTGCCGCCCGCGATGCACAGGACGCCGCCGATGGTCAGCGCGGCGCCGCACATCCGCAGTACAGTCTCGCGGGAGGGACCGCCGACGGTCCGCTCGTCGCCGGTGGCCGGGGTTGGCAGGAGTGCTTTTGTGTGTGTCATGAGCCAAGAGTCGACGAGGGCGCTGGTGTGACGCTGGTGCGCGGCCGGTCCGGCGACGACCCGCCCGCCATCGCGGTGCTCGGGCCGCTGGAGGTGCGCGGCCCGGACGGCGCCCGCATCACCATCCCGGCGCGCAAACACGCCGATCTCCTGGTCATCCTGGCGGCCGAGCGCACCGCTCGCAGCGCGGACTATCTGTGCGAATTGCTCTGGCGGGGACGCCCGCCCGAGAGTGCCCTGGTCACGCTGCAGGGCTATGTGTCGCGATTGCGCAGGGCGCTGCGGCCGCTGCCCGAAGTGCGAATCGAGACGGGCCCCAACGGCTACGTGCTGCGGTGCGGCGGCTCGGGCACCGACCTCGACCTGCTCGACGTGCTGTCCAGGGACGCCCGCGCGGCGCACGCCGACGGCGACGTGGCACGCGCCGTCGATCTGCTCGAACGCGCTCTGCGGCTGTGGCGCGACGAGGCGCTGCCGGACGTCGGTGACATCGCCGAACTCGCTCCCGAGCGGGCGCGTCTGGACGAGCTGCGGTCGGAACTGATCGGACTGTGCGCGGAGGGCTTGATCGTGCTGGGCCGGGCCGGGCACGCGGTCACACTGCTAACCGACGAACGCCGGCGGCATCCGCATCGGGAAGGCACGGCGCGATTGCTGGCGCTGGCGCTGCGCGACAGCGGACGGGTCTCCGAGGCGCTGGACGTGCTCACCCGGCTGCGACGTGCGCTGCGCGAGGAGTTCGGCCTGGATCCCGCGCCCGATACCGCCCGGGTCGAGAACGAGATCCGCAATCCGCCGCAGCCGCCGTCGCCGTCGCCCCGACGGTCGGCGCTCGTCGGGCGCGACGACGTCGCCGCCGTACTCGACCGCGCCCGCGAACGGTCGCAGCGAGGGCTGGTCGTCGTGACCGTGCGCGGCGCGCCCGGCATCGGCAAGACGGCCGTCGTCGAGGACAGCGTGCGACGCCACGGCGACGCGGCCTTCTTCACCGCGGGCAGCAGCGGCGTGGATTCCTCCGCCTCGGCGACGTTGACGCCGTGGCTGGATCAGGCGGCGCTGGCCGGGCGCACCGTCCCCGCGATCCCGACGCCGCGCGCGCTCGCCGCGCTGTTCGCGGAGGTGGTGCGGGAGACCGGCCGGATGGTCGCCGTGATCGATGACGTGCAGTGGGCCGACCCCGACTCGGTGCGGATGATCGCGGCGGCCTTGCGCGTGCTGCGCGCCCATCCCGTCCTGCTGCTGCTCACCATGCGGCCCGAGCCGCTCCCGCCCGAGGTGGACGCCGCGGTGCGGCTGCTTCAGGACGCGGGTTCGGCTGTCACGGTGCATCTTTCGCCGCTGTCCGACGCGGACGTGGCGGAGCTGGTGCGTGTGGACGCGGGCTTGTCGGCTCCCGAGGTGCGCGCGCAGATCGTCGCGTTGAGCGGCGGCAGCCCCTTCGTCGCCGCGCAACTGTGCGATCTCGTGCGGGCCGGACGTCCGCTGGACGTCGGGGGCGCGGCCACCGAGATCACGGCGGCGAAACTGGGCGCCGTTCCACCGTCGGCGCGTGCGCTCGCCGAGCTGCTGGCCGTCATCGGCCCGCACGCTCCGGTGGGATTGGTCGCCGCCGCCGACGGCGCACCGCGGTTCGACGACCGGATCGGCGAACTCGTCGCCGCGCGGGTCGTCTCCGTCGAGGACGGTGTCGTCGCCTTCGGGCACGAACTCGTGCGTGCCGCCGTGCTGGCCACCATCGGCGCGGTACGAACGGCGTCGCTGCACAAACGGATCGCGGATGCCCTGGCCGACCTGCGGCCCGGCGCGCTGGTGGCGCAGGCCGTGCATCGCAGCGCGGCCGCGCTCGATGCGCTGGATCCCGCCGCCGCCGACGCCTGCGCCGCCGCGGCGCGGGACGCGCTGCGGCGCGACGCGGCCACCGAATGCGCCGAACTCGCCGCGCGCGGGTTGCGGCACACGGATCCCGGTGACGCGGAGGCGGCGATCGAATTCGATTGGCTGGCCGGACAAGCGCACAACCGCCTCGGCCGCTACGACGCTGCCGCCGCCTGTTTCGACCGCGCGGGGCGGCGCTGCGGTGAACGCGGTGACTGGGCCGGGCTGGCGCGGACCGCGCTGCTGGCCGCGCCGCGCGGCGTAGCCGGATACTTCTCCGGATACGGTGTGGTGCAGACGGGTTCGTCGGGATTGCGGGCGCAGGCGCTGGCGCACCGCCTCGATCTCGACGCCGATCTGGTGGCCGAGGTGGAGGCGATCGAGGCCGCCGATCGCGCGATCCACGGCCTCGCGGGCGATCTCGACGCCTTGGCCGAAGCGCGGGCGCGGAGCGCACCGGGCAGCCGGTCGTGGCCGCAGGTGCTGCTGGCCGAGTTCGTGTGCACCTGGGATCCGGCGACCGTCGCCGACCGGCGCAAGATCGCCGAGGAACTCGAGGAACTCGCCGGGCACGATCGCGCTGCCCGGGCGACGGCGGTCCATCTGCGCCGGGTCTGCGCGTTGGAGGCGGGCGACCTGCGGCTGGTGCGCCGGTTGTCGGCTGAATTCGCCCGGCTCGCCGCCGACGGCGGCACCGACCTCGCGGCCACTCAGCTGTGGTGGCAGGTGATGCTCGCGGTGCTGCGCGGCGACTACCAGCGGTCCCGGTCGCTGATGACGCGCTTCGCCGCCGATCTGGGAGCGGTCGACGATCAGGCCCGGTTGCTCGCCGAGGCCTCGGTGCTGACCAGCAGTTCGATCGAGCTGTGGCACCGCGGACGGCTCGGCGAGGCACTGGCCGAGGCCGACCGCATGGCCGAGGACTTCGACGAGGATTTCGCGCTCGTGGTCGCGATGGCCGCGGCCGAGCTGGGGGACCACGACCGGGCGATGTCGTCGATCGAGTCGATCGTCGCGCTGCCGGGCAGATGGCACGGCCCGCGCGTCGTCGTGCGGGTGCCGCTGCTGCTCGAGGCGCTGCTCGCGGTGGGCCGGCGGGCGCCGCGGCAGCGCGACCGGGTGGTCGAGCTCACCGCCGGACTCGAACCGCTGACCCAGGGCTGGGGCGAGACGCTGCTGGTGCAATGGCCGGGTCTGGTGTGTCTCGGGCCGTCCGGCCTCTACCGCGGCACCGCACGCGGAATCCTCGGTCTCCCCGGCGCGCGGGACGAGGTGGTGGCCGCGCGCGACCGTGCGCGTGCGCTCGGCGCACGGCCATACGAGGCACGGGCCGAGTACCGCTTGAGCCGATGGCCGTTCGCCTGATCGGTCGGCGGATTCAAAGGGTGTTCCGGAGCCACTCCCGGTAGTGCGTGGGCGCCAGGCGCGCGTCCGGGCCCGCGGTGAGCACATCGCCGGGGACGGCGGCGAACATGCCCGCGGTGTCGTCGGTGACGACGATGCGGTCGTCGTGCCGTGCGGCGAGGGTGAGCCTGCCGAGTTCGTCGAGGGTGAACACGTCCGGGCCCGCGACGTCGCGGACCCCGCCCAGCGGGTCTCCGGTGGCGACCTCGACGACGGCGTCGACCACATCCGCGGCGGCGATCGGCTGGATCGGGGTGGCGGGCAGGCGGACGGTCTCGCCGTCGGAGGTCCACGACAGCACCGAGTCCATGAACTCGAAGAACTGTGTGACGCGCACGATGGAGTACGGCGTCGGCCCCTTCCGCAGCAGGTCTTCCTGCAAGGTCTTGGCCCGGTAGTAGTCGAGCTGGGGCACCCGGTCCACGCCCACGATGGACAGCACGACCTGGTGCCCGACACCGGCGTTCTGCCCAGCGGCGAGCAGGTTGCGCATGGAGGTGCGGAAGAACTCCAGCGACGCCTCGTCGAAGGTCGGCGAGTTCGCCAGGTCGATCACGACCTGCGCACCCTCCAGCGCCTGGTCCAGCCCCTGACCGCTGATCAGGTCGACACCGGTGGACATAGCAGCGGGGACGGCCTCGTGCCCGGCCGCGGTCAGCTTCCGGACCACCTGCGACCCGATCCGCCCGGTACCGCCGATGACTGTGAGCTTCATGGTTTCTCGCCTTTCGCGGTCGGCCACCGGGCACCCCGGCGGTTCATGGCAGGCGATTGCTGTGGCTTCTGCGGCCGAGCCAGCATCCCACTGGCGAATCGGCGGTGGGGCGAGTTCGCGATCCCGCACGACAGAACCGTTACCGGTTCGTTCCGGTCCTGGTACCGCGTCTGCTCGGGCGGCGGGTTCGCCGGTCGGTCGCCGGTGCCGACGGCCCGGACCGGTGGTCGTCGAAACCCACCCGGCGCCGTCCCCGTCCAGCGACTCGTACACCGCACCGGTGTGGACGAGGGCGATCCGGGCACCGTTTCGTTGCGTGGACGTAAGGGGCGCGACAATCCCCGTAGGGGTGATCGTGGGGCAGGTCGCCGTTCGCGTTGCTCAAAGCCGGTCATCTCCTGCATCACCGCTACAGCCGGATCAGGGAGCGCGCCCAGGTCTACGATCCGGCGAAGTCCAGCTGGGCGAAGGCCGCGCCCGGGTACTACCTGCGGCTGTTCGGCGGGCTGTATCTGGTCGAGGTCGCGGCGGTGGTGCTGGCGGCGCTGCCCGCCGCGGCGGTGCGCAGGCTCGCCCGCGCGGCGGACGGGCCGGACACGGTGGCTGGGCCGTTGCTGGGACGCCTCGCGCAACCCGAGGTGTCGCGGCAGTTCCGCGTCGACGCGGCCGCGATCGCGCTGCTGTACGGTGCGGCGTTCCTCGCCTACGGCGGCGACTGGTGGATGCTGCTCACGGCGCTCGCCGGGCGCGACGCCATCGTCTCGCTGTCGGACAACGCCTACCACTACGGCACCGCTCTCGATGCGCCACTCGAGGCGCTGAACCTGAAACTGCCCGCACCGCTGGAGCTGCTGGCATTGAGCTTCAATCTGCACGGGATGCACCATCGGCTGCCGGGCCTGCGCTGGTACGAGCTTCGGCCCGCCTTCGATGCCGAGGGCGGGCGGTACGACGCCGGTTGGTTCCGCGCGGTGGCCCGCCAGGTTCGCGGCCCGCTCCGGCTCACCGATCGCTGAACAGGCGGCGCCGGTGACCCGCGCCGATCACTCCTCGGTTCAGAACGCGGCGCTGCGGAACGCGTCGTCTTCCGGGTCGTCGTCGTTGTCCGAGATCGTGGAGGCGGAATGCTCGTGGTCGGGCTCGGGTTCGGTGGCCGGGAGCGCGAGGCGGATGTCGTCGAGCCGTTCCGCCCCGCAGCGGGGCAGCAGGCCGACCACGGTGTCGGCCAAGGCGTGCGGATTCGCACTCGAAAGCGTCGAATCCGCCACTGTGCGCGAGCGTCTCACTGCTGCGGGGGGAGGGAGAAGGCGAGTGGCTTCCGGATTCTCGGTAGAAGGCCATTGCCGGGCAGCGGTTTCCATCGAAGCGGTGTGCTCGATGGTGCGGGCGTCACCGGTATGGAGTTCGGGAGGCGGGCAGCAGCCGGTGCGGGGCGGCCCTACACTCGACGCACACGCATGCTTCGGACGGAGGTGATCGGCGGTTGAATCCCATGGATCCGCGCGACCAGCACACCGCACGTTATGAACCCGGTTATCAGCCGGGGAATTACCGTGATCCCGGATACAACCGCGATCGCGGGTATGGACAAGATCCCGGATACGGACAAGATGCCGGATACGGCCGAGAGCCCGGCTATGGCCAAGACGTCCGGTACGGCCAAGACTCCGGATACGGCCACGGCTCGGGGTTGGACCAGGATCACGGCTACAGCGCCTACGAGTCCGACCGTCCGGCCCGTCGGTCGCGGCCACACCAGGGTCCGGACGTCAACATCGGCATGTTCGTCGGCGGTGTGATCGCGGCGGCCGTGGTGACCGCGCTGGCGGCCTGGTTGTGCGCCTGGATCATCGAGATCATCGCCACCCGGGTCACCGAGAGCGGTGAGTTCGGGGTGTGGAGCCCGATGTCCCAGGACGCGTACTGGTTCGCCGTGGTGGCCTTCATCTGCGCCCTGCTGGCCGGCGTGCTCTGGTATCTGCTCCGCTTGGGCACTCCGTCACCGGAACTGTTCTTCGGCTGGATCGTCGGAATCCTCACCGCGGCGGCGGTGATCATTCCCCTGGCTCTGTCCAGCCACCTCTGGGTGGGTATCTCCACCGGTATCGAACATCTGGTGATCGGTCTGCCCATCTTCAGTCTCGTACGCATGGTGGGTGCCAAGAGCACCGTGCCCCCCGATAGCGCACGGTCGGCCGGGTAGCAGCCGCGGGCCGTGGCGGCCCCATGGCGCGGCCGAGGCGGCGAGCAGCGGTCGGATGGGCGGAGTGGATGTGCGGCGGCCGGAATAGGGGCGCTTATATCGTCGGGTCGCGTCGTCGACGATTTCGAGTAATGCGAGGCCGGGCGGATCGGTGACCCGCCCGGCCGTGTGAATTACCTCGATTCGGTTCTTCCGATGGATCAGAACGGCGTGAAGAAGAAGCCGAACCACGCACCGACTGCGGCGCCGACCGCGCAACCGATGACGGCGCCGACGATGAAGAACCAGATTCCGATGGCGATGCCGATCGCGCAGCCGATCGCCGCACCGATCACCGCGCCGCCGAACAGGGCGTCGTGCATCAAGCCCTGAATCTCCGGTGTGACCGCCGCGGGCGACGGCACGCCGGCCGCCGGTGTCAACGTCAACGTCCTACCCGACTGGTCGAGCGCGGGTGTGACGCTGAAGTTCTGCCCGGTCTCCATACGCAGTGTCGTCGGTATCGTGCCGACGATCGCGCCGTTGTCGGCGATCACTTCGACCGCATCCGGCGTCACCTCGAACTTCCCCGAGGCCAGATCGACGGTAGCGGTGCGGTGATCCGCCGCCAGCGTCGTCGTGTAGGAGATAGGACCATCCACCCCGTTCATCGTGAGGTCTGTCAGGGTGCCCTCACCATGCGCTGTGGCCATTGCTATTCCTGTCGACGCTACGGCCAACAGGGCGGTCGCCACCAATTTCTTGATAATCATTCGGGCGTCCAATCATGGGACCTGTGTGGATTCCCCCGGGCGGGCATCATCGACCGTCAGCTATGATCTTTCTCCCTCAACCATTCGGTTGTCGATAGGTATCCGCTATGAGGCATTTCCGTACTCGAAGTCGGAAATTGTCTCGGCCGCCCGTTGAAATACAAGAGGACACGGATCGGCGCGTTGCGGCGGCTTCATCGAGGTGCGCTGGTACAACCCGTTCATGACTCGGCAGACACCGACAATTAGGCACGCGCGCCTGGCGTTGGAGCAGGTTGCCGCCGAACTCGACCAGACGGCTTTTCGCGGCGGCTATCTCACCTCCGAGCGCATGCGATTTCTCGCGACCAAGGTCCGCGACGCGTTCCAGGTGTACGACGACGCCGTCGAATCGGCCGCACCGGCGGACTGACCGGCAGCGTGGCCGCGGTACTCACCGCCGGCAGTGCCGACCTCGCTCGACGTGTCGCGACCACGGATGGATCCGGCCGAGCTCCGATCGCCTATCCGGCCTGGTGTTGGTTCGCGATCATCCTGTCGGCGGCTCAGATCGGCCGGAACCCCGCGCCGACGCCGTCGCGGGAGTCGATGTCGGCGAGGATGGCGTTGATGTCGGTGCCCACCTCGGGGCCGAGGCACCCCATGCCCAGATAAGCGTTGACCATGCCGACCAGCGTCGAACCGAGGACCACCGGCGCGCCGGAATCGCCTTTGAGCACACACATCTGGGTCCAGGTATCGCTGCTGTCACCCATCAGGTCGCCCCAGGCGACACCGCAGGTCCGGCCGGTGGTCCGGCCTTTCTTGCACACGACGTCGGGAAATTGCGCGGGGCCGCCGAGACCGTCGATGAAGAATCCTCCGACCTCCCGGGTGGGAGCGACCCGTGCGGCATCGAATTCGATGATTCCGTAGTCCAATTCGTGATCGGCGTAGACGAATCGCCCCAGCACCCCGTAGCTCGGATAGGTCACCGACGTGACGTGCGCCCCGGGTTCGCCGCAGTGGCCCGCCGTCAATCCCACCAACCTGTTCGCCGCGTCGTAACCGATGGTGGTGAGCGTGCATTCGGCTCGGTCGTCGATCGCGATGCCCGAGCCGCCGCCCATCGGCGGCGGCGGTAACTGCGGAACACCGGCCGCCGTGCCCGCGCCGGCCGAGATCGGTCCGCACGCGAGTGCTGCCGCGGCTACGACCTTCATCAGCGAACGAGTCATTGTTCCTCCCACCGGACCGGACGTGCTTTCCCGACCTGGACCGCAGCGCTCCTGCCCTCGAATCCGGAGCATGCGCGAGCTTTCCAGCGTTGCCCCTGCGGGCTACCCACGCCGACGAGACGGAAACGGAACGCCGCTTCCAGTGGGTCCGCCGCGACAGCGCGCCGCTGGGCCGGCAGCGCAGCGCTCACCGAGCCGCTCGCAACGCGAAGCCGGTGCGCCGGGCATTCCGAGCGGGCGAGCGTGCCGCCGCCGCGACGGAGCCGGGCGATGGTCAGTCGGGGTATTCGTGGATGGTCAGCAGGAGATGGTCCAGCCTGGTCCGTTGCTCGACGGGACCGCCACCGGCCGCCGCGGCGACGGTGACCAATTTGGCCGCCAGCACCCGCAGTTTGGTGTTCGTCTCCTGGGACCGCCACCGCAACACTTGGAAGGCTTGCTCGGCGGTCAGGCCGTAGGCGAGCATCAGCATCCCTTTGGCTTGCTCGATCGCCGCGCGGGCCTCGACCACTTCCGGGAGCGCCTCGTCGAGGGCTTCACGCCGTTGCTGGTCGACGGTGGCGGTCAGATCGATGAAGTAGCCCGAGGTGCCCACGACCGCGCCGGTGCCGTCGAAGATGTGGTCGGCGACCACGAGCACGTGCCGGACATTGCCCGCGGTGTCGATGATGCGGTGGCGGCTGCAGAACGCGCCGTGGTCACGGACCGCGGTGGCGAGGGCGTCGGCGACGGCGGCGCGGTCGGCGGGGTGTTTGTGCGACAGCACCAGGTCGGTGGTCGGCTGTACCTGGCCGGGGAGGTAGCCGTACAGCGCCGCCACCTCGTCGGACCATTCCCAGCGCTGGTCGTCGAACCAGAACCGGAAGCTGCCGACCCGGTCGGGACGTTCGTCCTCCGGTCCGGTGCGGTCCGCGGCGTCCTGCCCATCGGCGTGGCTCACCTGTCTCATCATGCTCCTGCGCAGCGGCGCCGGAGGTCACAATCGAGGGCGGTCGGCACGAGGGCTTCGAACAGGCGGGCTCCCGGGCGAGCCGGCTTTCGCTACCGGCGGAGCGGCGGTGAACCCTCCCCGGTCCGCGGCGCCTGATCTACGTGTCCGGGTCTTTCTCCCGGCCGTCTCCGGGGCCTGGGCCCGCCAAGTCGCCGGAAGCCTCGGACCCGCCCTCGAGGACGTCCTTTTCTCGATCGTCCGGGTTTTCGTGCGTGCCTTCGTCGTTCGCGGCGTCGTACGGATGGTTCATCAGTGATTCTCCTCAGAGGCGTAGACGCTCCGACCGAGCCGGTCAGGCGCCGCGGCCGGTGTGCTGCTGAAGTTCGTCGATCAGTTGCGAGGCTTCCGCCTTCGTCAACTCCGCCGGCACCTCCGCGCCCGCCTCTTGGGCCAGGGTGTGCAGATAGGACTCCTGCGGGCCGGTCATCGGCTCCTCGCCGGTGGTCCACTGATCCGGATCCTTCTCCGGCTTCGGCTGCACCATAGCCACTCCTCACGTCGGCAGAACAGGTGTTCGACTCCTGCCTACCCGGATCGGCGATCCTCAATCACCGAGGCGGTGATACGACGAGGGTCACCGATCCGTCGATTTCTCCGGCTTGCGCGCCTCGTCGGCGGGGTGGGTTACGACCGTTCCGCGCCAACCACCGATCAGCCGCATCGCGTGATAGATCGCCAGTGCGGCGAGGGCGCCGAGGGCGATGCCGCCGAAGTCGAGGTCGCCGATCACCCAGGTGAAATCGGCGATACCGATGACCAGTGGGATGGCGGCGGTGAACTGGTTGATCGGCTTACCGAAGTCCACCCGGTTGCTCACCCAGATGTGCACGCCGAGGATGCCGACCAAGCCGTAGAGCGCGGTCGTCACACCACCGAGCACCCCGGCCGGGATGGCGGCGATCACCGCTCCCACCTTCGGTGACAGGCTGAGCACGATCGCCGCGGCACCGGCTACCCAGTAGGCAGCGGTCGAGTAGACCTTCGTCGCGGCCATCACGCCGATGTTCTCCGCGTAGGTGGTGGTCGCCGAGCCGCCGCCACTGCCGGCCAGCACCGTCGCCACGCCGTCGGCCACCAGCGCGCGGCCCAGGCGCCGGTCGTAGTCGATGCCGGTCATCGTGGTGATCGACTTGACGTGGCCGATGTTCTCCACCACGAGCACCAGCACCACCGGCAGGAACATCGGCAGCACCGAGAGGTGGAAGCTCGGTGCGTGGAAGTCGGGCAGCCCCACCCAGGAAGCGTCCCCGATCGCCGCGGTGTCGACCTCACCGCGCGCGAGCGCGAGCAGATAGCCGAGCACGACACTGGCGACGATCGCCAACCGGCCGAGCAATCCGCGGAAGAGCACGAGGCACAGGATCAGCAGGATGAGCACGACCGTCGCCGTGATCGCGTCCTTCTCGAAATTCGTCTTGGCGGTCGGAGCCAGGTTCAGCCCGATGAGGGCGACGATGGTGCCGGTGACCACCGGCGGCATCAGCGCCTCGATCCAGTGGGTGCCTGCGAAGTGCACCACCACGCCGATGACGATCAGCAGGACGCCAACCACGACGATTCCGCCGAGCGCCGCCCCCATTCCGTGCGAGGCGGTCGCCGCGAGGACCGGAGCGATGATCGCGAAGCTGGAACCCAGATAGCTCGGCAGCCGGTTGCGGGTGATCACCAGGAACAGCAGGGTTCCGACCCCGGAGAAGAGCAACGTCGCCGACGGCGGGAACCCGGTGAGGACCGGCACGAGGAAGGTGGCGCCGAACATCGCCACCACATGCTGCAACCCGATCCCGATCGTGCGCGGCCAGGTCAATCGCTCGCCGGGGGCGATCACACCGCCGGTGCCGACCTCGGTCCAGCGGAACATCGATCCGGTTCGCGATTCGGGCGTCATGGGAGCAGTGTGCGGCATCGTCGCTCGTCGCGCCGGGTTCGCCCGCCCGGGCTGCGGGAAACTTGCCGGACCGCCTTACGAGATCCCGACTCGACGATGGTTCACGGGCGCCGCAGCTGCCTCGGACAGACCGCCGGACACCGCGGTACCCGCATGACGGGCCGCGGTCAGCCGCGCGAGCGCGGCTTCGGTGAAGACCGACAGCCCGAGGTCGGGGTTGTATCCGTGAATCTCCTTGACGTCGAGCTCGGCCAGGAAATACAGGATCTCCGTCGAGATCACCTGCCCGGGCACCAGCACGGGGAAGCCGGGCGGGTAGGGGACGACGAAGGTGGCGGACACCAGCGGCATCCCCTTGGCGAGCCGCCGCCCGGCGTCGCCGAGCAGGACATGCTCGCGGTCGGACTCCTCGTACCCGGCGTAGAACGCCGATCGCATATCCCCGAACGAGCTGGCCCCGTCGGGACGAAACGCGCTGTCGAACTCGCTGAAATCGGGGAGTGCAGGCAGTTCCTTGGTGATCTCGTCGATCCGGCGCTGTTGCAGGGCGCGATCGGCCTTACCGGCCGCGCTCCGGCTGGTCTCGAAGTCGGCAGCCACCCGGCGTAACACGTCGAGCAGGTAGTGCACGCTCGACCAGGTGACGCCGATGGTGAAGATCAACAGCACGCTGTTGATCGAAGTCTTGTTGATCTGGATGCCGAAGCGATCCATCAGGATCTTCTCGCGGAAGTCGAACCCGTTCATGCCGGTCGCGCCGACGAACAGGGTGACCCTGGTGGGGTCGAGCACGAACTGATCGGACCGCCACGCCTCGTTCCACTCGGCCAGGCCACCCTGCCTGACCTGCCGGTACGAGCGGACTTCGGAGGGCCGGAATTCGTCGGGCACCAGGTCGTCCTCGTCGAGGATGCGGAACCACTTGCCGATCAACCGGTCTTTGCGGACGCGGTGACGGAAGACCAACGCCATGTCGTAGGCGTGCCGGACCAGCTGGAAGCCCTCGATGTCGACCTGCCTGCGGGCCAGATCCAACGACGCCAGGAGTTGCTGATTCGGCGACGTCGAGGTGTGGGTCAGAAACGCCTCGGCGAATGCCTCACGGGCGAGCGCTTTGAAATCCTGGTCGCGGACATGGATCATCGACGCCTGCCGCAGCGCGGACAGCGACTTGTGGGTGGAATGCGTCGCGTACACGCGGACGCGCGCACGTTCCGGGTCGGGAAGCAGGCGGCGATCACTCCACTCGGCACGGTCGACGCCGTGCATCGACGCACGCCACCGGCGGTATTCCTCCGCGTATCCCGGCGAGGACAACGTCGATGCGAGTTGCTCGGCGGCGACCATCGCGGTTCGCTGTCGCGCCCACGGCACCGCCGTCGCGAACGCGTACCACGCCTCGTCCCACAGGAAGCAGATGTCCGGCTTGATCGCCAGCACCTCTTCCATCACGCGCCTGGGGTTGTAGACGATGCCGTCGAACGTGCAGTTGGTCAGCAGAAGCATGCGCACCCGATCCAGTTGGCCGGCCGCCTCGAGATCCAGCAGCGCCTTCTTGATGGTGTGCAGCGACACGGCTCCGTAGATCGCGAACTGTTCGAGCGGGTAGGCGTCGAGGTACAGCGGGTACGCCCCGGCGAGCACCAAGCCGTAGTGGTGCGACTTATGGCAATTGCGGTCGATCAGGACGATGTCGCCCGGGCGGGTCAGGGCCTGCACGACGATCTTGTTCGCGGTGGACGTCCCGTTGGTCACGAAGTACGTCCGGTCGGCACACCACGTCTCGGCGGCTTTGTCCATCGCCACCCTGATCGTGCCGTGCGGGTCGAGCAGGGAGTCCAGCCCGCCGGAGGTGGACGACGTCTCGGCCATGAAGATGTTGCGGCCGTAGAACTCGCCCATGTCCTGCAGCGACTTGGAGTTGAAGATGCTCGCGCCCCGCGCGACGGGCAGCGCGTGGAACTGGCCGACCGGCGCGGCCGCATAGGCCCGCAGGGCATCGAAAAACGGTGTGGCGTAACGGCACCGGATCCCGGCGAGCACCGTGCTGTGCAGGTCGGTGACGTCGTTGAGCCGATAGAACGTGCGATCGTAGATGTCCGGCTCGGCTTCGGTCTCCGCGGCGATCGATTCGTCGGTGAGCAGATACAGGTCGATATGGGGCCGCAGCTTCCGGATCCACTCGCCACATTCGACCCAGTCGGGGGCGCGGTCGGTCACGACCACGCCGTCGTTGGCGCCGAGCAATGTGGTCATCAACGGCAGCCGGTCGCGGGAACGGAGCGGTAGGTCGTGCCGGATGATCGCCGCCTGGATCTCGCCGTTCAGCGCGACGGCGGTGATGGCGTCCTCGATGCTCGCCACGACGAGCAGTTCGAACTGCACATCGTCCGACGATTCGCGAAGCGCCCGCAGGCTCTCCGCCAGGCCCTCCGGCGCTTCGGGCGGGGAATCGTCGCCGAGCAGGACCGTGTAGAACTGCTGCTGCTTGGCCCGGGCCACGAGTTCCTGCTCGGCCAGCGGCGCGGCTGTGTCGAACAACGCCGCGCGGTCGCCGTACTCCGAGAGCAAGCGCACGGCCAGCGACACTTCCTCGGCGAGCCGTACCGTCGCCAGATCGGCGAGGTATCCGCGAAACGCCGTCAGCCGCGCCGCGCCCGGGTACAGCCAGTACCGCTCGTAAGCGCCGAGACGATCGAGGAGGCGCCGCACCCGGGCGGCTTCGTGGGTGGTGTCCAGCCCGGCGCTGTTGACATCGGCGAGTCTGCGGCACGCGTCGTCGAGCAGATTCCACGTGTCGATCCGCGAGTACGACGGGTTGGCCACCGCCGCCAGCGCGGAAACGGAAAGCCCTTTCGGGCGTTCGCCATCTCGATGCATGTCGTCAGTTACGCCCCTCGGTCGGTGGGCGAAGTGATCAGTCGACCAGGACGGATCACCCTCGAACATTCATCCCTGCAGTCATTGTGCTCCGCCGTAGATCGAATTCCTAGGCGCAGAGGTCGCGGCGGTTGGACTCTCCCGTCACGGGAGAGTCCACCATGTCGGCAACGCTCTTTCCGTCACCATCCACGAGTGCGCTGCGCCCACTCCTTGGTGACGCCGACTCCGTCGGGCAGGCAAAGGCGCCGCGCGAAGGGCTGACGATCTGCGCCCAGGAAGGCATGACATGACCGCGGTGAGAGACATTGATGTCCGCAGTGCCCAGCATTGCGAGACGACAGCTCTGGGGGTGCTGTTGCGGAAACAGGGCATCGACCTCTCCGAGCCGATGCTCTTCGGCCTCGGCTCCGGTCTGTCCTTCGTCTACTGGGACAGCAAGACCATGGGCTTCCCCTTCCTCGGCGGACGGGCCAAGCCGTTCGACCTCACCAGGAATCTGGCTGGCCGACTCGGGCTGGAACTCGCGGTCCAGGAGACCGCGTCCCCTCGCAGGGCTTGGGCGAACGTGGTTGCTCCCATCGACGCAGGCCACCCCGTCGGACTTCAGCTCGACAGCTACCACCTGGACTACTTCACGTCGAAGGTGCACTTCGGCGGGCACATCGTCGCCATGTACGGCTACGACGACCGCGACGCCTACCTGGTGGACACCGATCAGCAAGGCGGCAAGGTGTCCACCAGTCTGACCAGCCTCGCCGAAGCCAGAGCCGCGCGCGGCCCGATGACCGCCAGGCACCGGTCCTTCACCCTCACCGTCCCGAGGAACCCGCCGTCCCTACCCAGCCGCATCATTCCGGCAATCACCGCCTGCGCCCGCGCCTTCCTCGACCCGCCCATCGCCAACCTCGGCCACCGGGGCATCGAGAAGGCGGGCAAACTGGTGCCCACCTGGCTGCGGCGAACCGACGACCCGCGGCGGGACCTGGCGCAGGTTGCCCTTCTGATGGAGAAGGCAGGTACCGGCGGCGCCCTGTTCCGTAACTTCTACCGGAACTTCCTCGCCGAATGCACCCGAATACTGGACAGCCCCCACCTGCGCACCGGCCTCGAGTTGTACACCGAGGCAGCCACCCTATGGACCGAAGTCGCGGCACTGATCGCAGCGGCCGGTGATTCAGGCGACGCGCAGCCTCTCGTCCAGGCGGGCGCGGTTCTCTGCGATCTCGCACGCATAGAGCGCGAGGCCATGCGGGCGCTGAGCTGCCTGGGGGAGTGAGCGGACCACCAGCCCACTACTGCCGCATGGCTCAGCCGACCTTGCGGACTCGGGCCGTTGCCGCTGTGAGGGGCTCTCCGGCCGGGGTTTCGGGGCGCAGTTCGGCGACGGGGCTGCCGTCGAGGCTCAGCAGTGTCGAGTGCGGCTCGTCGTCGCCGAAGGCGTGGCGTTCTCCCCATTGCCGCAACGCGACGATGGTGGTGAAGAGGTCTTGTCCGGCCTCGGTGAGTTCGTAGGTGCGGCGCTTGCCTCCGGGAGCCGGGTCGGCGGTGAGGATGCCGTGGTCGACGAGTCGGCGGAGACGGTCGGCGAGGATATTCCGCGCGATCCCGAGACGCTGCCGGAACTCGGTGAACGCGGCCGCGCCGTCCATGGCGTCGCGCACGATCAGCAGGCTCCACCGATCGCCGACCAGGTCGATCGTTCGAGCCACGGGGCAGGTGGGATCGGTCCAGTCGCGGGACGAACCGTGCGTCGGGGGCACAACGCTCCTTTCCATTCGGTTGCAATCCGAAACCATTATGCCTACGGTCGAATGGTTTCATTCTGCTACTAATCAGGAGGCGCGGTGTCGACGGGAGTAACCCGATCCCAGCGATGGATCCTGGCGCTGGTGTGCGCCGTGGCGGTGTCGACGGTCTACGCGATCCAGCCGGTAGTGGCAGCGGCAGGGCGCGATCTGGAATTGCCGCCGGAGTCGCTGGGCCGGCTGGTCGCCGCCGGGCAGATCGGCTACTTCGCCGGTCTGATGCTGTTGGTCCCGCTCGGTGACGTGGTCGACCGCCGACGGCTCATCGCCGCGCATCTGGCGCTCACCGCCGTGGGGGCCGCGATCGCGGCCGCCGCACCCAGCGGCATTCTCGTCACGGCGGGACTGGCCGTGGCGGGGATGTTCGCGGTCGTGGTGCAGGTGACGGTCGCCTATGTCGCCGCCGTCTCCGAACCGAGCGAGCGGGGCCGCAATATCGGCGCCGTCACCTCGGGTGTGGTGATCGGCATTCTCGGTGCCCGAGTCCTCGCGGGCGCGCTGGGCGACACGGTCGGCTGGCGCGCGGTCTACGCACTGCTCGCCATCCTCTGCGCGGCACTGGGCATCCTCGCCCGAGCAAGGCTGTACCCGGACCGGAGGGCGACCGGTGCGCGATACACCCAGGTGCTGGCGTCGATGGGGCGGCTCGTGCGCACCGATCGACTGTTGCTGAGCCGGGGCCTGATCGGCTTGTTCCTGTTCGCATCCTTCGGAACCCTCTGGAGCGGGCTCGCACTGCCGCTCGGTGCTCAGCCCTGGAACCTGAGCACCACCGAGATCGGCCTGTTCGGGTTGGTAGGCCTGGCCGGAGCGCTCGGTGCCGCCCGCGCGGGACGATGGGCCGACGCGGGCCACGCCCAGGCGATCACGGGTTGGTCGCTGACAGCGCTCATCGGCTCGTGGGTGCTCATCGCCCAGGGCCGCTCGTCCCTGGGGCTGCTCGTGGCGGGCATCGTCCTGCTCGACTTCGCCGTCCAAGCCGTGCACGTGAGCAGTCAGCACCTGCTCACGGCCGCGCATCCGAATCGCGCGGGCAGTGTCATCGGCGTCTATATGTCCTTCTATTCCCTCGGGTCCGCCCTCGGGGCGGTCACGACCACGTGGGCATACGGCTCGTGGGGGTGGCGGGCCTCGTGTGGGGTCGGCGCCCTCTATGCGCTGTCCGCGCTGGTTGCATGGGTGCTGGCTCGGCTCGGCGGGCGTCCGGCTGTCGCGCGGTCCGCGGGATACGTGAAAACGCCGATCCCGAGCACTGCGAATCGCTGATCGCTTCCGATCCGCGCGGAACCGGCAGCCCCACCCGGCTCGTCACAGCACTGCCGACGGAGGCCAACGCCTCTCGGCGGCGGCAGGCGGACCTATCCGGCGGCGTCGTGTTCCGCCCCGGCTGCTGCTTCGTGATAGGCGGCGGTCAGTTCCGCGAGCACGCCGTCGGTCGGTATCGGCGCTCCGGCCAGGTGGATGGCGCGGAGTTCGGCCATGAATCGCTCCCAGAGCGGGGGACCGCCGGCGGCCAGCAGCTCGGCTCGCACGGTCAGCTCCGGCGCCGTGTTCAACCAGTGCGCGCCCCACGCGCCGAGCTGGGCCATGACCGGGACGAGCTGGATGGCTGCCTCGGTGAGATGGTATTCGACCTTCTGGCGGTGGCTCGGGTCGTCATCGCGGGTGAGCAGGCCCGCGTCGACGAGTTTCGCGAGGCGATTGGCCAGGATGTTCGACGCGATGCCCTCCATGGACGCGGCGAGCAGCTCGCGGAAGTGGGTGAAGCCGCCGAACATGATGTCGCGCAGAACGATCAAGCTCCAACGGTCCCCGAGCAGCTCGATCGTCATGTTGATCGGGCAGCCCGACTTCCCCGGAGGGACTGGCAGCTTGTCATGAGCAACTGGTTGCACCATGGGATCAGTGTAGGTAAGTTGCCTACTGATTGCATATTGCAACCAGAAAGGGTTTCCGATGGCACAGTTGGTCCGCGTGCAGAACTTCAATGTCTCCACCGATGGCTACGGTTCCGGGGAAGGGCAAAGCTTCGAGCGCCCCTTCGGCCACGCCGATCCGAGTGCGCTCTTCTTCTGGACGGGCGCCACCGCGCACTGGCCCACCCGGACCGAACCAGGGGGGACCTACGGCTTGGACGACTACTGCACTCGCGACTTCACCAACAACATCGGCGCCGAGATCATGGGACGCAACAAGTTCGGTCCCCAGCGGGGGCCGTGGGAGAACTACGAGTGGCAGGGCTGGTGGGGAGACGAACCTCCGTTCCACACACCGGTGTTCGTCCTGACCCACCACGTGCGTCCGTCGTTCACGCTGGGAGACACCACCTTCCATTTTCTCGACGCAACGCCGGAAGCAGCGCTGGCGCGGGCATTCGAGGCCGCCGAGGGCAAGGACGTGCGCATCGGCGGTGGTGTCGCCACGGTCCGGGAATTCCTCGACGCCGACCTGATCGACACGATGCATATCGCCGTCGCACCAGCCGAACTCGGTCGCGGCGAGAGGTTGTGGGAGAGCCCCGATGAACTCGTCGACCGTTTTCACCTGGAGCGGATCCCGAGCCCCAGTGGCGTGGTGCATCATTTCTTCTGGCGACGGTGACGTGGTGATGCCGGCGTTCCGCGGCGAGCGTCGCGGCCTCCGCCCGCTGCCCGGCGCCGGTGCGCCGCGGATTACGAAACCTTCTGTCATGGAGACGTACTCTCGACATCGGGGTATTCGAGTCAGGCACAGGTGGACGATGGGCACGCGATGGTTCGGGGTGTCGGCTCTGGTGGCGTTCGTCGGCTCGGGACTGCTGCAAGTGGCTTTCTACTGGTCCACGCGGCCTTGGCTGGTCTGGCCCGGATGGGTCCTCTTCGTGGCGGGGATGGTGGGGATATCCGTGGCGGTGTGTCACGTGGAGCGCCGGGCGCGGGCGGAATCCGAACAGGAAGCGGAACGAATGCGTGAGCTGCGTGCGATGTACGAGCGAATGTTCCAGCAGCGCGACGAGCAGTAACGCGGTGCTCCGCGAGCGTCAGGTGTTCCTGTCACGGAAGGTTCTGGATCAGTGTCCGGCCGCACCGTCGATCAGTTCGCGAAGGATGTCCGCATCCCCGGCATGGCGGCCGGTCTCCTCGATCATGTGGGACTCGAAGCGCCTGGGCAAGAAGAGGTTCCGAACGTTATAGTCGGCCCATTCGTGGGCGTGGTGCGGGAGGGGAATCCTGGTGGACGTTGTCGAGGGCGCGGTGTTCGCCGGGTATCGGATCGAACGTCGACTCGGCGCGGGCGGCATGGGCACCGTCTTCCTCGTCCGGCATCCCAGGCTGCCGCGCAGGGACGCGTTGAAGATCCTGGCCGATTCGCACCGGGACGATCCGGAGTTCCGCGCTCGCTTCCTGCGCGAGGCCGAGATCGCGGCCCGCTTGCAGCACCCCAATCTCGTCGCGGTGCGCGACCGCGGCGAGCAGGACGGTCGGCTGTGGATCACGATGCAGTACGTCGACGGCGTGGACGTCGCGGAACTGATCCGGCGCGGCCAGGGGGGTCTGGACCCGGCGCGCGCCGTCCACATCGTCACCGAGGCGGCCCGCGGACTCGACGAGATCCACCGCGCCGGGTTGCTGCATCGTGACGTGAAACCGGCGAACATCTTGGTCGCACCCCAGCCCGACGGCTCGGATCGCGTGCTGGTCACCGACTTCGGCATCGCCCGTCCCGCCGACGACTCACCCACCCTCGCCGTCGGCGGCATGACGGCCAGCCTCGCCTACGCCGCCCCGGAACAGATCAGCGGCGACCGCGCCGACCGGCGCGCTGACGTGTACTCCCTGGGATGCACCCTCTATCAGGTGCTCACCGGATCGGCGCCGTTCCCCAGGGACAATCCGGGTTCGGTCATGTACGCCCATCTGAACGAGCCGCCGCCCCGCCCCTCGCTCGAAAAGCCCGGCGTGCCTGCTGCGTTCGACGCGGTGGTGGCCAAGGCGATGGCCAAGAATCCCGGCGATCGGTTCCCGAGCTGCGGGGATTTGGCGCGCGCGGCCGAGGCGGCCCTGACGGACGCGGTGCCGGTGATCGCGCCGTCGAGCGATGGTCGTCGCCGTGGGCGGCGACTCCTCGCGATCGTCGTCGCGGTCGCGGCGGTGGCGTCGGCGGCGATGTCGGTGTGGGCGTTGACGCGCACCGACGAATCGTCGGCTCGTCCCGTCCCGCGCTCGACCAGTCCGGTGCCGGCGGTGTCGAGCGCCTGGGGGGCTCATGCCTATATGGCAGAGGCCTTTGCCCAGTTGCTGCCGTTCTCGCCGGACGGGGTCGGTTATCGAGAGGCCGCGTTCTGCCGGGCGGTGGACGAGCGCGGCAGGCAGATCGCTTTCGCGGCCGAGGTCCCCGTAGGGATACTGCGGTGCACCGGTGACCGCGATCCCACCGTTACGCTCGAAGTCTTCTGCAACGCGGATCGTTCGGTGATGGTGCCGATTCCCCGTGAGCGGACCGAGGGTGCGGAGCAGTGGAGCCGCGCATCCGGTGCCGGAAGTCTGCACTGGAGCAATTACACGACGGTGCTCGGGGAAGTCTCGGGTCGGCTGGACGTGTACTTCGACGCTCCGAACCGGAAATTCTGCAGGCTGCAAGTGGTCGGCGGCGATTCCGGCGCCGAAATGCGCGCTCGATGGTGGGCCGATGCGCCACTGTGACAAGGTGTCAGGGATGTTCGTTCGAACAGCGGCGATTCGCGTCGCCGGCACGATCGCGGCGTTGGTGACCGTACTGGTGGTGAGCGGCTGTGTGCGGCAGGGCAAGCCGGTGCCCGCTCACGCGGACCTGGCCGCACTGGACGTCGGCTACTACTCCGTCGAGCCACTCACCGAGCCACACGTCGCCGAGAAACGGTACGGGCGGGTGGTGGAGTCGGTACGCATGGCAGAAGCGGTGATCGATCCGGTCGAGGCCTATCCGGCCCTGGTCTTCGGGCTCGGCGCGGTGCGGGTCGCGCCGCTGCCGACCCCCGTCAAGACCTCCGGACTGTTGTCGGCGCCGGTTCAGGCGGTGCTGGAACGGCACGGCATGCTTGCCGGTTTCTCGGTCAGCGGCAGTGACACGGAAATGGCGGGTACTCCGATCGTCGGCGCCGCCCGCATGCTCACCGTGATGCTGCTCCGATTTCCCGACGCCGAGTCGGCCCGGCGGGCCGCGCAGGAAATCGATGCCGTCGACGCCGCCGTCAGTGCGGAGAACGTACCCATCGCGATTCCGGATCATGCTGCCGCACACGCCCATTGGAGACCGACGGTGCCGACGCTCGCGGCCACCATGGCGCACGAGTCGTTCGTGATCAACGTGCTCGCCGGGCATACCACGCCGGACCCCGCCGCACTCACCGGTCTGGCGAGTCGCGCCTTCGCTGCGCAACTGACGAGATTGCGCGATTTCCAGCCCACGCCGGAAGACAAGGTCGCCGCTCTCCCGCTGGACCGCGACGGCATGCTCCGGCGGATCGTCCCGGACAAGCCCGGACAATGGACGTTCCCGGTGGCGATCGCCCCGGGCAGCGTCCGGACCGCGGGGTGGAATGCCGCCATCTGGCCGATGGGCATCGTCTACGGCCCGCGCGGCGCCTACCTGCACAGCGGCCGTCCGCTGGAAGGGGCGGAGAAAGGACAACCGCAGGAGTTGCTGGCCACGATCGGACACCACTGGCTCGCGCGGTTCGCGACCGTCGCCATCGCCCGCGCGGAGTTCGACGCCCACGCGGGCGAGGAGACAGGGGCGGGTGCCCGCCCGGCGCCCGTGCCCGCGGGGCTGCCGGACACGCGCTGCGGCGAGCGGCTCGACGGCACGGAGTTCGCGCCGCGCTTCAGGTGCCAGGTGCTGTTCGGGCGCTACCTGGCGGTCGTCTCCGGACGGACTGCGGCGGACGCCCAGCAGCGGGCGGCGGCCCAGTACGCCGTATTGCTGAACAGCGAGTCCGAATGACCGAAACATTCCTACCGGGCACGATTTTCGCCGGGTACCGGATCGAACGGCTGCTGGGCAAGGGAGGCATGGGCGCGGTCTACTTGGCCAGGCATCCCCGGCTTCCGCGGTGGGACGCGCTGAAAGTGCTGTCGGCGCAGCAGGCCGTCGACGCCGTCTTCCGGGCCCGGTTCGTGCGTGAGGCCGACCTCGCCGCGCAACTCGACCACCCCAATATCGTCGCCGTGCACGATCGAGGCGTGGACCAGGGGCGGCTGTGGATCGCCATGCAATTCGTGGACGGTCCCGATACCGGTGCTCTTCTCCGCCGCGCGCCCGGCGGCTTGCCGCCGCACCGGGTGGCGGACATCGTCGGCGCGGTCGCGCGGGGTCTCGACGCCGCCCACCGGGCCGGGGTGCTGCACCGCGACGTCAAGCCGGGCAACATCTTGCTGGAATCGCGCGAGAACGAACCGGACCGGGTCTTCGTCACAGACTTCGGCATCGCGCGTGCGCAGGCGGAGTCGACCTCGCCGACCGAGCCGGGCACAGTCCTGGCGACGCTCGCATACGCCGCCCCGGAGCAGCTCACCGGAGGCGCTGTCGATCACCGCGCCGACGTCTACGCCTTGGGCTGCACGCTTTACGAATTGCTGACCGGCGCGCGCCCCTTTCCACGGCCGAGCGCGGCCGAAACCGTGCGAGCCCATCTGCGGGACGCGCCGCCGCGCCCGTCCGCGGTCCGGCCGGCCCTGCCGCAGGGAGTCGATGAGGTGGTGGCCCGCGCGCTGGCCAAGGATCCGGACCACCGCTACCCGTCATGCGGGGAACTCGCCGCCGCGGTCGCGACGGCGGTCGGGACGAAGCAACAGCCTGCTCCGGTCGGCGGTTCCGTCACGTCCCGGTCGCGGATACGATTCGCGCTCGCAACGGCTGTCGGGGTGGGTGCCGTCGTACTCGGTATCGGCACAGTCCTCGCGTTGACCGGCAACCTCGGCGGCGAGTCCTCGGCCTTGCCCACCTCGGCCGCCCGGTCGAGTACCGCGGCGGCCCCGACCACTGCCGTCGGCGATCGCACCGACTGGGGCAGCTACCAGACCGTGATCCGCCAGTTCCCGAGGCTGTTGCCCGCGACGCCGAATGCCGTCGGCCATGGCGGCATTCGATGCCATCCGGTAGACCTGGGCGGGAACCCGGTCGAATTGAACTCGCAACTCGGCGAGCTGGCCAGGCTCCAGTGCGACGGCGACCGAAACCCGGTGGAGCGGCTCGTCGTGAACTGCAACACCGATCGGCAGCCGAACCCGGTGGCGCCGTTCACCGATATGACCGTGCGCGGTGACGAGTCATGGCAGCGAATCGCCGGGACCGGGCGAGTCATCTGGGGCGACCTCACCGGCGTGGACGGCCGACCGACCGGCACCGTCCTCGTGCAATTCGACCCACCCATCCGCGACTTCTGCCACATCCTGGTCCGCGGCGGCGCCTCCGGCCAGGATCTGTACGACCGCTGGTGGCGCGACGCACCTCTCTAGCCGAATCGCGGTGCGCGGCATTCCTGACATCCGGCCGGAGGTCAGGTCGCGATGCTCGGCGTATCGACCCGCTCCGCACGGCGGTAGATTCCCGGGGCGACGCCGTAGGCGCGCTTGAACGCTTTGGCGAAGGCGAACTCGGAGCCGTAGCCGACCTGTGCGGCCACATTCCGGATCGGGGCGTCGGATTCGCGGAGCATGCGGCCGGCGTTGGTCATGCGCCACCAGGTCAGATACGACACCGGTGGTTCGCCCACCAGCGCGGTGAATCGCTGGGCGAACACCGATCGGGACAGGCCGTTGCGCGCCGCCAGCTGTTCCACGGTCCAAGGGGCGGCCGGGCGGGCGTGGATGTCGCGCAAGGCTCGACCGATCGCCTGATCGCCGAGCGCTCGCGCCCATCCCGGCGAATCCGCGCATTCGTCCGCCCAGGTGCGCAGGATATAGAGCAGCATCGCGTCGACCAGCGGGGGAACGATGCCGTCGCGGCCGGGGCGATCCTGGTCGAACTCGGTCGCCAGCAGGCCGACGAGATGACCGAGCTCGGCGTTCCCCGCCGGCAGGTGCAGAACCTCGGGCAGGTCCCTCATCAGCGGATGCGGCCGCGTTCGATCGAGCTGGTACGCGCCACAGAGCAGAATCGACCGCTCTCCAGAACCGTCGACGCGGACACGGCCGATCGGCGAATCGGGCTGCGAGCGCTCGGGAAGGAAGTCGATCAGCGGCGTTCGAGGGTCGTCGGCGAGGGCGTGCGAACTCCCCGTGCGAAGGAAGACCACGTCGCCGGGGCTCAGCGCGAGAGGGTCGGTTCCGTCGGTCAGCAGCCAGCAGGTGCCGCTGAGCACGACATGGAAGGTCGTGCCGGTGACGGCCGAAAAGCGCAGACCCCAGGGCGCGCGTACGTCGGTGCGGGCCGCGCGGGTCCGTCCCGTTCGCATCGCGGCGAGCGCATCGGAGAGAACATCCACAAGTCAGGACTCTAGGACATGTTTTCCGGATTCTCAGGCATTCATCATCCTGGCCTAGATCCGTAGATTTTCTCTCGAACAACCGATCCGAGGAGGAAACCCATGACTGTTCTGGTGCTCGGCGCGACCGGTAAGACCGGTAGGCCCGTGGTGGACGCGCTGGTGGCCCGCGGCGTCGCCGTGCGCGCGGCAAGCCGCAATCCCGCGCCTTCGACCGCTGGTGTCGAGCCGGTGCGTTTCGACTGGGCCGATCGTGCGACCTGGGTTCCTGCGCTGCACGGCATCGACAGCATGTACGTGGTCGGCCCGTACGCCGTGCCCGGCGAACCGGGCCTGCTCGGCGATCTGCTGGCCGCCGCTGTGGACGTGCGCAAGGTCGTGCTGCTGTCGGTGCTGGGCGTCGACCAGTTACCCGACGCGATTCCGATGGCCGCTTGGGAGGCGGACGTGCGTGCTTCGGGTAAGCAATGGGCCATCCTGCGGCCCAATTGGTTTCAGCAGAACTTCGGCGAGGGCTTCGCGGCGTCCCTCCGGGAAAACGGCGAGCTCGCGCTCCCGGCCGCCGATGCCGCAGTGGGCTTCGTCGACACCCGAGACATCGCGGAAGTGGCGGTCGCCGCACTCGTCGAGGAGGGGCACGCCGGAGAAGTCCACATCATCACGGGTCCAGAGGCCCTCACGCTCCGGCAGGTCACCCAAACCCTGGGGGAAGCCGCGGGCCGGGACCTGGGTTACGCGCCCATCACTGCCGACCAGTTCGCCGACGGACTGCGAAAGGCCGGTCTGGACGAACGCTCGATCACCTGGCAGCAGGGCCTGTTCCGGTTGATCCGGGACGGCGGCAACGCCGTGGTGACCGATACGGTCGAGCGACTCACCGGTCACCCGGCGCGGCAGTTGAAGTCCTACGCCCGCGAACACGCAGCCGCCTGGCGGTAGCCCGCGCCCGGTATCCCGCCGGTAGCGCATGCGTGGTCGGTCCGACGATGATCCGGAGCGCGACGATGCCCTCGGTGAGAACCGAGTGCACGATCGCCGACGCCGGTGGTCGACGTGGCAAAGCCGCGCTGGGCACCGGCGCCGACACCGGATCGGGTTCGCCGTCTCGGGCGCCTCGGCCGCGGCCGGGGACTGACCGGCCGCGACCCGGACAAGCTGCGGATATGGGTGTACGAGTGGGGATCGAGCTGATTGTGGCCGAACTCGTCGCGGAGGGCCTCAGCAATCGGCAGATCGCCGAACGGCTCGTGGTATCGCCACGCACCGTCGACCGGCATCTCGAGAACATCCTCGGAAAACTCGGCTTCACGTCACGGGCCCAGATCGCCGCGTGGACGGCGCGAGAACACCGAACACGCTGATGCGCGCCTCCGAACGGCCGGAGCGCCCACACGGCCGCCTCGGCAGCGCAGGCCTGAAGGGAGGTTGACATCGAGAAGGCTTGTGCGACAAGCCAGGCCGGTGACGATTCCCCGTAGGCGACTACGCTCACCGGATTATCGGCATAGGTGACGTCATCGACGAGGAGAAGGCGTAATGGAGGATCTCGCCGCGCGATTCGAGGAACTGGGTCGCCTGGTACCGATCCCCGATCCATGGGACATGACGGAATACCTCGACCGAGTGGCAGCGTATCGGGCACGGCCGATCACGTTGTGCCCCATCGATGTCGGCGCACTCGCGGGAAACGGATGCGGCACCGGAAGTGGCCTGTGGATCGCCCGGGAAGACGACGACGTGATCATGTACGGGGCCGATACCGAATGGCATGCCGACCACATCATCGCCCACGAGGTCGGTCACATGCTGCTCGGCCACGGAGAGACGTCCAGCGGTCCCGCGGCTGATCTGCCGTTGCGCGAGTTGATGCCCTCCCTGTCGCTGGAGACCATTCGCAGCGTCCTGGGGCGCCGAGACTACGGCAGTGAGCGCGAGCGCGCCGCGGAAACCTTCGCCGACCTGCTGCTGGTCGAAGCGATGCTGCCGAAGCGGTCGGTGAGCCGGTTCCGCTCGACGTTCTTCCGGAACCGGCACCGATGAGATGACCTCTCCCATCCCAGGTCTGATCACTTGGCCTGTCCTCACGGTGCTCGCCTCGGTGCTCGCCTGTCGGTGGTGGCTGTTGCGGGAAAGCCTCGTCGACCGGCTCATCAACCGCGCGCTCGCCGCCGCTGTCTTCGAACACCTGTTGCGAGAGGCATGGTTCGAACAGGCACTGGCCTGGCTGTTGCCCGGCGCCGACCGCGACGTGGTGAACGTCGCCCGGCAGCTGTCGCTGGGAGCAGTCCTGCTGACCGTCTCGCATATCTACGGCATCGCCGAATTGTGGGCAGGCGCCGATCCCGCCCAGACGTGGCGCAGGCAGCGGCGTTACTACCTCGTCACGATCACCGCCACCGCCGTCATCCTGATCGCGGGCACGCCCGCCCGCCGCGCCGACCAGCTGATCGACCAGACCCTGGGCTGGCGCGCTGTCGTCATCTGGGTCGTGTTCGCCCTGCCGCTCGGCGCTACTGCCCTGCACGTCGGCCGGGTAAGCGTGCGCGAAATGCGTGCCGCGGGCGAGACCACCTGGTCCGAACGTGCACTGTACACAGCCATCCTGGGCACCGTGGCAGCTCTCGGGGGCGTAGCGGTCGTGTACCCGATCGAGGCCTTCAGCAGTGTCCTGACCGGCCGCCCGTCGTGGGATCCGGAGATGCGCTGGAAAGCATGGAGCGGCTTTCTCCTCTCGGCAGTCGGCGCTCCCGCCGTGGTCACGGTGCCGCTGATCAGCGCCCTACTCACCCACTTCGGATGGGACCGCACCAGCCGGTACTGCCGTCGCCTGCAGCCGATGTGGGCCGATCTCACCGCAGCCGTGCCCGGAATCGTCCTGGAGACGCCCCACGACCACTACGGCCGGACAGACCCGGCCATCCGTCTGCATCGCATGACGGTCGAAATCCGGGACAGCCTGCTACATCTCAAGCGCTACAGCGACAGCCCCGACGATCTGGCCGCCACCGGCGGTGACCCGCACAGCTATGCGCGTCGCGTCGCCGAGGCCATCGCCACAAAAGCTGCAGGGCACCCTCCGCGCGCGAGTCGCTTCCCGCCTCGGCACCGAATCCGGCCGGGCACAAGGGATCTCACCGCGGAATTGCATCAGCTACTCGCGCTTGCCGAGGCATGGCCACACGTTCGCGGCCTGGCGAAGTCGCCGGAGCCATGAACGTGCGGCATCCGCTCGGCGAAGTCGTCGACCGCGTTATCCGCTGACGACGTCGACGACCCAGACGACACCGAAACGGTCACGCAGCATTCCGTAGGCGGCCGCCCAGTTCGCCGGAACCATCGGAACCACGATGGTCGCGCCCGCGGTGAGTTTCCCCCAATAGCCCGATACCTCTTCGACCGTCGTGCCGCGCACGGAGACGAAGAACGCGTTCTCGCCCGGGTCGTAGCCCGTCTGCACGGGCACGTCGTAGGCCATGATGTGGAACCCGTTGTCGGCCTGTACCTGGCCCCACATGATCTGGTCGGCCCCGGCGTCGACGTTCCCGGCGTCCTTGTAGGTGACAACGGCGAGCTGACCGCCGAAGACGGACTGATAGAACTCCAGCGCGGCGCGGGCGTCACCGCGGAAGTTCAGGTGGGTGGTGGTGGTGAGGGACACAGTTGCTCCTGTTCGGCTCGTCGGCTGACGTGAGCAACATTCGCAAGGGTAGTGGCCAGGTTGTGTCCGCTACTTCGGACAGAATGAAAACATGCCGAAAACGTCCGCGCGACTGCTGGCGCTGCTGTCCCTGCTACAGGCGCGCCGGGACTGGCCGGGGGCGCTGTTGGCCGAGCGGCTGCAGGTCAGCCCGCGTACCGTGCGCCGCGATATCGACCGCTTACGCGAACTCGGCTACCCCATCGCCACCACCAAAGGTCCCGACGGTGGATACCGCCTCCGCGCGGGCGCCCAGCTCCCGCCGCTGTTGTTCGACGACGAACAGGCCGTCGCCCTGGCTGTCGCACTCCAGATCGCCACCACCGCAGGCGCCGGTGTCGAGCAGGCCGCGGCGCGCGCGCTGAACACCGTCCGTCAGGTCATGCCCGCGCGGTTACGCCACCGCATCGACACCCTGCCGATCACCGCCGTCGCACCGCCCGAGGACCGGCCGGCGCCCGAGGTCGGCACGGAGGTCCTCACGGCGATCGGCGCCGCCCTCCACGCCCGCGAAGTGCTGCGTTTCGACTACGCGGGCGCGTCCTCGACGAATGCCGCCGCGCATCCGCCGCGGCGAGTGCAACCCCATCATCTCGTCACCTGGGGCGGACGCTGGTATCTCGTGGCGTGGGACCTCGACCGCGAGGACTGGCGGACCTTCCGCGCCGACCGGATCACCCCGCGAACCCCCACCGGCCCCCGGTTCACGCCGCGTGAACTCCCGGCGGACGACGTCCCCACATTCGTGGCCGGCAGGTTTCGTGGCTCGGATGCGACCGGGAATTGGCCGTGCCATGGGGCGGTGATCCTGCGCCTGCCCGCCGCCGATGTCGCGCCGTTCCTCCACGACGGGGTGGTCGAGGCGCTCGGTCCCGACAGCTGCCGGGTAGTACTCGGCTCGTGGTCGTGGACCGCACTCGCCGGCGTGCTCGGCAGGTTCGACGCCGAAATCGAAGTCATCGGGCCGCCCGAACTCACCGCCGCGTTCGCCCACCTGGCCCGCCGCTACGCCGACGCGGCGAACAGTGGAACCCGAAGGCCCGGTTCGGGCACGCCTTGTCCGATCCGACCCGAAGCCGGATCCTGTTGAGTCTGCGGCGAGCGCCGGGATACCCGTCGGAGCTGGCGGAGCAGATCGGGGTGAGCCGCCAGATCCTGTCCAACCATCTGGCCTGCCTGCGCGGCTGCGGGCTGGTGGTCGCGGTACCGGAAGGCCGGCGCAGCCGCTACGAACTCGCCGATACCCGGATCGCCGCGGCGCTGGAGGATCTGCTGGGGCTGGTACTGGTGGTGGATCCGGCGTGCTGCCCGGCCGCCGAGACCGAAGAGTGCTGCTGATGGCTTCCCTCGGCATGCCGTACGCGCTGATCGAAGGCGCCCGCGTCTCCTCCACCGCGTTGATCGGGTTCGGGCTGGACTCGGTGATCGAGGTGTCCTCGGCGGCGGCCGTGGCCTGGCAGTTCGCCGGTCGCGATCCCGAAACGCGGGAGAAGGTGGCGTTGCGGGTCATCACGTGCTCCTTCTTCGCCCTCGCCGTCAACGTCACCGTCGACTCGTTCCGCGCACTGTTCGGGTTCGGCGAGGCCAAGCACTCACCGGCCGGCATCGGGCCGGCGGCGACGAGCCTGGTTGTCATGCCGGTGCTGTCGGCCGCACAGCGCCGCGCCGGCCGCGAACTCGGATCCGCCTCTCGCCGATTCCAAGCAGACCTTGCTGTGCACCTACCTTTCGGCGGTGCTGCTGGCCGGGCTTGTGCTCGACAGCTTGTTCGGCTGGTCCTGGGCCGACCCGATCGCCGCGCTGGTCATCGCCGCCATCGCGGTGCGCGAGGGCGTCGACGCCTGGCGCGGGGAGACCTGCTGTGCCGCCCCGGCCGCGCGCACCGCGGGCGGCGACTGCGCGTCCTGCGACCGCTGCGACCATCCCGACGGATAAGACCATAGTTCGGCGTCGATCTCGGCCGGCTCGGCCGTCGCCCGGGCCCGCAATCCCGCATCGGTGTGGCGGCGGCCGAACCGGGTGGCGGGCAGCAACTCGGCCACCTCGTTCAGGTGAACCCGAGCCGCTGCGCGGCCTTGATCACCGGCAACACGGTGACCGCCTGTTCGGGATACAGCCGATGCCCGCCAAGGGACCGCTGCGGTTCGGCGAGCAGTCCGCGCCGCTCGTAGTACCGCAATGTCTGGGTGTTCGCCCCGGCCGCTTCGGCCAGTTCGCGCGGCTACCCACGGATGAGTCGGAAAGCGCCACGGCATCGAGGACGGGCGTGGCCGTCGTGGCGAAGTCGGCGTTTCGCGAGGACACTGAGGACGTAGCACCCAACTCGTCCTCAGGAGCACATGCG
Source organism: Nocardia sp. CY41 (assembly GCF_009829325.1). GTDB lineage: Bacteria > Actinomycetota > Actinomycetes > Mycobacteriales > Mycobacteriaceae > Nocardia. Next base: position 105,292 of record NZ_VUOS01000006.1, read on the forward strand.
ATGCCAACCAACGGGCCTTTCGGCATCGATCCGGAAGAATTCGAACGCGCACTGCGTGGAGCGGGAACCGAGCTCCGTGATCTGCTCGGGAAAGCCGGCGTGTTCCTGGATCGCGTAGATCACGCGAGTGTCGGCTCACTGGCGTCGCTGCTCGGTCAGTTCGTCCAACCGCAACGGCCACGCCCGCCGGAACCCGAGGGCGAGACCACCGGCGAGACCGGCAGCGGGGTGTGGGTGATCTACAGCATCGATGACAGCGGCGAGGCCAGGGTCGACCAGGTCTTTCCCAGCGAACTCGAGGCCTTGCGCGCGCATCGCGACAACACCGACGATCGCCGTCGGGTGCGGTTCCTGCCCTATGGGGTTCCGGCAAGCGTGCTGGACGCGCCCTGACGGTGGCGGATCGCGCGGAATGTAGCCTCCGCCGAGTTCGTCATCCGGTGGGAGTTGCCGGAAGATGTGCTGATCCCGCGCAGTGCTCGAGCCCGTTGCCGCGCCTTCCGTTCGACGTTTCCCGAGGCGGGCGGATGCGAGCGCCCCTGCGTTGCCAGTTCCAGACGGGGACCAGCTCGCTGCTTTCGTTGAGGACGCGTACGAGCATGCGGATCTGCTCGAGATCGATCCCTGCCGGGGTGAGGTGGTGGTATTGCCGACCCGCCGGTTCTGCTGGGGTGCGGGGGTCGACTTCGCTGGGCGGGAACGCGATGAGCAAATCGGTCGCCGTTCGGATGCCGAGTTGGCGCAGTCTTACGCGGGTGTTGGTGCCGGCGCGAACGCCAGGGCCGAGGCTTCCGCTGAGCTGCGCGGTCCAGCTCGGGTCCTCGGAGGAGGGTTTGGGCGACGATTTGTTGTCCTGACGCAGGGCCTGCCGTCGTTCACGCCGCGTCACTTCACTGTGGTCCAGGTGGAAGTACAGCTGCGCCTGATCGATCCAGTCCACCAGTCGGCCGATGGGAACACGCGTGTGGAGGATGACATCGACGAGATTTGCCGTCACCAGACTCTGCATGTCTTCGATGCCTTCTTCGATGAGCCGGGATTCGTACCATACGTTCAGGCCGTCGATCTGATTGAGCGGATAATTCGGAGTGAGCTGGGGGACCGCAGCCCGCAGAGCGACCGCCGTAGTCCTGTGGAGTGCGTAGATCCCGACGATCGGGAAAGCGCCCACCACGAAGGCAATCGCTGATCGAACACCGGCTTCGAAGCTGTCGATCAGTTGATACAAGGCCACCAACGTGGCGAAGACGACGATTATCCGCAGGAGCGCGGAGGCATACGCACTCGGCCTGAGGTCACTCTGGAAGAATCGGCGGACGAGGCTCTGCACGGTGAATGCGTAGGCGCCGAGAAATCCGAACTTGAGGATGTCCCACGCGGTGGTGGGATTCTCGACGAAGCTCAGATCCCAGAGGACCGCTGTCCAACAGGTCGCGAAACCGATCGTAGCGAGGAATATGGGAAAAAGGGTGTCGGTCTTGATCACGAAATCGGATCCGCCTGCGGAGGACACGGCACGTCCATAGTAGGCGTTGAACTTCTGCCGATAGATATTGTGTTCCTCCTCCTGGAGGTAACCGCCGTCCGCAAGCCATTCCGCATAGAATTCCGAGGATTTCGGTGGCCGCGGCAAGTATTTCGGTTCGTCCACCGCGAGGCGGTGGAGATTGATGACGTACTCGCTCCACAGGGCGCCCGCGCGCTGCCCGAGGAATCGGATGTACAACCAGCTGGGCAAGAAAGACAGCACCCATACGATGAAGACTCTCAATGCGGCGGTGGACACGTCGTCTGCCGAACTGTGACGATGAATTCCGCCCCATACGGTGAGAAATGCGAACACGATCGGGACCACGATCAGAACATTCATCAGCACCAGAACGACTTCGCGACTGAACCATCCCGACGACCGGCTCCACGACACCGCGCGGCCTATGGGTGTGCGGCCTGCGACGGGGTCGGCGATACCCTGTGTCAGCGAGAGCAGGGACTCTTGTGTGTGCGGGTGCTCGCGCAGCGTCCGCCGCAGGTGTTGCGCGAGGCGCTTGCGGCCGCCCCTGATGCTGGTGGCTTCGACAAGGCGGCCGAGCTCGGGGTCCGTGCGAAACAATTCACCGAGTTCGCTGTCGATGGCACGGGCCACCCGATCGTTCTCGGTGAAGAATTGCGCAGCTCGGAGGCGGTAGTCCCGGCTGTTCTGCGGGAAAGTTTCAGGGCACCGCGATGCCATTGTGAGGGCTCCGGAAAGTTCCGTTGCCAAGGCATCCGTTCGTGCTGTGGCGTCCATATCTCCTCCACCCGACTGCCGCCGACCATCGAGCTGGTCCGGTGTGCTGCGAATCGACCCGGCCGTCTGCACGAACTCATGTGTGCGTTCGCCTCGGGCTCCATATCGCCATCGCATGCTCGCCGTGTTGATCTTGGATAGCACCAACCGTAGGCTCACCCATCCGGTTGGTAACGAGTAGTCGACTACTCATTTCGACGCCGGTTGCCGCGCACTGCTCGGTCGGGGGCCGCGCAATTGTTCGCTTTTCGAGCGCTTCGGCATGAGTAGCGGGCTACCCGACTTAGAATCCGTCCGACCGAAGACTTCAACGGACTTTGTGCCGACTATACGCTGGATCCGGCGATTCCGACCCGGACATCGTTCATCGAATTGATCGACATCCTCGGAAACCGTGAACGGTGCGGTTCCATCGAAAGGAGTAAATCATGCTCAACACCCACACAGTCGTCGCAGGCGATACCCTGACGGCGATTGCGAAACGATTCTACGGGCAGGCTTCGCTTTTCGAGCTGATCGCCGTCGCCAGCGGGGTTCCGGATCCCGACTCGATCCAGGTCGGAACTGTCCTGATCCTTCCCGACGTGAGCCGCAAGCACACGGTGGTGCGTGGCGAAACCCTCTCCGGTCTGGCGGCGCATTTCTATCGCCCGCAGAACTCGGGCTTGTTTGCGCTGATCGCCGCGGCGAACGGCATCGACGACCCCGACGTGATTCACGTCGGCCAGGTCCTGATCATTCCCGGCATCACCTACAAGGTCGTTTCCGGCGACACCCTGTCGAAGATCGCCAAGCGCTTCTACGGTAACGCGGCGTTGTTCCCGCTGATCGCCGAAGCGAACGCGATCCCGAACCCCGACGTCATCGGCGTCGGCCAAGAACTGATCATCCCCCCGAAGAGCTAGGAGCTACTCATGGCAGCCGAATGGCACCGAGTCGTCGCAGGCGAGACCCTGTCGGGGATCGTCAAGAAGAAGTACGGCGATCTGAGATTCCTCCAGATGATCGCCGAACTGAACCACATCTCGGACCCGAACCTGATCAGAGTCGGCCAGGACATCATGCTCCCCCTGCGGTCCGTTCTCGCCGGAACAGCGGACGTCGAGTAGTCGTCGATCGATGCAGGAGGCCGCGATCCGAACCTACGGGCAACCCTCCCAGTCGCGGATGCTTCCACTTCTGGGAGGGCCGGACTCCCACCGGCGCCGGACGCGCTTACCGGTGGACAGCGCGCCGACCATTGCGTGTACGGCCAGCCGCGTCTCGGTTCGTTTCCGGATATTTCCGGCCAACAGGGCGGCGATCGTGCCGGCAATGGATGCAGTCACAGAGTAAATGGCGGCTTTTGAATACCTCTTTCTCGCAACGCCTTCCATACGCTCCCCGTGCTCTTGCCGAGCTGCGTGCAACAGCAGGAAAAGGGGCTGTCGATTTAGCTGTCGGCGTCGGTTCGTAGCCGAGGTCACGCCGTGATAGGTATCAGAGTTCGACGGGCGAAGGCGCCGCATCGGTAAGGTGTCCGCCGCTGGCGACACGCTCGATCCGGGCGATGGCCCGTCAGCGTGTGCGGGTCGGGGTAGGACATCCTCGCTGGCTCGACGCTCCTGAGATCGCCCCGGTCTTCCGCACACCGACAGTGAGGCGAGATACTCGCCTCCGAAAGGAGTCTGGATGCCACCAGCACGCCCACTGGAGTTCCGTCAGCGCGTGATCGAGTTGGCCCGCAGCAGCGACAGGCCGGTCGGTCAGGTCGCGAAGGGCTTGGGGATTTCTGAGTCGTGCTTGCGGAACCGGCTCGAAGTGCCGATCGATGAGGGCGCTGAGGGCGTGACCACCGCCGAACGCAAGGATCTGGTCGAGCTGCGGCGCAAGACTCGGCAGTTCGAACTCGAGAACGAGGTGCTCCGTAAGGCGGCGGCCTACTTCGCGCGGGAGAACGTTCTCCCAAAATAGTGTTCGCGGTGGTCGCCTAATTGGCCGAAGCTGGCGTCCCGGTCACGGTGGCATGCCTGTGTGCTGCGGGTGTCGACCTCCGGGTACTACGAACGGAAACATCGCGGTGAGTCCGCGCGTGCCTGCGCCGATCGTGAGCTCGACAACTTGCCGGCGCTTGTCGGGATGCGGATCGGACGGCTGAGGCGATCATTCTTTACGAGCGGACCCTCGCTGACCGGGAGCGGGTCCTAGGCCCCGAGCACCCGGACACCCTGGCCTCTCGCAACAACCTCGCCAGCGCCTACACTGCGGCGGACCGGTTGGATGAGGTGATCCCACTGTTCGAGCGGAACCTCACCGAGTCCCAGCTTGGGGCGTCGGTGAGTCATCGGCGGTCGAGTTGTAGAGCGCCGCTGATAGAGGTGGGGCAGGAGGTTGGGGCTGTCCCGACGCTTCGCGTGCCGGCTACTTCTTGATCCTGTCCAAGGGGTATGCGGCCATAGAGCAGACGACAATCGCGTAGACCGCCAAGAGAACGAGAACCGGTAGAGGGATTCGACGTGCGGGGTCTATCGCTATGTATGCGGTGTAGATGATGGGTGGAACGCAGAGTGCACCGGAGAGGGTGGCCCAGAAGGCGACCAGGTTGTTCGCCTTCTTTCGCCGCTGAGGATCGGTGAGTGTTGTGTCCGGGATGTCGTCGCCGTAGCCTTCGCTCGGACTGGTTGCTACTCCGCGGTATCCCTTCGAGGCGATATAGGCACAGCTGATGAAGATCAGTCCGAATATCAAGCCGACGATGAATGCCTGCATAACCCCTCACCCGATCCGTTCCCAGCGGGAGAGGTTCCACCGGTGTCAGATTCCGGTGAAACCTCTCCCGGGAGGGTACCTAGTCCAGCGGCGAAACGCCGATCACCACGGCGACGACCGCAGAGATCACCTTCTTCTTGACTGCCGGTGTCAGTGCCTTCCACGCCCACGCCCACGCCGGCGCCGAAGATGCAGCTGATGACCGCGTCTTCGACGTACTTCGGGGCGTCGCCGCCGCCAGCTACATCGCGCAGGACGTCGATCGCGACGCTGGCCAGAGCCCCCTGCGCGCAGGAGATCACCGCATGGCCCCAGAAGGCGGCAACCGGGGATTCTCGCATCGGTGTGGTCGAGCTTGCGCTGATGTTGGACTGGGACGCGCTAACGGGGATCGCGCTTGCCACCGACGTGCTCGCGACCGAGGTCGCTCCCGCGACCGCTGCGAGTACGATTGAACTCGCAGCGATCAACTTGTGGAAACTGCTCATTGGTTCTTCCTGTCTTCGGTTGTGAACTGCTGACAGCTGCAGGCGTGCGGCTCCAGGTGTTGGGGAGCGGCCACTCCCCAACACCAAGGTCTTTCTTCCTATTACGGGCTACCGCCGATCCAGTGGCGCAGAAGATGTTGTGAGGCGATGCGGTGCAACGCCGTCACCGATCTTGCGTAGCGCTCTCTGCCCCTCGATCGACATCTCCCATCGCCGTACCCCTCCTTCAAGATCGATTTGTTCCGTCGCTTGTATGGACGCGATCGCGCGGTGATCGGTTCCATCGATCGAGAAGAAATTTTTCGCGCCTCGAAGCAGGCGGGTGAGAATGCTATACACGCTTCCGCGTCCGCAAACGATCGTTCACGAGCACTCTGCGCCGCAGCGTGTTCCGCAGGCCGAATGTGTAAAGCATCCTGTGTACGCGGCAACGTCAACCTGTCGGGGGTTACCGATACATTCCGTGCGTGAGAATCGGCTACGGGCGGGTCTCCACCCGCGATCAGCATCCCGAGGCCCAGCACGACGCGCTCACCGCGGCCGGGTGCGAGCAGGTCTTCCTCGACAAGGTGTCGGGCAAGCTCGCATCCCGTCCGGAACTCGACAAGGCGCTGCTGGTGGCCAAAACAAAGATGTCTACGCCGCGCTGGCCCGCTCGCGCACCGTGTTCTTAGCGGCCACGGAGGAAGACGACCTCGAGGTTCTACAGACAGCCGATGAACACCTGCTCGCCGTGGAAAGCCTCCTCCGCTCCTTAAGCGAGCAAGCGCGTGGTAAGCCGCCGGTCCGTCGAGTCATCGCCGGATAACTCTGATCAGCGAAGAGTCCGGTTTCACGCACGAGAATGAGGCCTGGCGTGTGGGGGTGGTCGGGTCTCGAGGTGCTGCCGCGCTCTGCCTCAGCGGGAGAGCTCGCCTCTGGTCCTGGCGCGCCGACGCTGGTGTCCCTCACTTAGACGGTCCAAGTCCATAACTTGCTCTCCCGACACACCCGGGCTGACACACAAAGGCGAGTGACAATCGGTGCGCGCTGGGGCCCGGCGGGCGTATCCCGGAGGAGGGGCCGAGGTACGGAAAGGAGTGCGTCATGTCGAAGTCTGGTGGGAAGGGCCACGGCGGCGGCAAGATGACCGCCGCGGCCGCATCCCGAGTCCAGTCCGCTGCCGCGAAGAACCCGGGCAGCAGTTCGGCGACGTCCGGCTTCGCCTCGCGGGCTCAGTCGAGCGCGGCGAAGCCCAGCAGCGGTAAGAGCGGCGGGAAAAAGTAGCTGTGGGCCCGCTGTCCCTACAGCGGGGTGAGCAACCCGAATCAGCGCTGCCGACGGTGCTCGCGCGTACCTGCCTCCCGACCCCTCTTCACGGCTTGGACTTCCGCTTATAGGCGAGGAGTACGGAATCCTCAGCGGGTTTCCATGGCAGGAGGACTGCGATGGCAACCGCGAGCAACAGTGACGCCGAAACCGTCACATAGGACGCGAGGGCGAATCCCTCCATGGACGCGGATTTCATTGCGTAGATCAGATCGGCCTTCTGTTGGGCGAAGGCGGGACTGGTGGGGCGGTCGACCATTTCCAGGACGGCGATGACGGTTTCGCGAGCGAAGCTCTTCTCGTTCGGGGTCATCAGGAAGTCTGGGATGGCATCGATGCGCGGGCCGACCTTGGTCGTATACACCGACGCCACGATGGATCCCAGCACTGCGACGCCGAGAGTGCCGCCCGCCTCGCGGGTGGTGTCGTTGACCGCAGAACCGGCTCCTGCCTCGTCGAGGGCCACCGAGGACATGATCGACTCCGTTGCGGGGCCTTGCACGATCGCCAGCCCCAAGCCCATCAGCACCATCGAGACAAGCACAGGACCGACGTACGGTGTCTCCACCTTCACCTGCCCGGCGATGGACATCCCCACGCTCATCACCACCAGACCGGAAACGATGACGGCGGTGGTGCCGACCTTCTTGGCGATCAGCGTCGCCAGCGGGGCGCCGACGGCGACGGACGCGGCGAACGGCAGCGAGTGCAAACCGAACTGCAGCGGCGACAGCTCCATCACTCCCTGGAAGTAGGAGGTGATCATGAACAAGAACCCGAACATGCAGAAGTAGGCGACCGCGATCGCCGCCGCGGGCAAGGAGAACCGCCGGATCCGGAACAGGTCCATGTTCAGCACGGGCGAGATGGCGCGCATCTCCCACCGGATGAACCCAACGAAGCAGACCACCGAGAAGACGAAGCCCGTCAGGCTGATCGGGGAAAGCCAGCCTTGCTGCGGGGCCTCGATGATGGTCCACACCAAGGCGGTAACGCTCGCCAGTGACAGGGCGATGCCGACGACGTCGAGTCTGCCGACGTGCACGCCCTTCGACTCCGGGACCAGGATTCGGGCAAGGACGAGAAGGACGGTGGCCGCGGGAATGTTGACCCAGAAGACCGAGGGCCAGGAGAAGTGCTCCAGGAGCCAGCCGCCGGCGGTGGGCCCGATCGCGATGGCGAAACCGGCCATCGCCGTCCACGCCGCGATAGCGATCGCCCGTTCCCTGACGTCGGTGAAGATGTTGATGATCATCGCCAGGGTCGCTGGGAACACCGCGGCGGCGAACACCCCCATCGCGGCTCGGGCGGCGATCACCTGGCCGAGGTCGGTGGCCAAGGCGCCGGCCAGGGACATCACCGCGACGCCGGCCAGCCCGAGCATCATCACCTTGCGTCGGCCGTAGCGGTCGCCGAGGTGACCGAACGCCAGTAGCAGGCCCGCGAAGGTGAGTGTGTAGGCGTCGACCACCCATTGCAACCCGCTGAAGCTGGCGCGCAACTGCACTCCCAGCGAGGGCAACGCGACGTTGACGACAGTGTTGTCGAGCACCACGAGCAGTTCCGCGATACAGATGACGACGAGGGCAGGCCACCGGCCCCGCGCTCCCAGGTCCGTGGTGTCCACAGTCGGTGCGGATGGTGCCGCGACAGCTGAGTGGGGCATAGCGAATCGACTCCTCGTCATTGCGATAGGGCCACCTCGGGAGGGGCGTTTGCAGGCCGGACTGTCTGCCGCGTCCTACCTTCGCGATACCTCGACCACTCCCGCAGGATTACTCGTTACCGCTCGTAACAGTAAGGCCAAGGTAGTAGAACGAATGGTCTATTGCAAGCCCCGATAAGGCCTCGTACACAGGTAGTTTTGAACAGGACGTAGGTCAGATAAGACACAATGGTCTAATCTGGTGCCTCGGCAGCTCGGTGGGTCCGTGCCGAAGGTGAGGAGGGCAATGGCTACGAATGCGCGGAGTCGCTTGATCGAGAGCGCGATCGAGCTGCTCCGACGTCGAGGTGTGGCAGGCACGGGGATCGCCGATCTGCTCGAACACAGCGGTACCGCCCGGCAATCGATCTACAAGCACTTTCCTGGCGGCAAGACCGAGTTGATCGAGGAGTCGGTCCGGACCGCGGCGGCTTGGATCGAGCAGATGCTCGAGCAGATGGCCGACACGCTGTCCCCGCCGGAAATGCTGCAGGCCTTCGTCGAGTATTGGAAATGGGTGCTGGTGACCAGCGACTACCAGTCCGGATGCCCGATCGCCGCGGCAGCATACGGTGGTAGCGAAGCACCCGGTGCCCGAGAACTGTCCAGCCAGGCATTCCGGCGCTGGGAACACCACCTGGCCGGGCAAGCCATCGTCCAAGGCGTACCCACCCGTACAGCGCACAGTTTGGCGACCACGACAATTGCCGCGATCGAAGGCGCGGTCATGATGTCGATCGCAGACCGCAGCATCACACCCCTCAACCGCACATACGACCAGCTGCGCGAACTGCTCCGGATCCATCTCGAGGCGCCCTGATCGCCACGTCCGGCCTCGGCCACAACCTGGGCAAATCGCAATCGCCATCGAGGGCGCTCGCGTGACGGGTACGGTTCTCCAAGCCGCCGGGCCAGACCTCACCATCCTCCGGTACGACAGCGTTCTACCTTCCGCTCGGATGCGTCATCGCGAGTCGACCCCGCGAACCAACCTGCCAATCAGGGAGAAGGCCCTCACCGGGGCTCTCCAGGTCTGGGCGCGAGATGCACCGACCCTCGATATGCGCACCTTCACACTGGCTGGGCGGCAACACATTCGCGAAGTCGGCGGTGGGATGACGCCTCGCTACGCCTCTCCCGAGCAGTTGAGAAGAGAGACGGTGAGGCGGCGGACCGACATCTACAGCCTCGCGGCTACTGTGCTCGAGATGTGGCTCGGTAAGGCCCCGCGGGGGTTTGTTCAGCCCTGGCGCGTCGGCCGGATCGTCAGGTCCCCGATTTCGACATCCTCGGGTTGGGCGATCGCGAATGCGATCGCCCGAGCTACCGCCGTAGGGTCGATGCCGAGATCGGCCATGTTCCGCCTGACATGTTCATGCAAGGCCGGATCGTCGATGGCATGGTCGATGAACTCGGTGCGGACCAGGCCCGGGGAAATCGATGTCGTCCGCAGCACGCCGTCGGTGCTCTCCTGTCGCAAGCCTTCCAGGAGAGTGCGGACTGCGTTCTTCGTTCTGGCGTACACCGTCTGCGTGGGGACGATTTTCAGGCCGGAAACCGAGAGGACCGTGACCAGGTGACCGCCGCCCTGGCGGCGGAATATCGGTAGCGCTGCGGCGATACCGTGCAGAATTCCCTTGACGTTCACGTCGACCACCCGCTGCTGGCACCCCCGTAATGGCGACGACCTTGCTGCCTGCGCGGGGATGCAGACCGAAAAGGAGCTATGGGGGCGCAACCCCCCTCAGTGCTGGTGGGATACCGCCGAGCCGAGGGCGGTCGTGTAGGTCAGCCGCGTGCGAGTGTCGGCGATGTCGTGATCCGAGGCGCCGAGCTCGGCGAGGTAGATTGCCGCGTACTGCTCATGGGCGACCCGGCATCGATCCAGGGCTTGTTGGGAAATGTCGTAGACGGCAACGGTTTTGCCTTTGAAGGCCGAGTGCCAGGCGATCTGCCCGCCGAGCACTCCGGCGCCGAGCACGGCGACCTTGTCGAGGTTGGACATAGCGATTCCCTTCGATGTTCGTTGTGATTTCACTGCGGCGCGGACGCCGCCAGGCAAGCGCGATGTCGTGCAGCGTGCGCGACATGGACCCAGCTCGCCGTTGTCCGCGCACGCGCGGCAAGATCGGCAGGCATCGCCGCCGGGGTCGGGTGCGGTCAGCGATGCGTCGCAGTGGCGAGGAATCCCAGCACCAGTTCGGCGAACTTGTCCGGGCACTCGATCTGCGGCATGTGGCCGATCCCGGCGAACAGGAAGGTCTCGGCGTGCGGGAGCAGTCCGCTGGCCGCTGTCAGGTGATGAGCGGGAAGGATCCGGTCGCGGTCTCCCCAGACGATCAGGGTGGGGCGTGGGTGCTCGCGGCGCGGGACCGGCACGACATAGGACGGGGAGCGCTGCATCGTGACGTGGGCGGCGCGGTCCGCCATCGCAGGGACGAGCGTCACGGCTGTCGCGCCGCTACCGATGAGTTGGAAGACCCGCGCGCGCTCGCTTTGCGAGAGGCCGGCCCAGGGCGGGGCACAGGGAAGAGGCGGCAGGTCGGGGTCCGCCTCGCGGTTGATGGCGATACAGGCTTCGGGGTGTTTGCGCATGTTTCGAGCGAACTCCTCGGCGGCGCTCGCGCAGCACTGATAGTCCAGATGCCCTGCCCGACCATATTCTGTGCCAACGGTGCTGCGTAGCAACGTGGCGGAGGGAACGCCGCGCCCACCGTTTTCGGCAACGTTGGAGGTGAGGTCAGCTGCGATACAGCCCGGGTTTGTCCGGTCGTGGCCCCGGTGTGGCATCGGCTCGGGAGGCGGGTTCCACAGGGCCCGGCGCGTCGGCTACACGCCGCCGACTGTCGACCTCGGCGGCGGCTCTGGTATCGACCTCGCGTCGCGCGAAGGCGATATCGCGTGCGCTGCGCACGGACAATCGGCCGAGTGAGGTCGCGGCGAAGAACAGGATCAGCGCTCCGAGACCATAGAAGTAGGCCAGCTGTAGCAGGGCCCGTTTCAGGTCGGAGGTGGCGACGGGTTCGCCGACATCCCCGATTTTCAGTGTGTCCGCCAGTGTTGGCCCGATCACGAACCACAAGCCCGCCGCCGCTGCCAGCCACGCGCCGAAGCTCGCCACGAGCCGGTTGCGGCTGGCCAGCATGAGCAATCCGCCGATGATCGCGGCGACGCCGGGCAACACCTGGAGCCACCCGCGCGCCGACGTCCACACCCACGGGTCGTCCGGAGTGAACGCGAAGTCAAAGTAGGGTCCGATGAACGGGATCAGCGCACCCCAGAGGCCCAGCAGTAGCACCGCGAGCCCGCCGAGGGCGCCCCGGCTACGGGGAATTCGAAGGGGACGACCGTGGTCTGCGTGAACGGTGTCGTCGACGTCTCTCATGACGCCTCCATTCGTCGAAGTAGGTTGCATATGCGGCCTACCCTTTGCGCACCGCCATACGCACGGAAACGCGTGCGGGTCCGCTGCCCGCGGTGATCGGCGGTTTCGAAGGCCATCGGCGGCCGCACGGATTATGCGCCTGCCGACCCGATCCCTTTCATCGGAGGATCGCCGTGGTCAGCCGCTTCCGGACCGTGATATCCGGCGGCCTCGCGTTCGGCGACGTACTGCTCGTGCCAGCGCTCGACGAGTGGAACCAGTTCGAACGCCGGTGGTCGTCCGCCCGGGCGGCTGCGGTTGCGGCGGTGTCCGGCTTGATCGGCCGGACCGGGATTATGGCAGTGATATCACGCTCGCGCAGGTCGGTGCGATCGGCGGCCGAGTCGGCTGCGGACCTGGAGCGTTGATGGAACCTGGCAACGGATCCTGGACGAGGTGATCGTCGAGGAGGACTCGATCGGTTGTGTTCAGGTTTTGAGTGCGGTGGCGCGGACGTCGTCGTTGGATGGTGGGGTACTTGCGGGGTGCGTATGCGAAGAATCTGGGCGATCCGGGGTGGGAGGATTCATCGCGGAGTTGTGTGCGGAGACTGAGAGTTTCGCGTCGTTGTGGGCGTTGAATGATGTGGCGGTGCAGGTGAGTAGGCGGTGGGGGAGTTGGAGATGTTCTTGACGAGTAGGTCGTTGCCGTCGGTGCCGAATGCGTGGATGCAGGTGTACATGCCGGTCGATGAGGTGGCGTGGGGCACGTTACGGGCGTTGTTGGCGATGAGTCTGAGGGAGCGGCGGCGTCCGTGGGTGGAGAATCGCGAGTTGTATCACGCTGCGGCGGGCTGAGTGCCGGGGCTCGCGGAAGCCACTCTCGAGGAGCCGGAGCCCCTTCCGCCCGTGGATGCCTTGGACAGTCCGGAGCATGCCATTGCGAAGGGGTTGCTCGGGATCAGGTGTTCGACCGCGTATCCCGGGCTGCCGGACAACCTGGCCGCGATCCGGTTCGGCCTGCACTACCGGAGTCACCGCATCGACGTCGACCTCGACCACACCCGGCTTCGGCTGACCAGCCGCCCCAGCGCCACCACCGCCGACATCCCGGTCGAGGCCGCCGGAATCCGAACCACCCTGGGCAGCTCCGGGACTTCCCGCTCGCACCGACCGGGCATACCACCACCGAACGGATACCTCACCGGGTCCCGTGACCCGGGGATGGATGAGCAGCGCTGAATCTCGAATCGGACCGGATTCCGCACACGATCATGATGTGGCCGCACCAGCAGCCGGGCATCATGGCGCCGATGCCACGGTGGCCTGACCGTCCGCTCGTCCGATACCCGAGACCGCGGGTTGGACCGTGTCGGACACCCCATGTCTGTCTGAGGTGATGGCCGGGCACAGCCGTTTTCGAGGCTGGGTCTGGAGCCCGGCGGCCTTGTCCTACGCGATCACCGGCGTTGCCTCGGAGGTTCCAGTGTGCGCCGGCTTGGATGTCGGAAGCCGGAGTCGTTTGAGGGCGAGCGCGTTGACGGCGACGATGAGGCTGGAACCGGACATGGACAAAGCGGCGATCTCCGGGCGCAGCATCAGGCCGAATGCGGGTTCGAAGACGCCGGCGGCGATAGGCAGGGCGATGGTGTTGTACCCGATCGCCCAGGCCAGATTCTGGCGCATCTTGCCCAGCGTGCCGCGGCCGATACGCAGGGCGGTGGGCACGTCGAGCGGGTCGGAGCGCATCAGCACGACATCGGCGGTTTCGATGGCCACGTCGGTACCTGCGCCGATGGCGATGCCCAGGTCGGCCCGGGCGAGGGCGGGAGCGTCGTTGACGCCGTCGCCGACCATGGCGACCCGGCGGCCGCCGCGTTGTAGTTCCGCGATCTCGGCGGCTTTGTCGCCCGGCAGTACTTCGGCGATGACGGTGTCGATGCCGAGCCGTTCGGCGATGCGCTTCGCCGTGGCTTCGTTGTCACCGGTCAGCATGACCACCTCGATCCCGAGATCGTGCAGCGCGGCGACGGCCGCTGGTGAGGTTTCGCGGGGCGCGTCGGCGATGCCGATGACCGCCGCCGGTTTGCCGTCCACCGTGGCGATCACTGCGGTGCGTCCGGTGGCGGACAGTTCGTCGCGGCGGGCGGCCAGCGCGCCGAGGTCGATGCCTTCTCGTTCGGCCAGCCGCCGGTTACCGACGACGACACGGCGGCCTTCGACCTCGGCGATCGCACCGTGGCCGGGGACGTTCTCGAACGCTTCGGCCCGAACCTGGCCGACCCCTGCTTTGTCCGCGTAGCGGACGACGGCCTGGGCGAGGGGGTGTTCGGATTCGCGTTCCACCGCGGCGATCAGGCGCAGCAGCTCTGCTTCACCGATGCTGGCGGTGATGAGGTCGGTGACCTCGGGTTCGCCCTTGGTGAGCGTTCCGGTCTTGTCCATCACCACCGTATGGATGCGGGCCGAAGTCTCCAGCGCCATCGCGTTTTTGAACAGCACACCGCGTTTGGCGCCGAGCCCGGTGCCGACCATGATCGCGGTGGGTGTGGCCAGCCCGAGGGCGTCCGGACAGGTGATGACCACGACGGTGATCGCGAACAGGATCGCCGCCGAGAAGGGACGATCGGAGAGCAGGAGCCAGGCCGCCAGCGTGCCCGCACCACCGATCAGCGCGACGAGCACCAGCCAGAACGCCGCCTTGTCGGCCAGACGCTGGCCGGGGGCCTTCGAATTCTGGGCTTCCTGCACGAGTTGCACGATCTGCGCCAGCGCGGTGTCCGCGCCGACCTTGGTCGCGCGCACGCGCAGGGTGCCGTTGGTGTTGATGGCGGCGCCGATGACCACCGAGCCGGGAGCCTTGTGCACCGGCAGGCTTTCGCCGGTGACCATCGATTCGTCGACCTCGCTCTCACCGTCCTCGACGATGCCGTCGACGGCGATCTTCGCGCCCGGACGCACCAGCAGCAGATCACCGACCGCCACGTCGGCCGTGGGGATCTCGACAGGTTCGCCGTCGCGCAACACCAGCGCTTTCGGCGGCGCGAGGTCGAGGAGGGTGCGGATGGCGTCGTTGGCGCCGCCGCGGGCGCGCATCTCGAACCAGTGCCCGAGCAGTACGAACGCGGCCAGCACGGTGGCGGCCTCGTAGAACACTTCGCCGCCGCCGGTGAGCGTGATCACCAGCGAATACAGCCAGCCCGAGCCGATCGCGACCGCGACCAGCACCATCATGTCCAGCGTGCGGGCCCGCAGCGCCCGCACGGCGCCGTCGAAGAAGATCCACGACGAGTAGAAGATGACCGGCAGGCTGAGCAGGAGCGCCCAGAGGTCTTCGCGCAGCCCGAACGGAACCGGCACGTCCAGCCCCAGAACGTCTCTGCCGATGGGCGACCAGATCACGATCGGGATCGAAAACACCAGCGCGACCAGGAACCGGTTGCGCATGTCGGCGACCATGGCCGCCATCGACATCCCGGCATGCCCGCCGTGACCCATCGCCTCGTGTGGTGAACGCAGGTCGCCGGCGCCTGCCGGGTGTTCGGTGCGAGCAGGGGCTGCCATGGTGTGGGCGACATCGTCGATAGGCTTCGCAGTCCCCGGCTGACCAGCCTGTCCGGCGTGGACGTGGTGCGCGTCGACGGTGGGTGGATCCGGCTCGGTCAGCGGGTCGCAGATGTGGGCGGGCATCGAGCGTCCGGCGCAGTGGTAGCCGCATTCGATCACCCAGTCCCGCAACGCCGCAATCGTGGTCCGGGTCTGGTCGTAGACCACGGTGGCGGTCTGCGCCACCGGGTTGACCTCGACTCGATGCACCCCGGGGCGGCGGGCGAGCCGGGCGGCGACAACGTTCTGCTGCGAGGCGAACAGCATGCCACGCACGTCGAGCACCGCGGTGGCGCTCTCCTTCGGCGGGGGTAGACGGGTCTCGGTATGGCTGGGCACAGGATCCCTCCTCCAGGAGGCGGTAGTCGACCGTATTCGGTGAGGAGTACTACTCCCTAGAGGTCGCCGGGGCTGTTCGCACCGGGGCCGGGGCCGATACCGCCACGCAGCGTAGCCAGGCGATGGTGGTATTCGTCGGCATCGATCTCACCGCGGGCGAATCGCTCGGCCAGCACGTGCTCGGCGCTGGGGCGCACGATCGGCGCGCCGCCGACCGGCGCCGACGGCTGCGCCAAGTACCGGACTGTGAGGATCACCCCGGCGAGCACCAGAACCCAGAACAAAACCATGCCCACGGTCATGAGCGCGTAACCCCACCCACTCATCCCTTCGTCGCCATACCAGAACATCATCGGAAGCTCCTTCATCGAGGCAAATCATCGGCGTCGTCGCGACCTCCCATCCCGGTGACGTGTCAGCCTGGGCGTGCGATCGACGCCCTCTACGATCCGCGCCGCCGACCGCGGCAACTAGAGACCAGGTGCCCTTTCCGACGCATCCGAAGGTCCCTACCCCCCTTGGGTATTACCGCGCAGACTCGACGCATACGCCGCCGACCTACTGTCACCGGCTCCGGAAGGGGACGTTTTTGTTGCGCTACCCGTCGTGCCGAGCCGGGTGAGGGAGCTGGCGTGCGTGTCACATCGGTTGCCCCATCATCGGGCAACCACCCATCAGGCCGCACATCCATTGACACAACATGTGCATGGGGTTCATGACGTCGATTTCCTTCTCGTCGAGCGATCCGGCCGCAGTGGCCGGTCCGCAAGGTTGGTCGTGCGGTGTCGTCGAGGTTGCCGCGTCGATACCCCGCAAGGGTAGGGACCTTTGGCGGTCGGATGGAGGTCCTTCGGCGCCCCTCGAGGCGACCTCGTCCCATCTTCGGCGACCGGTGTGCGAGCGCAGACTCGAGGTGATCGCGAGAGAAGGGAAATGCGATGAACACCCGGCATCTTCCGTGGTACGCGTTGGCGTTGGCCGTGCTGGTCGCCGGTCTGGCCATTTCCGGAGTGTCGATGTCGACACTGCTGGTGCTGCTGGTGGTGCTGGCCTGCCCGCTGATGATGATGTTCATGATGGGCGGCCAGGGACACGGCAACGACGACCAGTCACGCCAGATGAGCAAAAGCCACGACCACGACCCCACCTCCGACCGACCGTAACCGTGCCGCTGAACGGGACCGTACGAAGGTTCGCCACCCACAGTACGACGGGTTTCTGCTGGTGATGATCGGGTTCCTCTTGCAGTGGCCGACCACTTCGGTTCCGGATCGCGATCTGGGCCTACGTGCGGTTGGCGCACAGCCACGAACGTGAGGTCGCCGCCCACTTCGGCGATGAATGGGCCGCCTACGCCGCGCGGGTACCGGCGTCTGTGCCACGGCTGTCTCGCGCCGGGGACGAGCGGCCGTGGCGCGACGACTCACCATCGGTACGACGAGCGGTCAGCGGGCTACACGGGAATACCGCACGTGACGAACCGTTCCGGCAGCGGGCTCGATCACCGCATCTGATCAACTGAGCGGAGCACTCGATGTCCACACAGCATGCCCGGTCTGACACTCCAACCACCGAAATGCTCACAACGGCGACGACCTGTGCGCCGGTGTTGACCGCCACGGGGATCGGGAAATCGTTCCGTCGTGGCGGGTGGCCCTTCGCGTCGAGGCAGATTGTGCTGCGCGGCGTGGACCTGGCGTTGTGCCCCGGTGAGGTGGTGGGAATGGTCGGGGAGAACGGGTCGGGCAAATCGACGGTGATGAAGATCCTGGTGGGCGAACTGCAACCGGACACCGGCACCGTCACCCGATCCGGGCTGCTCGGATACTGCCCGCAGCAGCCGGTGATCTACGAACGGTTGACCTGTGACGAGCACATCGAACTGTTCGCCCGCGCCTACCGGATGACCCGGGCGGATCAACAGCGCGCAGAGCGAGAACTGTATGCGGCGTTGGGTTTCGAGCGTTACGCCCGGACCAGGGCGGATCGTCTGTCCGGCGGGACGCTGGCCAAACTGAATCTCACCCTCGCCCTGCTGGCCGATCCCGCCGTGCTGCTGCTCGACGAGCCCTACGCCGGATTCGACTGGGACACCTACCTGAAATTCTGGGATCTGGTCGCTCACCGCCGCGCCGCGGGCCGCTCGGTGCTGATCATCAGTCACTTCGTCGCCGACGAGGACCGCTTCGACCGCATCCTGGAACTACGCGACGGGCAGGTGACACCGCGAATCGCCGGCGCTGCGGCATCGGACCGACCGCCCTCGACCAGCGAGCCGCGGCCATGAAACGATCCGTCCTGCCCTACGTGCGGGCCTTCGTCACCGATTACGCCCGCAACCCAGTGAACCTGGTGGTGCTGGTGCTCGTGCCCGCACTGTTCGTGTTCGTCGCCGCGGGAACGATCTCCGATGCCATGGAACTGCTCGGCGGTATCGAGATGTCGGTGGAGACCGCGACAGTGGGCTGGTCAGCTGGTTTCCTCGCGGGCCTGGCGATGTACTTCCAGATCCGCGCTGCCCGCGCCGCCGACCGGCGGCTGGTGGTCGCCGGGCTGGCGCCCGGACGACTGGTCGCCGCCCGCGCCGCTACGGGACTGCTGCTTGCCGCGCTGGTGTCGGCGGTGTCGCTGGCGGCGTTGACCGCGCGCACCGGCCTCGACCACCCGCTCCGCACGATCGCCGGGACGCTGATGTTCGCGGTGATCTATCTGGCCATCGGCGCCGTGCTCGGGGTGCTGGCCACCAACCCGGTCAACGGCGCGGTGCTGGTGTTGTTCGTGTGGATCATCGACGTGTTCTTCGGGCCCTCCCGCATGGGCACCGACCAAACCTTCATTCGCTGGTTGCCGACGCATTTCGTGACCTTGTGGATGATCGACCTGCCCTCCGGGCACGGCGGACGGATCACCGACCTCGGCTACGCCCTGCTGTGGTTGATCGCGGCGGTCGCAGTCGGCTCGGTCGTGCTTGTCCGCGCCGCCCGCGCCGCGCCGCCCGCGCGCCGCCCGTCCGGGCAGTTGGTCACCGGCCTGCGGTTGGGTCTGGTCGATCTGCGCCGCAACCCGGCGCTGCTGGCGTTGCTGGTGGTCGTGCCGGTGGTGTTCATCCTGCTCGCCAAGGTGACCACCCCAGAACGCACCATTGCGATCTCGGTGCGTCACGGCGATCGGACCGTTGCCGACACATTCTGGTTCCCCGAGGTACACGCGGGCACGATGGCACCTATCGCGGTCGCCGCGTTGGCCACCCTGGCCGGGCTGTTCGTGGTGGCCGACTCCGAGGCTGGTGATCGAAGACTGCGGCTGGCTGGATACCGCCGCAGTGTACTGCTCGCCGTTCGTTTCGGCGTCCTCACGGTCGCGGCGGCGGTCATCGGCCTCGCCGCCCTCGCGATCACAGCGACGGTCTTCACGCCCGCGCAGTGGGCCGGATTCATCACCGCCCTCATGCTCGCCGCGATCACCTACGGCCTGATCGGGATGATTCTCGCGCCGCTGTTCGGCCGCGTCGCCGGCGTCTTCGTCGCCTTCCTGATCCCGTTCCTGGACCTCGGCCTGATCCAGAGCCCGATGCTGCGCCCCGAACCCGCTCCCTGGGCGCGGCTCTGGCCCGGATACGCGAGCACCCGATTACTGTTCGACACCGGCCTGACCACCGACTTCGACCTGCCCGCAACGCTGCTGCTCGCCCTGGCCTGGCCGAGCGGCTTGGTGGTGATCGCAGCCGTGCTCTTCGGTCGTGGCACGCGAGCGCGACCGCGCCTGGGCATCTGATCGGGACAAGCGCCGGTGAAGATCGCGATAAACGAAGTCCAGCAGTGGGAACACACAGCGTGCCTACGGCTGCATCCAGAACATGAGCTGATCTGCTCCTCCGCGCCGCTGGACACGCATACCGCGGCCGACGCCGACGTGCCAAGCACGTTCATCCGCTCGCGGCTCGACGCCGATGTGCTCGAACGGTTCCCGAAGCTGCAACTGGTGGCCACCCGGTCCACCGGCTACGACCATATCGATCTCGGGTACTGTGCCGCGCACGGCATCACCGTCAGCAATGTTCCCGACTACGGCGACTCCACCGTCGCCGAACACGTCTTCGCCTTGATCCTCGGCCTCGCCCGGCACCTCGTCGACGCGGCCGAACGCACCCGCCGCGGCGGGTTCTCCCAGGCCGGACTGCGCGGATTCGAGCTGCGCGGCAAGACCCTGGAGTTCTCAGATGCGCTCTCAGACATGGATGCTTGGGTAGTCACGGCCACAAAAGCCAATCAGCCCCGGCTGCATCGCTGGGCCGGCACCATCGTCACCGGACTTGTCACGCCCGGGCGGAGGCGTGAAGCCGCGGCCATCGAAACAGTTCGCCCGCGAGGCGGCGGCCGTGGTTCCGGCTGAGGTGGTGTGCAGGACCGAGGGCGCCCGAAGGGGGTGACCCGGGATGGTGGTCGATCGCTGCGATCGTAGTCGGGCTCGCGGTCGTGGTGTTGGTCGCCGAGCAGCTGGTGAAGGCCCACTGTCGGACTGGCGCGGGGATCGGCGCGTCGACGTTTCTGATCGCGGGCCGTGTTCCTCGCTTTCGACCCGGAGAACCTTGCTGTCGGCGCGGTCGGGTCCGCGCAGAGCGCGCCGGGCATCCTGGTGCCGACCGTGATCGGTTCGGCGATGGTGGCTATACAGGGCGGGAGTAATGATCGGTGCGGTCGAGGGCCGGTGGCCGGTTGGCGGTATTCGGTGGCGCCGGACCGAAGGAGGCTTACCTCATGGGTGACTGTGTGCCGGTGCGGTGGTTCTCCGGGGACTCGACACGTGAAGCGCACTGTCGGGCGACGTCATCGCAGTCGAGATGGCTCACCTCGATTGTCGCGATGTGCCCTGCGGCGTGGTGAACGATTCCTGTTCGGTGAAACGCGCGATCACGGCTCGGACGACAGGATTCGACGCGGTCACCTGCCGCTCGAGGCGGCCCTGCGCGGAACTCCATGACCGCACGCCTGCGCGTATGGATGGTGTGGATGCGGGAGCCGGTTCAGCTGTGCTCGGGACGGAATTCCTCGACGGTGGGGGCGAACTGATCGGCCATGTCGTGTGTGGTGTGCAGCCCCGGGGTCATCCTCACCGACGCCAGGCGGCCGCGTGGCAGCATCCCGGCGAAGTGTTCGGCCAGCCAATGCGGGCGGGTGTCGTTTCGTCGTCTCGGGGAATGATCAGCACGGCGCGGTGAGCCCGATCAGCTCTTCGGGGGCGCGGGAGGCCCGGTCGCGGCCGATTGCCGCGGCGGCGATGCCGGCCGGATCCCGACCCGCGTCACGATGAGAACCCGGCGGCATAGGTCGATGGAACTAGGAGTGAGCCATGTCATGAACACCCAACTTGCATATACCCCCAGGGGGTATTAAATTTTCGGATGTCCACCACAGCAGGATCGGAAAGGCCGCGACAATGACCACTCAGACTTACTCCCATCACCATGGCGGGCACGCCGCTCATATCGGTCACGGCCATCACGCCGAGCACGCGGCCGCCTCCGCCGACGCCGGTCACGGAGATCACGCCGCGCACGACGGCCAAGCGCCGGGCGGGCTCCAGATCACCCAGGACGGGTACACCTTGGAGTTGGCGGAACCCATCACCGAGCCGGGTGAGATCGACTTCCGGTTCCGGATCCTGGGCCCGGACGGGAAGCCGGTCACCGATTACACCGCCATCCACGACCGCGACCTGCACCTCATCGTGGTGCGGCGCGAACTGACCGGGTTCTGGCACGTCCACCCCGAACTGGGCGCCGACGGCACCTGGGCGGTGCGGCTGAACCTTCCGGAAGCGGGCGCGTATCGCGTGTTCACCGATATCGCCCCGCGGGCGCTCGGAAAGACCATCACCCTCGGCGCGGATCTCGCCGTGGCGGGTGCGTACCGGCCGCACCCCGTTCCGGAGGCCGCGCGCACCGCGGTCGTGGACGGATACGAGGTGAGCCTCGATGGTGATCTCGTGCCCGGTGAGGGCCGCCTGCTCACTCTCACCGTGCGCGAGGACGGCGCACCGGTCACCGATCTCCAGCCGTACCTGGCCGCCTACGGGCATCTGGTGATCCTGCGGGCGGGCGATCTGGCCTATATCCACGTGCATCCGAACGGTGAACCCGGCGACGGTGTGACCGCGCCCGGACCGGATGTCACCTTCCACACCGCCGTCCCCGGACCCGGCACGTACCGCCTGTTCCTGGATTTCAAGCACGGCGAGGTCGTGCGCACCGCCGCCTTCACCCTGCCCACCGTCACCCACTGATCACCGCACATCGGTGGGCGGGCGCATGGTGCGCCCGCTCACGTAGCGGGGAAGGAGCCCGACATGTGCGAATGCTGCTGTCGAAGCACCCGTGACCCACCCCAACTCGCCCGAGGAAGTATTTGCGATGCGCTCCGCGCCCATGACCAGCTCACCGTTCCACAACCACGACTACCTGCGCCTGTTCACCGCCCAGGTGACCGGCCTGTTCGGCACCGGATTGACCACCGTCGCACTGGGATTGCTCGCCTACGAACTCGCCGGGGCCGCCGCGGCCGCAGTTCTCGGCACCGCCCTGACCATCAAAATGCTCGTCTACGTTACGGTCGCTCCGATCGTGGGCGCCTACGCTGACCGCTTCCCCCGCCGACCGTTCCTGGTGTCGCTGCATCTGATTCGCGCCACCGTCGTGCTCGCCTTGCCGTTCATCGACCAGATCTGGCAGATCTACGTGCTGATCGCCGTACTGCAAACCGCTTCGGCCGCCTACACTCCGACCTACCAGGCCGTCATCCCCGACATCCTGCCCGATGAGCGCGAATACACCCGGGCCCTGTCAGCGACCCAGTTGGCCGCCACCATGGAAACCCTGCTGAGTCCCATGCTCGCCGCGGCCGCGCTGACCGTGATGAGCTTCCACTGGCTGTTCGCCGGTACCGCGATCGGATTCGCCATCTCGGCAGCACTGGTGATCACCGCTCGCATACCGAACGTGACCGCCGCGACCGAGGGCTCCTTCCGTGAACGGATCACGGTCGGCATGCGCATCTTCGCGGCCACACCGCGGCTGCGCGGCCTGCTGGGATTGAACCTCGTCGTCGCCGCCGCCGGATCGGTGGTGATGATCAACACGGTCAACTACGTCCGCGACACCCTCGGTGGCAGCCAGTCCGGCGTCGCGGCGTTGCTGGCCGCCAACGGTTTCGGCACCATGCTCGTCGCCGTGTCCCTTCCCCGCGTCCTCGATCGCCTCGGTGCCCGACCGGTCATGCTCACCGGTGCGGCCACCCTGCTGGCCGGACTCGGATCGGCCATCGCCCTGTCCTTCGCCGATGCCGGTGGCTGGCGCTGGGCCGCCGCGATCGCGGTGTGGGCGACCGTCGGTATGGGCACTGCGGCGATACTGACACCCACAGGGCAGGTATTGCGCCGCTCCTCCCGGCCGGCTGACCGCCCCGCACTGTTCGCGGCCCAGTTCTCGCTGTCGCACCTGGCTTGGCTGCTCACCTATCCGATCACCGGATGGCTGACCACCGTCGCCGGATTCACCACGACCTGGGTGGTCCTCGCCGTGCTCGCGGCTGGTGGAATCGCTGTGGCAGTGCGGATGTGGCCGCGGCACGATCCGGAGGTCATGACCCATCTGCACGAGGTCGGCACCATCGATCCAGCTCGCCTGATCGACGCCGTACGCGTGGACGACCGCTTCTACCGGCACACCCACGCCTACGTCATCGACGCCGAACACCCACGTTGGCCGACACAACAGCGGCTGGCCGAAAGCACCGCAGCCTGAACAACCCCATCGAACCGAATCACCTGGCGGGCACCCGAATTCCGGGTGCCCGCCACTGCGTCGGCCCACCTTCGGCCCGTTCGGCTCGAGTGCGACGAGCCCACCCGTGCGTTTCATCGATCGTCTCGGTCGGCGCCCCGAATGCGCAGCTGCGGGGCGGCACGTTCTGTGGTGAGCGCGTCATCGCGGAGTTCACGAGCTGCGTGAACGATGTCTCCTCGAGGTACAAGAAATCCATGGCTAGAACCATCCGAACCCGGCAGTTGAGCCGCCGGACCGCGCTGAGTTTCAGAGAGATCGCCGCGATGATCGACCCCGTCGTGGGGGCTGGGGCAACTATTACGGGCACTTCTACAAGCCCGAGTCGATCAGTTTCTTGGAACGCCAGATCAATTCGTTTCTCGTGACATGGGCCATGGGGAGTACAAGCGGTATCGCCGTGCCGTCGGCCGGGCACGTCAGAAGATGGCCGAGTTCGCCTGAACCTATCCCGGCATGGTCGCGCTCTGGAAGCACGGCGCGTTGCCCACCGGTTCGACATCGGGAGCCGTGGCGACGGGAGAGCACGGTTCTGAGAGCGGCGGCGGGTGAGATCCCGCCGCCGCCTACCTCGTAGAAGGCTCCATACCGTTGTCCGCCAACCGGCGCGACCGATGGCGGTGTAGACCGAGCCCCTGTCGGAATGGTGGATCAAGTCGCCGTCGCGGATGTCGTAACTCCAGACCGCGTACTCCGGGGCACTGAGCACCAGTTCGTGTCACAGCGGTCCGAGATTTCCAGACCACAATACGGTTGGAAAACGCATCCCGGACCGCGGCCAGTCAGTACGCGCCCTGACCACGCGGGATGGGGTGGCATCGGCCACCTACAGCCGGTTCGGCCGATTCGCGGTGAAGACGCGTCCGAACAGATGCGGTGCCGGTGCCGCGCGGGTATCTTGCCGCGTGGAGGAGACCCGCCTACGCAGGAACGCGCCCTGCAACCCGGCGCCGCGCATCACTCGCTCCACCCGTTTCCGACCGCCCGCGATGCCGCGCCGTGCCAGCATCGCGGGCGCGCGGCGGAGGGTCGTAAGTGCCGCCGGAGCTGCTGTGGATATCGACGATCTCGGCCTCGTTCGATGACCAAACCGGGTTGGGAGTAGTGGATCCTTTCGGTACCACGACGCAGCTTGCCCTCGATGATGCGACGTGCGTGGCCGAATTACTGTGGTGCGTCGCCCTCATCTACTAACGAGCGACGCACCACGGGACCGCGTACCGTGTCACATCTCTGTGTCGGCATCTTCATGAAGGAGTTGTTACTGGAGAAGCCATCGTCTTGGGGTCGATCACGGTCGTAGAGCGGGTCCAGGAGGTAACGACACGCTCACTGGGATGGGTGATAGTTGCGGGTTCGATCGGTGGGTCGACGTCGAGCAACCCGTGTTCGGCGCAGTAGCGGTCGTTGTAGATGGTGTCGAAGTAGCGCTGTGGTCCATCCGGGAATACGGCCGCGATCGTGGTGTCTGCGTCGAATACGCGAGCTGCCCAGCCGGCGACCAGTGCCACCGCGCCCACGCTCCAGCCACCGGACGCGTGGTGGGTCGCGGCGAGCGTTCGCGCAGCCCACACGGCCTCCGAGGGCGCCACCCAGTGCACTTCGTCGAACGCCGGGTAGTCGACATTGGCTGGGAAGATGCTCGAGCCGAGGCCGCGCATCAGGCGCGGCCCAGATGGTTGGCCGAAGATCGTCGAGGCCACTGTATCCACGCCGATCAGCTTGAGGTCGGGATTGAAACGGCGCAGCACCCGCGAAACGCCGGCCGAGTGGCCGCCCGTGCCGACGGCGCACACCAGGACGTCGATGTTGCCGAGCTGCTCGACCAGCTCGATCCCCAAGGATTCGTAGCCGTCGACGTTGTCGGGATTGGTGTACTGGTCCGGAGTCCAGGCGTCGGGATGACGATCGAGCAACTCCGCGACACGCTCGCGGCGCGCCTGTTGCCACCCGCCGGTCGGGTGGGGTTCGGTCACGAGCTCGACCCGCGCTCCATAGGCTGCCAGCATCCGCGAAACGATGGGCTCCAGTCCTGTATCGGTTACCACGGTGACCGGGTGGCTGTGGACGATTCCGGCCAGAGCCAAACCCAAGCCCAGAGTTCCGCTTGTGGATTCGATGATCGGCGCGCCGGGTGCGAGATCCCCTCGCTCCTCCGCGCGCTGCACCATGTGCAATGCGGGGCGGTCCTTCATCCCGCCAGGATTGAACCCCTCCAATTTGGCCCAGAACCCGCGACCGGCCGGAGCCAGCGGGGCTCCGATGCGCAGCACTGGGGTGTTGCCGACCAGTCCGTGGGGCCGCCGGGCCGCTCCCGGTGCGCTGATCAAGCCGACGGGTACGTCGGTGCGGTTGTCGAACATGATGTGGTTCATGACTGTCGCTTCCTGTATCAGCACCGCTGTCCATGCGGCGCTAACGATGAGAGGGGCAGCTGACACCGGTCGGCAGTACGACATACGCCGGCCTGGTGCTGACCTGTCAGCGTCGGGCGATACAGAGCCGAGTCAGGATTTCCCGCCCATGGGCGGGCACGGGTCGGCCAGGTGGGGCACGTACACCGCCGACGGGCAGAGAAAGTACTGCCGTGAGAACAATGAGGGCCGCCGATAGCATCAGCCCGAGCAGTTGCAGCGGCAGGACGGTCGACGCGGTGCCGGGCAGGAGGGATTTGATGACACAGTGCGCGATGTGCGCTCCGCAGTGATCGTCTACGTAGTCGGACACCGCGTCATCGGGGCTGTGTCCGTGCACAGTTGCCTGCCCGGTGCCCCCGACAGGGAAGGTCGAAGCATGCGTGTGTGCGTCTGCTCTCAGTAGCCCGCAGTCGATCGCCGGTGCTACGAGCAGCACTAGGGCGAGCAAGACCAGCGCGAAACCGCCCCGCCGCAGCAGGCGGATGAGGCCGACGACGCCTCGACCTTCGCGCCCGCGATCCAGCCGGGTCGTCCTTGCGGCACCGGCTTTGGCGGTGAATTGGCGATCGAGTATTCCGATGCCCTGCTTGGCAAGCATGTCAGCGACGGGGGTGTCAGCCGCAATGCAGCGCTCGGAGTAGTCAGGCGCTTGACTCATGACAACCTCCGTTCGGCTTCGATCGGCTGTGCTCAACCTTCACCGCTGCCCCAAGGAGCGCGATCGCATTACCGTGACGTTATACCCTACGGGGGTACCCTGTCAATCGTCGTCGAACTGCACCGGCGCCTCTGGCTGAACGGCCTCGGCAGCACCCGGCTCGCCCTGTGATTGTGCCCAGTCATCCGCATCACCGTCTTCTGGTTGATGATGGCGCACAGCGTCATTGAAGGCGAGCAGTGGAATCTCGCCGTCAGCTCATGGAGTACCAAGCGTCTGTGCCCCCGACTCGGATGAAGTCACCCAGGCGGCACGGCATCGTCCTTGTCGACCGCTCAGATACTCGAGTTGCCGAGGTCACCTGCAACCACGTCGGCATATTCGCTCGGGCCGTGCGTCAGCACGACCGATGCGAGGCCCTCGGATAGGAGGCTCCCCAGCCGGGCGGTCCCCAGAACGCAACACCCGCCGCGCTCACGTCGGCCTCTGCCGGATGACCCCACCCCACCGGATATACCCCCCGGCTGCACCCGGCCACTGACTGATCGACTCGACTAACCAGGCTTGCGGCCCAGCACCCGGAACACGACACCGCCACGGCCCGTGCGGTCGGCGTAGTCGATGGCGAACCCCGCATCGGTGAAGTAGGCGACAGGCTCACGAGTCAGATAGTCCGCTGCCATCCGCACAGTCAGCGGCTCAACCCACCGCATCACCGCCGCGACCGCCCGTGATCGGGCCGGGCCGTGCTCGACTGCGACGAAAATCCCGCCCGGGCGCAGCACCCGCCACGCCGCCCGCGCCGCGGCCGCCGGATCCGGGATCGTGCAGAAGGTGTAGGTGGAGACCACCGTTTCCGCCGAGGACTCGGGCAGGTCGAGCTGCTGCACATCACCATGGCGCAGTTCCACCGGCACCGCCGCCACCCTCGAGCGCGCGAGTGCGAGCATCGGCTCGGACAGATCCACCCCGATCACGCGGGTCACCCCGGCACCGTAGAGGGGCAGGTTCAACCCGCTGCCCACGCCGATCTCGACCACCACCCCACGCGCCTGCTCGACCGCCCACCGGCGGGCATTGCCCATCAGGAAGCGTTCCGACCACCCGATCTGCCGGTCGTATCCAGCGGCGAGGCGATCGAACACCCGCTGCACGTGACCCAATTCATCCCGCGTGGCCTCACCCGACATGCACCTACTCAACCGCTTCCGACCACCGCGGCGCATCCGGGAACTCCCTGAAATCGACACCGCTGTGCTCCCGGCCTGCACATGCTCGAGCGAGCGTACCGTCGGAACTTTTGCTCATCGGCTGCTACCACGACCGCAGCACATGACCGGCGACCCGGTCGCGCCGAATACGGCATGGCGTGCTGGTCAGCTCGGACCATCTGCATCGCGCGGGCCCGGTTCCGGTCTACGGAGAAGCTCAGCAGGTGAGCAGGCGATACGGTTGCACTGCCCCTCCGCCGACTTGTGGCTCGCCGCAGAGCGGCGTCAGTGAGCCAGGGGGCGGAAAGTGATCATCAGGTATTTGTCCCGGTCGTGCGAGGGATTCGAGGTTTCGGGTTCGCCGGTGAGGATGGCGTGGACCTCGTCACACAGCAGAGAGACTATGGATACAGGTAGTAGATTGTCTCGCGAGGTGTGGGCAGTCCCGCTTCGGCGCTGGCGCACCTACGAGGCGAGAATCGTCTGATCTATTCGATGAACGGAGGTGGTACGGGTGAATGCGATGATCGACCGAGCCGATTGCGTCCCAGGGGCGACAATGTCCTTCTGGATGGCGGTCAATTCGCCGACGTGCCATCTGCGGGATCAGCCTTTTGCCCGCGCATGCCCCCATCTCCCTGTTCCCGCAATGGGCGCACCGTGATGCTCCTCAACCGGCTGCGGCGTCCGTCGGTGGTGGTGGCACTGCTGATGGCGGTGCTGCTCGTTGCCCCGACCATCGACTGCGCGCTGCTCGGCGGCGACAAACATCTGCACATCGGTGTCGCCGCCGCCACCGCTTCGACGGGCGCTTCGCACGATCATCACGCCGACCGCGCGGTCGGTCATGTGACTGATGACTGTGATCAGCACATGAGTCATTGCATCGTGAAGTCGGTGCTGGGCTCCGGTGCGGGACTTCTCCTGCCGTTGCTGTGGCTGGTGCTGGCGGCAGTCACGGCGGTCGGTACCGCCTACCTCATGTCAGCGGGCATCGGTGGTGTTCGGGGGCCACCGATGGGCCCCGTACCCGTGCTCAACGGGCAGGACATCCTCACCAGATTCTGTATCGCCCGACGCTGATCGGTCAGCGCCAGGTCGACGTGTCTTCGTCGGCCAGTGTTCGCTGCCCGCTCAACGTCTCACCGCGCCTTGCAGCGGTTCGGATACAGAAAGCGACAGTCATGAACAACGTGGTCTTCGGCAAGCTCGCCGAGACATCTTTTGCTCCGGTAGTCGCGGGGGAGCCCAGTTCCCTGGTCGGAAACACCCCCGTCCTGTGGGTGGGTGCGCCATTGGCGCCCGCCGGGCGAGGGTTCTGGGCCAAATTGGAGGGGTTCAATCCTGGCGGGATGAAGGATCGGCCCGCACTGCATATGGTGCGGCGCGCCAAGGAACTAGGTGATCTGGCACCCGGAGCGCGCATTATCGAGTCCACCAGCGGGACTCTCGGATTGGGTCTGGCGCTGGCGGGAACGGTGTATCGCCATCCGGTGACCGTGGTCACCGATCCGGGCCTGGAGCCGATCGTCGCGCGCATGCTGGCGGTCTACGGGGCACGGGTCGAACTCGTGGCCGAGCCCCATCCCAGTGGCGGCTGGCAGCAGGCGCGACGCGGCCGCGTCGCTGAACTGCTGGCTCTCGAGCCCGGCGCCTGGTGCCCTGAGCAGTACAGCAATCCCGATAACGTCGAGGGCTATGAATCCATGGCCTTCGAACTGCTCCAGCAGCTAGGTGGTGTCGATGTACTGGTGTGCTCGGTGGGCACGGGAGGCCACTCGGCTGGAGTGGCTCGGGTGCTACGCCGGTTCAACCCCGACATGACACTGATCGGGGTGGACACTGTCGCCTCGACGATCTTCGGCCAGCCCGCGGGCACCAGATTGATGCGCGGCCTGGGTTCCAGCATTTTCCCGAAGAACGTCGACTACGGCGCGTTCGACGAAGTGCACTGGGTGGCGCCGTCGGAGGCGGTATGGGCATGCCGGACTCTGGCGGGCACGCACTACGCCACCGGCGGATGGAGCGTCGGCGCCGTCGCGTTGGTCGCCGGGTGGGCAGCGCGTATCCACTCCGCAGACACACGGATCGCGGCGGTGTTCCCGGATGGGCCGCAACGCTATTTCGACACCATCTACAACGACGACTACTGCGACGAGCACGGCCTGCTCGATGCCGACCCGCCGATCGAACCGGATGTCATCGAACATCCTGCCGCGCGGGTGGTGCACTCGTGGACCCGCTGCAGTTCTGTCATCGCTCCCCACGCTCAGGTTTCTGCAGGAGACAGCGCATCGTGACCGTGTTCCGGAAGTTCCGCAGCTTCGATCTCGCGGCGCGACTGCTGATGGTCAACCAGTTCGGCATCAACCTCGGGTTCTACATGTTGATGCCATACCTGGCGGGCTACCTCGCCGGCCCGCTCGGGTTGGCCGCATGGGCGGTCGGGCTGGTGCTCGGCGTGCGCAACTTTTCCCAACAGGGCATGTTCCTGATAGGCGGCACGCTTGCCGACCGACTCGGCTACAAACCTCTGATCGTCGCGGGGTGTCTGCTGCGAACCGGCGGTTTTGCACTGCTGGTATTCGCTACATCGCTGCCAGGGTTACTGGTCGCTTCCGCGGCCACGGGGTTCGCCGGAGCGTTGTTCAATCCAGCCGTGCGCGCATACCTGGCGGCTGACACCGGAGATCGCCGTGTGGAAGCGTTCGCGGTGTTCAACATCTTCTATCAAGCAGGAATCCTCGCCGGACCGCTGGTTGGGCTGGCGTTGATGGCCGTGGACTTCCAAGTAACGGCTGCTGCCGCGGCGGCGGTGTTCGCGGCGCTGACGGTAGCGCAGCTGTTTGCTCTACCGACTCGCCGCGGGGAGACCGGTGCCGAACATGCCTCGGTGCTCGACAACTGGCGCACCGTGGCGTCGAATCGCAGGTTCATCTGGTTCTCGTTGGCGATGATCGGCTCGTATGTGCTGTCGTTCCAGGTCTACCTCGCCTTGCCTCTTCAAGCCGAATACGTGGCAGGGGAGCGTTCTCAGGTCCTGGTGTCAGCGTTGTTCGTCGTCTCTGGTGTCGTAGCCGTCGCCGGGCAGCTGCGCATCACCTCCTGGTTCAGAGCACGCTGGGGAACCGGACGCAGCCTCGTGGTCGGCATGGCTATCCTGGCCGCGTCGTTCCTTCCTGTTCTCGTGGTTCCGGGATCCGGGCGATTCGGGAGCGCCGCGGCAGTTGTCGCGCTGCTGGTCTCGACTGCGTTGCTGGCGGTAGGTACCGCGGCGGTGTTCCCCTTCGAGATGGACACCGTCGTCTCTCTTGCCGACGGGAAGCTGGTAGCCACCCATTAC
The DNA here is from genome assembly GCF_009829325.1 of Nocardia sp. CY41. Classification (GTDB taxonomy): domain Bacteria; phylum Actinomycetota; class Actinomycetes; order Mycobacteriales; family Mycobacteriaceae; genus Nocardia. Next base: position 136,602 of record NZ_VUOS01000006.1, read on the forward strand.
GGTTTCTACAACACCATCGTCGGCGTCGGTATCCTGGCGGGCAATCTCGCCACCGGTGCGGTGGTCGGTGCCGCGCGGTCCGCTGACGCGGACTGGGCGGTGTGGGCCGGGCTCAGCGCGATCGGGGCTATCGCCGCGGTTGCTTTGCACAGGCTGGACCGTGGGGCCGCTGATCTCCCCATCCGAGAAGGCGAACAAGCCACGCTTCGTGTGAGTGGTCGCCAAGCCCTCGACCGGGCAGCGCCGGAGCCGTCGTCACGGGCGTGACGGATGTCCGTTGCACGCCACCGTTGTCGGCGCTGGGCCTGCGCTCATCCTCATGCACGCCGGCGGACCGGATCACGAGAGCATGCTGCCGCTCGCCGAGCGACTGGCCGACCGTCACATGGTGGTGCTTCCGGATCTGCGCGGCTACGGCCGATCTGTCTGTACCGATCCAGCTCGGCATACCTTGGCCCAGTACTCCGCCGACCTCGTCTCCCTGCTGGACCATCTCGGGTTGCCGACTGCGGCATGCGGCGGTGCAGGTCTCGGCTCGACCATCACCCTTCGCGCCGCCGCGGAACACCCGCAGCGAGTGCACGCGGGTGTGTTGATCGGGGTCGAAGACATCGAGGACGATGCGGCGAAAGAGGAGGAAATCCGGTTCCTGGATGCTTCGCCGATCGGGTGGCGACGCACGGCATCGAGGCGGGATGGGCGCCGATCCTGGCCGGTTTCCCGCCTGTGGTCGGCGCTATGGTGCGTGACGCGATACCCCGATCGGATCCTGCGAGCATCGTCGCCGCCGCGGCCATTGGCCGTGAAAGATCTATTCGCGACGTCACCGAACTGGTCGCGATCCCCGCAGCTACGACGGCGATCAGGACATCATGTCCGGCATCCGGGAAGTCGTCGGGGATCTGGGTCGCGAGATGCGCGAGAGTGGGTTTCGTGGTCGGCTGCCGGACTTGGACGTCAAACCGCAGGATCGGCGGCCGCGCTCCACTCGGCGCCAGCAGGATGTGCCGGATCTGCCGCGTAAGAAGGTCGCCAAGCACACCATCGGGGAGGCGTATGCGGGCAAGCACCGTCCGGGCATGTTCATCACCCTGACCATGCCTTCCTACGGCGGCATCAACCGTTATGGCGCGCCATCGACCAGGACGGCAAAACCTGCTCCGACGGCTCCCCACGCAACCCGGACTCCTACGACTACACGCGTGCGGCGCGGGACATCGTGCATTTCTCGGCGCTGTTCGATCGGTGGATCCAGAACCTGCGGCGCGCGGTGGGCTATGACGTGCAGTACTTCGCTACCGTCGAACCGCAACGGCGGGGTGCCCCGCACCTGCATGTGTTGCTGCGCACCGACATCCCCCGCGAACTGATCCGCCGGGTCACCGCCGCGACTTACCACCAGGTGTGGTGGCCGCACTTCGACCAACCGGTCTATGACGACGACCGGATGCCGGTCTGGGACAGGGCTGCGTTGACGTTCGTGGATCCGCGGTCGCGTCGGCCGCTGCCGGACTGGGAGAGCACGTTGGATGTCCTCGACACCGTCGACGATCTCGAGCCCGCGCACACGTTGCGGTTCGGTGAGCAGGTCGACCCCCCGGCACATCCGGGGTGTGGTGCCGGGTACGCAGGCGGACAAGACGATCGGCTACGTCACCAAGTATCTGACCAAGTCCATCGCCGAAGTGCTGCACACCGAATCCGCGCGCACCGAGGCTCATTACGACCGGCTGCATGCGGAGTTGCAGCGCATCCCGTGCTCGCCGCGCTGTCCGGTCTGGCTGCGCTACGGCATCGTCCCGAAAGGCGCCAGCGACAGAGCCATTCCCGGCCGCTGTAAGGGCAAGGCGCACCGCCGAGACACCCTCGGACTGCCGGGCCGGCGGATCCTGGTTTCTCGGCGTTGGTCGGGCAAGACCCTGCCCGATCACAAGGCAGACCGCGCGGAGTTCGTTCGGCAACTGCTCGCCGATGTCGGCATCGTCAAACCCGACACCTCGCACCTGGTGGTCACCCCGGTCGAGCCTGGCGACCAGTCGGTCCCGCCGCGCGATCACCTGATCCTGGCCGCCATCGCCCAACGCACTCGATGGCGCGCGGAATACACCAATGCCCTGCTCGCCGCCGGGCTACCAGCACAACAGGAACATTCGGCAATTCGGCAAGCAGCATAGGAGGAGACTGCGATGGAGCTGAATGAGCTACTGGGGACCACGTGGTACACGACCGAGGAGGTCGCGCAGATGCTGCACGTGGATGCGTCGAGCCTTCGGCGGTGGCGGACTGCTCGCCCGCCGCAAGGGCCGCCGTTCGTGCAGGTCTCCGATCGGGTGGTCCGCTACAGCCGCACCGACGTGGAGGCGTACATGCGGGCCAAGCGTGTCGACCCGGCGGCGGCGTGATGGCCGAACAGGTGCATGTCCTCCCGCTGGGTGTGGCGCTGCGGGCCGACGTTGAAGTTCGGCAACGCGCCAAGCCGTACCGCGCCCGGGTCCGCTGGGTTGATCCGGCCACGAGGAAACGCCCCTCGGTGTCGGAAGCGTTCGAGACCCGGGAGGAAGCCGACGAGTGGATCGATCGCATTCGGCAGGCTGCGGCGCGGGGTGTCGATCCGAAGATGGCCACGGCGACGCTGGCTGACTACGGGAGGGTCAGCCTTGAACTGGCGTTGCGCGGCATTGAGCCGAAGACCCGCGATCCGTACTTGGCGGGCTGGCGCCGGCGGGTGCTGCCCACGGTCGGGCACCTGCCCGTCACCATGATTACGGCTGGTGTGGCCGACCGTGCGGTGGGAGCCTGGATCGCGGACGGGTGCAGCAAATCGACGGTGAAGAACACCCTGGCGGTGTGGGGCCGCGTGATGGACCAGGCGGTCCGTGATGAGCTGATCGACCGCAATCCGGTACAGGTGACCGGCTGGCAACGGCAGTTCGCGCAGGTCGAGGACGAGTCGGAAGACCCGCGCGCGCTCGCTGTGCCCGATTGGCAGACGCTTACCGCCTTGGCGGATGCGCTGGTGGCGGCGTCGGCCGACAACTACCGCGGTTGGGGTGAAGTGGTGCTCTTCGCCGCGTGCACCGCCACCCGTATCGGAGAGGTCTCCGGCTGCCGGGTCACCGATATCGACGTGGATGACTGGGTGTGGACGCTGCGACGGCAAACCACTCCCGGACCGGGCGGGATGCAGGACAAGGGCACGAAAGGCAAACGGGCGCGCAAGATTCCGATCATCGCGGAACTTCCTCCGCTCGTGTCTCGCCGGATCGCCGCGATAGGGGACAAGCCGGAGGCACGGTTGTTCGTCGGCCCCCGCGGCGGACGCATCTCCACCGGGGTCCTGCGGCGGGCGACGCACTGGGACGACGTGGTCGCCGCCTTGGGCTACGAGCATCTGCGGCGGCACGGGCTCCGGCACACCGGGCTGACGTGGTTCGCCGACGCGGGTGTGCCGGTGCATCGGCTCCAGAAGATCGCCGGACACCGCGATCCCCGGATCACCGAGCGCTACCTACACCCGGACATCAAGTCCTTGCAGGATGACGGCAACCTGCTCTCGCAGCATCTACGGTCCCCACGTGGTCCCCAACTCCGCGTGGTCGGCGAATGAAGAAAGCCCCTCCGACGCTGGTCAGAGGGGCTTTCTCGTCTGTCGGGCTGACAGGATTTGAACCTGCGACCACTTGACCCCCAGTCAAGTGCGCTACCAAACTGCGCCACAGCCCGTTGCGTCCGCTGTGCGGGCGCTCGAAGAGATTACCGCACGAGGGTAGGGCGGTGCTAATCGCCTAGTCAGAGTGGGTTGTGATGCCTGGCGGGGTGGGTGGTGGCTTGGGCTCGCGGGTGCGGGCGGGGGCCGTGGCGCGGGGCTGAAGGCGGGGGCGCTCAGCGATAGTCGTCCACGTGGTCTACCGCCCACTGGGCGAAGGTGCGGGCGGGGGTGCCGGTGATCGACTCGGAAGTGGGGCCGACGGGGCTCGGTTCCGTTCCGGCCTTCGCCCACAGGTCGAGGACCGGGCGGTAGTAGAGGTCGGCCGCTTCCTCGTAGCTCAGTTCGATCAGGTTGATTCGCTCGCCCAGGGCGGCGGCGATGGCGGCGACCTGCTGGCGATGCGACAGGGATTCCGGGCCGGTCAGCGGGTAGATTTTGCCCGCGTGGGAGGGGTCGTCGAGCGCTGCGATGGCCGCGGCGGCGATGTCGGCCTCGTGGATCGGGGTCAGTTGCAGGTCCGGGAAGGGGACGCGGACGACGCGGTCGGCCTTGATGGTGGAGAACCAGAAGCGAGCGTTGGCCGCGAAGGCACCGGGCCGCAGGACGGTCAACGGCAGGCCGGATGCGCGCAGCGGGTTCTCGACCGCGAGATGCCTTGCCCCGATGGGGTTGTGGTCGTTCTCGGCCGCGATGGAGGACAGCAACACGATGTGGGCGACTCCGACGGCCTTCGCGGCGTCGACGAAGTTGTCGATGCCCTCGGCGGCGGCGTAGCAGAAGATTTTGTCGACACCCGTGAGGGCGGCGGTGACCGATTCGGGTTCGGTCAGGTCGAGCCCGACGAGGTCGACGCCGTCCGGCACGGTGGTTTCGGCCGGTTGGGAACTTGCCGCCCGTACCGGCTTTCCGGCTTCGCGCAGTTGATCGACGACGGCGCGGCCGACGATGCCGCGAACGCCGGTGACGAGGTAGGTCATGAGGTCTCTCCTTCGGAAGGGGAATCGGTGAGATGGGCGAGAATGCGGCGCAACTGTGCGCCGTAGCGCTGCTCGAACTCGGCGGACTGGGCATCCACGCCGAACAGTTCGCGAACCTGCACCGGCAGCAGCAGGGGAGCGATGACCATCCCCATCACCGCGAGCTGGAAGGCGGCGGGGTCGAGGTCGGCGGCGACCTCGCCGTCCTCTTGCCTGCGCCTGGTCACGGCGAGATCGCTCCGTGATATCGGGTGCTCGCCGGGCGGTGCGGCATCCGACAGTCCGCGCCACATGAGCAGGCGGATGCCGCGCGGGTCGCGCAACCCGTCGCGCAGATAGTTCGTGACCACCTCGGCCAGCGGCAGCGCCGGATCGTTGAAGGCGGCCTCGCGCTCCAGCCAGCTCTGCTGGAGCGCCCGGTAAAGGCCTTCCTTGCCGCCGAAGTAGTAGGTGATCAGCTGCTTGTTGACGCCGGCTCGTTCGGCGATGTCGCCGACTCGGGCGCCGGCGTAGCCCTTTGCGGCGAACTCGTCCAAGGCCGCTTCGAGCAGACAGCGTTTGGTCCGTTCGGCGTCGCGGACGCGGTGGACGGGATCCGGGGTGCGATGAGTCGGCACCTGCCCAGCGTAGGACGTTATTTTACAGATGGCTAATTGTTTTAGACATTCAGGTGATTCGTAGGCGTAGGTGTAGCGGCCCGACCCGGCCGTTATGTCGACCGGTCTACCAAAACCGTTCTACTGCAGCATAATTCGACTTAGGCCACGGAAGCATGCCCAGGTCTGTCTGGGTTCGCAGCGCGAACTGTCCGAGGCGGCAGGCGTCGGTGGACCGGCACGCAGTGCTCCAGCGCCGGTCGGTTGTCGACTAATCGTCCGTCGGATCTGCGCTGGATTCAGCGCCTCTGTATCGAATTCGGCCGCTGCACGCTATGTGGAGTGCTCGTCCCGGGCCGTCGAAAAGGAGTGATCGAACTCTCGGTGGCAACCAGCCGGTACGCGGCAGTGCAGGGCACTGCCGGGCGACGACGGCGTTTGCACGACCGTCGATTTCGAGCGTCTGCGCACCGTGAAGCCCAGCGTCTCGTGCAAACCGATCGCTGTCGTATTGCGGGCCAGCGCGTGCAGGAACGGTGTCTCGCCGCGCGCGCGGATGCCCGCGCCGATCGCGCGGATCAGGCGGGTGGCGAACCTGCGGCCCCGGAATTCCGCGTCGGTGCACACGGCGCTGATCTCGGTCCAGCCCGGCGGATGCAGACGCTCTCCGGCCATCGCGACCAGTCGGCCGTCGACCCGTAGGCCCGAATAGGTGCCCATTTCGATGGTCCGTGGCGCGTAGGGGCCGGGTTCGGCGCGGGCGATCAGTTCCAGGATCTCGGGCACATCGGCTGCGGTGAGAACTTCCAGTTCCGGGTCGTGGGCGACGCGCAGCGCGGCGCCGTCCATCTGTACCGAGTCCATCTCGTCCAGCACCGTCCAGCCGTCCGGCGGCACGTGGCCGGAGCCGCGCAAGGTGGTACTGCCACCAGGTCCGAGCAGTGTGGCCAGGTCGGCCCAGTCCTGCGCGTCCAGCACCGGCGGGTGTCCTACGAACCTGGCGACCTGCGGGTCGTAGCGGCCGATCCGTCCCACCCAGCCGGCGAACCGGCGGTGCGCGCCACGCAGCGACGCCCTGACCGGGTCGTCGAGCGGGTGTAGTGCGGTATCGGCGTCGATGGTCGACTCGGTGGTCACCGCGCACTCCTCCGTAACAGCGTCCTGCCGGGAAGGTCAGCGAGGCGCACGATTAACGGGACATCGTTGCGCTCAGCGGGATTTCGATACCGATCCCGGCCGCAAAGCAGCGTCCGGTCGCAGGCCTGTGCACCGGTGGGCCACCTTTCTTGACCCGTAGGTCTAAAACCGTTAGGGTTCCGGTCATGGGCAGGCCACGCAACTTCGACGCCGATACGGTGGTGGAGCGGGCCATGGAGACGTTCTGGACCCATGGGTACGCCAATACCTCTCCCGCCCAGCTGGCCGAGGCCACCGGTATCGGGAAGGGCAGTCTGTACCATGCTTTCGGCAGCAAGCGCGCGTTGTTCGACCGGGCTCTGGACCGATACGACAGGCTGGGGATCGAACTGGCGGCCGACGTCCTGACCCGCCCGGGTTCCACCCGGGATTGTGTGGCCGATTTCCTGCGCGGGATGGTCGATGCCGATCTGGTGCAACCGGTTCGGCGCGGCTGCCTGGCGGTGAACACCGCCATGGAATTGGCGGGGCACGATGCGGAGATCGCCCGGGCGGTGCGCACCATGCAAGACCACGTGATGGCGGCGTTGGAGGCCCGTATCGACCAGGGGCGGCGCGACGGTGACGTGCGCGCGGGCACCGACCCGCGAGAGATGGCCGAGTTCCTGATGAACACCATCGTCGGCCTCCGCGTGATGGCCAAGACCTACGACGCGCCCACGCTGCATCGCATCATCGACACCGCTCTGGCCGGCCTCTGAAATTCGCTTCCCGCCGCCGCCTCGAACGCTGCCCACATTTTTGACCTGTAGTTCAAGAAAGAGAGGATCACTCATGGATCTCGAACTGTCCGGCAAGACCGCCGTCGTCACCGGCGCAGGCCGCGGCATCGGCCTGGCTGTCGCCGAAGCGTTGTCCGCCGAGGGCGTCCGGGTGGTCGGCGCCGCGCGCACCATCACCCCAGAACTCGAAAAGGCGAGTGTCGCAGCCCTTTCCGTCGATCTCGCCACCTCGGCGGGAGCTACCCGGCTGATCGATGCCGCACTGGACGAATTGGGCGGCATCGACATCCTGATCAACAACGTCGGCGCTGTGAACGCCGCTCGTCTGGAACTGGGCGGTTTCCTCGATGTCGAGGACGAGCAATGGCGAGAACTCTTCGATCTGAACTTGTTCAGTGCCATCTGGGTCACCCGCGCGGCTCTGCCCAGCCTGCTGGAGCGGCGCGGCGCGATCGTCACCGTCTCGTCGATCAACAAGCATCTCCCGGCCGCGGGCCCGGTCGGTTACAGCGAGGCCAAGGCCGCGTTGACCGCGCTCACCAAGCGGCTCAGCGAGGAGTACGCGCCGCGCGGGGTGCGGGTCAACACCGTCTCTCCCGGTGTGGTGGGCACGCCGATGTGGCGCGGACCGCACGGTGTAGGCGCCAAGTTCGCCGCGGCGCAGGGTGTTTCCCAGGAGCAGTTGCTCGCGGCGGTCCCGGAGCAGTTCGGCATCGCCTCCGGCCGGATCAGTGAACCGGAGGAGGTCGCCGCCCTCGTCGCCTTCCTCGCGTCGCCGAAAGCCGCCAATATCGTCGGTGCGGACTACGTCATCGATGGCGGCACCCTGAAGATCGCCTGACATCGGTCGAGGCGGGGGCGACCGGCGCCGGACATGTTCGTACACTTCGTTTTCGGGTGACGACCATGGTCGGCGTCTGTCGCGCTCGACGGCACGGGCGGGCTAGGGTGGCCGGCCGGACGGCGCGGATAGGAGCGGACTGGTGCGTGTCCATCATTTGGATGCCGGGGGAACTCGTCCTTTCGGAGGCCGTTTGTTCGACGGCAGGCCGGGGATACGGCGCAGGGCCGCCGGCGCGTGTCACTGCTTGTTGATCGAGCACTCCGCCGGATTGGTCCTGGTCGACACCGGATACGGTGAACAGGCGCTGATCCGGCCGGATGCCTGGGTCGGGCGGCAGCTCATCCGGCAATCGAACCCGGTGCTCGACCACCCGATCGCCCGGCAGATCGAGGCGCTGGGCTTCACCCGCGACGACGTCCGGGACATCATCGTGACGCACCTCGATCTCGATCACGCGGGCGGCCTCGCCGATTTCCCCGCGGCCACCGTGCACGTCCACTGTGCGGAGTTGGACGCCGTCGAAGGGCCGTATGGTCGTCGCGAGGAATTCCGTTATCGCCGAGCCCAATTCGAGCACGGACCCAAGTGGTCGGTTTACGACGAATCCGACAGCGATGCGTCGAGCTGGTTCGATTTCCAGGCGGTCCGCGAACTGCGGGGCCTGCCCTCGGAAATACTCCTCGTTCCGCTGGCCGGACATACGCGCGGTCACGTCGGTGTGGCCGTCGACATGGGAGACGGTTGGTTGTTGCACGCCGGCGACGCCTATACCTATCACGGGCAGATGAATGCCGAGCCGTCCATGCCGGTGGGCGCGCGACTTTTCCAGTGGTATGTGGACACTCGGCGGCAATCCCGGATCGAGAATCAGCAGCGGCTGCGCGAACTCGTCCGTGACCACGGCGACGCGGTGACCGTGTTCTCCGCGCACTGTGCGACCGAATTCGAGCGGCTGAGCACCGCACGCCGGACCGCCTGATCCACGCCGACGAGCGGCGCCTTCCGGCCCGCCGGTTCAGCGGCGGGCGACCGCCCGGGCCACACTGCGGAACAGTCTACGCCGCAGACTCGCCCGCGCTCGGCGCAGCGGCCAGCCATCGTCGACGACGCACCGCGCCAGACGCAACCGGCCCAGTTCTGACAGCGGGGCATTACGGTGGGACACGAAGATCTCCGGCAGGTGAATGCGTTCCTAGACAGCTCGCACTTCACCCGGAGGTCTTCGCCATGTCAGCCCGACACGCAGCTACCAACGTCCGTGGTCAGTACATCTAGGGCACCTACCGCTGCAACCGGCCGGTCATCCGGAAACGCACCGCGAACACCTCGGCCGGATCGTCGTAGAGCCGGACGATCTCGTCGCGCATCTGGGCGTAGACCTCCAGCGCCGAGCTCACCGTCTGGAAGTGGTTGTAGAACGAGCCGAAACCGGCGTCGGCGGCGTCGGTGATCTCTTGGATGCTCGCCGCCGACCTGCCTTCCGACAAGAACTTGCGTGCGGCGGCCGGCAGCGCGTTGCGGGAGTGGTCGTGCGCACGTCCCAGGTTCGGGACGCCGCCCTTGTCGGGTGCCGAGCACCTGCCGAAAGGTCCTGCCGCGAGCCGTGACAGCGTCGTCACGGCGGCGTGCCGCACTCCGCGCCGAGTGGTGACCGATCCGTCCGGGGTAGGGCGGCAGGTGCTGGATGGCGATATGAGGCAAATGTAGCTATCCGTTGGCGTCCTGACCCGAGTAGTGCGCTACCCGATCGGGCCTGTCTTCGGCGCCCATGAGCGCAGCTGATCACGCAGGTCGACCCCCTGTGAGTGGCGCTCCGGCGGAGGGCGCGGCGAGCGGTCGCCCAACGGTCGGGTGGCATCGTGCCGCCGAGTGTTTGCTGATATGGCCGGTTACGAGACCAGGTTCTCGGATGTCGAGGTAGCGTGAAGGAAGTGCCGGCCGAGGTCCGGACACGTCGGCGACGTCGCCGTCGGCGTGGGCGTCCTCGTCGGCTGCGAGTGGTCGGTGCGTCTTCGGACATCGTGGTCGCATCCGGCTGGAAGCCGTCACGGCCCGGCGGCTCCCGCTGAACAGCAGTGCTGGTTTGCGAGAAAGTTCCGCCGTCATGAGTGTTCATGCCCCCCTCTACCGCGAAATCCTCTCCCGGGAAGAGCTGCCGGACGAGTTCTTCGGACTGTTCCTCGACCCGACCCGGACCTACAGTTGCGCGCTGTGGACCCACTCCGACGACACCCTGGAAAAAGCCCAGATGGCGAAGATCGATCTCGCCTTGGCCAAATGCGATCTCCAGCCGGGGATGACCTTGCTGGACGTCGGGTGCGGATGGGGTTCGACCATGCTGCGCGCCATGGACACCTACGGGGTGAACACGATCGGGTTGACCCGTAGCCGCAACCAGTACCGTTACGTGCGGGACATGCTCGTCGACCGGCTGATCCGTGGACGCCCGTACGGCGGGGTGCGCGTGCAGGGCTGGGAGGACTTCGACCGGCGCGCCGACCGGATCGTCTGCATCGGAGCGCTGGAACACCTGCCGGTGGACCGCTACGGGGAGTTCTTCGATTTCGCCTACCGGATCATGCCCGCGGACGGGGTGCTGCTGCTGCAGACGGTGGTCAGCCACAGCCGGGACCACCTTCGGGCGCACGGAGGCCGGATCACCAGCGACGATTTCGCGTTCTTGCGGTTCCTGCGCGAGACCATCTTCCCCGGCGGACAGCTTCCGCTACCGACCGGCCATCATCCCAAAGGGATCACCGAATACGCGGAGGACGCCGGTTTCACCGTCGCCGATGTGCTGGCACTGGGTCCGCACTACACCACCACACTGGACCGCTGGGCCGACGCCCTGCGCGAACACCGGGATCAGGCGGTCCGGCTCGCCGGGCAGGACACCTACGACGCCTACCTGCGTTATCTGACCGGGTCCGCCGAGTACTTCCGCCGTGGGCACACCGACGTCATGCAGTTCACCTGCCGCAAACCCGATGCGCGGCGCCCATCCGTCCAGTTGTGAGCCCGGCGGTTCGGCCGCGGAAGGCTCACTCCGCAGGCGGTGGCGTCACCGATTCGCCTCGGTCGGGAACCAGTCCTCGTCGGTGTCGGTGGACAAGGTCGAGCCGTGGGCGCGCGGGCTCGCATCCGTCGGCGCCGCCGCACGCGGACGCCGGATCGGCAGGATGAGCCTGCGCCTGCGGGGCTTGATATTGATCAGCGAGAGGTCGCCGTTGTAGTGGTCCACGACGCGGTGGTCCATGACCGCGCGCCACAGCGGCGGGATCGCGGCGAGTACGACCATGGTGGCGTAGCCCGCGGGCAGCTGGGGCGCCACGTCGCAGCTGCGGAGGGTTTGGTAGCGGCGGCCGGGATTGGCGTGGTGGTCGCTGTGGCGTTGCAGGTGGAACAGGAAGATGTTGGTGACCAAGCGGTCGCTGTTCCAGCTGTCGCGCGGCGAGCAGCGGGCGTACCGGCCGTCCGGACGCCGGGTGCGCAACAGTCCGTAGTGCTCGACGTAGTTGACCGTCTCCAGCAGCCCCGCGCCGATGACCGCCTGAATGGCGAGATACGGGATCGTGCCGGGACCGAACACCACGATCAAGGTGGTGAACAGCGCCGCGCTCATCGCCCACGCTTGCAGGAGATGATTGCTGGGGCTGAGCCACGGTTTGCCGTTGCGCGCCAGCCGCTTGCGTTCCAGGTCGAGAGCGGAGCGGAATCCGCCCGCTATCGTGCGCGGCAGGAATTGCCACAACGATTCGCCGAAGCGGGCACTGGCCGGGTCCTCGGGGGTGGCGACGCGAACGTGATGGCCGCGGTTGTGCTCCACGAAGAAGTGCCCGTACCCGGACTGCGCGAGCGCGATCTTGGCCAGCCATCGCTCGAGACGTTCGGAGCGGTGGCCGAGTTCGTGTGCCGCGTTGATACCGATTCCCGAGACGAAGCCGAGGGTCACGGCCAAGCCGAGCTTGTCGGCCAGGCTCAGCTCATGGCCGCTCCACAAGAAGCAGGCGATGAGCAGGCCGATGAACTGCATCGGCAGGAAGAGGAAGGTGCACCACCGGTAGTAACGGTCGTTGGACAACGCCTCGTAGTCTTCGTCGCGAGGGTTGCTTCCATCGTCGCCGATGGCCCAATCCAGCAGCGGGATGATCACCAGCACGATGATCGGCCCGATCCACCAGAACACCTCCAGCCCGGTGTGTAACACCAGCTGAGAGGGGAGAAGCGCGCAACCCGGGGCGATCAGCCCCAGCACCCACAGATAGCGTTTGGGGTCGCGGGCTCGCGTGTGCTCGAAGATCGTCATAGTCATCTCGCCGATCCGTGAGGACAACACTCAACCGACAGTTCCGACTGCGGACAACACTTGCACCGTGCACGCGACTCCAGAATAGCTAGAAGTTCGCTGACTGGTGGCGATCCGTCGAAACAGCCGATTGAGCGGGCGATGCACGCCTTCGGCGTCCGCATTGCTGATCGGTCGGATCGGAGGTTTCCGAGAAAGCTTCGGTGTGGGTGGCGTGTCCGGCTCGGGTGGTAGTGGCCGGATTCGTCAACCGTGATCGCCTCGATCGTGGAGACCTCGGTTGTCGGGCTGTTCCCCGTGTTTCGACGGCGAGGTATCGATCTGTGCCCGGCCTGCGGTCGGCGCCGCCGCGTCGGGGACGAGTCGATCCGGGCCGGATCTCCGAGCGTCACCGCTGTGCGCACCTGAGCGGCTCAGGCCGGTGGGAATGAGCCAACTCCGACATTCGAACCTTTCTGTACCGAAATCGACCTAGCTGACGAACGGTGATACTGGGGACAGCTAACTCAGTGCAAATCATCTGCCGGATTCGGCTGATGGGTGTCGACCTTTTGCGGGTTAAGCTGCTCGCCGCCCGGGGGTACCTGCGCGTCCCGGGCAGCAAGTCGGCCGCGGCTCGGTCGTGGGACCGAACCGCGGCCGACCACTGTGCGAGGAGATCACGGCGCTACGGGTGGAACCGCTGCGCGAGGCGCTGCGCCGAGACTCCGATCGAGATACCGACGGTATCCGACTGTTCGGTGTTTCCGCAAATCAGGGCAGTGCCCCGCAATTGGACGGTGCGGGCTGGTCGGCGAGCCGCTGGGTCATCCAGTCCTGTGAGGCCACCAGGGAGGGGAAGAACGCCAGCACGTGGGTGGCCCGCAACCCGCTGATGACGCTGGGCAGCTCGCCGTTCGCGTTCAATTGGACAGGCGCGCCGCCGCCGCACCACCCGGCAGCCAGTTCGCGGACGGGCACGTACGGCGCACCCTCGTCGATCGGGCTCGAGGCGATGAGCACGGGCACCTGCGGGGTGAGCGTGCCGACGCGCTGATCGTTGAACGCCGCCTTCAGGACCGGGGACTGATCGATCACCGCGGTGAGCGGTTGCCCGCTGGTGGTCCACTGTGAGGTGTTCGGGAACTGCTGGGCCAGGCCGAGCGGTACAGCGCACTTGTCCGCCGACTCGCGCAGGATCGCCTTGCCGGTGTCGTTGAGTTCGGCGTCCAGCACCGGGCGGGTCTCGGGATAGTTCGCGGCGATGCCGTTGAGGATCCACGCGAAGGCGGGTCCGAGCGGAGCCCGGCCGTCGTTGAATCCGATGAAGTATTCGTCGTCGACGACCGGCCCGCCGGCGTAGGCGCCCCGCACGTTCAACTCGGGGGCGTAGCTCGGCTGCAATTCGGCCGCGCCGGCGGAGGCCATGCCGCCCTGGGAGTAGCCGTACAGGATGACGGGCGAGCCGGGATGGAGGCTGGTGCCCGGCAATTGCAGCGCCGCACGTGCGGCGTCGAGCAGCGCGTACGCCTGAGATTTCCGGTTGAGATAGTCGTGCACCGCCGGTGTGCCCAGACCGTGGTAATCGGTCACCATCACCGCCATGCCCCGGGCCAGCAGGGTGTACAGCGCCAGCACGTCGTATTCGACGATGACGTCGAAGGGAGGTTGGTATTGGATGAATTGCGCGAGCAGTTTCGAGGGCGCGCACTGATCGCCCTGCCCCTTCGTGCCGACCGCGTAGGCGATCAGCGGGCGTTCGCCCGGGCCGGTCCATGGCTGAGCCGGCTCCAGATAGGTGCCCACCACCGCCGCTCGCTCGCCGTGGGTATCACTGCTGGCATACATGATGCGCGTCGACGTCGCCGGGATCTGCCCCGGTTGTCCGGGGACCGATATCGCCAGACGCGACCCTTCGGCGCGGATGATGGAGCCCGGCGCGCCCGCCGGTGACGCGGGCGGAATGTAGAAATCGTCGCCGGCCACGGTGTCCGCGGCCGGTTCCGTCCATGCTTGCGGGGCGGTGATCGCCCCGCCCCCGACCACGAGGAAAGTTCCCGTCAAAGCTGTGGCCAATCTGAGTATTCGGCTCCTCACGATGCGATCCTTCCTGCGATTGGGATACCCAGGGCATCTAGAATCGGATACTGAGAGTATCTGTAAGGGGTAGAGATTGTCCGGGAATAGCGATGAGTGTCGGCCGCTTCGGGGAACAGGACGTTCGCGGCCGACACGAGCGCAAAGTCGAGCACGGACGCGCACCGTATTGATCGCGACCGCCAAGCGCCTTTTTCTGGCGGACGGCTATCAAGCGACGACTCTGGACAAGGTCGCGAAAGCGGCCGGTTTCACCAAAGGGGCGGTGTATTCGAACTTCCGCACCAAAGACGAGTTGTGTCTGGCCGTGCTCGACGAAATCCACGACGAGCGGGCAGCGGAAGTCGCCGCGATCCTCGCCGCGCCCACGGCCGCCGAGCGGCTGAAGCGGATGACGGAATGGGCCGAACGGGTGGTCGGTGATCCCGACTGGACGCGACTGGAACTGGAGTTCGGCGTCCAGGCGCGCCGCGACGAGCACCTCCGCGCCGAACTCGCGACCCGGCTCGGCGCCATCACGGGCATGGTAGGCGCGGCCTTGCAGGCGGCCGGTGATCACCATGCCCCGATGCCGCAGGCGGAAGCCGCCGTCGCGGTGCTGGCGCTCGGCGTCGGGCTGGGCCTGTTCCGATCCATCGATCCCGGCATCCCGGTCGCGGGCATGATCTCCGCGCTTCGCGCCATCGCAGGGGTGTCCCCGAACGACTGATCGGTCGGATTCGGCCGCGCGCGTGGGCCGGATGCTGTCGGGTCTTGCGTGCTCGCCGTCGGTCGATAATATAAGTGAAAACTTATCAAGGAGGAACTCATGCCCCTGTTGTCCGATCCCGCCGCCGTCGCCGGGCTCGTCACCCGTGAAGTCCGCACCGGATCGCGCGACGGCACGCCGACCCGGATCGCCGTCGCCCGCCGCCGCTATCCGACCGATCAGGCGGATCTGTGGGACGCGCTGACCGATATCGAGCGGATCCCGCGCTGGTTCCTGCCCGTCAGCGGTGACCTGCGGGTGGGCGGCCGCTATCAGCTCGAGGGCAATGCCAACGGTGTCGTCGAAGAGTGCGATGCGCCGGAACGGTTCGCCGTGACCTGGGAGATGGGTCCGCAGATCTCATGGCTGACGATCGTCCTCACGCCGATCGAGGACGGCACCGAGCTGGAGTTGCGGCACGAGGCGCCGGTCGATCCCGAGTTCTGGGTGCAGTACGGCCCCGGCGCGGTGGGCGTCGGGTGGGATCTCGCCCTGGTGGGCCTCGGCCTGCATCTTTCGAGCGGAGCGCCGGTGGACGCGGCCGAAGGCCTTGCCTTCCCGACGACCCCCGAGGGCGTGACGTTCGTCCGGACGGCGGCGCTGGGCTGGGCGGAGGCTGCCGTCAGGGACGGTGACGACCCGGCCGCGGCGAACTCGGCGGCGCTGCGGACCGTCGACTTCTACACGATCGTGCCCGAGGACGGCTCCGAGTCCTGATGGATCGGGCTCCCGCACAAATCTTCGAGGCGCTCGGCGACCCGGTCCGCCGGTTCATTCTCGAATTGGTGGCGACCGAGGAACAGCCTGCGGGCGCGGTGGTCGCCGCCGTGCGACAGCACATGCGGATCTCGCAGCCCGGCGTCTCCCAGCACCTCAAGGTGCTTCGCGACGCCGGGCTGGTGCTCGTCCGCGCCGAGGGCACGCGACGGTGGTACGCCCTCGACCCCGCGGGCGTCGACGCCGCCCGAGCCTGGCTGACCGAATTGGCGGACCCGCTGCACCGGTTCGCGCAACCGCTCGACGCGCTGGCGACGGAGATCGCGCGCGGAAAGCGCGCTCGTCGAAGCGCCGGAAGCGATCGAACCGGCGAAGAGGATTCCGGCCGCAGCGCCCGCCACGCGTGAGCCCGGCGGGGACGACTCTCCGGTCAGCAGCGGCCGAACACGACCGCCGCGTTGTGGCCGCCGAAACCGTACGAGTTGTTCAGCGCGTACTCGATGTTCTGGGCGCGCGCGCTGCCGTGTACGATGTCGAGCTCGATCTCGGGGTCCTGGTTGTCGAGGTTCAGCGTGGGCGGCACCACCCCGTCTCGGATGCTGAGCACGGTCAAGGCGGCTTCGACCGCGCCGACCGCGCCGACCGAGTGCCCCAACGCGGACTTGGGCGCGTAGACCGAGGCATGATCACCCACCGCCGCGCGGATCCCCTTGGCTTCCGCCAGGTCGCCGAACGGGGTGGCCGTGGCATGGGCGTTGACGTGGTCGATGTCGGTGGGGCTCACGCCCGCGGTTTCGATCGCGCGGCGCATCGCGCGGATGTTGCCCGCGCCCTCCGGATGCGGGAGGACCATGTGGTAGCCGTCGGCGGTCAGGCCCGCGCCCATCAGGCGTGCCAGCGGCTCGGCCCCGCGCGCTCGTGCGTGGTCCTCCGACTCCAGCACGAACAGCGCGGCGGCTTCGCCGAACACGAAACCGTCGCGGTCTCGGTCGAACGGGCGCGAGGCGCGCTCGGGCTCGTCGATCCGGGTGCTCAACGCCCGCATCATCGAGAATCCGGCCACGGCCAGCGGGTTGATCCGGCCTTCCACGCCGCCCGCGACGATGATGTCGGCCTCGCCCAGGATGATCGAACGCCAGGCGTGCACCAGCGCCTCGCATCCCGACGCGCACGCGGAGACAGGGGTGATCACACTGGCGCGCGCGCCGAGTTCCAAGCCGACCACCGCGGCCGCGCCGTTGGGCATGGCCATCGGCACCGCGAAAGGGGACACCTTGCGGTAGCCCGCGTTCTGCATCTGGTCGTTGGACTCGATGATCGTGT
This sequence comes from Nocardia sp. CY41, assembly GCF_009829325.1. Classification (GTDB taxonomy): domain Bacteria; phylum Actinomycetota; class Actinomycetes; order Mycobacteriales; family Mycobacteriaceae; genus Nocardia. Next base: position 153,817 of record NZ_VUOS01000006.1, read on the forward strand.
CGGCGCCGCCGAGGCCGGTGCCGATGCAGACGCCGAGCCGGTCGAGGTCGACCTCCGGCCGGCCCGCGGTGTCCCAGATCCGGTTGCCCATGACATAGGCGATCTGCTGGACGTAGGACATGCGCCGCTTCTGGACTCGGCTGAGTTCGTCGGTCGGATCGAGCTTGAACTGGCCGCCGATGTCGACGGGGACCTGGAAGCGCTCGAAGTCGGGGTCCTGCACCTTGGCGATCCCGGTCTCCCCGGCGAGCAGTCCCTTCCATGTCGCATCGGTGTCGGCGCCGACAGCAGTGGACATCTCCACGGCGGTCACGACCACACCCCGGAACCCTCCGTTGCTGGTGGAGAAGTCCGTCAAATCGGACATCAAACCCCTTCTTTCGGCTTGTCGGCTCGGATGCTCCAGCGAGGCTATGTGCGCGCCGGAAGGCCGGGGTAGTAGCCCGAGTGCCGATCACCGCTACGATCGGGCCATGCAATCGGATGGGGGCGCGCGCCGGGTGACCGTGGTCATCCCCGACGAAGTAGTCGTTCTGGATGCCGCGATCCCGATCGACGTGTTCGGCTCCGATCCCAACTACCGGCTGGAGGTGTGCGCGGTCTCGCCGACGGCGCCGACGTCGGTGCCGGGGTTGTCCTGTGTGGCGGTGGCCGGGCTCGAGGCTCTGCGGCACGCGGAAACGGTCGTGGTGCCCGGTTACGCCTCCTACGCGACGCCGCCGCCGGAACCGGTGCTGCGCGCGCTTCGCGACGCCCACGGCCGAGGCGCGCGCATGCTGTCGATCTGTACCGGCGCGTTCGCTCTGGCCGCCGCGGGGCTGCTGGCCCACCGGCCCGCGACGACGCATTGGCGGGCCGCCGCGTTGCTGCAGAGCCGGTATCCCGAGGTCGAGGTCCATGCCGATCGCCTGTTCGTGGACGACGGCGACGTGCTGACCTCCGCAGGCGTGACCAGCGGGATCGACCTCTGCCTGCATGTGGTTCGCAAGGACATCGGCGCGGCCGCCGCCAACGAACGTGCGCGTGACCTGGTGGCGCCACCGGTTCGCGAGGGCGGTCAAGCGCAGTACACCCGGCAGTTCCTCAAGCAGACCTCCGCAGGCGTGCTCTCCGAGACGCGCGCGTGGATCCTCGCGAACCTCGACCACAAGCATTCGCTCGAGGACCTGGCCAAGCGGTCGAATCTCTCGCGCCGCAGCTTCATCCGCCGATTCCGGGAAGAGACCGGAACCTCCACGCACGTCTGGATCACCAGCGCGCGCCTGAACCAGGCGCGGGAACTGCTGGAGACGACGGAGCTGCCCATCGACCAGATCGGCTACCGCGTCGGCCTGGGCAACCCGGCCAATACCCGGGCGGTGTTCAAGCGCTATCTCGGTGTCAGCCCGGGGCAGTATCGGCGCACGTTCGCGATCCGCGACTGACGGGTGCCGCCGGTCTAGCCGGGCAGCCGCTGCGCCGGATAGCCGTGCAGCCGCGGATCGGCGTCGCCGACGACGACAGGATGGCCGACCAGTTCGAACATCGCGATGTCGGAGTGGTGGTCGCCGAACGCCGCGCAAGACGACAGATCGATGGCCGCGTCCTCGGCGTACCGGCGCAAGGCCGCGGATTTGTCGGCGCCGACCATCGTCGCGAGGACCTCGCCGGTGTACTTCCCCGCCGCCGTCGCCAAGGTCGTGCACAGCACCGACGACGCGCCGACGGCCTCGGCGATCGGGCGCAGCGCGGGGGTGAACGAGCCCGACACCAGGACGATCCGGCTCCCGGCGCGGGACAACTCGTCCAGCCGCCGTCGCACCGCGAGGTTGAAGAACGCCGGGTCCGCGGCGCGGGAGGCGAACCATGCACGGCCGACGCGCCGCACCTCGGCGACGTCGCGGCCGGCCCAGTGCCGATAGAACCACCGATGGGATTCGCCGCGGCTCATTCCCGCCGCCCGAAGCGCCCAGAACTCCTCGAGCACGGGGTCGGCCGCTGCGGCGCGCCCGCGTTGCCGCGCGTCGAAGGAGAACAACGACAAGAAGGTGACCTCACGCACCAACGTTTCGTCGACATCGACGAAAACTGCTGCAACCATGCGGCTTTCGGCCCCCAGCGGCGCATCTACCCCCGTGGATTCCGGAGTGCCCCGTCGGGTCATGGGGCCGTGGCCTCGGTGTGAACGGCGGAATCGGTGCGCGGCCCTTTTTCCCCGGTTCCCCGATCACCGTCGGGCAGGGCGCGCGGGACACCGAAGAGTTTCAGCAGCGGCGCCGTCATCGCGGTGGTGATCAACGCCATCATGACCAGTAGCGAGTACAGCCGCTGGTCGATGACGCCGATCGTCAGCCCGATGTTGAGGATTACCAGTTCGGTCAAGCCTCGGGTGTTCATCAGCGCGGCGAGTGCCGCGGACTCGGTCCGGTCGGTGCGGCTGAGACGAGCCGCCAGGTAGGTGCCGCCTAGTTTGCCCGCGAGTGCGGCGCCCATGATCGCGGCGAACTCGGCGATACTGGCGCGGTCGAGTCCGCCCAGGTTCACCTGGAGGCCGGCCACGACGAAGAACGCGGGCAGGAAGATGCTGCTGAGCAGTTGGGCGCCGCTGTCGACGGCCGCGCGCAGTCGTCGGGGGAAGACGACGCCGAACAGGAACGCGCCGAAGATCAGATGCAACCCGATCCATTCGGTGGCGGCTCCGAGCAGTAGAGCGCCGGAGACGCCGATGAAGACCATGTTGGCGGGGTTCTTCTCGGATCCGGCGCCCGCGAGGCGGTCCAGGGCGGGACGTACCGCCCACCACATCATCATGACCAGCGGAACGAACAGCAGCAATCGCCAGTGGTGGCCGAGGCCGGGTCGGGCGATGCCGATGACCACCGCCAGGACACACCAGGCGAGGATGTCGTCGAGTGCGGCGCAGGTCATGGCGGACTGGCCGAGTCGGGTGCCGAGCAGCTTGCGGTCGTGCAGGATGCGCGCCAGCACCGGGAACGCGGTGACGGCGAGCGCGCAACCGATGAAGAGCGCGAAGTTGAGCTGGTTGCCGCCGTCGTGCCGGGCCAGCGCCCAGAGCGCGATGACGGAACCGAGTGCGAACGGTGTGAGGTAGGCCGACAGCGCGATCGCCGTGACCGACCGCCGCCGCCCGGCGACGGACCGGAGATCCATCTCGAGTCCGGCCGAGAACATGAAGATCATGACGCCGACGTTCGCGAACGCGGTGAGATACGAACGCGTGTCGTGCGGGAAGATCGTCTCCGACAACTGGACCCCGAGAATCGTGGGGCCCGCGAGTATGCCTGCCACGATCTCGCCGATCACCGGGGGCTGGCCCACCCTTGCGGCCAGCCAGCCCAGCAGGCGCGCCGCGGCCACGATCAGGACGAGGTCCAGAAGCAAGAAGATCATTTGGTCGCTCGGCAAGGCCTCGACTCCGTTCGACATCGAGGACATCGCGGAAGCGGATTCGACACGGGCACGGGGCATCCGCCTACCGCATCGATCGCAGCGCGGAACCCCCGAAACATGGACTGTCTGTTCTGCGACGATATCGCACCCGACCGGCCGGCGAGAGTGGACAGTGAGCTACGCCACCCTCACCGTGACCGCGCGCGCCTGCTGGCGCAAAGGAGTGCATCTCTGTCGCGGATCGTACTGGCTGGTCGCTCTTTTCGGCGGGAATACTTCCATCCATGGCTTGCGCCGGTCGGAGGGCGCAGCCGAGGGGAGTCGACGTTGTTCGAAGGTAAAACAGTACTCGTAACCGGTGCGGCAACCATCATCGGCGCCGAAGTAGCTCGGGTCTTCGCCGAATATTCCGCGAATGTCGTGCTGGGAGACATCGATACGGACGGAGGACAGCAGGCGGCCGCTGCGATCGGCGACCGAGCCGTCTTCGTCCCCGTCGACCTGCGCAGCGACCCGTCGGTCAGGTCGTTCGTCGCCGCCGCGATCGATCGGCACGGACGGATCGACACGCTGGTCAACATCGCGTGCGTCTACGGGGACGACGGGCCCGGCCCGGACGCGCGGGCCGAGTGGCTGGAGGTGCTGAACACCAACGTCGCCGGTACGGCGATGTTGTGCGCGGAGGCGCGCAGTGCTTTGCGCGACACATCCGGGTCCATCGTCACCTTCACCTCACCGAGCGGACGCATCGCTCAGGCCGGGCGGATTCGATACCCGGTCAGCAAGGCCGCGTTGCTGCAGCTGACCCGCAGTCTCGCACTGGAATACGCGGCCGACGGGATCCGGGTGAACAGTGTCTCCCCGGGCTGGACCTGGTCTCGCGTGATGAACGAGCTCACCGAGGGGGACCGGGCTCGCACCGACGCGGTGGCGTCCCGGTTCCACATGCTGGGCCGGGCGGGCGACGCGCGCGAGATCGGCGAAGTGGCCGCCTTCCTCGCTTCTCCCAAGGCCAGCTTCGTGACCGGCGCCGAGTGGACCGTGGACGGCGGCTACTCGGCCCTCGGTCCCGAGCAGACCACCTCGGCGATCGAGCTTCTGCTGCGTGAGCGGCCGCCATCGCACGCACCTTCCCTTGCTTAGGAATCGGATCATGACTGCAGCAACAATTTCGGCGACCTCCCTACTGAGCGCGGTGCGTTCGCTGACCCCCGACCTGGCGGCACGTCGCAGCGAGATCGATGCCGAGCGCAAGCTCCCGATGGACATCGTCGAACGGCTTCGCGATATCGGCGTCTACCGCATGTGTTTCAGCGCGGAGATCGGTGGCCCCGGCTTGACGTCGCTCGAGCAACTGGAGGTCGTCGAGGCGCTGTCCTACGGGGACACCGCCACCGGCTGGTGCGCCATGATCGGCGCAGCCACCGGCATCTACGCCGGATATCTCGACGAGCAGGCCGTCGCCGAGCTGATGCCGACGCAGGATCTGATCACCGCGGGGCTGATCTTCCCGGCCGGCCGGGCCGAACGGGTGGCAGGCGGATACCGATTGACGGGACGGTGGAAGTTCGGCAGCGCGATCACGCACGCCGATCTGGTCATCGGCGGGGCGTTCGTGACCTCGGGCGGCCGCATGGAGGAGACCGCGGAAGGCGGGCCGCTCGTCCGGCTCTTCTTCATGCGCCGTGATCAGGTCGCCGTGTTCGACACCTGGGACACCACGGGCCTGCGCGGTAGCGGCAGCAACGATTACGCGGTCGAAGATCTGTTCGTTCCCGACCATCATTCCTTCGCGTTCAGCGAACGCAAGAGCTGTCGCGGGCGGCTGTCCGAGCCGGAGGCGCTGGCCCGGATCATGCCGGGTGTGCCCCTGGGAACCGCCCGTGCGGCGCTGGATTACGTGCGCGGTCTCGCGGACGGGAAGATCGTGACCGCTACCGGACAGAAGTGGGCCGACAACTACCGTGCTCAGTACCTGCTCGGCGAGTGCGAGATGGAGTACATCGTCGCGCGCGGCGCCGTCGTCAACACGGTGGCGGAACTGTGGGACGCGCTGGAGGACACGCGGTTCGCCGACCTGCCCACCGAGCTGCGGATCGCGACCGCCCTGGCCAGGACGAACGCCTTCCGTGCCGCGCAACGGATCGTCACCCGGCTGTGCGAACTCGTCGGCACCGATTCGATCTACCGGCCGAATCCGCTCGACATCTGGTTGCGTGACACGAACACCATGGCACGGCACATCATCGCGCACGACCAGGTGATCCAGTCCACCGGCGCCTTCGTCCTGGGCGGCAGGCCGGAATTCCCCTTCGTCGTGGGTCTGGGTTGATCGCGATGGACATCGACAATCGCAAGCGGCTTCCGTCGTTGACCGGGCTGCGGTTCTTCGCGGCGTTCTCGGTCTTCGTCTTCCACGTGATGCTGCCCAACTCGCCGATTCCGCCCTACAAGCCGGTGAATCTCTTCGCCGACCCGGATATCGCGTACGACGCGGCGTGGGTGGTCGGTAAAGCCGGATTCCTGGGGGTCTCGTTCTTCTTCATCCTGAGCGGCTTCGTGCTGACCTGGTCGTGGCAGCCGGGATCGAGCAAGCTGCAGTTCATCCGGCGGCGCGTGGTGAAGATATTTCCCAACCACTTGACGCTCTGGCTGGCATCGATGGTGCTGTTCGCGGCGGCGATCACGCCGTGGAAGGCATGGCTGCCGAATTTATTTCTACTGCATGCCTGGTTCCCGCAGAACTATATCAATGCGGGGGTCAACACGCCGTCGTGGACACTGTCCTGTGAGCTGCTCTTCTATGTTCTGTTTCCGTTCCTCATTCCGCTGGTGCTGCGTATCGACGGAAAGTATCTGTGGTACGGAGCCGCGGCGATGGTGGCCGGCATGGGCGCGATCGTACTGCTGACCGTATTCGTCATCCCGGGTTCCGAGAAATCGGAACTCACGCCCATACCCGTGCTGCAGCTATGGTTCGGATATCTCTTTCCGCCGACGCGTCTCTTCGAATTCTTTCTCGGCGTGTTCATGGCGAGAATAGTGGCGGAGGGCCGGTGGATACGGATTCCGTTGTGGGCGGCCGTGGTCGCGGTCGGCGCGGGATACGTGGTGGCGACGTACACGCCGTTCTACATAGGCTTCATCCTGGCAACCGCTGTTCCGCTCGCGCTGCTGATCGGGTCGGCGGCGCAGTCGGACCTCGACGGCGCCTCGAAATTCCTGTCCAGCCGGCTTTCCGTGCGGCTCGGCGAGATCTCGTTCGCCTTCTATATCTGTCAAGGCGTGACGCTGTTCTACGTCCGTCGGTCGATGAACGCCGCCACGTTCAGTGCTCCCGTCGCGGTGCTGTTGATCGTCGGCCTGTTCTGTCTCAATATTCTCGCCGCATGGTTGTTGTTCACCTTCGTGGAATCTCCGGCAATGCGCCGCTTTGCCCGGCCGAAACGACCTGCGGTCGCCGGAGAAAGGGTAGCCGGCCAGACGCTCCGGAGTACGTGATCGACGGAGATAGAAATTCCTGTTCGGAGGCCCGTGGCGTTGCCACGGGCCTCCGAATTCATTTGTATCCCCATGCCTGGCAATATGGTTGCCCTGCCGTCCGGGCAGCGGTATCCTGATGGTGTTATAAACCACAGTTTCGATTATAAAACGTGGGGGGTGTTTCATCGAATGGGCCACGTGATTCGGATTCGGCTGTGAGCATCGGGGCTCGCCGAACCTGGATATCGGATGAAATCCGGGTTCCGAATCCGTGTCCCACTACGACGTTCTGATCGCAGGCAGCTACCGACGGCTCGATTCGCGCTGATGGCGGAATTGTCGCCGTGCGGTCCGTTGCGTGCGCTCGTCGGTGTGTCCGGAAGGTAGTAATGAGCACGACTGTCGACAACGGCTCCGAGCGCGTCCAGGAGCTCGGACGACCACGACTACACAGACCCGGCGACGACGTCGGATCCGTTGCCACCCAGATACTTCGCATCGTCTTCGCGCGCCGGCGCAGTGCCGAATCGAAGTCCCTGTGCGACCTGGCCCCGTGTGCGGACTGTTTCGCACCACATCTGGGCAAGGTGATCCGATACCTCGAGGCCCGCGTGCCGGTCCATTTCATCATCCCCGCGTTCCCGGCGAAGTCACGGAACCGCCGGAAGACGCTGGGACGCTTGCCCGATATGGCGGAGACGCTGGCGATCGAGTCCTTGCAAGGGTTCTGCGACCAGATCTCGGCCGTCTACCGGCCGGGCGCCATCGTGACGATCTGTTCCGACGGTCATGTCTTCAGTGACGCGTTGGGGATCCCGGACGGTCACGTCGACGACTACGGCGACGAGCTGCGCCGCATCATCCGGTCGACCGGCGGGGGTTCCATCGGTCTGTACGGCCTGCGCGACGCCATGCCGGAGATGAGCTGGGACGAACGCAGGCAGCGGTTGCTGAAGGAGCACTCCGACGGCATCGACGTGCTGCGCGCGGCGGTCCGGACCGATCCCGCGGCCCTGCGGATGTTCAACGGGATCCATCGCTTCATGGTCGAGGACAACGCCGTGCTGCTGCCCGAGTTGTCCGCCACGCAGCGGCGGAACCGATCGAAGGAGACGGCTTACGAAGTGGTGCAACGCAGTCAAGCGTGGAGCAGTCTGATGGCGGAGATCTTCCCGGACGCGGTCCGGCTGTCGATCCATCCGCAGGCGAACCACTCCGAGAAGATCGGATTCCATCTGCTGCGCACCCAGGACAGCTGGCTGACGCCGTGGCACGGCGTGGTGCTCGACGACGGAGCGAATTACACGCTGGTCAAGCGGATGCATGCGGAGGAACTGGGAGCGCGCGTGGTGTGGCGCAACAGCCGCCCCAGTCATTTCGTCCTCGGCACTAGGCCCGAGACCGAAGCACAGCGAGGGTGAGGAGACCCATGACGAAAAGCGTGAACAAGGTCCTGGTGGACAGCGAGCCGCTGCGGCCCTTCGGCCGTCTGGTGGCGTCCGATGCGGAGGGGCGCACCCTCGCCGACGTGCCGATCGAGGAGCTGCTCGCGCTGACGCTCCAGGCAAAGGTGGTCGTACTCCGCGGATTCGAGCTGCTCGGCAAGACGGAACTCGAAACCTATTGCCGCGCGGCGGGAGAGATCCTGCAGTGGAACTTCGGTTCCATCCTCGATCTGGTGGTCCGGGACACCGCCGAGAACTACCTGTTCGACAAAGGTGACGTCCCGTTCCACTGGGACGGTGCGTTCGCCGAGCGTGTGCCCCGGTTCTTCCTCTTCCAATGCGTGCGAGGAGAGGGCGCGGGCGGCGAGACCGTGTTCTGCGACAGTGTCGAGGCCTATCGGGACGCGCCGGAAGACCTGAGGCAGCTGTGGGCACGAACCACGATCACGTACCGCACCGACAAGCTGGCCCACTACGGCGGACTGGCCGAATGGCCACTGCTGAGCACCCATCCGGCGACCGGCGAGACGACGATCAGATATGCCGAACCACTGGACCCCGCGCGCTACGCCAATCCGCTGTTCTTGACCGTGGAGGGCATCTCGGCCGAGGACGGCGTCCGGGTCATGGAGGACTTGCGCGAGCGGCTGCACGACGCTCGCTACTGCTACGCCCACGAGTGGCGGACCGGCGACATCGTGGTGGCCGAGAACCACGCTCTGCTGCACGGCAGGAATGCGTTCACCGGCTCGGTTTCCCGGCATCTGCAGCGCATCCAGATCATCTGAGCAATCGGCCATCAGAGAGGAATGTCAATGGCTACCCCAATCTCCAGACCGGCGGACGAGTACGACGTGGTGATCATGGGCGGTGGTCCCGCCGGGTCCACGCTCGCCGCGATGCTCTGCCGCGACACCGATCTTCGTGTGGCGATCTTCGATCGCGAGGTGTTCCCCCGGGAGCACATCGGCGAATCGGGTGCGCACCCCTTGGTCCCCGTTCTGCAAGCCAGCGGCGCGCTGGAGAAGGTGCTCGCGAGTGAGTGCTGGATCCAGAAATTCGGCGGCATCTACCAGTGGGACACCGACCGGCCGTTCGTCGGCTTCTTCGAGCACGCCGACTACCTGGTCGACGGCGTCTACCGGTGGTCGGTGCACGTCAATCGCGCCGAATTCGACACGGTGCTGCTCGAGCACGCCGAAGCCTGCGGCGCGCACGTCTTCCAGGGCGTGCGGGTCGTGCGGTTCCTCCCCGGCGACGGCAAGGCCACGGTGGTGCTGGAAGACGGAACCGAGGTCGCGGCGGGCTATTTCGTCGACGCGTCCGGCCGGGCGAATCAAGTGGCCGCCCGCGGTTCGCAGCGCGACAAGCAATGGCTGTCGGATTACCGCAACGTGGCCGTCTGGTCGCACTACCGCAACTGTGTGCCCGCCCAGCGCGCGGCGGGCGACTGGAACGTCTTCCGCGACGACGACTTGTCACCGATCTACGCGGTGGCCTTCGAACACGGATGGGTGTGGTACATCCCGACGCCTCGGTTGGTCGACGGTACCCGGGAAAACGTGTGGTCCATCGGCATCGTCACCAACCCGGAGTCGATCGCCCGCGTGGATCTGCGTGATCCGGACATCTTCCTGAAGACGATCAAGTCGATTCCGGTGCTGCAGGATCTGGTGGCGAACGCGGAGCCGATTCGGGCCGAGATGCTGACGGCCACCAACTATTCCCGGGTGAGCGAATGCTTCGGCTCGTACGAGGATCGGTGGATGGCGGTCGGGGACGCGTCGTACTTCGTCGATCCGCTGTTCTCCTCCGGGATGTCCTTCGCCGTCACGCAAGCATGGGCGGCCGCATTGGTCCTGCGCAAGACGTTCGACAAGGACCTGGGCGAGCAATCGAAGGAAGACCTCTGGCGCGACTACGACGTCGAGTGGCGCGGCATGGCGCAGACCTGGGCACTGAGCATCGACCAGTGGTATCACGAGATCTCGCGCTCGCATCCGGACAGCCCCTACTGGAGCGCGGAAGGCCGCCGAGTGGAGGTCGACAACGCCACCGAGGGAACGTTCCAGGCGCTGCTGAACACCGCGCTGGTGCCCGACCTGCTCAACATCATGACCAAGGGCTCCCGCGACCCGCGTGACCTGGCCACCGAGGGTCCCTACCTGCGGGCCTTCACCGCCGCCGACGCGGTCGAGCTCGCGGCCGACGACATCGTGGCGCTGTCGGCGGACGCGCGCATCCGCGCAGGCGTGGCAGCGGACATCCCTGGCTTCAAGGGGATGTCGCCGCCGTTCGAGATCCCGCAGGAGGCGCGCGAAGGGCTGGCCATGTACTGGCGCGACCCCATCGCGAACAGCGATGCGGCGCCGGCGCCGCTCGACGACACCGTTGCCTGCCACCGGATCTACTCCGCGGCCGACCCGGGCGTCGAGGTGCGCTGCCTCGAGCGGGATGGAGGTGAACAGCTGTGGGAAACGCTGAAGCGCGGTCCCGCCCGGTGGTCGGAGCTGGCGCCGCGGTTGACGGTGCTGCAGGGACGAGCCTTGAAGCGTTTGATTCGCGCCGGATTGGTGGTGGCCGGGCCGGAAGCGGAACAGCGGGTCGGCTAGGTCCGACGCATGAGGTCATTGGCTGTTCTGGCCGTCGACGACGTGATTCCGTTCGATCTCGCGGTTCCGCTGGAAATCTTCGGCCGGACCCGGCAGGAGGACGGAACCGCGGCGTACGAGGTCCAGGTCTGCGGGGTGAACTCCGACGTTCCGTCGAAGTTCTTCGGGCTCTCCTGTCTCGGCGACATCGATTATCTCGAGGAGAAGGCCGAGACCATCATCGTGCCGGGAGCGATGAGCTACCGGTCGCGGCCGTCGGATCGGCTGCGCAAGGCGTTGGTGCGGGCCAACGAACGTGGCGCGAGGGTGGCATCGATCTGTCTGGGGGCGTTCACCCTCGCCGCCGTCGGGTTGCTCGACGGACGGCGGGCGACCACGCATTGGATGGCCGCCACCGAACTGTCGCGAAGCTATCCGCGGGTCCGCGTGGATCCCACGGTGCTGTATGTGGACAACGGGGGCATCCTGACCTCGGCCGGTGCCGCGGCCGGGCTCGATCTGTGCCTCCATATGGTGCGGAAGGACTACGGGACCGCCGTGGCGGCGGCTACCGCGCGGCTCTCGGTCATGCCACTGACCCGCGACGGGGGGCAGGCGCAGTTCATCGCGGAACGTCCGCGATCGGAGGCGGACAGCAAGTCCATCAATCCGACCTTGGAGTGGGCGGAAACGATGCTCGGTGAGAAGATCACCGTGCTGGATCTCGCGGATCGCGCCGGAGTCAGCAAGCGCACGCTGATCCGGCGCTTCCACGAGCAGGTCCGGATGACACCGAACGAGTGGCTCCAGACCGCCCGGGTACGCAAGGCCCAGGTGTTGCTCGAGACGACCATCCTCACGATGGAATGCATCACCGATCGGACGGGGTTCGCCTCGGTGGCCGCGTTCCGGAAAGTCTTCCGCAAGACCGTGGGGGTGACGCCTCAGGCGTACCGGCGGGCCTTCCGCTGACCGATCGCGCGCCTGGTATCCGGTTCTCGCCGTGGATTCGTGAAGAAAATCCGAATCCATGGCGAGAACATCTGGGCGCCGATCGTTTTCGAGGACGCGCCCAGGCGCCGCAGTGGCCGGGGTGTTTTCGTGGTTGCCGGAGCGTGGTTCATAGTTGGTGCTCGGGTCCCCACGGCGAAGGAGATCATGGTGCCAACCGCGAATTTCGGTACGAAGGACGATCCCGGCTTCGAATTGCAGCAGAGTCCCGATCTGATCGCGGTGCGCACGCACAGCGGTCGGGGGATCCGGCAGCAGTCGGGATCGGTGCGCACGCCGCTCAGCGGTGAACTCGAGGACGCGACATTGGTGCAGGCCTACCCGGAGGCAGGAGTGGAGGTCTATCGGCTCCCCGCGGGATCACGGTCGGTGGCGGAACGCAAAGAGGCGCTCGATGCCGCGCCGGAGGTGCGGTTCGCGGGGCATGTGCTGGTGGACGCGGCCACCGGGGAACCGGTGCTCTATACGGAGAACATCTTCGTGAAGTTCGTCGACCGCGTCGACCACGAGCACTGCCTCGCCGTCCTGAACGCGGCGGACCTGACGGTGCGGCGGGCGGTGTCGTATGCGACCAACGCCTATTTCGCGGCCGCGCCCGAGGGCACCGGCCAGCGGGTCTTCGACATCGCCTCCTCGCTGCTCGCGCGCGAAGACGTCGAATACTGCCATCCGGAGCTGATCCGGCACCGGGCCAGGAAGACGATCTTTCCCCAGCAGTGGCATCTGAAGAAGACCACCATCGGTGGCGTCGTGATCGACGCGCACGCCGCGGTGGAAGCCGCGCACGCGATCACCCGAGGGGCCGGGGTGACGATCGCCGTCATCGACGACGGCGTCGACATCGACCACCCCGAATTCGCCGGTGCCGCCAAGATCGTCGCGCCTCGGGATGTCACGGCGAAGACCGGCGACCCGCGTCCGAAGGACACCTACGGCACCGGCCCCGACAACGGGGACAACCACGGCACCGCGTGCGCGGGCGTCGCGTGCGCCAACGGCACGGCCGGTGCCTCCGGGGTCGCGCCGGAAGCGGCGCTGATGCCGATCCGGCTCGCCTCCGGACTCGGCTCACAGGCCGAGGCGGACGCTTTCGGGTGGGCCGCCGAGCACGGCGCCGACGTCATCTCGTGCAGCTGGGGCCCGGCCGACGGCAAGTGGTTCCAGCCGAACGATCCGGCGCACAACCGCGTCGCGGCGTTGCCCGCGAGCACCAGGCTGGCGATCGAACACGCCGTCACCACCGGACGCGGCGGCAAGGGCTGCGTGGTGCTGTTCGCGGCGGGCAACGGCAACGAATCCGTCGACAACGACGGCTATGCCAGTTTCGCGAAGGTGATCGCGGTCGCGGCGTGCAACGACACCGGCAAACGCAGCGTCTACAGCGACTTCGGCAAGGCGGTGTGGTGCGCGTTCCCCAGCAGCGACTTCGGGCACCGGCCGTTCGGGCATCCCGACGCCCTTACGCCCGGGATCTGGACGGTGGATCGGCACGGCGCCAGCGGCTACAACCCCGGCACGGTGGCGGCGGGTGACGCCGCGGGCGACTACACCAACGACTTCGGCGGAACCTCCAGCGCGTGCCCCGGCGCGGCCGGTGTGGTGGCCCTGATGCTGTCGGTGAACCCGGATCTCACCTGGGAGGCGGTGAAGAACCTGCTCAAAGGCGCCTGCGACAAGATCGACCCGCAGGGCGGCGGCTACGGCACCGACGGGCACAGCGACAAATACGGGTACGGCAGGCTGAACGCGCTCGCCGCGGTGCGGGCGGCCCGGCCCGGCGCAGCCGAGCCGGCGGGTGCGGTGCTCACCGTGGGAGGCGACTGAGCGGATGGCGGCCAACGGTGTCCGGCTGATCGTCGTGGACGCCGCGAACGTCGTCGGTTCGCGGCCCGACGGGTGGTGGCGGGATCGCTCCGGCGCCGCCTCGCGACTGCTCGAGCGAATGTCCGCGCTGCGCGCGCGTCTGGCGGAGCAGGCCGAGGTGGTCGTGGTGCTCGAGGGAGCGGCGAAGGCCGCGGTCGATGCGGGGCAACGTTCGTCCGGCAGCGTGTGCGTGGTGTGCGCGGACGGGTCGGGTGACGACGCGATCGTCGGCGTGGTGGCCGCAGCCCGGGCGGAGGATAGCAGCCGTCGGGTGACGGTGGTGACGGCTGACCGGGGGCTGCGTGATCGCGTCGCGGCCGCCGGGGCGGAGACGGTGGGGCCGACCTGGCTGCTGGACCGCCTGGGGTCGTGATCGGCAGGCGAGGGGACGTCGGTATCGCATTGGTACACCTCCGGCGTTTCACCAGATTGTCCAGTCCGTTTTGCGGCACTCTGGCCGGTATGACCGCCTCCGACGCCGTGGGGATGCCGTTGCTCTACCTGGTCGAGATCTCCGAGCCGGGCTACTTCAACCGGCCGTGGTGGAAGATCGCCAGCACCGGCGCGCCGAGTCAGGTGCACGCCGCGCTCAGCGAACTGGCCATCCGGGTCGAGCGCGACATCCAGCGTGCCGGCGGCGCCTGCCGGTGCTGGTACCGCTACGACGTGCGGTGGCCCGACGGCGCGGTGCTCGAGTGTTTCCAGGGTGCGATTCGATCGGTGCTGATTCCCGGCGAGTTGCGCTGCCTGGCCGTCGCGCTGACCTCGGCGACGACCGTGGCCGCGCGCACGGGTGAGCGTCCGCAGTACTGATCTCGCCTCGCACCCCTGGCAAGACGGGCAGAGCCCCGAGGGCTTCTCGGGGCTCTGCGCGTGCGGTGTGGCTCAGTCGAGCAGCGCCGGTTGTCTGGCGCCGTCCGTCCGGGCCGCTGTGCCTGCCTCGGCCTGCATCGGGTCGACGGCGGGATCGATGTCGATCGTGCGGCGCAACGGCCGGTTCGGCAGCAGCGCCGCCGCGATGAGCGCGACGACCGTCGCAGCCGCGGCGATGAGGAAGATCCGCCCGGTCGCGTCGCCGTAGGCGGCGCGGATGATGGTCGCGATCGGCGCGGGCAGGGCGTCGAGATCCAAGTTGCTGCCACCGGAGGACTTGGTCTGGATACCGAGCTCGGCGAATCCCTTCGCCGACAGCTCGCCGACCCGGGTGGCCAGCACCGAACCGAGCACCGAGACCCCGATCGCGCCGCCGAAGGTACGGAAGAAGGCCACGCTGCTCGACGCGGCGCCGATGTTGTGCACGCTCACGGTGTTCTGCACGGCCAGGACCAGGTTCTGCATCATCATGCCGACGCCGAACCCGACGACGGTGATGTATCCGCCGACCAGCCACAGGCTCGTCGCGTGATCGATGGTCGACAGCATCGCGAATCCGGCCACCAGCAGCGCGGCGCCGGCGACCACGAAACCCTTCCACTTGCCGCGCCGGGTGATCAACTGGCCGGAGCCGACCGAGGCGATCAGCATGCCCGTGACGAGCGGGATGGTCAGCACGCCCGCCGCGGTCGGGGAGTAGCCGCGCGCGGTCTGGAAGTACTGGCCCAGGAAAGTGGTCGCGCCGAACATGCCGACGCCGACCGCGATCGAGGCGATGATCGCCAGGCCGGTGGTGCGTTCGGTGACGATCGGCAACGGGATGATCGGCGACTCGGCGCGCGACTCCACCCACACGGTCGCGAGCAGCAGCAGCACACCGGAAGCGACGTAGATCGCCGATTCCCACGACATCCACTCGTAATAGCCGGCCTTACCGGCGAACGACACCCAGATGAGCAGCACCGAGACACCGCCGGTCAGCAGCGCGGCGCCGAGCCAGTCGATCGACACGCCCTCCTTGCGGTCGGTGGGCAGCCGCAGCGTCCGCTGCAACAGCACCAGCGCGATCACGGCCAGCGGCACGCACACGAAGAAGCACCAGCGCCAGCCCAGCGGGCTGTCGACGATGACACCGCCGAGCACCGGTCCGCCGGACATCGAGACCGCCATGACGGCACCCATGTATCCGGAGTACCGCCCGCGTTCGCGCGGCGCGACGATGGAGCCGATGATCGCGACGACGAGCGCGGTCAACCCGCCCATGCCGATGCCCTGGACGACGTGCGCGACCAGCAGCAGGGCGACGTTGCCCGCGAATCCGGCGATCACCGAGCCGACGACGAAGACGACGATGGCGGACTGGACCAGCGCCTTCTTGTTGAACAGGTCGGCGAACTTGCCCCAGATCGGGGTGGAGGCCGCGTTCGCCAGCAACGCCGAGGTGATGACCCACGCGTAGGCGGTCTGCGATCCCTGCAGGTCGCCGATGATGGTGGGCAGTGCGGTCGCGACGATCGTCGTGCTGAGCAGCGCTGTGAACAACGCCGCGAGCAGTCCGGTCATCGCTTCCAGGACTTCGCGGTGGGTCATCGCGTACGGGTCGCGTCGCGTCACCGACTCGACTGAACTAGACATCTACTTCCTGACTCTCTTTCGGAACCGGCTGGTGCGCGTGCACGGCGCTGCTCTGCGCGTGCGCGGTCAGTGCGTTGCGGAGCTTCTGCACGGCGGTGCAGGCCGCCTCGGCGTCGTCTTCGCTCCAGTCGGCGAGGACGTGCTGCAGGCCCCGCGCCCGGGAACCGCGAACGCGGTGGAGCAGATCGCGGCCCTGGTCCGTCACGCGGATGAGGGTGGCCCGCCCGTCGGTGGGATCGGCGTGCCTGCTGATGTAGCCCGCGCCGACGAGTTCGGTGACGTGCCTGCTCAGCGCGCTCGGGCTGATGCACAGGTCCATGGCGAGGTCCACCTGCCTGCACGGGCCCTTGGACTCGAGGGTGCCGAGCACCCCGATGCCGCCCGGGAGGAGGTGTCCTTCCTCCGGGTGAGCGAGTGCGACGCGGATCGCCCGGCCCATCAGATAGAGCTCTTTGATCAGGCTCTGGGCCGTATCGGGTGAGACCGCCATGTCCCCTCCAGACGAGATAAGTTGCTTGCGCTATGCAACTATATAGTAATTGCTTGCGCTAAGCAAGTAATGGCCCGGAGTGGGGACATACCGAGTGGGGGAGTGGTAGCAGCCATACAGCTAACGTGCGCGCGGCAACGCACCCCAGGGTGGGTCCGTGCCCACCCCCAGGTTTGCCGGATGCTCCCTGAGGTGCCTGGTTGTGCGGACATGGACGGCGGAAAGTAGTAGCCGACCCCAGACGCCGACCCCTACCGAGGAACCACGAGATGCAGCCGACTTACGTTCATCACGTCAGGCAGCAAATTTCTGCTCACGGGACGACCAGGTCGTACACCTACCTGCACGAGGCAGGGCGAGAGCTACGCGAAGAAGTCCTGACCTATCTCGAACTGGACCGCGACGCCCGAGCCGCCGCCGCCTGGCTGGCGAACCGCCCGGAGGCGGCGCAACCGGTCGTGCTGCTCTATCACGACGGACTGGCCTTTCTGCGGGCGTTCCTCGGCTGCCTGTACGCGGGCGTGATCGCCGTACCCGCTCCCTTGCCGCACGACGAGCGCAGCGCCCACCGCGTCGCGGGCATCGTCTCGGACTCCGGCGCGGAGCTGGTGCTCACCACCGGTGACGTGCAGCCGCTGCTCGCGGCCGCGATCAGCGCGGCCGTCGTCGCCACCGATGGCCCGCTGGGCGACCCCGGCGAATGGCGTATGCCCGATATCGGCCCGGAGACGATCGCGTTCCTCCAGTACACGTCGGGCTCGACCGGCGATCCCAAGGGCGTCGTGGTGACGCATCGCAACCTGATGCACAACGAGGCCGCGATCGCCGCGATGGGGTTCGACGACGAGTCGGTCGGCGTCAGCTGGATACCGCACTTCCACGACATGGGCCTGATCGGCATGCTGCTCGGGGCGTTGTACTTCGGCGCGGATCTGGTGTTCATGGCGCCGACCACCTTCCTCAAGCACCCGGTGCGCTGGCTGCGGGCCATCGGCGACTACCGCGCGACTTATACCGCCGCACCGAACTTCGCCTACGACCTGATCGCCCGGCGGGTGACCGACGAACAGCTGGCCGAACTCGATCTGACCAGCCTCGAGATCGCGTTGAGCGGTGCGGAGCCGGTCCGCGAACGAACCATCGCGGCCGTCACCGACCGGTTCGCGCCCGCGGGGCTGCGGCCCACGGCGTTGCTGCCCGCCTACGGGCTGGCCGAGGCGACGCTGCTGGCGGCCGTCGGGTCCGTCGACGCGGAGCCGGTCTATCGCGACACCGGCCGCGAAGCCAGGCTGGTCGGCTGCGGCCGGCCCGCCCGTGGCCTCGACATCCGCATCGTCGACCCGGACACCCGGCGGCAGTTGCCCGAGGACGCTGTCGGAGAGATCTGGATCAGGGGTAGGAGCGTCGCCGCGGGTTACTGGAACCGCTCGGAAGAATCCCGCGAGACATTCGAGGCGCACCTCGGAGCCGAAGGGCCCTTCTTGCGCACCGGCGACCTCGGCCTGCTGCACGAGGGTGAGCTGTTCGTCACCGGGCGGCGCAAAGACCTCCTGATCGTCAACGGCCGCAACCTGTATCCGCAGGACGTCGAGGAGCTGGTGCGCGGCCTGCATCCGGCGCTCGGCGCCGCCGGTGTCGCCGTCTCCGTCGACGCGGGCGGCCGGGAACGGCTCGTGGTGGTGCAGGGCGTCAAGACGGCACGCCAGGGCGCCACCACGCTCGCCGAGCTGGCGACCGCGATCAAGGTCGCGGTCGCCCGCGGGTTCGACGTGGCGGCACCGAACGTGATGCTCGTCGAGCCCCACGCGGTACCGCGCACCACCAGCGGGAAGGTCCAGCGCAGCGCGACGCGGGAGGCGTTCCTGGCGCAGCGCGTCGAGGGCGTCCTGCACGACGACCTCGAACCGGCCCTGAGCCGGGCCATGACCGCCTGACCGACCCGAATCCGCCGAGGAGCCGAAACATGTTCAGCAGCACGATCAGTCGTTCGACCACGATCCAGGATTGGCTCGTCGAGCGCGTGGCCGACTACACCGAACGCGCCCTCCGCGAGGTGGATCCGTTCGTCCCGCTCGCCGAGTTGGGCTTGGATTCCGTTTCGGCGGTGACACTGTGCGGCGAGATCGAGGACCGGTGGTCGCTCGAGGTCGACCCGGTGCTGGTCTTCGAGTACCCGACCATCGCCGACATCGCCGCCTACCTCGCCGACGAATTCACCCTGGCCGCATGACCGACATCGCCATCGTCGGCATCGACTGCCGATTCCCCCAAGCACCCGACCCGGCCGCGCTCTGGCGGCTGCTGATCGAGGGCCGTGACGTGATCTCCGAGGTCCCGGCGAGCCGCTGGAACGCCGCCGACTTCCACGACCCGGCCGGTGCGCCGGGCACGATCAACACCCGCAGCGGCGGCTTCCTCGACGACGCGGACGCGTTCGACGCCGAGTTCTTCGGCATCGCCCCGCGGGAAGCCGAGGCGATGGATCCGCAACAGCGGCTGTTGCTGCAAGCCACCTGGCGGGCTTTCGAGGACGCCACCCTCGACCCGCGCGGCCAGGCGGGCTCGCGAACCGGCGTCTTCGTCGGCGTGATGGCCAACGAATGGGCCAACCTGCAGATGAGCGACTACGCCGCGATCACGCCGCAGCACGGCTCCGGCAACGGGTACTTCATGACCGCCAACCGGCTGTCCTACCAGTTCGACCTCAAGGGGCCGAGCGTCGCGGTCGACACAGCGTGCTCGTCGTCGCTGGTCGCGGTCCATCTCGCCTGCGGCGCATTGGCTTCCGGCGAGTGCGACCAGGCCGTCGCCGGTGGCGTCAACCTCGTACTCACCCCCGCGGTCGGGGTCTTCTACACCCAGGCGGGTCTGTCCGCGCCGGACGCGCGGTGCAAGCCGTTCAGCGGCAGCGCCGACGGGATCGTGCGCGGCGAGGGCGTGGCGGTCCTCGTGCTCCGGCGGCTCGCCGACGCCCAGGCGGCGGGCCTGCCGATCTACGCGGTGATCAAGGGCAGCGCGGTCAATTCCGACGGCCGCAGCAACGGCATCACGGCACCGAACCGGTGGGCGCAGCAGCAGGTGATCGGCGAGGCGTGCGAGCGCGCCGGGGTGCGGCCCGAGCAGGTGGACTTCCTCGAAGCCCACGGCACCGGCACAGTGCTCGGCGACATGATCGAGGTCAAGGCGCTGGGACAGCTGCACGGGCGGGACCGGACGCGGCCGTGTGGAATCGGTTCGATCAAGGGCAATCTCGGCCACACCGAGGGCGCCGCGGGCGTGGCGGGACTGATCAAGGTCGCCCTCGGCCTGTGGCACGGCGTCGTCCCGCCGTCGCGGTTCGCCGATCAGGAGAACCCGCGCCTGCGCATGGCGCAGCAGGGTCTGCGGCTGCTCACCGAGCCCATGCCGCTGGCGGGCCCCGGCTACGGCGGGGTCAGCAGCTTCGGCATCGGCGGCACGAACGCCCATGTCGTGCTGGGCAGCGCCCCCGCCCCCGCCGCCGCGACGCCCGTGGCGGCCGGTGGGGGAGTACTGACGGTCTCGGCGAACGATGCGGAAGGGTTGCGGCGCAACGCGCATCGCCTCGCCGATGCCTTGGCCGCCGCCTCGCCGGACCAGTTCGCGCAATTCTGCTGGACGAGCAACCACGTCAAGGCGTCCGGGCGCGCCCGGCTCGCCCTGGTCGCCGCCGATCGTGACGCCGCGATCGCGCGGTTGCGCGACAGTGCGGAAAGCGGGGTGGTGCGCCCGCTCGGCGTCGGCTGGGTGTTCACCGGGCAAGGATCGCAATTCGCGGGCATGGCGCGTGCGCTGGACGCGGCCGGTCCGTTGTTCCGGCGCGCGCTGAAACTGGTCGATCGTGCCATGCTGGCCCCGCTCGGCCGCTCGGTGCGCGAGCTGAAGCTCGATGAGCACATCGACATCGACCGTACCGACCTGGCGCAACCGGCGATCTTCGCGATGGAGTACGCCATCGCGAAATCGCTCGCCGACGTCGGCGTTCGTCCCGCCTGGGTGCTCGGGCACAGCATCGGCGAGTTCGCCGCTGCCGCGGTGGCGGGCGTGTTCGACCTCGACGACGCCTGCCGTCTCGTCGTCGCGCGTGGCGAGCTGATGCAGCGGTTGCCCGCGGGCGGTGCGATGCTCGCCGTGCGGGCGGACGCCGACGACCTCGCCGGGCTGCTCGCCGACCGGCCCGAGGTCTCGATCGCCGCGGTCAACGGGCCGGAGGAGATCGTTCTGTCCGGCGCCGCCGAGGCGATCGACCGGGTGCGGGAGGCACTCGCGGCGCGCGGGGTGGGCGCCAAGGCGCTCACCGTGTCCCACGCCTTCCACAGTCCGCTGATGGATCCCATTCTGGAGCGGTTCGAGGCCGTCGCCCGCGAATGCGTGTATCGCGCACCGGCTCTGCCTCTCTACTCGACCGTGCGCGGGCGCCTGCTCGAGCCGAACGAGCCGATGGACGCCGCGTACTGGACCGAGCACGTCCGCGCCACCGTCCGCTTCGGCGCGGCCGTCGAGGCCGCGCTCGGCACCGAGCCCAGCCATGTCGTCGAGATCGGGCCACGTCGTATCCTCACCGGGCTGATCGGTCGCGTCCGACCGGACCTCGCGGCGCGCTGCCTGGCACCGAGCCCGGGGCCGGGCGCTACCGGAGAGGAGTTCGCCGCCACCGTCGCGGCGCTGTATCGCGCCGGCCTCGACCCCGACTGGGACCGGCTCTACGAACCCGAACAGCGCGTCCGGCGTCGGCTGCCCGGCTACGAGTTCTCCACCGACCAGCGCTTCTGGCTCGAACCGTGCACTACGCCGACGCTTTCCGCAGCACCGAAGGAATCTTCGATGGACCAATTGATCGCACTCTTCCGTGAACAGAACGCGGTACTGGCGAGCATGGTGGGCGCTCCGTCCGCCGCGCAGGCGGGTGGTGCTCCGACGGTGGTGCAAGCGGTGGCGGCGCGGACCGCCGACGCGGACCGGCCGGTCGACCCGGAAGCTGTCGAGGGGGTCGTCCGCGCCGAGTTCGCCAGGGTGAGCGGGTTTCCGGCCGATCGGCTCCGCGAAGCCCAGACCCTCGGCGACGACCTGGGCTTCGACTCCCTCATGCTGACCGACCTGATCGCCGCGCTGGTTCGCAAACTGCCCGCGGCGACCATCGACCCGGCCCGGTTCACGCCCACGACGACGCTCGGTGACGTTCTCGCGCACGTCACGAATCAGGTGGGCGCGCCCGCGCCGCGGCAATCCGGAACCGCCCCTGCCGAAGCGCCCGAACCCCGGCGCACGGCCGTCGAGCCGGAGTACCGGATCGCGGATTTCGCCGAGGTGAAGGCGATCGCCGAGCGGGTCTCCGGCGTCGAAGCGCTCGGCCTGCACAACCCCTACTTCTTGATCAACGACGGCGTCACGCGGGACACCTCCGTGGTCGACGGCGCGCCCGCGATCAACTTCTCCAGCTTCAACTACCTCGGGTTGTCCGGCCATCCGGCGGTCGTCGCCGCTGTGCAGGACGCGGTGGCACGCTACGGCAGCTCGTGCTCGGCCAGCCGGATCCTCTCCGGCGAGAAGCCGGTGCACCGCGAACTCGAGGCGGAACTCGCGGGCCTGCTCGGCACCGAGGACGCCATCGCGCTGGTCGGCGGCCACTCCACCAACGTCACGATCATCGGGCACTTGGTCGGGCCGGAGGACCTCGTGATCCACGACAGCCTCGCCCACGACAGCATCATGCAGGGCTGCAAGCTGTCCGGCGCGACCCGGCGTCCGTTCCCGCACAACGACCACGCCGCCCTCGACCGACTGCTCACCGAGATCCGCCACCAGTACCGGCGCGTGCTGATCCTGATCGAGGGCGTCTACAGCCAGGACGGCGACATCCCGGACCTGCCTGCGATCATCGCGGTGAAGAAGAAGCACAAGGCGCTGTTGATGATCGACGAGGCGCACAGCGTCGGCGTGCTCGGTGCGAGCGGCGGCGGCATCGGCGAGCATTTCGGCGTCGATCGCGGTGATGTCGAATTGTGGTCCGGGACCACGTCGAAGGCGCTCGCCGGGTGCGGCGGGTACGTCGCGGGCAGCGCGGAACTGATCCGCTTCTTGAAATACACGACGCCGGGCTTCGTCTACAGCGTCGGCATGACGCCGATGAACGCGGCGGCCTCGGCCGCGGCCATCCGGCAGCTGCGGTCCGAGGGCGAACTGCTGGAGCGTCTGCGCCGCAACTCCCGGCTGTTCCTGCGACTGGCCCGGGAGGCGGGCATCGACACCGGCGACAGCAACGACACCCCGATCATCCCGTGCATCGTGGGTGACTCGCTGAAGACGCTGAAACTGTCGAACGCCCTGCTGCGCCGCGGCGTCAACGTCAACCCGATCCTGTACCCGGCGGTACCCGAGAATCTGGCGCGGCTGCGGTTCTTCGTCACCGCCTGCCATACCGAGGATCAGATCCGCGACACGGTCAAGATCCTCACCGAGGAACTGGCCGTACTCACCGAGAGCTGACGCCCGACTCGGCTGTCGCCGATCGGACCGGAACACGCGGCGGTGCCGAGGGCGGGGCGCTCCGAACAGCTGCGTCGTGTCCCGCGCCGCGCACCCGACCGCTGTAGCATCACCCGAAGTGCCATCGCTCCAGCTCAGATGGGTAGCGGGGACGTCATGGGAGTGGGCGGACGATGAGGGCCGGGCACGACGTCCGCTGCCGCGCGGAGTTCGTGCGTCGATCGAGGGAGTCGGCCCGGAATTCAGGGGCCGTGCGCGTGATCCGCCGGATGAGGGTTGCAGCGACGAATCGGCTTCCGTCGCGTGCGGCCGGTCGACTGCCGACCGGGAAGCGCGCCGCGCCGCCGAGCCGATCGGGCTACCGCGGCGGACGAGGCCGGAAGCCCGCCGCCGACCGTAGCGACCGCATCGGAGGTATGGGGCAGCCATGATTCGTTGGATCGTGCGAACCGTGATCGCTCTGACGGTCGTCACCGGTTCGTGGTTCGCGGGTGTCCCGGCGCCCGTGGTCGCGTCGGCACCGCTGGAGGTGCTCGTGACCGGCGGCTCGATCTCCGGCCGCGTCGCCGACGGAACCGTGGAGTATCTGGGCATCCCGTTCGCCGCGCCCACCGGAGGCTCGGCGCGGTTCGGCCCGCCACGTCCCGTCCCGCCGTGGCCTGGTGTTCGTCCGGCGAGCGACCACGGGCCGCAGTGTCCGCAGAACGGATACCTGCCCGGTCTACCGCCGACCGGACCCACCAGCGAGGACTGCCTGACCATCGACGTATACGCGCCGGCCCGCGCATCCGCGCGCCCGCTGCCCGTCATGGTGTTCTTCCACGGCGGCGGTTACGTCACCGGCTCCAACAGTCAATACGACGCGCCCACCGGGATGGTCGCCGACGGCGACGTCATCGTGGCCGTCCCGAACTACCGCCTCGGACCCTTCGGCTTCATGTCGCTTCCCGAGTTGGCGGCCGAGTCCGGCGGCGCCACCGGGACGGTCGGCATCCAGGACCAGCAAGCCGCGCTGCGGTGGGTGCGCGACAACGCGCCCGTGTTCGGCGGCGATCCGGGAAATGTCACGATTTTCGGAGAATCGGCAGGCGGGGGGAGCGTCTGTACACACTTCGCCGCACCCGGCTCCGACGAGCTGTATGCCAAAGCGATCGTTCAAAGCGGCTCGTGCGACCGATCACCGCTGGTCCCCGGCAATCGCGACGATGCCTACGAGCGCTCGCAACGCTATGCGGACAGCGTCGGATGCGCGGATGGCGCAACCCGTTTGGCCTGCCTGCGCGGGCTGCCCGAAGCGACACTGCTCGACTCGCCGAGCGTCCGATTCGACGGGCCGACACCCATTTGGGTGCCCAGCGTCGACGGCGTCGTCATCACCCGCCCGCTCGACGCGGCCCTGGCGGAAGACCCCCGCAAGCGACCGCTCGTCGTCGGGAACAACAGCGCGGAAGGAGCGCTGTTCGTCGCCGAATCCGACTACGCCCGCGGCCACATTCCGGATGCGGCGAGCTATGAACGCTATGTTCGCCAATCCTTCGGCGGCTACGCCGACCGCGTACTCGCCCGATATCCGCTCGACCGTTACCCCTCGGTGGCCGCCGCCCAGACCGCGGTGATCACCGATGGCCTGTTCGCCTGTCCCGCCCTGTTCATCAGCCGCACCGCTCGCGCTGCCGGGCATCCGCTGTGGCAGTACGAATTCGACGAGGCGCCGTTCGGCGCCGACAACCCTGTGTTGCCCGGCGCCTTCCACTCCGCCGAACTCCCATATCTCTTCTCCGGTCTCATGGGTGTGCAGATTCCCTGGACCGGCGCGTCCGCCGCGTTCGCCGCGCAGATGCAACGATGGTGGACCACCTTCGCCCATACCGGCGACCCGAACGCTGCGGGCTCGCCGCAATGGTCGGCGTGGCCGGAATCGGCCGGGCACGGCACCGACGGGCCTGCACTGATCATGCGCGCGACCGGCAGCTTCATGACGGACGATTTCGCCGCTCGCCACCACTGCGCGTTCTGGGCCGAACGCGAGCGCTGACGCGTGCCCGGTGATCGGCGTCCGGACCGACCGTTGCGAAACGCGGGTGACCGTCGCGCGCGCAGGTCAGGTCGAGGTAGCTCGTTCGGTGTGGCTACCACTCGGCGCGGCACAGGTCTCCCGCTCTGCGCCGCGTGCTCGCGGAGGGCGACCACGATCTCGCAGGTCGCTTCTTCCGTGCCGCCGCCGCGGTGATCGACGACCCGTGGACGATCACGAAGCTGTTCGACTCGGCGATGCCGCACGTGGATGCCGAAAAGCGGCGGCGCACAGCGCTCCTCGGCGCACTGGCGCGACTGGTGATGGCGGTCGGCGCGCAGGATGCGGCGGTAGCGGGACAGATCGCACGGATAGCCGGGCTGCTGGACCGCCCGGCGGCGGCGCTGCGTCCGGCGGTTCTGCTCCGGGCCGCATGGACCCTCGGATCTCTCGGCGTGGAGTCGCTGCCGACGCTCGGCCGGGTTGCGTCCGCATCACCCGCCCCCTGTCCCGGCAACGCACCGGGTGAGCTTTCAGAAGCGCGAAAAGCCGCTTCGGACTGAGCTTTTCGCTACATCCCGGACGCCGGTCTTGCTCCATGGCGACGCGCTGGGTTATGGTCTTCGCCATGACTGCCGGGTCGGCGACACGCCGCACACAGAACGGTTACCCGGCCGCGCTGTGACCGTCCGGCGGGCCAGGGGCCCGCCCGCCTTCTTCACGAAATCCCAGGAATTACCGGGACATCGGAAGGAGGTGAACACATGTCCCCTTCGGAATCATCGCCGCAGCGCAGCTGGCCGGAGTTCGTCGCCGCGCACGCGCAGGGCTCCGTGCTCGAGGCTGCCGTCGTTCAGATCGCGCCGTTCGGCGCGTTCTTGGAGATCGCTCCGGGCATTCACGGGTTGCTGCACCGAACCGAGTGGTCTACCGAGCCGCAGATCGGTGCCACCCTGACGGTGCGCGTTCTCGATATCGATACCGTGAGGCAGCGGGTCGCTCTGGCGCACGCTGACTGACGCTCGGCACGGGTGTGCCGGGGCAGACTCCACCTGCCCCGGCACACACCCAAGCCTATCCGCATTCCCGCGGGCGCGGCGGGCCGTCCCTCTCGGTTCGTCGTGCGGGGAACTGCCCGTCCGGGGCCCTCGGGCCCGCCGCGTGTTGCCGCGCGAACCATTTTGCCAATCCGGGCGCGACTCCATTGCACCCCATGTAGAGGAGGTGCGCTCCCTGTGTCATAGGCAGTTCGCAAACCAGGGGTCCGTTATGGCGACGGTAGGAAGGTTGGTGTCGCCGAGCATCCCCGGCCGTGCCCGGAAACTCGCTTCGATCGGCCTAAGATGAGGTCGTCACCGCAGGTGAGCGCGGTCGGGACGGCTGCCTCGACCGACGGGATGTACGGTACGACGCTGCAGGCAGGAGCATACGGACGCGATGAACGAATCGGGCGACCGAATCGTGGACACGGCGGAGGGGACGGTAGCCAGAGTGGTCGGCGCCGGGACGCCGCAGACCACGGGAAGCTTCCGGTTCTGGTTCGCCGATCAGCGGTGGGAATGGTCGAACGAGGTCGCCGCGATGCACGGTTACGCGCCCGACACGGTGACGCCGACGACCGAGTTGCTTCTCGCGCACAAGCACCCGGAGGACCGGGATCACGTCGCCGAGGCGATCGAGAAGTCGGTCCGCAACGCCGAACCGTTCTGCAGCCGCCACCGCATCATCGACACCGCCGGTGTACCGCACCATGTCCTCGTGCTGGGCGACACCATGACCGACAAGGACGGCACCGTGGTCGGCACCGCGGGCTACTACGTCGACCTGACGGCCACCATCGCCGAGGAGCGGCAGGATCTGCTCGACGGAACGCTGCCGAGACTGTTCGAGGCGCGCGCGCTGATCGAGCAGGCCAAAGGCGTGCTGATGCGGGTCTACCGGATCAATGCCGACCAGGCATTCCACGTCCTGCAGTGGCGATCCCAGGAGACCAACGTCAAATTGCGCGACCTCGCCGCCCAGCTCATCGCCGAACTCGACTGCCTGCCGCAGGCTCCGCCCGCGGTGCAGACGGCCTTCGACCACATGTTGCTCACGCTGCACGAGCGCATGCCGAAGTCGTGAGGTCGCCGCGCCGCGGTCCTACCGCTCGCGCAGCACGGCGCCGACCCCGTCGCGCAGGGCGGCGACGGCCTCGACCAGCATGACCTCGGCCCCGATCGCCAGGGCGGCCACCGGGAGGGCTTCGTCGGCGCGGCGCATCTCCCCGGCCGAGCTGTGCGCGGCCGGGCCGAGCAGCGGGTTCGGCGCGGTCCCGGCCAACACCAAGCGGTCGCCCAGCGCCCCCGGGTCGAGCAGTAGTCGCTCCACGGCGGCGGAGCGCAACGCGGTCGTGGTCGCGGCCAGCCCGGCCACCGCCAAGCCGTCCGGAAGCCGGATCTCGGTGGCGAAGTGATCGAGCACCCGGCGGCGGCGCTGCGCCACCACCTGATGCAAGATCTCGCGGATCTCCGCGTCGAGCGCCTTCGGGTCCGAGCCCGGCGCCGGCGGACCGGCTTCGGCCTCGACGACGTCGCGGCCCTTCGCGTCGAACGCCGCGCGCAACTCCGAACGGGCGCGCGCTTCGCCTGCGAGCACGACGACCTCCGCGCCCACGGTCTCGGCCAGCCGGTCCAGCTCGTCGGCGAACTCGCGGATGTTGCGCCGCGTGGTGTCCTCGACCTGCTGCCGGAGCGTGCGATGCGACCAGTCGTCGTGCCGGATCGGCTGCGCCGGGTGGGCGGGACTGCGCAGGGCTTCCCGCGCTTCGCTGCCGTGCCCGTCGAGCGAGTAGAGTTCCGAGCCCACCCGGTCCACGAGCGCGACGACGTGCGGAACCTTCTCCGCCTGCGCTTCCAGGAGCGGCAGCAGATAGGGCAGCGGGGACACCCGGACGATCCGGGTGGCAGGCGGGCTCGGCAGGCGTTCGTCGGCGAGCACCTCGGTCTCGTCGGCGATGAGCAGTCGGCCGCAGCGTCCCCGCGGCGGCGGGTGCAGCGCGATCGCCTGGGCCAGCAGCCGCCGCAGGCGGGGCCGGGCTCCGCTGCGTTCCAGTTCGGTGTCGATCGAGCGCCAACGTAGCTCGCTCTCCCGCGTCGCGTCCTCGGTATTCTGCGAACTGTCGAAGCAGACCGAGGCGAAGGGGCCGTGCTTTCGAATTATCCGGCGGAGGTCGGCCATCGGTATCACCTGGTTTCGTCGGCCATGGACGTCCGCGCCGACGGTCTTCGGCAACCATCTGGCGCCACCCGGTCCGTTGGCCTCGGCGCCCGGGTGACTCCGTCGTGTGTGCCAACGGCTTCGGTTCGGCGAACCATAGTCGGCGGGTACCCGGGTGGCTCGGGCCGAATCAGTCGACGCGAAACTTCGCGGGGGGCCTGCCGCTGTCGCGCGCGATGGTCGAAAGGTTTGTGGCCGCGAGGTTTTGGGTGGATCCGGCCCGCCGCCCCTCGGCTCCGCCCGCACCCGGGCGGCATCGTCGCCGTTCCTGTGTCACCGAGGGATATGTGGGTCACCGGGCGGCGGCCTCGGCCGGGTTCGGCAAACGATGAGCAGCGTGGCTGCGAGCCGGGCATCGAGCGCCGGGGAGCGCGATTCCTCCGGTCCGCGTGCCGTCCGTCGGCAGGGCGCGAGCGCCGGTGCGTTTCGCCACCGGGCCCTTTTTTCGGTTTCGTGTAAGAAAGCCGGTCGAGCGGCTATTTCCACTGATCAGCGGGCAGAAATGTTACCAAGTGACCAGTTGGTGTCCGGATCGTAAACCGGAAAGATCGGTTTGTTTCATCGCGGCTGTGGTAAATGTGGGAGGTATCGGATCGACAGCGCGGTCGGCCGATAATAGGGGCGAGGAACCCGCGCTGCTCGATGTTCAGCCGTTTCGAAGCGCTCTGTCGCGGAACTACCGGCGCGCACGAACACGAGGGCTCTCCGCAAGGATGTGTACGGCCACGTGCACCAGCGCAGAGGAATGTCATCGTGATCGAGAAGCCCGAAGCGCCCGTCGCGGACGACGACGAACGAGATCGGATCGTGTGGCCCGACCCCAGCCCGCTCAGCGGCTGGTGGGCCGAGGTCATGGCTCATCGCCGGATCACCCGGCCCCATTCTTCCTCCGCCGCCGACCCGCGGCACAACTGAGCGAACCGACAGCGTCCTCCGGCCCTGTGTGACGTCGGACGGATGGATTCCGATGCCGTGCGCGGCCCTGCCGCAGGGGCGCGACGGTGGCGCGGTAATTGTGGACGTGCGTCTTATGGCGTCTCGCTCCCGAATGCACGTGCAAAAGTACTTTCATGTGGAGCCGATGACATCGGTAAACGCGATGGCGGCGTGTGAATAGCCGCTCAGGGCTCGAACACCGAGCCGGACGTGTCGCGAATTCGCCGGCCGGTCGCGCGAAACATACTCCGAGACGTGCGAAATCGAAGACTCGTTTCGAGGTTCCCTGAACTGTCGGGTGAGACGCCCCATCCCGACCGTGCTCTGCCGCGTCTCCCGTGCTTGTGCGCCGTGCCGGCTGCCCGGTCGCCGCGCTCTGCCACCGCCGTCTCCAGCGAAGCTCTGTGGCTGTCAAAGGGTTTGGCTTCTGCTTCAATGGGTGGTCACATTCGGCGGAGGACACGGGGGCGTCATGTCCGGCACCAGAGCTGTCTCCTTTCGGGGAGTCGATGTGCTCGAGGATCTGCTGCGCTGGTTGGTACGACGGCCGCCGCGGGGCGAGTCGACGCTGCCGATGGTGGTTTTGTGTGGCGATCTCACCAACGTCGATGCCTGTCTGGACATGTTCGGCACGGCACTGGGCGGCGCCTTGCACGTGGCCGTGGACGTCGATGCTCTCGACCCTTTGCCCGAGGGCAGTTCGGTGGTCGACGACACCACGCCGGGGCTCACCGATCTGCGCCGACTGCTCTACAACCTCTGCAAAGGATTGTCCGCCGACCGCTTCGGGCGATCGAGCCCGTTGCCGTTCCGGCGCTACCGGCTCGCCGAGTGGTTGATGGCCCGCAAGCTGAGTTCCGACAACGAGCTCGACGAACTGGCGTCGCTGCTGCGCAGAGACTTCGGCCGATGGGGTGAGGAGTTGCTCGGCGAAGCCGAGGCCACGGTGGGCGTGGTGCAGCGGCTCGTGCTGGGATTGCTGCGCATCGTGCTCCCGACGGCGGTGTTCCGGGCGCGAACCGGCGGTCGGATACCCGGGGTGGGCCGCGAGTTCCGCTGGTTCATGCGCCAGCAGTATCTGGCGCCGGAACAGTCCAGCCAATTCCTCGGATTCGCCCACCGGCTCACCGAGGGCGCCCGCCGCCGCGAGAACGGCGAACAGCTGGCCAAGCTGCTGGTGCACGCGTTCCTCGAAGACCTGCGGGTCGCCTACCAACGGCGCGGATTGGGCATCGGCGCGGCGCGGCGCACCACCTATCCGGTCGCGATCCTGCGCGCACTCGACGGTGAAGCCGGTCCACGGCTGCTGGATCTGATCAACGACGTTCGCAACGAGACCGGCAAGGACGATCCGTTGCTGGTGGTGGCGGGCACGCGGACGCCGCCGCTGGGCGTCACCGCGCGACCGGCGTACCGGGTGCGGCGGTTGTACGAGATCTGGCTGGACGAACTGCCCGTCGCGCGGCAGCGGCAGCGGCAGCGGGCTTGGCAGCTGTGGTTCGGGGTGCCCGCGACCGGCCCGAACGACGACGAACCGGACCCGTTCCGTCGCATAGATCCGCCCGCGCCGCCGTGGTGGGCGCGGCGGGCGGTGACGGTGACCGCGATGGCCTTGGTCGTCGTGCTGGCACTGGCCGCGGCCGGCTTCGCGACCTGGCGACCGTGGCGTGCCGGCGCACCCGCGTGCGCGACCGGTACGGCCGACCAGTGGGTGCGCGTCGTTCCCGGCGCGGACGGCAATTGCGTCGGGTTCAGCGCCTACGATCCGGACGATCCCGCGGCAGGCGGCCGGGGCTTCCTGTTCGCGAGCGACGAGCCCTTCAGCCGCCGCCTGGTGGACGTGCAGCGACGGGTGTATAAGCAGAATCTGCTGGCCGAACAGCTGGCCAGGGAGCAGCCGGCGCGGCCGCTGTTCACGCTGGTCTATTTCGGTCAGCTCACCGGCGTCCCGGGCGACTATCCGGCGCAGAGCGAGGACATCGAGGGCTTGGCCCTGGCGCAGTACAGCGGGCTCGAAGCGGTCGCGTTGCCCGACGCCCGCACGCCCGACACGATCCCGTTGATCCGGTTGCTGCTCGCGAACACGGGGCCGGCCAATCTGCAGGGGCCGCAGGTCGTCGATCTGCTGGCACCGCTCGTCCGGGCCGAGCCGAGCATCGTCGGGGCGATCGGGCTCGATCAGAGCCGCACCGCGACACTGGGCATGATCAATGCGCTGACCGGCCTCGGCCTTCCGATCGTCGCGCCGAGCCTGTCGGCCGACGAGATGGTGGCATCGTCGCCGCTGTATTTCCAGATCGCGCCGCCGAATTCCGCGATCGCCGACATGATCGAGCAGTATCTGAACTCGCTGCCCGGCTCGGCCGGACGCGGCGTACGGATCTACCACCGGCCCGACCCGACCGATCTCTACACCGAGAACATGGCCGCCGACCTGCATATCCTCGCCCGGGGCGGGCGCCGGATCTGGGACGGATCCTGGGACCGGCGCGAGGCCTTCACCGGCCCGGACAACACCGACGCGTGCGACGAGGTGCTGTTCTTCGCCGGCCGGGATTCGGAGTTCCCCGACTTCCTGCAAAGCCTCAACAAGGCGTGCGGCGACCGGCGGGTGCTGTTGATCGCGGACGATTCGGTCAACCGGTTCATGGCCAGCGCGGACCGGCGCAGGGCCGCCAACAGCGCCCGCCCGCTCGTCTACGTGGCGAAGGCGAGCCTGGTCACCTGCCGGAACAAGGGGCAGGGCCGACGCAGCCGGGTCGAGTTCTACAACCTCGCCACCACCGTGGATCCGGAGATCCCGAGCTGGAACGCCTGCGCCGAGGCGGACAAACCGCTGGGTGAGCGCGTGCAGTTGCATCCGCTGGGTGAGCGGGTCGCGCTGACCTACGACGCGGTGGGCTTGTTCGTGCGCGCCGTGCAAGCGCTGGCTCCGGCCGTCTCCGGCGTGTGGACCGAACCGATCCCGATCAGCGCGGCCGCGGTGTGGGCCGCGCTGCGTGATCTTCCTCGGCATCCGGTGATCGAATCCAGCAGCGGTGTGTTGGACTTCTCGGTCAGTCAGGGCGCGCACGCGGGGCGGGTGGCGCACGACAAGTGGGTGGGCATGCTCAGCGTGGAGCAGATCTGGGATCCCTCGACCACCGCCGAACCCGTGATGATCTACGGCTGCGGCCGGGCTTCCGCCGAGGACACCGCGCAGTGCCGCCCCTATCCGCTCGGCGGCTGACCGGCCTCCATCCGGCTGGGCTCCGGCGTCGCGCTGAGCGGCTCGGCCAAGTCCTCCAGCGACCGACCTTCGGCCCGCACCCCATAAGCCACTTCGACCAACCCGGCCGCGAACATGGCCAGCGCGCCGATGACGAACGCCAGGGCGGTCTTCCCCGGCTCACCGTCCGCGGTGAGCTCGGCGAACACCAACGGTCCCGCGACGCCGCCCGCGACCGTCCCGATCGCGTAGAAGAAGGCGATGGCCATGGCGCGGGTCTCCATCGGGAAGATCTCGCTGACGGTCAGATAGGCCGCGCTGGCGCCGCACGACGCGACGAACAGCACCGCGGTCCAGCATGCCGTGAGCGTCGTGGCGGTCAGGTGACCGCCCGCGAAAAGCCATGCGGTGCCCAGCAAGAGCACCGCCGAACCGAGATAGCTGCCCGCGATCATCGGCTTGCGCCCGACCGTGTCGAACAGCTTGCTCAGCAACAGCGGGCCCAGGAAGTTGCCGAAGCACAGCACCGCGAAGTAGTAGCCGACCCGGTCATCCGGGATGCCGAACGACCTGGACAGGATGAGCGCGTAGTTGAACGTGATGGCGTTGTAGAGGAACGCCTGCCCGATGAACAACGACAGTCCGAGCACACCGCGGCGCGGATAGTGCCGCACCATCACCTCGGCGATCTCCCGGAAGGAAATCGTCCGACGCTGCCGGATGCGGATCCGCTGATCGGACACGTCTGCCAACTCCGTGCCCGTATCCGCGCGGACGCGCTGCTCGATCGCGGCCACGGTGCGTTCCGCGTCGTCCTCGTGACCGTGGATGAACTGCCAGCGCGGACTCTCCGGGACGTGCCTGCGCACCAGCAGGATGACCAGACCGAAGACCGCGCCGAGCGCGAAGGTCAACCGCCAGCCCACATTCGGGGGGAACAGGTCCGTGTTCAGCGCGACGATGGACAGCAGCGCACCGCCGACGGCCCCGAGCCAGTAGGTGCCGTTGATGACGATGTCGATGCGGCCGCGGTACTGCTTCGGAATCAGTTCGTCGATGGCGGAATTGATGGCCGCGTACTCGCCGCCGATACCGAACCCGGTGAGGAACCGGAAGAAGACGAACCACCACATCGAGAACGACAGCGCTGTCATCGCGGTCGCGAAGAGGTACACCGCGAGGGTGATCAGGAACAGCTTCTTCCGGCCGAATCTGTCGGTCAGCCAACCGAAGAACAGCGCGCCCGAGCCTGCGCCGGCGACGTACATGGCGGCCGCGATGCCGGAAACCTGTGCGGCTGTGATGGTCAGGCCGCTGCCCGGTTGGGACAGCCGGGCAGCCACGCTGCCGACGACGGTCACTTCGAGCCCGTCGAGGATCCATACGGATCCGAGCCCGATCACGATCATCCAATGCCACCGCGACCAGGGCAGACGATCCAGTCTGGCCGGGATGTCGGTCGATATGGTCCGCACGGATCACCACCTTCGCCAAGCTCGGGGGTCGGATACCCCGAGCCGCGTCGGCCAATCGCGCCGGTGAGCTAGGCTCGCACCGAGAGTGAAACATGTTCTAGAAAGTGGCCTGCGGATGAAGACCATCTTTGCGCTGTGGGGCGTCGGAGACCTGCGCGCGGCGGATCTGGCGGCGCGCCTGCCGGAAGCGGCCGCCGCGCAGGCGAACATCGCGGACGCGGCGGTCCAGACGGCGATGCTGCGCATCACGACGTTCGACGCGCCGGTGCAGGCCGTCGTCAGCGTCTGGTGGGCGGACCGCCCGCAGACGGAGGCGGCCGAGCGAGCGTTGGGCGCCGTCGCCGAGCGCGTGGCCGGTTGGCACGTCGAGGAGGCGACGCCCATCCCGCCACCGGTCACCGCCGTGCTCGAGCGTGCGCCGGGCCTGTCGAACATCGCCTTCCTGCGCAAGCCGGACGATCTGCCGCAGGCCGACTGGCTGGACCGCTGGCGCAACCGTCACACCGCGATCGCCATCGAGACGCAGGCGACGTTCGGCTACGTGCAGAACGTCGTGACCGGGCCCGCGACGGCCGATGCGCCCGGCATCGCGGGAATCGTGGAGGAATTGTTCCCGATCGAAGCGCTCGGCGATCCGCACGCGTTCTACGGCAGTGGCGGTGACGCGGCGGAGCTGGCCCGCCGGATCGACCGGCTGATGGCCAGCGTCGCCACCTTCGGCGGCGACCGGAATCTGGATGTCGTGCCCACCAGCCGGTATCGGCTGCGCTGAGTGGGTCAGCGGCCGGGAGAGCGTTCGGCCGATTCGCGTAGCGCCACGCGAGCGGCGCGCACCACGGGATGGTCGCCCGCGCCGCGCCGATAGGCGAGGTGGGTCCGCCGCCGCGTCGGCAGTGCGACGAGCGTGACGCCTCCTGGGTGATCCCGCGTCCCGAATTCCGGGACCAGCGCGACGCCCTGCCCGGCCGCCACGAGCGCGAGGACCGTGCCGAAGTCGTCGGCGTGATGCCGGATCCGGGGCGTGAAACCCGCTGCCTCGCAAGCACGCACCGTCATCGTGTGGCACAGCGTGCCGGGCGTGCTCGCGATCCAGGGACTTTCGCGGTGCGCGGAGAGCGGGCCTGCGCAGCGCGCGGCGAGATAGACGATCTCCTCGAACAGCGGCTCGCTGTGCAGCGCGGGATCGGCCGGGACCGGCACGTAGTCGTACTCCTGGATCAGCGCGACGTCCAGTGTCTCGGCGCGGAGCGCGTCGGGAGCCAGCGCCGGATCGAGTTCGGTCACGCGCAGTTCCAGCCGCGGATGCGCACTGCTCAGCGCGACGAGTGCGGGGGAGAGGATGGTCCGCACGGCGGTGGGGAATGCTCCGATGCGCAGGATGCCGGTCAGTTCGGCGCGGGTCGTGGCGAGTTCGGCGGTGGCCTGTTCGAGCACCGCGAGAATGCGTTCGGTGTGCTGGACGAGGGTCACCGCCGCCGGGGTCAGCGTCACCCGCCGGCCGGTTCGCGCCAGCAGCGGCACACCCGCTTCGCGTTCCAGGGCGGCGAGCTGCTGGGAGACCGCCGAGGGGGTATAGGCGAGGGCCTCCGCGACCGCGGCGATGGTTTCGCGATGCGACAGTTCCCGCAGCAGGCGCAGTTTGCGGACATCGAGCATCAATGCAGCTTATGGTCTGCGACAGAAACGTGAACTGGATCTGATGGTTTCGAGCGATCAGGCTGACTGTCATGACGCTCGCAGGTCTTTTCGTCCCCCTGATCACGCCGTTCACCGCCGACGGCGCACTCGCCGCCGACGCGCTGGAGCGGCTCGCCCACGAGGTACTGGACGACGGTGCCACCGGCCTCGTCGCACTCGGCACCACCGGGGAACCCGCGACCTTGACGGCCGCGGAGCGGGCGGAGGTGGTCACCGTCTGCGCGCGCGTCTGCCGGGCACGCGACGCGCCGTTGATCGTCGGCGTGGGATCGAACTCGACTGCCGCTTCCGTCGAAGCCCTCGAAGGTCTGGACGCGCGGAGCGCCGCGGCCCTCACCGTGGTCCCGTACTACACGCGGCCCTCCGAAGCGGGCGTGCTCGCGCACTTCCGTGAGCTCGCCGCGGCGACGCCGGTGCCGCTGGTCGTCTACCACATCCCCTACCGGACGGGGCTGTCCCTGAGCACCGGCACCTTGCTCGCCCTCGCCGACCTGCCCAACGTCATCGGTCTCAAGCATGCCGTCGGCGCCGTCGACGAAGCGACCGTCGCGCTGATGAGCGCGCTGCCAGCGGATTTCGCCGTGCTGGCCGGCGACGACGTGTTCGCTCCGGCGCTGCTGGCCCTCGGCGCATCCGGCGCGATCACGGCCTCCGCCGCCGTGCACACCGCGGCTTTCGCAGCCCTGGTGGCCGCGTGGCGCACCGGTCCGGTCGGCGCGGCGCGGTCGCTCGGTCACCGGCTGGCGGCATTGTCGGCCGCGCTGTTCGCCGAACCCAATCCCACGGTGATCAAAGCGGTGCTCGCGGCGCAGGGTCGCATCCCGAGTCCGATGGTCCGGCTGCCGCTGCTACCCGCGAGCGACGCCGCGACCCGGGCCGCGTTGTCGGTGCTCGCGGAATTCCCGGCGACAGGAACCGGTAATGACTGGTATTGCGGCCCCGAAGGTGCCACGCTTAAGCGGTGACACAACCTCCGGATACCCAGGCGGCTGGGCCCGACCCGACGACCGACAAGCTGGACGCGGCCGTCTTCAAGGTCGCCGGCGTGGTCGTGCTGGGCGCGATCATGTCGATTCTCGACATCACCGTCGTCAGCGTCGCCATCCCGACCTTCCAGCGCGAATTCGACACGAGCTACGCCATCGCGGCGTGGACGATGACCGGCTACACGCTCGCGCTGGCCACCGTCATCCCGCTGACCGGTTGGGCGGCCGACCGCTTCGGCACCAAGCGGCTGTACATCATGGCGCTCACCTTCTTCGTGCTCGGCTCCCTGCTGTGCAGCACGGCATGGAACATCGAGTCGCTGATCGCCTTCCGCGTGATCCAGGGTCTCGGCGGCGGCATGCTGATGCCGCTGGGCATGACGATCATGACCCATGCCGCCGGTCCGCAGCGGGTCGGCCGGGTGATGGCGGTGCTGGGCGTGCCGATGCTGCTCGGCCCGATCGGCGGCCCCATTCTGGGCGGCTGGCTGATCGAGAACTTCAGCTGGCACTGGATCTTCCTGATCAATCTGCCGATCGGCGTGGTCGCCCTCGCGCTCGCGTTCATCGTGCTGCCCAGCGACAAGCCGGAGCCGTCGGAGTCGTTCGACTTCGTCGGCATGCTGCTGGCCTCGCCCGGCTTGGCCCTGTTCCTGTTCGGCGTCTCCTCGATCCCGGAGCAGGGGACGGTGCTCGCGGCGCGGGTGCTGATCCCGGCCGCCATCGGCGCGCTGCTGATGGTCGCGTTCGTGTTCCACGCGCTGCGCACCGAACATCCGCTGATCGATCTGCACCTGTTCCGCAATCGCGCGCTCACCTTCGCGGTGCTCACGATGGTGTTGTTCGCCGTCGCGTTCTTCGGGGCGGGTCTGCTCCTGCCGACGTATCTGCAGCAGGTGCGCGGTGAGTCGGCGCTGCAAGCCGGTCTGCTGATCGCGCCGCAGGGCATCGGCGCGATGCTCAGCATGCCGATCGCGGGCCGTTTCGTGGACAAGATCGGCCCCGGCAAGATCGTGCTCATCGGCATCACGCTGATCTCGATCGGCACCGCCTACTTCGTCCAACTCGACGCGGACAGCTCGTATCTGCCGATGATCGGCGCGCTGGTCGTGATGGGCCTCGGCATGGGCTGCACCATGATGCCGATCATGACCGCGGCGATCCAGACCCTGACCCACCAGCAGGTGGCGCGCGGATCGACGCTGATGAACATCGTCAACCAGACCGCGGGTTCCATCGGCACGGCGACCATGTCGGTGGTGCTGACCAACCTGCTGAACAACCAGCCGCTCGCACGTCCGGCGATCGCGGCGAACTTCGATCCCGGCCTGGCGGAGCAGCTTCCGCCCGGGGCGGTCGAGACCGGTCTGCAGCAGGCCGCCGAAGCGTTCAGCCACACCTACGTGGTGGCGCTGGTGCTGATCGTGCTCACCTTGATCCCGGCGTCCTTCCTGCCGCGCACGAAGCCGAAGGACCCGCAGGCAGCCGACGCGGCGACCGTGATCCACGCATAGCGGTACCTGTCCCGGGACCGCCTGTCGATCAGGCCCTCCCGGGGCATTCGTCACGGACGGTTTCGAAGGCCGTCGAAGACGATCTCCAGTCCGCGCCGCCACGACGGCGAGCCGGTGGTCTCCCCGAGCAGCGACAGCGCCCATACCAAGTTGACGACGTCCTCGTCGGTCGCGTCGGCGCGCAGCGCACCGGCGTCGCGAACGCGCGCCAGAACCTCGGACAGGTGCGACATCCCGCGTCGGCAGGCCTCC
The DNA here is from genome assembly GCF_009829325.1 of Nocardia sp. CY41. GTDB lineage: Bacteria > Actinomycetota > Actinomycetes > Mycobacteriales > Mycobacteriaceae > Nocardia. Next base: position 192,443 of record NZ_VUOS01000006.1, read on the forward strand.
GCCAGCTGCGCCGCCGCCGGATGATCGCCGGTGAACGCCTCGAGCAGTCCGCGATCGGCGGTGAGTCTCCCGAGTAGGTCGACCACGAATCCGGTGAACGCCGTCCACGCGTCCGGCTCGGCCGCCGCCCGGGCGGCGATCTCGTCCACCGCCGCCAGTCGGGGCGGTAGGAGTGCGTCGATGAGCGCGTCGCGGGTCGGGAAATGGTTGTAAAGCGTCCCGATGCTGACGCCCGCGCGCCGCGCGATTTCCTCCAGAGAGCCTTCCAGGCCCTGCTCGGTGAATACATCGGCCGCTGCTGCGAGCAATTTCTCGCGATTGCGGGCGGCGTCGCGGCGCAGCGGTTTGGTCACCAGGTCATTCTACAAAATCTGAGGCATCCCTCGATTTCGTGCTACGGTACGAATTCGAGGGGGGCCTCAAATTTTAGGAGAAGGCATGGCACAGCAGGGAACAGCGGTGATCGTCGGCGTCGGCCCCGGTCTCGGCATGTCGATGGCGCGGCGCTTCGGCCGGGAAGGATTCCGGGTCGCGCTGATCTCACGAAGCGACGCGCGGCATGGCGCGTATCTGGCGGACCTGGCAAGTCGCGGCATCGACGCCACCGCCCACGTCGCGGACGTCACCGATCGCTCGCGGCTCGGCGCGGTACTCGGTGACATCCGCGAGGAAGGCCCGATCGGCATGGTCTACTACGGGCCGGGGCCGACGCAACATCCGGTGCCGATCACCGACGTCGACGCGGCCACGGCGCGATCGGCGTTCGAGTGGGTGTGGCCCGCGATCGACGTGGTGAGCGACGTGCTGCCCGGCATGCTCGAACACGGCGACGGGGCACTGTTTTTCGCCGGGGGCCTCTCCAGCGTCCGCCCCATGCCCATGCTCGGCCACCTCGCTCTCGCGGCCGCCGCGCTGCGCAACTACGCGCTCACCCTCAACGCCGCGCTGGCCGGGCGCAACCTCTACGCGGGCACGCTCACCATCGGCGGCCTCGTCGAACGCGGCGACATCCACGCCATGGTCACCGCCGATCCGGCGCGCTTCGGCAGCCCCGAAGGCCACACGCTCGATCCGGATGACCTGGCCGACACCGCGTGGGACATGTACCGCACCCGCGACCGCGCCGAAGAGATCTTCGACGCCCTCGGCGGGTGACGGTCGAGTTCAGCCGTAGAGGGCGATGAAGCGGTCCAGCGAACGCTCGATATCGCCCTTGACCGCGCGGGCCACTCCGGAGCCGATCGGCCCGAACAGCGGCGGGCCGCCGAGTTCGATGTCGACGGTGACCTCCGATCCGGAGCCCTTCGGCGCGACGAGCAATTGCAGTCCCAGTTTCGTGCCGCCTTTGCCCGCGCCGGTCAGTTGCAGGCGACGCGGCGGCTCGGCGGCCCGCACCGTCCAGGTGACCCGGTTGCGCAGGCCCTTCACCGAGGCGATGCCGACCAGCTGAGTGCCGACGGTCAGCTCGGCCGGAACCGCACCGCGCCACGCTTCGTGCATGGTCAGCCATTTGTCGAGTTCGGCGAGGTCGGAGGTGTGCGTCCAGGCCTCCTCGGGCGAAATCGGAACGTCGACCGAGACCTTCAGCTTTGCCATGGGCGCATGGTATCCGGCGCCGGTGGCCCGGCCGGGAGGGCGGCCGGTCGGGTGGACTTCCGGTTCCAGGCGATCGCGTCTTTGCGAAAACGAATCGAGACACCCGCCGATACATTTGTTGACGCGTCAGTGAATGTCTGTTCTGCCTGCTCGGCCCCCGTCGCCACGGGCGCACCGACCGCAGCGCCGACACGGCCGTCTCCGGTGCTCGTCCGGCGCGCGGTCCCGTACGCAGGGCGAATGGCCTACGGGTTGCACGGCAGCCCAACATTATTGCCCAACTATGTCGCGATCTGCGGCACGTATCGTCCCAGCTCCGGGAATCCGGAAAGTGTCGATGGGATCGGCAGAGACTTCGTTGGAATGCTGCTAATGTGCGAATGGTCGGGTTCTGGTTACCGTTCGGACACGATCCGGGCGGTCGGCGATTGACATGTAATCGTCTGTCCTGCGGGCACTATGCGGTAGGCGCTCTCGTGAGTGCCGGTGTCGTCGCGGGGTTCCGGTACTCCGACGCGGACCCCACCGACCGGTCCGTTCATGGTCGGCAGGCGAGGGAAGGCGAGCGAAGCAGGATGGCAGTGGGCCGATTCCTCGAGACCAGTCAACGACGAAAGAACTGATGAATCAAGATATCGCCGTGGTGCTTTCATGGATCCTCGCCGCCGCTGTGGTGATCGCCGTAGCGGGGGCGTTGTATGCAGTGCAGTATGCCAGGGCTCAGCGGGCAAAGGTCGAGACGCTGATCAGAGAACAGCGTGCGACAGAAGACACGCTCGAGCGGTTCGCCGCCACCACGCTACCCGCGGTGGCCGAGTCGATCCGGCGGTTCGAGTCCCAGGTGCCCCCGGTCGAAGTCCAGGCAGGCATGGAGAATTCGCGGCTCGCGCAGATCCTGCGGTGGATCTCCGAGCGGTACGCCGACGATCTGAGCCTGATGCGCTCGGAGACCAGGGACCTGACCAACAACGAAGCGCAGCAGGCGATCAAGGCCGCCGAGGAGACCGCGCGCACCGAGGTCGCCGCCGCGTCGCGGCAGGCGACCAGTGCCGCGGTCCGCTCGTTCGGCACCTCGGTGGTCAGCCTCGGCGCGGACGTCAGCCAGGTGGTGAGCGCCGCGCTGCGTGAGCATCGCGACGACGCGGTGTACGAGACCCTCACCCGGATCGACCACACCGTGCAGCAGATGATCCGTCAGGCGCAGTCCTACGTGATCGTCTGCGGTGGTCTGCCCGGCCGACGCTGGCCCGCGCAGACGTTGACCGACGTGGTCGGCGGCGCCATCGGCCGTGTCCGGGAATACCTGCGAGTGCGGCCCAATCAGCTCGACCGCGTCGTGATCAGCCGCGCGGTGGAACCCCTCGTGCACACGCTGGCGACCCTGCTGGACAACGCGTTGCGGTACTCTCCGCCGACCTCCTACGTGGACGTCAACTTCCAGGAGGGTCATCACGGCGTCACCGTCATCATCGATGACGCGGGCGTGCGGATGAACGCCGAGCAGATGGAGGAAGCCCGCCAGGTGCTCGCGCACGAGCGGCCCGTCGACATCCACCAGCTCGGCCCGTCGCCGAAGGTCGGCTTCCCGGGTATCGCCGCGCTGGCCCGCCGTTACGGGTTCACCGTCTACATCGACGGCCCGAACGTCTACGGCGGCATGCGCGCGATGGTCTACATCCCGGAGTCGCTGCTGGTCACCCCGCAGAACGTCCAGGAGGTCGCGCCCGTGACCGAGGCAAAACCGGAACCGGCCACGGTTCCCGCGAAGGACGCGCCGAGCGAGCAGTCCGTCGAGGACGAGCACTCGCTGACGGTCAGCGAGATCACCAGCGGCGGACTACCCAAGCGACGACGCCGAACGGTCGCGCTCGCCCCGGTCGGGCCGCGCACCGAACCCGGCCTCGCACGCCCCGAGGTCGCCGCAGCTTGGCATACCGGCTCCAAGAGCGGCCGCGCCGCCGCATCCGATGACACGGAAGGGATGACATCCTGATGGCCACACCCGTGACCGACAGCAGCAACAAACTGGGCTGGCTACTCGAAGATCTCAACATCACGGGTGTGCGGTTCGCGGTGTTGCTGTCCGACGACGGCCTGCGGATCGCGCACTCCGCGGGAATCGCCCGCGACGAGGCGGAGCGCTTCGCCGCCGCGGCTTCGGGCCTGCGCTCGCTGGGCAAGGCGCTCGGCGAGTTCTGCGGCGACTCCGCGAACGGCGTGCGGCAGAACATGACCGAGTACGACCAGGGGATGATCCTCATCACCGCGGCGGGCGAGGGCGCGCTGCTCGGCGTCGCGACCACCAACGACATCGACGTGGGCCTGGTCGCCCACCGGATGAACGAGCTGGCCGGCCGGGTCGGGCGCGAGCTCGGCAGTCAGCCGCGCAGGCGCGTAGACGGCAGCGAAATGCCATGATCGAGCGCAGCGAGCGAGTCAAAGGTACTGCGCCGCTGGGCATCACGGAGCCGAGCACGAGCGAGGTGCCGTCATGAGCAAGCCGCGGCGCGACCCGGACCTGGTCCGGGCCTATGTGCGCACCGGAGGGCGTACGCGTCCCACTCGCGAGCTGGACCTGGTTACTTTGGTCCTGACCGCCAAAGATCCACTCCCCGGCGCGTCGCCCGACGCGCGCCGGGTCATGGCCCTGTGCAGCCGTCGAGGTGCGCTGTCGATCGCCGAGATCGCGGCGTACCTCGACCTCCCGCCGTCCGTCGTGAAGATCGTCGCGTCCGATCTCATGGACGGCGGGCACCTGGTCACTCCCACCCCGGCCGAGTCCCTGCCGGAGATCGCTCTGCTGGAGGAGGTACTCAATGGGCTCCGTGCTCTCGCCGTCTGATCGCGCCGTCGACTACGTACCGGAGACCGTGACCCGCTCGGTGAAACTGCTGGTGGCCGGCAACTTCGGTGTCGGCAAGACCACGTTCGTGAGCAGCGTCTCGGAGATCAAGCCGCTGCGCACCGAGGAGACCATCACCGAGGCCAGCGTCGGTGTGGACGACATGGCGGGGCTGCCCGGCAAAAAACAAACCACGGTCGCGATGGACTTCGGCCGCATTACGCTCAGTCCGAAACTCGCGCTCTACCTGTTCGGCACTCCGGGCCAGCAGCGTTTCGTCCCCTTGTGGGAGGAGCTGGCCCGCGGTGCGCTCGGCGCGCTCGTGCTGGTCGACACCCGCCGCATCGAGAAGTCGGACGAGGTCCTCTCGGTGCTCGAGGAACGCGGCGTCCCGTATTCGGTGGCGGTCAATCAGTTCGAAGGCGCGCGGCCCTACCCGCTGGAAGAGGTGCGTGATGCCCTCGACCTGGAACCCGGCACGCCGCTGACGTCACTGGACGCGCGTGATCGGGGCACGTGCCTGCGTTCGCTGATCACGCTCGTCGAATTCTTGTTCCACCGTTTGGAGTCTCGCATTTGACCATGTCTCAGTCCTCGACCTTCCCCACGCACCTAGCCGGCGGCGCCTGCCCGGTCGCACACGGATCGCCGATCGATACCGACGGTCCCCGGATTCCGCTCTACGCGGAGGGTTTCGCGGCCGACCCGCATGGGGTCTACCGGGAGATGCGCAGGCGCCATGGTTCGCTGGTCCCGATCGAACTGTCGCCCGGTGTGCCCGCCACGCTGGTGATCGGCTATCAGGAAGCCGTCCGGATCCTCAACGATCCCGAGCACTTCCCCGCCGATCCCCGCATCTGGCAGAAGAACATCCCCGAGGACTCGCCCATCCGGCCGATGATGGAGTGGTATCCGAACGCGTTGCGCAACAGTGGCGCCGCGCACGCCCGCTACCGCGGCGCCTATACCACGAGCATCGACGCCATCGACCTGCACGAAGTGCATTCGATGGTCGAGCGCATCGCCATTCCGCTGATCAACAACTTCTGTGCGGTCGGATCCGCCGATCTGGTGACGCAGTACGCGTTCCCGCTCGTCTTCGAAGTGCTCAATCGGATCGTCGGCTGTTCGACGGAACTGGGGCAGCGGGTCGCCACGGGCATGGCGATGCTGTTCGACACCGTCGAGGCGGCCAAGGGCATGCAGATGTTGTCCGAGGCGTTGATGGAGCTGATCCAGCAGCGCCGCGCGGAGCCGGGTGACGACGTGACCTCCCGGTTGGCCCATCACTCGTCCAATCTGAACGACGAGGAGATGTTGTCGAACCTGATCAGCCTCTACGGCGCCGGAATCGAGCCGCAGCAGAACCTCATCACCAACACCCTGTTGCTGATGCTCACCGACGATCGTTTCGGCGGCGACGTCCTCGGCGGCAGCATGTCCACGCGCGACGCGCTGGACGAGGTGTTGTTCAACGACCCGCCGATGGCGAACTTCTGCATCACCTACCCCCGGCAGCCCATCCTGATCGACAACACCTGGCTGCCCGCGCATCAGCCGGTTCTGGTCAGCCTCGCCGCCTGCAACAACGATCCGGCGATCCGCGGCGGCGACCGCACCGGCAACCGTTCCCACCTGGCGTGGGCGGTGGGGCCGCACGCCTGTCCCGCGAAGTCGGTGGCGTCGGTGGTCGTCCAGGAAGCCATCGATCAGCTTCTCGATGCTCTCCCCGAAATGCAGCTGGCCGTGCCCGTGGACCAAGTGGTCTGGCGGCCCGGCCCATTCCACCGGGCGTTGGCGGCCTTGCCGGTCGTCTTCCCCAAGTCCCCTCCGTTGAACATGGTGTAAGGAGAAGCGTCCGATGTCGCAAGAGCCGATAGTCTTGGATCTGACCGGTTCCGATATCCAAGGCGAAGCGGCGCGGCTGCGCGAGCGTGGGCCGGTGGCCCTGGTGGAACTGCCCGGCGGGGTGCCGGCGTGGTCGATCACCGATGCCGTCGTGCTCAAGAGCCTTCTGGCCGACCCGCGCGTGTCGAAGGATCCCAGGCAGCACTGGGCGGCGTTCATGAACGGCGAGATCACCCAGGAGTGGCCGCTGCACCCGTGGGTGGCGGTCGACAACATGTTCACCGCCTACGGCGCCGAGCATCGGCGGCTGCGCAAGCTGGTCGCTCCCGCCTTCACGCACCGTCGGACGGTGGCGCTTCGACCGCGCATCGAAGCGATCACCGCCGACCTGCTCGACCGGCTGGCGGCGACCCCGCCCGGCACGGCCGTCGACCTGCGCGAGGGCTACGCCTACCCGGTGCCGATCCAGGTCATCACCGAACTGATGGGCGTGCCCGAACACTTGGGCCCCGGCGTGCGGAAATGTGTCGACGGATTCTTCGATACCTCCTTCGGGCCGGAGGAAGCCCAGGCCAACTACCTGGAGATGTACCGGCTCATCAGCGAACTCGTGGCGTACCGGCGGGAGACCCCGGGCGACGACATCACCAGTGTGCTGATCGCCAGCCGGGACGAAGAGGACGGCTCGCAGCTGACCGAGAAGGAACTCGTCGACACCCTGATGCTCGTCATCAACGCGGGACACGAGACGACGGTGAACCTGCTCGATCAGGCCATCTTCGCGCTGCTCACCCGGGCGGACCAGCGTGCCGACGTGGTGGCGGGCCGGATTCCCTGGTCGGACGTGGTGGAGGAGTCGCTGCGCTTCGAGGCGCCGGTCGCCCACCTGCCGCTGCGTTACGCCGTCGAGGACATCGACATCGCCGGCGTCCGCATTCCCAAGGGGGAGGCGATCCTCGCCTCCTACGTGGCGGCCAACCGCGATCCGAAGGTGCACGGCGCGACGGCGAACGAGTTCGACCTGCGCCGTTCGGTCAAGGATCACCTGGCCTTCGGTTACGGGGCGCATCACTGCCTGGGTGCGCCGCTGGCCCGGCTGGAGGCCGAGATCGCCCTTCCGGCGATCTTCCGGCGCTTCCCGGACATGCGCCTCGCGGCCGACCCGTCCGAGCTGGGCACGGTGCTCAGCTTCATCTCCAACGGTCACGCCGAGCTGCCGGTTTTCCTGGAGGTCGCGGAGTAGTCCGGCCCGCACGAATATCCCGCGCACACCTGTCCAGTTTCGGGGCTCGGCACACTCGGGTCGGGCCTGGCATCCCGCGTATCCCTCGCGATACGCGGGTACAGGTGTTTCCGCCGCTGGGCGGGCGCACCGAACCCACCCGATCGCGTCGATGTGGCGCACGAGTTATGCTCTGCCACAGCGGAATTCGGCGTAAGGTCGAATTCGCTATGCTCGCACGGCGATTCGTCTCCCGGAACCCGGGACTTGTCGTGTATACACCCTGCTCGTCGAACGTTCCGACTTTGGAGTCACGTTTTGACCCACGCACAGTCCTCGTCCTCGTCCACCTCCAGCGGCTGCCCGGTCCGGCACGGCTCACCGGTCGGTGCGGACGGTCCCCGGGTCGCGCTGTACTCGGACGATTTCGCGGCGGACCCGCATCGTGCCTATCGCGAGATGCGCGGACGGTACGGTTCGCTCGTCCCGGTGGAACTGTCGCCCGGTGTGCCCGCGACGCTCGTGATCGGCTATCACACCGCGGTGCGCATCCTGAACGATCCCGACCACTTCCCGGCCGATTCACGGACGTGGCAGCAGACCGTGCCCAGTGACTGCCCGGTTCTGCCCCTGCTCGAGTGGCGTCCGGCCGCGATCCGCAATTCCGGTCCGGAGCACGCCAGGTACCGGCAGGCCACGGTCGCGGGCATCGAGGAGATCGACCAGTTCGCACTGCGCAACACGGTGGAGCAGATCGCCGTTCCCCTGATCAACGGCTTCTGCGGGGACGGCTCGGCGGACTTGATCGCGCAATACGCGTTTCCGCTGTCGTTCGCGGTGATCAACGCCATGCTCGGGTGCCCGCCGGACATCGGGCAGCGGGCGGCGATGGGGCTCGCGGCGATGTTCGAAGGCGTGGACGCCGAACAGGGCAACGCGATGTTCACCGGTGCGATGGCCGACCTGGTGGCGCTCAAGCGATCTCAGCCCGGCGACGACATCGTCTCGCGCATCTTGCAGCACCCCGTCGATTTCGACGACGAGGAGATGGTCCAGCAGGTGCTGATGCTGTACGGCGCGGGCATCGAGCCGCAGCAGAACCTGATCGTCAACACCATGCGGTTGATGCTCACCGATCAGCGGTTCGCCGGTGGCATTCTCGGCGGCAGCCTGTCGACCAGGGACGCGCTGGACGAGGTGCTGTTCACCGACCCGCCGCTGTCGAATTACTGTGTCACTTTCCCCCGCCAGCCGATGCTGATCGACGGCGTCTGGCTACCGGCGCACCAGCCGGTGGTCATCAGCATGGCCGGATGCAACAACGACCCGGCGATCAACACGGGGCAGTACACCGACAACCGGTCGCATCTCGCGTGGAGTGTCGGGCCGCACACCTGTCCGGCCCGGTCGGTGGCCTATCTGATCGCCCAGGATGCCATCGACCAACTGCTCGACGCGCTGCCCGAGCTGCGGCTGGCCGTCCCCGCCGAGGAACTGACCTGGCGGCCGGGGCCGTTCCATCGATCGCTGACCGCCCTGCCGGTCCTCTTCCCGGAATCGCCGCCCCTGCCGGTGCTGCAGCCGGGGCGGAGTTCGGCGTCGTAGCCGCGCTCTGTCCGATGAACCGACCTCGCCGTTTGCCGAATCCAGAAGGAGGTTGCCGCTCAGAGGTCGTCGTGCACACAGCTGATGAGGGTGCGCGCCGGCCTGTCACCGATCCCCACGCATCATGTCGACCTACGCCGTCGCGGCGCGCACGCGCCCGGGCGATCGCGTTCGTCGAATTGTTCGCTTCTCTGGAGTTTCGTCTTTGACCACGCCACACTTCCCGCCGTCCACGTCCGCGAAGGGATGTCCCGTACGGCACGGCTCGCCGATCGACACCAGCGGCCCCCGCTACGCGTTGTATTCGCAGGAATACGCCGAAGATCCACATAAGGCGTACCGGGAGATGCGTCGCCGGTACGGGTCGCTCGTTCCGGTCGAGTTGTCGCCGGGCGTGCCGGCCACCTTGGTGATCGGCTACCACACCGCGCTGCGCATCCTGAACGATCCCGATCATTTCCCGGCCGATCCGCGGACCTGGCAGAAGGACGTGCCAGGCGAGTGCCCGGTCCTCCCGATGCTGGAGTGGCGGCCGAACGCGCTGCGCAGTTCGGGTCTCGAGCATCTGCGCTACCGGCAGGCGAATGTCGCGAGCGTCGGCGGGGTAGATCTGCACGCGCTGCACGGAACCGTCGAGCAGATCGCCATACCGCTGATCAACGCCTTCTGCGCGGATGGTGCGGCGGATGTGATCAGCCAGTACGCGTTTCCGCTCAGTTTCGCGGTGCTCAACGCCATCCTCGGTTGTCCGGCGGACATCGGCCAGCAGGTGGCGACCGGTATGGCCGCCATCTTCGAAGGCGTCAACGCGGACAAGGGCAACGCGATGCTCACCGACGCGCTGTACGAACTGGTGCAAATGAAGCGCAAGGACCCCGCCGACGACATCACCTCCCGGCTGTTGCGGCACGAGGCCGGACTGGACGACGTCGAGATGATCCATCAGCTGGTCACGCTCTACGGCGCGGGCATCGAACCCATGCAGAACCTGATCGTCAACACCCTGCTGCTGATGCTCACCGACGAACGCTTCGCGGGAGACTTCCTCGGCGGAAGCCTTTCCACTCGCGACGCCCTCGACGAGGTGCTGTTCAACGACCCGCCGATGGCCAACTATTGCGTCAGCTATCCGAAGCAGCCGATCCTCATCGATGATGTGTGGCTACCCGCACACCAGCCGGTCGTGATCAGTATGGCGGGTTGCAACAACGATCCCGCGATCGGCGTCGGCCAGCGCACCGACAGCCGGGCGCACCTGGCGTGGAGCGTGGGGCCGCACGCCTGCCCCGCCCGGTCGGCCGCGTATCTGGTCGTCCAGGACGCCATCGATCAGATCCTCGACGCCTTGCCCGAGATGAGCCTGGCCGTGCCGGCCGAGCGATTGAGCTGGCGGCCGGGCCCGTTCCACCGCGCTTTGGTATCCCTGCCGGTCGTCTTCCCGAAATCCCCTCCGCTGACCGTCTTCTAAGGAGTCCTGATGGACACACAACCTCTAGTCCTCGACCCCGCGGGCGCCGACATCCAGGGCGAGTCCGCGCGAATTCGCGCGCGGGGGCCGGTGACCCTGGTCGAATTGCCCGGCGGCGTGCGGGCGTGGTCGGTGACCGACGCCGACGTGCTGAAGCGGTTGCTGGCGGATCCCCGGGTGTCGAAAGACGGCAAGCAGCACTGGCCTGCGCTGATCAACGGGGAGATCCCGCAGGACTGGCCGCTGTTGCCGTGGGTCGCGGTGAACAACATGTTCACCGCGTACGGCGCCGACCATCGCCGATTGCGCAAACTGGTCGCGCCCGCGTTCACCCACCGCCGCACCCAGGCGATGCGCTCGATGATCGAGCAGATCACCGCGGACCTGCTGACCGAGCTCGCGGCGACGCCGGCCGGTGAAGCGGTGAACCTCAGGGAAGGCTTCGCCTACCCGCTGCCGATCCAGGTCATCAGCGCGCTGATGGGCGTTCCGGAATCCCTGAACGCCGGTCTGCGCACCTGCGTCGACGGCATCTTCGACACGTCGCTGGGGCCGGAGGAGTCGCAGGCGAACTATGTGGAGATGTACCGGATCCTCGGTGAACTCGTCGCCTACCGGCGGCAGACGCCCGGTGACGACATGACCAGCCTGCTGATCTCGCACCGCGACGAGGAGGACGGCTCGCAGCTGACCGAGCAGGAGCTGGTCGACACGCTGCTGCTTGTGATCAGCGCCGGGCACGAGACCACGGTGAATCTGCTCGATCAGGCCGTCTTCGCGCTGCTGACCCACCAGGATCAGCGCGCCGAGGTGACCGAGGGACGCGCGGCCTGGACCGATCTGATCGAGGAGGCGCTGCGCTACGAGGCGCCGGTGGCGCACCTGCCGCTGCGCTTCGCCGCCGAGGACATCGAGATCGACGGGCTGCGCATCGCCAAGGGCGAGCCGATTCTCGCGTCCTATGCCGGGGCCAACCGCGATCCGAAACTGCACGGCGCCACCGCCGACGAGTTCGACGTACGGCGACCGACCAAGGAGCACCTGGCCTTCGGTTACGGGGCGCATCACTGCCTGGGCGCGCCACTGGCCCGGCTGGAAGCGGAAATCGCGCTCCCCGCGCTGTTCCGGCGCTTCCCGCACATGCGCTTGGCGGCCGACCCCGCCGACCTCGGCAGCGTGTCCAGCTTCATCTCCAACGGGCACGCCAGGCTTCCGGTGTACCTGGAGCAGGCGGACTGACGGCGGACCCGCGCCTCCGGCCCGGGGGCGCGGGGTCAGCGCAACGCGTCGATGCGGCCTGTCCTGCGGGCTTTCGCCAGGCCGCGCCGGGCGAGAAAACCGTTGCCGAGCAACACGATCGTCTTGTTCGGCGGCGCTTTGAACCCGGACGCGGTGTGCGGCGCGTACACCGCCTCGGCGCCGGAGACCTCGAGCCAGCCGGTGTGCTGCCGCGATTCCAAGCCGATCAACTGCGATCGATACGCGTGTGCCAGCAGCCCCGCACGGCGCCCGCCTTGCGGCACGACCGATGGCACGGTCACCAGCACACCGCTGGGGCTGGGTCCGGTCACCTGTACCGGGACGACCATCGGATAGCCGTCGGCCTGCCGGTAGCCGAGCAGGCGATGCGGCAATTTCCCCGCCCGCGCCGCGGTCCGAGCGACGTCCACCCGCGGGCCGGTGCCCTTCGCCGGCGGCCGCTGCGGCACAGTGTCGGCGGACGGCAGTGCGGCGCCGAGGATTTCGGGTGCGCCCGCGGCGTCGAGATCCGGCCAGACGACGATGCGGTCGACGTCGACGGTGACGACCACTCGATCGGCGTAGTACGCACGCAACCACCTGTCCCAGAACACCCCGCGCCGCGGTGCGCCCAGGTAGGGCGCGGACTGGGCGCCGATGCGATCGAGTACTTCCTCATCCGGCGCCGGATCGAAACTCGCGGTGCCCTGTACCAGCACGAAGCGCGGATTGTCCCGGTTCCCGATGCCGTGCTCGCGCGCGTGATACGCCAGCGCCACTTTCGGTTCCCGCTTCATCCGCTCCAGCTTGCGCCCGAAGCCGAGCGAGGTCGTGAAACCCACCGTGCCCGCCGTGCGGTCACGCAGTCCGATCGGCGACACCGCCGAGACGACTACGCCGCCCGCGGGCGTCACATAGGCCGCGGCGCAGGTCAGGTCGCCGCCGAGCACGTCGTCCACATGGTCCGGCCAGGTGACTGCCATATGCGGAGTCTACTGCTGGGCACTTGACGAAGTGCGCGTCCTGGGCCGAGAGTGCGCTGATGGTTTCCACCGCCGAGGTGGCCGGCACGACGTTGCGCAAGGTCACGATTCGCTTGGTGCCCTTTCTCGGGCTGCTGTACTTCGTCAACTACCTGGACCGGGTCAACATCGGTTTCGCCGGACCCAGCGGCATGAAGACCGATCTCGGTCTCACCGAGACCGCCTTCGGGTTCGCCTCGGGCATCTTCTTCGTCGGCTACCTGCTGCTCGAGGTGCCGAGCAACCTGGCGTTGCACCGCTTCGGCGCCCGGCGCTGGATCGCCCGCATCATGGTCAGCTGGGGTCTGGTGGCCACGGCGATGGCGTTCGTGCCCGACGCCACCGTGCTGTACGTCCTGCGGTTCCTGCTGGGTGTCGTGGAGGCCGGGTTCTTCCCCGGCATCCTGCTGTACCTGACGTACTGGTTCCCGCAAGCGCAACGGGCGCGGATCGTGGCGTTGTTCATGACGGCTGTGCCCATTTCCACCGCCCTGGGTGCGACCGTGTCCAGCCTGATCATTCGGTACGGGGACGGGATCTTCGGCCTCAGCGGATGGCGGTTCATGTTCTTGGTGGAGGGTCTGCCCGCCATCGCGCTGGCGGTGGTGACCTGGTTCTACCTGACCGACCGCCCGGAGCGGGCGACCTGGTTGGCGCCGGCCGAACGGGCTTGGCTGGCAGCCGAACTCGCCGCCGAGCGGTCCGCGTTGCGGCGCGCCGAACACTGGACGGTGCGCCGGGCGCTGACCCACCCGCGGGTGCTCGGGCTCGCCCTGGTCTACGGCGGCATCGTCTACGGTCTCTACGCGCTCGGCTTCTTCCTGCCGACGATCATCGACGGCTTCCAGCAGCAGTACGGCGTCCGGTATTCGGTGGTGCAGCGCGGACTGATCACTGCGGTGCCCTACCTCGTCGGGGCGATCGTGATGGTGTGGTGGGGCAGGCACGCCGACCGGACCGGCGAGCGGATCCGGCATGTGGCCTTGCCCGCGCTGCTGGGCGGCCTCGCCATTCCGGTGGCCCTGTATCTGGGCGATCCGTTCGCCGCGATGGTCGCGGTCACCGTGTGCGCGGTAGGCGTGCTCGCGGCGTTGCCGACGTTCTGGTCCCTGCCCGGCACCTTCCTGTCCGGCGCCGCCGCGGCGGGCGGTATCGCGCTGATCAACTCGATCGGCAACGTCAGCGGTTTCGTGGCGCCGTACGTCACCGGCGGGTTGAGAGATGTGACGGGCAGCCAGCGGGCCGGGCTCTGGGTGGTGGGGTTGTGCATGATCGCCGCCGCGGTGGGCGTGCTGACGCTGCGTGGGCGCGCCCGTGACGTGCCCGTGCGCCGGGGCGCGGAGTCGTGACCCGGTCCGCAGAGAGCACCGCTCACCGCTGGGGCCATGGCGCGACCGGCATGGCGGGAACGCCTCCCTCGGGCCGCGCCGCCGCCTCGATGCATTGATGCGCTCGCAATGTGGCGACCGCCACGATGTGTTTTCAGTGCCGGCGCGGAAGTCGTTGTGGTGGACTATCATCCACGGGATGTAGACCGGAAAGAGCCGGTCTACAGGGGCCGTCGTACGGGCGCCCCACCCCTGCCGGCGTCGGCGTCTGAGACGACTTGCCGCCTCGGTTGTAGGGTGAGCGCTGCCCGGTCCGGCATGTTTGCGCGGCGATCGCGCGGGCATCCGGGGAAGACGTCGCATCACGCTGGGAGGACCGATGGCTACCGAAGACCGGACCGCAGTGTTCGACGCGGTGGTCGCGGCGGCGGACTACCCCGTGCTGCTGGTCACCGCGCAGGCGGATGGCCGGCGCGCCGGCTGTCTCGTCGGATTCGCGACGCAGGTCAGCATCGAGCCGCGCCGGTTCTTGATCGGCCTGTCGAAGAAGAACCACACCTATCGGGTCGCGCAGCGCGCCGACCGGCTCGCGGTGCATTTGCTGGGCAGCGAACAGCTCTCGCTGGCGCGGCTTTTCGGCGGGGAGACCGGCGACGACATCGACAAGTTCGTGCACTGCGACTGGCACGCGGGCCCGGGCGGCATTCCGGTGCTCAGTACGGTGCCGAGCTGGTTCAGTGGCCGCATCCGCGAGCGCTACGACCTCGGCGATCATGTCGGAATGCTGCTGGAGCCCGAGGACGGCGCCGTGCTGCGACCGGCCGCGGAGACGCTGCACTATCACTCCGTCGCGGATCTGGTTGCGGGCCATACCGTCTGAGGAGGTTTCCCGCGGGAACGGGCCGCGACGGCTACCTCAGTGCGTTCGCAATATCGAAGCGTTCGGCGAAGGCGGACAACTCGTCGCGGGCGCGCTCCGGGTCGCCGGTGCTCGCGCTCACCACGATGCGCGTGACGCCCTGTTCGGCCAGTCCCTCGACCCGCTCGGGCGGCATTTCGATCGATCCCCAGCGGGTGTATTCGAACGCCCCGGGGTCGCGGCCCGCCGCAGCGGCCCCGGCGCGGGCGATCTCCAGTTGGGTGGCGCGTTCGACCGGCCCGAGCATGCCGCCGGGGAAATAGCCGTCGCCGCGGGATCCGGCACGGCGCGCCGCGGCGCGGCTCGAACCACCGACGTGTATCGGCAGGGGCCCGCCTCCCGCGGGTTTCGGGTAGCTGCAGAGGCTCTCGAACCGGAAGAACTCGCCGTCGAAACTCACCCCGTCCGCGTCGCCGGACCACAGCAGTCGCAGCACGTCGATGGCCTCGTCGGCGCGGCGGCCCCGGGTGGCGAACTCGACGCCCAGGGCCTGCGCCTCCCCGGGCAGGGTGCCCAATCCCACCGTCAGCAGCCGCATCCGTCCCTTGGACAGCACGTCGATCGTCGCCAGGCGTTTGGCCAGCACCACCGGATGGTGATAGGGCAGCAGCAGCACTGCGGTGCCGAGCAGGATCCGTTCGGTCGCGGCGGCCACGAAGCTCAGCGCGTCCAGCGGGTCGGCGAACGGGACCGTCGGCGTGAATTCCATCGGCCCGACCGCGGCGCCCGGGTACAACGCGACGTGCTCGGGCAGGTAGATCGCCTCGAAGCCGCATCGTTCGGCATGCTGGGCGTAGCGCAGCAGCCGATCGGGGTCGACGCCGAAGAACGGGGTGCTGTAGCTGACCGCGAATTTCACCGCCGCTCCTCGAGCCGGTCGAACTCGCAGGCCGCCGTGATCCGCTCGAACTCGCAGGCCGCCGTGATCCGCTCGCTCAGCAGGCGACGGACGTCCCCCAGCCGTTCCAGGTACGAATCGACCTCGGCCAGCTTGCGCCGCAACGTGGAGACCGAGTCCGGGCAGACGTCGCCGGAGCCGTTCCCCGCCCGCAGGCACGCGACGAAAGGGCGGATCTCGTCGAGGTCGAAGCCCGCGCCGAGCAGTTCGCGGATCTTCGCCACGATCAGCACTTCCGCGTCGTCGTAGGAGCGGTATCCGTTGGCGGCGCGGCGGGGCCGCACCAGACCGTGCTCCTCGTAGTAGCGCAGGGCGCGCGTGCTGGTGCCTGCCCGCTGCGCCAATTCACCGATGCGCATCCGTCCTCCTTCACCTTCGTCCTCGCCACGCTAAACCTTCTCGTCGGCGTCAAGGCAAACGGCCAACAGCGCCGAGTGATCGTGTAGCGGATGCCTTCGCTGCGATGGTTACCGGCGACATATCGCGGGGGCGTTGGCCGTGGGCGCGCTCGGCGCCGCCGCAGTCCGGCTGGCGCGCCGGCGTGGTGCCCCAGCCGCGTGCGCGCTGGCGATCGTCGCCATGTTCCCGATCGCCTACGCGCAGGTGGCCGGGGCGCCTACGACGCCGATGTCCTACGACTTCCCGGAGCGGCGTTCGGCGATGCGCGCGGTCTTTCCCGATTTCGACGGCCTCACATTGCAATTGGCCGATCGTGCTGCCGTGCGTCCGGAGGACCGGAACCTGGACGGGCCTACGGGTCGCCGGCGATCGGCAACTACGCGAAGGCGCTCGGTCTCGACTACGTCAACGCCTATACGCCGATCGGGCATGCCGCCTTCGCGGGCATGCTCTGTATGGCCTGGGACGGCAGTACCTGCCCCGACGCGTTCCGCCGCGCCTTCGCGACCGAGAAGGTCACCGGTGCGGCCGTCGTCGATCTGATGAAGGTCGACCGGGTGGTGCTGCACCGCACGCAGTATCCGGATGCCCGCGACCGTCCCGCGCCCGCGGGCTGGCGGTGGGTGGACTATTCGGGACACGAACGGCACATCTGGGTGCTGGAACGGGCGGGCGGGCGCGTGTCCACCCGCAACGGGCCGATCGCGCACACTTCGGGGGTGACCGCCGAGTCGCGCGATTCCCTCGACGACAGGAGGGCGCGGGCGGTGGTCGGCTCGCCGGACGGCGGTCGCGTCGTCTTCGCCCGGCTCGCCTGGCCGGGGCATCGCGTGACGCTGAACGGGCGGGAGCTGCCGGTCGGCACGATCGGTGGTGTCTTCCTCGCCGTGGACGTCACGGCGGGCACCGACGGCGCGGAGCTGGTCGTCGATTGGCGCCCGCCCGGCAGCCGGATCGGAATAGTCACCGCCGCAGGGGGATTGACCGGCATCGGGTTCTTGCAGTGGGCGCACCACCGGGCCCGGCGGCGCACGACCGGCGCACCGCCGGTGACTCCGCAGACGCAGGTGACGCCACGCGCACCGGCGACCGTGAATGCCTGACCGCTACCGTGCCGAGCCGTTGTCCGGCCTCGATGCGGTGTGGCGCTCGAGCAGGAACGCCGACGTCGCCTCGCCGACGTCGCCTCGGCGATCGTCGCGGGCCGGTCGAGCATGGAAAGCTCCGCTCAGCCGAGCCGTTGCCCCCGGCTGGGTGGTCCGACGCGCCCGAATCGCGGAATGCCTGCCGGAGAGCACGAATCGCGCCTCGGGCAAAACCGGACGAAAACGGACGAAAACGGATCGCATTTTCATTGCGGCAGTAGTGGTTTCAGGGCGTTAATGGTTACAGCCGGGCTACCTGAAGGTCGAGCGCTCCCCGGTGCAGGTAATCAATACTGAAAAGGGGCAATGCCATGCCTACTATCACTTCGGTATCGCCGACCACGGGTCCGAGTTCAGGGGGTAACAGCGTGGTTATCACCGGAACCGGATTCGGCGGGCCGACCACCGTCCGATTCGGCGGAACCGCAACCACTTTCACTCTGGATTCACCTACTCAAATCACGGCGATCGCTCCGCCGGGCACGGGCACTGTGCAGGTCACCGTTTCCAATGCGGACGGTACCAGCAATGGTGTTCCCTACACCTACACCTCTGTGGTGCAGGTTCCCGTGGTGTCCGCGGTTATTCCGAATTCCGGGCCGGCGACCGGCGGTACCGTGGTTCTGATTTTGGGAAGCAGTTTCACCGGAGTTACCTCCGTGAATTTCGGAGCTACCCCCGCGCTGCTCTTCTTCGCGCTTTCCAGCAACTTGATCATCGCGATCGCTCCGCCGGGAACGGGTACCGTGCCGGTCACGGTCACCAATTCGGCCGGCACCAGTGCGGGAGTGCCGTTCACCTATGTGTCCGTGCCGACTCTGAGCTCGGTCACCCCGAACACGGGGCCGGTGACCGGCGGCACCACGGTCACGATCTCCGGCACCGGGTTCACCGGCGCGACCGGCGTGTCCTTCGGTCTGCTTCCGGCAGTGTCGTTCACGGTGGTCTCCGATACGCAGATCACTGCGGTCACTCCCGCGGGGATCGGTTCCGTGCCGGTGACGGTCACCGGGCCGGGCGGTATCGCTTCCGGCGTCTTCTTCACCTACAGCTGACGCGGCTCCCGCACCTACCCGTGTCCGAGGAAGGTGTGCCGCCCAGGTGAACGAGGTGTCAGGAAAACCGGAGAGGCCGACCACGATTGGGGTCGGCCTCTTCGGCCGTGCGCAGATACAGCCGTCGGCTTCGGGCATCCGCCGGCGCCGCGGCGCAAGCCGTCGGCCTTCGTGCGCCGAGCATTCCAGCCGGTGTCCACATCCGGCGGTGGAGAGCCGGAGAGTCGGCCCGGCGAATCAGCCGACACCTAATTCGCGCCCGCCCACCCCGGAGGCGAACTCCCGCCAGCGCCAAGGCCCGCCCGCTTCGCGGGCCAAGGGAGGGGTGTCGGCCCCTGCGCCCGCACGCAGGCCGGACAGCAAGTGCCGGAGGGCGTCGACCGCGGTGTACCGCGGCGTCCAGCCCAGCTCTGCCCGCGCGCGACCGGTGTCGAGGATCGGCAGGCGCAGCACCGCGTCGAACAGATCCGGCGCCGCGGGCAGAGTCCTTGCATGCCAGCCCATCGCGAGCGCGGCCCGAACGAGCGCGGGCGGTACGGACACCACCCGGGCATCGAAGAGTTCGGCCAGCCGGTCGCGATCGATCACCGGCTCCGCGGCCAGATTGAACGGTCCGCGGGCGTCGGTGGCGATGGCCAGCGCGTAGGCGCGGCCGACGTCGTCGCTGTGCACCGCCTGGAAGCGCAGTCCGCGCGGGATCGGCAGGATCGGCGGCAGGCCGGGCCGGATCAGGCGATTGGGCAGCAGCGGACCGGCGAACAACCGCCGCTGCTGGCTGGCGGTCTCGCGGCGGAAGATGAACGCCGGGCGCATGCGAACCACGCGGCGGTCCGGGTTCTCGGCCTCGAATCGATCCAGCAGTCTTTCGACGTAGGCCTTCTCCCGCGTGTACGCGGCGGTCGGCCAGCCATCGGTCGGCCAGCTCTCCGGCACCGGTTCGTCGTCGTGGCACGGGGAGTAGGCGCCGACCGACGAGGCATAGATCAACGCGGGCACCTGCGCCGCGGCCACGGCGCGCAGCACCCGTTCGGTGCCACCGACATTCGCGCGCCACGTGACCATGGGCTGATGGGTCGGCTGGAACAGCCACGCCAGATGCACCACCACGTCGGCGCCGTGGAAGTGCGATTCCAGATCGTCGGTGCGCACATCCGCGCTCACCCATTCCACGCCCTCGCGGGGCGTGCCCGGCACGCGCCGCGCGATCCCCACGATCGAGCCGACCCCCGCCTCGGCCGACAGCGTCTCCAGCACGCTCGTTCCCACGTTCCCGGTGGCACCGACCACGACGACGCGCATATCTGCTCCTTGGCTCGGCGGCGAGATCCGACAGCGGGAGGGCAGCCACGCGGCCGCCCTCCCCGCTCATCGTCAAACGTCAGATATCCGACTTCGCGAGACGCTTGGACAGAAGCTCTTTGCCCATCCGGCCGCCTTTACGGCTGTCGGCCTGCGCCTTGCGGAAGAATTCCACCAGCTCGCTGTCTCCGTCACGCTCCGCGTCCTGGATGAATGTGTCCAGACGCAGCGCGTTCTCCAGGGACGCCTCGACGAACCAGATCAAGTTGTAATCCTTGTCCCTGGTGCCGGTGACGGTGCCTGTTTCCTGCTGCTCGGCCATCTCCACTCCTCTCGCTGCTAGGTCGTCGAGCCGCGCATCGAACTCAGTCCCGTCCGAGTGCGTGCGCCAGCTCCTTCTTCGTCATCTTCGAGCGGCCTTCGACATTGCGTTTCTTGGCCTCGTTGTACAGCTGGTCGCGGGTCGGTCCTTGCGCGCCGCTGTGCGAACGCTGACCGCCGCGCTGCTGCGGCGACTTGTCGTCGGTCGACGTCTTGCTCGCGGTCTTGGACTGCCCGGACTGGGCGCGGTTCTTGTTGACCGTGCGAGCGGCCATCTCCTTCGCGCGTCCCGTGCTCGCGCCGCGGGACTTCGCCGAATCCTTGATGTGCTCGTATTGACGTTCTTGCTTGTCGGTCCAAGCCTTCGGCATGTCATCACCTCCTGTGTTTGCGGCTTACCCCGGGAATCCCCGCGCAATCCGGTCGGCGGGAATGCGCGGGGATCGACGTGGTCCGGATGCTCACGCGGCCGATGAGCGGCCGCGGGCGTCTGCCCGGGTCAGCAGGTGCTGGGCGCGGGCTCGCCGCGAACCCGGCCCTCGAGCCACCCCAGCACCGAGGGGGCGCCGAGCACCGCCGCGGTCAGATGCTCGGCATCGGGCACATGCACGGTCTGCAGCGGCACACCGGCCGAGCACCAGCGGTGGATCGTGTTGTCGATCGCGGCAACGGGAATCAGCGGGTCGCTGGGCGAATGCCATTCGAATATCGGCATTCCCGGGGCGTGGGGGTAGAGCTCCACGCTGTTCTCCTCCACCACGGACCACGCGCCCGGCGCGTCGAAGACGGAGGTGTTGTCCACGAGTTCGCGCGCGCTGCCGCCTGCGCCGACCGCGAGGATGTCGTTGGTGCAGCTGTTGGCCATGGCGTCGCGCAGCGCCCGTCCGCGCTCGTTGAGATTCTGGCTGATCGGCACCTGATCGGGATACTCCCGCTCCAGGCCGATGGCCGTCGCCATGGCCAGGCCGAACGCCGGGTGCGGCTCGAAACCCAGCCCGCGCGCCATCGCCACCAGGTTCATCGGAGCGCCGCCGATGGCCGCGCCGACGAGCCGCAATTCGGGTGCGTAGGACGGTTGCAGCGCAGCCGCCCATGCCGTGGCGAGCCCGCCGCCGGAGTAACCGGTCAGCGCCGCCGGGCTGTTCTGCAGACCGAGTTCGGGTAGTCGTTTCGCCGCGCGGACCCCGTCCAACGTGATTTGGCCGCCCAAACGCCCGGCGCCGAGCGCGAACTGGGGGCCGAGATGATCCGGCAGCGCGACCGTCCAGCCGCGCGCCAGCAGGACGTTCAGCATCGATGACGACGCCGTCAGATTCAGATCGTTGCTGTAGAGCAGGTGCGATACCGCGCAATGCGTGCCGAGCGCGTTGATGAAGTGCTGATACGACAGCAGCGGCATCCCCGGCCGTTGTCCGAGGGGAGTGAGGATCGTGGTGGTCGCCGCGATCGGCGCGCCCCGCGAATTGGTGGAACGGAACTCGACCAGCCTGACGGTGGCGCCGGGGAAGAGGGCCAGCGGCGGCAGGACCCGCACGTCCAGCACGTCGCCAGGGTTGTGTGCCGCCAGATCGGCAGGTGCGGCGTAGAACGGGTCTGGATCGGGCTGCGGATAGACCGGCTCCGCGGTGGCCGTCGTCGCCAGCAGGAGGGCGAGTGCCATCCCGCTCAGGGCGCCGAGGACACGGACCGGACCGATGCGTCTGCTACGGGGGGAACGAAGAAACGGACGAGTCACGACCTTGACCTCCAGGGGTAGTTCGGCGGATTCGCCGACCAGTGGTCTGCCTCCGAGTGCCTCGTTCGGCAAACTACCAGCGACATGTGGAGGTAAGTCAGGATTGCATGAAAAACTTTCTGGCATCAAGAAAATACGCAGATTCCGCTCTGTTCCTGAGAGGTATTGTGACATTCAGCAATCTATTAGCCATTGCATGTTGGCGCAGTCGTCCGGTAGGGGAGAACGGCGTACGAGCACATCGGTCGCGTTCGCGCGCGGGCGATCGCCGCGGAGCGCGAAAGGTGTCCCGGCCGGGGGTTGCGACGCGGCGCGAGCACGGCTTGGCTGGATCACATACACAGCGACGAGGTTCAGGACGAAGAAAGGAGCGGTCATGTCCAAGACAGCGGCCCGGAAGGTCCGCGAATCCGGTTCCGAAGCACCCGAGACGGCGCGCGCCGTGCCGGACACCGAGACCGAACCGCCGACGAAATCGGAGACCCCGGCCACCTCGCGCGCCCGGCTGCGAGTCCCGGTTCCGACCGTGGGCATGCGGATGGCCCGAGTTCCGCTTCCGCCCGGCCCGCGCACCGTGGCGACCGGTGTTTCCTCGGCGACTACGGCGGTGCGCAACCGGGTACCGGATCGGGAGTCGTTGCTCTACTTCGGCGGGCTCGGAGCGGCGGCGGTCACGGGGCTGGTGTCGTGGCCGGTCGCGGGGGCGATCGGCGTCGGCGTGTGGGTGGCCGAGCATGCGCGTCGCGGTCCGGTCGCCGCGGGAAACGGGGCCCGAGAGTGACCTGAGCGCCGGGCTCGCTCATGGTGAGGCTCGCCGGAGATATCCTCGGCGCCCGCACCGTGAGTGGCTTCGGGTAGGGCAGGGCCTGTCCAGTCGGCCGGCAAACCGCTGGTCGGTCGATATCGCGCGGTCAGCGGATCGCCATTTCCTTTCGCGCGACTACAGGAGCGAATCGAAACGGCAACATCCGTGTACCGACTCGGACACGGCTGCCCCAGGGCATTCTTTCCTCCCCGGCGGCGCGACAGGATCGCGATATGGCAAAGGCAATGTGGGACGGCGAAATTCTGGCGAGCAGCTCCGATACCGTGCTGGTCGAGGGCAACCACTACTTCCCGGCCGAGTCCGTCCGGAAGGAATTCCTCCGGCCTTCCGGGACGCACACGACCTGTCCGTGGAAGGGCGAGGCCAGCTACTACACCCTGGAAGTCCACGGCAACCGCAACGAGGACGCCGCCTGGTACTACCCCGACCCGAAAAGCGCGGCGGAGCAGATCAAAGACCACGTCGCTTTCTGGCACGGCGTGGAAGTGCTCGACGACGAGATACCGAGCGCCGCGCTCCGCTGACGGAGGGCGCGCCGCGTGCCGAATCGGCGCCCTTTCCGCGTCGTGCCGCAATACCCGCACGGCCGGCTGGAGGCACGGATCCGTCCCGGATCACTGGACGCATCGGCCTGATGCTCCGGCCCGCGCCCGGTTCCCGGCGGTCTACCAGTCGACCGCGCCGAGTTCGTGGAGTTTGCGGAAGACCAGCATGGAGCCGGGGGCCACATGGTCCATGGCGGCGTACTCGCTCACGGTGAAGTAGCGCAGTTCGGCGATCTCGCTCGCGGGCGTGGGGTCGCCGTCGAGTTCCGCGGTGAAACAGGTCATGTGCAGCCGGGTGCCGGGGGAGTGCCCGTACGCCTCGGCCTGGAACACTCCGAGTTCGTCGCAGGAGACGACGCCGACGCCGAGTTCCTCGCGCACCTCCCGGTGCAGCGCCGCCTCGGGCGTCTCACCCGGGTCGATCTTGCCGCCGGCCATGTAGAAGACGTCCTTGCCGACCGAGCGCGCTTGCAGCAGGCGGCGATCCCGGACATGGGCCAGTGCGGCGGTGCGAATCACCGGCCCACTGTACTGAGCGGCCGGAGCAGGTCGCCAACCGGTTTTCGCCCGAATCGCCCCGCTCAGTGCTCGAGCACGGCGCGGTGCAGCAGTTCGCCGATGCGCCGGTGGAGCAGCGCGGTGTCGTCCCCGTGGGCGACGAATTCCAGGAACAGCGCCGCACCGGCCGCCAGCGCGATGACGGCCCTGGCGTCCAACTCGGACTGTGCGCGGGATGCGGTGTCGCCCGCGGCGAAAAGTGCGGCCGCCGGGGCGCTGAACCCGGCCCACAGCCGGTGGCGCAACTGTTGGTCCCGGTCGAGCGCGGTCAGCAGCCCGGGAACGGCGGCGCGCACCTCGCCGCGCGCGAACAGTTCCCGGCTGCCGCGCAGCACCCACTCGAGCCACCCCTGCCGGTCAGTTCCCTCGAACGGCCCCAGATCGGGCGTCTCACCCAGCACGGCGTGCAGCACCAGTTCGGCCTTCGATTGCCAGCGGCGGGCGATCGATGCACGGCCGACGCCCGCGCGGGCCGCCACCGCCCGCACGCTCAGCTCGTCCCATCCCTTTTCGACCAGCATCTCCCGCACGGTCGCCAGCACTCGCTGCTCGACCGACTCGTCCCGCGGCCTGCCTGCGCCCCGGCTCGCCGAATGCGGGTCCTGCGCCGTTTCCGCCATGCCGCTCCCTGCCTCGATTACGATGCCACTGGCATCGAATTTGTGCCGATGCTTCAGCTGTGCGGCCATTGTCGCGTGTGCCGAAGGCGCGGCGCCGGTGGACCGAACGGCGGAATCCATGGTGACGAAGGAACGAAATGGGTGGACTGAAGGACATACCGGCGGCAACCGGCACGGCGGCGGGCGACACGGACCCAGCCGGCGGGAAGCGGCGGGCGGCCGGTCTGCGCATCGCCGTCACCGGCGGCACGGGATACCTCGGCGCGCACACCGTCTCGGCTCTGCTGCGAGCAGGGCACCGTGTCGTGCTGCTGGTCCATCCCAGCGAATCCGTCTCGGCGGTCGTCGACATGTTCGACACCACGCCCGAAGCGCTCGCAGTACTGCCGGGCGACATCCGGGACCCCGAGACGGTCGAAGCGTTGCTCGACGGATGCGACGCCGTCCTGCACGCGGCGGGCGTGGTCGGCACCGACGACCGGCGCGAGCAACTGATGTGGGAAGTCAACGCCGACGCGACCGCCACCGTCCTGGCCCGCGCGACCGCGCTCGGCCTGGATCCGATCGTGCACGTCGCCAGCTACAGCGCACTGTTTCCCAGTCCCGATCCGGTCATCACGCCAGACAGCCCGACCGCGCCGGGGCGCAGTGCCTACGGCCGCACCAAGTCGGCGGCCGATCGGATCGCGCGGGCGTTGCAGGCCGCGGGCGCTCCGATCGTGATCACCTATCCCTCCAGCGTCGTCGGCCCCGGTCTCGGCGCCCAGGCCGGAATCACCTCCGACGGGTGGGGCGCCATCCTGCGCGCACGCGTCGCTCCGCGGATCCGCGGTGGCATGCAGATGATCGACGTCCGGGACGTGGCCGCGGTGCACGCCGCCGTCATGCGCCCCGGCCTCGGGCCACGGCGCTATCTGTGCGGCGGCCACATGGTGGCCTTCGACGAGATCGTGGACATCCTGGAAAGCGCTGTGGGACAGCGGATCCGGCGGATCCCCGTGCCGAAGGCCGCGCTGCTGGGACTCGGACGGCTCACCGACGCCGCCGCCCGAGTCCTGCCGATCAGCGCCGGGCTCGGCTACGAGGCGGCGTGGTTGCTCACCACGGCCACGCCGACCGACGACTCCCGCACGCTGGCCGAACTCGATCTGCGCTGGCGGCCCATCCGGGAAGCGATCATCGACTCCGTGCGTCGCGAAGCCGTTTCCACGGCCTGACGGTCAGATCAGCTCCCGGGAGACAGCCGCGACCAGACCACCGTCGATGACCAGGTCCTGCCCGTTGACGTAGGACGCCTCGGCGGAGGCGAGGAAGGCCACGGCGTCGGCCACCTCGTCGGCGGTGCCCAACCGGCGGCTCGCCACTTCGGTGAGTACGGCGGCGTGCGCGTCGGGGCTGACATTGTCGTGGAACATCGGGGTCTCGATGTACCCGGGGCTCACCGAATTGACTCGAATCCCCCTGGGGCCCAGCTCCGCCGCGAGAGTGCGGGCCAGGTTGTGCACGGCCGCCTTGGTAGCCGCGTAGAGGGTGGCGCCGGGCAGGCCGCGGTGCAGCGTCCACGACGCGTTGATGACGACCGACGCGTGCTCCGACAGCAGCGGCAGCACTTTCTGGATGGTGAAGAAGACGCCCTTGAAGTTGATGTCCACGACCCGGTCGAACTCGTCCTCGGTGATCGCGGCGCTCGGCTGGAAGGACGCGACCCCCGCGTTGGCGAAGACCACGTCGAGACGGCCGTGCCGGTCGCGCAAGGCGGTGGCGAGCGCGTCGAGATCGGCGAGACGACCCGCGTCGGCGCGGATCGCGATCACTCGCTCACCGCCGTGCAGCGCTTCCACCGCGGCCTTCAGCCGCGTCTCGTCCCGGCCGGTGATGACCACCTGAGCGCCTTCGGTGAGCAGCCGTCGTGCGGTGGCCAGCCCCATGCCGCTCGAGCCGCCGGTGACCAGCGCGACCTTGCCGTCGAATCGGGAGATGTTGTGCGTCATGGGAATCAGCGTGCCGAAGGCCACGGCGGCCGAACAGTGTCCAGTCGACCTAGGTGTGGCACCACCAGGCTGTGGTCACGCCGGGGCGGCGAGCCTGATCCGCATCAGCCCGTCGACCCGCTGCGCGGTATCGGTGCCGGATTGCGGGTTGTAGAGCACCAGGAACCAATACGGGTGGTCGGCCACCGCCAGGGTGGTCGTGTCGAACAGCAGGTTGCCTGCTTCGGGGTGGCGCACCGCCTTGACTGCTGGGCCCGCGGCGTCCACATCGTGGCGGGCCCACAACTCGGCGAACTCCGGGCTCGCGGCGGTGAGCTCGCCGATCACCCGGTCGAACTCGGGGTCGCCGGGGTGGTGCGCCGCGTCCGCGCGGAAAGCGGCCACGACCGAGGGAGCGATCGCGCTCCACTCCGCGTGCATGCCGCGGTACCTGACGTTGGTGAAGAACGAGATCAGGCAGTTGCGGTCGGCGTCGGTGAACCCGAAGACGGTGCGCGCGGCGTCGTTCACCGCGAGCAGATTCCAGGAGCGGTCCCGCAGCACCGCAGGCCGCGACCCCCACGCGTCCAGCAACTGGCGCAGCTGCGGGGTGACCTCGGCGTCGCCCATCGCACCCGACGGCGGCGGGTTCTGACCGGCGAGCAGATACAGGTGGGTCCGCTCCGGGCCGGACAGTCGCAGCGCCGCGGCGATCGCGTCGAGCACCTCCGCCGACACGGTGATGTCGCGCCCCTGCTCCAGCCACGTGTACCAGGACACGCCCACTCCGGCGAGGGTGGCGATCTCTTCCCGCCGCAACCCGGGCGTGCGCCGCCGTCCCACTGTCGGCAGGCCCATGTCCTCCGGCCTGAGCCGGGCCCTGCGGGTGCGGAGGAAGTCGCGGAGCTCGGCGCGCCGGTGCGCCGCCGTTGATTCGCTGGCCATAGGCCACGGTAACAAGGCCTGGCCGCCGCGACGGGCACGCCATCGCGAGGTCTACTCGCGTACAGCCGCAGCCATGCGCCACTCGCGGACGCCTTCGGGGCGCTTGCGATCAGTTCCCGAGATGCACCGGGAACGATGCGAGGTCGTTCTGGGTGAGCACCGGCAGGTTGCGAATCTCTTCGACCGGCACGGCGAAACGCAGCTCGGGGAAGCGGGTGAACAGGGCGGGCAGCGCGATTCCCGCCTCGAGGCGGGCGAGCGCCGCACCTGGGCAGATGTGCGGGCCGTAGCCGAAAGCCAAGTGCCGGTGTGCGGTCGGGCGGGAGACGTCGAAGTCGTCGGCGTCCGCGCCGTGCACGGCGAGATCCCGGCCGATCGCACGGTAGGACATGACCACTCCCTCGCCCTTCTCGATGACGATGTCGCCGACGGTGATGTCCTCGGTGGCGAAACGCATCAGCAGATGGGTCACCGGGCTGTCCCAGCGCAGGGTTTCCTCCACCGCCGCGTCCCAGGTGAGGTCGCCGGCGCGGACGGCGCTCAACTGCTCCGGCCGCCCCAGGAGCGCGCGCACGGCGTTGAGGATGAGGCCGATCGTGGTCTCGTGCCCGGCGGCCACCAGCGCCTTCAGGTTGCCCACCACTTCTTCCTCGGTCAGCGGCTCGATGTCGTCGCCGCCGACGATGAAGGCGCTGGTCAGGTCGTCGGTCGGGTCGGCGGTCTTCGTGCGCACCAGTTCGGTGAAATAGACGTCCAGCTCGTCGATCACCCGCAGCCGTTCGTCCTGCGGCGTCAGCAGCGAGAAGAACGCTTTGTACCAGGTCAGCAGCATCGGATGAGCGGCGCGGTCCACGCCCATCAACTCACTGACGACCCGCATCGGCAGCGGATAGGCGAACACCGTCTTGAGATCGACCACCGCGCCGTCGCGTCCCGCCTCGGCGAGATCGTCCAGCAGTTCGGCGGTCAGGCGTTCGATCGTGGGGCGCAGTGCGTCCAGCCTGCGCTTGGTCAGCGCCTGAGTGGTCTTGATCCGCAGCCTGCGGTGCTCGGGGCCGTCGACGGTGAACATGGAACGGCCCGCGTCGACCATGCCGATCAGCGGCCACTGCCTGGTCACCGCGCCGGACTGCCACAGCGACCACGCGCCGATGTCCTTGACCAGCCGGGTGTCGACGAGCAACTGCCTGGCCAGCGCGTGCTGGGTGACGGTCCAGGCGGGCACGCCGAGCAGCTCGATCCGGGTGAGCGGGCCGGCGTCACGCAGCAGGCTGGTCTCCCGGCCGAGGTCGCCGACCATCGGATCGATGACAAGGGTCGTTGCGTGTGGGCATGCTCTGCTCACGGGGTACCTCCGACGGCGCGAACGGGTGTGAAACGGACGGGCAGGGTGGTCATGCCGCGCAGGAAGGCCGACGGCCGCCGGACCAGGTTCTGGGCGGGTATCGCCAAATCGAGGTCGGGCAGCCGGTCGAGCAGCACCTCGATGCCGGTGCGCGCGATGACCTCGGCGATCTCCTGCGCGGGAAAAGGGCAGCGGTATTCGCCGTAGCTGAACGCGAAGTGCGCGCTGTTACCGGTGTGCGCCGGATCGGCGCCGTCGGAGACGTGCTGGCGCACATGCGGATCGGCATTGGCCGCGGCCAGGCCGAGCAGCAGCATGTCACCGGCCCGGATGACCTTGTCGCCCAGCCGCGTGTCGCGAGCGGCCCAGCGTCCGGCCAGGATCTGGGTCGGCGTGTCCTCCCACAGCACTTCGTTCATCGCCTGGCCCACGCTGTGCCGTCCGCCGCCGAGGGCGGCGGCGAACCGGTCGTCGGTGAGCATCAGCCGCACCGAGTTCCCGATCCAGTCGGCCGTGGGCAGATACCCCGCGGCGGTGACCGCCATCAGGTCGAGGACGTATTCCTGGTCGGTGAACGGGGCGGGATGCGCCAGCATCCGGGACACCAGGTCGGCGCCCCGCGCCGCCTTCTTGGTCGCCAGCAGGCGCTGCATGTGCTCGGCGAACTGCTGGTGCGCGGCCTGGGCGTCGGCACCACCGTCGGCGAGCGTCTTCATCGTCCACGCCAGCCGCGGTCCGTCCTCGTCGGGGAAGCCGAGGACCCGCGCCAGCGCCAGCACCGGCAGCGGCTCGGCGAAATCGGCGACCAGCTCCGCTTCGCCCCGGCCGCAGAACGCGTCGATCAGGCGGTCGGCCAGATCCTCACAGGTACGGCGCAATTGGAAGGTGTCGACGAGCTCCAGCGCGGGCTCGACCATCGCCACGTGCCTGCGGTGCTCCGCGCCCGCGGTGAAATAGATCGACGGCATCGGCTGCCCGACCATCGGCAGCAGCGGCCAGTCCGGCGGGATGTTCGGCCACTGGTTCCACCGTGCGACGTCGCGCGGAAACAATTCGGGGTCGCTGGTCACCTGGTGCAGTTCGCGGTAGCCGATGACCAGCCACGCGGGCACGCCGCCGGGCAACTCGACGGCGACCACCGCGCCGTGCTCGCGGCGCATCTCGTGATAGAGCTGGTGCGGGTCGGTATGGAAACGGGGGCCGCTCAACGTGACCGGCGCGGTGCGGACGGGGCAGCTGTCGGTGGAACTCGGCGCTGGCGTGGTCATGACGCGGCCTCCGGAGTCGGGAACAGGGGGCGCCTGGCCACCGGTGGCGGCGCGAGGGAGTAGAGGTGCTCGACGAGCGTGATGAGGACGCCCTTCCCGGACTCGCGTGAGCGGGCGTCGCAGTCGATCACCGGCACGTGCGGATCGAGGTCGAGCGCGTCGCGTACGGCGTCGGGGCGGTGACCGCCGCCGAAGTCGTTGCAGGCCACGACGAACGGCGTCCGCTGATGTTCGAGGCGGTCCACGGCGTACCAGGAGTCGGCGATCCGGTGCGGATCGACCAGCACGATCGCGCCCAGTGCACCGGTGAACAGCCGATCCCAGAGGAACCGGAACCGCTGCTGCCCGGGCGCGCCGAACAGATACAGCACGTGCTCGTCATCGACGGTGATCCGTCCGAAGTCGAAGGCGACGGTGGTGGTCGACTTGCCCGGCGCGCCGCTGGGGTCGTCGATCTCCAGCCCCTCGTCGGTCATGATCGCTTCGGTGTCGAGGGGGCGGATCTCGCTGACCGCGCGAACCATCGTCGTCTTGCCCACGCCGAAACCGCCGACGATGACGATCTTCAGTCCCCGCGTGGTCACCTGACGCAGGGGCGCGTCCGCGCGGGCGGGCCGCGGGTCAAAGTTTGCGAAGTCCAACGAGCACCTTCTCGAGCGTCGTGGTGTCGGGCAGGAAGTGCCATGGCGAGCCGGGTGCGGCGGCCTGCGGCGGACGCACGGTGATCTTGCCCGCGTGCAGCAGATCCGACAGCAGGATGGTGGCGATGCCGACCGGGATCCGCAGCTCGGCGGCGATTTCCACGACGGCGGTCGGGCCGCGGCACAGTTCGAGGATCGCGACGTGCTCGGACTGCATACCCGGCGCGGGCGCGCACTCGCTGACCACCAAGGTGACCAGGTCGAAGGTGTCGGTGTCCGGCTTGCTGCGTCCTCCGGTCAGCGTGTAGAGCCGGTCGGGGTCGTCGTCGCGGCCTGGCCTGGTCACGACACGCCCGCTCCCGGGAAGCGCGGCGCGGCCGCCAGGTGCTCGCCGAGCTGTTCCACCAGCTCGCGCATGTTGTGGCCGACCAGACCGGCATCGGCGTCCTCGGCGGCCACGACCGCGATGTGCGCGCCCAGCCCGGCCTCGACGATGAACAGGATGCCCCCGTAGAACTCGGTCATCGACTGGCGGACCCCGGCCCGGCCGTCGCCGAATTCCACCGAGGCGCCGTGCGAGAGGCTCTGGATGCCCGCCGCGATGGCGGCGAGCTGGTCGGCCCCGTCCACGGTGAGATCGGGTGTGTGGCAGATCTTCAGCCCGTCGCTGGAGAGCAGGAGGGCATGCCTGGTGCGCGGCGTCCGGGTGAGCAGTTGTTCCAACAGCCAGCTCAACTGGGCGGTCTCGGAGGTCGTCATCGTTCGTTCTCCACGGAGACGGAAGGGGCGGGGGAGGTATCGGCGGCGCTGCCGGTCGCGGGCCTGGTCACCGCGCGCTGGAACGCGCCGAGCGAGTCCGGCCGTGCCGCAGGGGGCGTCGGCGCGGCAGGCTCCGGTGTGGCGAGCCCGTCGGGGTGGACCGCGGCCAGCGTGCTGCCGCGACGCCGCTTGGGCAGCGCCGGGCTCGCGCCCGCGGGGGAGTGCTCGGCGGTAGACGGGCGTACCGCGGCGGAGGGCGCAGGCTCCGGGTCGGTGGGCGTGGGTTCCGGCGGCGCGGTGACGCGCTCCCGTGCGACGGGCAGCGTGCCGGTGGTGGTGGACGGCTGGGGCCGCTCCACCCGGGTGGTGAGATCGCGTGGAATCACCACGACCACGGCGGTGCCGCCGATGGCGGAGGGCCGGAAGGAGACGGTGAGCCCGTGTTTGCGCGCGAGATTGCCCACCACGGCGAGGCCGAGCCGGGTCCCGGTGAGCGAGGACAAGTCGGCGCCTGCGCCGCGGGCGTCCGGCCCGCCCGCCGCCACCGCTGCCTCGGCGCGGCGCAGCGCCGACTCGCTCATGACCAACCCGCTGTCCTCGATGGTGATGATGACGCCCGCGGGCACCTCGGCGGCGTAGACGTGCACCTCGGTGGTGGGCGGGGAGAAGTTGCAG
The DNA here is from genome assembly GCF_009829325.1 of Nocardia sp. CY41. Classification (GTDB taxonomy): domain Bacteria; phylum Actinomycetota; class Actinomycetes; order Mycobacteriales; family Mycobacteriaceae; genus Nocardia. The sequence continues at coordinate 224,536 of NZ_VUOS01000006.1, forward strand.
GCGTTGTCGAGCAGCTCCGCCAGCGCGTGCATGACGCCCTCCGCGGCGTGCCCGGAGACCGCGATGTCGGCGATCGCGCGCAACCGCACGCGCTGATAGCCCGCGACGCGTCCCATCGCGCCGCGCAGAATCGATTCCATGGCAATGGGTTTGGCCCACCGGCGGCCGGATCGCGCGCCGCTGAGCACAGCGATGCTGTCGGCCAGCCTGCCCGCCTGGGCGGTGCGGTGATCGAGCTGCAGCAAATCGGCGAGCACGGTGGGATCGCCGTGGCGGTGTTCCATCTCGCGCAGCTCCGCCAGCATGCTGGTGGTCATCGCCTGCATGCGGCCCGCCGCGCCGGCGAAGGCCGCCATGGCGGCGGTGCGCCGGTTCTCGCTGCTCTCGGCGCGCGCTTCGTACTCGGCGACGGCCTCGGTCGCCGCGGTGACCTCGGCTCGGGCGCCCGCGGCGGCGAGCGCGCCGTCGTCCCGGGCCCGGTCCGCCGAGTGCCGGGCAAACCGGGCTTGCCTGCGGAAGTGGACCGCCGCGGTCACCGCTGCGCATAAGGCGGCGGCCGCGGCGGTGGCGCCGGCCGCGAGCGTAATACGGAATTCCGTGGGTGCGTAGTACACCGCCGCCGTGACGACGGCCGCGCTCGCGACCACGCAGGCGGACAATGTCAGGTACGGCGTTCTCGGCCGGTGAACGGCGTCTTGGACGGCCTCACCCGCCGCCCGAGGCAACAACTCTGACAAATTCCGTACTTTCGCACTCGCGCTCACCGCCGGGAAATGGCATCACTACCCCCTCTGCGTGCCCCATCCACCCCAAATACGCAGACCGACAAGCAGTTTCGAATCTCGCGGCCCGAGCATAGCGGGCGGGTCGGTGCAGCGCCACTCGACAGATTTCGAGGGAACGGGGAACCGGTGCATATTCCCTGGTCGGTGTAGATGCTCCGATTACGCTGGTGGCGGCCGAAAAGTGGGCCACGACAGCGCGGGCGGTGAAAGAAATGCCGAATTACTGTTTGCCTGGAATTCACTATCGGCGGACCGGACATCGTGTGGCCCGCGGTATTCCGAGGCGGTATTCGAAATTTGGATTACCGGCGCACCGGGGTGGTCACGGCGGCGCGTGGTGAGCGCCGGGGGCGGTGTGGCCGGCCCGCCGGACTTCCCTGGCCGGGGGCCGAAACCGAGCCGCTGTCGTGTTCGATCAGAGTTGTGCGGTCTGCTCGCACGGAGGCAGACCGTCGGCCTGGCGGAGCACTTCGGCGACGGACTCCAGGTACAACAGCGTCCGCAGCGACACGCCGTTCACGGCTTGGCCCAGGCGGCGCAGGGCCGAATTGTCCAGGTGTGCGATGACTTCGGCGTCGTCGGCCCGGTCCGGACCGGGATCGAAGACGAAATAGCTGGGGTCCAGCCCGAACACGTGAGCCAGCCCGGCGCGGGCCTGCTCCGGCAGCGCGGTGAGTTGTCCGCGCCGGACTTTCGCCAGGTGACCTGGCTCCAAGTCGTACCCGGCCGCGGTCACCCAGGTCTCGACCGTATCGTCGGCGAGCGGGCGCCCGTGCGCACGCTCCCACATCTCGAACGCTAGGTTCAGCCGAGCAGTGATATCGATGTCCACGACCGCCTCCACTTTTTGGCTTATACAGCCTCTTGACGGGTCACGCATTGACTCGACCGTAGCGTGGGAGTAGTCGAACGCCGTGATTTCACGGCAAATGTCCGGTTGCATAGGGGAGGTAACCGACCGGATCCCCGATTCGCGGGGACGACGATGTCGAGGAGACGGGTGTGCGACTGAATTCCGAGGAGGCCCGCAAACGATTCGCGACCAGTCCGGTCGCGCGGTTGGCGACCGTTTCGGCGCGGTCGCGCCCCCACCTGGTGCCCATCGTGTTCGCCGTGGCCGGCGAGATCGTCTACACCAGCGTCGACGCGAAGCCGAAGACGACCACCGCGCTGCGCCGTCTGGACAACATCGCGGCGAACCCGGCGGTCGCCGTGCTCGTCGACAGCTACGACGACGACTGGACCCGGTTGTGGTGGGCCCGCGCGGACGGCGCGGCTCGCCTCGCCCACGGCGCCGAAGCGGAAGCGGCGATCCGCCGATTGACCGCGCGCTACCCGCAGTACGAGCGACAGCCGCCACCGGGACCGGTGATCGCCATCGAAGTGGAGCGCTGGTCGGGATGGTCCGCGAGCTGAGCGGGCCGCGCCGGTTCCGGTACAGTCCGATTCGCCGTTTCCCGCCGCGGGATACGGCGAGCCGGACCACCCGTCGAGTCGATCGTGAGGATCGCATGCCCTCGAATTTCGCGCTGAAAACCATGAATACGGTGCATCGCGCCCTGCTGAAACTCAGCTTGGGGAAGCTGGGCAACGATTTCTCCGGCATGCCGTCGCTCGAACTCACGACCACCGGCCGCAAATCCGGGCGACCGCACGCGGTGATGCTCACGGCGCCGATCGTCGACGGCGACACCTATGTCGTCGTCGCCTCGCGCGGGGGCGACCCCGTTCACCCGGCGTGGTTCCTGAATCTGCGCGACAATCCGGATGTCGTCGTGTCGGTGCGGAGCGGGCCGAAGACGCCGATGACGGCTCGGGTGGCCACGCCGGAGGAGCGGGCGCAACTGTGGCCCCGGGTCACCGCCGCGCAGTCGGTGTACGCCGGGTACCAGACGAAGACCACGCGCGAGATCCCGCTTGTCCTGCTGACGCCGAAGGGGTGAGACCCGCGCCTGCCCGGCGGTGAGGGTCAGGCCCGATAGTCGCGCAGCACCGGAACGAGGCATGCGGCCGCCGCGAGCCCGCCCACGCCGAACATCGCGGGATAGCCGAGGCCGAACGTGTCGTGCAGGAACGACAGCAGGGCCGGGGTGCCGAACCCCAGGTAGCTCGCCGAATAGAAAACGGCGGTCAGCCCGGCCAGGTCGTCCGGGCGGGCGATGCGCTCGATCTCTTGCAGCCCGGCCACCAGGCCGATGCCGTAACCGGCTCCGAGCACCACGGCGGCGGCCAGCGTCGCCCACAGGGTAAGCACGCCTGCGGCCAGCGCGGCGAGTGTCATCCCGATCGTCACCGCGATCAGCGCCGCCGCGGCTGCGCGTGCAGTGCCGGGCCGGTCGAACCGGCGTACGACGGACTGGACGGCGAACCCGCAGCCCAGCGTGACGAGGCAGACCATGGCGGAGAACGCGATCGGCGCAGCGCCGACCCGGGGCGCCATGAGCGCGGGCAGCACCGCGTACGCCGCCGCGGCGGAGGTGAACAACCACAGCGCGGCAGGCAGCGCGACCGTGCGGAAACGCCGGTGTCCCGCCACGGGAATCCGCAGGTCATCGCGGAGCCGACCCGGATTCCGCCGGAGGAGTACGGTTTCCGGCGCATGCCTCACCCACACGGTCGCGATCAGGCACAGTCCTACGTCGACCAGGTACGCGAGGGTGTGCGGCCACGGCGCCCATTGCGCCAGTACTCCGGCGCAGCAGGCGCCGAGTGCGAAGCCACCGGTGAGGCTCATCGCGGAGCGGCGCGCGCCCGTGCCCGCGGGCAGCGGCGGGCCGTAGGGTGGTTGCGTCAGCTCTTTGAGCCAGCTGCCGCCGACGGCCATCGCCAGCCCGAGCGCGATCCCGCACAGCACCCGGCCGGCCGACATCAGCGGCACCGACGCGGACCCGAACGCGAGCAGCAGCGATCCGGCCGCGGCGATCAGCGGCGCGGGCCGGAGCAGGGCGCGGCGGCCGTGCCGATCCGACAGCGGCCCGCCGATCAGCAAGGCGGGGACGATGCCGAGCACGTAATAGAACAGCAGCAGATCGACGGTGGTGGCCGCCAGCCCGTCCTGCTTGTACATCACCAGCAGCGGAGTGAATTCGTTTCCGCCCCAGGCGATGGCGAACATCGCGGCGACCACACCGCGCCAGCGTCCTGCGACGACCGGACCGGGAGGCGCGGTGACGGTGAGTGTCGCCGTCACCGGCCTCGTAGCTCCAGTTGGTGCACGCCGGAGAGGTGCTCGACCAGCGCGTCGGCGAATCCGTCGACGTCCGCCGCCGCCACCAGGTCGGCCAGCCGCCCGTGCTGCTCGATGATCCGGGTGATGTCGACCGGGCCCCGGCGCAGCGCGACGCTGTTCATCCGGCGCTGCCGCTCGCGCAGCGAGTCGTAGAAGCCCGACAGCAGCGGATTGCCGCCGGCGAGGACGTAGGTGCGGTGGAAATCGGTGTCGGCCAGCGCGAATGCGTCGAGATCCCCCGCGGCGGCCAGCTCACGCTGCCGTTCGATCGAGGAGCGCAACGCCGCGACCAACCCGGCGGTGTCGTTCGCGGTCGCGCTGCGCACCGCCGCGGTCTCGACCACGTAGCGGGCGTGTGCGACGTGCTCGGCCTCGGCCGGCGGGATCGGCGCCACCAGCGCTCCGCGTTTCGGGTAGAGCTTCATCCAGCCTTCGGTCTCCAGCCGCAGGAACGCCTCGCGCACCGGTGTGCGGGAGGTGCCCAGGCTTGCGGCGATCTCCCCCTCGCTGATCAGCTCCCCTCCGGCCAGCGCGCCGGAGAGGATCCGCTCCTTCACGGCACGATAGGCCTGTTCGGCCGATGAATACGTCTTAGACACAAGTTGTATCCTACAACTGATTCGCTGCAAGGTTGCGGCAGGGTCGGCCGGAGTCGGTGACACCCGCTGCCGGAGCGACGCACGCGCGATACGCACCTATCCCGACCGGCTGTCGCGCCGAGACGGGCCCGAGCGGATCTATCCGGCTTGATGGATTACCGGGCGAGGCTGCGGACGCACCTGCTCGAGCTGTGCGGCGATCGGGAGGATCCTCGTCTCGCCGTTCGTGGGACCGACCAGCTGAACCGACAAGGGCAGCCCGTCGTCGCCGACACCGGCGGGCACCGAGGCGGCGGGATGGCCGGTGACGTTCCAGATCGCGGTGTAGGCGACCATCGGAACGGAGGCGAGCTGCGCGCGCACCGTGTTCGCCCCATCGAGCACGCCGAGCAGCGGCGGGCGGATCGCGATGGTGGGCGTCAGCAGCAGATCGCACTCGGTGAAGATTCGATCGGCCTTGCGCCGCACCGCCTCTCCGCGCCGGATCGCCCATTCGACCACCGGCCTGCGCGCCCACGCGCCGACCGCGATCGTCTGCTTGGTGCGGCGTTCCAGCAGTTCCGGATGATCCACCTCGGCCAATTCGGCGCGCACGCCGCCGAAGAACTGCGGGAAGAAGGCGTGCGTGGAATCCGGATAGTGCGGGTCGATCTCCGCCACCGTGTGGCCCAGTTCGGCGAGCAGGATCGCGGTGTCGCGCACAGCGCGCACATGCTGCGGATCCGGTCGCACCGCCGGAATCGGTGATTTGACGCTGTAGCCGATGCGCAACGGCCGGGCCGGTCCGCGCGCCGCCGCCTCGAACGAACTCGACGGTTCCGTCGCCCGGAACCGGTCGGTGCGGGTACTGCCGCGGATCACGTCGTAGACGACGGCCGAGTCCAGCACCCCGCGGGTCAGCGGCCCGGCGACACCCAGCGCCCACCACAGGTGCTCGTTCGGGGAAAGCGGCACTCGCCCGCGTTGCGGCTTGAGACCGAACAATCCGCAGCAGGCTGCCGGGATCCGGATCGACCCACCCCCGTCGCCGCCGAGCGCGGCGGGCACCAGCCCGGCCGCCACCGCGGCGGCGGACCCGCCGCTGGATCCACCCGCGGAGCGGCTCGGGTCCCACGGATTGCGGGCCATGCCGAACGTGCTGGACTCGGTGAAGGGCCACTGCCCGAATTCCGGCATCGAGGTCTTGCCGACGATGATCGCCCCGGCCGTGCGCAGCCTGCGCACCGCCTCGGCGTCCGTCACGGCGGGCGTGGCGTTCGCCCTGGTGCCGAAGCTGGTCACCACGCCGGCGACGTCGAATTCGTCCTTCACCGCGACCGGCACCCCGTGCAGCGGCCCGACCGTGCCGCCCGCCGCGCGTTCCCGGTCCCGCTCGACGGCCTCGGCCCTGGCCTCCTCCCGCAGGACGTGGGTGAAGGCGCCGAGGTCCGCGGCGGCGTCGATCCCGTCGAGCGTCGCCTCGACCAACTCCTCCGCGGACAGCGCCCCCTGGACCAGCAGCTCGCGCTGTTCGAGCACACCCGACGAAACGACCTCTTGCAGATCCATCCGCTCGCGCTCCTTCCGGGCTCGACGCCGATGCCGACATTCCCGACCGTATGCAGTCGAGCAACCATTCCGCAATGGATACCGCGTGCGAACCTGTCCAGTGGATCGGCGTTCAGGAGGACGCGGGGCCCTCGGCCGTGGCGCGGCGGCCGCGCTCGAGCTCGGAATGGGTGCGCGAGTAGCCGAAGTAGACGAGCAGACCGGCCACCAGCCAGATCACGAAACGCGCCCACGTCTCCCAGGGCAGCGACCAGATCAGGTACAGCGAGAACCCGATGCCGATCAGTGGCACGACCGGCATGAACGGCAGGCGGAACTCGCGCGGCTCGTCGGGACGGGTGCGCCGCAGCACGATCACGGCCACGGACACCACGATGAACGCCATCAGGATGCCGATATTGGTCAGCTCGGCGACCACGGTGATGTCCAGCAACCCGGCCATCAGCGCCGAGCCGATGCCGACGATCCAGGTCACCCGGGTGGGCACCTTGCGGACCGGATGGGTCTTGGCGAACCACGCGGGCAACAGCCCGTCGCGGCTCATGGCGAACCAGACCCTGGTGACGCCGAGCATGAAGGTGAGCACCACGGTGACGATGCCGACGATGGCGCCGACCGCGATGATGTTCGCTACGCCCGGCTGCCCGACCGACTCGAAGGCGGTGGAGAACCCGCTGGTCGGACTGATCTCGGTGTACTTCTGCATGCCGGTCAGCACCAGGGTGGCCAGCACGTAGAGCACCATGGCGATGGCCAGCGAATAGATGATCGCCTTCGGCAGGTGCTTCTTGCCCTCGGTGGACTCCTCGGCGGCGGTGCTCATCGCGTCGTAGCCGAACACGGCGAAGAAGACGGTGGCCGCGCCCGTCCACACCGCGCCCGTGCCGAACGGGAAGTACGGGGTGTAGTTCGCGCTGTCGATGTGGAACACGCCGAGCACGATGATCAGCACGACCAGCGCTACCTTGATACCGACCGCGACGGTCTCGAACCGGCCGACGCTGCGGATGCCGCGCGAGAGCAACCACGCCGTGCCGAGGCAGAACAGCATGGCGAACACGTCGACGACGTGCCCCTCGCCGGTGCCCGCCGCGCCCAGCATCCAGTCCGGGAGCGTGATGTCGACCTGTTCCAGCAGGAACTTGAAGTACCCGGAGACCCCGATGGCCACCACCGCCGCGACCGCGACGTACTCCAGCAGCAGATCCCAGCCGATGAACCAGCCCGCGATCTCGCCGAGCGACACGTAACCGTAGGTGTAGGCGGACCCGGCCTTGGGCACCATCCCGGCGAACTCGGCGTAGCACAGCGCGGCCGCGGCGCTGGCCACGCCCGCGATGAGGAACGAGATCAACACCGAAGGACCGGTGACCGAGTGCGCCACCGCGCCGGCGAGGGTGAAGATGCCCGCGCCGATGATCCCGCCGACGCCGATCGCGGTGAGCTGCCACAATCCGAGCGACCGCGACAGTTGCTCGTCGGCCGCGGCTTCGTCCTCGACCTCGCCGAGCGGCTTGCGGCGCGTCATCTGGGCGCGTAGGTGCGCGAGAGACATGCGACTCCTGTGTTTGTTTTCCAGCGCCTGCGCCGCGAACGGCGGATGCTCGGTCTCGCTTCGCTCGAAACCGTATGTTCCGCCAGTATGGTCGCGTGGCATCGCAAGTTGCGGCGAAAGCGTGCCAGTGCTGGTGATCCGGTTCAGGTGTGCGACCCCCGGCCGAAAGTCCGCCTCCGGCGGCCGACCGCTGGAAGCACGGCCACGTCACCGGCGTCTGTGGTCACTTCGCGACTGGATCCGGTTTCCGGACCGGGCAGCGCTCAGCGGTCGCGGCCGAAGGAGCGCAGGAAGAAGGCGATGTTGGCCGGGCGCTCGGCCAACCTGCGCATGAAATACCCGTACCACTGGTCTCCGTAGGGCACGTAGACCCGCAGCGCGTGGCCCGCTCCGGCGAGGCGCCGCTGTTCGGCGTCGCGGATGCCGTGCAGCATCTGGAACTCGAAATCGCCGGATTTGCGGCCGCTTTCCCACACGTGGCGCAGCGCCGCATCGATCAGCGCGGGGTCGTGCGTGGCGATCATCGGGTAGCCCTTGCCCTCCATCAACACCCGCAGGCAGCGCAGATAGGACTCGTCCACCGCGGAGCGGCTCTGGTAGGCCACCGACGCGGGTTCGCGATAGGCGCCCTTGCACAACCGGATCCGTGATCCGGGTCCTGCGAAAGTCCGGCAGTCCTCCTCGGTGCGCTTCAGATAAGCCTGCAGGACAGTGCCCAGCCACGGGAAGTCCATCCGCAGCTCGCGCACGATCGACAGCGTCGAGTCGGTGGTCGTGTGGTTCTCGGCGTCCACGGTCACCCAGATCCCGGCCGCCTTCGCCGCCGTGCAGATCTCGTAGGCGTGTTCGCGGGCGATGGCGTACCCGTTCTGCGGAAGCGACTGGCCCAGGGCGGAGAGCTTGAGCGACACTTCCAGCCGCGGCACCGAGGTCTCGTCCGCGGCGCCCAGCTCGGCCAGCGCCGACAGCAACCGCAAATAGTGCGCCACGGTTCCGCGGGCATGGTCGAGATCGGTGGTGTCCTCGCCGAGGTAGTCGATGGTCACGCAGCGGCCGGAGCCGAGCAATGCCGAGGCCGTGGCGACCGCGTCGCTCTCGGTCTCACCCGCGACGAACCGGTCGACCAGCTTCTTCGTGGTGGCGGCGCGGGTGATCGCGCGCTCCACGCGTGGGGAACGGGAGGCCGCCAGCAGGGCGGGCCGCAGCAGTCCGGAGAAGGCCATCACAACTCCTGGTGCGGGTAGCGGTGGTCGGTCGCGGGAACGAACGTTTCCTTGATCGTGCGAGCGGAGGTCCAGCGCAGCAGGTTCTGTGCCGAGCCTGCCTTGTCGTTGGTGCCCGACGCGCGCGACCCGCCGAACGGCTGCTGGCCGACGACCGCGCCGGTGGGTTTGTCGTTGACGTAGAGGTTGCCCGCCGCGAAGCGCAACCGTTCGAGGGCTGTGCCGATCGCCGCGCGGTCCCGGGCGATGACCGCACCGGTCAAGCCGTAGGGCGAGCCCCGGTCGATGAGGTCGAGTGTGGATTCGAACGAGCCGCGGGCGGAATCGTCGTAGACGTGCACGGCCAGGATCGGTCCGAAGTACTCGGTGCGGAATGCCTCGTCGCCCGGGTCGTCGCCGAGCAGGACGGTGGGCTCGACGAAGTAGCCGACGCTGTCGTCGGCGTGACCACCCGTGGCGATGGTCAAGCCGGGGGTGGCCTTGGCGCGCGTGAGTGCGTCCGCGTTCTTCGCGAACGCCCGCCGATCGATGAGGGCTCCGCCGAAGTGCCCGAAGTCGGCGACGTCGCCGTAGCTGAGCGCGGCCACCCGGTCGATGAACTCGCGGCCCATCCGGTTCCAGACCGATCGGGGGAGGAATGCGCGCGAGGCGGCGGAGCACTTCTGGCCTTGATAGTCGAACGCGCCGCGGATCAGGGCCGTGCTCAGCACCTCGGGATCGGCGGAGCTGTGCGCCACGACGAAGTCCTTGCCCCCGGTCTCGCCGACCAGGCGCGGGTAGGCGTCGTAGTGGTCGAGGTTCGCCGCGACGCTGCGCCAGAGGTGCCGGAAGGTCGCGGTGGAGCCGGTGAAGTGAATGCCCGCGAGCCGGTGATCGGCCAGCGCCACCTGCGAGGCCTCGGGGCCCGCGCCGTGCACCATGTTGATCACGCCGGGCGGCAGCCCCGCCGCCTCCAGCAGTCGCATCGTCCAGTACGCTGCCACCGACTGGGTGACGGCCGGTTTCCACACGACGGTGTTGCCCATCAGCGCGGGCGCGGTGGGCAGGTTGCCCGCGATGGCGGAGAAGTTGAACGGCGTGATCGCGTAGACGAACCCTTCGAGCGGACGGTAGTCCATCCGATTCCACACCCCGGGGGCCGAGAGCGGCTGGTCGGCGAGGATCCGGCGCGCGAAGTGCACATTGAACCGCCAGAAGTCCACCAGCTCGCACGGGGTGTCGATCTCGGCCTGGTAGGCGGTCTTGGACTGACCCAACATCGTTGCGGCCGCGATGGTTTCGCGCCAAGGACCGGCCAGCAGGTCGGCCGCGCGCAAGAAGACCGCGGCGCGCTCGGCGAAGGGCAGCGCCCGCCAGCCCGGCGCCGCGGCGGTCGCCGCCGCGACGGCGTCGTGAACCTCGCCCGGTCCGGCCGTGGTGAGCGTGCCCAGCACGGCGGCGTGCCGGTGCGGCTGCACCACCGCGATGCGCTCGCCGCAGCCGTGGCGGTGCGCACCGCCGATGACGTGAGTGACCTCGGTCGGTGTCGCGGCCAGCTCGGCCAGCTTCACCCGTAGGCGCTCGCGTTCCGCCGTGCCCGGCGCGAAGCTGCCCACCGGTTCGTTGACCGGTGGGGGCGGCGACACGACGGCATCCATGAGACCTCCTGCGGCTGGATGATTTTTCGGTAGATGGAAGTCAACACCGGAAAACTGCCCGGAGAATGGGTCGATCGGACAAAGATGGGGCAAGTGCGTTGTCGACTTGGCCGAAGGACGGGACCGTGGGCGGGGATGCTGATCAGGGCGCCGCGGAGATCGACCTGTTCGCGTTGGCACAGATGATCGCGGACGACGCGCGCGGGATGGTGTCGATCGAGGACTCGCAGTCGCATGTGCTCGCGTACTCGGCGTCCGACGAGAACGCCGACGAGTTGCGCGTGCGCTCGATTCTGGGCCGGGAGGGCCCGCGCGAGTATCTGAGTCTGCTGCGGCAGTGGGGCGTGTTCGATCGGCTGCGTAACACCGATGAGGTCGTCGACGTGCCCGCGCACGACGAGCTGAACATCAAGCGCAGGTTGGTGATCGGCGTCCGTCGTCCCGCGGACCTGCAGGCGCGCGGCCCACAGATGCTCGGCGCGATCTGGCTGCAGCAGAGCGATCGGCCGTTCGCCCCGGACGCCGCCGAGATCCTGCGCGGCGCGGCGGCCATCGCGGCACGCCTGATCTCCCGCAACCTCGACGCGCCCACAACCGAGGCGCTGCTGATCCGGCGGCTGTTCGGCGCGGGCGGATCGGCGATCGACGCGGCGGCGGTCGCCGACGCGCTGCGCCTACCGTCGACCGGTCCGGCGGCGGTGATCGGGTTCGCGCTCGTGGCGGGCGAGCGGGCGGCGGGCGCCGAGGCGGCCGCCATAGGCGGCGTTCTGCGATTGCGGGCCGGAGCTTTTCGCGGTGACTCCGTGACCACCACGATCGGTGACCGCGTCTATGTGCTGCTGCCCGGTTACCGCTCCCCGCAGGCGGTGACGGCGTGGACGCGCCAGCTGATCGACCAGTTCGAGGCCCAGCGCTCGCTGTCGCTGCGGGCGGCGATCGCCTGTCCGGTACCCGATCTCGGCCGGGTGGCCGATGCGCGCTCGGAAGTCGATCGGGTCCTGGACCGCAGCGGCGCGGCCACGCCCGCGAGCCGGGTGACCACCCTGGCCGAGGCGCGGACCGCGGTGCTGCTGGGTGAGGTGCTCGATCTCGTCGGATCGCGGCCGGAACTGCGCGATCCGCGGCTGCGCGCGCTGTTCGACTACGATCGCAAGCATTCCGCGAGTCTGCGCGACAGCGTCGAGACCTATCTGCGCGAACACGGCGACGTGCGCGCCGCCGCCGCGGCACTGTGCGTGCATCCGAATACGCTGCGCTATCGCCTTCGCCGCGTCGAGGACGTCCTCGGCATGAACCTCGACGACCCCGCCGATCGCCTGCTGCTGGAGATCCAGCTCGCCCTGCACCGGCGCCCGCGGCCACCCGGGTCGGGAGTCTGACGGCGCGCGGCCCGGTCGCGGCTGCTGAACGGGCTTGCCGGCCGTGTCTGCACTCTCGATGACCGAACCGGCCTTTGTCCGCGGCGCGCCGGAGTCGCTGCCGACCACCTGGTAGGCATATGCGGCTCGAGCCCGATCCGGCGCGCCGTCCACCAACACTTACCCCTGTCGTCGCGAGTGCCCGTCTACCGGAAAGGTGGATGATCGCGCATTCCCGGCGTGCGAGGGGGCGCGTCAGGCAGTGGTGTGGTCCATCGATTCCACCGACCATCGGATGCCTCGCGCCGCAAAGGAATCGAGGACATCGGCCGGATCGAACGCTTGGCTGGGCGCGAGCACGCCCGCCGCCGCGCCGTCCGTGGCGAGCCGGATCGCCGCGTCTGCGGCGGCGGTCGCCGTGAAGCGGTAGGTGTCGGTGCCCTCGGCGTACGCGCGGGCACCGCCACCGGGGCCGGTGACCTCCGCCAGCACCAGGAACCGGCCCGGATTGCCGGGATCGTCCTCGGGGAACTCGGGCAGCGACTCGGCGAACTCCGGCGTGAGGCCGGCGAACAACGCGGCCACCTCGGCCTCGGCGACGGCTTCGATGTGGTCGGCCGGAACATGCCGGGGAATGGTGAGTACTTCGGTCAGCGCGAACTTGACCACTCGCACGGGCTGCGGCACCCCGGGGAAGGTGATCTCGGTCGTCCGCGCCGGGACGTCGGTTCGCCATGTGCCGCCGGTGAAGACGACGCCGCCGGAGGCGAATACGTCGGCATTGGCGATTGCCGTGCGTCCGCTGCCCCGCGATATCACGGCCCCGCCGGTGTGCCGGTGCGCGAGCGTCACCTGCCGGGGCTGCTCGACCCGGGCCGCCGCCAACGAGCCGACCAGGTCGCCCAGAAATCCTCCGTCGTTGACCATCGGCACGACGGTGACGCCCGCCTGCCGAGCGGGCTCGGCGTAGACGTCGAAGAGCCGCTCGACGTGGCCCTGCTCCCCGCTGGTGTCGACGTAGTGCGTGCCCGCGGCGATCGCCGCGCGCACCACCGGCTCACCGAACTCGAGGAACGGCGCCACCGCGCTGATCACGACCTCGATGTCACCGAACGCGTCCGCGAGCGCGGCCTCGTCGAGCCCGGCGACGCGGACGGTGGCGTCGGGGAGACCGGTCTCGGCCGCGGCCGCTCGCAGCCGGTCGGCGTTCCGGCCGATCAGGACCGGCGCCACCCCGCGGCGGCGAAGTTCGGCGACGACGAGTTTTCCGGTGTGCCCGCTGGCGCCGTAGACGGCGATTGTCATTTCGGTTCCTTGTCTTTCGGCTGGTTCACTACGAATGACCGTACGGACACCGCGAAATACGAACAATGTCGTGGAATCCTCGATTCATGTCCGATCGTCTAAGCCTGGTGCGATGCGCTAGCGTGGCGGGATGGACGTGCTCAGTGACGTGATCGCGGCGATGCGAACCGGTCGTCCGCATTCGAACCTGATGCGCAGACGAGCGCCGTGGTCCTCCTGGTTCGAATCCGCGAGCGGCGCGGGTTTCCATGTGCTGCTGCAAGGTTCGTGCTGGCTGTTGCGGCCTGCGGCGGAGCCGATCGCGCTCGGTGTCGGCGACGTGGTGTTCCTGCGCCCGGGCGCGGCCGAGCACGGTTTGGCGGACTCGCCGCAGACCTCGGTCCCGCCGTCGGCGCGGACGACGCTCGCCGACCCGGATACGGGCGTGCGGGACGCGGAGGTCGTGATGCTGTGCGGCGCCTACCTGATGGACCGGTCGATGCCCCACCCGCTGCTCACCGAGCTGCCGGAGGTGGTGCACCTGCCGGCTCGGCTCGGCCGGTACCCGCACCTGCGGGCCGCGACCGAGCTGCTGGGCGCCGAGCTGGAACGGCCGGGGCACGGCACCGACGTGGTCGTGACCGGCTTACTGGACACGCTGCTGCTGTACATCCTGCGTGCCTGGTACGACGAACAGGCACACTGCGGGCGGCCCGGCTGGGCGGCAGCGCTGGCCGACCCGTCGATCTCCGTCGCGCTGCGCGACATGCACGACGATCCGGCGCATCCCTGGACGGTCGGGGAGCTGGCCGGGTGCGCCGGACTGTCCAGGGCCGCGTTCGCCAAGCGATTCGCCCAGCTCGTCGGCCGTTCGCCGCTGGCGTACCTGACCTGGTGGCGGATGACCACGGCGGCCAAGGCGCTGCGGGACACCGACGAACCGCTCGCCGTGATCGCCGGCCGCGCGGGTTACACCTCCGAGTTCGCCTTCGCGAAAGCGTTCAAGCGCGAGTTCGCCGCCGCGCCGGGCGCGTATCGTCGGAGCAGCCGAAACCGCACTGCGACAGACCTTTTCGTCGCCACTGCGGATCGGAACTGATCGGACACGGTGGCTTCGGGCGCCGACTATCGCGATACGGCTCGCAGGCCGGTGTTCAGCATCCATGCCGCGATCTGGGCTGTGGTGGTCGCGACTGTCGCCTGACACCGCGGCTCCGACCGGGCCGCCAGGCCAGGGACCTGCGCCGACGCGAATCGGCGGTTGACCGGCCCGCTGCGTGATACGCCTGCCGAAGGGATCGGCCGCGGCCTACAGTTGAGCGCAGGAACCCGGGTCACGGCCCCGGGAAGGCGTTCGGCTCGGTCCGCGCCGGACACCCTCCGGGTCCCCGTCACGGAGGACGAGATGACGACGCGACGTCAGACGCTCGAGGTGGGGTCGCGATTCGGGCCGTATCGCCTGGATCGCCTGATCGGTCGTGGCGGCATGGGGGAAGTGTTCGAGGCCTACGACACCGTCAAGGACCGCACCATCGCCCTGAAGGTGCTGCCCGAGCGGCTGCACGACGACCCGGTGTTCCGGGAACGGTTCCGGCGCGAATCGCATGTCGCGGCGCGTTTGCAGGAACCGCACATCATCCCGATCCACGACTACGGCGAGATCGACGGCCGGCTCTTCATCGATATGCGCCTCGTCGGTGGCGACAGCCTGCGCGCGCTGCTGACCGCGCGGGCGCCGCTGGAGCCGGAGCGGGCGGTCGCGATCGTCCGGCAGGTCGCCGCGGCACTGGACGCCGCACACGCCGACGGGTTGGTGCACCGCGACATCAAGCCGGACAACATCCTGCTCACCCCGGACGGCTTCGCCTACCTGGTGGACTTCGGGATCGCGCAGTCGGCCACGGGGGAAAGCCTCACCAGCACCGGTTCGGCGATCGGATCGTTTCACTACATGGCGCCGGAGCGGTTCCACTCCCACGCCGTGACCCCCGCCGCCGACGTCTATGCCCTGACCTGCGTGCTGTACGAATGCCTCACCGGATCGCGGCCGTTCCCGAAGGACACCGAAGCGCAGATCATCTCCGCGCACCTGTTCGAGCCGCCGCCGCGCCCGCACGAGTGCCGTCCCGGACTGCCCGCCCGATTGGACGAGGTGATCGCGCGCGGCATGGCCAAGGACCCGCAGGCCCGGTATGCCACGGCAGGAGAGCTCGGCGCGGCCGCGCAGGCGGCGGTCGCCTCGAGCCGCTCGCCGGAGACGCCGACGGAACCGGAGGACAAAGGTCCGCCGACCACTGGGGGTCCGCCACCGGACCGATCGGGTGCGACGGCCGGGCCGGGCCGCCGGGACGGCGGACGACCCCGCCGCCGCCGGGTGCTCCGTGTGCTCGCCTTGCTGGGCGTGGTCCTTCTGGCCGCCGCGCTCGGCTTGCTCGGCTGGGAGTCCACCCGGCCCACCACCGGCGCCGCGGTTCCCGACGCGAGCGCTCCGCACGGCCCGGACATCGACCTGCTGTCTCTGGTGGGCCCCTCTGGTTACAAACGCGCCAACTGTGTGCACGAGAATCCCGCTGCACCGACCGTGGCCGTGGTGTTCTGCGCCGCGAATCCGGCCGCGAGCGATCCCGCCGCGCGGTTCCTGCGGTTTCGCACCGTCGACCAGTTGCGCGGCTACATCTCCTCCTTGCTGACCGGCCTGCAAGGACGGAATTGCCCCGGAGATCCGCCGGGGCAGGACGGACCGATGTTGCGCGACGGCGCGGAAGTCGGCCGCAAATCGTGTTTCCTGAGCAAGGCGGACGATCCCGCCGCGCCGCGCCCGGCGCTGCTGGTGACGGACGAGCAGGCGTTGGCCGCCGCGGTGTACCTCTGGGATCCGGCCGACCAGCCGTACCGCGATTATGTGGCCGCGCGCAACGGTTTCGGATTCCGTACTCCCGAGACGGCTCGGGATCCGGACTCTTTCACCCCGGCGGATCGCGCGGTGCTGAACCACCTGGCCGGTGATTTCGGTCCGGCCAATTGCCGCCATGCCGACCCCCCGCCCGGTCCGGTGGACGCGGTGCTGGCCTGCGGCACGAAGGCCGGATTTCCGGCTGCGGAGTTCTTCGGCTTCCCGGACCAGGAGTCGGCGATGTACCTGTACGAGGCGAACCGCGGACAGTTCTCGGGGCATGTGTGCGGCAGCGGCGACCCGGGCGACGACGCCTGGCGACAGAACGGCAACGTCCTCGGCCGCTTCTTCTGCTACCCGAACACCGATCCCGCGCTGGGACCGAGCTGCCTGTTCGTGGTCCACCAGAAGTTCGCGATCGCCGGGCATTTCTGCACGCTGCGCGCCGATCACCCGGACCAGGGACCGAAGAGCGAAGCCGACCTGACGGCGTGGTTCCGCCAGTACTTCGGCTAGCACGAAGATTCCGCTGCCCGGCGCGTCCGTCAGCGCGAGTCGGCTCGTCGTCAGTGGGAACTCCTGAGCGGCTCAGCGCCTTTCGGCCTCCGCGGCACGCCTACGATCCGTGACTACCTTGCCGACGAGTGGCAGATGAAATGTCTCTATCGGTCGCGTGCGGCGTCGGCCTCGGTCTCCTTCGGGATCGTCCGCCACATCGGCGCCGGACGCGCGCCCTGCCGGTGCAATTCCAGCAGGCGCGGCCGGGCACGGTCCCAGAACAGACGGATGATCCTGCCTTGCGCCTCGGCTGCTCCGATCACCGGCCGGGTCGATTCGGCGCTCGTTACCAGCAGCTCACTCAGCCGTCGTTTCCGCACGTCCGAGGGCGGATGGGAACCGAGTTGACGAGCCTCTTCCGCGCCGGTCTCCAGCAGCGACAACGCGCGATCCATCACGTCCAGGACATCGAAGTACAAGCCGATGCCCAGGAAAGCGCCTACCAAGTCGATGTTGTCGACATCACCGAAACCGGCTGTCGCGAGAATGCCCAAACTGATCTCGTCGGCCAGGAGCTCCTGGTGCCAGGAGTGCGTGAGTGACTCGATATCGGGGACCGGCAGCATTTCCGCGCGCGGCGTCGCGTCACGGGCGTGCACCAGGAGGTGTGCGTACGCCCGACCCAGGACGAAACGGAGGAGGAAGTCACGCAGGTCCGCGGCGAAGTCGAGCTGACCACCGGACAATCCGCCGAGCGCATGGCCGACGACGCTGCCGGTCATGGCGTAAACGCTGACGATCTCGGCGAAGCGCGCGGCGAGCATCGGCTCGGCATCCAATCGCTCGGCCGCGGCGGACTCGTCGAAGGTGAAGCTGGTTCTACCGCTCGCATCGGTGCGCCGCTGCGGCAGGGCCGACAGGACTGCTTCACCGAACTTGAATGCGAACAGCGACAACTCGTCTTCGACGAGCATCAGGCAGGTGCCCCGAGCGTCCCAATGACCCGGCACGGGTGCGAGCACCGCGTCGAGCCGACCCGTCCGGAGGTGGCCGACGAGCGGACGGGGGAATTCGGCCACCTCGGCCCGCAACGCACTCTCGGTCCAGCCCAGCACTTCGGAGAACAGGTCGCCCACGTCCCGCGGATCGCGACCCAGGTGCACCGTCGCCGCTCGCGGATCGTCGGCTCGCTCGACGCGGAGGAAGCCTTCCAGTTCGGTTCCCAGAGTGGCTGGCTCGACTCGAGCGCGGGCGCCGAACAGGGCGTCGGTCCGCGCCAGCAGATTCCGGTAGTAGTGCGAGGCGGCTTCGGCAGGGGTTAGCGACCCAGGATCGAGCGGGGGCTCGGGCGTAGGCGTTTCTTTCGGGATGGTTCGCCAGCTACGGGCGGCTCGCACGCCGCGCTGGCGCAGGTCCAGCAGGCGCGGTCGCGTGCGTTCCCACAGCATACGCACGATGTCCGCCTGAACCTCGGCGTTCTTCAGCGCCGCTCGGAACCGTTCGGCCTTCTCCCGCTCGTCCGTGCCATCGACGCGAGCCAGCTGCTCGAGCGACTCCCGCATTCGTCGCCTGCGCAGATAGGACGGTGGGTGCGAGCCCAGCTGGCGGACGTGCTCGTCGCCGGTTTCCAGCAGGGACACCGCTCGATCCATGACATCCAGGGCATCGAAGAACAGGCTGATGCCCAGAAAACTCAACTCGATCGGATATTCGTCGGTGCAGTTGAGCGCCAGGCCCATGCCGATGAAGTCGGCTTCGAGCTCCTGCTTCCACGAGTAGGTCAGCGTACCGACGTCGTCGATCGGCAGGACGCCTCGGCTCGACGCCGTCTTGTGCAGATGGCCGAGCAGGATGTGCCCGTACTCGTGGCCGATCACGAAGTTTTCCAGGGACTGTCCCAACATGTTCGCGAAGTTGAGGTAGCCCGGCGGCAGCATGGGATAGGACTCGGTCCGATCGAACCGGCCGGTCACGGCGTAACCGGTGAGGGCGTCGACGAACCGAGCGAGGACATCCGGATCGGAGTCGATCCGCTCGGTCACGGCGGACACGCCGAGTCGATAGTCGTGCAGATGTCCGTCGTGCACGGGGCCGCGCGGGATCGCCCAGGCGACTGCCGCGCTCAGCTTGTGCCAGAACTTCTCCATCTGGTCCTCGACGAGCACCAGGTAGGCATCCGAACGGCCCGGCGTCAGCGTGCACACCGCGTTGAGCTGCCCGGTTCGCAGCGGACGCACCAACGGGCGCCCGACGACCCGGGGCAAACCGTCCGGGAACATGATCGGTATGGCCGCTTCGATCCTGTCCTGGATTCTGCTCAGCTGCTCGACTGCGATCTCGTCGCGGCCCGCGCGACCGCGCATGAACTGGGCGACCACCCGCTCCGCCTCCGCCCGTATTTCGGGGGTGATCTCGGGGGCCGCGTAGTCACGCAGGATCCGTTCGAGGATTTCCGTAGCGAGGGTTTGGAATTCGGCCAGGCCGGCTCCGGCGAGATCGCCGGGCTCGGGCTCCTCCAGTGCCGCCCGCAGCTGCTCGTAATACCGTTGTGCTGCTTCCTGGGCGTCACCGTGCACCTACGCGCCGCCCTCGGGAGCCGGATCGCCATCAATCGTCTCGACCGCGATGTCCGCCGTCTCGACCGCGATGTCCGCGCCGAACCTTTCGGTCACTGTTCGAGTGACCTCCTGCGCGCTGCCGCCGCTGGAAAGCAACTGCGGCAGGGTCGATACCACTTTGCCGAACATGCCTTCCGGCTCCCTGACCTCCACGGTCACGTTGCCGTCGACGGTGACGATCACGACGGTGCCGTACACGACATCCGGGGTGCGGTAGAACGCTTTCGGAGCGCCCGGTCGCAGGTCGATCACCTGACCGCCCTTGCGCTGCTCCAAGATGTGCAGTACCGCACCGACGGCGGCTGCCGCGCCGATCAGCAGCAGCGTCACGGTAGTGACCGGCTCGATCCCGCGGCGCGGGAACTCCTGCACCTCGACGCCGTGCGCCGCTGCCAGCGCGCGAGCCGACGGCACGTCCCACGGGTCCAGGACGACGGCCTGCGTATGCGACGGCTCGTTCACCGAAATGCCCCCAGCGCGAAGAGAATCGAGTCGAATTATCAGCGTGCCACATCTCGGTGTTCTGCGCGACCTCGCCGCATGTCGAGTTCACCGAGCACTTCTTCGAGCTGATCGCCGGAACTCACGCGTCGGACAGGTACTTCGGCGAGGAGTAGTCGCCGTCTTCGCGGCGTCCGGGCCATAGCTCGTCTCCGAGTCGAACGCTCGACTCGTCCCGGGCACCGTAGACAATAAATACGGTCGAACGTATAGTTACGTTGTGGGTAATGGTTGGATGATGGACCTGGCGACGGAACTCGCGGTGGTCAAAAGCAGGCAGGACGTGGCTGCGGCGTTGCGACTCATGCACGGCGAAATGGTCTTGGAAGCGCCTGCGTTCGGGACGGTGGCGCGCGGGCTGGACGCGAACGAGGTGGCGTTACGAACCTTCTTCGCCTCGTTTCCGGACTACGACGTCCAGCTGGGCGGGCACGCGACCGAGCGGGAGACGCTGGTCTGCTGGGGCGCGGTGCGAATGACCATGACCGGCAACAGATTCGGCGTCGAGCCGAACGGCAGGCGGGCCGAGCTGCCGGTGTTCCTGCGCTTCGCGTTCGCCGACGGGCTGATCGCAGGAGAGTACTTCCATTTCGACCTGTCGGAGCTGTGCGCCCAATCGGGCGTCTCCACCGACGCGGTACGGCTGACGTTGTTCGGAGGGAGATGACATGGACGCACGGGTCACGGACATCGCCGGGATCGACACCAGGCAGCTGTTCGACGTCGTGGTGGATCTGGCGCCGCCGCTGAACATCGGACAGGGCCGGGTGCTGTTCGGTGCGGTAGGCGGATCCTTCGAAGGTCCGAAGCTGCGCGGCGCGGTGCTGCCGGGCGGCGGCGATTGGGCGACGTTCCGGCAGGACGGGAGCATGACGCTCGATGTCCGGCTGACCTTGCGCACCGACGACGACGCCTTGGTGCAGATGACCTACGGCGGACGGTGGATCATACCGGAACCGGTGCGCGACCGGATGGGGAATCCGGCCACGCGACATCTCGTCGATCCCGGGAGCTACTACTTCCGTACCACCCCGGTGTTCGAAACCGGCGCTCGAAACTATCGGTGGCTCAACGATGTCGTATGCGTCGGCTCGGGATATCCGGTCGAGGGCGGCATCGCCTACCGAGTGTTCGAGGTCGTCTGAACCGGGAACCCGCCGCCCACTTCACGCGGATCGCACGGCGGTGCATCGTCGCTTGACATTGTCGCGGCGACAACGTTTTCACTGGTGCCATGCGGATCAGAGAACTCGCCGACGCGGTCGGCATCACCACCCGCGCCGTGCGGCACTACCACCGCATCGGACTGCTGCCGGAACCTCCGCGCCAACCCAACGGCTACCGGCGATACTCGCTGCGCGACGCTGTCGAGCTCGCTCGGATCCGCCGTCTCACCGAGCTGGGATTGAGCTTGGACGAAGTCCGTGACGTCCTGGCCGAGGACGCGGGCAAGGACCTGGTCGAAGTGCTCGTCGAGCTGGACGCGGACCTGGCGCGCCAGGAGGCGTCCATCCGGCAGCGCCGCGCCCGCTTGGCGCAGCTGCTGCGGCAGGCGGAGGAGGGCGGCGGGCTGTCCGCCGACGCGCCGGTCTCCCCGGCTCTCGCCGCGCTGTTCGACGACATGGCCCGCGCCGGTGCCCGGCGTCCCGGGCCGGAGCCGGCGATGGCGGTCAAAGAACGCGAACTGCTGGCGCTGCTGGAGACCAGCGCACCGGTCGGCGACGGCCTGCTCGACGGGATGGTGCGCGCCCTGAGATCCGATCCGGAAGCCATGACGCGCGCGTACGAGACCTTGCCCAGCTCGATGAGCTGTCGGCAGTACCAGAGGACGATCCTCGGGTGGAGGAGGCAGCCCGGGCCGTTGTCGCCGGCATGCCGGACGGGATGCTGGAGGCGCTGAGCGTTCCTGGCGATCAGCAGCTGGAGCCGTCGGGCGGGAATGGTTTCGCGGAAGCGTTCTTAGCGGACTTCGCACCGGCGCAGGCGGCGGCGATACGCCGCGCCATCGAACTGCTGCGGGAGCGGGGACGGTGAAGGGGCTGTCGGCCATGCGCAGGGCCGTGCGGTGGTCGTTCGCGGCGGTGCTGCCCGGCGAATCGGCGGTCGTCGTCTGCCTGATGTCGGGGACATCCATCGCACCGCCCGCACGGTCGGCCGTGGAGCTGTCGGCGTTGGCCGTGTCGGCGGCCGCGGCCACGCTGCTTGTCCTGGATTCTTTCCGGCACCGCCTCGCCGCCCTGACCTGGCGTCGGGCGATCTCGGCTGCCGTCACGGATCTGGTTCCCGCGGTCGTACGCAAGCTCGTCGCGCACGAGTTCGCACTCGTCACCAGCTTTCTGCGCTGGGTGACTCGCCGCGGACCCCACGGTGTGCGAGACGGCGACGTGGCGGTGCCGTACGCCTCCGGGCAGGCGGCCGTCATGTACGGCTTCCTCGTCGTCTGTGTCGTGGAGACAGTGGCTCTCGCCTACGTCATCCCTTGGCGGCTGGTGCACGCGATCGTCCTCGTCGTCGACGTATGGGGCGTCTTCTTCGTCATCGCGTTGCATGCCTCCTGTGTCGTACGCCCGCACGTCATCGGCGCCGACGGCTCGCTGCGGCTGCGTTACGGAGCGCTACTCGACATCCGCATCCCCGCCGAGCGCATCGCATCCGTCCGCGTGCACCGCCGCTACCCCGACACCCGACTGGCGGCCGTGGACAGCGATGCCGCAGCAGATCTCGCCGTAGCCGGTCAGACAACGGTCACCGTGTCACTGACCGAACCGGTCGCCTTCACCCGGCCGTTGGGCAAGCCGGCGCAGGCTCGCACCTTCCGCTACTTCGCCGAAGACCCGGCCTTCGCTGTCGCACAACTCCGCGCCCGCGCCTGGCTCGACAGAACCTGAACCGGCCGCGCGTGGTCCTCGGATAACGGCGCTCAGAACCGTAGCTCGCGAACGGCGTCGAGGTCGATGCCGTGCCGTGCGTAGATCTTGATCGTGTTCTCGCTGGTGAGATCCGCCTCGGTGTAGCCGAGGAGCCCGGCGATCCGGATCACCTCGTCCTTGGTCGCGGCTTCGATTTCCAGGTACGGCGGAATCCGCGGCCAGGTGTCGAGCTCGAGTTGGGCGCCGTCGAGGACGAAACTGACTCGTTCGGTCTCCTGGTAGGACTTCGCGGTGAAGCCCAGCGTCTCGAGCAGAGCATTGGTGGCGGTGAAGTCGGCGACGCCTACCTCCACTTCATGGGTGCCGTCGATGGCGTCGCTGACGATGTGCTTGACGGCGAGCGTGGTCCCGTCCCCGTTGTCCCGCAGCCTGATCCACTTCGACGCATCGCCCGGCGTGACGTCGTAGACATAGCGGCGCATGAACCGCTCACCCACCTTCCGCCCACCCTTGTCCACGATGTGCTGTCCGATGACATCCGGGTCGATGTCGAGAATCTTGGCTTCGTGCTCGATAGGCACTACTGACTCCTGTCCGGGTCCGCTGGGCCGACGATGTCCGGCGCGCCGGATGACGAGCCGCTCACCGAGCCTAGGACGAGCGGACGCCGACGGCCGCCGCTGCCCGGCCCGGTGCGGCATGCGATTCCGGATCCGGACCTCGCTCAGCTCAATCCCGAAGTCGTTGCCTGGAGAGGAGGAACGCAACGAACTCACGAGCGTGCCGGAGGTTTTCGGGGTCCAACTGTCGGAGTTCGTCCTGCAGATCCGACAGGTCGTCGCCCGCGGGTTGTTCGAGCGACGATTCGGGGTCTGCGGTGTCGACGAAGTAAGCGGCGGGCACCTCGAGGGCCGCTGCGATCGCGCGCACAGCGGCCAGCGATGGGTTCTTACGACGGCCGTCCAGAAGCTGATACAGATACGGCTCCGACACGGGAGCGCCTGCCGCTCTCGTGCGTCGCGACAGTTCCTTCACGGTGATCCGCGCCTCGGGGTCGGTGGCCGACTGATCGAGGAGCACTCTCAGTCGCTCGGCGAAACCGGTTCTCTCTGTTGGATGTTCGTTGACCGGCATGTCATGTCCATTCTTGCGCAGGGCCTGTGATTCCCGAGACGTGGGCGCATCGGTCGGAGTTCGACAGCGGAAGTGTTCGCCGCGGGTCGAATCCTAGGCGAGCGTGCTCAGGGGTACCCGATTCGATATCCGGTCCTGCAACGTCGGGGGTTCCCAATCGGCGCTCTATGCTATAGCATATGAAAGGTCATGCTATCGAATAGCAGCGGGGGCGGCAGAAGATCTGCAGCATGACGTAGCCAATGCCCACTCACGGACCCGTGCCGTGTGTCACCGCTGCGGTAGATGCAAGAGGGGGGTGAAAACATGCCCGCACACAACAACCTCAGCCGCCTGTCCGCCGATGTCGATCTTCTCGACGAGCTCCAGGTGGAGACCCTGACCAGCGACGCCGCGCCGCACGGCAGCCAGCCGGTCGCCTCGGTCGATGGAAACACCGGTGGCGGCTGCAGCTCGTAAGAGCAGCCGAATCGAAGCCCGGTCCCGCTCGTGAAGCGGGACCGGGTCTGCCGGCTCGCTACTTCTTCGTCACGGCACCGAGTACGAATTCCATCTGAGCGATGAGGACTGGGCGATCATGTCTTTCCAGCTGCGCGAACAGCCTTCGAGGTCCACTGGAGGCGGGACCGCGGCGCTTCGCCCTTCGGCGATCGCCAGGATCGCGGCATTGCCCGCCGAGGCGCTCACCGGCCTCCGCTCGAACACCACCTACGTTGCACTCGCGCAGATTCACAGCTTGCGGAAGGCACTCACCGACCGAGGTGTGGTGCTCAGCGACCAGCTGTACGAAGTCGTCGGCGAGCTGCCCCCGAGCGACATTCGTCGTCGGCGGCTCATCGGCCTGAGACGGTCGATCCACAATCAGCGCCCACTCAGCGGGGACGAATGGAATCCGGAACTGCGGACTGCCATTCCGGCGCGACTCGCGGCCGAGGTGGAGCTCTGGCAGCAAACGCTCGATGACCTGCACGAGGCCCTCTCGAACCTGGAAAACACCGTCGCGGCCGAGCGGGAGCGGCTGAGCACGGTGCTTGCTCGACTGGCCGGCTACGACTGTGTTCGCCGCGGTATCGCGGCCAGCAGCGAGCCCCTTGCCGCCGAGGTCGAACTCTGGCTCACCCGAGGCATCGCGCCCAAACGCCGCAAGGTGGAACGCATTTGCAAATTCGTCGTCCGCGCGGCGACGAAAACGACACTCTACAGTGCTTTCACCATCGCGGCGGAGGTCGATTGGACCGCCGACGCCACAGCATCTCCGCTCCAGAATCTCACGCCGGACTTCGTCGTAGACCTGGAAGCCCGGCTGATCGGCTCGATCGCCGCAAGAGTGGCTGATCACCCGCGGGTGAGGCCGCGCCTGACTGTGCGGGTCAACCCCACAGCGACCCGGGTCGGCGAGCGCATCCTCCTAGTCACACTGCGGGAGGCGGTCGCCTCCGTTCGGGTGACTCCGCTGGTGGACGCCGTGGTCTCCGAACTCGGGGCGACACGCACTGCACGTCCGCTCGACGCGGCAGTGCGGGATATGTCGAACCGTCTCGGCATCGACCGCTCCGACGCAGCCACTCTATTCGGCAAGCTCATCCATGCCGATGTGCTGATACTGGACGGTCCGGCAGCCGATACCACGGTGGACCCGGTCACGGCTCTGTCGTCGTGGTTGTCGGTACATCATCCTACTTGGGCTGTGACCGCTGAGTTGCAAGCGCTGGCACGGCTGCTCGCCAGTCCGCCGGCCTCGGGTGACGTGTCCGGCCACCGGCGCTGGTCGCACCGAACCACCCAGTATGTCGAAGGCATCCGCAACCGGCTGCACCTTCCGCCGATCGAGCCCATGCTCACCTCGTCTCCGGTGCACGAAACAGCGGTGCTCGCAACGGGCGTACCGGCATCGTCGGCGGAATGGGACGAACCGCTGCAAGATCTTCAAGCGGTGAACCGCGTTGTCACCGCCCTCGACCCTCTGACTGTCACACGGGTCTGCATACATGAGCTGTTGTCCGATGCCTTCGATGAGGATCGCAGTATCCCCTTCGTCGAAGCGCACCTGCATCTGCAACAGGTCCTGCAGCGAGGTGACATCGATAGCGCCGCCGAGGCGGACCTCCGGCTGATGTTCACAGCGCCGTCGACACGCAGCCAGGTCGACCTGCTGCTCCGCCCCGATACACCCTGGCAGCATCCGAGGCTGCGTCATATGCATTCAGTGCGTCAGCAGATGCTCGCCGCGCTGCGCGCGGGGCAGACTCCCGGCGGCATCGAACTCTCGCCGGAAACGGTGTACGCCTCAGCGGCCCAATGGCCTGAAGAGATGGCCGGATCGGCGTCGGTGGCGTACTACGTCCAACCGGACCACGCGGGCGACAGGTGCCGATTCGTGCTGAACGCATCGCATCCCGGGTGGGGGCGGAACCGCTCCCGTATCCACCACCTTCGTGAACGCGCCGGGCACCATCCGCGGCCGCTGGCCGGCCCCGAGAATCCGGACGGCGTCGTCTTCGCCGAGATCGAGGGAACATTTGGAGCAGCATTCAATCAGTGCACTCCAGCGGCTCCGTACGCGATCGCCTACCCCGGCGTCCCGCCGCGCCGCAGTGCCGAGCAGTGCATCCCGCTGTCCGATCTGCACATTCGGTTGGACGCCCGTCGGTTGACCCTGCACTCCACTGCGCTGCGTACTCAGGTGCTTCCGGTCCACAACGGCATGATGGATACGCGGTTGCTGCCGTCCGCAGCGCGGACATTGTGTTTGTGGTTCGGCGCCTTCCACTCCTTTCGGGCATCCGTCGTCACGCCGTTCGCGCCCTTCGGTCGGGAGGTCGCTCCCGGCGTGCGCCGATATCCTCGAATCAGCATCGGATCAGTGGTCTTTTGCCGGCAGGCATGGATCATCGATACCGGCATCGTGCCGTGCCCCCACCGCACCGAAACCGACGGGCAGTTCCTGCTCCGTCTGTCCGGTTGGCTGCACGAACTCGCGCTCCCCGAGCGGTTCTTCGCACGGGCGTATCTCACGACCGAGCAGGTATTCGACAAGCGCCGCAAACCGTTGTACATCGACGTCCGCAACATCGTCGCCACCCTTGACGCCTTCCGGAATTTTCCCGATACGCCGCGGATCGTCCTCGAGGAAGCCCTTCCCGATCCCTTGCTTCCGGCGAACTCTCCGCTGCGGCACGTCATGGAGTACGTCATCGAACTTCCCACCGTTGGGCCGCTGCCATGACAAGCCGACTGTCCTCGGCAGATCGAACCGCGGCGTCACCGTGGGTCAGTGCGCACATCTTCTACCAGGGCTCGTTGAACACGGTGGTCACCGATCTCGTCGGTCCGCTCACGCAACAACTTTCCAACGACGGCTCGATCAGCGATTGGTTCTATCTCCGCTACTGGGATGGCGGTCCGCACGTGCGCTTGCGGCTGTTGCCTGCCCACGGCGTCGCAGCCGGAAGGATACGCCGCAGCGTCCTCTCCGCTGCGACTACCTTCTTCGAAGTCAACCCGTCGCGCACTCAGTTGTCCCAGCGTGACTACCGCTCGTACGCACACCGGCTCGCGGCCCGCGAAGGCGCGCAGAGCTTCTCGGACACATTGTTTCCCAACCAGTCGGTGCAGTTCATCGCATACGCACGAGAACACGACAGGTACGGCACCGGACGCGCCATCGCCGCGGTCGAGCAGCACTTCGGCCGAGCCAGCCGAATGGCGACAGCAATCGTGACCGCCGCTCCTTCCGATAGGCAGCTCAACGCGGTCGCCCTGGTCGCGATTCTGCAGTCGTGGCTCGCCGCCACCCGCGACCTCTCCACCCTGCACACATGGTCGGTGAACCACCCGTGGGATTCCTTCCGTCCCATCGCCGCCGGCTATGACGCACTGCTGCACGAGCGGTACACCGGACAGCGGGGCAGGCTCATCGAAGTGGTTCGCGACGTCATCGCTGCCCCCGGCTCCACCCTTTCTCGCTGGTGGGACACCGTCACCGAACTCGTCGCCGACGTGGCCGTGATAGAAGCCGATGCGCCACAGGAACTTCCGATATCCGCGACCACGTCGTGCGCTGGGTTGCCGATCCTCGATATCTGCGCGCACCTGTTCTGCAACCGCATCGGCGTGGCACCCCACGAGGAACACTATCTGCGACATCTGATCCGGCGGTTGCTCGGCGAGTTGGTGGGAGCTCGCTCGTGACGGCATCTGCTCCGGGATGGACAGCCACCGACCGCCCATTCGCCGCTGAGCTCCGTGAGCGCTATTCCCTGCCGCCCGCGCTGTCCGCCGGCACCAAGAGCGAAGACATAGTGGCGCTGATCGCGTGGCCACGAATCCACCCACTTCCACCTGGGGCTCGCGCACGAACCGGGGTACTGCGCACCCTCGCCGATGGCGCGCACACAGTGGACGAACTCACCCGCGTACACGGTGCGGAAGTCCGAGCAGTCCTGCGGTCTTTGTGGGCACGAGGGCTTCTCGCCGTCACCGTCGACTGGGAGGGCGCACCGCTGTACACCATGGTGCCGTTCGATCGGCCCTCCGCATTCCAGCCCCGGGCCGAAGAACTCGAGCTGTCGAAATACACCATCGTGCGACGCCACCACGAGCATCTGGTCTCGGAGAACCCGACGTCCTGGTGCGATATCCGACTACACGATGCACGGATCGCCG
The DNA here is from genome assembly GCF_009829325.1 of Nocardia sp. CY41. GTDB lineage: Bacteria > Actinomycetota > Actinomycetes > Mycobacteriales > Mycobacteriaceae > Nocardia. The sequence goes on from NZ_VUOS01000006.1 coordinate 252,933, forward strand.
CATGGCTGCTCTTTCCGTCGCCGGCAGCGTTCCCGGCTCCGGTCGCCGATCACGTCCGCACCGATCTCGCCTGGTCGAAGCATCTCCGTCCGCGGCTCCCACAGGCGGATCCGTCCTCGGACGAGCCCCCGTGGAGCGCTCACGAACTGTGGTTCCATCACCGCAGTTCCTTGACCGGGCGTGGTTGGCATGCCGAAGCATTCGCAGCGACCACGTCGGCACGCGAGCAGCCGGTCCGGCCGATGCCCGCCACGGACAGTTCGATCGAACTGCACGCGCCAGATCTACTGTCCTTGCGCGAGCTCGACATAACGCTGACCGAAGCACTAGAGGATCGTCGATCGTGCCGCCGATTCGATGACGCGCACCCGGTTACGGTGACCCAGCTCGGCGAACTACTGTTCCGAGCCGCAGGGGCCCGCGACCGCACGCGGACTGCTACGCCCGGCCGCCCCTATCCATCCGGCGGCGCGGCTTACGAGATCGAGATCTACCTCGTGGCGCACGCGGTCACCGGTATCGAACGAGGCATCTATCACTACCGCCCGGCCGATCACACATTGTGTCCGATCACAACCGGCGAGCACACTGCGCTCGCGCAGTTTCTCCGGCCGATCGGCCCAACGCTCGGTGGTGCCACGCCGCAGGCGCTGCTCATCATCGCCGCGGAGGATTCCGTACTACGCAAATACGCGCAGATCGGCTACTCCTTGATGCTCCGCAATGCCGGCGTTCTGACACAGAACCTGTATCTCGTAGCGACAGCGCTCGGGCTCGGGGCCTTGGCGTGGGGTCCGGTCGACATCGCCGCGCTCGCCGAAGCCACGCGCCGGGCTCCATGGCAGTTGTGCGGTCTCGGCTCCATGGTCGTCGGCGCCGCACAACGATCTCGGGAGAATCCGACATGAAGATCCCCGCCACCACGGAAAATCCGCCGCTCCTAGCCGAGGTCCGCGGCAACGGGGTGCTCGCCGACGCGGTCCGCGCAGAGCTCGCTGATCTGGTAAACGTCACCTCGCCTCCGGTCTTGTCCACGGTCAGCGACAAATGGGCGAGCACACACCTCGAGGCTGCCGGCGACCGACCACAGCTGGGGGTTCACACCGAACTCGGCCGGGTGGTCATCGGCCCACTGCAGCTGCCCGGCGAACCGGGGTGTCCGCGTTGCGCGGACGTGCGCCGGACCGAAGCCAGGATCGAGCGCGATATCTATGCGCGTCTGATCCGGGAACACCGAGCCGCGCTGGACGACCAGCCGTCGCGATGGCTGACGCGACAAGCAGGCAAGCTCGTGGCGGTCCTCGTAGCCGACGAGTACCAACGCTACGCAACCGGGCGTCAGCCGAGAACCTTCCGTGCCTTGCTCATCATCGATCTGGCCGACCTCACGGTCTCCCGCCACCCGTTCCTGCCCGTGCCCGGTTGCGCATGCAATCCCCTTCCTGCCGACACCCCAGAGTCCACACAGATCACCCCGCGATCGGAGCCCTTCGTCGGACCCAGCGCTTTCCGGACGCGCAACATCATGACCGACAGGGAGCGATTGAATTCCGCCTACGTCGACAGCGAGACCGGTCTGATAGCTGTGCTACGCCGCACGTACACCGACGTGCTGCCCCGTACCAGCGCCCAGTTCCGCCGACCCAACGGAGCCTTGGAGTCAGCTGCTGGTCGCGGTAGGCGCTTCCCGGACACCGAAGTAGTCGCCATTCTCGAGGCCCTCGAGCGGCACGCCAACCTGTGTCCGCGCGGCAGGCGCACCGTCGTCCGCGGCAGCTACGCCGAGCTGGCGCCAGTAGCTCTCGACCCCCGCAGCACCGGCCTTCCCACGCAGGCCGCGTACGACACCGATGACAAACTGCAGCCCTTCACACCGGACACCTCTTGTACGTGGGTCTGGGGACTCTCGATGATTCGGCGCCGGCCGATCCTGGTCCCCGAGACTCTCGTCTACTTCGGCTTACCACCGGCGACGCACACCCGGTTCGTCCACGAAACGTCCAATGGCACCGCGCTGGGAGCCAGCAAGGAGGAGGCCGCGCTGCACGCCTTGCTCGAAGTGATCGAACGCGACGCGTTCCTCATCACCTGGTACGGCTCCTTACCCGTGCCCGAACTGGATCTCGATACGTTCTCCACCGACGCACGCCTGATCGTCACCGGCTTGCGGGAGCGTGGCTTCGACGCCCGGGTATTCGACACCACCATGGAGCACGGCGTACCGAGCGTCTGCGCGCTCGGCGTCAATGTCGAGACAGATTGGCCCAAGGCCGCGGTCGCAGCCGCGGCACATCCTGTGCCCGGTGCGGCCGTACTAGCCGCACTCACCGAGGTCAGCGCGATGCTCGCACACAACTCTGAATCGAACGAGTTGCCCGAGTACCGACGGCGGTGCACGGATCTGGCTGCGGACCCGTCGTCGGTGCGTCTGCTGATCGATCACGCCAACATGTACTTCGCGCCGGAAGCGTTCGACCGGATGCGTTTCCTGACCGCACCGCGCGCCACCGTACGCCGTGTGCCGGAAACGCCCGCGCGGCTCGACGCCATCACCGACATCAGCGAAGCGCTCTCCACCATCGTGTCGATGCTCGGGGACAGCGGGATGGAACCAGTCATCGTCGACCTCACCGGGCCAGAGCACGCCGCCGCCGACCTGTCCTGTGTGCGAGCCATCGTCCCCGGTGCCGTCCCGATGGCGTTCGGCCACGCCAATCGACGAGTCGAGGGCATCCCGCGGCTTCTTTCGGTCCCGCATCACCTCGGGTACATCGCACGTCCCCTCACGACGGCCGAACTGAATCAGGACCCGCACCCGTTCGCATGACAGGAAGACCGCGATGTATTTCATGTTTCTCGGCTGGAAGCTGCACAAACTCGACCACCCTGTCACTTTCGATGAACTCCGAAAGTGGGTGGCGGACAAAGCGCGAAGTGACTTCACTGGCTTCCCGGGCGTTCGCTTGAAGACGTGGGTGTCTTACGAGAGCACCGGTGTGTGGGGTGCGATCTATATTGTTGACGACCCAGAAGCCGTGAGCATGGACAAGTTGCCGCGGCTTCCGAACGGCAAAACCGGCCCGATCGGGGTGCCGCCGCACTTCTCCACCGGCTGGCTCGACGTCGAGACCACCGTGTTCGGCGGTAACGATCCGACGGAGTTGCCGCTGTTGGGGTTGGTGCCCCGCGCTACGGCCCCATACGTTTCGAAGAGTGACGATTGACGTTGTCAGTCAGCCGCTTTACGGAACGTGCGCGTTCCCCACCACAGCGCGGCGGCCATGATCACCACGGCGAACGTGCCCCCTCGGGCGATCACTGCGAGGTCGAACGACCCGTCGAAACAGGTACGGACGGCATCGACGATGTGCCTGGTGGGCACGAAGCCGGCGATCACCTGGAGCCAGGTCGGAGCGATTGTCATCGGCAGGAAGATGCCGGACAGAAGCAGGAGAACCATATTGAGGCCCTGGGTGATCGGGGACATCGCGTTGGCATCCTTCATCGTGAGCCCGAGAGCGCATGAGGCCGCGGTGAGCGCTCCAGCCAGCAACAACACCAGGGTGAGCCCCGCCAGGACACCCCCGAAGGCCGGTCGCATACCCATCACATAGCCGATCGCGATCAACGCCAACGCTTGGGCAGCCACCAGCGTCACCACCCGCAGTATCCGTCCGACCAGCAGAGCCGTACGGCTGGCAGGCGTCACCCGTTCCGCCTCGATGACACCGTCATGCAATTCCGTTATCACGAGGAAGCCTGCGAAGGTAGCGCCGAAGAGCGCTTGCATGACGAGCATCCCGGGCACGAAGAACGCGTTCGTGTCGGTTGTCCCGATCCGATCGGCCAATGGTGACAGCAACGGCCCGTACGCAACGAGGTACAACGCGGGATTGCTCATGGTGACCAACAACCACCCTGGATAGCGCAACATGATCCGCATCTGCCGCCGGTAGACGATGAAACATTCACGCGCGAACTTCATACCGCACCACTTCCGCTACGGTCCTCCCGCAGCGAGCGGCCGGTGAGCTCGAGGAAGACGTTATCCAAGGTCGGCGAGTGGATCGAGGCCGACCGCAACTCGACTCCGGCGTGCTCCAATTGCCGCATCAACTGCTGCATATTCGTTTTGCCGTGACCGACGCCGGCCCGCACCCGACATCCGTCGATCCGGATGTCGTCGCCGGACTCGGCGAGCGTGCGTATCGCCGCGACGGTGCCCGCCACCATCGTCACGTCGGTTACCTCCATGTCCAGGGTTTCTTCTCCATAGCGGGCCTTCAGCGCTTCCGGTGTGTCGTCGGCGATGATCCGACCGTCGTCGATGACGATCACGCGATCACTGAGTGCGTCCGCCTCGTCCAAGTAGTGGGTTGTCAACAGCACGGTGGCTCGGCGGTCAGTGCGCAGCCGGCGGATGTGGTCCCAGAGGTTGGCACGCGATTGCGGGTCGAGCCCGACCGACGGTTCATCGAGAATCAGCAACCGGGGATCGTGCACCATCCCGATGGCGAGGTCGAGCCGACGGCGCTGTCCGCCGGACATGCTCTTGCACTGTCGCTTCTCCAGCCCGATCAGGTCCAGTTGCTCGAACAAGGCCCCGGCACGGTGGCGTGCTTCCTTCTTCGAAAGCCCGTACAGCATCCCGTGATCGGTGACCTCGTCGAGCGCCGTCGCCGCGGCGTTTGTCGATCCGGCTTGGGACACGTACCCGATATTGCGGCGGACCTGCCGGGAATCGGTCGCGATATCGAATCCGGCGACCAGCGCTTGCCCCGACGTCGGCGGCAGCAGCGTGGTCAGCATCCGCAACGTCGTCGTCTTCCCGGCACCGTTCGGGCCGAGACAGGACACGATCTCCCCTTCCGCCACATCGAAGGTGACCCCTTTCACCGCGTGCACCCGCTCAGCGGTACGCCGGCGACGCAGTCGAGGATGGAAGATCTGTTCGAGTTCACATGCCTTGATCATCGCTGTCGGTCATCCTCCGATTGCCGGTTCGTGCGTGCTCGAGCTCTCGAAGACGATCCGCGACAGCGCCAGCCGCCACGCCGACCTGAGCGCGCCGATGTCTCTCTCGGAGAGAACATTCCGGTCAATCGTCCAGTGCGCGGTCATCTCCGGTACTCGGCTGTTCATCGTCACACTCAGGTCGATGACGGGGGCGGGTTCTTTCGCGCAACCGCCCCTGCTCGCCGCATTCCGTGCGCGCTCGTGTGGCATCTGCTTGTGCTGGAACTCGAACGACACCGGGGGCTCGGGCAACGCTCGCAGGATCGGACCCGTCGCCGTATCCGCATCCCGCAATCGCCGGTACCGAGCGCCCGCGGCTGGAACCTCGTCGAGTTGGCGGTCGACCTCGTCGATCACCGAGCGGACCGCATGCAGGCGACCTCGGAAGGCCGCGGCGACATCCAGACCTTCCAAGACCAGGTTCGCCGGAAACGTGGTCACATCGCCGAACCGAGCGGCCGAATCGGCGGTGCGGAGGTCGTCCGCAGTCGGGATGTTCAGCACGATGGATGCCTCCGCGGGTCCTTGGGCCCCACGGTCAGGTCGAACTCGCACGATCGCCATCGTCAATGCCGTCAACGGTGCGCGCCACCCCGGCGTGTCCCGGTCACGAGGCGACCAGGCGAACGTATCGACGTACTCGGCGGGGTCCGGCTCGGATGATCGGACCAACCAGGCCGGGGCGCACAAGGCGTGCTGCAGCAATATCGCTGCCCAGTAAGCCGGTTCGTCGCGAGGGGCAGGTTCCTCGGCTCGATCTGCCCTGTTCACGAACATTTCCTGACGATGACGCGAACCACGTGAGGCATGACCGCGCTGACCCACGGATCATCATCGAGCAACACGAACGACGATGTATAGCCCCGGGCATGCAAGGACCGAATCAGTTCCTCCTGCCGCACGGCTGCCGTCGGGGGATCGCCACGAGTTCCGCGCACGTCGGCGGGGAGTTCGGGCACGGGGGCAGGACGGTAGTCCGGTTCGTCATGATAGAGCGACTGTCGGCACCTGGTCGCGGTGACGATCCCGTCCTCGACCGCATGCGCGAGGTCGACCCCGCACCCATAGGCCAGGGTGATCCCGTCGACGAGGACGGCAACGACCGGCGCGCCGAGAACCTCGGTGAGGGCGAACAACTGCACCGACACACGCATCGCCTCCAGCGCCGACAGACAGTAACTGCCGAGCGCGCCGACGAATACCGCAGCATCGATCTCCGGGAACCGGTACCCGGCTCGACCTCGCACCGTCGAGAGGGTGATCGAACGACAATGATCGAGCAGCCCCGCCAGGACCGCGTCATCGAGGCTGTCACTGTAGGCGGTGCCGACCGGCGGCCCATACTCGGCTTCCGCTCCTGCTATCCCGAAAGCAGTGGCCGCGCTCATCGCGACTGGCGCGTGATGATCGAGGCTGTAGCCGAACACGGATCCGTCGCGTGGAGCCGCGAGCGCCGCGTATGTTCGCAACGCGGCACGCGCCGCGGACAGCCGCGCCGAGACGGTGTCTTTGCCGACCCCGAAGGCCCGGATCCCGGTGCTGATTTCGCCGGCCGGATCGGCAACCACCGATTCGGCGACGCGGAGCGGCAGCTGCGCGTGCGGTCCCTCGCTGACCGTGCTGATGACGCCCACGCGGTCATCCGTGATTTCGACAGCGCGGCGAGCGAAGTCCTCGTCCTGCAACGCAGCCGTCGACCGCACGGTTGCCAGACGCCGCAGAAATGACTCCGGGTCAGGTGGTCGCGACGTTCGCCGGAGTGGAAGGTGACGATGTGTGGTCGTTTCCAATGTTTCGGTGTCGATGCGCGCCAGCCGCCGACCGGTACTGCCGTCATCGATCGTGGTCGTGCACCGGATCAGAGTTCGGGCTAGATAGGCAGCAACCGCGGCAAGGGCAGCGGCCGCGTAATCAGCCGACGGAGCTGCCGAGTCGATGGCATCCAAGCGCGGACGCACTTCGGTGAAGGTGACGCCCGGCGGCGCGATCCACACGGACGACTGCCCGAGCGCCGCCAGCACCAGGGGCGCGTCTTTGCGCAGGCACCACTGCTCGACCGAGGCGATGCGATCGGCGTCGGTGATCGCCAGGCACGCGACCGCGTTGCACGCCGAGAAATCGACCATGTCCAGCGCGGCGGGGTCGACGCACGTCGTCTCGATATCCGAGTCCCGAAGAGCCGCGGCGGCTGCCTCGGCCTGCGGGCCGACGCCGATGACGACTGTCGGCGCGGCCCGCAACACAGCGAGCGCGGCCGCAGGGTCCGCTACGGAGTAGCCGAGGAGATCGACTTCCGGGTCGTCACCCGTGTGCGGGTCCTCGGAGCTCTGCTGGACCACGCCGAGGTCGACCAACATGGATATCAGCTTCTCCGCGAAACGTCGATGCTGCTGCGGGAACGGCTGAGTGACATCACGCAGGGTGTTGTGCCCGTCCAGCAGTGGGGCGAGAAGGGCCATCCACCCCTCGGCATCGGGAACGGTTCTGGTGACGAATCCGCGGTGCGACAGAACCGCGAGCCGGTCATCGGCAGTCGTGTAGAAGGCGTTCCTCCGAAGCCGCAACACCGGTTCGTCGGCGTTCCTTCCAGACCGGCGATTCACCGCATCCGCCGCCGGCGCGCGCACATCGACTTGCCCCGGCCGAGCATGGTCGGTAACCAACTGAGTACCCCCCCAGAATCAAGACTCCCCTTGCGGCATAAGCTATCACGCCTTGCCGACATGGCAGCCCGAAATTCTGATCCGCGAGGCCAGGCCCCCAGTCGATGTTCCGCCGACCGGTTCCCCGTGCCGCGCCGGCCGGATGCCGGAAGTGGCCATCGGCGGCCAGGGTGGAGGTCGCGTCATCCGATCGCCGTCGCTACGGCTGTGATCGGTTCGGAGTTGATTCCTCGCCCTTGTCGGCGGTGTCGCTGTCCATCCGGTGCCGATTCGTGGTATCGAGAACGGATGACGCCGGCGCGCTCCTCCTACGATGTCGTGATCGTCGGCGGCGGGCACAACGGTTTGGTGGCCGCCGCGTATCTGGCGCGGGCCGGGCGGTCGGTGCTGGTGCTCGAGCGGCAGCCGCAGGTCGGTGGCGCGGCGGTGTCCGAGCGGGTGTTCGCGGGCGTCGACGCCCGGCTGTCGCGGTACTCGTATCTGGTGAGCCTGTTGCCGCGGTCGATCGTGACGGATCTGGGCTTACGGTTCGAGACGCGGCGGCGGGCGGTCTCGTCCTACACACCGGTCGGGGAGGACGGTTTGCTGGTCTCGTCGGCGCCCGCGCAGACAGAGGCGAGTTTCGCGCGGTTGACCGGCTCGGACAGGGAATACCGGGCATGGCGGCGGTTCTACGCGTCGACGGGGCAGCTGGCCCGGCGGGTCTTCCCGACGCTGACCCTGCCGCTTCCGTCGGAAGAGGCGTTGCGGCACATCGTGGACGATGCGGCCACCTGGGAGGCGCTGTTCGAGCGGCCGCTCGGTGAGACGATCGAGTCGACCTTCGCCGACGACACGGTGCGCGGCGTGGTGCTCACCGATGCGCTGATCGGCACGTTCACCCACGCGCACGATCCGTCGCTGCGGCAGAATCGCTGCTTCCTGTATCACGTGATCGGCGGCGGGACCGGCGACTGGGACGTGCCGATCGGCGGCATGGGCGCGCTCACCGGCGCACTGGCCGAGGCCGCGCGTGCGGCAGGAGCGGAGATCGTCACCGGGTGTGAGGTCACGAGCGTCGGAACCGATGGCGAGACAGCGGAAGTCGGTCACGTAGACGGCAAGGTCGGAGCGCGGCATGTTCTGGCGAACGTGGCACCGTATACCCTAGCCGGGTTGCTCGGCGAGGCTCCGCCGCAGAAGCCCGAGGGCGCACAGGTGAAGATCAATATGCTGCTGCGCCGCCTCCCACGATTGCGCGACGCGCGAGTCGATCCTCGGGAAGCATTCGCCGGGACTTTCCACATCGGCGAGTCGTACGCCCAGCTCGACCGAGCCTACGGCGAGGCCGCGATCGGCCGGATACCGTCCGCGCCGCCGGCCGAAATCTATTGCCACACTTTGACCGATCCGACCATCCTGTCACCGGAGCTGGCCGCTCGGGGTGCGCATACCCTCACCCTGTTCGGACTGCACGCTCGCGCGAAGCTTTTCGCCGCCGACCATGCTTCGGTCAAAGCCGAGTTCGTGCACGCCACGCTGGCGCAACTCGATTCCGTACTGGCCGAGCCGATCGCCGACTGCTTGGCGAAAGACGAGGACGGCGCGCCCTGCCTGGAGGCGAAGACACCGATCGAACTCGAGCGCGAGGTCGGCCTGCCCGGTGGACACATCTTCCACCGGGATCTGGCCTTCCCCTACCTCCCGGAGGACGCCGACCCGGCCGACCCCGCCGCCCGGTGGGGCGTGGCGACCGGCCACCGCAACGTGTTCCTGTGCGGTGCGGGCGCCATCCGGGGCGGCGGCGTCAGCGGCATTCCCGGGCACAACGCCGCGATGGCCGTGCTCGCCGCCGGTCAGGCGGGCTGAGCCCGCAGCGCGATCTTGGCGGCGCGACCCGGCGTCTCGGTGGCGACAGCGGCGTCGGCCGCGGCCTCCAGCGGGTAGGCGGCTTCGATGTCGAGCCGCAGCTCGCCGCGGGCCGCGAGATCGATCAGTTCGCCGATGAGCCGTCCGCGCTGGTCGGCGCCGATCTCCTCGATCCGCTTGGCGCCCCAGAATCCCTTCACCACGACTTGGCCGAAGATGAGACTGCCCGCGTCGAGCGACAGCGGCTCACCCGAGAGCGCGCCGAAGGAGATCAGCTGCCCGCCCGGCGCGAGCAACGCCAATTCGGCGGCCGCGGCGCGCCCGCCGACCTGATCGACCGCCCGGACGATGGGCGCACCCGAGGTGGCGGCTTCGACCTGCTCGCGCCAGCCCTCGCTCTCGGTGTCGAGCACCGGTTCGTAGCCGAGTTCGCGCAGCGCAGCGACGGAGCCGGGGCCGCGAACCAGATTCAGCACGTGCAGCCCGCGCTGCCGCGCGAAGACGTTCACCAGTCTGCCGACCGCGCCGTTGGCGGCATTGATCGCCAGCCACTCGCCGGGCCGCAGCCCGAGGTCGTCGATGAGCATCAGCGCGCTCAACGGCATGGCCAGCAACTGGGCCGCGGTCTCGTCGGAGACCGTGTCGGGCAGTGGGACGACCTGGCGGGCCGGGACCACGAAGTACTCGGCCCACACGTTGATCGCACCGGATACCGTCACGCGCCGTCCGACCGACATATGGGTGACTCCGGGACCCACCGCGTCGACCCGCGCGACCGCTTCGCTGCCCGGAATGGCGGGCAACTCGGGCCGGTAGCCGTACACGCCGCGCACGATGGCCAGATCGTGGTTGTGGATCGGCGACAGGATCAGCGCGAGCCGCACCTCACCGGGTCCCGGTTCCGGGATCGGGCGGTCGGCGGTGGCCAGCACGTCCTTCGGTTCACCGAATCGTTCGAAGACTACGGCACGCATATCCGCTCCTTCTCGATCAGTCGTCGGCGACAAGGACCTGGACGTCGATGTTGCCGCGGGTCGCGTTGGAATACGGGCACACCTGGTGTGCTTTGTCGGCGAGCGCCTGCGCGTCCTCCCTGGAGAGATGGGGGAGCGACACCTCCAGGGTAACCGCAAGGCCGAAGCCGCCCGCACCGTTCGGCCCGATGCCGACCTTCGCGCCGACCGCGGAGTCGTCGATGTTCGCCTTGGCCTGCTTGCCGACCAGACGCAGCGCCGAATGGAAGCACGCCGCGTAGCCGGCCGCGAACAGTTGCTCGGGATTGGTGCCCTCGCCGTTGCCGCCCATCTCCTTGGGCGCCGACAGGTCGACGTCGATCTTGCCGTCGGTGGTGCGCGCGTGGCCGTTGCGTCCGTCTCCGCTGGCCAGGGCCTCGGCGGTGTAGAGGATCTGCATGTCTACTCTCCTTCGTTCAGCTGTGACTTCAGTGCGTCGGTCAGTCGGTGCAGGATGCCGCGCAACGCGGTGACTTCGTCGATGGACAGGCCGCTGGCCTCGGCCATCTGGGCCGGGATGTCGCCCGCCTCGGCGCGCAGGGCGCGGCCGCGGTCGGTGAGCCGGATGTCGACGCGGCGTTCGTCGGCCGCCGACCGCCGCCGCTCGAGCAGGCCCGCCGCCTCCAGCCGCTTGAGCAGCGGGGAAAGAGTGCCGGAGTCCAGATCGAGCGCCTGGCAGACGTCGCCGACGCTGCGTTCGTCGCGTTCCCACAGCGCCAGCATGACCAAATACTGCGGGTAGGTGAGCCCGAGCCGTTCCAGCTTCGGGCGGTAGACCGCGGTCATCGCCCGGGACGCCGCGTAGAGCGGGAAGCAGAGCTGCTCGTCGAGGGTGAGGCGATCGGTCATGAGCAATAATCTAGTGAGCAATTCGATTGTGCACAACGTATATGGTTCGTCGTGCTCGTCACAGTGCGAGAGGCGGCGATGCCGACGCTGCCGCAGGAGTTCGGCCGGGCCGGGCTCAGCGAGCCGGGAAACGGAGGACGCGGTCGTCGCCGCCGCGGGGGTCGCCGCGACCGTCGGTGTTGGAGGTGGTGAGCCATAATGCCCCATCCGGCGCGACCTCCACGGTGCGCAAGCGTCCGTACCGGTCCCGCAATTCGGCGCGGGGCGCGCCCACGCGGCCGTCCACGAGCGGCACGGTCCACAGCCGCTCGCCCCGCAGCGCGGCCACATACAGGGTGTCCCCGGCGATGGCGATGCCCGACGGTGAGGCTTCCGCGGTGGTCCAGGTCAGCAGCGGATCGGTGAACCCGCGGCCGGCGCCGCCCGCGCCCTCGACGTCGGGCCAGCCGTAGTTGCGGCCGGATTCGATCAGATTGATCTCGTCGAACCGGTTCTGCCCGAACTCCGCCGCGAACAGGCGACCGGCCCGATCCCACGCCAGCCCCTGGACGTTGCGGTGGCCGAGACTGTAGACCGGTGAGCCGGGAGACGGATTGCCCGCAGCCGCCCGGCCTTCCGGGGTCAACCGGAGGATCTTTCCGTTGAGGCTCGCCGGATCCTGCGATCGCCCGGATTCCCCGGCGTCGCCGGTTCCGGCGTACAGCATGCCGTCCGGCCCGAAGGCGATGCGTCCGCCGTTGTGGATGCCTGCCTCGGCGATTCCGGCGACCAGCACCTCCGGTGGACCGTCGAGCCGGAATCGGACGATGCGATTGTCCGTCTCGGAAGTGAAATAGGCATAGATATAACGGCTTTCGGCGTAATCCGGCGCGACGGCGAGCCCGAGCAGTCCGCCTTCGCCCCGCGCGGCGACGCCCGGCACCTGATACACCTGTTCCGGCGCACCGCCCGCACCGACTCGCAGAATCCGTCCGGAGTCGCGCTCGGCGACCAGCGCCGTGCCGTCGGGCAGGAAGGCCAGCCCCCACGGCACGTCGAGGTCCTCGGCGACATCCTCGGCGGCGTCGAGGTCGGGCCGGCCGGCGGGATTGCTCGGTGCGACCGTGCCCGCCACCGGAGGTGCGCTACTCGGCCCGGTCGAGTTCTCGGCTCCGCAGGCGGTCATCACCGCCGCGAGCAGGAACGCCGCGAGCGCTGCGGACGAGTGATGACCGTGCGACCGAATCCGTCCCGCGGCCTGACCTCGCCTGCGCGCGCGTCGAACGACCGATCGGGACCGCCGGCCGGAGCCGCGGAGAAACCTCCGGATTCCGTTGCGCTGGCGCGATTCGGTCGTCATCAGCCGAGATACGTTCCGTACCAGTCTAATACGCGACGCCACGCCTCGGTGGCCGCTGTCGCGTTGTACCGCTGACCGGTGTCATTGAAGAAAGCGTGGTCCGCATCGGGAGCGGTGAAGATCTGATGCGGATTGCCCGAGCGCGCCAGCGCCGCCTCCGCGGCGGGCCGCGAGGCGTTCACCCGGGCGTCGGCCGCCGCGTAGACGCCGAGCACCGCGGCCTTCGACGCGGACAGATCGCCGTTGTCCGGGAACGGCCCGTAGAAGGGCGTCGCGGCGGCCGGCGGCGACGGGCCGGAGGCCAGTAGCAGCCAGGTGAGGCCGCCGCCGAAGCAGAAACCGGTGGCGCCGAGCTTCTTTCCCGGCACTCGGCGCTGCAGTTCGTCGAGCCCTGCGCGCAGATCGGCGACGAGTTGGTCCGGTGGAATGCGGCTCAGCTCGGCGGTCGCCGCGGCCGGATCGGTGAACGCGCTGGTGCCGCCGTGCGCGGACAGCAGGTCGACCGCGAGAGCGGAGTAACCCGCGCCCGCGAAACGTCCCGCGACCGAACGGATGTGATCGGTGAGGCCCTTGTTCTCGTGCACGACCAGCACCCCGCCCCGTGGCTGCGGCGCCGCGGCCCACGCCGCTTGCAGCGGCGCCCCGCCGGGACCGTCGAAGGTGACGGCGGTGGTCGGAAGGGCGGCCGCGGAACCCGGTGGCGTCGAGGGCGTGGCGGGCGACGGCGCGGAATCCGAGCTTTCGGTGCCCGTGCCCGTGCCCGTGCCCGTGCAAGCGGCCAGCAACGCAGCGGCGGCGGTGGCGCCGAGCCCGAGCAGCCCCAGCCTGCGCAACGCCTCCCGCCGGGTGAGCAGGCCGTCGGCGTGATCTGCCGCGATCTCCTCGGCGATGTAGCGCTGCAGCGGCGTCATGAGCCCCACGATAAGCCGGATCGTCGGCGGGCGCGCGGTGTTCACCGTCTGTTCGCCCGCGACAAACCGGCCCGACCGCACCTCCCACGCCGTTCGCCGCGAGATTGCTACGTTGGCGCTCAATCGGGCGATCGATGGTCGGTCCGCACACCGGTCGAGGGAGCGAGATGGCAGCGGCGCGTGGCGTGAGACGAACGACGATCAGGGCGATCCGGATGACCACCTTGGTCGCGATGCTGGCGGCGATGGGATTCGTGTCGGCGCCTGCGGCCGCCGAGCCCTCGGTGGACGCGCACAGCGTGCGGTGGACCGCGTTGCACGACGGTCCCCAGCCGTATGCCGACGTGCACATCGACTGGGACGTCCCGATCCGGATGAGCGATGGTGTCGTCCTGAAGGCCAACGTCTACCGGCCGGTGAAGCAGGGCGGCGAGGTGGAGCGGCAGCCGCTGCCGACCGTCGTGAACCTCACGCCCTACACCAAGCTCATGACCAATCTCATCGATACGGCGCTCGCGGTGCCCGGCTTGCAGCCCTTGACGGTACGCCTGGTCAACCGCGTGAATCTGACCCGCACACCGGTCAGTGGTTTCGGTGATCTGCTGCACGCGGTCGACGGCGGCACCGTGCAGACCGTGCTCGGGCTTGATCGCAACCTGATCCGTGCCGGCTACACGCAAGTCATCGCCGACGTCCGCGGCACCGGGTTCTCCCAGGGCGCCTGGGACACCCTCGGCGAGCGGGAACAACTCGACACCCGCGAGGTGATCGAGTGGGCGGCCGCGCAGCCGTGGTCGAACGGCCGGATCGGCATGAGCGGCGGCTCGTATTCGGGTATCAACCAGTTGCGCGCGGCCGAGAACGCCCCGGCGCCGTTGCAGGCGATCTTCCCGGTGGAACCGGGCAGCGATCTCATGCGTGACGTCGTCGCGCCGGGCGGCGGCGTGGGGACGACGTTCCTTCCACTGTGGCTCAGCACGGTCAACCAGCTGAAGCTGATTCCGGACGTGCAGTCGATGTTGCGGGGCACCTTCGACTGGTCGTGGCTGCAGGAACGGATGTCCGATCCGGCCAGCAATGTCGATCTGCTGGCTCAGGCGCTGCTCACGCCCTCGCTCGACCACGTGCCGCCCGCGCTGGCCGACGCGTTGGACGAGGACAGCTATTTCCGGCGCGGCATCGAAGGTCATCCGGAACGCATCACCGTCCCCACCTTCGTCTACGGCGGCTGGCACGACATCTTCGCCAACAGCGCGACCAAGCTGTACAACGCTATCCCGCTGCCCGCGGGCCGCAAGCAGTTGATCGTCGGCGACACCTACCACGCGAATCCCGGTGCGGGAACAGGGATTCCGGGCGCGCCGCCGCGGCTGGACGTGTTGCAGCGCGTGTGGTTCGACAAGTGGTTGAAGGACGTCGATCACGGTTTGGGCGATTTCGGCCCGATCACGGTGTGGGAGCAGGGCGGCGGCTGGATCACGCTCGGGCAGTTCCCGCAGCAGGACCTCAACCATCGCCGCGTGTATCTGTCGGCGGAACCGAGCGGCACCGCCGGAAAGGCCGTGTACGACGGGTCGCTGACGATGAGCGTCCCCGACGAGCGGCAGACCTTGACCGTGGCCCCCGGCCTCGCCGCGGCGTGTTCCCGCGACACCGCGCAGGGGTCGGCCGGGATGGCCGCGGTGGTGGACGTGTGCGCGAAGGACTCGCGCATCGCCGAGCGCAACGCCCTCACCTTCACCAGTGCACCGATGACCGAGTCCACGGTCATCTCGGGGCCGGTGAACGTGCACCTGAACACGGTGCACGACGCCACCGACGGCTACTGGAGCGTCACGGTGAACGACGTCGCGCCCGACGGCTCCTCGAAGGTGCTGACCACCGGGCAGCTGACCGCGTCGCTGCGCGCCGTCGACGAGCAGAAGAGCAGCCGTACCCCGGCCGGCGACCTGACCGAACCGTTCAATCCGCTCACCCTGGACAGTGTGCGGCCGGTCGTGCCCGGGGAGCCGGTGGCGCTGGACATCGCGGTCATTCCCACCCAGGCGGTGCTGCGACCCGGCCACCGGCTGCGGATCGATGTCTTCGCGGGCAACTCGCCGAAGGCGCTGGCCTTCCGGCCCATGCTCAACAACACCCAACTGAAGCCGCAGCACCTGGAGCTGGATCCGTCGGCGCCGAGCTTCGTCATCGTGCCGACCAACCGCCCGCTGGGCTGAACCCCGGCGTGGGTCGCCCGGACAGGCGACCCACACGAGCTCACAGTTGCGACTGCACCTGCGCGGAGATCAGCTCGAGATGCGCGAGATCGCTCAGATCCAGCACTTGCAAGTAGACGCGGCTGGTGCCGATCTCGGCGTACCGGCCGATCTTGTCCACCACCTCGGCGGGCGAACCGGCCAGGCCGTTGGCCTTCAGCTCGTCCACTTCGCGTCCGATCGCCGCGGCGCGGCGCGCCACCTCGGCGTCGTTCGCGCCGACACAGACCACCAGCGCGTTGGAGTAGACCAGGTCGTCGGCGGCGCGACCGTATGCCTCCGCGGCGGCGCGCACCCGGTCGAACTGCCGCGCGCTGTCTTCGAGCGAGGAGAACGGCATGTTGAATTCGCTCGCGTACTGCGCGGCCAGCCGTGGGGTGCGGTTCGCGCCTTGCCCGCCGATCAGCACGGGGATCGGGTCCTGCACCGGTTTGGGCAGCGCGGGGGAGTCGGTGAGCTGGTAGTGCTCGCCGTCGTAGCTGAAGGTGTCGCCGGGTTTGGTGGCCCACAGCCCGGTGATGACGGCCAGCTGTTCCTCCAGCCGGGCGAATTTGTCGGCGGGGAACGGGATGCCGTACGCGGCGTGCTCCTCGGCGAACCATCCGCTGCCCAGGCCGAATTCGACTCGGCCGCCGGACATCTGGTCCACCTGCGCGACCTGGATCGCCAGCGGGCCCGGCAGCCGGAAGGTGGCGGCGGTGACCAGGGTGCCCAGGCGGATCCGCTTGGTCTCCCTGGCAAGTCCGGCCAGGGTGATCCAGGCGTCGGTGGGGCCGGGCAGCCCGTCGGCGCCGCCCATGCTCAGGTAGTGGTCGGAGCGGAAGAACGCGTCGAATCCCAAGTCCTCGGTGGCCTTGGCAACGGTGAGCAGGGTGTCGTAGCTCGCACCCTGCTGCGGCTCGGTGAAGATGCGTAGTTCCATGTCGACGACCCTAGCCGGTGGGCCGGACCTCACGCGCGGTGCGGAGATCGTCGCTCATCCGGCGGCGCTTCGGGCTCCGGCCGCGTGTAGGTCCGCGCGATGAGCGCGGCCCGCAACCGGTAGAGCGCGTGGGGAGCGGCGGTGTCCAGGCCGGTGAGGCGGCCGATGCGCTTGAGTCGATGGTCGACGGTGTTCGGATGCAAGTACATCGCCCGGGAGGTGCGGCGGCGGTTGAAGTCGTTGCGGATGTGCTCGCGCAAGGTGTCGAACAGTTCGGGATGGCCGTCGAGCGGGTCGAGCAGGGCGGCCAGCCGGTCGCGGCCAGGCCCCGGCCGAGTGAGCTGGTATTCGAGAGCCAGATCCGCGAACCGGTACAGGCCCGGCGGGCTCTGCAAGCGCCGGACCATGTCGAGCAGTTCGTGCGCCTGGTCGGCCGCGCCGGGGATACGGTCGGGATCGGCGGCCAGGGCGGTCACCGTGAGTGGAGCGGGCACCGCCGCGGCCAGCGCGGCGACCAAGCCGCCGAGCTCCTCCTCGGCGACCAGCGACGCCGGTACCAGGATGGTCCCGCCGATCGCGCTGAGCACCGCGGGCACGTGCCTGCCGCAGTGCACGGCGAGGCAGATCTGCATGCGCTGCCGGATGCTGTGCCCGTCTCCGGGGCGGCGGCCGGGAGGATGTTCCGCACCGGGCCGTTCGACCGCCACGGCGAGCACGGTGTAGCGGTCGGCGAGCGGAATGCCGTACTCCCGGTAGACCTTGGCGTGGTGGTGGCCTCTGAGCAGAGCGACCGCGACGCCGTGCCCAGCCGCCTGATCGACGGCGGGTGCGGCGGACAGGTAGGCCAGCGATACTGTCGCGGTGACGGCGTGCAGAGCGTCGAAGAGTCTGCGTATGTCGTCGGGCGGCGGAGCCTGTGTGCGCTGCAGGTGCTCGTCGAGATAGAGGCGGAAGCCCTCATGCACCAGATGTTGCACGGTGTCCAGGCGAACCCCGACGCCGGCCCACCGGGTGGCGGCCTCGAAGATGCGGACCGTGCGGGCGGGTTGCCCGGGGTCGACGGACGCGACGAGATCGAGGCAGTGCGCGACGGTGGCGCGGATCTCCTCCCGCAGCAGATTCCCGCGCTCGACGTGCCGCCGGGGAATGATGCCGAGCAGGTGGCGCACGATGTGCTCGGTGGCCGGGACGAGTTCGCCGGAGGCGGTGGGGGCGCTGGGTGTGGGTGGCATGCCGCTGCTCAGATCCCGCTCCCGGCCGCCCATAGGGCGAGCGTGCGGTCGCGGTCCGGATGTCGGACCAGGTCCGTGTCTTGCATCGTCGCAAACATTCGGTACTTCCGTCCAGTCTTCCGCGCTGTCTCGAAAATATCTGTGACAGAACAAATTTCGTGTTCTGCGACATCGCACGGTCTCGGCATTCGAAATCTATCGGGCGGTGGCGGCGATCGTCACTGCACGGGTGGACGAAGTGGCCGCGCGTAGGTTGTTGCCGGGGACAAGTCCGCGCGCACAACTGATCCGCCGCCGTACGGGAAGAGGTTCGAGTGCACGAAGTAACGGTGATCGTCGTGATGGGCGTCTCGGGTTCGGGAAAGACGACGGTCGGCACCGCCTTGGCCGAGGCGCTGGGGGTCGAGTACGCCGAAGGCGACGATTTCCACTCGCCCGCGAACGTCGCGAAGATGGCGGCGGGCATCCCGTTGGACGACGCCGACCGGGAACCCTGGCTCGACGCCCTGGCAGCGTGGCTGGCCGAGCGATCCGGACGGGGCGGCGTCGTCGCCTGCTCCGCGCTCAAACGGGTCTATCGCGACCGGCTGCGCGCGTCCGCTCCCCACGCGTTCTTCCTGCATCTCGACGTGCCTCCCGGCGAACTCCAGCGTCGCGTGGCCGCGCGCCGAGGGCATTTCATGCCGCCGGAGCTGCTCGCTTCACAGCTGGCCACCCTGGAGCCGCTGGATGCCGACGAGTGCGGTCGCACCGTCGACGCGACACGACCGCCCCAGGAGGTGATCCGGCAAGCGGTGGCAGCGCTGCACAGGTGACGCTGCGTCCGGTAGATGTTCGCTAGAGCGCGCCGACGTCCGAAAGGGCTTGGAAAGCCGGATCGATTCCGCGCCAGAGCGCATCGATCTCGGCGGCGACGGCGGACGCCGCGGCCGGATCCTGCAGCCCCAAGCCGTTCGCGAAGATGACGACATTGGCGCCCGCGTCGGCCAGCCGGAGCAACGGACCGGTCGCCACGCCGCGGCCCAGCAGCAGGTCCAAGCCCTCGCCGACGAAGTAGAAGCGCCACAGCGGCCCCAGGTCGCCGCCGTAGACGGCTTTGGTCGCCTCGACGATCAGCGCGCCGTGCCGGGCGATCGCGTCGACGATGCGGTAATAGTCGCGCGCGTTGGCGGTGGTGCTGCCTACCGCGGCGACCGAATAGGACAGGTCGACGGTCAGATGGGCGTTGTAACCGGCCATCGCGACGCGCGCGGGGGACAGATCGCAAAGGCGGGTCAGCGCGAAGTAGTGCGCCCAGTGCGGGTCGGCGGACGCCCCGGTGAATTCGGCGTGCACCGTGTGCAGGAAGCGCGAGAGCAGCTCGAGACTGATCCGGTGCGCCCATTCCGGGTCGTCGAACGACGCGGGGTCGCGTTGCAGCGGTAGGACGGCGGCTTGCTCGACCGCGTCGAGTCCGAGGGCGAACACACCGCGCAGGTCACGGTGAGCGACCAGGATCTCGGTGATCCGCCGGTGCCGCTCGACTGCCTGCTCGAGCTGTGCCAGCGCGGAACCGGTCAATGTCCCGGTGTCGGACAGGTTCGTGATCGTGGCCGTTTCGGCTGGAGTCAACGGTGTGCCGCAAGCCGTGCCGACCGGTGCGGCGAAGGCGATAGGGCAGAAAGCTATTGTGGCGACTAGCACTGCGACGGCCGACGTCAGTGTCGAAAAGGCGTGCCGGACAGAGGCATTGGATGTGCGCGCGAGGAGGTTCGCCATGCTGGCTCCGAAGATGAATCGCGATCTGGTGTCGGGACGGCCGATAGGGGTGAGCTCGGCGATGCGCCGCGGCCGCGGGTGAGGCGATGGCACAGGTCGGCACCGAAGCCTAGCCGAGCCGACCCCGCGGCGCGGCGGTCAGCGTGCTTCGAAGCAGGAGCCGGACGGCGCGCCCGGCAGGCAGACCTCGGCGATGGCGGAGACGAGCAGCCACGCGCCGAGCAGCAGCGAACCCACCGCGACGGCGCCGAACACGAAAACCCAGAGCAGGCCGGGCAGCCGGGTGAGCCGGGCGAGTTGGTCGGCGTCGGAATCGACCTCGTGATAGCGGGCACGTTGCTGCCGGGAACGGCTGCGCTGCAGTTCGAGCACCGGACGAGCCCCGGCGAACAGCAGGAACCAGGCCCCCAGATACGCGAAACCCGCTTGTAGCGTGTCCGTGCCGAACCAGGATACGACGAAGACCACCGCTCCCAGCCCGAGTACGGTGATGCCGCCGTAGACATTCCTGATCTTGATCAACAGCGCGGCGAGCAGGGCGATCGCGGTCCACAGCATCAGGGTGATCCGGCTCGCGCCCAGCAGCGCGGCGAAACCGAGCCCGAGCAGCGGCGGGGCCGGATAGCCTGCCATCGTGGTGAGAATCATCCCGAGCCCGTACGGTTTTCCGCTCGACACCGTGAGACCCGAGGTGTCCGAGTGCAAGCGGATGCTGTTGAGCTTCCGGCCGGTCAGCAACGCGACCAGGGCGTGCCCGCCTTCGTGCGCGATGGTGACGATATTGCGGGTCAGTCGCCAGATGGGGGTGTAACCCACCAGCGCGAGCGCCACCACGGCGGCCGCCACCACCAGCCACCACGGCGGTTGCGCTTGCGTCGTCGTCAGACGATCGGCGATGGAGGCGCCGCGCTCGAAGAATTCCGCTCTGTCCACCGCCGCACCTTAACCGCCCGCCGCCGCCCGCGCTCGGGCGTGCGTTCCCGTGCACGGCACCCGGCGCGACGGTGGCGTCCGGTCCTCAGCTCTTGTGCAGCACCCCTTCGATGTTGCCGAGAATGCCGGAAAGGCTGTAGGCCACCGAGCCGTCCGGTTGCAATCTGACCGTCGACGTGGAGCCGTTGTCGAAGCAGGTGGGCGAGCCGCCGGAGAGGCGCGCGACGAAGGACAGCTCGGTCTCGGTGGCGCCGGTGAGCGTCTCCGTGCGCTCACAGCGCTCGCCCTTCAGTTTGCCGGTGTTCGACGACTGCGCGACTTCTTCGCCGACCGTGCCGTCTCTGATGGTCAGCACGATGTCGAAGGACGCGAGCACGTCACGGGCCACGCCTTTCCACTCGCCGACAAACGCCTTCGGAATACTTGTGCCGGAGGGACTGCTGGTGGTCGCATTCGCGTCACCGGCCTGCGTGGCGGTAGTCGTCGTCGAAGGAGCGCTGGCGGTTCGGGTGGTCTGGGCGATCGAACGGTTCGATTCGTCGTCGCGTAGCTGCGCGCCGACCACGAACGCCGCGACGGCGACGGCGACGGCGACGACCAGCGCGCCCGCGATGAGCAGGGCGCGGCCGGTGCGGCGCGTCGGAGGTGGATCGGCGACTGCGCCGAACCGGGGCGAACTCTGCTGCGCGGGCGGGTAGGTCTGGTGTCCCATGAACGGGGGAGAGGCGTGCGGCGAGCCGAGGTACTGCATCTGTGTGGGCACCGATCGCCCCGGGTCGCTGTAGGTGTTCGGATGCGCGGCGGGGACGACCATCGTGTCGGCGGTGCGCGCCGAATCGGCCGGTGCGGACCGGGTCACGTGGTCGAACGCGCCGGAATCCAGGTTCAGCAGCTCCACCGCGCGGCGGCTGACCTCCTCGAGCACCGGGGCGGGCAGCCAACCGGCACGCTCGGGGATGCCCAGAGCGGTGAGCTGGGTGAGCAGCTGGTCGGGGGTCGGACGTGCGGCGGCGTCCTTGGTCAGGCAGGCCGCCACCAGCGGTCGCAGCCGTTCGGGCACGTCGTCGAGCTGCGGCTCCTCGTACATCACCCGCCACAGGATCTGCATCGTCTCGCCCACGCCGAACGGTCCGTGGCCCGTCGCGGCGAACACGAGGACGCCGCCGAGAGCGAAGACGTCCGCCTGCGGGCCCACCGGATCGCCGGTCACCTGCTCCGGGCACATGAACCCCGGGGAGCCGATGACTTTTCCGGTGGTGGTGAGCTTGCTGTCGTCGGCGGCGCGGGCGATGCCGAAATCGATCACCTTCGGGCCGTCCAGCGCCAGCAGGACATTGGACGGTTTGAGGTCGCGATGCACCACCCCGGCCCGGTGGACCGCGGTCACCGCCTCGATCAGTCCGTGCGCCAGCACGAGCAGCGCGTTCTCGGTGAGCGGCCCGTACCGGTCGACCGCGTCGGACAGCGCGAATCCGGCCACGTACCCGGTGGCCAGCCACGGCGGATCGGCATCCACGTCGGCGTCGAGGACCGGCGCGGTGAACTGTCCGCCGACCCGGCGCGCCGCGGCGACCTCGCGCCGGAAGCGCTGCCGGAACTCGGCATCGATCATGTCGGGCCGGATGACCTTGACCGCGACGGTGCGCCCGCCCGCGTTCCGGCCGAGGTAGACCCGGCCCATGCCGCCCGCACCGAGCACGCCGAGCAGACGGTAGTCCCCGATCCGGGCCGGATCGTTCGTGCCGAGCGGTTGCATCGCGCAGCTGGCTCCCTTCGAATCAGGTCGAACCTCGGAGAGGCTACTCATCGGCCGCGGCCCTGTCCGCACAGGTCGCTGCCCCGCTAACCCGCGACGCTCGGCTCGACCTCGGGTTGCTCCCGCCGCGCCCGCCTGGCCAGCAGATATGCCGCGATCGCCGCCGGGATGTTCATCAGGACCCCGTACACCGCGCCCGGCACGGCCATGGTCTCGTTGTCCAGCACCGACGCGGCGACCGCGATCGCGAGCGCGGCGTTGTGCACGCCGATCTCCATGGCCGAGGCGATCGCCTGATCGGCTTCCACGCGCAACACTCGGGGCACGAAATAGCCGACCGCGAGGCTGATCACGGCGAAGGACAGGCAGATCGCGGACAGTTCGCCGATGTGCTCCGACAGCGTGTCCAGGTTTGAGCCGACCCCGGCCGCGACCACCAGCGCCAGCACTACCACGGAGAGGATCTTCACCGCGCCGCGCATCCGGCGCGACCACTCCGCGAACCGCCGGTGCACCACCATGCCGATCGCGACGGGCACGAGCACGATCGCGAATACCTGAGCGAATTTCTCCGGCCGCAGTCCGACCGAACCCGCACCGTCCAGAAACAAGGCGTACGACAGCGCCACCACCACGGGCATGGTGAACACGGCCAGCACCGAATTGATCGCGGTGAGCGTGATGTTCAACGCCACGTTGCCTCCGGCGATGTGACTGAACAGGTTCGCCGACGCTCCGCCCGGGGACGCGGCGAGCAGCAGCATGCCCGCGGCCAGCGCGCCTTCCAAGCCGAACAGATAGACCAGGCCGAGGCACAGCGCGGGAAGCACGACCATCTGGCAGGCCAGCGCGATCACCGCGGCTTTCGGATACCGCAGTACGCGGGCGAAATCATCGGTGGTCAGGGTCAATCCGAGCCCGAACATCACCAAAGCCAGCGCCAGCGGCAGCAGTACCGCGAAAACCGTTGCACCCATTCGGGTCTCCTCTCCGCCGAGCGGCCGGACCGGCCGATCCCGCGCTCCGACGTTATCGAGTCGCGGGGGAGGTGGCCAGACCCGGTCAGGCGGCGACGGTCACACCGCGGGCCGCTGATTCTCGCGCTTTCGTCAGCAGGCGCAGGGTGGTGACGGCCTCGCGCGGGTCGACCGGCACGGGCGCGCCGTCGAGCAGCGCCGCGGCCATCGCCGCGTAGAACTCGGGATACGCGCCGGGCAGGGTCGGAACGGGGGCGAAACCGGGTTCCGCGCCCAGCGTGCCCCAGCGGTCGGCATCGACGGCGCCCCAAGTTGAATCGCCCGGACGGCGGCCGGACCGGAGCGCGTCCTCCTGCGGGTCCAGCCCGTAGGTGACGTACCCGGCTTCCGACCCGAGCACGCGGAAGCGCGGACCGAGCTGCGGCGCGACGGCGCTCATCCACAGATGGGAGCGGACACCGCCGGTGTGGGTGAGCGCGACGAACGCGTCGTCGTCGGTGGTGATCCCAGCACGCCGCCGGTCCAGTTCGCAGTACACCGAGGCCACCGGGCCGAACAGGGTGACGGCTTGGTCCACCAGGTGGCTGCCGAGGTCGAGCAGGATGCCCGCGCCTTCCTCGTCGGTGCCGGTCTCCCGCCAGCCGCCCTTCGGCACCGGACGCCACCGTTCGAACCGCGACTCGAAACGCCGTACCCGCCCGAGTCTCCCGGTCTCGATCAGGTCCCGTACGGTCCGGAAGTCGCCGTCCCAGCGGCGGTTCTGGAAGACCGAAAGCGCCAGCCCGGCGCGCTCCGCGCGACCGACGAGGTCCTCGGCGTCGTCCACCGCGACCGCGAACGGCTTGTCGACCACCACCGGCAGCCCGGCCGCCACTGCCTGACGGGCCAACGGCGCGTGCGTGCGGTTCGGCGTCGCGATCACGACCAGGTCGATGGCGTCCGGCGCGGCGAACAGGTCCTCGGCTCGCGGCACCACGCGCACGCCGGGATGTTCGGCGCGCGCCTGGGCCGCGCGTTCTTCCGAGGAGGTGACCACGGCCGCGACCCGCATCCGAGGCTCGGCGGCGATCAGCGGCGCGTGGAAAACCGACCCGGCCAGGCCGTAACCGAGAACGGCGACCTCGACGATGCTCATGCCCCGACGCTACCGCCCGGCGACCGCGGCAGGCGTCGCCACGTTCGCAGTGGTCCACGCCCGCACCCGCGCAGCTGGAATAGTCAGCCCCCGGCGGGACCGCGTGCCGCCGGGCGCGGCATGGTCAGCCCGCTGACGCTGGGCGTGCGAGGAGCAGCCCGCTGGGGACTGCGCATCGCCGGGCCTGGTTGGGACAGCCCGGGGGAGTGCGTATTGCTGGGCGGGAAAGGAGCAGTCCGCCGGGGCGCGCACTGCCAGGCGTGGTTGGGACAGCCCGGGGGAGTGCGTTTCCCTGGGCGCGGTCGGGGCAGCCCCTGGGGGTGCGTTTCGCTGGGCGTGGCAGGAGCAGTCCGCCGGTGCGCACACTGCCGAGCGTGGTCGGGGAAGGCGTCTCGCGAGTGCCGCACACTGGCGGGCGCGGAAGGGTCGGCCTGACAGGCGCATACCGGCGAGCGCGGTCGGAAGGGCCGGCTCGCCGGGGCCGCTTGACGTCGAGCGCGGTCCCGCCACCTGCTCACTGTTGCGAGGTGGCGGAGTACTCCTGTTCCGGGCGTCCCGTGGCGCCGTAGCGCAGACTCATGCGCACCGTGCCGCTCGCCACGAGCCCGGCCAGGTAGCGCTGGGCGGTGGCCCGCGACACACCGATGGCGCCCGCCACCTCGCCCGCGGACAGAGGTGCACCCGCCTCGACGATCGCTTGCAGGACAGCCTCTTTGGTCGGGGAGGACACCGTCGCCGCCGGGCTCGCGGTGACCGCAGGACGCAGCGCGTGCAGCGCCGCGGACACCCGGGCGTTGTCGACCTGCGGCACCGCGAGAATGCGCCGGTAGCGGGCATAGGCGGCCAGCCGGGCGGCCAGTTCGGTGTGCGGGAACGGCTTGACGAGATAGGCCAGCGCACCCGCCGCGACGGCGGCTCGCACGGCGTCGCTCTCCGTCGACGCGGTGAGCATCATCGCGTCGCAGCGAATCTCGCGGACGAAGTCGATGCCGGATCCATCGGGAAGGTAGACGTCCACCAGGGCCAAGTCGATCGGCGCGGACGCGACGAGATCCCGCGCGGCCGCGAGGGTGTTGGCGGTACCCGCCACCGTGAAACCAGGGATGGCCTGCACGATTCCGGCGTGCAGGTTCGCCACCCGGAAGTCGTCGTCGACGACCAGGACGGTCAGGGTCGGCGTGGCCACGACACCTCGCTTTCCACGAGCACCCCCGGGATGCGGGCGATGAACTCCGCGCCGGTGAGCGGCGGCCGGCCGCCGCCGGGATTCGACAGGCGCACGTCGCCGCCATGGGCACGGGCGATCTGGCGGATCAAGGCCAAGCCGAGCCCGCGCCCGCCGGGGACACCGCGATCGTCGCGGGTCGAGACCCCTTCGGCGAACAAGGTGTCCACCAAGTCGGGGGCGACGCCGTCGCCGCTATCGGCGACGGTGATGTGCAGTGTCGAATCCTCCTGCACCAACTCGACTTCCACCTGCCGCACCGGCCGGTCCCGGTCGCGGACGGCCTCCATGGCATTGTCCAGCAGGTTGCCGAGCACGGTGGTCACGTCCACCGGATCGGCGAGGTCACCCTCGACCCAGGTGTGGGGCCCGAGCGCGAGTTCGACCCCGTTCTCCCTGGCGTGCGCGGCCTTGGCGGCCAGGAAGGCTTGCAGGTACGGGTCGTGAATGGCGTCGATGCCCGGCGTCGCCGGACCGAGGGGGCCCGCCCCGACCAGCTCGTCGACCGAGCGCGCCGCCTCCTCGACGCGCCCGCTGTGCAGCAGTCCGCTGACCAGGTGCATCTTGTTGGAGAACTCGTGGCGCTGCGCGCGCAGCACCGTGCTCATCGACTGCACCGCGTCCAGCTGCCGGGTCAGCGATTCCACGTCGGTGCGGTCGCGCACCGTGAGCACCGCGCCGAGATCGTGCCCGTCGCGGCTGACCCGGCGCGCCGAGACGATGACAATGTTCGCGCCGACCGTCGCCGAGGCGGGCGGTTGGTCGGGTTCGCGCAATACTTCCAGCACCCGGGGCGTCAGGCCGATCTCGTCCACCGGGCGACCGATGTCCGTGGCGATGCCGAGCAACCGGCGCGCCTCGTCGTTGACGAACGTCGTGCGCCCCGAGGCATCGACGGCGAGCACGCCGCCGCCGATGCCGTGCAGCACCGCCGCCTGGCCGCGCACCAGTTCGGCCAGTTCGTCCGGTTCCAGCCCCAGCGTCAGCCCGCGCCACCGGCGGGCGAGCAGGATCGATCCGGCGATGCCGACCGCGAGCGCCACCGCAACCAGCCCGCCCGCGGTGCGCAGATCGCCGAGCAGTTGCTCGTGCACCGCGTCGGTGGCGATGCCGACGCTCACCGCGCCGACCACACGGTCGGCGTCGGGCGCGAGCACCGGGACTTTCGCGCGCACGGAGTCGCCGAGCGTGCCGCGCTCTTCGGTGATCGATTCGCGTCCCGCCAGCGCCTCGGACGGATCGGTGCTGACGTGCTCGGCGAGCCGTCCGGCGTCCGGGTGCGCGAGGCGGATGCCCGCGTCGTCGGTGATCACGACGAACAGCGCGCCGTTGCGCTGTGTCGCGTCGACCGCGAGCCGTTCCAGGGGACCCGCGGCGAGGTCGCGGCGCACGCCGGGATCGTCGGCGACCGCACCGGGCGCATACCTGGCCACCTCGGCGCGCACCACCGGGTCGGCCGCGACGGTGCGCGCGACGGCCAGCGCCCGCTGGCCGTAGGCGTCGCGCAGCCGCTGGTCGCTGAGGTAGCCGAACACCGCGAACGCCACACCGAGCGTCAGCGCGACGACCAGGATCTGCGACAGCAGAACCTGGGTTCGCAACCGCACGGCCCGCGCGCCCTCAGTGGCCATGGCCGCAGCATAGGCGCAGACCACCGCGCACGGTGCATGAGCAGAATGCGCAAAACCTGCGAATCCCGCGTTTGTGGCCGTTGTGCGCACAAGCTCCGGCGTGTGACCGGCGCCACGTACGTTCGCCCTACCCGACCTCGCAGGAGTAGGAAGCAATGACGCAATCACTCATCGAGCTGCGGAGCGCGACCAAGCGCTTCCCCGGCACCGGCGGCGGCATCCACACCGCCGTGCGCAATCTGAACCTCACCGTGGCCCCCGGCGAATTCGTCGCCGTCGTCGGCCCCACCGGATGCGGCAAGTCGACCACGTTGTCGCTGGTGTCCGGCCTGGAACCGGCGTCGGCCGGGCGGACGCTGGTGCGCGGGAAGGATGTCGACGGCATCCCGGACGGCATCGGCTACATGTTCCAGCAGGACGCCGTACTGCCGTGGAAGAACGTGCTGGACAACGTGGCGCTCGGCCCGCGCTTGCGCGGCGCGTCGAAAGCCGAGGCGCGCGCGAAGGCGTCGGGGTGGGTGCGCAAGGTCGGTCTGGCCGGGTTCGAGAAGTACTACCCCCACCAGCTGTCCGGCGGCATGCGCAAGCGCGTGGCCCTGGCGCAGACGTTGGTCAACGAGCCGCAGATCCTGCTGATGGACGAGCCGTTCAGCGCGCTGGACGTGCAGACCCGCCAGCTCATGCAGGACGAACTGCTGCGGGTCTGGGCGGGTACCGACGCGGCGGTCATCTTCGTCACCCACGATCTGGAGGAGGCGATCGTGCTCGCCGACCGGGTGGTCGTCATGACCGCGAGCCCGGCCACCGTCTGCGGGGACTTCCCCGTCGGCTTGGCGCGGCCGCGCAGTGTCGAGGAAGTTCGGTTGACCGCCGAGTTCCGCGACATATATCAGGAGATCTGGGAGACGCTGCGCGATCAGGTCGAGGCGGCGCGCGCGAAGGGAGCCTCCCGTGTCGCATGACGTGCTGGTGCCCGACGCCGCCGCGCCCGTGGTGGAGACCGAGACCGAAGAGCAGATCCTGGCCAGAGTGCGCACCACCGCCCGGCGGGCCCGCATCCGCACCTGGGGCCTGCGCGCTGCTCTGGTGGCGCTGTGGCTGGGCGCGTGGGAACTCACCGCCACGGTCTGGATCGACCCGTTCTTCTACTCCAAGCCGTCGCTGATCTGGGCTCGGCTGGTCGAATGGTTCAGGGAGGGAACCCAATTCGGCTCCATCTGGCTGCAGATCTACACCACCGTGCAGGAGGCCGTGCTCGGCTTCGTGATCGGCACGGTGGCCGGCGTCGTGCTGGGCGTGCTGCTCGGGCGCAGCCGGTACTGGGCCGAAGTGCTCGCGCCGTTCATCAAGGCGCTCAACGCCGTGCCGCGTATCGTGCTGGCCTCGCTGTTCATCATCTGGTTCGGACTCGGGTTGAGTTCCAAGGTCGCGACCGTGGTGGTGCTGGTGTTCTTCGCGGTGTTCTTCAACGCGTTCACCGGCGCACGCGAGGTGGACGGCAACGTGATCGACAACGCTCGCATTCTCGGTGCGAGCCGTGGGCAGGTGCTGGTGTCGATCGTGCTGCCGAGCGCGACCACCTGGATCCTGTCCAGCCTGCACACCGCCTTCGGCTTCGCGCTGATCGGCGCGGTCGTGGGCGAATACGCGGGAGCGAGTAAAGGTTTGGGGCTGTTGATCAGCAACGCGCAAGGCACGTTCGACTCGGCGGGCATCTACGCGGGCATGATCGTCATCACCGTGATCGCGCTGATCGCCGAATGGGGGATCGGCATGGCGGAGAACCGGTTGCTGAAGTGGCGGCCCTCGCAAGCGTCGTCGAACCACGGGATCTGATCATGAGGTATCGCAAGCACCTGGCGCTCGTCGCCGTCGCGATCGTGGCACTGCTGACGACCACCGGATGCCGGGACTCCCGCACCATTCCGATGGCCGACGGCAGGCCGCAGATCACCATCATGGTGGGCGGGCTGGAAAAGGTGATCTACCTGCCTGCCATGCTCACACAGCAACTCGGCTTCTTCGAGCGCAACGACATCGATGTGAAACTGCTCGGAGAGCAGTCCGGCGCCACCGCCGAGACCGCGTTGCTCACCGGCGACGTGCAGGGCGTGGTCGGTTTCTACGACCACACCATCGACCTGCAGGCCAAGGACCAGTGCATCCGTTCGGTGGTGCAGATGTCCGACGTGCCCGGTGAGGTCGAACTGGTGTCGAAGGCGGACCCTGACGTCACCTCGGTCGCCGATCTGCGCGGCCGCAAACTGGGCGTGACCTCGCTCGGTTCCTCCACCGACTTCCTCACCCAGGCCCTCACCGGCCAGGTCGGCATGAGCACCGCCGACTACACCCGGGTGAAAGTCGGTGCGGGACAGACGTTCATCGCGGGCATGAACCACGACGGCATCGACGCGGGCATGACCACCGACCCGACCGTGGCGCAGATGGTGAACTCCGGCGATGCGCGGATCCTGGTCGACCTGCGCACCGAGGCAGGCACCCGCGCCGCGCTCGGCGGGCTGTATCCGGCGACGTCGCTGTACATGAGTTGCGCGACGATCGACGCCCACCCGGAGATCGTGGGCAAACTCGCCGCCGCGTTCGTGCAGACGTTGCAGTGGATCCGGACGCACACGCCCGAGGAGATCGCCGCGAAGATGCCGCCGCAGTACGCGAGCGCGGGCAAGGACCTCTACGTCCAGTCGATCCGCGACTCCATCGGCATGTTCAACGGCGACGGCCTGATGAAACCCGAAGGCGCGCAGAACGTGCTGGACATCCTCGGCAAGTACTCGAGGAATGTGCGTCCCGTGCGCGATCGCATCGACCTGTCGAGGACCTACACCACGCAGTTCGTCGAAGAAGCGTTGCGCGCGCCGCGCCAGTGACCGTGCTCGGCATCGCTGCGCGCCGCCCGGGAGTCAGGACGCTTCCGGGCGGCGCGGCGTCGGCCGCATCGTCTCCCGCGCAGTGTTCGAACTTCAGGATTCGAAGACGCTGACGATGCGCATCGAGGCGATGGCCGACACGGCCTGGACGAACAGCACCACGAGCGTGATGACGCGGGCGGTCTCCTCGTCCCGCTCGAGACCGGCGAGCGGCATGAACGCCTGGCTACCTGAGTTCCGCAGCCGTCGTCGATCTTCTCAACTGTGGAGACAACGCACCATAGACCGACATGAGAGTTGCTCCCACAAGCCGATGCACGCCGCCGCAGCCGGGGTGCGCGTGCACTATCTGATCGGGCTCGTCGGGCTGGCGTGCTTTCTGCTGCTGGCATGGTTGCCCAGTACCGACCGCCGCGCCGCCGCCGGCCGGCTGCCGCGCATAGGCATCTTGCTCATCCTGCAGGTGGCGCTCGGTTTCCTGCTGCTGAAGACGGGGATCGGGCGCACCGTGATCCGGGCGATCAGCGACACCTTCGACCATATCCTCGGCTACGCCGCCCAGGGGACGGCGTTCGTGTTCGGCGACCTGCCCGAAGTCGGCAGCGGAGGGCCCGCCTTCCTCTTCGCGGTGCTGATGCCGATCGTGCTCGTCTCCGCCTTGATCGGCATCCTGCAACACCTGCGGGTGCTGCCATGGATCATCAAGTATCTCGGCCTGCTGCTGGCGTGGGTGAGCGGCTTCGGCAAGATCGAATCGTTCAACGCGGTCGCCTCCGCCATCCTCGGTCAGTCCGAGGTGTTCATCTCGCTGCGCGCCATGCTCGACGACATCCCGTCCCAGCGGATGTACACCCTGGCGGCCTCGGCGATGTCGACGGTCTCGGCGGGCATCCTCGGCGCCTACATGCAGCTCATCGATCCGAAGTACGTGGTCGCGGCCATCATGCTGAACATGCTGGGCGCCTTCGTGGTGTGTTCGTTGATCAACCCCTACGCGGTCACCGCCGCCGACGACGCCAGGCTGCTCGGCGCGGAGATCGCCGACAGCCGCAAGCGGCAATCGTTCTTCGAGATGCTCACCGAGTACATCTTGGTCGGCTTCAAGGTCGCTTTCACCGTCGCGGCCATGCTGATCGGATTCATCGCTCTGCTGGCCATGATCAATGGGATCTTCGCCGCGTTGTTCCACGGCACCACGTTCCAGGATGTGATGGGACACGTCTTCGCGCCCGGGGCCTGGCTCACCGGCATCCCGTGGGACGAGGCGGCGGCCGCGGGCCGATTCATGGGCACCAAGCTGGTGTCCAACGAAGTGGTCGCCATGCAGGAGTTGAATAGGCAACACGGCGGACTGTCCGACCGCACCGTCGCGATCGTGTCCACCTATCTGGTTTCGTTCGCCAATTTCTCCACCATCGCCATCGTGACCGGCGCGGTCCGCAGCCTCAGCGAGAAACAAGGAACGGTCATCGCCCGCAACGGCCTTCGCCTGCTCTACGGCGCTACGTTGGTCAGCTTCCTGTCCGCCACCATCGTCGGTCTCCTCACCTAGGCGCCGAGAGCGCCCTCGCCGCGCATGGCCGGATCTGTGGGGAAGGCGTCCTTGTGTACTCGTCGCGCCGGCTCGAGACTAGGTGCATGCGGGCAAGCGGTGACGTCGTGGTGGCGGTGTCGGACGGGGTGCTGATGCTCGACGTCGCCGGGCCCGTGCAGGTGCTGCACTGGGCCGGGCGCCGCATTCGATTCGCCTCGCCCGACGGCGCCCCGGTCCGCACCGACGTCGGTGTGCCCCTGGGCGTCGACGGGGCGCTGAGCGAGCTGAGCGCAACGGTGGACACACTCGTGGTGCCCGGCTATCCCCCGGAGGATCGCGTGTCCGGCGAACTCGTGGAAGCGGTGCGCGTGGCCGGCCGCGCGGCGCGGCGGGTGGCCTCGGTATGCACCGGCGCGTTCGTGCTGGCCGAGGCCGGTTTGCTGGACGGGCGGCGCGCCACCACGCATTGGCTGGCGTGTTCGGCTCTGGCTGAACGCTTTCCGAGCATCCGCGTCGAGGCCGACGCCATCTATCTGCGCGACGGCCCGATCATCACCTCCGCCGGGGTCACCGCGGGCATCGACATGGCCTTGGCACTGGTGGAAGAGGAGCACGGCGCGGAGCTCGCGCGCTCGCTGGCCAAACATCTCGT
Organism: Nocardia sp. CY41; assembly: GCF_009829325.1. Classification (GTDB taxonomy): domain Bacteria; phylum Actinomycetota; class Actinomycetes; order Mycobacteriales; family Mycobacteriaceae; genus Nocardia. The sequence continues at coordinate 285,473 of NZ_VUOS01000006.1, forward strand.
CGTGTTCCTGCACCGGCCCGGCGGCCAGTCCCAGTTCAGCGTGCGCACGAGCATTCCGGCGCCGCGCACCGCGGGCCTGCGGCACGCCGTGGACGCGGTGATCGCCGACCTGTGCGCCGATCACAGCTCGGCGGCCATGGCCGCCCGTGCCGCGCTGAGCGAACGCCACTTCAGTCGCGTATTCCGGCAGGAGATCGGCATGACGCCGGGACGTTACGTCAAACAGGCACGGCTGGAAGCGGCGCAAGCACTGCTCGAGTCCGGCGACGAGCCGATGTCGGTCATCGCCCGCCGCAGCGGCTTCGGCTCCGAGGAGACGATGCGGCGGACCTTTCTCGAACTGCTCGGCGTCTCGCCGAGCGACTACCGCAGGCGCTTCCGCGCGCCCGCGTGCTGATCACACCTGTCCCACTCACCAGGAGTTCGACCATGTCGCTGTCTCGTCGTGCCGCGCTCAGCGCGGGGATTGCCGCGAGTGTATTCGCCGTCGCCTCGAAAAGCGCTCAGGCACAAGTCTTTTCGCTGCACCACCCGCAAACATCGTTGACCGGCAAGGCGGACGAACTCATCACCGTCGAACTCTCGCCCATGCTGCGCAACCACAGCATGCGGGGGTTCCTCTTCGGACGTGCGGTCGCCGAGCGGCACGGTCTGCGGCCCGGCTCCGACTACGACGAGGAGACGATGTACCTCATCTGCGCGCTGCACGACCTCGGTCTGACTGACGGCGCGACCGGCGACCAGAAGTTCGAGATCGACGGCGCCGACCGCGCCGCGCGCTTCCTCGAGGACAACGGCGTCACCGACGCCAGGGTGGACACGATCTGGGACGCTATCGCCGCGCACACCGCGGGCTACACCGACTCGCCGGTCTGGCGCCGCCGCAGGCCGCCGGAGACCTGGATCGCCGTGGACGGGATCGGCGTCGATGTGGGCGGCGCGCCGACCGACCTGCCGCCCGGCTTCGCCGACTTGGTGCACACCGCCTATCCGCGGCTGGGCGGCAGCCGCGCGCTCGGTGCGGCGATCGAAGCCCAAGCCGCGGCGAACCCGCGGAAGGCGCCGCCCGCGAGCCTGGCCGGCGCCATCCTGCAGCAGCGTCACCCTGAATACCCGACGCTCACCTGGGACGCGATCGTGGCGATGAGCGGGTGGGGCGATTGACGGTTCAGGCGTTGGCCTCCTCGGTCGCCCGCAGTTCGGCCTTCCATTGCCGGAAGCCTTCTTCGGTGCGGCCGCGACGCCAGTATCCGGAGATCGATGCCGCCCACTCGGCGGAGACACCGCGATCCTTACGGATGTAGCGGCGCAGATCTTTCATGACCGCGTCGGCTTCCCCGTGAATGAACACTTGGACCTGCCCCGGCGACCACGGCGCGGAGCGGACGGTCTCGGCGAGCACCTCGCCCGGGGACCGAACGCCCCGGTGCAGCCAAGTCAGCTCGATGCCGTCGGGTTTCTTCACCGGCAGTTCGTCGTCCGGACCGGCGACCTCCACGAACGCCAGCCCGGTCGCGTCGGCGGGCAGAGCCTCGAGCGCGGCGGCGATGGCGGGCAGCGCCGCCTCGTCACCGGCCAGCAGATGCCAATCGGCATCCGGGCGCGGCGAGTAGGCGCCGCCGGGACCGTACGCGTCGATGGTCGCGCCGGGCTCGACCGTGGCCGCCCACGGTCCCGCGATGCCCTCCGCTCCGTGATAGACGAAATCCACCGCGATCTCCCCGGCGACGGGGTCGACCGAACGGACGGTGTAGGTGCGCAGCACCTCGTTACCCTCCTGCGAAAAGATGAACTTCACGTAGGAGTCGGTGAACTCGCTGGGCCGGAACGCGGCGAAGCCGGGACCACCGAGGTGCACCCGGATCAGATGCGGCGTGAGCCATTCGGTGCGCTGCACCGTGAAGGTGGTGCGAGGACGTGCCAAGGGAAACCTCCGATAAATATTATTAGGATTGCCTTACTTACCCTACCTGTGTTCGGCTCAGCCTGCGGCCAACCGCTGACGGCGCGCCGGGCGGGCGAAAGGATGAGGCCCATGACGCAGTCCGTGCCGACACCGACCCACGCCGTGCAACAGCGCTACCGCGACCCGCGACCGGTCGAACCCGCCCAGTGGAACCAGGTCCTGCAGGTGCTGCACGAGCATCGCTCGGTGCGCCGCTATCTGGCCGACCCGGTGCCCGACGCGACCCTGCGCGTGCTCATCTCGGCGGCGCAATCCGCGCCCACCTCGTCGAACCTGCAGGTCTGGAGCGTCATCGCGGTGCGCGACCCGCAGCGCAAAGCCCGCTTGGCCGCGCTCGCGGGCGATCAGGCCCACATCGTGCAGGCACCGGTGCTGCTGGTCTGGACGGCCGACTTCGCGCGCCTGCGCCAGCTCGCCGACGACCGGAGCGCGCCGCTGGAGGGCGCGGACTACCTCGAATCGAGTTATGTCGGCTTCATCGACGCCGCGCTCGCGGCGCAGAACGCGGTCGTGGCGGCGGAATCGCTCGGGCTCGGCACCGTCTACATCGGCGCGTTGCGCAACAAGCCGGAAGAAGTCGCCGCCGAACTCGGCCTGCCGCCACAGGTCTTCGCCGTGTTCGGTGTGGTGGTCGGCCACCCCGACCCCGCCGAGGACGCGCGGGTGAAGCCGCGCCTGCCGCAGGACGCCGTCCTGCACCGGGAGACCTACGATCTGGACGCACAGCGGGCGCATGTGGCCGCGTACGAGACCCGGATCGCCGAATTCTATGCCGAGCAACAACTCTCGCATTCCTGGACCGAACGTGTCCTGGCCCGGCTGGCCTCGGCGGCAGCGCTCAACGGTCGGCATCGGCTGCGCGAATCGCTGACCAACCACGGCTTCCGCTTGCATTGATCCCGCCGTCTCAGGCCGCGACCTTCTCGGTGAGCAGTTCGAACGATCGGGCACGGTCGTCGATGTCGTACACCAGCGTGTTGATCATCAGTTCGTCGGCCCGGGTGCGCTCGAGCAGGTCCGCGAGCTGCGCGCGCACCGTTTCCGGTGAGCCGAGCAACTGCCCGGCGCGGCGCTGGCGGATGAACGCGCGCTCCTGCTCCGACGGACGGAACGCGGCCGCCTCCTCCGGGGTGGCCAGCGCCTGCGGCGTGCCGCGCACCAGGTTCAGAAAGGCCAGGTCACGCGGCCTGGCGAGGACCTCGGCGCGCTCGTCGGTGTCCGCGCAGATCGCCGCGACCGCCACCATCGCGTGCGGACGCTCCAGGCGCGGCGAAGGCCGGAAGTGCTCGCGGTAGAGCGCGAGCGCGGGCTCGGTGTTGTCGGGGCTGATGTGGTGGGCGAACGCGAACGGCAGCCCGAGCACCGCGGCGACCTGGGCGCTGTAGCCGCTCGAGCCGAGCAGCCAGATGTCCGGCTCCTCGCCGCGGCCCGGCGTCGCGGCGATGCCGCCGGGATCGCTGCCGCGGAAATAGCCCAGCAGGGCGGCGAGTTCCTGAGGGAACGATTCCGCCGAGAGTCCTTCCGCGGTCCGCCGCAGCGCGCGGGCGGTCGCTTGGTCGGTGCCCGGCGCGCGCCCGATGCCCAGGTCGATCCGTCCGGGATGCAGCGCGTGCAGGGTGCCGAACTGCTCGGCGACCACCAGCGGCGCGTGATTGGGCAGCATCACCCCGCCGGAGCCGACCCGGATGGTCGAGGTGGCGGCCGCCAGATGCGCCAGCAGCACGCTCGGCGCCGAGCTGGCGATGCCGGGCATGTTGTGGTGTTCGGCCACCCAGAACCGGTGATACCCCAACGCCTCGGTGCGCCTGGCCAATTCGGTGGTCGCCTCCAGCCCCTCGCCGACGGTGCGGCCGGACTGCACCGGCGCCAGATCCAGTACGGACAGCGGGACGTCGATCATGGGTCTCCTCCACAGTGGCGATCTCCACTGCCAACGCCGCCCGTGCCCGCGGTATTTCGCGGCCGTCTCAGCCGCGTGCGATCGCCCGGAACACCTCGATGGTGTCCTGCTCGTCCTGGGTGGTGCCGTGATCGCTGAGTTTGACGATGACGGTGCCGCTGGGCGGGTCGACGTAGACGTACTGGCCGTAGACGCCGACGGCGGTGAGGTCCGCGCTGTCGCCACCGGTCGGATGCCACCATTGCGCGCCGTAAGCCCACTCGCCCACCCGGTGCGGGGCCGGGGTGCGGATGCGATCGATCCAGGCCGGCGGCACGATCTGCGCCTCGCCGACCCGTCCGCCGTCCAGCACCAGTTCGCCGATCTTGGCGAAGTCGCGGGCGGTCGCGTTCAGGCAGCAGAAACCCTTTTCCTGGCCGCCTGCGCGATCCAGATTCCACAGCGCCTCGTCCTCGGCGCCGATCGGCGCCCAAATGTCGCGCTCCAGCAGTTGGGCCAGCGGCAGGCCCTCGACCCGTGCCAGCGCCATGCCCAGCAATTGGGTGTCCACGCTGCGGTACTCGCCCGCGCTGCCCGGCGGGAAGCGCAGGCCGCGGTGCGCGCGGACGAATCCGTCGAGGTCCTCGGTGAGGTACATGCGGGCGGTGCCGGTCAGCGGCAGGTACTTGTTGTAGTTCTCCGCGACGTCGACGCCGGAGGCCATGTCGAGCAGGTCGCGGATGGTAACGGCGTCGTACGCGCCGCCGGTGGCCAGCTCGGGCAGGATCCGCACCAGGCGGTCGTCCTCGGCGAGTTTCCCCGCGGCGACGGCTCGGCCGGTCAGCAGCGACACGATGGACTTCACCACCGACCAGGAGGACTGCCGGGTGGTCGCCGTGATGCCGTCGCGGTACCACTCGTGGGTCAGGGCGCCGCCGCGCAACACGAGGAACGAATTGGTGTGCGTGGTGTCGAGGAACTCGGCGATCGACACAGCCGAGCCCTTCCACGGCACCTGGCCGGGCAGCGGCCGCGGCGCCCTCGGCAGGGGACGCGGGACAGGGGAGGCGGCCACCGTCCGGCTCTCGAACAGCGCGCCCTGCGTCGACGGCGGATCGGTCAGCAGCCGCAGCAGCGTCGGCGGCGCGGGGATGTGCAAGATCGCCGTCGTCGCGAACGCCGCGCCGATCAGGACGGCGACGACCGCGAGCAGGACGACGAGAGCGCGCAGCGCGGCACGTCCGGGTCGCATGCGCCGGAGGGAGAGTTCGGTCATGACGGAAGCCGATCGGTAGGGGATCCGATGATGGCATGCCCGGCGCCGGACCGGTAGCCGCGATCGCCCCGGCGACGACGCGCGCGCGGCCGGGGCGGTAGCGTGACGCCCTGAGCCGGGCAGCCGTGCGATGATCCGACATCGTGTTACGGCGCACCGGCGGGCGACCGGCGCCGCTGCCCAGCGAGGGAAGGACCGCAGTATGACAGCCTCCGATCGGCACCTGCAGGACGCGGAACCGCTGGCTCCGGCGGACGGCGGGGACTCGGAGGGATACGCCAGGGGCCTCAGCCCGCGCACCATCCAGATGATCGCCATCGGCGGAGCGATCGGCACCGGCCTGTTCTACGGCGCGGGCGGCGCGATCGAGCAGGCGGGCCCCGGTCTCATCCTCGCCTACCTCGCGGCGGGCCTGGCCATCTTCGTGATCATGCGCGCGCTCGGCGAACTGCTGACCTACCGGCCGATCTCCGGCAGCTTCGCCGAGTACGCGCACGAGTTCCTCGGCCGTTTCGCCGGATTCGCGACCGGCTGGTCGTATTGGGCGGTGTGGGTGGCCACCTGCATGGCCGAGATCACCGTGGCGGGCAAGTATGTGGAGTACTGGTTCGACATCGCGCCGTGGGTCACCGCGCTGGTGGTGCTCGCGGTGATGTTCGGCGCCAACCTGATCTCGGTGCGGCTGTTCGGCGAGGGCGAGTTCTGGTTCTCCACCATCAAGGTGACCGCGATCGTCGGCATGATCCTGCTCGGCATCGGCGTCCTGCTGTTCGGATTCGGTCACGCGGCCGATCCCACGGTCACCAATCTGTGGTCCGACGGCGGCGTGTTCCCCAACGGCATCGGCCAGTCGCTGCTGGTGCTGCAGATCGTGCTGTTCGCCTACGTCGGTGTCGAATTGGTCGGCGTCACGGCCGGGGAGGCGCGCGAACCCCGCACGACCCTGCGCAAGGCGATCAACACGCTGCCGTTCCGGATCGGCCTGTTCTACGTCGGCGCGCTCGTGGTGATCATGGCGGTGTCCAGCTGGCGCAACTTCCACGCGGGCAAGAGCCCGTTCGTGGAGGTCTTCGAGCAGATCGGCATCCCCGGCGCGGCGGGCATCGTCAACTTCGTGCTGCTCACCGCGGCGCTGTCGTCGTGCAACTCGGGGATCTACTCGACCGGCCGGATGCTGCGGACGCTGTCGCTGCGCGGTGAGGCGCCCGCCCGACTGAACAAATTGAGCGCGAACGCGGTGCCCTACACCGGGATCACCGCGTCGGCGGCGGCGATGGTGATCGGCGTGGTGGTCAACGTCATCTCGCCGGACAAGGCCTTCGCCTACATCACCTCGGTGTCGACCATCGGCATCATCTTCGTCTGGGGCGTCATTCTGGTCTGCCACCTGATCTACCGGGCCAAGGTCGCCCGCGGCGAGCTGCCAGCGAGCGACTACCGGCTGCCCGCGGCGCCCTACACCACCGTGCTGGCGTTGGCGTTCCTGGGGTTGGTGGTCGTGCTGCTGCTGTTCACCGACAGCGGACGCACCGCGATCGTCGTCGGCCTGGTGTGGGCGGCGCTGGTGTCGGCCGGGTACCTGGCGCTGCGCAAGCTCGGCCGGGCCGACACGCCGCACGCCACCGTGCGCACCAGGTGACGAGCGCTTTCCGCTAGGCGGCGAGGAAGAGCGCGGCGGCGCCGGCAACCTCGACAACGCCGTAGAACCAGGTGGGGTAGAAAGCCGCTCGCTCGTCGAGCGCCGCCGACGCCACCCGTCCGAACGCCATACCCGCCAGCGCCGCGCCGACGGCGACCATGATCCCGCCGCGCAGCGATCCGAGGTCGAGCGCGGCGACCGCGAGCACGGCCGCCATCGCCAGTCCGAATCCGCCGTAGACGGCGCGCACTTCGTATCGCGCGCTCGCTTCGCCGAGCCGGATGCCGAACGGCCGGATCAGCGCTGTGGGTGCGGCGAGGGCGTACACACCCATACCCAGGAAGAACACGCCGACGATCCCGCATACGGCCTGTGCCACTGCGACCTCCAATTTCTGGTTCGGTTGGGAAGCCCAGATTGCGGCACGTCCGGCTCCGGACGCTTCCGAAAACCCGCTGCATCGGGTCGTGTCCTCCGGATCGCCCCTCTGGCGTCAGCCGCGCCGGGCACCAGGTGCTCGGGCGGAGGGCTGCGCGGTGCGGCGAGCCGCAACGGTGGTCGCTGTGCCCGCCGGGGCAACCTCGCATCGGTGGCTGAACACGCACAAGAAGCCCCTCGGTGTGGCTGGTCCGTGCCCCGTCGCAAGCCCTCGTCCGGCGAGCGGGAGTCAGTCGGTCGCCGCCCGCCGCGGCATCATCGCCGCCGCCATGACCATGACCACGGACATCGCCGCGATGGCGACGAAGACCAGATGCACCGCCGAGGCCAGCGTGGTGGGCAGCGGGTGATCGGTGTGCCCGACCCGTGCGTTCACGATCGCGCCGAACACCGCGACGCCCACCGCGCTGCCGATCGAGCGCGCGAACATGTTGGCCGAGGTGACCACACCCCGCTCGGACCACTCGGCGCTGGTCTGCGCGGCGATCAGCGTCGGGGTCGCGACCAGGCCCATGCCGGTGCCGATCACGAAGCAGGACGCGGCGACCTGCCACAGCGCCGCGTGCTGCGTGATCAGCAGGGTGCTCGCGGCGCCCACCGCTGCCAGGCCGCTACCCAGCAGGGCTGTCGCGCGAAAGCCGAACCGCAGGTACACCTTTCCGGCTTGGGACGCCGCGAGCGGCCAGCCCAGCGTCAGCGCGCCGACCGTCAGGCCCGCGACGAGCGCGCCGGTGCCGAGCACGCCCTGGGCGAAGGTCGGCACGTAGGAGGTCGCGCCCAGCACGATCGCGCCGATCAGGACCGACACCAGGCTGCTGGCGATCACCACCCGACGGCCGAACACCCACAGCGGCAGGATCGGATTCCGCACCCGGCGTTCCACCAGACCGAACAACACGAGCAGGGCGACGCCGCCCGCGAAGATGCCGATGCTCACCGGCGAGGACCAGGCCCACGCCTGGCCGCCTTCGAGCAGCCCGAGGATCAACGCACCCGCGCCCACCGTCAGCAGGGCCGCGCCCAGGTAGTCGACGCGCTGCCTGCGCCGGGGCGCGCTCTCGGCGAAATGGCGTACCAGCATCCATCCGGCCAGCGCGGAGAGCGGCAGATTGATCAGGAAGATCCAGCGCCAGCCGACGTACTCGGCGAACAGGCCGCCCAGCAGCGGGCCTGCCACGCTCGACATGGCCCATACGCTGGCCAGATAGCCCTGGACCCTGGCGCGTTCGGACAGCGTGTACAAGTCGCCCGCGATCGTCATCGTCATCGGCTGGATCGCGCCCGCGCCGATGCCCTGCACGGCGCGGAAGACGATCAGTCCGAGCATGCTGGTCGCCACGCCGCACAGCAGCGAACCCAGCGCGAACATCGCGATTCCGAACAGGATCACGGGTTTGCGCCCTACGGTGTCGGCGAGCTTGCCGTAGATCGGCACCGTCACCGCCTGCGCCAGCAGATAGATGGAGAACAACCAGGGGAACTGCGCGAAGCCGCCGAGATTGTCGGTGATGGTGAGCACCGCCGTGGCGATGACCGTCGAATCGAGCGCGACCAGCGCGGTGGCCAGCATCAGCGAGCCCAGGATGGCGCCGCGTTCGGAGCGGAACCCCACGGACACCGGCACAGTATCGGTCGCCACCGCGGCCCCTCTCGTTCGCCTGTCTAACCACCTCGAACGACCGTATCCGCTGCCCAGCTATTCCCGCATGGAATTTTTTTCGCCCACCGAAGCGGGAAAGGGCTGCTCACCGGTACTCCGGTGAGCAGCCCCATGCTCCGGGTCAGGGGGACAGATCCGCCCCGGTGGGTGGCGGTTCGGCTTCGAGGAGGGCGAGTTCCTCGTCGGTGAGCAGCCGCGACCGGATCAGGAACCGCACACCTTCGGGCGCTTCCAGAGAGAATCCGCTGCCCCGGCCGGGCACCACGTCGACGGTGAGGTGCGTGTGGCGCCAGTACTCGTACTGGTCGGCGCTCATCCAGAACGGCGTGTCCGCCGCGGGATGTCCCAGCAGCACGTCCGAGGCGCCCACCCGGAATTCGCCGCGCGGGTAGCACATCGGTGAACTGCCGTCGCAGCAACCGCCGGACTGGTGGAACATGACCGGACCGTGCTGTTCGATCAGCAGGCGCAGCAGTTCCTCCGCGGGCCCGGTGAACTCGACGCGCTGGACCGGATCCGGCATCAGAAGAACCCGAGCTTGTCCGGCGAGTAGCTGACGAGCAGGTTCTTGGTCTGCTGGTAGTGGTCGAGCATCATGCGGTGGTTCTCGCGTCCGATGCCGGACTTCTTGTAGCCGCCGAACGCCGCGTGCGCGGGGTAGGCGTGGTAGCAGTTGGTCCACACCCGGCCCGCCTTGATCTGGCGGCCCAGGCGATAGGCCGCGTTGATGTCGCGGGTCCACACGCCGGCGCCGAGCCCGTAGAGGGTGTCGTTGGCGATCTTCAGCGCCTCGTCGACCGAGTCGAACGTGGTCACCGACACCACCGGTCCGAAGATCTCCTCCTGGAAGATGCGCATGTCGTTGCGGCCGGAGAAGATCGTCGGCTCGACGTAGAAACCGCCGGGGAACTCGTCCACCTTGCGCGGGCCGCCGCCGGTGAGCACCTCGGCGCCTTCCTGGCGGCCGATATCGATGTAGGACAGGATCTTCTCGAACTGGTCGTTGCTGGCCTGCGCGCCGATCATGGTGGTCTCGTCGAGCGGGTTGCCGCTGCGGATGGCCTTGGTCCGTTCGACGCACCGGGCGATGAACTCGTCGTAGATCGAGGAGTGGATCAGCGCCCGGGACGGACAGGTGCACACCTCGCCCTGGTTGAGTGCGAACATCACGAAGCCCTCCACCGCCTTGTCGAGGAAGGCGTCGTCGGCGGCCATGACGTCGGGCAGGAAGATGTTCGGGCTCTTGCCGCCCAGCTCGAGCGTGACCGGGATGATGTTCTCGCTGGCGTACTGCATGATCAGCCTGCCGGTGGTGGTCTCGCCGGTGAAGGCGACCTTGGCCACGCGCGGGCTGGCCGCCAGCGGCTTGCCCGCCTCGACGCCGAAGCCGTTGACCACGTTGAGCACTCCGGGCGGCAGCAGATCGGCGATCAGTTCGACGACCTTCAAGATCGAGGCCGGGGTCTGCTCGGCGGGCTTGAGCACCACCGCGTTACCCGCGGCGAGGGCGGGCGCGAGCTTCCATGTGGCCATCAGGATCGGGAAGTTCCACGGGATGATCTGACCGACGACGCCGAGCGGTTCGTGGAAGTGGTAGGCGATGGTGTCGGCGTCGATCTCGCTGATGCCGCCTTCCTGGGCGCGGACCGCCCCGGCGAAATAGCGGAAGTGATCGACCGCCAGCGGCAGGTCGGCGGCCAGCGTCTCCCGGACCGGCTTGCCGTTCTCCCAGGTCTCGGCCACCGCCAGTGCCTCGAGGTTGTCCTCGATCCGGTCGGCGATCTTGTTCAGGATATTGGCGCGCTCGGTGGTCGATGTGGCGCCCCATGCGTCGGCCGCCTGGTGCGCGGCGTCCAAGGCCAGCTCGATGTCGGCGGCCGAGGACCGCGCCACCTCACAGAAGGTCTGGCCGTCCACCGGGGAAGGGTTCTCGAAATAGCGGCCTTCGACCGGGGCGGTCCACTCCCCGCCGATGAAGTTGTCGTAGCGCGGGGCGAATTCGACGACGCTGCCCTCGGTTCCCGGCTTTGCGTAGCTCATGGCGGATGACTCCTCGCTGGTTGCGGACGTGATGCACACGGCGCCACGGCCGTGATGCGGGTCACTATGCCCGGCGAGGGTTGACGAAACGTTGAGGCGCGCACTCAGTCGCGCAGCGCGGCGTGCCGCCGGGCGGCCGCGAGCGCACGCCTACCGTCGCTCGCGGGGAGCAGGCCCAGCGCGTGTTCGTGCACCTCGACGTCATACGGCGCCCGCTCGCCGTAGCGCAGCGCGTGCTCGACGTTCCCGCTGGACAGCACCGCGGTGCGCACGCCGACCTCCAGATACTCGCGCCAGTGCACGATGCCCGGCGTATCCGAGTCCGGCAGCAGCGGCCCGCGATACAGCTCGACGGCCGTGGCGGTGTCGCCCGCTTCGAGCGCCGCGAGCACGTCCACGGCGTCACAAGACAGCGGGCTCACCAGCTGATAGACCCGGCTGGTGATGTCGCCGCCGGTAGCCCGCCGCAGATAGGACATCTCCGATTTGAGCGTGCTCGCGCCGACCGGCCGGTCGCCGTACACCGCGAAATGCAGGCGTTCGTGGGTGAATCCCTCGGGCTCGAGTGCCAGCAGCGTCAGGATCTCGAGTTGTCTGGGGCGCAGCCGCACGGGCGCGCCGTCGCGGAGGAGACGGGCCGCGCCGAGGCAGGTCAGCCGGACCCCCGGCGCGGTCGTGCGGTGCTGCAGCTTGGTTTCGATGGCGGTGACCAACGTGCGTGCGGTGGACATGGCCAGCGGGTGCGCGCGGTCCCAGGTGGTGGACAGGTCGAGCACACCCAGTTGTCGACCGTTCGCGGCGCGGATCGGGGCGCAGTAACAGACCCAGCCGTGCAGGGCCGCGACCAAGTGTTCGGCGGAGAACACGGTGTGCGGCCGTTCGGTGCGCAACGCCAGCGACAGTGCGTTGGTGCCCATGTGCGCCTCGTCCCAGCGACCGCCGGGCGCGAAGTTCACCTGTTCGGCGCGGCGGCGCATGACCGGACCGCCGTGCGACCACAGGATGGTGCCGGTCTCGTCGGTGATCGCCGCGACGTAGTCCGCGCCTTCGGTGATGTCGCGCAATTGATCGGTCAGCTCGGAAACCGGGATACGCAACGGGGATTCGGCCCAGCGGGCGGCCACGTCGGCTTCGGCGAGGGGCGCCTGCTCGCAGGCCGGATCGACAGTGCGCAGCGACCGCAGCCACGATTGCGCGACCTCGCTACGCAGCGCGGAGTCACCCTGCGGTGTCCCGGCGGGTATCCATCGGGACCACTCTTGTTCCAGTGCAGCGCGTCGCTGCGAGAGGGAACTGCGCTGTGCCATCTCGCGGATCCTGTGTCTTCGCTCCGATCGTCTTCGTGCCCTCCCATCATGCCCCAGCGCCCGCCCTGGCATTTCGTTTCGGCCTCCCCGCTACAGGCCTGGACGAATCGGCGGTCGACGGTCGGAACGCCGCGTTCCCCGGCAGCGAGGCGCGTGGGCGTGCTCCTGCCCGGGAATCCCGGCGATGCGACAGGCGATCGGTGTGCGGTCGTCTCACGGCGGCCGCACACCGTCCCGGCCGATTACGGCGTGGAGAATCCGATCAGCGCACCGATGCCCGCGCCGATCGGAATGGTGACCAGCGCGCCGACCCCGCCCAGGAAGAAGCCGATCACGGCGCCGATGCCCGCGCCGATGAGGGCGCCGATACCGGCGTTGTACTGCTTGCGCGCGAGCGTCTCGTCCTCGCCGACGAACTGGTTCAGGCGCTCGGTCGTCGCGGGCGAGCCCACCGGCGTCACCGTGAGGGTGCGGCCGGAATCGGAGATGGCCGGCGCCAGCACGTGCGCCGCGCCGGAGGCCTGGAACGCCAGGGGCATGGTCGCGACGACCTGTCCCGCTTCGTTGCGAAGCTCGACCGCCCTCGCATCGGTCGTCAACGCGAAGCTGCCCGCGTCCAGGGTGGTGACCACCCCGGAGCCGTCGGCGGCCGGAGCCGAGGTGAAACCGAGTCCCTGCTCGACGCCGTGCACACCGACCTGCGCGGGCGCCGCGGGCTGGGCGTGCGCGACGCCCGTCGCTATTCCGGTGGCCCCGACCGCGAGCAGGGCGGTTGCGGCGAATCTGTTGACTCTCATCGTATTTCCCCACTTAGTCGTGTCGGCCACGAGTGCCGACGGATCCCCAAGATGCCGGTTGTCGGCCCCACCCATTCTGGCCGCAGCGCTTTCTCGAAGCAATCGTTCTGCGAATTTCACGGCAAATAGGGGACATCGACTCGCTACGGCCACGCCTGAATTCCACACTGTCAGCACCCGTTTCGTTGTCCAATTCGAGCGGATTGCAGAATGTGTGCTGAATTGCGTTATCTCGAGCGGAATTCGACCGGCAGCGCGCGTGGAATTATCCATACTCTCAGGCCGACAGTATGTATCGGCGCGTCTTCGATAGGCGAGCGCTGTGCGGACGCTGAGAGCGTCACGACTCGATTCGGCGGAGGGCGCTCGGCTCTCCTGCTGGGGCGGTCACTCTGCGCAGGAAGGTAGTCGGCGACCGCTGTGCGGGTGCGGCACTCGTGACCGGGATCGGTTCCGGCTCCTGCCGCGATGCCGGAATGCGCCGGCAGCCAGGTGATTCCGGGATCGCCGCGCGTGCGGGCGCTACTGCGATCGCGTGCCGGAACGATCGCGTGGAACCGGAGATCACCTGGCGGACTGTGCGAGAGACCTTCTGGTCAGAACGCGCTTCCGGTGCCGGGCAGCAGCCAGGCGATGCCCGGCCAGGCGCCGAACGGGCCGCCCCAGTAGCCGAACGGGCTACCCCAGTAGCCGTAGCCGCCCCAGCCGCCGTAGCCGCCCCAGCCGCCGTAACCGTGGTGCCCCCATCCGCCGTGGCGGTGCCACCCGCCGTGGATCTCCTCGGCCTGGCTCGTCTGGGTGACGGCCTGCTGCTGGGCCACCGCGGGGGCGGCCATCGCGGGGGCGGCGACCGCGGCGACGGGTGTCAGTGCAAGCGCGGCGATCATCGCCAGGCGGACAACCGCCTGTCGGGCGCGTCCGGTCTCGGCGTCGTGCATCATCGGTTCTTCCTCACTTCGGTACGTCTTCGTCCGGTCGGTGACCGATTCGATGGCCATCGACCAATCTCACCAATGCATATCGTACCGTTGAACAACGGCACACTCAATGTGGTGCGATCGTGCGAGATTCTCCGGTCGGCACGTCGCCGCTCGTGCCGGGGAGGCGTGCTCGGTAGCGTCTGTGCAGCGGACCATTCGAAAAGGAGTCGACCGATGGCTACCAGTGCCGATGTGCTGACCGACGCCTACGAGCGGATCAAGGAGGTGGTGCACGAAGCCGTCGACGGGCTGGCGGACGACGCCCTTGCCCACCGCGTCGATCCGGGCGCCAACTCGATCGCCTGGCTGATCTGGCATCTGACCCGCGTGCAGGACGATCACATCGCGGATGTGGCCGGCATCGAGCAGGTATGGACCGCGCAGGGCTGGTATGACCGCTTCGGCCTGCCTCTCGACAAAGGGGCGACCGGTTACGGCGATCGCCCCGCCGATGTGGCGGTCGTCCAGGCGTCGGCCGAGTTGCTCGCGGGGTACTACGACGCGGTGCACGACCAGACGCTGCGCTTCGTCCGGACACTGCGGGACGGCGACCTCGACCGCGTCGTAGACACCCGATGGGACCCACCGGTGACGCTGGGTGTGCGGCTGGTCAGCGTGATCTCCGACGATCTGCAGCACGCGGGTCAAGCCGCGTTTCTGCGCGGCGTGCTGGAACGGACGGCATAGCCGGTCCCGGGAAGTCCGTATCCCGTACCCGCCTGCGCCGTGCCGTAAGTTGATGCCGCGCAAACCGAATGCACACAGAGAGTGCCGCCGTGGTCGTGAAAAGTGTTCTGATCGGTGTCGCCGTGCTCGTCCTCGTGGGAGTCGTCGTGCTCACGGTGGTCGGCGCCCACTGGTATGTCTGGCGGCGGCTCGTGCGGGACACGACCGCGGCGGGAACACGCGCGCGACGGGTCGGCACCGCCGCCATGCTCGCGGGTCCGTTGCTGCTGTTGGGGACGACGGTGGCGGAGCTGGCGTCCGCGCCGTTCGCGGTGGTCCGGATCATCGCCTGGCCCGGCTATCTGTGGGGCGCGTTGTTCATGTACCTGCTGTTGGCGCTGGCGATCGGGGAGCCGATTCGGCTCCTGGCGCTGCGCCGGTTCGATGGGGGCCGAGCGGTACGGGAGCCGGACTCTCGTGCGGATATCGCTTCCTTGTCGGCGCTTGTGGCTGTGCGGGAGTCTCCTTCGCGAGTCGGCTCCGCGCCGGAGCCTCCCGTAGGCGTCTGTTCCGCGTCGGAAGCGCCTGGGGGAACCGGATTCGTGCCTGCGTCTCCCATAGGAAGCGGGTCGGAGTCGTTGGCGCCTCGGACCTCGCCGGATACGGCTGCTCCGGTCGAGTCCTCGCCCACGCGGCTACCGCGCCGCGTCTTTGTCTCACGGGTGATGGGCGGCGCCGCTGTCGCCGCCGCGGCGACGACCGTCGGCGTCGGCGCCTACGGAGTCCTGAACGGACCGAATGTCATGCGTGTCGCGGTGCCGCTGGCGAAGCTGCCGCGCGGGGCCGACGGATTCCGCATCGCGGTGGTCAGCGACGTGCATCTCGGCCCGATCCTGGGGCGCGGTTTCGCGGAGCGCGTGGTGCGGACCGTCAACGACACCCGGCCCGATCTCATCGCGGTCGTCGGCGACCTGGTGGACGGCAGCGTGGAGCATCTTCGCTCGGCCGTCGAGCCGCTGGCCGGGCTGCGCGCCCGCCACGGCGCGTTCTTCGTGACCGGCAACCACGAGTACTTCTCCGGCGCCGAGCAGTGGGTGGAGCACGTCCAGGAACTGGGCATGCACCTACTCGCGAACGCACGCACCGAACTACCCGGATTCGACCTCGCGGGCGTCAACGACGTGCAGGGCGAACGAACCGGGCAGGGCCCGGACTTCGGCAAGGCGCTCGGTGACCGCGACCGCGACCGCGCCGCCGTGCTGCTGGCGCACCAGCCCGTGCTGATCGACGACGCGGTGGCGCACGGCGTCGATCTGCAGCTGTCCGGCCACACCCACGGCGGCCAGCTCTGGCCTGGCAATTATCTTGCGGGCCTGGCGAATCCGACCGTCGCCGGGTTGGAGCGGTACGGCGACACCCAGTTGTACGTCTCCCGGGGAGCCGGGGCGTGGGGTCCGCCGGTGCGGGTGGGCGCACCGTCGGACATCACCGTCGTGGAACTCGTCTCGCTGCAGGCGTGACCGCGCCGGTCGCCGTCACCCGAACAGGCCGCCCAGTACGCCACCGCTCTGGCCGGCTTCCTGCCCGCCGCCGGTGCCTCCGACGAACCCGCCGGGCGGCAGCTCGGACGGCTGCACGATGACGAAACCGCGTCCGGAGAACGACAGCGTCATGCCCTCACCGGTGCTGCGGCCCATCAGCCGGCCGAGTCCGAACGAATCGTTGCGTTTGATGCCGGTCTGCAGGCTCGATGACCACGCGACCGCCGCCTGCGGGTCGGCATAGGTGGGCTGGTCGACGTTGAGTACCACCGGCGTGCCGTGCGTGGTGATGGCGATGCGGCCGCGACCGGTGAAGACGCAGTTGAACAATCCGGCGTTGCTGGCGAAACCGGCGGCTCCCTGCACCATCCGGATGTCATAGCGCAGGGAGGAATCGAAGGCGAGGACGTTGGCGCCGTTGATGGTGAGGCCGTCGGTGCCGTCCAAGTCGATGGTGTGCACGTCGGCGGCGCCGTTGGCGACGAACAGGTCGCCGTGCCCGGACACCTTCATCAGCGGCACGCCCTCGCCGGTCAGCCGCTGCTGGATGGCCCGGCCGATCCCGCCCGCCCCGAGCGCCTGGAAATGCAGATCTCCCTGGTAGGCGACCATCGATCCGGCGCGGGCCATGACCTCGCCGTTGACGGCCACCTTGATCATCTTGCCGCCCTGCTTCTGGATGCCCGCGCCGGTGACTTCGGCGTGGCTGGGGGCGAACAGATCGCTCTGCATCGGCAGTGCTCCTTGCTGAGGTGAGGGCATCGGGGGTGGCGGCACCGCGGCGGGCGGCGCGGAATAGGCCGGTGGCGTCGGGTAGGAGGGTGGGGGCGCGGGCTGGTACGCCGGGGGCGGAGCCGATGGATACGCCGGTGGCGGTTGATGTGCCGGTGGGGGAGCTGATGGATACGCCGGTGGCGGTTGATGTGCCGGTGGGGGAGCTGATGGATACGCCGGTGGCGGTTGATGTGCGGGTGGGGGAGCCGGAGACGGCTCGTCGTCGATGTTCACGCCGAAAGCCGTTGCGATGCCCGCCAGCCCGTTGTCGTACCCCTGGCCGACCGCACGCACCTTCCATCCGCCGCCGCGACGGTAGATCTCCACGCACACCACGGCGGTCTCGGTGCTCAGGCCGGTCATCGGGAAGGCCAACGTGCCGGAGGAGGCGGCGATGGTCGCGCGCAGCGAACCCGCGGCCGCGAAGGTGGGCGGGCCGTTGCCGTCCAGGCTCGCGGTGACGACGACACGATCCACATCACCCGGCAGCGCCGTGGTCTGGATGTCCACCGCGTCGCCCGCGCCCTGGCCGTGCCGGTAGGTGACGCCGGGGGCGACCGGTTGATTGAAGAAGACGAAGTCGGCGTCGGAGCGCACCCGCCCCGCCGCGTTCAGCAACAGCGCCGATACGTCGACGGGAGCCGAGCAGGTGACGGTCACCGTCAGCCGATCGCCGGGCGCGGGGCGGTTCTCACCGCGGGCGAGGTCGGTCACGGCAGGCCGTCCGATCCGCGGCGGCGTCGTCGGGTTGACATGCGATTCACGGGGTCCAGTGTGTCGTGTGCCCGCAACCCGCGCCACAGGCATACCGGGGACTACGCACTCACCAGGCGTTTCGTGCCGCGGTAGCCGTGCAGGCAGGCATATGCCCACACGCGATCAGGCGGTGGCCGTGCCCCTTCCGCAGCAGGCGCCGCCGGTCCGGTACCGCGACTCTGCCGCTGCTCGGTGATGCCGGCGACCAACTGGCCTGCGGCGCGGCGGTCCCGCATCCGTCCGGGGGCGAAGCACCGCAACGCGGGTGAGCCCGGCCGGGTCGACCGGGCTTTCGTCGCGGATCCGGATCAGAGCACTTCGGCGTACATGGTGCCGTCGAGGATGCCGAATTCGACCTGCCCGGGGAACAGGGGCAGGGCGCCGGTGGCGTGCTTGCTGTGATTGAGCGCGATGGTTTCGGTGGCCCATCGGTGCAACGGCTCGGGTAGCCGCAGGACCCGATGGTCGGTGCAGCGAACGTACGGGTAGGTGATCTCGCCGGGCCGGGCGAGCGGGTTGTGGATGTCGAGCGCGGCGATGTCCAGGACCAGTCCGGTCTGCTTGGCGGAGGCGACGGTCGGTGGCTGCAGTTCGATGTCGTCCATGACCGAAGACGGTAGCTCGAAGGATGCCGGATGCGGGTGATTCCGCGCGAATGTCCCAATGATTTCACCGGAAGTGGGGGACGGCGAGGTTCATCGAATCGGGTGAACCCCACCGCTACCACCAGCGATCGCGGTCGGCTTGGGCATACCGGTGCCGCGCTGGAAGCCCCGGAGCCACCGGGACGGTGCTGAGCCTATGCGACGCTGAGGGTTCGCGGGGGAGTTTCCGTCGAATCGGTCGGCACTACCGCCGAGGCCGGATTCGATGCCGACCCGTCGGTAACCCGCGACGGAATGTCCGGTTTCGGGTGCTGCGCCGTACTATGCCTGCGGCGTCAAAGAAGCTGTGCGCGTTGAGTATCCGGCACGGCTGTGTGCTGTTCGTTTTTTCTTCAGGAGGGTGGAAGTCGTTGCTCTATGTAGTCATCGCGGCCATTGTCATCGCATTACTGGCCGTGTCGGCCGTGGCGATGGTATGGGATCCGCGCCGTCGTACCGAGTTGGACGAGTACGACTACGAATACGGCATGGACGGCGATGACGCCG
This sequence comes from Nocardia sp. CY41, assembly GCF_009829325.1. Lineage (GTDB taxonomy): Bacteria > Actinomycetota > Actinomycetes > Mycobacteriales > Mycobacteriaceae > Nocardia. The sequence goes on from NZ_VUOS01000006.1 coordinate 304,343, forward strand.
CGCCGGACGAGTACGCGCGCTCGCGCAACGTCGAGTGGCCGCGCAAGGAGAGCGTCTGACCGGCGCGAACCGGCCTCGAGTTGGCGGCGAACGAACCGGGTGCCCAGCCGAATGCGGCTGGGCACCCGGTGTTTTCGACGGCTTTCGCCGTGATCGGTCACGCCACGGTGAAGCCGCGCCACGCCGCGTGCAGGCCCTGTCCGCGCAGCGACGTACTGCGCCCGTCCTCGATCGGATGCAGGGTGATGATGCCGAAACCGATCTGCACCGTCTCCGGCAGTTGTGGCGCAGTGGTGGTGTACACCGGTGCGCCGTCGACGTACCAGCCCGCGGTGCCCGCGGCGCGGTCGATGGTGACGCTGTAGCGGTGGAACTCGCCCGGCTTGATGTCCACCCCGGCCAGCGGCGCGTGCACCACGTGGGTGAACGCCTCCTCCGCGGGGACGACACCGGGCACGAACAACCGTTCGTGGATCGCGTACGCGTGCTTGCTCGTCGCGATCAGATCGAAAACCTGCGCGCTGCTCATATCGAGGACGTTGAACGCGGCGAAACCGTCGCGGTAGTCCTCGCCGGTGGCGCCGACGTTCTCCGCCGCCATCTCCACCGCGAAAGTCCGTGGCCCACCAGTGAGATCGAACGTCTCGGTCGACACCAGCAGATGCTTCGGGTTGTCCAGGATCTGGACCTCGGCGTGGGACCGGGTGAAGGCGTCGATCCGGACCGACACGGCGCCCTCGCCGACCTCGGTGCGGGCGGCCGGGTCGGCGTAGCGCCAGGTTTGGTCCGGGCCGAGCGGGACCTCCAGGAAGCGCCACCGGTCTGCGCGCAGATCGGGGCCGTTCAGATCGTCGTAGGTCATCGTGGGAGTCACCTTTCAGCAGTGTCGCGCACGGCGGATTCCGATAGGCCGGGCTCGGTCGCCCGGCGGCGCAGGGCCGTCACGACTCCGTTCGACGATCCGGACTTGTAGCCGACGCCACCGAGCAGCAGGCGCTCCTCGGTCAGCCGCGGGCGGAGCGCGGGTCCCATCGGCCACCAGTCGTCGAGTTCGACCAGCCCCGGCTCGATCAGTTCCAGATCGCCGAAGTACGAGGCGATCTGCTCGCGAGTGCGGTACCAGCCCGAACCCAGGCCCATCTCGGTGAAACGCCGTTGCAGCTCGATGGCCATCTCGTGCGCCTCGCCGCCGTCGGCGGGATCGTAGAAATGCGTGATCGCGACGTAGGAGCCGGCCGGGAGCGCATCGATGTACCGGCGCATGATCCCGGCCGGATCGAGGTCGTCGTCGACGTGATGCAGGATGCCGCACAGGATCAGCGCCAGCGGGCGGGTGAGATCGAGGTGCGGGGTGACCTCCGAATGCGCCAGCAGGGTGTCGGGGTCGGTCAGGTCCGCGGGCACGAAATGGGTGTACGCGTTGCGCTCGAGCAGGACGCGGCCGTGGATGTTGCAGACCGGGTCGTTGTCCACGTACACCACGCGCGCCTGGGGATTCTGCTGTTGCGCGATCTCGTGGGTGTTGCCGACGGTCGGCAGTCCGGCGCCGATGTCGAGGAACTGGTCGATGCCCGCGGTGCCGGCCAGGTAGCGCACCACGCGGTGCAGCCAGCGGCGATTCATCCGGGCCACATCGCTCTGCCGCGGCGCGACTTCGGCGACCTTGTCGCGCACGTAGCGGTCGACTTCGTAATTGTCCTTGCCGCCGAGGGTTGCGTCGTAGACGCGGGCGATGCTCGCGCGTGTCGTGTCCACGCCTACCGGCGCGCGGACACCGGTCTGGGGAGCGGGATCGGACATGGAGACCTCTCTCTAGTTTCCGTCGCCTGGCTCACCAGCCTAGAGACCGCCGAATCGGCGAGCAATCCGTGCGGATGCGTTCGGCCAGTGCTGTTTTCGTGGACCGAGGGCGGGCGTACCGGCCGGGGCCGAGCATTGGGACCGGTCGGTATTCGCGGGTGATCGCGAGGTGACGAATCAGGACGCGCCGGGCCGGTGCAGCACCCGTCCGGGCAGCCATCCGCCCTGCACATGCGTCACCCGCCACCAGTCGATGTGCACCACCACGGCCTCGATCGGTGTGGACAAGAACGGTTCGATCTGTGGCTCCTTTCGTAACAACGCTTCGAAGGTCTCCTCCCGCTCGCCGGATCCGGTGCGCACCACGGCCGTGCCCAGGCCTTGTGCGAACGGGTGGAGGATTCCGTCGGGCACGACCTTCACCCCGACGTTCGGATTGGCGCGCAGGCCCTCCAGCGTCCGCCCGCCCGACTCGAGCACGAGCGTCAAGCGGAACGGATCGCCGTCCAATTCGGTGAAGAACGCGTTCGAGCACCAGTTGACGCCCTCTTTCGACGTCGCGAGGTCGATGCTGGTGAAGCCGAGGACGCCGGTCAGCTTGTCCTGGATGTCCTGATCGGTGATCTGCACGTCGTTCGAGGTCATGTCGGGCTCCGTGGTGAGGGAGGGGTTTATCTCTTGCGGCCGACGCCGCCGAGGATGAGACGTTCGTCGGGCCACGGCGTGCGCAGCGCGGGGCCGCCGGGCCACCATTCGTGCAGCTCGACCAATCCCGGTGGCACCATCTCCAGCCCGTCGAAGAACGATTGGACCTCCGCGCGGGTGCGCCACCGCCCGGTGCCGAGGCCCTCGTCGTGCAGTGCCCGCTCGGCCAGCCTGGCCAGTGCGTGCAGGTGCTCGTTCTCGTCGGCCGGATCGTAGAAGTGGCTGATCATCACGTAGGACCCCGGTGCGAGGCGATCGATGTACCGCCGCATGATGCCCGCGGGATCCTGGTCGTCGTCGAGGTGATGCAAGGTGCCGCACTGCATCAGCAACACCGGCCGGGTCAGATCGAGGTGCTGGTTGACGGCGGGGTCGTCCAGCACCTCGGCGGGCCGGGTGAGATCCAGGTCCAGGAAGTGGGTGCGCTCGTTGGCTTCGAGCAGTTCTCGTCCTCGTGCGACGCAGACCGGGTCGTTGTCCACGTACACCACCGCGACCTCGGCGCCGAGTTCCTGGGCGATCTCGTGGGTGTTCTTCCGCGTGGGCAGGCCGCTGCCCAGATCGAGGACCTGGTCGACGCCCGCCGATCGGGTGACGTACCGGACCGCGCGCTCGAGCCAGCGCCGGTTGGCGGCGCCGACGTCGTCCTGATGCGGCACCGCCTTCTTCAGGTGCTGGTACACCTGCCGGTCGGACTCGAACCAGTCCGTCCCGCCGAGGGCGTAGTCGTACACGCGTGCGATGCTGGGTACGTCCGGATCGACACCCGCTAGTCGGGTCGATGCCTCTGCCGACGTCATGGCGCTCCTCCTCCGCGTGGCCACCGTCGGGGGCGACTCTACGCACAGCCGTCCCGTCGCGCTCGGGAATGCGGTCGAGATATTGCGTTGGCGCTCTTGCGAATCCATAATTGCGCACTCGATTCGCGGCACGCGTCCGCGTCGGGGCCGGTGCCGAGGTGCGGCCGAGTAGGATCTTCAGCCGACGTTCAGACAGCTGTGATGGTGGAGGCACTGGGCCCCGCGGTCTAACCCCCGATCGGCCGGAGGCAGGCATGACCAACGACGAGGACAGTGGCGACAACGCGGAATTCCCTGCGGCGGAACGCGGTCCGACCGTCTTGCGGATCGCGCTGGGCAGCCGGTTGCGTCAGCTGCGCGAGGGCTGCGGGATCAGCAGGGAGGCCGCGGGCGACGCCATTCGGGGGTCGCATGCCAAGATCAGCCGCCTGGAACTGGGCCGGACCGGCTTCAAGGAACGCGATCTGCACGACCTGCTGAACCTCTATAGCGTTGTCGACCCCGCTGAACGGGAAACGTACTTCGAATTGGCTCGCCGGGCCAACGACCCGGGCTGGTGGCAGCACTACAGCGATCTGCTTCCGGCGTGGTTCGAGACCTACATCGGTCTCGAGCAGGCGGCCACCACGATTCGCACCTACGAGGCACAGTTCGTCCCGGGCCTGCTGCAGACCGCCGATTACGCGCGCGCGGTGATCCAGCTGGGCAACACCGACGAGACCGAACGCCGCGTCGCCATCCGGATGCGCCGCCAGCAGATCCTCTACCGCGCCGCCGCTCCTACGCTGTGGGCGGTCATCGATGAGAACGCGCTGCGCAGGCCGGTCGGCGGGTTGGTGGTCCTGCGCGAGCAGATCGAGCATCTGGCGGCGATGGCCGACCGGCCCAGCATCAGGATGCAAGTCCTGCCGTATGCGGCGGGCGGGCACTCCGCCGCCGGCGGCCCGTTCAGCATCCTTCGTTTCCCGGAACCCGAGTTGGCCGACATCGTCTACACCGAGCAGCTCGCCAGCTCGCTGTACTTCGACAAGCAGCGCGATGTCGAGCTGTACATGTCGGTCATGAACCGGCTCAGCGTGGAGGCGCTGTCGCCGGCCGACAGCGTGGATTTCCTCAACGGGCTACTCGCCGAGATGCATCCGGACGAATAGGACGCCTCCGGCGACGAAAGGTGGCGCCCGTACCGGCGTGCCGGTCACGTCCGTGCGCAGAGTTTGCCGAACGGGTCGCACGCCACCGTATCGGCGGTGTCGCCTGCTGTCGGGGCGGACTCCTCGCCCAGCACGCGGGAACCGGGCGGTCGGCCCGATCGAGGTCCGGCTCGAAGCCTGCGAATCGAATCTGCGTTGCGGGTCGTGAAAGTCGTTGACAACACGGATAACTCGGCAGAATGCGAGGCTCAGTTGATAACAGTTCCATATCTCAGACCAGTGGCTGATGCGCACTCGTTACCTAAGGGCGCTCGGTCACCTCGATTTTCGAGGATTTCACTCCGGGCGACGCCCATGCACATGCACACGCGCATGTATGTACCGATGGACGATCACCGATGCGACGGGGCCGCCGTGATGTGGCAGTATCCCTGTCGAGGTCGGGGTCTGAGGATCGACTCGGGCACTGGCTGGTTCGGCCGCGGCGGCCCCAACGCGAGTTGGGGTCGCCGGCGGAGCCGTCACACACGGCGCGAATGTCCGGATTGCCGAAAGTTCACGGTGTCAGCACGATCCGGATCGGATTGCCTTCCTTGTTCTCCAGCGCGTGGACCGCTGACTCCGCTTCGGCCAGTGGAAGTACCGCACTCACCGACTTGGCGAAATCGATCCGATGCGCGCGGCGCAGGCGCACCAGTTCGAGCACGTGATCGGGTTCGGAGCCGTAATGCCCACGCAGTTGTTGTTGCCGGAAGCTGAAGATGGTGCCGTTCGTGATGGTGATCGGTTTGTCGGTGAGTCCGACCAGCATCAGCCGTCCTTCGTCGGCGAGACATCCGACGGCCTGTTCGCGGACGGGCGCCGCGCCCGCGAAGTCGAACGCGGCGTCGAGTCCGGCGCCTCCGGTGGCGGCGAACACCTTCTTCGGCAGCTCCGCGTCGGACGGGTCGAGCGCGAGGTCCGCCCCGAAGTCCAGCGCACGCTGCCGAGCGGCGGGCAGCGGATCGACCGCGATGATCGGCGCGGCGCCGATCAGCCGGAGCAACTGGACCGCGTGCGCGCCGAGTCCGCCCACGCCCCAGACGCCCGCCGACTCCGCGGCCCGGACCTGGCCGGTCCGGGTGATGGCGGCCCAGGGTGTCGAGACCGCGTCGGGGATGAAACAGGCTTGTTCGAACGGCAGGTCGTCGGGAATGGGCACCACGGTCTCGGCGGCGGCCAGCGCGTATTCCGCCCACCCGCCGTCGTAGTCCACGCCACGGGTGTAGGTTCTGCCATCGCGGATCTCGCCTGCCTGCAACAACACTCGATCACCCGGCTGTAGGTCGCGGACCTCGGGCCCCACGGTGTGCACCGTGCCCGCGACCTCGTGGCCGAGGGTGACCGCGTCGCCGGTCAGGTACATCGGCGACAGCACGCCCTCGATGAGGTGGACATCCGACAGGCAGACACCGGCGGCGGCGACCGCGATCAGCACTTGGCCCGGCCCGGGGGTGGGCACCGGTACGTCCTCCAGGCGGAAGCGCTGCCCGTCGGCAGCGCGTGGGAAAAGTCGTCCAGCGAGCATGCTCTCAACTCCTCGGCAAGCCGGTCGGTCGATTCGGGTACCGCGCGGGCAGCGGCGATCGGTGGTCCTGCTACGGGGACCAGGTGATGCGGCCGCCCTCGAAGTCCTGGGCTTTGCCGTTCTCGAAGTCGTATTCGTCGCTGGTGGGATAGCCGTAGCGTCCGGCTTCGCCCGCGGCGGCTTCCCATGACTCCCGGATGGAGCCCCAGACGACGTGGGCGCCGGTGCGCGACGACCAGTAGATGGCTCCGCCGCCGAACAGGTTGTAACGGCCGTTACCGGCGCGGCCCGCGGATTCGTCGGTGATGGGGAACCCCAGCGGGCTGCTCTCCCAGCCGTAGGAACCCCACTTGTCGCGGATCACGCCACCGATCTGATGCGCGGCGGTGCCGACGGACCAGTAGATCGAACCGTTCTGGAAGACGCTGTAGCTGCCCGGTTTCGACGGTGTCGCGCCTTCCCGCGCCACGGGGTAGCCGAGTGCGCCGCCCTCGTAACCGAGGTCGCCCCATTTGTCGCGGATCGCGCCGCCGACTTGGTGGGCGCCGGTGTCGGGGTGCCAGTAGATGGAGGAGCCGCGCTCGAACGCTTGGTAGCGGCCACCGCGAGCGGCGGGGGACTCGGGCGTGACCGGGTCACCGAAGAACCCCGGCCCACCGGCCTGGTCGTACTCGGCTTCGATCTGCCCGCCGACGTCGTACGGACCGATCGGGCGCGCGGCCGCATCGGGTCCGATGCCGGTGAGCAGGGTGCCGAGTGCGGCCGCGATGGCGAATGCGCCGCGGGTGCGCGAGCGGTTCGGGCGACGGTGCCGTGCCAAAGTGAACTCCTGTGCATCTCGGGTGGGTGCGGGATGGAGCTGAAGCTGTGGTCGGCCTGCGAAGATCAAATTACCTCCCCGCGTCCCGATACGGAGGGATACGAGGTACTCGGATGTCCTGATGTCGTGCGATGCGCTGGCCGTGGCCGTGGCCGTGGCCGTGTCCCGGGTCCGGACTGTCGTCGGCGCCCGGGTTCGCCGGGCGGTATGGGCCGAACCGTCGCCGCGGTGCTGCGTCACGCGGCAGCCCACCGCTGCGTCGAATGCCATCGCGCCGGACGGATTTGCTGTCGAGAACCCATCCAACTCGCTCGAGGCTCCGAACAAACAGGCGGTGCTACCGTGCCCACGGTCGCACCTTCTCGGATACGGCGCCGCCGGGTCGGGGTGCTCGCACCACTGTCCCGGCGGTGTCACGAAACGGAACATGTTGCCGAGCAGCACAATTCGTATTCAGCGCAGCACGTCCGCCGCTTCGGCCGCGATGGTGGCGGCAACGGCGCCGAGGGCAGGGGAGTCCAGCCGCCACTGCTGCCAGTACAGCGGGACATCGATGACAGCGCGGGGATCGATCGAGACCAAGCGGCCGGTGGCCTGGTCCTCGTGGGTCTGCAGGTCGGGCAGCATGCCCCAGCCGAGCCCCAGCCGGACCGCCTCGGCGAATCCCGTGGAGGACGGCACGTAATGGCGCGGCGGATCCAGCGGTTTGCGACTGCGTCTGCGCAACAGGCGATCTTGTAGGTCGTCCTTGCGATCGAACAGCACTACCGGAGCGGCGGCATACGCTTTCGCGGTCGGGCCGTCGGCGAACCAGGTGGCGGCGAACTGCGGGCTGGCCATCGGCCGGTACCGGATCGCGCCGAGCCGCTCTACCTTGCAGCCCTGCACCGGTTGCGCGGTCGAGGTGATCGCCGCCATCACGGTGCCGTCGCGCAGCAGGCGCGTGGTGTGCTCCTCGTCCTCGCGATGGATCTCGAAGCACACGCCGCGCGGCGCGCGGCCGAGAGCGGGTAGCACCCAGGTCTCCAGCGAGTCGGCGTTGACCGCGATCGGCACCCGGATCGGACCGTCGGCGGGCTCGCCGCCGAGCTCGCGCGCGGTGTCTCCCGACAGCAACTGGATCTGCCTGGCCAGCCGGAGCACCGCCAGCCCGGATTCGGTGGCGCGCACCGGTTTCGTGCGTTGCACGAGGATCCGGCCCGCGGCGTCCTCCAGCGCCTTGATGCGCTGGCTGACCGCCGACGCTGTCACGCTCAAGCGCCGCGCCGCGGCGTCGAAAGTCCCCTCGGTGATCACGGCGTCGAGTGCGCGAAGCTGGTCGAGTTGCAGATCCATATCAAGGAATGCTAATGATACTTAAGAATCTTTAGCTTGCCTGGGTGCAATCCGCGCCCTTAGCGTCGCTGGACGTGAGCGTTTCCTCCGCGGCGCTGGCCGCCGCCTCCGGTTTGGGCTTCGGGTTGTCGCTGATCGTGGCGATCGGCGCGCAGAACGCGTTCGTGCTGCGTCAAGGGATCAGCGGCAGGCATGTGCACGCGGTGGTGGCGGTGTGCGCGGTATCCGACATCGTGCTGATCGCGGTCGGCGTCGCCGGCTTCGGCGTGGTCGTCGAGTCGGCTCCCGCGGTGCTCGTGGTGGCGCGGTACGGGGGCGCGGCGTTTCTGATCGGCTATGCGGTCCTGGCGGTCAGGCGGGCGTTCGGCGCCGCGGCGCTGCGCACCGAAGCGGGGCGGGCCACCGCGGCACTCGGCGCGACGGTGGCGACCACCCTGGCACTGACCTGGCTCAATCCGCACGTCTACCTGGACACCGTGGTGTTGCTGGGGTCCTTCGCCAGCACCTATGCGAGTCCGGATCGCTGGTTTCTCGGCGCGGGGGCGATGCTGGCCAGCGTGCTCTGGTTCACCGCTCTCGGCTTCGGTGCGCGCCTGGTCGGTCCGCTGTTCACCCGTCCGCGGGCTTGGCGGGTGCTGGATTCGCTGATCGCGGCGGTGCTGCTCGGCCTCGGAGTGGGACTGTTGTGCGGCGGATGAGCACCGCGATCAGAGCTGGGCCTTGATCTTCGCGGCGAACTCGTAGCCGGCCTCCCACCGCGGCCCGGACGGGGCGAGGACGACGCGTGCCGCGCCGGCCTCGGCGTAGGCGGCCATTTGCTCGGCCGCCTGGCCGGGATCGGTGGCCAGCGCAGGCGCCACGACCGTCACGGTGAGCGGCGGGCGGCCGTATTCCTCGGCGAGCGAAGCCAATTCCGCCGCTGCGGCGCCGATCCGGTGCGGCTCGAGTCCGATGGCGACCCAGCCGTCGGCGAAGGCGGCGGCACGGCGCCGCGCCCGCTTGCCGTCGCCCGCGACCAGCACCGGCGGCATGGTCGCACCGGGTGCCAGCGCGACCTCGGTGCCGTCCGCGAGTGTGGTGGGTCGCCCGGTGACCAGGTCGGGCAGGACGCGCAGCGCCTCGTCCGTGCGACGGCCGCGCTCGGCGAAGGACGCACCGGCCGCGAGCCAACCGACATCCCCGTGCGCGGGGTTGCCCGTGCCGACACCGAGGATCAGCCGATCGCCGGATACATACTGCAGCGTGGCGATCTGCTTCGCGGCCCAAGCGACCGGCCGCAACGCCAGCAGCAGCACGCCGTAGCCGATGCGGATCCGGTCGGTCGCGGCGGCGGCGGTGGCCAGCACCACGGTGCTGTCCAGGATCGGCGCGCCGGCGACGAGATGGTCGGTGGACCACACCGAGTCCAGTCCGCTCTGCTCGGCGAGGCGGGCGGCGGCGCGTACGTCACCCAGGATGGGCTGCGCGGGGTCGGGCGTCGAAGTGGGCAGGATGATGCCGATGTCCAAGGTCATGGTTTCGACGCTACGAATCCGCGGCCGCCGCGCCAATGTCTCGTTCGCTCGAGTCGATGTTCCGTACGCTCGTCGCAAAAATCTTCTCGGAGAGCGGTTTCCGCCACTCGGCAGGAAATGACCGATGGTAGGCGTCGGATCGCTCGTGACCGCGGCGTGCAGTTCCACCGGTGGTCGGCCGCGTGTGTGTGGCGAACCTGTCGCGCGATCAGGCCGGCTCGCGGGGAAGCAGCGCCTCGACCAGAGAACGGGCCCGAGCCGCCGGACCGGTCGGTCCGAATGCCTGTGTCGTAGCGTAGACGCCTTCCATCAGCAGCATCAGCTGGTCGGCGAGCGCCGGTGGATCGTCCATCGGCACGGTGGCCGCCAGCTCGCCGGCCAGCGCGCCGAGTTGCGCCCGCACCCAGTGCTTCATTGTCACAGCGTTTCGGTGACCGAGCGCGTCGTGGTCGGGCAATTCCCCGAGCGCGATGAGGAAGGGGCAGCCGCGGCAGGATTCGGGGCGCACCTGCTCGGCCAGCGCGTCGAACAGGGCGAGGATGCGCTCGCGCGACCCCTTCCCGGCCGCCGCCGCGCGGAACCACTCCCGGTACCGGTGGTCCTCTCGCTCGAGATACGCGGCGACCAGCTCGTCCTTGGAGCCGAAGATGCGGTAGAGGGTGGGCGGTGCGACGTTCGCCTCGGCTGCGACGCGGTCCACGCCGGTCGCGCGAATTCCGTCCTGGTAGAACAGCTCCCGCGCGACGGCGAGGATGTGCTCCTTGGTGTCCGCGGCGGCGCGGCGTTTCGGTCCCACGGGAATACCGTAGCGCGCTCCAGCGATGTTAGGGAACGTTACATAACAACAATGCGGGAGTGCAGAATGACCGACTTGAACGGAAAGACCGCCCTGGTGACCGGCGCCTCGCGGGGGATAGGCCGGGCTATCGCCGAGCGTTTGGCCGCCGACGGCGCCGAGGTCGCCGTGCATTACGGCACGAACGTGGAGGCCGCGGAAGCCACGGTGGCGGCGATCCGGCGCGCGGGCGGCCGGGCGTTCCCGGTGCGCGCCGAACTGGGCCGGGACGGGGACATCGACCAACTGTTCGGCGAACTCACCGCAGGACTCGGTGACCGGCCGCTGGACATCCTGGTCAACAACGCCGCGATCATCGCCTACGACGCCACGGTCGAGCAGGCCACGCCCGAGCACTTCGACCGGTTGTTCGCGGTCAACGTGCGGGCGCCGTTGTTCATCGTCCAGCGGGCGCTGCCGTTGCTGCGCGACGGCGGACGCATCGTCAACATCTCCTCCGGCGTCACCTGGTTCGCCACGCCGGAGGTCGTCTACGGCATGACCAAGGGCGCGCTCAACGTGCTCGGCCGATCACTGGCCAACACGCTGGGGCCGCGCGGGATCACGGTGAACACGGTCTCGCCCGGCATCACCGACACCGACATGAATTCCTGGCTGCACACCAACGACGGCGCGATCTCCGGTGTGGCGGGCATGACCGCGCTCGAGCGCGTCGGCCGCGGGTCGGACATCGCCGACGCGGTGGCTTTCTTCGCCTCCGACGACGGACGCTGGGTCACCGGCCAGACGCTGGAGGTGAACGGCGGCCTGTTCCTCGGGCCGAAATCGCCGTCCTGGTGATCGCCGGACACGGGCGGGTGCGGGCGTCCGGCGCCCGCACCCGCGGCTAGGGTGGGCGCATGGTCGAGTCGACGCGAATCGTGCTTGCTTCCCGGCCGGTGGGTGCGCCCACCCCCGATAATTTCCGGACCGAGACCGCGGAACTCCCCGCTCCGGCCGAGGGCGACGTGCTGTTGCGCACCCTGTACCTGTCGCTGGACCCGTACATGCGCGGCCGGATGAGCTCGGCCGAGTCCTACGCCGATCCGGTGGAGATCGGCGGGGTGATGGTCGGCGGCACCGTCGCCGAGGTGCTCGAATCCCGCGACCCGTCGGTCGCGAAAGGCGATGTGGTGCTGGCCTATTCGGGGTGGCAGACCCATGACGTCACCCCGGCGCGCTTGGTCCGCAAGCTCGACACGGGCAATGCTCCGATCTCCACCGCGCTGGGGGTGCTCGGCATGCCGGGTTTCACCGCCTACGCGGGACTGCGCAAGATCGGCCGACCGCAGCCGGGCGAGACGCTGGTGGTCGCCGCGGCCACCGGGCCGGTCGGCTCGGCCGTCGGCCAGATCGCGAAGATCGGCGGCACGCGCACGGTGGGCATCGCCGGCGGCCCGCGCAAGGTCGCCTACCTGAACGAACTCGGCTTCGACGTCGCGCTCGACCACCGCGCCCCCGATTTCGCCGACCAGCTGGCGGCGGCGGTTCCCGACGGCATCGACGTCTACTTCGAGAACGTCGGCGGCGCGGTGGCCGACGCGGTCTTCCCGCTGCTGAACTCCTACGCGCGCGTGCCCGTCTGCGGGCTGATCGCGAATTACAACGCGACCGGCGCCCCGGACGGCCCCGACCGACTGCCCGCCTTCTACGGACGCATCCTGACCAAGAGCCTCACGGTGCGCGGATTCATCCAAACCGAATTCGTCAGCGAGCTGTACCCGGACTTTCTGCGCGAGATGGGGGAGTGGGTCGCCGATGGTCGCGTGCGCTATCTCGAGGACGTCGTGTCCGGCTTGGCCGCCGCGCCAGAGGCGTTCATCGGCATGCTGGAGGGCCGCAATTTCGGCAAGGTGGTCGTGCGGGTCGCCGACTGATCAACCGGCGGCCGCGCCGCCGCCGATCCCCAGGTAGACGACCATCAGGATGAACAGGAACCAGCCTGCGCCCTGCCAGATGGGCCAGGTCCGGCCGCGGCGCCACTGCACGTAGGTCTCGATGAAGGCGCCGATGCCGCCGATCAGCAGGACCACCGCCGGGCCGAGCACCACCGCGAGCTGTGCGGCGCTGTCGCACAGCAACCTGTCCGCGTCCGCGCACTCGCGCTGCGCGGCCCACAGCACGCTCAACAGGAAGACCAGCCCGGCGGTGGCGAGCACGGAGGCGACGTAGGTCGCCGCGCGGCGGAATCCGCGCGGATCGCGCCAGCGCTTCTCGACGTCTTCGACCATGTGTCCACCACCTCGCCGTCCGCAGCCGCCGGTTCCCCCGACGTGATTGCCGAACGGCGTCGGCTCAAACGCCGCTCAGGGCTTGCGCCCGACGCCGGCCCAGTACCAGGCGGAACGCTCCTGGGCCGGGGCGGCGTCCGTGTCCGGACGCCAAGCGTCGACCGGAACGACACCCGGCTCGACGAGTTGGGTTCCAATGAAGAAGGATTCGGTCTCCGTGCGGCTGCGGGGGCGGAACGCGATCCCGGCCTGCCGGGCGGCGGCCACCGCGCGCGCCGTGGCCCGCGCGTCGAAATCTTCCGTGAAATGGGTGAGCACCAGATAACTGCCGGACGGCGCCGCGTCCAGCAGCCGGCCGACGACGCCGAGCGGATCCTCGCTGTCGTCGAAGAACATCATGACCGCGACCAGCAGAATCGCGATGGGCCGGTCCGGGTCGAAGGTCTCGGCCAGTGCGGGCGCGTCCAGGATGGCGTGCGGATCCCGCAGGTCGGCGTCGAGGAAGTCGATTCTGCCCTGCGGGGTGCTCGCCATCAGGGCTCGGGCATGGGCGAGCACGAGCGGGTCGTTGTCGACGTAGAGCACGCGCGCGGCCGGATCGATCCGCTGGGCCACTTCGTGCGTGTTGCCCGCGGTGGGGAGGCCGGTGCCGATGTCGAGGAACTGGGCGATGCCCGCGTCGCGGGCCAGATGGCGCACCGCCCGGCCGAGGAACGCGCGATTGGCGCGCGCCATGTCGCGGATGGCGGGGATGTGCATGGCGACGGTGTCGCCGAGCGCGCGATCGGCGGGGTAATTGTCCTTGCCGCCGAGCCAGTAGTCGTAGACCCGCGCCTCGTGCGCGAGGCTCGTGTCGAGCTTGCTGGAGACCCCGGCGCGCGCCCGCGCCTGACCGTTCGGCATGCAACTCCCTTCCCCGGTGACGCCGGCCGTCACCGGCGTGGGCTGCTGTCGCCGCCGAATGAGGACCCCGCCCTGTGCATTACGCGTCAAGAATAGGGTGGCTCGTTCGCTCCTGGGGTCTTTCGACCGGATCGTCCCTTTTGCGGACGGCTACTCCGCAGCGGCGAACCTGGCCGCGATCTCCTGCGCGGTGACCTTGGCGAGTTCGACGAAGAACGGCACGCGTTCGGGGATCATCAGCGTCGTGGGACCGCGCAGGCCGAGCGCGAACCGGCAGCGGCCTGCCGGATCCAGGATGGGCAGACCGATGGTGCGGAAACCGGGATCGAGTTCCTCGTCGTTGTAGGCGTATCCGCGCTCGCGCGTGATCACCAATTCGGCGCGCAGCTCGCCGGGCCCGGACACCGAGCGCTCGGTGCCCTCGTCGTACGGGAGCTCGCGCAGTTGCTCGTCGGTGACCTCGGACCAGGCGAGCAGCGCCTTGCCGAGCGCGCTGGCGTGCAACGGCAGTCGCACGCCCTGCAGGGCGTGCCCGTCGGTCTCCCGCCACCGGCTGGTGCCGAGCAATACGGCATGGATGCCATGGCGGGTGGCGACCGAGCAGCTGGCCCCGGTGGTGCCCGCGAGCTGCTCCAGACACGGCTCGGCGAGGTAGATCCGGTGCTGGCGATAGGCGATCTGCCCCCACTCCGCCAGCGCGCCGCCCATGCGGTACCGGCTGGATTCGGCGTTCTTCTCCAGGAAGCCCACCTGCACGAGCGTGGCCAGTAGCCGGTGGGTGGTGCTGACGGCGAGACCCTGCTGCCGCGCCACCTCCGAGACGCCGCGCTCCCGGCCGTCGCGAAAGCAGTCCAAGACCGACAGGGCGCGGGTGACGGTCTGCACGCCGGAGGGTTCCACGACTGCGACGGTAACACAGCGGTTGGGGGCCAGAAGGTTCGGCTTTTCCAATATGCGGAAAACGATCAGGGCACTGTCTTCCTCCTTTGCAGTCGGAGGCCCTCGTTCACGGATCAAAGCCGACCAGTACAGCGTCCTGGATATGTCAAGCTTTCCGATCTTCGGAAAGCATTACCTCGTGACGCCGCGCCGCCGTCCCTACTCTCCGAGAGCATTGATCGACAACGGACAAGGAGTCCTCACGATGTGGCGGCAAGCCCTCATGCGCATCGCGCTAGCGATCGTTCCCCTCGTCGCACTCGTCGCCGCGTGTGGTTCGGATACCGGCGCAGACACCGGCGCGGGCGCCTCCTTCGTGCTGAAGGTCGCCGACCCGGGGAACTCCGGTCCGCTGGCGGTCGGCAAGCGCGACGGCACCTTCGACGCGGCGCTGGCGCCGCTCGGCGCGAAGATCGAGTGGGTCACCATCACCCCCGGCTTCAGCTCCAACCTGAAATTGTTCAACACCAAGGAACTCGACGTCTCCGGTGCGGCGTTCAGCCCCGTGGTGGGCGCGCTGTCCAAAGACGTCGGCGTGCGGATCGTCGCGGTGCAGGATCCGGCGGGCAAGGACCAGAGCGGCATCATCGTGACCCCGGAATCGGGTGTGCACTCGGTGGCCGACCTGGCCGGTAAGCGCGTCGCGGTGAATCCCGCCGCCAAAGGCGAATACATCCTCTTGAAAGCGCTGGCGCAAGCGGGCGTCCCGGCCGACAAGGTCACCCGGGTGCCGCTCCAGCAGAAGGACGCCGCCTCGGCGTTCGCCACCGGCAAGGTGGACGGCTGGGCCTCGTTCCTGGTGCCCTACCAGGAGGCGAAGGCCAACGGCGGCGTCGAGATCGCCACCGAGAAGAGCATCGGATCCAACGACAACACGGTCGTCGTGTTCCGCACCGAGGTGCTCGAGCAGCGCCCGGATGTGGCGGCGAAGTACCTGGACGTGCTGCAGGATCTCACGGTGAAGCAGCGCGCCGACCCCGCCGCCTTCGAGAACGTCTTCGAGAAGACCGGTCCGCGCGCACTGTCGGGCGCGCGACTCGCCGACGCCCACCGGGTGGGCGGCGAGGCCACGGTCCCGCACCTGCCGAACGAGGCGGACGCCACCGCCTTGGCCGACGTGGTGAACACCTTCTTCGACAACGGCGTCATCAACCGCAAGATCACCGCCGCCGACATCTTCTACGACTTGAAGTCCCGGCTGACGCCCGAGCAGCTGGCCTCGATCCAGGCGGGCAGCTGAGATGGCGGTGATCCCCATGGCGGGGCCTGCGCCCACCGAGCTCGCCCCGCCCCGTAGCCGGGCCGGAAAGCGCAGGCCCGCTTGGCTTTCGGTGCCACTGCGGTTCCTGCTTCCCGCCCTGATCGTCGCGGGCTGGTGGACGGGCTCCGCGACCGGAGCGCTCTCCGAGCGCGTGCTGGCGGGCCCGCCCGCGGTGTGGACGGCGTTCACCGAGCTGCTCGGCACCGGCCAGTTGCTCGACTTCGCGGTCGCGTCGTTCGCGCGCGCCGCCTTCGGCGTCGGCATCGGGGTGGCCATCGGCCTGACGCTCGGTCTCGTGTCGGGGCTGTCGAGTCTCGGTGAGGAATTGGTCGATTCGACGATGCAGATCCTGCGCGCGGTGCCGTTCCTGGCGCTGGTGCCGCTGTTCATCGCCTGGTTCGGCATCGATGAGCTGTACAAGGTGTTGCTCATCGCCGTCGCGACGGTGGCGCCGATGTACGCCTACACCTACCTCGGCGTGCGCAACGTCGATCGCAAGATGGTCGAGGCCGCGCGCAGTTTCGGGCTCACCGGCCCGCGGCTGGTGCTCGAAGTCATCCTGCCCTCGGCCCTGCCCGGCGTGCTGATGGCGCTGCGGGTGTGCCTGTCGATCAGCATCACCGGTCTCATCGCGGCCGAGCAGGTTGGCACCAGGGAAGGCGTGGGCTACCTGGTCACGCTGGCCCAGGAGTACAACCGCACCGACTACATGGTGCTGTGCGTCGTGTTGTACGCGCTGCTCGGGTTGGTCTTCGACGGACTGGTGCGGTTGGCGGAGCGGTTCGCGATGCCCTGGCGCGGGCAGGTGGCGATCCGATGACCGCCGTCACCGAACAACTCGGAGCCGAGGTGACCACCGCGCCGGCGACGGAGGAACCGGTCGCCGTTTCGATCTCCGGCCTGCGCAAGTCGTTCGGCGCGAAGACAGTGCTCGACGGCGTGGATCTGACCATCCGGCGCGGCGAGTTCGTCGTCCTGCTCGGGCCGAGCGGCACCGGCAAGACCACCCTGCTGCGCCTGCTCACCGGCCTCGAGGCACCGGACGCGGGACGGGTCCTCGTGCCCGGCCGCCGCACCACCGTCTACCAGGAACCGCGGCTGATTCCCTCGAAACGGGTGCTGGCGAACGTCGTCGTGGGGCAGCGCCGTTCCCGGCAGCACCGCGAAGCCGGGCTGCGCGCGCTGGCCGAGGTCAACCTCGACGGCAAAGCCCGGCAATGGCCCGCCACGCTCTCCGGTGGCGAGGCGCAGCGCGCGGCGCTGGCCCGCGCCCTGGTCCGGGAACCCGAATTACTGTTGTTGGACGAGCCTTTCGCGGCCCTGGACGCGCTGACCCGCCTGCAGATGCAGGATCTGGTCGGCGACCTGGTCGCCCGGCATCGTCCGGCGGTGCTCATGGTGACCCACGACGTCGACGAGGCGATTCGCCTGGCCGACCGCGTGCTGATCCTGGACCAGGGGCGCTTCGCCGTGGACGTCGCCATCGACGTGGCCCGCCCGCGCGACCGCGCCGACCCCGAGACCTTGCGTTACCAATCCCTTTTCCTCACTCAGCTCGGCGTGGGCCGTACCACGCCCGCTCCAAGGAGTGCCTCATGACCGACACCCTCTGGTACACCCGCTGCCCGGTGCCCACCGCGAGCGGGCTCGCGCACAGCCTCGGCTGGCTCGGCGACGCCGCTGCGCGAGCCGGTCTGGAGTTCGGCGTCCTCCAGGATGCGGGGCCGGAGCTGGCCGGCCACCACTTCCTGCACGATCTGGCCGGACTGATCCGCGAGGGCGGCAACGTCCCGGCACTGGCGGCGCGCGCCCAGGGCTCGCCGACCCGGTTGATCGGCTTGACTTGGATCGATGAGGCGCAGGCCATCCTGGTCGGTCCGCAGTCCTCCGTCGGCGGCCCCGGCGAGCTGGCCGGGCTGCGCGTCGGCGTACCGGCGTGGGCGCAGGACCAGGCGCGCAGCTTCCCCCGCGCCATGGCCCTGCACGGTTTCGCGAACGCCCTGCGGCTCGGTGGCCACACACTCGCCGACGTGCGCGTGGTCGAGATCGGTGTGGAGCGCGATCCGCAGGTTCGTACGGAGGTCCAGGTGAACCGCCGCGTCGTCACCTGGGGTGTCGAGGAACTGCTGCGCGGCGAGGTGGATGCCATCTATGTCAAAGGCGCTCGGGCACAGGAGGTCGCGCGGGAGCACGGCCTGCGCGTCGCGGTGGACCTGGACGCCGCCGAAGCGCGACGCTTCCGGGTCAACAACGGCACGCCGCGGCCGATCACCGTGCACTCCGACCTCCTGGAGTCGCGCCCGGAGCTGGTCGTCGAATTCCTGGCGCAGAGCCTGCGCGCCGCCGACTGGGCCGCGGGCAATCTGGCCGGTGTCCGCGATGTGCTGCAGCGCGAGACATTGTCCGGCCCGGAGGGCGTGGTCGCGGCCTACGGCGAGAACTTCCACCGGGATCTGCACCCGGCATTGTCGGAGGAGCGGATCGAATTGCTCGGCGTGCAGAAGCAATTCCTCTACACACACGGGTTCCTCGCCGCCGACTTCGACCTGGACTCCTGGGTGGCGCACGAGCCGCTGGCCCGGGCCAGCGAACTCGTCGAGTCGGGGAAGGTCCCCGCATGACGGAGTTCCTGTGGCGCTTGCCTTCCCGAGGTGACGGCCGCCATGCCCCTGCGGGACGACGCAATCGCGGCGGATTCGGCGGCCCGGCCTCACCGACGCCGGCGACCGATCCGCGGCCGGGGCACTTCGGTCCGTTCGACGACCTCGCCCAGATCATCGATGCCGCCGAGCTGGCCGGGCTGGACGGGGTGCTGGCCCCCTACGACCCGCAGGGCGAGGAATCGTGGCTCGTGGCGGGCGGTGCGCTGCGCGGCACCCGGTACTCCCGCGTCGTCGTCGAATTCCAGCCCGCGTTCGGCACGCCGGTCTACGCGGCGAAGATCTCCGCCACCCTGCAACGCATCTCGGGCGGGCGCCTCGCCTGGCAACTGGCCGTGGACACCGATCCCGTCGACGCGCGGGCACGCGGCGATCGCGTCACCGGAGACGACCGCTACGCCAGGGCCGCGGAGTTCCTCACCGTCGCCCGGGGCGTATGGAACGAGGCCCCGGTGCCCTCGGCGGGATTCGCCGGCACCGGGTTCCACTACGAAGGCGCGCACTACGACGTGATCGACGGCGGTTTCCGCGGCATCCTGTCCGGGCTGCCGTTTCCAACCGTCTATCTGACCGGCCATTCCGCGGCCGCGCTGGAGCTCTCGGCCGAATACGGTGACGTGCACGTCTTCACCGAGACCGCGGCGGGCGTCGGCACCGCGATCGCCGCCTTGCGGGAGCGCGCGACCGCGGCGGGACGGACGGTACGCGCCGGGCTGGAACTTCCGGTCATCGCGCGGGAAACCGAGGAGGAGGCCTGGGCCCGCGTCGATCGGCAGTGGCGCGAGGTGCACCCGGACGGCCCGGACGCACTCGAGCACGATCTCGGCGACGGCCGCTGGGCCGGATTCGCCGACCTCGGCTACACCGCCGCCATCGGCATCGTCGGCAGCTACGCGCAAGTGGCGCAACACCTTTCCTCCTACTCCGAGGCAGGCATCGACAGCGTGGTGCTCTCCGGACACCCGCATATCGAGGAACTGCACCGAACGGGCGAGCACCTCTTGTTCCTCGCCGACCCGGTCGGCCGCACCCTGACCGCGCAGGAGGCAACCGCATGACCATCGACATCTACTGGCGCATCGGCATGGAGGGCGACCACGCGTCGCTGCGTACGCCGCGCCGTTACAACCGCGGCCACGCCAACGGCTACGGACCGGGCAATATCGCACCCGCCATCCGTGGCGGCGCCCTCGACGGCTACGGCTACATCGACCACATGGCGGCGGTGGCGAGGGCCTCCGAATCGGCCGGTTTCCTCGGCGGCCTGCTGCCTTCGTTCCCGGTGACCGACGACCCGTGGGCGGTCGCGGCGGCGCTGGCCAGGGAGACCACCACTTACCGTTTCATGGTCGCGTTCCAGCCCGGCTTCTTGCATCCGGTGCAGGCGGCGCGGATGTCTGCGAGCCTGCAGCGGGCGACCGGCGGCAGGCTGGTCTACAACATCATCAGCGGCGGCGGCGGGCCCGCCCAGCTGTGGTGGGGCGACAAGGTCGCGCACGACGATCGCTACGCCCGCACCAGCGAGTTCCTCGACGTGCTGCGCGGCGTGTGGGACGGCGACCCGTACGACCACGACGGCCGGTTCTTCCGGACTCGAGGCGCCGCGCTCGCCCCGGGCATCGCCGGACAGCCGTTTCCCGAGGTGTACTTCTCCGGGTCCTCGGCCGCCGCGGTGCGGGCGGCGGGCAGGCACGCCGACTACTACCTGTCCTGGCTGGAGCCGGTCGCCGACCTGCGCGCCAAGTTCGACGGCGTGCGCGCTCACGCCGAAACCACCGGCCGCACACCGAAGTTCGCTGTCCGCATCGACGTACTGGCCCGGCACACCGAGGAGGCGGCCTGGGCGGAGATCGAGAAGGGCTGGGCCTTCGTCGACCGCGGCGCCGCCGAGCGGGCTGCCAAGGGCGACTCGGTCGGCGCCGCCCGCATCCAGGGATGGGTGCCGGAGACCATCACCGGCTACCGCGACCTGGAAGTCCAGCCCAACGTCTGGTGCGGCTTCAGCCTGATCCGCGGCGGCCCGGCATTCGGCCTGGTCGGCAGCTACGAGCAGGTCGCGCAGCGGCTCGACGAGCTGATCGACCTCGGTGTCGACGCGTTCATCCTCGCAGGCAACCCGCATCTGGAAGAGGCGTACCGCGTCGGCGAAGAAGTGCTTCCGCTGCTGGGCCGATCCCGGCTCACCGCCTCCGCTCCCGCCGCATCCCTTTCCCCCGCACGATGATTCAGGAGAGATCATGACCACCACCGAGACCCGGTTGCCGGAGTCCGTCACCGCTTTCGTCGCCGCCGCGACCCGCGACGCCGAGAAGGCCTTCCGGGTGTTCCGGGAGACCGGCACTGTGTCCGGCAACGGCACCGTCAACTTCGTCGAACGCGTGCCGGGGGAGGAGATCGCCGTCGCCCTGAACGAGCCGGGGCCGTGGGCCGACGACCGCACCATCGCGCCGGTGGTCGCCACTTTCGACGGTGAGGTGCTGTCCGGGACCGGCTCCGCCGGATTCGTCACCGGGTACGCGAAGGTGTTCCGCGCGCATCCGGAGATCACTTCCGTGGTGCACATCCACACCCCGTGGCTGGGCGGGTGGGCGCAGACTCATCGCACGCTCCCGATCCGCTACGCGGCCGCACAGCGGCTCACCCTGTCCAGGGCCGTCCCGCCGCACATCGACCGCAGCGTCGGCGCGGGCGATTTCATCCTGTCCCAGCTGGTCGAGGACCCGGACCTGGTCGCGATCTTCGAGGCCAACGGCGGTGCGAACGTCATCGGGCGTGCGGGGCTGCTGGAGCTGGCGAAGTTCGTCGTGCTGCTCGAGGAGGGTGCGCAGTATCAGGCGATCGCCGAAACCCTCGGCGGCTCGGTCGAATTCGACCCGTCCAATCTCGCGGTGCAGTGGAGCCGCACCGGCCTCGCCGACGAGGCCCGCCGCCGCGGCCTGATCTGACCGGCGCCGCACATCCGAACCGAGGAGCGATCATGACCATTCGTGTCGGCTACTTCCCGCACAACAATTCCCTGTTCGTCCTGCGCCACCGCGGCATCCTGGAGAACCTGCTGCCCGAGGTGGAATGGGTGGACCTGCGTGACCTGCCGCGCCCGGCGCCGGTCGACCCGCGATCGGGACTACCGTCGCTGCATTCCGATCACCTGTTCGAGGGCGGTTACGACTTCATCGGCACGGGCTTCACACCGCCGCTGACCGCGCTCGCCAACGGACGCGACATCGTCTACGTCGGCATCTCCGGGCCGCGGGTGGAGAACGGCCGCCTGGTCACCAGGGCCGATTCCGGTATCGAGACGGTGCTGGATCTGAAGGGCAAGCGGGTCGGCATCGCGCACGGTTCCTGGCAGACCACCCTCGCCCTGCTCGCGCTGGACCGCGCGGGCCTGGCGTGGAAGGACATCGAGCCGGTGGACACCGACGTGCACGACGGCGGCGCGGCGCTGCTGCGCGGCGATCTGGACGCCTGGGTCGGCGCGTACCCAGGTCTGGCCGCGATCGAGGCGGCCGCCGACCTGCGGACGCTCGTGGACACCGAGTCGCTGTTCAGCCACCCCTCGCTGTGGTTCACCCGCCGGGACTTCGCCGAAGGCAACCCCGCGGCGCTCACGGCGATCATCACCGCTTTGCAGCAGTCGGACGCGTGGATCGAGGACAACCCGCGCGCGGCCGCCCGGTACTTCGTCGACGACGTGACAGCCCGCGGCGGGACCGCGAGCCTGGACGCGTGGGAGGCCGCGCTGCGCGGCAGGCCCTTCGGCGTCGAACCCGTATCCGAGGAATTCCTCGACGAACAGCAGCACGCGGCCGATCTGCTGGCCGCCAACGGCCTGCTGCCGCGGACGGTGCGGGTGCGGGACGCGGTACTGCCGTGGATCGGCGAGACGGTGATCGCGAAATCCGGCGTAACGGTCTGATCGGACGAACGGCGGGCCGGGGTGTCGCAGGATCCCGGCCCCGTTCGGCGTGTTCGAGGAAATGTCAGCGCGGTGAGATATTCGGCCTGCCGCCGTGTCTTTCGGTGGAGCGCAGCTCGTACCAATAAGCGGCGACAGCGGTGGCATAACCGGCCACGACGGCTGTCGCGGTGACGATCAACAGCGTGATGAACAGTGGAATCAAAATAGCGGTGTGCATTGTGCCCTCCCCGCGGTCACGGTGATCTCAGCGGAAGGTTCGGCGCCGCACTGCACCGACATGTCGGTCCCGCACCTAGTGAAATCGTAGTGCTCGCAGCCTCCTGCGGCACGGCAGACGGCTGTGAGTTCGATCATGGGCGGAACGGTGTGTCGCGGAGAATACCTGCGCACCGTGCGGTCTAATCGATCTTGCCTCGACTTCCCCGGCAGGGAAGCAGGACGCGACACGGGACCGCCGAATCAGCGGCCGTGGGCGTCGCAGTGCCCGTCGCGCGCCGGAATTCTACGGTGGCGCGGTTCTTTCGCTCGAATCTGTCTCCGGCATCACCTCGGCATGCGAAAAGGAGCACGAACGTGAGCATGATTCTCGCCGCGCTGCACGACACCGTGATCGCGCAGTTCGAAAATCCGACCGCGGAAGAGCCGCCGCTCGCGGACAAACTGATGCAGATGGGCCGTTACTTCACCTGGTTGGTCCAGTTGTCCGGAATCACGGCGATCACCTACGGCGGCGGCAGGTTCGCGTGGGAGAAATGGAACGGCGGGACTCTCCAGTCGCCGAAGATGGTCGCCAGCGCGATGGCCGGTGGCGCGGTGGCGACGAGTGCGGGCACGATCATGAACGCGATCATCGGCTGACCCGCGGTCCGATTCGTGACGCACCGGCTCGGCGGCCACCGTCGGGCCGGTGTTGTTCGGCCCCGACGACTGCATCGCCGGGCAGCGGTGCGTTGCATGGTGTCAGGTGGCGGCGATGCTCAGCATGACCTCAGCCGCCAGGTCGCGCGCCTCGAGCGGAGCCGATCGTGTTCCCGCGGTGTGGCGCTCGGCGAAAGCGCGCTCGCCGAGCGCCGCGCTCGTGAGGTTCGCCGGCCGGTCGATGTCGGGGCGTTCGGCGGGGAGCACAGCGATGCCGTTGGCCTCGCGCACCGCGGCGGCGGTGCCGAGCAGGAAAGCCGCGGCCTCCGGCAGACGTAGCTGGGCCAGTGGCGAGGCGAGCGCGGCCAGGGCGAAAGCTGTGTCGCGGGGTGCGCCGATGTGTTGCGCGCCGTCGAACGCGGTCAGGAACAACTCGAACGCGGCGTCGAGTTCGCCGCGCTGCTCCAGGATGTAGCCCAGCTCGACCTGCAGCATCGGCAGGAACAGCGGAGTCTCCTCGCCCTCGGCCAGGGGGAGTGCCAGCAGCTCGCGCACGATCCGCTCCGCCGCGTCGGCTCGGCCGTCGCGCCGCGCGACGAACGCGAGCACGATCGAGGCGAACAACCGTCCGGGGTCGTACCCGTGCTCGGCCGCGATGCGCTGCGCCTGTTCTCCGAGCGTCCGCGCCCGGCTGAACTCGGTGTGCTGCATGGCGATCCAGCTCAGCCAGCACAGGTGCGTGCACGCTTGCCCCCACAGTTCCAGTTCCTGCGCGAGGCCGAGTGCGTCGGCGTGGATGTCGGCAGCGGCAGCCAGTTCACCGGTGAGCTCGGCCAGCCCGCCGAGCCACTCCGCGGCCTGCAGGCGGCCCCAGCGGTCGTCGAGCTCGGCGAACAGCCGCGCGGCCGTGCGCGCGTGCCGTTCCAGTTCCGGCAGGTCGACGCGATTGTGCGCCGCCTTGGCCAGCGCCACGTGCGCGGACGCCACGCCCCAACGGTCACCGAGTTCCGCGCAGACCGGCAGCGCCTTGCGCAGCAGCGCTTCCAGCTCGAGCACGTCACCGGATTCCAGTGCGGAGAACCCGAGGAACAGTTCGGCGCGCGCCCGCCCGGCCGGATCATCGACCGTGTCGTACAGGGCGAACACCGCGGCACGCTTGGCGTGACCGTCTCCGAATTCGCCTTGCTGGAAGGCGAATCCGGTGTTCCACGCCATTGCCCGAGCCCGATGACGCGGTGCGCCGCCGAGCGCCAGCGCCGCGTCCAGCCACCGCCGCGCCTCGGTGAGCCGCCCGCGCAGCTGCCAGTACCAGGCGAGCGCGTTCACCAGCCGCAGCGCCCGGTCCGCATCGCCCGCGCGCAGAAAACCGTCCAGCGCCGCACGCAGATTCGCCGAGTCGTCGTCCAGGCGCCGCAGCCAGCGCCGCTGGTCGGCGCCGTACAGCTCGGGTTCGGCGCGCTCGGCCAGCCGCAGGTGGTACCGATGGTGGGCCAGGTGCGCCGCCTCGAACTCACCGGCCTCGGCCAGCCGGTCGAGACTGAACGCGGCCACCGATTCCAGCAAGCGGTAACGGCGTCCGGCCGGGTGCACCAGCGACCGGTCGGCCAGCCTGCCGACGACGTCGGTGACCATCGACGCGTCCACGGCCGGATCGTCGCCCACGGAGCACACCGCCTCCGCGGCCGCCAAGGTGCAACCGCCCGTGTGTACCGCCAGCCTGCGCAGCACCGCTTGCTCGGTCTCGTCCAGCAGGCCCCAGCTCCAGTCGATCATCGCCGCCAGGGTCTGCTGCCGCGGCGGCACTCCGCGATGCCCGGTGGCCAGCAGCTTGAACCGGTCGTCGAGCCGGGCGACGATCTCGTGCACACCCAGCGCGCGCACCCGGGTGGCGGCGAGCTCCAAAGCGAGCGGAATACCGTCGAGCCTGCGGCACAGCGTCGCGACCGGCGCGGCGGTGTCGCCGTCGAGGGTGAAATCGCGGTCACCCGCGCGCGCTCGCGTGACGAACAGGCGCACCGCTCCCGCTCGGGCGATCTCGTCCGGCGCCGCGTCCCGGGCGGGCACCTCCAGTGGTTCCAGGGCGACGACGTCCTCGCCGGGCAGCCGCAGCGGCTCCCGGCTGGTGGCCAGGATGCGCACTCGGGGGGCCGCGCCGAGCAGCACCTCGGCCAGGTCGGCGGCGCGGTCCACCACGTGCTCGCAGTTGTCCAGCACCAGCAGCAACTCTTGCTCGGCCAGCGCCTCGCACAGCGACCCGGTCGGGTCGGCGCCGTCCACGGCGCGGATGCCGAGCACACCGGCCACGGCGTCGGCCAGGAACGTCGCGCCGTCGGTCCTGGTCGGTTGCAGCGCGGCCAGTTCCACCAGCCAGGTTCCGTTGCCGAAGCGTCCGGTCACCGCCGCGGCGGCGGCGAGCGCCAAGCGCGTCTTGCCCACCCCACCGGGCCCGGTCAGCGTGACGAGCCGGGCGTCGCCGACGGCGTCGCACAACTGCGCGAGGTCGGCGTCGCGGCCGATCAGCTCGGTGCGCGGCGCGGGAAGGTTCGAGCTGCGCCGCCGGGCGACGACGCTTTCCGGTGACCGGGCGGCGCGGGGCAGGTCCTGCGCCAGGATCGCGCGGTGCAACTCGACCAGTTCCGGGCTCGGGTCGATGCCGAGTTCGTCGGCGAGGTGCCTGCGCAGCTCCTCGTAGCCGTCCAGCGCCTCGGCCTGCCTTCCCGCGCCGTAGAGCGCGCGCAGATGGGCGGCGCGCAACCGCTCGCGCAGCGGGTGCGCCGTCACGAAGGCGGTGAGTTCGCCGGCGACTTCCCGGTATTCGCCCAGCGCCAGCCGCGTTTCCGCCAGCTCCTCCACTGCCACCAGGCGCTGCTCCTCGAGCTGGGCGATGGCGGGCTGGGCGAACGGCGCGTCCCGGAAATCGGCGAACGCGGGCCCGCGCCAGAGGGCGAGTGCCGCCGTGAGCGCGCCGGCCCGCTCGGCCGGGTCGGTCGCCGCGCGCGCGGCAGCCACCAGCGCGCGGAACTCCTGCGCGTCGATCTCGGTGGTGGCCAGCCGATATCCCGGTGGCGGGGAGACCACCAGATCCCGTCCGCCGGGTTCGGCGTCTGCCAGTGCCCTGCGCAGCTGCGAGGCCTTGGCCGCCAGCGTGCCCGCCGGATTGCCGGGCGGGTCGTCGGTCCAGATGTCATCGATCAACCGGTCACCGGACACCGGTTGGCCGGGCGTGACCAGCAGGTCGGCCAGCAGCGCCCGCACTTTGGTCCCCGGAATCGGCACCACGTCGCCCACATCCGTCCAGACCGTCAACGGACCGAGCACCCCGAAACGCATGCGGGCAGCCTATGTCAGCGGCGCCGGAGGCCGACCGCAAACAAATCGGAAGGTGCTGTGCCCACAGTGGGAACGCCGGACATCGGACTCGCGGAAAGAGAGCTCGACATGAAACCCATCCCCGCCCCGCCCCGGATCGGCTACGCCACAGGCGCCGTCGAGAAGACGCTCGCCGCCGA
This sequence comes from Nocardia sp. CY41, assembly GCF_009829325.1. Lineage (GTDB taxonomy): Bacteria > Actinomycetota > Actinomycetes > Mycobacteriales > Mycobacteriaceae > Nocardia. Next base: position 331,153 of record NZ_VUOS01000006.1, read on the forward strand.
GGGCCTGTGATGACGGGCGCGGGCCAGGTCCGGGTGGCGCTGATCGTGGGCAGCACCCGCACCGGCCGTTTCGGCCCCACAGTGGCGGACTGGTTCGCCGGGCGGCTGGACCGCCGCAGGCAAGTGGACGTGGACCGGATCGATCTCGCGACGACGGGGCTGCCCGATCGACTGACCGATCACGACGAGCCGCTCCCGGCCGCGGTCCGCGCTCTCGGCGCGCGGCTGGCGGTCGCGGAGGCGTTCGTCGTGGTCACTCCGGAGTACAACCGGAGCTTCCCGGCCGCGGTGAAGAACGCCGTCGACTGGTTCGACGCGGAGTGGGCCGCCAAGCCGGTCACGGTGGTGGGATACGGCGGCGACGCGGACGGCGGTCACGCCGCCGCCCAGCTACGGCCTGTCTTCGGCGAACTGAACGCCGTGCCCATCCGGCGTACCGTGACCATCACCAAGGCCTGGCAGCGCTTCGCGAGCGACGGCAGCTGGCCGCGGCGCGACGCGGAACTGGACGAAACCGTCGATGCCGCGATCGACCAGCTCTTGTGGTGGGCGTGCGCCTTGCGCGCGGCCCGGGCCTGCACGCCGTTCGTGCGGTAGAAAGCAACCGCGAACCGAGTCGGTGCGCCGGTGACGGACCGACCGTAAACAAACCGTAAGGCGGTGCAGGCAGAGTCGTTCTCGACAGCGAGACCGGCCGCATCCGGCGACCGCCGCACGTGAAAGGAAAACCGATGGGCACCATCGCAGTACACGAATTCATCGCCCTCGACGGGGTGTACGAGGATCCGTCCTGGACCTTCGAGTACGGGTTCGACCCGAAGATGGGGGAGACCCTGGGTGCGATCACCTCGGCGTCGAAAGCGATCCTGCTGGGCCGCACCACCTTCGAGATGTTCGCCCCGGCCTGGTCGACCCGCACCGCCGAGGACGACCCGGGCGCGCCGTTCTTCAACGACACGATGAAATACGTGGTGGGTGCGGGGGAGCCGCAGGTGGAATGGGCCAACAGCACCCGTCTGGGCGCTTACGACGCGGATGTCATCCGCAAGCTGAAGGACGAGGTCGACGGCGTCATCTACGTCAGCGGCAGCGGCACGCTGGTGCGGGCGCTGCTCGCGGACGGTTTGGTCGATGACCTGCATCTGTTCGTGTACCCGATCGCGCTCGGCAAGGGTAAGCGCCTGTGGAGCGACGGTGTGGAGGCGACCAAGCTCGCGCTCAAAGAACAGGAGGTCTACGCCAACGGCGTCGTCCACTTGGACTACGGTCCTGCCGAGGCCTGATGCCACGCGGAAGGGCGGCCCGTTCGGGCCGCCCGAGCGATCCGGCTCGCCGCGGGGTGGGCGACGGGGCCGGGATCAGCGCCCCCCGGTGCAGTAACCCTCCGGGGTGTACTGGCACGGACGCTCGTTGCGTCCACGGTATCCGCCGTGGTTGCTGCTCCTGGAACGCTCGCCCACACCGGAACCGCGCTTGTCGGCGGGGTTGTGCGAGTACCGGTCCGCTGTGGTGGTGACAGAAGGTTCGGGCCAAGCGACCGCCGCCGCCGTGAAGACCGACCCACCGATCAGCGCCGAGGCCACCACTCGACGCACTGTCACGCGCTTCCTCGTGTTGTGCATTAGTTTCATCCCGTCGATTAACGTGCCGTCATATAACGATACATTGATCAATGAGTCGTTGGCCATAATAACTTCCCACTGTGGGGAACGGCTCGGTCGACCAGCGCCGATGAGGTCCGTGCTGCTACGTGTTCGATCTTGCCCTGTGCAACGTGCCGTTGTTCAGGTAACCGCGCAGAGTGCGCCCCAAACCCTGACGAGCACATCCGGCCCGCGGGCTACGCATGCGGAGAGGGCGTCCCGCTGCTGGAACGATCACCTGCGACCGTCGAGGGCCGCATCGATTCACCCGGCCGAGCCGGTCACCGTCGCGTCTGCTCTGTGCCGCGCGATCCACGTTCGCGCTGCCAGCGATCCGGGTCGGCCTCCAGCGCGGCGCGGTCCCAGTGGCCGAGTCCGGCGGCGGCCGCATACGTCGTGTCGAGGAACTCGAGCAGTGCGCGCTCGGGTGCCGGGGACGTGCGAACCGCCTCGTAGGGCAGGAGGAATTGGCCGTTCTCCCGGCTGTAGAAGGCATCCGGCGGACCGACCGGGTACTCGGCGAACCCCTCGGGCTCCGGGTACGCGTAGGCGTAGAAGGCGCCTTCGGCCCCGCCGCCAGGCCAGAAGCCGCAACTGCTCAGTTCGTGCGAGTAGCCCTCGACCATGACCCAGTCGCCGCAGTTGGGCGCGCCACCCGGGTGCCGAGGAGCTGCCCGCCCGGAGAATCTGGTGCACGCCAAGTCCATCGCTCCCCAGAAGAAGTGCACCGGGCTCACTTTGCCGATGAAACGCGAACGGAACTCGTGCATGACCCGATCGGCGGCGAGCAGTTGGCGCCAGAACAAGGTGGCCGCAGCCGCGTCATAGGAGCGATGCTCGTAGTCCTCGGCGAACGGGATGGCGGGTTCGACCTCGTTGGGCCTGGCCTGGATGCGCACCGGAACGCCGAGTTCGCCCAAAGCCTCGACGGTTTCGGCGTAGAAGGCCGCGACCGGCTTGGGTTCGAGCGCGACCTGCCGGCTTCGGCCGTCGCTGGACCGGATGTGCAGCTGATGATCGAGGAAGTCGAATTCGATGTCGAAGCAACCGGTCGGATGCGGGATGGACGAGGTGGTCAGTCCCCTCGGGCTGACGTAGAAGGTGACCTGCCACCAGTGGTTGACCAGCGGAGCGTGGGAGAGCCGGATCTTGCCGACGATCTGCGTCCACATGTGCAGCGTCTCCCGCGTGGGCGTCCAGTCGTCCACCCGCAGCGCCGGCCACGGCCCGGTCGTGGCTTCTGTCACTGCGCACCTCCGTCTCGTTCGGGGTTGTCGGTGCCGGTGCCGCACGCAGGCGCCCGCGAAGCCCGGCGCAGTGCTCGTAATCCGCACCGTACCCCGTGCGCAGGCCCTCGGAAGCTCGACATGCGACAGAGTTGGCAACTGTCCGGCAACATTGCCTGCCTCCGCTGCGGACCGATCAACCCGACGGACACGGCGCACAGGCATGCCCCGGGATCGGCAGGCGACCCCTCACGGCCTGCGCGGCCACCTGTCGTCGGGTGACGGCATGCTCGCCAACGGCAGGGCGACGCCCTTCCGGGTTGCCCGGGCTCTGCGGCGGGAATCCGGATCCCACACCATGGCCGCGGCCGCACCGCCGAGCAGAACCACGACGATGCCGACGATCGCCACCCACAGCAGTACCACCGATGTTTCTCCAGTCATCCCCGTCCGCTCCGTATGGCACGTTATCCCCAGGCGGACAATTGCTTTCGCGATGGCGAGCATTCTTCCCACGCCGGGTGGCCGGCGCGAATCGACGCGCGGATTCTGTGCTGTGCCAGCACCACGAGCTCCCGCGTTTGGGATACGTCTGGTAACGCATAATGTCGGGCACGGTGGGCCGGCAGGAAGCATCACCGACGCTCGGCGGACTGGTGGAGCGGCGCTCGTCGTGAAGGCGGGCATGCGCGCCTTGACGCCGAAGGCCCGTTTGGTGCCTGCGGCGCGCGCCTGACGCGATCGATTTCGTTCCCCCGAGAACCCGCCGTCCGCTCGAAGACGAGGCATCGCATTGACCTCGGCGACGCCGGGGGTCATTATGAACAGATGTTCATGAACATGTGTTCATAATGTTCGAGGAGGTTCGATGACCGAGATCGTCAACACCGCGCAAGCCGAGGCATGGAACGGCTACGAAGGTGCGCACTGGGCCGAACACGACGGCCGATACGACGCGGTCAACAGCGGGTTCAACGAGCCGCTGCTGACCGCCGCGGACATCCGGGACGGCGATCGAGTGCTGGACATCGGTTGCGGGAACGGACAATTGACGCGACTTGCCGCCGCCAGGGCGGGCTCAGGATCGGCGACCGGCCTCGACCTGTCCGGTCCGATGCTCGCCCGCGCCCGCGACCGCGCGCGGGCCGAGGGCATCGCGAATGTGTCGTTCCGGCAAGGCGACGCGCAGGTGCACCCGTTCCCCGCGGCCGCGTTCGACGTGGCGATGAGCCGCTTCGGGATCATGTTCTTCGCCGACCCGGTCGCCGCCTTCGCCAATATCGTCCGTGCGCTGCGACCCGGTGGCCGCCTCGCGTTCGTGGCCATGACCGCACTGGCGGGAACCGATCTCGGCACCGTATTCGGTTCGCTCGCCGCCCATTTCCCGTACGCCGGGCCGCAGGACGGCCACGGCCCCACCTCGTTCTCCGATCCCGGCCGGGTTCGCGAGGTGCTGTCGGCCGCGGGGTTCGACGACATCGGCTGCGCGCGGGTCGAGGCGGACGGCATCTGGGGCCGCGACACCGCGGACGCGGCCGAGTTCCTCTTGGGCTGGGGCCCGATCCGTCATCAGCTCAGCCTGGTGGACCCAGCGGTCGAGGTGGATGCCCGGCAGACGTTGCTCGACGCGTTGCGGCCGTTCGACGGCCCCGACGGCGTCCGGCTGCGCGGCACCGCCTGGCTGGTCACGGCGTCGGCGCCGCTACTGTAGGCCGAATGGCACCGAGAAAGGCCGCAGCCCTCAGCGATCGCGACGACGACCGTGATCTACGCGCCCACCTGATCGCTACCGCTGAGCGGATGATGGTGGAGCAGGGTTCGGCCGGTCTCACCGTCCGTGCAATCGCGCGAGCGGCCGGGGTCGCCACCGGGGTCCTCTACAACCATTTCGCCGACAAGGAGGAACTGCTCGCCGCCGCGCTGCGCGCGCACGTCGACGAGGTGCAACGCGGTCTCGGCCTGCTGCCGCAGGCGGGAACCGGTGCGGTAGAAGCGAATGTGCGCGTCTACCTGGACCGAGGACTGGCGCTGCACCGGGCGATCGTGCCGGTGATCGCCGGACTGCTCGCCCGACCCGAGGTACTCGCCCGCTTCGCCGAATCGGATGCCCGGCAGGACTGGCGGCATCGGCTGGCCGACTATCTGCACGCCGAACGTGATCTCGGCCGCCTCGCGCCGGACGCCCGGGTCGACGCCGCGGTCGCCGTGCTGGCGGGCATCTGCCACGACCAGGTCTTGTCCGCCCTGCTGGCGGCGCGGCCCGTCGCGGTCCCGCCATCGCTGGATTCGGTGGTGGCGGTGGTGCTCGACGGAATCCGCGCGCCGTCCTGAGTCCGGATCGTCGCCGTTTCCCGTCGGTACGTGATCGCCCGGCGCGCCGGACGATCAGCCGGCCTCGAACGCGGCGGCCACGATCGGGCGCACCTGTTCCATGGTGGCTGCCCCGGTCTCGCGGGCCACGGAGGTCATGTCGACGTCGGGAAGCCCGCAAGCGACAGCCCAGTGCCACGGTTCGAGGTCGCCGTTCACGTTGAGCGCGAAGCCGTGACTGGTGATCCCGCGGCTCTGGCGCATCCCGATGGAGACGATCTTGCGGGCGGTGCGGGTGGTCCACACCCCGGTGAGCAGTTCCGAGCCCGGTGGGGTGTCGCGGCGTTCCGCGGGAACGTCGAGCCGGCCGAGCGCTTCGATCAGGCGGAACTCGACCTCCCGGATGTAGTCGACCACCCCTTCGCCGGAATCGAGCCGCACGATGAGATAGCCGACCAGCTGGCCCGGGCCGTGATAGGTGAGCTGGCCCCCGCGAGTGGTTTCCACGACCGGGATGTGGTGAGCCGGATCGGGCAGGTGCTCCGGCGGCGTCCTGCGCCCGGCGGTGTAGACCGGCGGATGGCTCAGCAGCCACAGAGTGTCCGGCCGCGCGCCGCTGTGGCGTTCGTCGACCAGCTCGGCCATGCGCTCCATGGCCTTGTCGTAGTCGACGAGGTCGTCCTGGATCAGAGTCAGCGGCCGGGATCGCATGCTCCGACCATATCGCCCGCTGCCGTACCGGCGAACCCGCCCCGTGACGGCCAGGTCTCGGCGCCGCCCGCACGGCGACTAGGACGTGGTGCGCAATCCCGGCTGTGGGTGGGGCGCCGCGGCGCGGCGCTTGGCGGCGAACGGCAGTGCCACCATGTACAGGCCGGAGAACAGCAGCACGGCGAGCGGCAGAAGCGGCAGGTAGGAAACCCAGACGAGGGGATCCTCGGGTGCCAAGGCGACGAATGTGGCGAGGACGGTCAGGAGGAAAACGATGCCCGACCAACGGTGCAGCCGCCGGACCCGCTGTGCGGGTCGGGGAGCCTCTGTCGCCACCTCCTGCCGGGGTACGGCTGCTCGGTCACGCCGCGTGCCGGTGTACCACGACACGAGTAGGCCGAGCCCGGAAAAGAGAAGCAGAGCGAGGGGAGGCAGTGGCACGTAGGACAACCAGACCGGGCCCTGTAGCGCCAAGGCGGCGACCGTGACGATCAAAGTCACGGCGAAGATGACGGCCAGCCACCGGTGGGTCTGCCGAATCCGCTTGTTCCAATCCATGAGTCCTCCTCTGCTTGTGCGCAACCCCCGGAGATCGCCGGGTGGACGTCGGTGGTGAAGACGCTAGCCAGGTCCGGTCACCAGTACTTCTCGATTCCTGATCGTTTCCGAAGGTGCCGCCGAGACCGAGGCTTCGAGTCCGAGGTCGACCGGTCGTGTCGCGCTGCTCGGTCAGCTCGGCGGGCTCGCCGTCACCGTCCTCGCCGCAGCCCCGGCCTCCCGCGGCGTGCCCGGAGCTGCCGATCTCGCGTGCGAGCACAGTCCGGAGTGGGACCGGTTTCGCCATGACATTCCTGGTCCGCGGGATCATTCGCGGGGCGATGTTCGTGGTCGTCGCGGTCAGCGCCGTGGGCGGTGTCGCGTTGCCGATCGCGCACTCACGCCGTTTCCGGCCGCGGAGCCCGCGGTCCGTACCAGTGGCAGATCAGCAGGGCGAGTTCGACGTCGAGCCGATCGCCGGCGATGGGCCTGCCGCGTCGGGAAATCGCGCGACCGACGCGGTATTTCACCGAGTTGGAGTGCAGGTCGAGTTCCATGGCGGCCGCTTTGTAGCTCGATCCGGAGCGCAGGAATACCTGGAGTGTCTCGCGCAGCCGGGCGTCGTTGTCGGTGTCGCAAGCCAGGTCGCCGAGCACCTCACCGACCCATTCCCGGACTTCCGTCTCGTGGCCGCCGAGCAGGGCCGCCACCGGTAATCCGGGATCGTCGGCCGCGACGACCCGATCTCCGGTGTCCCCCCGCGCCAGCGCGACCGAACGTGCGCTCCGGGCCAGGCGATGCGACCGGCGAAATCCCGCGACGCCGGGAGCCATCGCGCCGATCGCCACCCGCGGCGCATCGCTCAGCGCGGCCGTGAAACCGCGGAGGCGCGCGACCGCGTCGGACCGCGCCGAGCGGTACGGCAGCCAGGCCCAGCCGCTCCGTTGATCGTCGGCGACGAACAGAGGAGTCGCGTCGGCTCCCGCGGGCTCGGCCGAGCCGCGGACGAACCGCTCCAACCGGCCCAGTTCGTCGCCGGGCGTGCCGGAATCCGGATACCAGGCGATGAGCGCCAGATGGTGCCACCGCAGCGGATAGCGGATCTTCTCGGTGGTGGCGTCGACATCGACGGCGCTGTTGCCCTCCAGAATCTCGCGCACACCGAGCGCGCGGACGTTGTTGCGCGTTTCCAGCCAATGCTCGCGCTCGCTTTCGTACAGCGCGACGACTTGCTGGATCACTTGATCGAGGTATCCGAACAACCGCGTGGTCATCGCCCGGCCGACGAGGAATTGGTCGGCAGGCGCGAGGTCGGCTGCCTGCAGTTCGGCGAATACCTCTTCGGTCACCAGCCGCTGGCCGAGGTGATAAGCCCGGACGAGGGCATTGAGCGGGACGCCGTGCTGGGCCAGCCGCCGGGTGTACTCGCTGGCCGCCACGGGAAGGTGGATGCGCGCGGCGGGGATGTCGTGGCACAGCGCGTGCAGCACGGTGTCGATGTTGCCCTGCACACTCGCCCCGAGCAGGTCGACGGTGTGGACATCCGCGCGCAATTCGGATATCTCCTGCTCGACGCCGCGTCGGATACTCGCGCTGATCTCCGTCACCCGCTCGTTCATGCGGGCGGCGATTATCCCGACAAGACGGTCCATCTCGGCAGCACGGTCGCGACGAGAACTCGTCACCAGCCGATCGTAATTGCCGCGTCGGCGCCCGCGCGGCGAATCACGAGGTCGATATTGTCCTCCGGCGACAAAGCGGGCGAAGAAATTGAGCGTTGCACGACGGTGTCCAGCCCACCTGCGCTTTCTACCGTTGTCATCGAATCCCAACGCCGTTGCCGAGGAGATCGCATGACGCTTTCGACCCTCCCGGATCGTCGCGCCGACGCCGCCCCGCACGCACCCGCCATTGCCGATGATCGCATCGAACTGAACAACAGCGAATTCCTGGCGGCAGTCCAGCGGGCCGCTTCCGCTCTGCGCGCCGTGGGTGTCACGAGCGGCGACGTCGTGGCGACCATGCTGCCCGGGGCCGTCGACCTCGTGGTGTCGCTGTTCGCCACATGGCGCCTGGGGGCTGCGGCCGCCGTGATCGACCCGATGGTGAACGACGCGGAAGCGGGCCGACGGATATCCGACGCCGGTTCCACGGTCGTCATCGCCACCACCCGCCCCGCAGGGGTCGACCCTTCGGTTCCGGTCGTCCCGCTCGCCGCGACAGGACGCGACGTGGTCGATCCGGCGCGGCCCGATGCGGAGGAATTGGCGCTGATCACCTATTGCGGCGACGACCGGGAGATGCTCGACCACCGTCACCTCACAGCCATGTGCCGATTCGTGATCGAGGTGTTCGCCCTCACCGAGGCCGACCACAGCCTGTCGACTCTGCCGATGCGGCAGATCTGCGGCATCTGGCTGGGGGCCCTGTCACCGCTGGCCGTCGGTGGCCGCGCCACCATGGTCGGCCACCTCGACCCGTGGTCGTTCCTGGATCGGATCGAGCGATTCCGGCCCACCTACTCCTCCGCGGTCCCCGGCCTGTACGCGGCGCTGACGGAGTTGCCCGGCCGGATGCGGGCGGACACCACGTCGGTGCGCTTCGCCCTCTGCTGCGCGGCCCCTGCCCGGATCGAACTGCGCACCAGGTTTCAGCACCGCTATGGGATACCCATCGTCAATGGACATGGACTGAGCGAGGTCGTCGCGCGAGCGCACGCGCTCCGCTCACCGGCGGTGACAGAGCACGAACCGAGCAGCACGTACGTCGCGCCGCAGTGAGCAGGCCACCGGCCGGCGACGGAGTCCGTCCTCCGGTGGCTGATTGCGGGTGTCCGCGATCACCAGGGCAGGACGCCTTCGGCGTCGAAGAAGCCGCCGGTTGCAGGCCGCTGTTCGACGCCGGATAGGCGACGCCCGGGTAGGCATGCGCCTGGGTGCCCGGCGTGGCGACCCGGGTCGGAGAGGCGAGACTGCTGCTGATATCGACCACCACTGGGGCGGCGGAACGCTGAAGCAGCGGCGGGAACGCGTGCTGAAGCGCGCTCCAAATCGAGCAGGAACACATCTCGGGGTGCGAGCATCGACGAAACCCTTGGACAACAACACTAGTGATCGAGCTGGGACAGGGCGAACGCGGTGAGGAAACCGGACACCGTGATCAACCCCACCCACAGATGGGCGTTCTCGAACGCCTCCGGGATCATCGTGTCGGTGATCATGGCCAGGATCGCGCCGGCGGCCAAGGCGGTGATGGCGGCCAGCACGGCGGGCGCGGCGTCACCGAGCAGTCCGTAACCCGCCATCGCCGCCACACCACTGATCAGCGCTATACCGCCCCACAAGCCGAACACATAGCGCGGGTGGCGGTGCGCGCGGCGCATACCGGCCGCGCTGGACAAGCCCTCCGGGATGTTGCTGATGAATACCGCGGCCACCGTGACGGCGCTGACGGCTCTGCCGCCCAGCAGGCTCGTCCCGATGACGATGGATTCCGGTACACCGTCGAGCAGCGCGCCCAGCGCGATGGCGGTACCGGAGCCGGATTGTTCGGACTCGCTGGGCTGCTGGTCTCCCGAGCGCTTGCGGTGCCGGGCGCCGCGGCGGGCCAGGGCGATGTTGGCCAGGGTATAGATCACCGCACCGCCCACCGCGCCGATGGCGGTGGGCGGTAATCCGGCGCGTTCGTGCGCGTCGGCGATCAACTCGAACGACACAGCCGAGAGCAGCACTCCGCTGCCGAAGCCCATCACGGCGGCCACGATCTTCGCCGGGATCCGGGCGAAGAACCCCACCGAAGCTCCCATCAGCAAAGCGGATCCGGCCAGCAATCCCCACCCGCCCGCAGCCCACAACCCTGACACCCGACCGTCTCCTCACTGCTCGGAACGTGTCGGCCGGTCTGGATCATCGGCCGGCCACCTGTCGGAGCTACCCGCGTCTGCCGAGGCGGAAACGAGGCACTGCGAGTCGCGGCGTACGGGCGCCCCCCGCGTCCGAGCCCGCATGCCCTCGCCGGGCAGAGACGCTTTCGCCGAGAAGGCGCAACGCCGTCGGGACGGAGGATCAGTGTGCGCCGAGCGCGTCGAGGATCATCGGACGCGCCGTCGCGAGCGCTTGCTGCCAGTAGGGCCAGGTGTGCGTTCCGTCGAGGACGTCGATGCGGGCGGTGATATCCAGTGCCGCGAGCCGATCACGGAACATCTGCGCGGACGCGATCGTCATCGTCTCGAGGCTCATCGCGTTCACCGTGTTGCCGAGGCCGAACGGCAGATCGGGCGGGCCGGGCAGGCCGTTGCCGGTCGAGACGTACATCGGCAGTCCGCGCAGCAGTTCCGCTTGCTCGGTGGCGTCGTTGCGGCTCCAGGCGGGGTCGCCGGCCGGTCCCCACATGTCGTCGACATTGAAGTTGCCCTCGTCCCACATGGCGGCGCGCATCGCCTCGTTCCAGAGCGGGAAGGTCGGGTGCAGGAATCCGGAGAAGGAGCCGGCGAACTTGAACTGGTCGCGGTGATGGGCGGCCAGTGTCAGGGCGGCATTGCCTCCCATGGAGGGTCCGACGATGGCGTTGTTGGTGCGCGAGACGCCGTACCGCTGCAGATAGGCAGGCAGTTCCCGGGTGAGGAAGGTCTCCCATTTGTACGTCGTCTCTTGACCGTTCGTACTACTCGGCCGGTACCAGTCGGTGTAGAAGCTGGAATGCCCGCCGACCGGGAACACCAGGGTGACGTTGTCGTCCGCGAATTGGCGCAGAGCGTCGGTATCGGTCGTCCACTGACTGTGATCGGCCGGTGCGCGCAGGCCGTCGAGCACGTAGAGCGCCGCGCTCCCGCCGCGCGCCGCCCACTGCACCTGCACTTTGATCGGTCCCATGCTGGACGGCACGAAGAGATCCGTGTATCCGCCTGCCCTGGCCCGCGATATCGGTGCGTGAATCGGCGCGGCGGTGGCCACGGTCGCGCCGATCGACGACATGAGCACAATTGCCGCCACGGCAGCGCCTGCCTTCTCGATGATTCGCCGCTTTCCGGATCGCGCTGCCGCGCCCACCCGCGTACCTCCTACCCTGTTCGGTCACTGAAAATTCCGATTCGTTTGTCCGCGAGAGCAATTCGCACTCTCCACACTCGGGCCCGCCGCACCCGGGATCGGAAAGCACATCCTAGTTGCGCCGCGGCAGGTCCCCAGCGTCGTCGCAGTCAGGCATGGGAAGCCCAGACCTGATGTGCCGGTGGTGCGGGCGGCTCCCGGTACCGGGTGATCGATGCTGCCGTCCCGGGATGCCGGCTGGAAACGTTGGTGAGCGACCTTGCCAAATGGTAGCCCGAACAACTGCTCGCGACGCGCCTCCGGAACCGACCGACACTACGGCGTGTCGCCGACCGGCTCCCGTGCGGCGAACGGTCACCAGCGCTACGCGGAAACCGATCCGCACGCGGACGCCCCGGTCCGCGAGCGAAGCGTTGCCGGGCTACGGCCTGGGCAGCTCCGCCGCGGGCGTGCTCGGTGTCGCGCACAGTCTCGTGGCGAGGTCGGCCCACACTCGCGGATGGGTCGCCCAGAGATTGTGGGCGACGCCGGGGAGTTCCTCGAATCTTCCGCGTGGGACCAGTGCGGCGAGCTGACGCAGTGGCCACGACGGGCGGATGTCGTATTGCAGGGCCACGAAGGTCATCACCACATCGGAATCGGCCAACCGCCGCAGAAGGTCCGGTTCGTGGATCCACTGCACGAACGACGCGCTCAGGGCGGCGTGCACGTCCGGTGCCCACCCGACCTCGATGTCGGCTTCCAGATGCCGTGCGGACCGGTAGGCCTGGGACCAGGTGCGGTCCTTGTGCAGTCCGTGCCCGGCCACGCCGACCACGGATCCGACCCGGCCGGGATGGTCCAACGCGTAGCGCACCGCCAGGTCCGAGCCCCAGGAGTGGCCGAGCACCACCCAACGGTCGATCCCGGCGGCTCGCCGCACCGCTTCGATATCGGAGACGGCCCGGGCGAGGTCGTGTGGTCCGCCCTCGGAGCGTCCGACACCCCTGGGCTCCGGGTACCATGCGCGCATCCCGCGAGGAGCCAGCCGGTCGTCCTCGAGGTAATGGACGCTGCCCGGCCCGCCGGACAGGACCACGACCTCGGGTCCGCGTCCGGTGACACCGACGTGCAGCGAAATCCCGTCGTCGGCAGGCGCCGTCATCGATCGCATCGCACCCCCTGGCCGCAGCGGAACCGCATTGCCGATTCCGCCGCTCCACCTTATTGCCGAGACGCGTGTGGGCTCGCAAGGCGGGGCAGACCACAGCGGGTTGTGACGTCGCCACGCGTGGTGGCGCGGTGGTGGCCCGGCGGACGATCGCGGTGACGCGATGCCCTCGGGCCAGTGCCCGGTCGACCACCATGCGCCCGGTGCGTCCGGTGGCGCCGAGGACCGCGATGGCGGCCATCAGTGGGCGGCGGGGCGGGTGGCGGGCTGGGACCGGAACGACACCGCTTCCATGAGCGGTTTGCGCTGGGTCTTCTGCACGGCCGCGATGCGCCACTGCCCGTCGGTGTCGCGGACCACGGTGTAAGTGGCGAGTTTGCCCAGCTTCTTCGGCGCTCGCTTCCGTGATTCCCCGCGCGTCACGACGACCGCGGTATCCATGCCGTAGTACCGGATGTCGAGGATGTCGACGGTCAACCGCGTGCCTTTCAGGAAGCTGTCGAACAAGGCCTGGTGCGCGCGGCCGATCTCCGCACCGCCGCGGTAGACGGTGCCGACATAGGTGACGTCGGTGGCGTCCTCGGTGAAGCAGGCGCCGTAGGCGGCGCCGTCGCCGGCGTTCCAGGCCTGCCTGCTGCGCTCGAGGAGGGCGCGAATGGCGGCGGTGTCGGTGGTGGTCATTGCGATCTCTTTCGGTCGGCCAGCAGGGCCAGGGCGGCCCGGCGCGGGAGCAGCCGCAAGGCGGCGATGAGTGCCCGGTCGAGCGGGCTGGTGAGTACGACGGCGCCGGTGTCGCAGGCCAACGCCTTCCACGTGCGTTCCGCCACCTGCTCGGGCGTCTGGATCAGCCAGGGCGGCACGTCGGTGGCGGTCTGCGAGGCGGTGGCGGTGACGCCGGGACACAGGGCCAGCACCCGGACACCGCGTGATCGTTGTTCGTACCAGAGGGTTTCGGACAATGCCGTGACGAAGGCTTTCGTCGCGCTGTAGACGGCGAGGCCGGGTTTCGGTGTGTGCCCGAGCGTCGAGGACACGTTCACCAGCACGCACCCGGGCGTGGCCGCGCCGAGGAAGGCGCGAGCCAGAACGAGCACCGCCCGGCAGTTGAGATCCAGAGCGGCCAGCGATGATTCGATCGGGAGCGCGGCGAAATCGCCGTGCTCGGCGGTTCCGGCATTGTTGACCAGCAGCGTGTATCCGCCGGTGCGCAGCCGCTCCGCCGCCGCCCGCAATCCGTCTTCGGTGCCCAGATCGGCGGTGAGATAGTCGTGGCCGTCACCGAGTTCGGTGATCAGGGTCTCGAGCCCTTCGGCGCCGCGCGCCACGGCGGTCACCGAACAGCCGTGTGCGGCGAGAGTTGTCGCCATCGCCCGCCCGATTCCCGCACTGGCGCCGGTCACCAGAGCCTTCACCGTTCGGCTTCCGGCTTCGTCGCCGGGGCGAACAGAAACGCGACGCGCTCCATGACCGGCTGCCGCTCGGTGTTGTGGAAACTGGCGATCCGCCACTGGTCGTCGGCTTCCCGGACCAGCGTGTAGGTCTGCGTCTTGGACAGCTCCGCCGGGCGGTCGTCCTCGTAGCGGTCGCCCCGGCTGGTGACGATGGCGACGTCGTCGCCGAAGAAGCGCACGGCGAGGAAGGAGTCGGCGAGTTCGGTGCCCTTCAGGAAGCCCGCGAACAAGGCGCGGTGCGCCCCGGTCAGGTCCCGACGGCCCGCGTAGTGGGTGCCGAGAAACGTGGTGTAGGTGGCGTTCTCGGTGAAGGTCGCACCGAACGCGTCGGCGTCGTTGCGGTCCCACGCCGCGGTCATCGCCGCGATGGTTCCGCACACTGCGCGCAGGTCGTCGGCATTGCCTCCGTCGGGGGTGACCTGCGTGCACTCGGTGACGCCTGCGTCGCGGACGCCGGAGGTCCGATCCAGCCACAGATATCCGCCGCCGGCGACCACGCCCAGCGTCAGTGTGGCGACCCCGAGCGCTCGCACCGCGGTGCGGCGTCGCTTCCGGCGCGGCATGGTCGGTTCGGTCTCGGCGATGGCCGTCATGGGAAACCCCTTCCACATTTATCTTCTCGTAAGACGTATCTTTAAAGAAGATGTCTCTTCGTTGAAGAAGAGAATATGGATGGCGTGGCTCGCTGTCAACCGCCTCCCGGCGACGCCGAGCGGGCCGGTGCGATGGCCGACTCGAAACGGCGCTGTCCTGGTCGGCCCGACCGGCTCAGACCGTGGTCTCCCAGGCGAATCCGTCCGGGTCGGTGAAGCTCCCGAGGGTGCCGTCGAAGGCGATCCGATGCGCCCCGGTGCCTTCCGGGGCGACGCCGGCGTCCTTGGCGGCGGCACGGCGCCCGTAGAGCGCCAGCTTGACCGAGCCGGGCGGGGTGGCGAACTCGACGTACTTGCTGCCGAAGCTCTTCGCCACGGCCAGGCCGCGATCGACGTAGAACTGCTTGGTCGCCTTGACGCTGTCGACCCCGAGGAGCACCACGAAATCGTCGACCTCCCTGGTCGCCGGGCCGGTGTCCTTCTTCGACGACGTCGCGACCTTCCAGATCGCCCCGTCCGGAGCCTGGACGACCCCGCCGTAGCCCCAGAAGCTCTTCTTGGCGGGCTTCAGTGTCGTCGCGCCCGCGTCGAGCGCACTGCCGACGAGGCTGTCGACGGTGCTGGGCTGCGACACCACCAGCGACAGGATGTAGCCGCGGAATCCGGTGGTCGGCGCGTCGGTCGCGCGGACGCGCACCCGGTCGCCGAGGTCGAACGCGGCGGCGTAGAAAGCCGCGGCGGCGGCGGGGTCGGGAGTCTCGAGGACGACGGATTCGATGGCGGTTCGATCAGTGGTGAGGTTCATGACAGTGACGCTAAGCGCGGGGCGATGAGGAGCGCTTCTCGATTCCTGACCGGTTCGCTCGCGAGTAACCGCAGCAGTCTCCTGCGGTTGCTCGCGTCCGGGGCGGCGGGCGCGAAGATGGCCGGAAATATCGATATCGCGTCCGTATCTCTCGTCCGGCCTGCGTGTTTGCCGCCATACGCTCGAGCGCATGGACAGCCACTACGACGTGCTCGTCATCGGTTCCGGCTTCGGCGGCAGCGTCGCCGCGCTGCGCGCGACCGAGAAGGGATACCGGGTCGGCGTGCTGGAGGCGGGCCGGCGATTCGCCGACCACGAGTACGCGAAGAACTCCTGGCATCTGCGCGAGTACCTGTGGGCGCCGAAACTCGGTTGCTACGGCATCCAGCGGATGACCTTGCTCAACGACACCTTCATCATGAGCGGGACCGGGGTCGGGGGCGGTTCGCTGGTGTACGCCAACACGCTATACGAGCCGCCGGAGAAGTTCTACCGCGACAGGCAGTGGGCGCACATCACCGATTGGCGCGACGAGCTGGCGGCGTACTACGACCAGGCCAAGCGGATGCTCGGCGTCACCGAGAATCCGGTGACCACTCCGACCGACCGGATTCTGCGCGAAGTCGCGCAGGACATGGGCATCGGCGACACGTATTGCCGCACGCCGGTGGGAGTGCTGTTCGCGGACAACGATTCCCGGCCGGGCCGGCAGGTCGCCGACCCGTTCTTCGGCGGCGCCGGACCGGCTCGCTCGACCTGCACCCACTGCGGTGAATGCATGACCGGCTGCAGGCACGGAGCGAAGAACACCTTGGTGAAGAACTACCTCTACCTGGCCGAAAAGGCTGGGGCCACGGTGCATCCGCTGACCACCGTCACGGACGTGCGCCCACGGGCCGAGGGCGGCTACGAAGTGCGGACGGTGCGCACCGGGCGATGGGTGCGCAAGGCGGCGCAGACCTTCACCGCCGACCAGGTGATCTTCGCGGCGGCCGCCCTCGGCACGCAGAAGCTGCTGCACCGGTTGCGTGACAGCGGCAGTCTGCCGCAGGTCTCCGCGCGGCTGGGACACTTGGCCCGCACCAACTCCGAGGCTGTGCTCGCCGCGCGCTCCCTGCGCAAGGACACCGATTTCACCAAGGGCGTCGCGATCACCTCCTCGATCCATCCCGACGAGCAGCACACCCACATCGAGCCGGTCCGCTACGGCAAAGGCAGCAATGCGATGAGTCTGCTGGCTACCGTGCTCGTGGACGGTCAAGAAGGCCGGGCCCGATGGTGGCTGGGAGTGCGGGCGCTGGTGGCGCAGCGCCGTCACCTGCTGCACCTGCACAATCCGCGACGCTGGTCCGAGCGCACCATCGGCGTGCTCGTCATGCAGAACGTGGACAACTCGATCGTGACCTACACCAGGCGCGGCGTTTTCGGCAGGCGGATGACGACCAGGCCCGGTGACGGCGCCGCCCCGCCCACCTGGATCCCGGAGGGCCACGAGGTGACCCGGCGGATCGCCGAGAAGATCGACGGCCTCCCGCAGGGCGGGTGGACCGAACTGGCGAACATCCCGATCACCGGCCACTTCATCGGCGGCTGCGCGATCGGCGACTCGGCGGAGACCGGCGTCGTCGACCCGTATCACCGGGTCTACGGATACCCCGGCCTGCACATCACCGACGGCTCGACCATTTCGGCGAACCTGGGTGTGAATCCCTCCCTGACCATCACCGCCCAAGCCGAACGGGCCATGGCGTTGTGGCCGAACAAGGGCGAGGACGACCCGCGACCGCCCCTCGGAACGGCCTACCGCAGGCTCGCGCCGATCGAACCGAAGAACCCGGCGGTCCCGGTCGCCGCACCGGGCGCGTTACGACTGCCCATCACTCCGGTCTGAACAGGAGGAAATACGGTCGCGCCGGGAACGGTCCGGGTGAAAGGATCGGCGCTGTGCCCGCCCACGTCACCCTGCAACCGCTCGACGAGCGATGTCTCACCGATCTGCTCCATGCGGCGGTGGCGGATGCCGAGCCGGGGGAGGTGATGCCGGTCGAGGGGCCGGGCGGCTGGGATACCGACCAGCAAGCGCGCTTCCGGGCGTTCCACCGCCACCGCGCGCTGGCCAGTCCGCCGATCGAGTCGACCTACGGCATCCGAGTGGGCGGCGAGGTGGTCGGCGCGGCACGACTGTGTCCGCTTCCCGACGCGCCGGACGCTGCCGAGGCGGGAGTCTGGATCGGACGCTCCCGCCGGGGAGAGGGCATCGGCACCGCGGTTTTCGCCGAATTGATCGATCAGGCGGCCGCCGAGGGCTACACGAAACTCTTCGTGAGTACGACGACGGACAACACCGCCGTCCTGCGCCTCCTGGCCGCACGCGGCATCGAATGCACGGTGCACGGCGACGCGGCCACCGCCTGGGTGCGCTGCGACCGAACTTCGTCGCCTACGCCACAGTCGCGCGAACGCGAGCGATGAGGGGGCCGGGAAACACCCGGCGCCGCGGGCGCTGGAAAATCGACACCATGCGCATCTTCCTGGCCGGTGCGACCGGCGTGATCGGAGTCCGCTTGCTTCCGCTGCTCGTCGAGGCGGGGCACGAGGTCGCGGGGATGACCCGCTCGGCGGCCAAGGCCGACCAGGTGCGGGCGGCAGGCGCCGAGCCGGTGGTGTGTGATGTCTACGACGCCGACGCGCTGACCGCCGCCGTGGTGCGGTTCGGAGCCGACATGGTGATGCACCAGCTCACCGACCTGCCGGACGACGCCGCGCTGCTGCCGGAGCGGGCCGAGGCGAACGCGCGCATCCGCACCGAGGGCACCGGCAACCTGATCGCGGCCGCGCGGGCGGCCGGAGCGAAACGTTTCCTCGCGCAGAGCATCGCATGGGAACCGCCCGCGGGGCGCGGCGCGGCGATCCAGGAGCACGAAGCGGCCGTGCTGGCCTTCGACGGTGTGGTGGTGAAGTACGGCCAGTTCTACGGCCCCGGCACCTATTACGAGACCGAACTGCCCACGCACCCGCGCGTGCACGTCGACGACGCCGCGGAGCGGACGATTCCGCTGTTGGACGCCTCGAGCGGTGTGGTGATCGTCGCCGACGCCTCCTGACGCCGGTCAGGCGGCGCACGGGCCGGTGTCGACCGGCCGGTCCGAACGCCACGCGTGGTCGAGCCGGTCGAGAACCTCGGGCAGGCTCGTGGCGAACCCGACGTTGCTGTTGTTCTCGTCGACACCGAACACGATGGCCAGCACGCGGCCGTCGCGGTCGACCAGCGGGCCGCCCGAATTGCCGTGCTGGATAGCGCCGTCCAAGGTGTAGATCTCGCGTTCGCCCAGACCGGTGCGGTAGATGTCGCGCACCTGGCGCGCGGCGCGGCTGCGCACCCGGGTGGCGGACGCGGTGTAGGACCCGCCCCTGGGATAGCCGAGCGCGATGGCGTCGGTGCCGGGACCGGCGGGTTCGGGGGCGACGGTGAGGGCGGGCGCGGCGAGACCGGGGACGGCGAGCACCGCGATGTCCATGGTCGGATCGAACTGCACGACCGTCGCGGCGAGCGGCTCGGTCGCGGTGTCGACGGAGACTTTGCTCGATCCGGCGACGACGTGCGCGTTGGTCAGCACGCGCTCCGGTGCGATCACGAATCCGGAACCGGACTGGCGCACGCCGCAGGTCGGCGCGAGGTCTTGGATCCGAAGGACGCTCGGCCGCAGTGCTGCGGGCATCGGACCCTCGACGATGCCCGGATCGGGCGGCGCGAGCGGCCTGCCGATGCCCGCGTCCACGATCGGCCCGGTAAGCACCTCGGACAGGCCGGACAGCCAGAACGGCGCGACGCCGTCGACGGTTCGCACGGTCGTCGAATCACGCACCAACGCGGCCGATTCCAGCGGTGCGGCGAACAGCCACACCACCAGCGGGACCGCGAGCGCGTGGACGAGACACCCGCAGAGGGCGTCGGCGCGTTGCGTGACCGGGCCGGAAACCGCGGCGCGCGCGGCGCGTCCGGCCCGGTGCCCGGCGATCGCGCCGAACGCGACCATGCCGGCGATCACCGTCACCGCGAGCAGAAGCCGCACGACACCCGGGGCGAACCGGCCGAGCGCCGCGGCCGAGAGCGCCGCGCCGAGGATCGCCCCCGCCAAACCACCCGCGAGCCCGGGCAGTCCCACGATCGCGCCGCGGCGCCAGCCGAGCACCGCGGCGACCGCGAGGGCGGCGAGCACGGCGAGATCCAGCCAGTTCGGCACGGTCAACGCCACACTCCCGTCGCTGCTGATGGACAACGGCGACACTTGTCGTCGGCCGCCCCGTCACCACCCGGCTATACCCTGGTTAGCGCGTCGGCAACGGTCGAGCCGCTAATCTAATCAGCGATTCGAGCTGCGGCAACCACGTCGCCCTACGCCGTGGGCTGGGTGGCCAGCGCCCGCCGGGCATACGCGCGCACGTCGGCGTCGGTGTCGTCGATCGCGGCGCGCAACGCGTCGTGCGCGGCGGGCAGGTCCGGCCACGCCGACAGTGACAGCACCGCCGCCTTGCGGACGTCGAGATGCGGGTCGCGCAGCGCCGCAGCCAGAATCGGCACCGCGAGGTCCGGGTCCGCGCCTGCGAGTCCGCGCGCCGCCCCCTGCCGGATCTGCCAGGCCGAGTGGCGCAGGGCGGCATCCAGCGCGGCGACGTCCGCGGGCTCGGCGCCGAGCTGGGCGAACGCGCTCAGCGCCGCGGCGCGGACCAGCGGGTCCTGGTCGTCGCCGAGGCGACGGATCACCTCGGTCCCGCCGTCGCCGATGGCGGCCAGGCCCTGCGCGACCGCGATCCGCACCTCCCGGTTCTCGTCGGTGGCCAGGGTGGCGACACCGTCGCGATCGTTCAGCGAGACGAGCGCGCGAACCGCCTCGATGCGGACGCGATGGTCCCCATCCGCGAGCGCGGCGCGATACTGCGCTGCCTCGCCCGCCCGCAGCGCGCGCAACAGATCGATCACGGTGGACCGCACGACGGGATCCGCCGAACCGAGCCGGTCGGCGAGTCCCGCGGCCGAGGGCAGCACCTCGACGAGTTCGCGCAGGCCGGCCGCGGCCGCGCGGCGGACCGAAGCCGCCTCGTCGTCCAACGCCTCGCCCAAGGCGATGGCGAAGCCCTCCGGCGTGTGCTCGGTGAGCACCGAGATCGCCGCGGCCCGTACGCCCGCGTCCGGATTGGTCAGATAGGCCGACAATTGCGCCACCGTGGGCACGTCGAGCGCGAGCAACGCGACGATCCGGGGTGACGGGGGAGTGGCGGGCTGCGCGATACCGGCTTCGGTCCGCTCGTGCTCAGCGACGACGCCGGTGTGCGACGCAGGGCCGACGGGCTGGTGCGGCTGGTGCACCGGCACCGCGTCGGCATCGGCCGAGGGCAGGTCGTCGAGCCCGGGCACGGGAACCAGGTACGGCGCCACCGGCCGCTTCAGGAACGCCATGGTTCCGTCGGGGTTCTTGCGCAGGTTGAGGTGGTATCGCCATTCGACATCGTCGCGTTCGGGTAGGTCGGCGCGCTCGTGGTAGAGGCCCCAACGGGATTCGGTCCTGGTCAGTGAACTGCGGGCGGCCATCTCGGCGCAATCGCGGATGAACGACACCTCCACCGCGCGCATCAGCTCGTGCGGCGTGCGCGCGCCGATGCTGTCGACCTCCGCGCGCATCCGTTCGAAGGTCTCCACCGCGATGGCCAGCTTGGTCGCCGTTTTGGGCGGCGCGACATAGTCGTTCACGAAACGCCGCAACTTGTATTCGACCTGTGGTTGCGGCGGCCCGTCCGGCTGACGCAGCGGCCGGTAGATCAACTCGTGGGCCGCGGCCAGCTGGTCCTCGGGCAGCTCGTCCGGCACGGTGACCTCGTCCAGGGTGGACGCGGCGTGCGCGCCGGCCAGATCACCGAAGACGAACGCGCCGATCATGTAATTGTGCGGTACGCACGCCAGATCGCCCGCCGCGTACAAGCCGGGCACCGTGGTGCGCGCATGCTCGTCGACCCACACGCCGGAGGCGGAGTGCCCGCTGCACAGGCCGATCTCGGAGATGTGCATCTCGATGTCATGGGTGCGGTAGTCGTGGCCGCGGTTGGCGTGGAAAGTACCGCGGGTCGGGCGCTCGGTCGTGTGCAGGATGCCTTCGAGCGTGCTCAGCGTCTCGTCGGGCAGGTGCGACACCTTGAGATAAATCGGGCCGCGCGCGGATTCGATCTCTCGTTTGACCTCGGACATCATCTGGCCCGACCAGTAGTCGGAGTCGACGAAGCGTTCGCCTTCGGCGTTGACCTGGTAGCCGCCGAACGGATTGGCGACGTACGCGCAGGCCGGGCCGTTGTAGTCCTTGATCAGCGGGTTGATCTGGAAGCATTCGATGCCGCTGAGTTCGGCGCCCGCGTGGTAGGCCATCGAGTAGCCGTCGCCCGCGTTCGTCGGATTCTCGTAGGTGCCGTACAGGTATCCGCTGGCGGGCAGCCCGAGCCTGCCGCACGGCCCGGTGGCCAGGACCACCGCTTTCGCGCCGACGGCCACGAATTCGCCGGTGCGGGTGTGCAGGGCGGCGGCGCCGACCGCGCGCCCGTTGTCGGTGAGCACGCGCACCGGCATGAGCCGGTTCTCGATGCGGATCTTCTCGCGCATCTTGCGCTGGCGCAGCACGCGATACAGCGCCTTCTTGACGTCCTTGCCCTCGGGCATCGGCAGCACGTACGAGCCGGAGCGATGCACCCGGCGCACCGCGTATTCGCCGTACTCGTCCTTCTCGAACTTCACGCCGTAGCGCTCCAGCCGCTGCACCATGGCGAAGCCGCGCGTCGCGGTCTGATAGATGGTGCGCTGGTCGACGATCCCGTCGTTGGCCCGGGTGATCTCGGCGACGTAGTCCTCCGGTTCCGCCTTGCCCGGGATCACGGCGTTGTTCACGCCGTCCATGCCCATGGCCAGCGCACCGGAGTGCCGCACGTGGGCCTTCTCCAGCAGCAGCACGTTCGCGCCGCGCTCGGCGGCGGTGAGCGCGGCCATCGTGCCCGCCGTGCCGCCGCCGACGACGAGCACGTCGCAGTCCAGCCGAATCCGTTCCGACAGCGGCGGAATGTTCACAGTCTCTCCAGGATCTCGGCCTTCGTCGCGGACCGGTCGATCGCCTCGCGCGGGCTGGGCACGGGGACCAGCGCGCGCAGCGTGCCGCCGCCGAGCACGGCGATGCGGTCGCCGAGCAGCAGGGCTTCATCGAGGTCGTGGGTGACGAAGACGATGGTGGTGGGGTGGGCGCGCCAGGTCTGGATCAGCAGGCGCTGCATGGTCTGCCTGGTCTGGGTGTCCAGCGCGCCGAACGGCTCGTCCATCAGCACGGCGCGCGGCGCGGCGGCCAGGCTGCGCGCCAGCTGCACGCGCTGGCGCATGCCGCCGGACAGGTCGCGCGGCAGGTAGTCGCCGTACCCGGTGAGCCCGACCTCCTCCACCCAGTGCAGGGCGGTGGCTCTGCGCTCGGCCCGGGGCGTGCCGCGCAGGCGCAGGGCGAGTTCGATGTTCTGGCGTACCGTGCGCCACGGCAACAGCGCGTCGTCCTGGAACACCAGGGCGCGGTCGGCCGCGGGCCCGGTGACGGGGTCGCCGTCGGCCAGCACGGCTCCGCCTTCCGGCGCGCGCAGTCCGGCGATCGCGCGCAGCAACGTCGACTTGCCGCATCCGGATTTGCCGACGACGACGAGGATTTCCCCCGGCGCGATCGACAAGTCGAGTCCGTCGAGCACCGGTTCGCCGCCATACGCGATCCGGACGCCGGTGAGGCTCAATCGCATTCCGGTCGATGCCGGTGCGTCGATCACTGTGGTCATGCTTCGACCTCCCTGGGCAGCCAGCGGGTGATGCGGCGGCCGGCCAGCTCGACCAGCCCCGAAGTCGCGAAACCGAGGACGCCGATGGTGATCATGCCGACGAACACCGCCGGATAGTCCACGATGGTGTAGGCCTGCCAGGTGCGGTAACCGACGCCGAGGCGGCCGGAGATCATCTCCGCGGAGATGAGACAGATCCACGCCACGCCGACGCCGACGGACAGTCCGCTGAAGACGCCGGGCAGGATGCCGGGGAACACCACCCGCGCGAGGACGTCCAGCCGGGACGCGCCGAGCGTGCGCACGGCGTCCTCCCAGATCGTCGGCAGGGCGCGCACCGCGTGCCTGGTGCTCACCAGCACCGGGAACAGCGACGCGGTGAAGGTGATGAACACGATGCCGGATTCGTCGCTGGGGAACAGCAGGATCGCGACCGGGACCAAGGCGATGG
The DNA here is from genome assembly GCF_009829325.1 of Nocardia sp. CY41. Lineage (GTDB taxonomy): Bacteria > Actinomycetota > Actinomycetes > Mycobacteriales > Mycobacteriaceae > Nocardia. The sequence continues at coordinate 354,920 of NZ_VUOS01000006.1, forward strand.
CCGGGATCGGCCGGACCAGTTCGGCCAGCGGGCCGAAGGTGTCGGCCAGCAGCCGCGACCGGCCCAGGCCGATCCCCGCGAGCACGCCGATCACCGCCGCCAGCCCGAAGCCGGTGACGATTCGGATCAGCGACTGCGCGATGTCCAGGTAGTACTGGTCGGCGCGCAGTTGCGCGCCGAATTCGGCGACGATCTCGGTGACGGTCGGCAGCGTGTCGAAACGCAGGCCCGCCCGCACGTTGTTGACCGTGAGCAGTTGCCACAGACCGACCGCGACGGCGACCGAGGAGACTCGCAGCAGGCGCGAGCGCCAGGCCGATCGCGGCGTCGGAGTGGCCGCCGATCGGGTGGCGGCGGGTTCGGCTGTGACGGGCGCCGCCGGTGCGGCGAGTTCGCTGGTCATCCGCGTACTTCCGTGACGGCCTGGTCGTAGGTGACCGGCGCGGCGGACGGATGCGCCCGCCGGTAGCGCTGCGCGGCCGCGGGGGTGGTGAAGGGCAGGTAGGCGGCGCCGTCGCGCAGCCAGATCGACTTGTCGGCGAACCAGCGGGTGCCGAGCTCGGTATCGGGGACGTAGGCCGCGCGGATCGTCCGGCCCTGCGCCTTCGCGGCCTGGACGGCGCGCAGCAGGCAGGTCGGATCCGCGGCCGGTTGCGGCTGGGCTGCGCCGTCCACCCACAGCTCGCCGGCCAGCGCGGGGTTTTCCGCGGCTTTGCCGCAGACCGGGTCGGCGCCGGTGACCCGGGTCGGGTTGGCATTGGACGCCAGGTCACGGTCGTAGTCGCCGCGGCCGGTCTCCGCGTACGCCTTGCGCAGCGGCCCGTCGTCGACGAACCGGTCGATGTCCAGGTCCGCGAAGTCGCCGATCGACTTCAGATATGCCACATCGCCTTTGAGCGCGTTGATCAGGCTCGGCTTGAGCGTGGTGTCGAAACTCGTTCCGCCGGGACCGTTGTAGAGATACACCACCTCCTGCGGCAGTCCGGACCCGTCGGCGACGATCTTCGCGGCCTCGAACGGCTTCTCCTGCAAGAACCGGGTGGCGTCCAGTTGCGCGGCCAGGAACGCCTGCAGCACCTCCGGATGCTCGGCGGCGTAGGCGCGCCGGGCGACCACGCCGTGGAAGGTCGGCACGCCGAGTTCGGCGCCGTCGTAGAGCAGCTTGGCCTTGTTCTGGAAGACGACCAGCCCCGGCCACGCGACGAACTGGGACAGCGCGCCCACCTGACGGGATTCCAGGGCCGTCGCGCCGACCTGCGGCTGCTGGTTGAGCACCTCCACGCCCTTGGCCGGATCGATGCCGGCCCGCGACAGCGCCTGCACCAGCGTGCCGTGCCCGGCCGAGCCCACGCTGGCCGAGATCTTCTGCCCGGCCAGGTCGGCGATGCCGGTGGCCGCCGAATCGTTCGGCACCACGACCATGTTCAGCGCGCCCTTGGGGTTGTACCCGGTGACCGACACCAGTTCGGTGCGCGAGCGCTCGTTGACCTGGGTGCGGGAGCCGTTGATCAGCAGCGGGTAGTCACCCATCGACCCGATGTCGATCTTCTCGGCCACCATCTGCGCGGTGATCGGCGCGCCGGTGTCGTAGTCCTGCCACTCGACCTGGTACTCGGCTCCGCCGCTTGCGGTGATCTTCCGCAGCCGCTGCTCGAGGTAACCCTGCGCGCGCAGCAGCGTGCCCGCGGTGACGGTGTTGATGGTCTTGGACTGGTAGCCGACGACCACCTTGACGGTGCCCGCCGGTGTGTCGTCGCTCTGCTCCAGCGAGCACCCGGTGAGCGCGAGCGCGGCGGCGAGCAGGACGGGGGCGAATTTCACTTTCATCGGTCTTCCAGATCAGCGGAGCAGGTAGGGCATGTTGACGGTGACGGCGCCGGTCGGGCAGCGGGCCGCGCAGGGACCGCAGTACCAGCACTCGTCCACGTGCATGAAGGCCTTGCCGTTCTCGGGGTTGATGGCCAGGGAGTCGAGCGGGCAGATCTCGACGCACAACGTGCAGCCCTGGATGCACAGCGACTCGTCGATGGTGACGGGGATGTCGGCGCGCTGGTTCACGAGTGCCATCTAGAGGACCTTCCATTCGGGGGTGCTGCGGGTCAGGCTGCCGCGCATGGTGATGCGGTCGCCGCGCATGCGGATGTACTCCAGATCGACCGGGCGGCCGTCGTCGAGCCGGGTCAGTCGTTCCAGCATCAGCAGCGGCGCGCCGCCGGGGATGTCGAGGGTGGAGGCGGTGTGCGGGTCGGCGGGCACCGCCTCCAGGGCGAGGTCGGCCGAGCCGAGCGAGTGGCCGCTGATGCGTTCCAGCAGCACGAAGACGTCGGTGTGCTCGAGGTCGTGGCCGAGTACCTCGGTGCCGATGTCGGGCACGAGGTAGGTGAGGTCGAGACTCAGCGGCAGATCCGCGAGGTAGCGCAGCCGCTCCAGGTAGACCACGCGTTCGCCCGGCGCCAGGCCGAGCCTGCGGGCGACGGCGGGCGGCGCGGTGACGTGCATCGCCGCGCGCACCTCGTTGCGCACGGTGCCGTGGCCCTTGAACGTCTCCTGTAGGCCGAGCAGCGCGTCGAGTCCGTGGTCGAATTTGCGGGTGGCCACCCGGGTGCCCACTTTGGGCGCCCGGTCGATCAAACCCTCGTCCTTCAACAGCGCCAACGCGTCGCGGACGGTGTTGCGCGAGGAGCCGTACTCGGCGGCGAGTTCCTGTTCGCTCGGCAGCGCGCCGTCGAACGCGCCCGCGTGCAGTTGGTGCCGCAGAACGTCGGCCACCCGCCGCGCTTGATCGGCGCGCAACTGCCGCACCGGCGTGGGCTCCGCTGCCACCGTCTCCGCCTTTCCATCGCTGACCTGCACGAATAGCGACGATAACGGGGTGGCGGCGGCGAATTCGCCCGCGTTTGTGCCGAGAAAAATCAGGGGATGTTATTGCGCCGGGTCCGTCGTGGTCCGACCTGGCGATATGCGCGGCGGACCGGCTAATACGCCACGTCGGACGTCGGCGGCCGAATTCCGATCACAGCGATTCGAAAGCGGGGCCCTGCGGCCCGCGCCGTGCGAATCTACGGTCGCGGACCGTAAGTATTGAGGAACAGCACCGGCCCCGCGCCGAAGTCGCCCGCGTCGTCCATGGCGAGCAGCGCGGCGAGTGCTTTGGCGGTGTAGACGGTTTCCAAGTGCAAACCGGTCTGTCCGGCGCGCTGCTCGGCTTCCCGGGCAGCGAGCGTGGTGTGGCCGTAGCCGGGGCCGAGCCAATCGGTGGTCATCGTGACGTCCTCGGGCCGCAGCCCGGTGGGGGTGAAGCGCGCTCCGCGGGCGCGAAGCAGATGTTCGGTCCGGGTGGCGAGACGCACGATGTGCTTCGCGTCGAGTGCGAGTGCGTCGTTGACGACCACGCCGACGACGCGCGTGCGCAACCCGGCCAGACGCAGACCGAGAGCGAGTCCGGCGGCGGTGCCGCCGGATCCGACGGCGGTGACGATGTGGCCGGGTTCGGGGAGTTCGCCCGCGCCGACCTGGGCCGCGATTTCGCAAGCCGCCTCGACGTAACCCAGGGCGCCGACCGGTGACGACCCGCCCGCGGGCAGGAAGTACGGGCGTGTGCCGCCACGGATCCTGCGCAGATACAGCCACGGCGCCGCGAGTATCGTGCGCACCTTGCTGTGCGTGAAATACAAGGTGGCGCCCGAGTTCCGCAGTCGCCGCAGTTGGGCGCGCACGTGGTCGTCCACCGGTTGGTCGACCAGGGCGAGCGCGGTATCGATGCCCTGGGCGCGGCCGTACAAGGCCGTGGCGAGCCCCCAGTTCGTTCCGGTGCCGCCGACGGTGAGAATGGTGCGCGCGCCGCGTCGGCGTGCCTCCGGCAGCAGCCATTCCAGCTTGCGGACCTTGTTGCCGCCCCATCCGCCGTCGCCGTATCCGCTCTCGTCCTTGCACCACAGCTCAGCCGTGGTGCCGAGGTCGCACCGGCGTACGGGCGTCGGGGCGGTGCCGAGGCGGACGAACGGCAACGTCTCGGCCACCTCGGGAAAGCGCGCGTGCAGTAGCGCTCCGGTCACGGCGTGATCGCCTCGGGGATGCCCAGCAGCGCCGCCTGGACCTCGTGCAGCCGGTCGACGTCGCCGCGAATGCCCGCGACGCTGTCGTTGTACAGGAACGCCTCGCCGAGCCGGACCAGCGCGTAGGCCAGTAGCGCCGGTTCCAGCGGGGGCTGATAGCCGTCCTCTTCCGTCGCGCGGACGATCAGCTCCTGGACGGTGCCGACGACCAGCGGTTGCACCGGGCCGTCGCCCGCGGTGAGAATGCGCAGCCCGGACAGCGGCTCGTTCTCGAAATAGCGCCGGAACGGTTCGTTGTCGGTCATCCACCGGTTGACCCGGTACAGCACGTCCAGGATGCGCCGCGCTCCGGTGGAGCGACGGCGGGCGTCGGCGCGGGTGAGCAGCGCCTCGAACTCCCCGGCCAGGACCGCACCGAGCACCCCGTCGCGGGAGCCGAACCAGCGGTAGACCGACGCGCGGCTGAGCCCGAGCTGTCCGGCGATCGCCTGGATGTCCACGCGCTCACCGGCCAGGAACGCCCGGCGGGCATGCTCGATGACCTGTTCCCTGGTCGCGGAGGCCGGTCGGCCGGGAGGGCGAGTGGTCCGCTGGCTGGAATCGATCACCGCGGAATGATACATCGTCGAGACGGTGTATCGAAACGGGCTGTGTTCAGAACCAGGCGTCGCGCATCTGCAGAGTAGTCCGGTCCAGCCGGGCCAGCAGATCCAGCGCCGGTGCGGTCTTGGGCAATTCGAAACGATAGAAGAACCGGGCCGCGTGCCGCTTGCCATCGTAGAAATCGCCGGAACGATCCCCGGCTGCGAGGAACTGTTCGAGCCAGATCCAGGCCAGCACAGTGTGCCCGAACGCTTCCAGGTATACCGAGCTGTTGGCCAGCGCGGCCTCGGCATCGCCGGAGGCGAACAGTCCGGCGGTCACCTCGACCAACCGCCGCCATGCCGAATCCAGCTCCGCGGCGAGTTCGGCCGCCTCGCCGCCCGCCGCGCGTGCGGCGGTGATGGTCGCATCGACGCGCGCACCGAGCGCGAGCAGGCTGGCGCCGCCCTGCTGGGTGACTTTGCGTCCCAGTAGGTCCAGGCCCTGGATGCCGTGTGTGCCCTCGTGGATCGGGTTGAGCCGGTTGTCCCGGTAATGCTGCTCGACGTTGTATTCACGGGTGTAGCCGTAGCCGCCGAGCACCTGGATGGCAAGGCTGTTGGCCTCGAGGCACCACTGCGACGGCCAGCTCTTGGCGATCGGGGTGAGGATGTCCAGCAGCAGGGTGACCGCGCGGCGTTCGTCCTCGGATTCGGCGGTGCGCTGTTCGTCCACCAGTCGCGCGCAGTAGAGCACCAGCGCCAGAGCGCCTTCGGCATAGGACTTCTGCGCCAGCAGCATGCGCTTCACGTCGGCGTGCTCGATGATCGGCCGCTGCGGCGCGGACGGGTCGGCGGGGAGCTTGGCCCGGCCCTGCGTGCGCGTGCGCGCGTAGTCCAGCGACTCGAGGTACCCGGTGTAGCCGAGCGCCGTGGCGACCAGGCCGACGCCGATGCGCGCCTCGTTCATCATGTGGAACATGTAGGTCAATCCGCGATGAGGCTGGCCGACCAGGTAGCCGACCGCGCCGGGCGCGCCACCCGGCGTCCAGCGGCCCTCGCCGAAATTCAGCACGGTGTTGACCGTGCCGCGGAAGCCCATCTTGTGGTTGAGCCCGGCCAGCGCGACGTCGTTGCGCTCGCCGATCGATCCGTCGTCGCCGACCAGGAACCGGGGCACCACGAACAGCGAGATGCCCTTGGTGCCCGCGGGCCCGCCGGGGATCTTGGCCAGCACCAGGTGCACGATGTTCTCACCGAGCTCGTGATCGCCGCCCGAGATCCACATCTTGGTGCCGAACAGGCGGTACGTACCGTCGTCCTGCGGTTCGGCGCGGGTGACGATGTCGGCCAGCGACGACCCGGCCTGCGGCTCCGACAGGCACATGGTGCCGAAGAAGCGGCCCTCGAGCATGGGCCCGACGAACTTCTCGACGTGCTCGGGTCCATGGGCGATGAGCAGATTCGCGTTGGCGACGGTGAGGAACGGGTAGCCCGCGGTGCCGGGGTTGGCCGCCTGGAACCAGGCGTAGCTCGCCTGCGCGACGGTCGCGGGCAGCTGTGCGCCGCCGAGTTCGTAATCCATTGCCGCCGAGGGCAGCCCGGCCTTGGCGAAAGCGGCCAGCGCCTGGCCGACCTCCGGGATGATGGTCACGCGTTCGCCGTCGAAGGTGGGTTCGTTGGCGTCGTTGAGCTTGTTGTGCGGCGCGAAGTACTTGGTGGCGAGCTGCTCGCTGAGCTCGAGTACCGCGTCGAAGGTCTCCCGCGAGTGCTCGGCGTACCGCGCGCGCTTGGTCAGCCCCTCGACGTCCAGCCACTCGTAGAGCAGGAAATCGAGATCGCGCCGGGACAGCAGGGTCGACCGCATCAGCCAGTCCTTTCGAGACATGTTCGACTTACTGTATCTTACGGACCGGTGGCCGGATGTCTACCGGTGCGGTCGCGCGCTCTCGGCGCCGAAGCAGGTCGTCTTCGCCGCCGGTGCTTCGATCGCGGTCCGGCGAGGTGGGTGAGGTGGTCGGTCGGCACGCTCCGGCCGGGATTTTTCGGCCGGGGCATGGCCTAGCGGTCCGAACGTGGTAGGCGACCTGCCGGAGCTGCCGCAGTTCAGCTGTTGCCATCCAGGCACAGTGCGGCGGGGCGGCGTCGCCCGTAAGTGGCCGGTCATCCCTCGGGAACGAGCAATCCACGTTCCCGCGCGATGGCGGCCGCCTCGGTGCGGCTGGACACACCGAGCTTGGTGAGGATCCGCGAGACGTGCACACCCGCGGTGTTGGCGCTGATGAACAACTCGGCCGCGATCCGACGGTTGCTCGCGCCCGTGGCCACCAGGCGCAGCACGTCGAGTTCACGCGGGGTCAGCCCCGAGGTGTTCGCCGACCGGGCCGCGGCAGGCCGGCGACCGGAGTCGGCGAGTTCGATCCCGGCGCGGTCGGCCAGCTGCCTGGCCTGCTCGGCGAGTGGCGCCGCCGCCACATCGTCCGCTAGCTGGAGAACGGACCGCAGGGCGCTGCGCGCTGCCGGTCGATCACCGGCGGCCAATTCCGCTTTGCCGGATTCGAGCAGGCTGCGGGCCAGCTCGAAGGGCCGGCGCAGGGTTCGCCAGGAAGCGGCCACCGCGGTCCAGTCGGCGGGACGGCCACTGCGCACGGCGTGGCAGGAATTCCGGTATGCGGCGTCGACCGCGGTGGTCACCGGCAGCCTTTCCGTTACGGAGTGCAGAACCAATGGGGCGCAGCGAGTTCGGGCGACAGCATCGGCCAGCGCCCATGCCTCGTGATGATGCGCGGCCAGATCGTCCGCGGTCAGCGTCGCTGCGCCGATCTCGGCGGCGCGCTGCGGATTGCCCTTCGCGAGCGCGATCTCGGTCTGCACGGTGTGCAGCTGGATCTGATATTGCCTGGCCCAGCGCCGATCTCCGAGCAAGGGCTGCGCCTTCGCAGCGCTCATCGTCGCGGCCTCGTCGTCGCCACGCGCCAGCAGGATCCGCGCGTGACACAGCAGCAGCGCGGCGGTGCTCAACGGCGGCAACTGCTCGGTGAGCGATTCGTCGATCAGATCGAGCGCCTCGTCCCAGCGGCCCAGGGCGGTGAGCGCCTGCGCCCATTTGACCAGCAGAATCGGCGCGGCCTCGGCGAATCGGTAGCTCTCGTGCGCGGCGCGCAACCCCTGTTGGATCGCCGCGATGGCCGCCTCGTCGGCGCCTGCCGACACCAGCAGCGCCGTCTCCCACAGCACCACGGTCAGCAAAGTGCCCGGATCTCCCGCGGCCTTCGCGGCGGCATGCGCCCGCTCGAAATGGGTCATGGCGACGTCCGGACGGTCCGCGGTGGCCAGCCCGAGATAGGCGTGGGCACGCGCGGCCAGTGACGAGGCGCTCCGGTCCTCGCGAAGGACGCTCGAACGCCGCCAGTGGCTCACTGCGGTCGCGACATCCGCACCGGCCGCCTCCTCGAGCACACCCGGCGGGCGGAGTGCCGTAGCCGTGACCGATGAGGTGTCGTGGGCGGTCGGGACATCAAGCAACTGTTCGGCTACCTCGACGGCGGCACGCGCGTCGTTCTCGGCCGCGGCCGCCGCGCCGCTGAACGCCCGTGCCGCGGCGAGTTCGGCGAGCACCTGGCCGCGTAGCAGAGTAGGACGGTTCGAAGGAAGACATGCCAGTGCCGCGAGCAGGTCGTCTTCGCCGCCGCCACTGCTCTGATTGCGCAGTCCGGCGCGGTAGTAGTGCAGCCGGGCGGCACGCTCCGGCTCGGTCCCCGCATCGATGGCGGCCAGCGCCTCGTCGGCCGCCGCGATCCCGCGCTCGACGACGCCGCCCCGAAAGCATGCCGCCACGACCGCTTCCACGACCTCGGCCCGCTCGGCGTGCACTCGGCTTGCCGCTTCCGCCACCCGATCCCACGATTCGAGCACTCGGTCCAGATGGCGCACCTCGACACGGTGTGCCCCGACACTTCTCGCTTCCGCCGCCGCTTCCCAGGCGGCCGCGATTGCCGAGGAGAATTCTCCGGCTGCATACGCGTGATAGGCCAGCTCGCCGGAGGGGCATTGGCCCGCATCGCGTTCGCGGAGCGCGATCAGTGCACGAGAAATGTTTCGGTGCAATCGTTTTCGCTCGGCCGGCAGCAAGTCGGCGTAGACGGCGTCGCGGATGAGAACGTGCCGGAACGCGTAACCGGTGTCGTCGGGCACCAGCAGCTGCTGGTCGACCAGCAGCTGCAACGCTGTGGTCAGCGCGTCCTCGGCGAGGCCGGAAGCCGCCGCCAGCACGGTGTGCCGGACCGGTGACCCGGCCGCCGCCGCGAGCCGCAGCACCGATGCGGCCTGATCGGGCAGGTCCGACAGGAGACCGAGCAACAGCTCGGACAGCTCGGCGGGCGTGTCCTCGGGTGCGGGGCCGAGCGCCTCCACGAACAGCGGGATTCCTCTGCTGCGTTCGAAGACGCGCGCGATCGTCCCCGGTTCCGGTTCTCTGCCGCGCAGCGCGGCCAGCTGCCTGCCGACCTCGTGCTTGGTCAGCGGCGCCGTCGAGAGCAGACGGACACTCGGGTCCCGGCGCAGGCCGGTCACCAGCCTGCGCAACGGCCCGGAATCGGCGGGCCGGTAAGTGCCGACCAAGAACAGATCCCCTTCGGCGATGTTGGCCACCAGGAAGGCGAGCAGGTCCAGGCTGGCGTCGTCGGCCCAGTGCAGATCTTCCAGCACCACCACCAGCGACTCGGTCATGGCGAACTGTTCCAGCACGGTCAAGATCTCGCCGAACAACCGGATCCTGTCGGTGTCGGCCTCCGCCGCGTCCGACCGCGCCGCCAGTTCGGGAAGCCAGCGCGCCAGCGCCGGTCGCGCCGGAAGCAGCGCCGCGAGCGCCTCCACGCCTTTGTCGCGCAGCAGTGCGCGAATGATCGCGAGGAACGGAGCGAACGGAACTCCCTTCGCACCGAATTCCGGGCACCGTCCCGACACCACCGCCGTGCGAGCATCGAGCCGCATCCCGAACTCCGCCACCAACCGCGACTTACCGATACCCGCTTCACCCCCGACCAGCACGGTATGCACCGCCGGATCCCGGTGAGCATCCTGCAACGCCGCGAGTTCGGCGGCCCGCCCCACGAAGGCGCCGCGTACCGGAAGGCTGACCACGGCGCGATCATGCCCGCACCGCGCGCTCGGCGCCAACCTGGGCAGACCCTGGCCATCACGACTTACGACCATGAAGTCGCACTCTGGGAGCTGCACGGGGTTGAACGAGATTCGCGAGAATCTCTTGCGTGCCGCCTGTGCACGTATGTCATCTGCGCTCGATAAGACTCTGTGGGCGTTCTATGCTCCTGGACTGGCCTACCGTGAAGGATTCGCGTACTAGGTCGTGTCTCGGAACTATCCTGCGGTAGTGGGATCCGCTCGTCCGGCTGCGCGTAATAACGAATTCTCGTGATTCGGTCCGCCCCTCTTTACACGAAGTATCGATGGCATGACGAACACCGAGATCCGCCCCTTCCGTATCGACATTCCGCAGGCCGATTTGGACGAGCTTCGGCTGCGCTTGACCCGCACGCGCTGGATCGATGACCTGCCCGGCGCGGGCTGGGAACGCGGTGTGCCGACCGCCTACCTGAAGGAGCTGGCCGGGTACTGGGCCGAGAAGTTCGACTGGCGCGCGGCCGAGGCGGAGCTGAACGCCTACCCGCAGTTCACCACCACCATCACCGGCCAGAACGTGCACTTCTTGCACGTGCGTTCGGCCCGGCAGAACGCCACCCCGTTGCTGCTGCTGCACGGCTGGCCCAGCTCGGTGGCCGACTTCCGTGACGTGATCGGCCCGCTCACCGATCCCGCCCCGGACGCACCCGCCTTCCACCTGGTCATCCCGTCGCTGCCCGGCCACGGTTTCTCCGGGCCGATCACCGAGACGGGCTGGAACGACGGCCGGATCGCGGCGGCGCTGGCCGAACTCATGGCCCGCCTCGGTTACGACCGCTACGGCGTGCAGGGCGGCGACCACGGTGCGTTCATCGCCCCGGCCTTGGCGCGGATAGACACCGACCACGTGCTCGGGGTGCACGTGAACGCGCTGGTCACCTTCCCGACCGGCGACCCAGCCGACATGGCCGCTCTCACCGGCGCGGAGAAGGCGCGGCTCGCCGCGATGAAGAAATTCCAGGACGACGGCTCGGCCTACATGAATCTGCAGGGCTCGCGCCCGAACACCATCGCCCAGTTGCTCGCCGACTCTCCGGCCGGCCAACTCGGCTGGATCGTCGAGAAATACCAGGAGTGGACCGACCGATCGCACGACCTGCCCGAAAAAGCCGTCGACCTCGACCGCCTGCTCGCCACCGTGAGCATCTACTGGTTCACCGATACCGCCCGCAGCGTCGCCAACCTGTACTACGAGCGCTTCCACGACGCGGCCATGTTCACCCCGAAACCCAAGGGCACCGTGCCGACCGGCGTCGCCGTGTTCAAAGACGGCGACTATGCCATCCGCCGCTTCGCCGAACGCACCCACAACATCACCCATTGGTCGGAGTTCTACTCCGGCGGCCATTTCCCGGCACTGGAGGTGCCAGAGCTGATGATCGGCGACGTCCGCGAGTTCTTCGGGTCGCTTGTCTGACTCGCCACCGTAGGGCGGACGGTCGGCGCCGTCTGCCCTGCTCCCTGGATTCGGCTAAACTTGCCGGACCACAATGAGTTTCGAGGGCCATGAACGACTCTTACGACCATCCTGGAGTCACTCCCGGAATCGCCGCCCAGGCTGTCGCTGCAGTGCTGTCCGCGATGTGGCCACGTCTTACCGGTAACCTACCGAATCCGTCGAAGGTCTGGCGCCATTGGTACACCGAGCGAAACGGCGACCGCGAACGGGCGAGGGTTGTTCTCATCGCGGGCCAAGCCGCCACTCCACCGGCGTTCTTGGACGCCGTCCCCGAAGTCCTCACCGCCGAGGGCTTCACCGTGGGGAAAACTCAGCGGGTGGCCGACCGTATCGCGCTGGTCGAGGGAAGCAGCGGTGGATACGACATCGAAGTCGTCTCCGGCGGCGACAGCATCTTCGTCGTCCTGCACAGTCAGCCGATCACGGTGACAGCGGAACTCGGCCGGACGCTTCGCCACGCCCCCGCAGAGTTCGCGCCCTGGTTCCCCCAACGCGGCGACCAAGACGTCGCCGACTCCGCGGAGATCATGGCCGAAGTAGAGGCGCTCGGTAAAAGGTTCCTGGACCTACACGCCGAGGTCCGCGAACTCGTAGCGGATGCACACGCGGAGTCACAGGAGATCGAGAGCCGAGTCCGCGCGATCGGCAACCGCTCCCGGGCGTACGGCAAATTGATCACGGACACGATGGTGACGCCCGGCGTCGCGCTGATCGTCATCGGTGTCTGGTCGGTGTTCGCGCCCAGCTCGACGGCGATCGCAACGGTCGGCATCGTCGCCGGTGTCGCGATCTTCCTGAGGTGCCTGGTCGCCCGCCGTGCCGGAGTGCCGTCGGGATTCGCGCCGATCCTCGCCGGGACAGCAGCGACGGGAGTGGGCATCACCGCCGCCGGAGGCCGCCACACGGAACCGCTGGCCGACATCTGCGTTCTCCTCGGTGTGCTACTGCTGCTCACCGGATTCGTCTTGTGGCGCATGGAGTTGCGCCGACTCGACCAGCGGCTTGCCGCGATGTGACCCGATCCCTGCCATCGGGTCGAACGTCAGCTGTAGGAGTACCCGCTGTGCAGGTCCTCGAGCAGCGCAGGGCCGCTGGGAAGCCAGCTGAGCAAGGAGTGAACGTATCGCCGTACGGTCGAACTCCTCAACCCCGATTGATCCCGCACCAAGCGGCGAAGCCTCGCACGCTCTCGTTGCTTCGTGCGTCGTCGCGGGCGAGGACGCGGATGGTCTCGTGCACCATGGGGTGGTAGCGGGTTTGCGTCGGTGCGATCTCCTTGGCTTTCCGTAGCGATGTAAGGGCTTTTGTGCGGTCGCCGTGGAGCAGGAATCCGCGAGCCAGGTCGATGTAATGGTGGCCTGCGCGCTCCCGGGGCGTCGTGACCGGAAGACGCACGTGCTCGGCACGTTTCACCGCCTCGGTGCCATCCATCATCTCTACGGCCAGCCCGACCGACCAGATGCCGACATTCGTGACGCCGAAGCAAAGCCGGTAATCGTCTCGGTCGCCACCGAGGCGGCGGGCAGTCTCCCGCGCTTCGGCGAGGTGTTGGTCGGCTACGTCGCGCCGACCCGCACGAGCTGCGGCGAGACCGGATTTCAAGTGCAAATTGCCCCACATACTGAGCACAGCCGGATCGTTGCCGCCGATCTCGGATTCGATGGTGGACCGGCTGGCTTCCAGGAAGCGGAGGGCGGTCGACCACTCGGCCGTGCAGATCAGCTCGCCCGCGCGCTGATAATCGCCCGCGAGCACGGCCAGTTGATCACCGGATCGCGCGGCTGCCCATTCGTACCGCTCGACACACAGCGAGGAAAGATCGATATAGCCGAGTTTGTAAACGAGTTGCCCGGTCGCGGCGAACGCTTCGGCGAGCAGCCCGAAGAGGCGCTCGCGCTCCGCTCCGGTCGCGGAGTGCCAGGCGACGCGCAGGTCCGCGAGCAGGCCGGGCAGAAGCGTGCCGAGATCACCGAGGCTGACCGAGTGACGCATTGCGGACGCCTTTGCGACGTCGGCGGCGAGTTCGGCTTCGGGTCGCGCGTTCATCGTGCCGTCCGGCTCGATCTTGTACGCGGCCAGTTCACGGCGGATCTCGGGTACTCCGGCGTGCACTTGCTGTTCGTCGCGAGTCTGGCGCGGGTAGGGCTGCTCGAGGAGGTCGGCGAGGTTCACCCGCAGCGCGCGGGCGCAGGCCGCGACGAAAGCCGGAGACGCGGGCGCCCGGCCGCGTTCGACCTTGCGGACCAAGCTCGCCGAGAAGTTCGCTTCCCGCGCGAGTTTCTCCTGGCTCCATCCCGCTAGCTTCCTTGCGACACGTACTTTGTCGCCGACACCGGATTCCTGGGTCATCGTCATCACGGGTTCCATTCCACAGACTTCGTTATCCCCAGGGTGACAAAGGTTTTGCCGATTCGCTGTCTTGTCCGTCGGTCACAGTCTGTTCCGGCCTCGGCACCGGGTGAGTGCATCTCTCATCCCCGGCACCGATTGCGTTCCCAGGATTCAGGGATCCCCGGCGCCGGGTGCCACACCACATCGACGGATAAGGGGCGGACATGGTGGAAATCGCGCTCGGCTACATCAGGCTGGATCGATCCGGCAGTGATCACACAGCTGAGGAGCGCGCCATTCGGGCGCTAGCCGAGCGGAAGGGCTATTCCGAACTGGAAGTGCTGGTCGTGGATCGCGATGCGCTGATGCCGACGCTGCTGCTCGTACAGGCGATCCGACGGGTGGGCGCTATGGTCGTCATCGCTCCGACTCGAGAGCACATATGGACCGCCCGGCGTGGGCTCACCGAGGAGGTGGCGCTGATCGTCGTCGCGCCCGAGCAGATGTGGGAGCGCGGGCACCGCTGGCCGCCGTTCGGGTCATCGGAGAGCGGGGTGGGCGTTTGATGTCCGGCTGGTCCGAGTTCAGCGCGGCCCTGATGGTGGGGGCGGCAGCGGTCGCGGTACTGCTGACGGTCTTCTTCGCCGCGAGCAGATGGTGGCGAAAACCGTTGCGCGGCCCTAGCGTCTATCACATCGCCGAACGTGTCGGTCATGAGCAACTGTGCCTGCTGGGCTGGCCGCCGCTGGGTTGGCCTGCGGTAGAGCCGACGGACGGCCCGGAATTCGCTCTCGGTGATGCGCACGCGCTCATGCAGGTGCATTTGGAGTGCGATGCGAACGAATGCTCGTGAAAATGCGCGGCGAAAGAGACACTCAGGATCACCGGCCGGATGCGTCCTTCGACGTACCCACGCCGACCAGGCCGCCATTGACCTGTCGGTCGCAATCATCACATGCATGGGAGTCGCCGGAACACCGGCCCATCGTCGCGACGGGCCGGTGACTTCCTCGGCATGGCGGAGTGTCAGCGGTAGACGCACCGGCCGCTGATGGGCTGCCGGCGGTGCCACCGCGACCCGTGGCTGCGCGTTGGGCAAAGCGCCGAGTCGGCTGGCATATCGGGTCCGGATTCGGCCTATCCGGCGCCGGTGGAGATCGGTGTGACCCTCATCGAACAACTCGGTGACGCGACGGTGATCGACCTCGGGTCGGAGGCCCACAACACCGGCCGCACCCGATACGTCGTCGCGAGCGCGGACATCGTCCACTGACCGGCCGTTACGTCGGACTCGTCCCACAGCGCCTCGCCGAGCAGTACGGCCCCACCCTGGGTATTCGCTGGTTTCCCTTGCCCGTCGCCCTGCCGGAGGTCGACGTGCGCCTGCACTGGCACGCCCGTCTCGACGCCGACCCGGCTCAGCGCTGGTTGCGTGACACGGTCCGCGCCGCTCTTCGCCCGCCGCACGGCGAGAACACGGGCTAGGCCCCCCTCCGGCCGAGCGACCAGTCTCGCGCCGAGCCGTGCGATGACGACCGAGCCGCCGCGAATGCGGCGTTGCCACAGACGATTCGGGTTGATGCTGTTCGGTCGCGGTGGTGGTACTTTGAACGCCGAACCGCCGGGCACGGGGGCTCTGGGACGACATCGGTCGATCAGGCGCGGCGCTCGGCATCGTATTCGTACCGTTCGACGCGCCGGTTGCCGAAGGTCGGGCGGTGGGGGCTGCGGAGTGTGACGTCTGATGATTCCCGTGTGGCGCGGGCGCGTGAGACGCGCGACTGCCGATACGGCGGCGATAAGCGGACGGGACGCGGAATCTCGCTTCGTCCCGAATCCCGCGATGGTGCGGGAGATCGAACATCGCACCCGACTGCTGCTCCAGCGCATGCAGGTGCGTGAACTGCTGACCATGCGCCAGCTGATCGAGCGCTACTGCGAATTCACCGGCGCGACGGTGCTTCTGCAGGAAAGGCTGCTGCCGGTCGATTGCTTCTTCGCGATGACGCTGAAACTCTCGGCGCCGCCCGACACGTATGTCATCGCGTACCAGAAGGCGACACCCGCCTGGCATCAGGACCACGGCATCGGGCACGAGTTCGGGCACATCATCGCCGGGCACTACGAGACCGGAAGCGTGCATAGACATTCGGCGATGTCCCCGGAGCGGGAATGGGAAGCGGAGTACACGGCGAACCTGCTCGCGCGGTGGGCGTACCAGGTGGGCCGGGTGCTCGATCGGCAACGCGCCCTGCGTCCGCTGCAGCGGACCGAAGATCTGTCCCTGCCGCTGCAGGAGAGAATGGGCTGGCTGTGATCTACATACCGCACGGGTGGCTCATCGCGGCATTCACCGTGGCCATGATCTGGAAAGCGAATCAGTATCGCCGCAACAAGGACGTCGCTCTGCTCGCGGTGGTCGGGGCGTTCTTCTTCCTCGCGTCGGGATATTCCTTCGGAGAGTACGTCCAGGATCGCTCGGACCCGTGGTTGCTGACCGCGATGGAATACGAGTTCATCGGCACCGTGCTGCTGGTGGGCGGCAAGGTCTGCATCGTCGCGTTCTTCGTGCTGGCCGCGCGGCACACCGCGCAGACGAAGAAGATCCTGCTCGCCATCGCCGTTCCGCTGCTCGCCTCCATCGCCGTGCTGGCGGTATGTGCTGTCGCCGCGGGCCCGGACGCGAAGCCCTATGGGTTCACCGACCCTGCCGTGGTCGGTTTCTCGCTGGGGGAGAAAGTGATCACCGTGCCGATCGGGGTATTGATCGTTTTCTATTGCGTCGCATACCTGCGCCTGCTGTCGGGGACGCCTGCGCACGGGATCATGCTGGCAGTGATAGGCGCGGTGCTGATGCTCGCCGCCACCGTGGCGTTCACGATTCAGCTCGGGTATTACGCCGCATCGGCGAAGCCGCCGCGAGCGCTCGTCGTGCTCGGTCGATGGGAGGTCTATCTGGGGCAGTTCATCTTCCTTCTGGGTGTGTCGTGGTATGGCTTGGTGATGCGGATCCGAGCCGTGGTCGTCGGCCTCGGGGCGCTGCGTGACGTTCTGCTGCTCTGGCGGCTGTGGCGTTTCGCGGTCGGCGTGATCACCCGGTTCCTTCCGGAACGGCCGAACCCCGGTTTCCGTCTCCGGCAACCGTTGGCGGCCGTCCTGGAACGGCGTCAAGCGATGATGGTCGACATCCGCGATGCCCTGATGCTGCTCAGTCCCCAGGTCGACCCGACATCCACCGCCACTCTGTCGGGGTACGCGCGCGAACTGCAGCGCGTCGCCACGGCCAATCGCGAGCGGCCGGTGTTGTACGGCGAGCCGCACCGCGCGGCCGTGGACAAGGCTGATACGTTCGACGCCGACCGTAAACTGCTCGTGGCCTTGGCGGCCAGCCTGGGGGAGGACATGATTCGGGTGCGTCGTCGATGGTTCCGCCCCGCCGCGAAGGTGTGAGCTGATGTTTCGAGCAGAAGTCGTCGGATGCGGTATCGGAGGGGCATGTGCCGCCCTCGCGATGGCGAAAGTGGGTGCCACGGTCCAGGTCTACGAGAGCGCGGAGCGCACGGCCGAAGTGGGCGGATGGGTCACGCTCGGCCCCGCCGCATCGACCGCGCTGGACCAGATCGGACTGGGGGAGCGAGTCAGGGCGGTCGGCTTCCCGGTGGTCAGCGTCAGCACCGTCGACACGGTCACCGGGCGGGCGGGCTCCTTCGCGCGTACCGAGCCCGGTCATCGCTGGTCCAGTACCCACGTGTGGCGCAGAGATCTCCTGGCCGTATTGCGCGAAGGCTTGGACCGAGCCGATATTCCCTGCGCATACGGAACCCGGGCCGAGCCCGGCGAACGCACGGGTGATCTGCTGGTCGGCGCGGACGGCGCGCGTTCGGCTATCCGGCGCATGCTCGGTGATCGCCGCGAGCCCACCTACACCGGCCAACTGATCCGGTACGGGCACTTCCCGGCTCCGGTGCGCGGGCTGCCGACGAACGTGCTGCACTTCTGGTCGCATCCGGACGGAGTGGTGGGGTATGTGGGGGACGATCGCGACGGATCGTTCTGGTTCAGCAGACGAAACGTCGCTTCCGCGGCCGCAGCGATCGATCCCGATGTGTTCCTCGAGGCGCTGCGCCTCACGCCGGTGCTGGACGTGCTGGAGCGTTCCGAGGTGAGCGCACCCATCGCGCTGTACGAACTCGAACCCGAGGGAAGCTGGCACAACGCGGACACCGTGCTGATCGGCGATGCGGCGCATGCTGTTTCACCGGCGGCGGGACGGGGGGCGACTGCTGCCGTCGAGGACGCGATCGTCTTGGCGAAGACCCTGCGTGGGGCGGATTCCATCGCCCTGGCACTGGAGTCCTACACGAAAGTCCGTCGCCCCATAGCGCAAGCGACCTATCGGCCGGGGTCCGCTCCGCGCGTCTCGGCGGCGGACCTGCGGCTGTGACCCGAGCGGCAGCCGGTCACTCGGATGCCGGAGGTTCCTCGCCCGTGGTCTCCGGCCGGCGGTAGAGCTCGTGCTGCTGGAGATCACGCAGGATGTTGCCGACTATGGCCCCGAACGTCGACCTGCCGAGTTCGTTCAGTGTGCCGAGTTCGGACAGCCGGAAGCCGATCGCCTCCACGCCCGCCTCGGAGAGTTCCGCCGCCAGCCGCGATTCCCTACCGGCTTGCTGTGCGGCGGCGCCGTCGAGGAATTCGCGCACGTCGACGCCCAGCGCCACGGAAATCCCCTCGATGGTGCGGAAACTGGGGTTGCGGACGCGTCCGAGCCGGATATGCGAGACCTGAGCCGGGCTGAGTGGATAGCCGAGCGCGGTCGAGCGTTCGGCGATGTCCTTGTTGGAGTAGCCCCGTGCATCCCGCTGCTGGGCAGCGGCGATCACCCGATTGAGGTGCCGCGCGATCGGACCGGCGTCTTCCGTCGGCTCCTCGGCGATGTCCTCTCCGTCCCCAGACACGACCTGTGCCACCAACCTCCTGATTCGGCCCGTCACCGTGGAAACATGGTATCCGGCGGTAAAGGATCAGAGCGCATCGGCTAGATATCTATCGCTTTACAATCAGATCCTATCGCTCTACGCTCGTATCCGAACCGATTAGGAAGACGTCGTCACAAACCGGCTCCGTGTATCGACTGTGGAGGGGATAGCCGATCCACGAAGCCGGGCTTCGAAGAGTGGACCGACGACAATCGGGGAAGTCGAAGGGCAGACGGACGAGCGCCGTCTGCCCTTCGGTGTGCGGGCTCAGTCCATTCGGCTCAACCGCGCGATGATCGTCGCCGCCATCGACGCGGGATCGCCGTGGTGTGATCGGGGATCCGCTGGCCGACTGTGGGTATCCCCGGCGGCCGGTGGACGCGTTCGCCGTTCCGTGCCGCAGTGGATCGCTGGCATACTGATCAAATGGCCATGATATGGGGGAACGCCGTTCGATGGGTGTCGGATACTCAGCCGGGCGTCATCGAGGTACAGTTCACCGACGCCGACGGTGTTACGCACAGCTTGATCGACAAAGTATGGATCTTCGGCCCACCCAACGACTTGGGATCGGACTCGGCCTACCCGGTGCCCGTCGAGATCGGCGTGGACCTCGTCGAACAGATCGGTGACTCGACGGTGGTCGATCTCAAAGCGGAGCCGCACAACACCGACCGCATCCGATACATCGTTCCGAGCGCGGGTATCGTCCGCTGACTGCGATGGCGCTGTCCTCCTCAGAGCTGACGCGGTACATCCGGAGAGCGGCGCCCGCATGCTGCTGATCTCCGGATAGTCGGCGCCGACGCGGGCTCAGTCCATTCGACTCAACCGCGCGATGATCGTCGCCGCCATCGACGCCGGGTCGCCGTGGTCGGGCCGGAGGATGATCTCGGCTTCGGTCGGCGCTTCGTACGGGTCGTCGATACCGGTGAAACCGCGGATCTCGCCCGCGCGGGCCTTCGCGTACATGCCCTTGGGGTCGCGGGCTTCGCAGACCGCCAGTGGCGTGTCCACGAATACCTCGAGGAACGGAATGCCCGCCGCCTCATGGGCGGCACGAACGCGATCGCGGTCGGCGCGGTACGGGCTGATCAGCGAAACCACCGCCACCACACCGGCTTCGGCGAATAGCTTCGCCACTTCGCCGACGCGGCGGACGTTCTCCTCGCGGTCGGCCGCGCTGAACCCGAGATCCGAGTTGAGGCCGTGGCGCAGGTTGTCGCCGTCGAGGAGGAACGCCGGACGGCCCGCGGCGACCAATCTGCGCTCCAATTCCACTGCGACGGTGGACTTCCCGGAGCCGGACAACCCCGTCAGCCAGACTGTGAGGCCGCGGGTGGCGCGTTCGTCGCGCTCGACGGCGGTGGAGTGCCAGACCACCCGGGAGGACGGCAGGCTGGGGCCGGTGATCATGCCCGCGGCGACGGTGTTGTTCGTCGTATCGTCGACGAGGATGAAGCTCCCGGTGGCACGGTTGCGACGGTACGGGTCGAACAGCAAGGGTTGGCGGGTGCGCAGCTGGACACGGCCGATCTCGTTGAGCGCCAACGACTCCGCGTGCTCGTCGCGGTGCAGGGTGTTCACGTCCAGCCGATAGTCCAGGGAACGCACTTCGGCGGTGGCCGCGCGCGTGGTGTGCCGGATGGTGTACGTCGCGCCGGGCGTGAGCTGGGTGTCCTCGGCGAACCAGCACACCATCGCGTCCAGATCACGTCCCGCGGTCGGTCGGTTGTTCGGGCGGCAGATCAGATCGCCACGGGAGATGTCCAGTTCGTCGGCGAGTTGGATGGTGACCGCTTGCGGTGGGAAGGCTTCCGCGACGGGCGCGCCGCCCGGACCCCAGATCGCCTCCACCGTGGTGGTGAAACCGGATGGCAGCACCGCCACTTCGTCACCCGGCTTGAAGACCCCGCCCGCTACGGTGCCGGCGTATCCGCGGAAATCCTGCGCGTGGCTGCGCGTGACGTACTGCACCGGAAAACGTGAGTCGATCAGGTTGCGATCGGAGGCGATGTGCACCTCCTCGAGATGGTGCAGCAGGGGAGTGCCCTCGTACCACGGCATGCTCGCGCCGCGATGCACGATGTTGTCGCCGTGCAGCGCCGACACGGGCACGAAGGTCAGATCGGAGACGTCCAATTTGGAGGCCCACCGCGCGAACTCCGCACGGATCTCCTCGAACCGCTCCTGCGACCAATCCACCAAGTCCATCTTGTTCACGCACAGCACCAGGTGCGGGATGCCGAGCAGACTGGCCAGGAACGCGTGCCTGCGGGTCTGTTCCACCACGCCCTTGCGGGCGTCCACCAGGATCAGCGCCAGGTCGGCGGTCGACGCGCCGGTGACCATGTTCCGGGTGTACTGCACGTGCCCCGGGGTGTCGGCGATGATGAATTTCCTTCTCGGCGTGGCGAAATAGCGATGCGCCACGTCGATGGTGATGCCCTGTTCGCGCTCGGCGCGCAGGCCGTCGGTGAGCAGTGCCAGGTTGGGATAGTCGTCGCCGCGGTCGCGGCTGGTCCGCTCCACCGCGGCGAGTTGATCGGTGAACAGCGTCTTGGAGTCGAACAGCAGCCTGCCGATCAGCGTGGATTTGCCGTCGTCGACGCTGCCCGCGGTGGCCAGGCGCAACAGTGTGGTCGTCATCAGAAGTAGCCTTCGCGTTTGCGGTCTTCCATCCCCGCCTCGGAGATGCGGTCGTCGGCCCGGGTGGCGCCGCGCTCGGTGACCCGCGCCGCGGCGACCTCGGCGACCACCTCCGCGGGCGTGGCCGCGGTGGACTCCACGCAGCCGGTGCAGGTCGCGTCGCCCACGGTGCGGAAGCGCACCGTGGCCTCGTACGGCTCCTCGCCGCCGAGCAGCTGGAGAAAACGCGTGTGCGCCAGCAGCATTCCATCGCGCTGCACCACCGGCCTGCGGTGCGCGTAATACAGCGGCGGCAGTTCGATGTCTTCGGCGGCGATGTAGCTCCAGATGTCCAGCTCGGTCCAGTTCGACAGCGGGAACACCCGGATGTGCTCGCCGGCCCGGTGCCTGCCGTTGTACAGGTTCCACAGCTCCGGGCGCTGCCTGCGCGGATCCCACTGGCCGTACTCGTCGCGGAAGCTGAACACCCGCTCCTTGGCGCGGGCCTTCTCCTCGTCGCGGCGGGCGCCGCCGAAGACCGCGTCGAAGGCCCCCTCCTGGATCGAGCGCAGCAGCGTCGTGGTCTGCAACCGGTTGCGGGAGGCGCGCGGCCCGGTCTCCTCGACCACCCGTCCGGCATCGATGTCGTCCTGCACCCGCCCGACCACCAGGCGCAATCCCAGGCGCGCCACCGTCTCGTCGCGGTAGGTGATCACCTCGTCGAAATTGTGCCCTGTGTCGATGTGCAACACGGGGAACGGTAGCGGCGCGGGCCAGAAGGCCTTGGTCGCCAAGTGCAGCATCACCACCGAATCCTTGCCGCCGGAGAACAGCAACACCGGACGCTCGAATGTCGCTGCCACTTCACGGAATATGTGCGCCGACTCGGCCTCGAGCGCGTCCAGATGGGGCAGCTCGTAGGTGCTCACCGTCGACTTCGCGTACTGGCTCACACCGCAAAACTAGAACACGTTTCGGTTGTCGGTCAATGGTCTGCGTCCGCCCGAGTTCGCCGTCACGGCATCGGCGGCGGCCACCAGCGCGCTCCCGCGGCGGGCGATCTCGGCCCCGGTGACGGAGCGGCCGACGTACATCGTGAGCACCATGTTCTGCCTGCCGTCGCCGTCGTAAGTCGGCGCGGCGAGCAGGCTCACCGCGTGCTCTTTGCGGGGCCGCAGATCCGCGCCGAGATACACCCGCTCGCCCAGGCTGGTCACCAGCTCGCCGACCAGTTCGCGCAGCTCGGGAGGTAGATCACGGTCGGCGACGCCGGCCAGCAGCGAGTACAGCCGCCGTCCGGCGGTGGTCATGCTCTCGACCAGGAATCCTCGCTCGCGGCATTCGGCGACGACCTGGCGCAGGCGCGCTTCGTCCTGGCGCAGCGGCACCGCGGGCGGCTTGGCCAGCCAGGCGTCGAAGGCCGCGTCGGTGTCCCAGAGCACGTACATCAGGCCGACCGGAGGCGCGAAGTGGTAGGCCGCGCCCACCTTCACCAGGCCGGGCCCGGTGCTCTCCAGCACCATGATCTGCTCGCCGACGACCGCGGAGGCGGTGCAGGTCGTGTGGTAGCGCGCGGAGAGTTTCTCCAGCTCCACGCGGGCGAGCGCGGAGATGGCGAAGCTGTCCTGCGCCACCCGGCCCGCCGCGATCAGCGCCGGTCCGAGCCCGTAGGTGCGGGTCTGGGCGTCGCGCATCAGGTAACCGCCCGCGGTCAGCTCGGTGAGGATGCCCAGGCAGGTGGGTTTGGCCAGGTCGAGTTCGCGGGCGAGCTCGGAGAGCCCGAAGCGTTTCCCACGCTGTTCGACGAAGAAATCCAGGACCTGCACCACGCGGGCGGTGGGCGCGGAACGACGGCCGACCATTGACCACTCCTAGAACACGTTCTAATCTTTCTCGTATCGAAATGTACCAGAGTGGTACATATTTGGAACACCGGAGAGAGCCTCTTGCTGACACAGCCGTTCGCGGACGCCATCGCCGCCGCCGAGCAGATCATCACCGGAGCCGCGCACATCCGCACCGAACAGGACCTCGTCGAGGGCTACGACTATCTGGCGGGCAGCATCCGCGCGTCGTTGCAGATGGCCTGGGCCTATGAGCTGGACTTCCCGTTCTTCGTCATGTCCACCGGGCCGTACACCAAGATGGGCCTGGACAACCCCGACACCCTCTACTACCACTCCTATCTACGGCCGGACGCGGAATACGTGGTGACCGGCACCCGCGGCACCACCCGCGACCTGAGCTTCCAGGTGCTCAACGGCAACTACTCGCCGGTGGACGTGCCCGACAGCCTCACCGCCTTCGACGACCGCGAGCTCGACATCCGGCCGGACGGCACCTATGAGATCCGATTCGGACCGGGCGAGGCGGGTCCCGGCTACGTCCACCTCGGCGCCGACGCGGCGATGCTCGTGGTGCGTGAAGTGCACAGCGATTGGGCGACCGAGAAGGCGGGCACGATCCGCATCCAGCGCGTGGACCGGATCGGCGACGCGCCGCCGCCGCCGACCAAGGACCTGCTGGCCAAGCGGTACGGCGTGGCGGGCAAGATGCTCGTGTCGCGGTTGCAGACCTTCCTCGCCTTCCCGGAGTGGTTCTATCTGAACCTGCCGGTGAACACGCTGACCGAGCCGAGGCAGACCCCGGGCGGGCTCAGCACCCAGTTCTCCTCGGTGGGGCACTACGAGCTGGACGACGACCAGGCGATGATCATCACGGTGCCCAAATCCGACGCGCCCTACCAGGGCTTCCAGCTGGGCAGCATGTGGTACCTGTCGCTGGACTACATCAACCACCAGACCAGCCTCACCGCCGACCAGGCGCACGTGGACCCGGACGGGATGATCCGGCTGGTGGTCAGCGAGCGCGACCCGGGGCTGGCGAACTGGATCGAGCGCACCGGGCACGCCAGGGGCTACCTGCAGTTCCGCTGGCAGCGGCTGTCGCGGGAGATGAAGCCCGACGACGGGCCGACCGTGGAGCTGGTCTCCGTCGCCGATCTGCCGGATCGCCTGCCGTTCTACGACCAGGCCCGGGTCACGCCGCAGCAGTGGCGCGACCGGATCGCGGCCAGGCAGGTCGCCGTCGCGGAGAGGATGCTCGGCTGATGTTGTTGCAGGACAAAGTAGTCGTCGTCTCCGGTGTCGGGCCGGGGCTGGGACGCGCGATCGCCGTGCAGAGCGCGAAGGCGGGCGCGGACGTGGTGCTGGCCTCCCGGACCGAGTCGCGGCTGACCGAGGTGGCCGAGGAGATCACCGAACTCGGCAGGCGCGCGGTGGTCGTGCCGACCGACATCGACGACGAGGCGGCAGCCGCCAACCTGGTGGAGACGGCGCACAGCGCGTTCGGCAAGGTCGACACGCTGGTGAACAATGCCTTCGCCATCCCGCCCATCGTGGATCTCGCCGACGTCGATCTGGATCAGGTGCGCGCGGGTTTCGAGACGAACGTGCTCGCCGCGTTGCGTCTGACCCGGCTGTTCGTCCCCGCGCTGACCGAGAGCAAGGGCTCGGTGGTGATGATCAACTCGGCGGTGCTGCACCACTCCCGGCGGACTTTCGGGCCGTACAAGATGGCCAAGGCCAGCCTGCTCGCGCTGGCCCAGAGCCTGGCCACCGAACTGGGCCCGAAGGGCATCCGGGTGAATTCGGTGGCCCCCGGCTACATCTGGGCCGACAACCTGAAGTGGTACTTCAACTACCTGGCGCAGCAGCGGGGGATCACCCCCGAGGAGGTCTACGCCGAGACCGCGAAGACCACCGACCTGCGCAAGCTGCCCGAACCCGACGAGATCGCCGACGCGGTCGTGTTCTTCGCGTCCGCCATGGCGCGCGCGATCACCGGCGCGTGCCTGGACGTCAACGCCGGCGAATTCCACCACTAGGAGATGACCGTGATCGGTAGGGACGACGTCGGAACCATCGACGACCTGCACGCTTCGGCCACGAAGGTGGTCGGGCTGGACGACTTCGGCACCGACGACTACCGCGAGGGACTCGGGGTGCTGCTGGAATCCTATGCCAAGGACGCCGAACTGACCCCGTTCGGCAACAAGGTGAATCGCGCCTTCCTGCGCGGCGCTTTGATCGCCCGGTTGCTCAGCGAGTCCGCCTGGCGGCAGTTTCCGGAGCACGCCGACGTGGCGATCGAACGTCCGATCTTCGTGACCGGGCTGCCGCGCTCGGGCACGACGGCGGTGCACCGCCTGCTCAACGCCGACCCGGCGCACCAGGGGCTGGAGATGTGGCTGACCGAGATGCCGCAACCGCGCCCGCCGCGTGAGACCTGGGCGAGCAACCCGGTGTATCAGCGGCTCGCGGCCGCCTACGACAAGCACCACGTGGAGCATCCGGAATTCATGGGCGTCCACCACATCTCGGCCGATCAGGTCGAGGAGTGCTGGCAGTTGCTGCGGCAATCGGCCATGTCGGTGTCCTACGAGTGTCTGGCCTACCTGCCCACCTATTCCGAGTGGCTGCGCGACCGGGACTGGACGCCCGCCTACCGCAGGCACCGGCGCAACCTCCAGTTGATCGGGCTGCCGGACGCGCAGAAGCGATGGGTGCTGAAGAATCCGAGCCACTTGTTCGCGCTGGACGCCATCTTCGAGGTCTATCCGGACGCGCTGATCATCCAGATGCACCGCGATCCGCGCACCATCATCGCGTCGGTGTGCAGCTTGAACGAGCAGGCGACGGCGGGCTGGTCGGAGAAGTTCCGCGGACCGGTGGTCGGCGCGACGCAGCTGGATCTGTGGGCGCGCGGCGCGGAGCGGTTCCTCGTCGACCGCAAGCGCCACGACGCGGCGCAGTTCTGCGACGTCGACTACGACGAGTTCGTCGCCGACCCGATCGGCACGGTGGAGTCGATCTACCGGCACTTCGGGCTGCCGCTGACCGGTGAGGCGAGCGCGGCGATGACCGCGTTGCACGCGGAGAGCACCTCGGGCGCCGCGCGTCCGGCGCACCGCTACACCCTCGACGATTTCGGGCTGACGGCCGAGCAGGTGGACGCCCGATTCGGCGCGTACCGGGAAGCGAATTTCCCGGGGCGGTGATGGGTCCCGCGCTCGCCGGTCGCAAGTGCGCCGGCGAGCACCGGGCTGCCCTGGCGGCGAAGGCATTTCACGCGCGATTGCATCGAGTGCAGGCGCGGCCGCCCCGTTTCGTGAGCGCCTCGCCTACCAGCGGTTACTCGATCAACGCGAAACAGCCCGCTCTGTCGGGCATTCCGTGCAGTCGTGCACCTTGTGCCGTTCCCGAGGTGCTCAGCGCAGAAGGCGGCCGCCGCGAATCGATGGCGTATAGTCCTTGTCTCGCAGGCGCACTCGCGCGCGATCTCGAACCAGGTGTTTCACGGAGCACCGACAGCGGATGCTCGTGCACGCCGAGGGAAGGCGGAGCGGAGAGCAAACCGGCGGCGGGGCATGCGCCCAGCCAGCCGCCATTGGGCTCACACGCGTGCCGCGTTCCGACTCGACGCCATCGATCGAACTCCAGCGGCCGAGGCGCCGGACCGGCCGATGCTCTTGGTTCGGGGGCGAGCGCCGTGGGTCAGGGCTGCCCCGGCCTGAGCACGATGAACAGGCCGTTGGCCTCCGCGCACAGCCGGTCGCCGTCGTGCAGGGTGGCCCGCACGTAGACCTTGCGCCCCTCCTGCCGTTCGGCCCACGCCCGCACCTTCAGCTCGGTGTTCAGCGGCGTGATCGAGCGGTAGTCCACGGTGAGCGACGCCGTCCTGGTCACCGAGCCCGAACGCACCGCCGCCGCCATGCCGAGCAGGTCGTCGAAGGCGATGGCGATCTGGCCGCCGTGAGCGGCGCTGTTGCCGCCGAGGTGGAACGTGCGGAAGGTGAGGCGCGCGTCCACGCCCTGCTCCGGGTCGACGTGATCGATCAAGAACGGCGGCAGGGTGATGTTGCCGCGGGCAGGCAGGTCGAAGCGGGTCCAGTTGGGCGTCGACCACTCGTCCACCCGGGCGGCGTCGAGCTTGTCGTTCAGTTCTTTCAGAATGCCGATCGCCTCCACCGCCAGCTCGTCGGAGGGCGAGGCCAGCCGGACCCGGTCCATCAGGCCGCGCACCTGCTCGATGAACTGCCCGTAGTGCGGCCCGCCGCGGGAGATGTCGTCTTTGGCGGCCTCGTGGGCGGCGATCAACTCGGTCATCGGCCGGAACCCGCCCTCGTGGTGCTCCTTGCTCGGCAGCGAGTCGCCGGCCTGCGGTTCGTTCATAAGAACAAGTTATCGGTTGCCCGCTGAATGCTCGCCGCGCGGGTGCTGTGTCCGTCGTCACCGACCGTCACCGCCTAGGCTGGGGCGCGACCGGATATCGCCTGCTCCCGGGCGGCACCGGCACGGTTCCGGCGGCCGGACGCGCAATCCGGCTGCGGGCGACCTCTGACCGTTTCGGCTGGCGAAAGGCTCTGTGCGCATGGGTATCACCGCGGTCGTGTTCGATATGGACGGCGTGCTGATCGATTCCGAGCCGGTCTGGGAGGCGGTGCGGCGAGGCTACGTCGCGGAGAAAGGTGGCCGTTGGCTGCCCGACACCCAGCAGCGGCTGATGGGGATGAGCACCGGTGAGTGGTCGGCCTATCTCAGCGGCGAACTCGGGGTCGGCGAGTCGCCGGAGACCGTCGCCCGGGACGTGATCGACCGGATGGCCGAGCGCTACGACGCGGGCGTGCCGCTGCTGCCGGGCGCGATCGCGGCCGTGCAGCGAATCAGCGAGCAGTGGCCGTTGGGGCTGGCCAGCTCGTCGCCCCGCGCGCTCATCGACACGGTGCTCGGCCGCACGGGGCTGATCGAGTACTTCTCCGTCACCTTCTCCACCGAGGAGGTCGATCGCGGCAAACCGGCGCCGGACGTCTACGTGACGGTCGCGACGTTCCTGCGTCAGCGCCCGTCCGACTGCGTGGCCGTGGAGGATTCCAGCAACGGCCTGCGCTCCGCCCACGCGGCGGGGATGCGGGTGATCGCGGCGCCGCGGCCGGAGTACCCGCCCGCCGCCGACGCGCTGGCCCTGGCCGCGAAGGTCATCTCCGGCCTCGACGAACTCACGCCTGCGCTGATCACCGGGTGACTCCTGGGTCAGGGGCGGTAGGAGGTCAGCAGGGTGCGGGCGGCGCCGGTCAGGTCGTCCTCGAGCCAGGCGGGCAGCTCCGGAGCGTTGGCGTGGCGGCGCAGCGCCGCATAGGGCAGATCGACGATGGCGCGGCTGACCGCATCGATCTCCCGCTCGCCGTCCCGCCCGAACAGGGCATGCGCGATGCGGCGCAGATGGTCGATCAGCGGCGCGTTCATGGCGGCCAGGGTCGCGTGGAACTCGTCGTCCGGCCCGCCGTCGAGCAAGTCGCGGGGGCGCAATTCGAGCAGGAGTTTGGCGTCGTCGGGTAGTTCGCGCCCGAACCGCAGAGCCGCTCGGACCATCCCGACGCCCGCCTCCACCGGGTCCGGTTGGTCCGCGGCCGCGAGGGTGCCCTCCTGGAACCGGCGCAGCGCGCGCAGCCATGCCGCGGTGAGCACGCCGTTGCGGTTGCCGAAGCGGTGGTACAGGGTGCCGACCGGGGCGCCGCTGGCCTCGGCGATGGCCGACACGCTGGCCGCGCGGGGTCCCTCTGCGAGCACGAGGGTGCGCGCTGCGTCGAGGATCACGTCGGTGTCGTGCTTGCGGGGTGGCGCCATGTACTAGTACGTTCCTTCTATATGGAGCGTTTGTCCTATATAGATGAGCATGCCAGATCGATCGACGCGAACCGCGACCGGGCGTGGAAAGCGATGCTGAAAGTCGTCTGTCACGACCCGCACGAGCCGTCACCGCCGAGCGGGTTCGTCATCGATTCCGTCGCGGAACCGCACCGTTTGGCGCTGCACGGACAGCACTGGTTCTCGAAGTACGCGCTGATCTTCGAATTGGACGAGGAGGGGCCGAGCCGGACCCGCGTCCGCGCCCGCAGTTACGGCGACTTTCCCGGGCTCCACGGGCGGATCTACCGTGCGCTGGTAGTGGGAACGGGCGGTCACCGCCTGGTCGTGCGCCAGATGCTGCGCCGAATCGCGGCGGCGGCATGATCCCCGGGACGGTGTGGGGCGCCACCGAGGCCGAGCGCGAAGCGCCCCTGCCGTGCGACGACCGGCAGGCCGGCGGTCTGCAGGCCGATCGCGCGATCAGCGTCGACGCGCCGCCCGCTCTCGTCTACGCCTGGCTGTGCCAACTGCGCGTCGCTCCCTACAGCTACGACCTGCTGGACAACTTCGGCAAGCCCAGTCCGCGCCGTCGCGACCCGGTACTCACCGAACTGGCGGTCGGACAGCGGTTCATGTCCCAGTTCGAGCTCGTCTCGTTCGTTCTGGGCAAGCACATCACTCTGCTCGCGAACAAGGTGTGCGTCACCTACGCGGTGCGTCCCGAAGGCGCGGGAACCCGGCTCCTGGTCCGGATCCGCTGTAACGCACCGAAATTCGTCGCCGTGGCGCTCGCCCTCGGCGACCTGCTCATGATGCGCAAGCAACTGCTGACGCTGAAGGAGCTCGCCGAAGCCGAGCACCGCGCCACCTCGACGGCGTAGTTTCGTTCTCGCCGGTCATGTGTCGTGCTGCCTGATCGTGCCTAGGGCGCGGCCGCTTCGTGGAGCCCGCGCACTCCACGCTCACGGCGGCCCCGGCCGAGTGACCTGCTGGTCTTCGCCCTCACGGTGGCCGCTGTGATCGTGCTGGTGCGGCGACGACCGTGCTCGCCGGGCGCCGGGTCTGATTCGGCGCGACGGTCCTGCACACGTGGCTGACCGGTGCGGGCCGAGGCGGTGGCGCTCAGCCAAGGCGTTCGACCAGGTCGAATTTTCGTTGTTCGAAGCCCTTCGGCACGGTGTCGCGCACCGAGATCAGAGCGTGCGCCCACGATCCGAGGAGGCTGTGGTCGCCCACCGTGCGGCCGGTGTCCGGTGTGGGGTCGGCGGTGAGCAAGGGCAACGGGTGGATGCGATGGCGGGCTTCGTTCTCCAGCACGGTTGCTTTGTCCACGAAGATCCGCAGGTCGTGATTGAGCAGGTAGCGGCCGACGGCACCGTGTTCCGGCGGAACCAGTTCGGCAACGGAACCAACTGTGCGATAGAGATTTTCGCCGATCGACGGCGCACGTGCATCCCGTCCGGCCCAGGTGACCCGGGCCGGCTCGGCGAGCAGTCGTTCGATTCCTTGGACCAGGTGGTGGCCGATCCTCGCGTGGGCCATGAGGCGCGCGCCCACGTCCACGTAACCGAGCACGAGGTGGTCGTCGGTGCGCAGTACTGCCCGATAGAGCTGCCACACGTAGCCGTATTCCCTTCGGTGATAGACGATTTCGTTGCATGCTCACACGGGAATGCGGTGTGGCGATTACAGCGGCGTTACCACCGTGGTGCGGTCGAGTCGGAGGGAAGTCGTGGCGCACAGCGCAACTCGACGTGGGTCTACTCCGGCCAGGCGGAAAGTTTGCGGGCCGCTCGCGCGGTCCAGCGACCGTCGTCGTGCCGGACCTCCACCGGGTGTGCGAAGGTGGCGGTGACGTTCTCGGTGGTGATCGTGTCGGGAGCGGGGCCCGTCGCGACGGTGTGACCCTCCGCGATCAGCAACGCGTGCGTCGTCGTGCTGGGCAGTTCCTCCAAATGGTGGGTGACCAGGATGGAGGCGACGTCGGGGTGGGTCCGGTCCAGGGTGTCGAGGGTGTCCAGCAACTGCTCGCGGGCGGCGACGTCCAGCCCGGTGGACGGTTCGTCGAACAACAGCAGCCGCGGTTCGGCGATCAGCGCTCGGGCGATGAGGGCCCGGCCGCGCTCGCCCTGGCTCAGCGTGGGCCAGACCTCCTTCGCCTTCCCGGTGAGGCCCACGGTGTCGATCATCGCGTCGGCCCGGTCGAGCTGGTCGGGCGTCGGTGTCCAGCGCATGGGGGTGTCGATCGTCGCGGTGAGGCCGGTCAGCACGACCTCGCGGATGGTCAGTGGGGAGCGCAGCGGGTGGCGTGGGTTCACCTGACCGATGCCACGGCGCAGCCGCTGCAATTCGACGCGGCCGAGTTCCGCGCCGAGCACCCGGACCGACCCGGACGTGGGAAAGATAACCGCGCCGCAGAAGCCGAGCAGCGTGCTCTTGCCCGCCCCGTTGGGACCGAGCAGCGCCCAGCGTTCAGCCGCGCGCACGGTCAGCGAGATCCCGTCGATGATCTTCTTGCCGTCGCGGCGGAACGTCACATCGGTCAGTTCCAGCACCGGATCGGTCACGTGAAAGCCTCTTTCAGGGTGGTCAGGTGGGCGCGGCTGTATTCCGCCGCGGCGGCGGGGGCGCGGGCGGCGATCGCCTCGGCCAGCCGCTGGTGCGCGGCGTGATCGGCGGACTCCGACGGCACCGGCCGGATCTTCAGCATGTCGATCATGGCCAGGCGCAGCCGGGGCAGGAAGGTGTCGAACAGCTGGGTCAGCACGTCGTTGTGGGCGGCCACGATGACCGCCCGGTGGAACGCCATATCGGCGTCGACGTGCTCGGCCACCGGTTCGCCATGGGCCTCCCGGGCGGCCAGGGTCCGGCGGATCGCACGCAGGTCGGCGGCGGTGCGCCGCTGCGCGGCCAGGGCGGCGGCCTCGGCCTCGATCGCGATGCGCGCTTCGATCACCGAAGCGATGGTGGCGCGGCGCAGCACCGCGTCCCACTCCTCGGTCACCTCCAGCGCCGTCACGAAGACGCCCGCGCCTTGGCGGCTGTCGAGCACGCCTTTCCCGGCGAGCTCGCGGATGGCTTCCCGTAGCGTCGAGCGGCCGACGCCGAGCTGCGCGGCCAGCGTGGTCTCACCGGGCAGGCGATGACCCAGCGGCCATTCGCCTGCCTGAATGCGGGCGAGCAGTACTTCGGCCGCCTGCGCGGCCAGAGGATGGCGCCGTACCTGGGAGATCATCCGATACCTCTCTACTTGTCTGAGGAGTGGTGTACAGTCTAGCCATCATGCGCACCATGCTTCTGCTCAGCCGCCACGGCGGGGCCTGAACGACCGGCCGCCCGCCGTGGGGCTTCGTCGTGGCCGGTCACCGTTCGTCGTGACGGCCGCAATGGCCAGGAAGCAGACCCATGAGCACCGCTTTTCCCAGCATCGACACTCCCGAGGGCGAGATACCGGACAAGGCTCCGGCGTGGAATCGCCAGCGGCGCTCCCAGATGCCTTCGTATCGTTACCGCGATGTCCACGCGCGCGTAGAAGTACCGCTCACGCAACGGAAGTGGCCCGAAGCCAGGATCACACAGGCGCCCCTGTGGGTGCCGGTCGACCTGCGCGACGGCAACCAGGCGCTCGCCGAACCGATGGACCCGGCGCGCAAGAGCCGGTTCTTCGAGCTGCTGGTCGCTATGGGGTACAAGGAGATCGAGGTCGGTTACCCGTCGGCCTCCCAGACCGACTTCGACTTCGTCCGGCTCCTCGCCGAGGACGACATCGCACCCGAGGACGTGACGATCGCCGTCTTCACCCCCGCACGGCGGGATCTCATCGAGCGCACCGTCGCCTCGATCCGCGGCATCCCCAACGACGTCGTGATCCACATGTACACCGCGACCGCGCCCGCATGGCGTGACATCGTGCTCGGCAAGGATCCCGCGGCGCTGCGCGAGCTGATCCTCGACGGCGGCCGCGCCGTGCTCGACTGCGCCGCGGACCTGCCGAACGTGCGGTTCGAGTTCTCGCCCGAGGTGTTCAACCTGACCGAGCCCGACTACGTGCTCGATATCTGCGACCGGATGACGACCTTGTGGGACGCCACCGCGCAGCGGCCGGTCATCCTGAACCTGCCCGCCACCGTCGAGGTCGCCACCCCGAACGTCTACGCCGACCAGATCGAGTACATGCACCGCAATCTCGCCCGGCGCGACAGCGTCATCCTGTCGGTGCACCCGCACAACGATCGCGGCACCGGCATCGCGTGCGCCGAACTGGCGGTGCTCGCGGGCGCACAACGCGTGGAGGGCTGCGTGTTCGGCAACGGCGAGCGCACCGGCAACGTCGACATCGCCACGCTGGCCTTGAACCTGCACGCGCAGGGCGTGGACCCGATGATCGACTTCTCCGACATCGACGAGATCCGGCGCACCGTCGAACACTGCACGAGCATGCCGATCCACGAACGGCACCCGTACGTCGGCGACCTGGTGCACACCGCGTTCTCCGGAACCCATCAAGACGCGATCAAGAAGGGCATGGCCGAGCACCGGGCTCGGGCCGCCGCGACGGGCACGGCGGAGCGCGCACTGGACTGGCACGTGCCGTATCTGCCCATCGATCCCGCCGACCTCGGCCGCAGCTACGAGGCGGTGATCCGGGTGAATTCCCAGTCCGGGAAGGGCGGCATCGCCTATCTGCTGCACACCGAATACGGCATGGACCTGCCGCGGCGCCTGCAGATCGATTTCGCCGGGCACGTGCAGGCGATCGCCGACGACACGGGAGTCGAGATCACCGCCGCCGAGCTGCGCGACCTTTTCGAGGCGGTGTATTTCGAGGACCCCTCGGGGTTGGCCTTGAAAGACTGGCGCACCAGCGGCGACGAGGCGAGCACCGAGCTCACGTTGATCATCGACGGCGTCACCCGCCGCACGCGGCGCACGGGCAGCCCGCTCGAAGTGCTGACCGGGGCGCTGGCCGAGGCCGGATATCCGATCGAGGTGCTGGGACTGACCCCGCAGTCGATCGGGCGGGACGACGACAGATCCGAGATCGCCTACCTGGAGTACCGCAGCGGCGGACGCACCGGCTGGTCCTGCGGCCGAGCGGATTCCGCCGTGGCGGCAGCACTGGCTGCGGTCGTGCGCGCCGCCGCACGTTCGGCACGCCGATGAACGTCTGACGCGGCCGGGAATCAATGAGGCTTTACCAGCTTCGGACCGGTCACCGCGGTCGATGAGTTCGCTCAGCGCGCGTGGGGCGACGCATACGACCCGGCGCGCGTCCCGGTCGAATGCCGTCTCGCCGTCTATGTGATCGATGAGGAGCTGGACGAACTGGTACCGGCGGTGGTAGCCGATCTCGGCATCGATGCGGACGGACACTCGACAGTCGTCGGCCGGAACGTCACCGTCGGTCTGCGGGCCATCTCGTCGGAATCGCCGGAGACCAGCTTCTACCAGCATCTCGTCGACCAGTATCGGGATCAGCCCACCGCGGATTGACGCCCCCCGAAGCGGTCGGTCCGGCGGCGCGGATCGGGACGACAGATGCTGTCGAGGCGCCGGCGGGTCCGGTGCCTCGACCGCATCAGGTGGAGGAATCCCGGCAGGAACAGCCGCGCTCAATTACCCGGTCTGCGCCGTAAAGCTCTGTTCCGAACCGGCATCGGCGGCTCCAAGGAGGAATTCGGTCGACGTCGGGTAGTCGGATTCTCCCCGGCGAGTGATCAGAACATGCCGTGCGGGATCTGCGCGGGTTCGGGCACCGGTTGCATGACGTCCCAGTGCTCCACGATCTTCCCGTCGACCATGCGCCAGATGTCGACCACCGCCTGATCAGGCTCTGTGTCGTCCGGCATGACCATGCGGTAATGCATGACCACGTACTCGTCGTCGGCGACCACCCGCGCGAGCTCCAGTTTCGCTCCGGCCACGGGCGCCTGTGCGATGAACTCGATGAACGCGTCCTTGCCCGACGGGTTTCCGGGGCTGTGCTCGAGGAAGTCGTCGTGCAGCAGCGTGTGCAGAACATCGATGTTTCCGGCCGCGAATTCCCGGAAACCCCGCAGGGCCAGTTCTTTGTTGCGAAATGCCGTGTTGTCGTCAGTCATGCCGCCGAGGGTGGCATCGGACGATTTCGGGTGTCGATTACATGCCAGGTAATGGCGGGCGTGACCGTCCCGTCGTGATACTGGGCCGATGAACGGTGACCGACCGGTCGGCGAGCTGCTGCGAGAGTGGCGGCACCGGCGCAAACTGAGTCAGCTGGATCTGGCCATCCGGGCGGACGTCTCCGCCCGGCACGTCAGTTTCGTCGAGACCGGCCGCACCATGCCCAGCCGCTCCATGGTGCTGCATCTGGCCGACCAGCTGGACATTCCGCTCCGTGAACGCAACCGCGTGCTGATCGCCGGGGGCCACGCGCCCGAGTACCGGCGCCGCGACTGGACCGATCCCGCCCTGCGGCGCGCCCGCGAGGCCGTGCAGCGAGTCCTGCATCTGCACGAACCGTATCCCGCGCTGGCGGTCGACCAGCGCTGGAATCTCGTGCAGGCCAACGACTGCGTCGGCGTGTTCTTCGACGGCGTGGATCCGGCACTGCTCGAACCGCCGATCAACATGATGCGGCTCGGACTGCACCCCGGCGGCTTCGCGCCGCGGCTGCGTAACCTCGAGCAGGTCCGGGCTTTCCTGCTGCCCCGGCTGGCACGACAGGTGATGGCGACCGGGGATCCGCAGTTGGCGGCGCTGCACGAGGAACTGCGCTCCTATGGCGCCTCGAGCGGTGCGGACAGTGATCCGGTGGACATCACGTTGCCGATCCGGCTGCGCCACCGGGACGCGGACCTGACGTTCTTCAGCACGATCACCACGTTCGGCGCGGCCTTCGACCTCACGCTCGACGACATCGCCGTCGAGGCGTACTTTCCTGCCGACGACGAAACGGCTGCCTACCTGCGCAGTTCAGCGCTGAACCGGTGAGTGCGCGCCTGCCCCGGCTCATTCCGGCACGGTGAACCGCTCGGCGGGTTCGCCCGTCAGGTGTCCTGGCGGCAGCTTACGCCCGCACAGGACCAGCAGCAGGTCCTGCGCGCTCCCCGAGAGCACCGCGCCGGAGCCGTAGCGGAAGTCCAGGTCGTCGGCGCGCAATTCGACACCGCCGAGTTTGGCGCCGAACAGTTTGACGGTCCTGGGTTGGATCGTGTCCAGCACCAAGCGCATCCGATCCTCGGGCACCCGGCGATCGAGCCCGAGCGCCACGGTGATGTCCAGCCCGTGGATGACGTCGTGGCTCAACGCGTGGGCCAGTCCGCCGCCCGGTGGCCGCCACGGGTGATCGACATTGTCCCACAGCGATTTCAGCAGATCCGAGGTGCTGAGCGTGGCGGCGTCCATCCGGGCGGTGCGGTCGGCCATGCGGTTGAAATTCCCGAACGCCGCGAGCATCCCCAGCGTGAAGCGTGCACTCGACAGGCGATACGGCATGGTGATGTGCGCGACCACTTCGCGCACCCGCCAGCCCGCGCACAGCGTCGGCGCGTCCCAGCCCGCGGCATCCAGCCCGGCCAAGAGTTCGGCGAGCTCCGTCCGTTCCGCCGTCACCGCCCTTCGCACCTGAGTATCGATCATTCGTCCACCTCTCTTCGACGAGGTGATCCAACCCCGCACGCCGTCGAGGCGCCACCCGGCGACGAAATTCAGCGACTCGGGAAGTGGCGAAGGAGGTGCCCGCGAATTCCGGCCCGTACGCGCTGGGCGCACGGCCGGGAACGAAGACCGTGGTCAGCCGTACAGTGCCTGGCGTGCGCTCCGGTATCGGGCACGGATCTCTCGTCCGAGCGTGGCATCGGTCGGGGCCGGAATCTCCGCGACCGAGCGCCCCGGCCAGGACGGTGGCCGGGATGTGCCCGCCTGGGCCCAGGCCGCTTGGCGGGCGGCGCCGAGCGCGACGTACTCGTCGGGTTCCGGAATCGTCACCGTGACGCCGAACACCTGCGCGGCGGTCTCCGCGACCAACGGTGAGCGCGCGGCTCCGCCGATGAGCAGCACGCGCCGCGGCGTCACGCCACTGCCGGTGAGGTGGTCGAGCGCGTCGGCGAGATGGCACAGCAGACCCTCGAAGGCGGCGCGGGCCACCGTGCCCGGGCGCATCGCCTCCGGCCGCAACCCGTGCAAGCTGCCCGCGGCGCGCGGCAGGTTGGGGGTGCGTTCACCGGCGAGATAGGGCAGCAGGACCACGCCGTCCGCGCCCGGCGGCTCCTGCGCGGCCAGCGATTCGAGCGTGGGCAGGTCCACACCGAGCAGATCGGCGGCCGAAGTCAGCACGCGGGCGGCGTTCAGCGTGCAGACCAGTGGCAGGAACGCGCCGGTGGCGTCCGCGAACCCGGCGACCGCGCCGGTCGCGTCGGCGGCGGGCCGGTCGGCACGAGCGAAAACCGTCCCGCTGGTGCCGAGGGAGACCACCACGTCGCCCTCCGTGATGCCCAAGCCCAGCGCGGCCCCGGCATTGTCCCCGGTTCCGGCGGCCACCAGTGCGCCCGACGGTGTGCGCCCGGCGGGCTGGGCCGGGCCGAGTACCTGGGGCAGGGCGGGACGACGTCCACGAAAGGCCAGGGCGAGCAGATCTTCGCGATAGCCGCCGCCGGCGGGCGACCAATACCCGGTGCCGGAGGCATCGCCCCGGTCGGTGGTCGGCTCGAGCATGCGGCCTGGTCCGCCGCCGCGTAGCCGCCAGGTCAGATAGTCGTGCGGCAACACGACGCGCGCGGTGCGGTCGGCGAGTTCCGGCTCGTGGTCGGCCAGCCAGCGCAGTTTGGTGACGGTGAAGGCCGCCACCGGCACGCTGCCCACCGCATCGGCGCAGGCCTGCCGCCCGCCGAATTCCTCGATCAGGTCCTCCGCCGCGTCTGCGGAGCGAATATCGTTCCACAACAGCGCATCCCGTACCGGCACGCCCGCGGCGTCCAACGCGACCAAGCCGTGCTGCTGCCCCGCGACGGCGATCGCGTCGACGTCGTCGAGTAATCCCGCACCGGCCACCCGCAGCGCGTCCCACCACGCGGCCGGGTCCACCTCGGTTCCCTCCGGGTGCGGGGCCCGCGCGCGCCCGAGAACCGCACCGCTGTCGGCGTCGCAGACAACCACCTTGCACGACTGGGTGGAACTGTCGATTCCCGCGACCGTCGTCATCCCGCCCACCCCCGGCGAATTCGGCCGATATCGCCGCCACGGCAGCCGCGGCGCGGCGGACGCGGGCCGAGGAAGGCGGCCTCGCACGAAGCCGGCCGCTTGCCGAAAACGAACCCACCGCGGGATCCGGCGAACCTTCCGAGCACACCCATACGAACACCTTGCACCCCGACGGCCCCGCACCGGCGCATATCGCGTACGCGTCCACCGCATGGTGCAGACTGGCGCGATGAGCATCGACCCCACCGACGTGCGTATCCGCACGGGAGACGGGACGCAACTGCCGGAACTCACCGAGGACGCGCTCGGCGACCTGCTCGACGAACCGCCCGGACCCGGGCACGCCGTGCTCGAACTCGGCCGCGCCGACCTGCATGAGATCCGGGCCCGGTTGCTGCCCGACGGTGTCTACGAGCTCGAGCACCGAGCCGGTTCGGCGACGGAGACCTTCCAGATGTACACCTCCGACCCGGTGCTGGTGCGCGACGTGCTGTGGGCTTGGCTCTCCGAGGATCCGTGGTGGCGCGACTCGGTCGCGTGGTTCCCGGTCGACCCGGCGATCGCGGAACTGCGCGCCGTGCAGGACGAGCTCACCGGACTGCTGGACGGCCTCACCGCGATGGACGATCTCACCGCGGGCATGGACGCAGCACTGGCGCGCGCCGACGAACTGCTGACATCGGACTTTCCGCCGGATACGGACGACCTCGATCAGGCCTGATACCACCAGGCTGTGGTCGCCAGCTCGGCGTCCGCCAGCGGGAGATAGGTCGCCGCGTCCTGCCATCCCAGGGCCTGCACGGTGACGCGCAGCTCCCGCTCGTAACAGATGGGATCGCGCACATGCCAGCGGTACATGCCGAACCGCTGCTCCGGGCGATAGATCTCCTCCGGCGGCAGTACCTGGTGCAGCCCGAGATAGGGCGTGGAATACGTCCGGTAGGTCCCGTCGAGGTCGAAATTCCAGGCGCCGCCGAAATAGTCCTCGGTACCCGTGCCGCAAATAGTGGGGTGGTCGGTGTCCCCGTCGAGAAAGAACTTCACTTCGCCCTCACCCCACCATCCCGGTGCGCACGGGCGGATGGCGAGGTAGGTGCCGACGTAACGGCCGGGCCCCGGCACCGTGTCGAGAATCGTGTGAACGGCTGGATTCCCCACGCCGGTCGTATGTGTCCA
Organism: Nocardia sp. CY41; assembly: GCF_009829325.1. GTDB lineage: Bacteria > Actinomycetota > Actinomycetes > Mycobacteriales > Mycobacteriaceae > Nocardia. The sequence continues at coordinate 394,199 of NZ_VUOS01000006.1, forward strand.
TCGTGTGTGCAGATACCCCGCGTCGTCCGGCACGTCCTCTTCGGTGTAGGTCGCCTGGTAGTACACCGGGACTTCGCGGCCGCAACGATTCTCCAGCGTGATGCGCGCACGGTGCCGAAACGGCATGGGCCAATAACTGTTCAAGCCACCAGCGGGCGCGACGACCACCATCTCGGAACCGAGCAGGGCCGTCTCGCCCCAGCCGTTGCAGAAGAAGTCGCCGAGGGGCGCCTCGATCGCGGGCGCTGGTGCGTCGTCCCAGGCCATGCGCAGGGTCAGCCCGCGTAGGACGGAACGTTCGGTGGTCAGCCAGAAATGCCGGAACACTCCGGGGCCGGAAACATCGGCCAACGTGGCGGTCTCACCGTGCGCGAGCGCGATGGAGGGCGAGACCTTCCAGCCCGGGCCCAACAGGCGCGCCGCATGCGCTCCGGTGCCGTCGGTCGCCCGGGCGCCCGCGCCCGGCGCGCCCGTCGGATTCTCGGCGCTGACCGACCGGGTTCGCGTGCCGTCCAGCCGCCACAGCTCACCGCCCGGCGCGGTCATGATCCCGGCCACCCGTATCGGGGCGCGGTCGGCGCGAGCCCGGCTCGGCGCGCGTTCTTCGTCCCGCCCGCCGCGGCCAGTTGCGCACACCAGCCGGTCCACCACTCCACGAGCACGATCGGATGGGAGGCGACGACGGAGCCGAAATCGTCCTGGGTCGGAGTGATCGTGGGCATGAAATCCTCGTATCGTTCTGCGAACCGACTCTGCATCGCCGCACGGACATCCGCGATCAGGAAGAGGCGCCGGCACGGTGCTGTTCGGCCGCGAGGAAACGCGCGATATCCGTCGTGCGATCGTACAGATCTCGGTAGTGCCGGTAGTACTCCGCGTATTTCGCGACGTGCTCGAGGTGCGGCCGCACGGTGTCCACGACGGGATTCCACCCCGAGGTGTCGACCCCGGCCGCCTCGGCCGCGAGCAGAGCGTCGCCCAGGCTCGCGCCGACGGTATCGGCGGGCAACTGCTGCGGCAGCCCGGTGACATCGGAGACGATCCGGGTCCACAGCCCGCCTTTGGTGCCACCGCCCACCGCCACCAGACGCCCCGCCCGCCCGCCGGCTTCGGTCATGGCCTCCAGGTTGTGCCGTACCCCGTACGCGATGCCCTCCAGAACCGCGCGGTAGAGCTCGGCCCGTCCGTGCCCCAGGGTGAGTCCCGCGACGACGCCGCGAGCGTCCGGGTCGAACAATGGAGTGCGCTCCCCGGCGAAATACGGCAGTACGAGCAGCCCCCGGCTGCCCGCGGGCACGTCCGCCGCCGCCACCACCAGGTCGGCGAACTCTCCGCCCACGAGCTTGCGCAGCCAATCGGTCACCGCGCCGGAGGTGGCCATGCCCGCGGCGAGCGTGTACGTATCCGGCCAGGTGCCGCAGGTGCCCCAGAGACCGGGATGCGGGCGCGGGTCGGTGAGCACCTGCACCAGGAACATCGTGGTGCCGTACATGATCATCGCGTCGCCCGGCGCGCGGACGCCGACGCTGGCCGCCTCGGCCCAGGCATCGATGGTCCCGGTGGTGACCGGCAGTCCCGCAGGCAGTCCCGTGGCGGCCGCCGCGTCCGCGCTCACCCGGCCGACGATCTCGGTGGGCCACGCCAGCTCCGGCAACGTCCAGCCCGGCACGATCCGCTCCGCCCAATCCGTGGCCCACGCTCGTGCGCGCAGGTCGTACAGGGGTACGCACTGACTGGCCGATTGGTGGTCGAGAACGTAGCGGCCGGTGAGCCGGTACACCAGGAAAGAGCTCGCCATCAGCAGCATCGCGGTGCGCGCCGCGATGTCCGGCTCGTGCCGGGCCAGCCATCGGGCCTTCGGGCCGACCGCCTGGCTGGTCAGCGGTGACCCGGCGCGGTCGAGCACGGCCCGCGCGCCGAATTCGGCGTTCAGCTCCGCTATCTCGGCGCCGGCTCTGGTGTCGACGCCGTAGAGGATGGCCGGGCGCAACGGCCTGCCCTGCGCGTCGGCGGGCAGCAGGCACGGGCCGATACCGGATACCGCGAGACCCTCCAGCGCGGCGCCGTCGGCCGCCGCCGCCAACTCACGGGCGAGCGCGACGAAGTCGGCCCACCAGATCGTCTCCGCGTCGTGCTCCACCCAGCCGGGACGCGGCATGGACACCTCGTGCGCCCGCTCGGCTCTGGCGACGATCCTGCCACGGGCGTCGGTGAGCACGCCCTTCGAACTCGAGGTCCCGATGTCGATGCCGAGGAACACCATCGTCACCGCGTGAACTCGTCCACCGTGACGTCGAGCAGCTCGCACGTCGCGCGCACGGCGGCCCGGTGGTCGCCGGGCACCGCGTGGATGTGGTTGGCACCGAACCGGTTCAGGAAGTCCTCGGCGCGCGCGTCCAGCCGGGCGAACGCGTGCGGCCACTCCCAGGTCGACTGCTTCATCAGCGTGTCGTTGGTCTGCTGGTCGTAGTGCTCGAACTCGCCGAGCATCAGCTGCATGCGGTAGGCGCCGTCCAGACGGGTGAGCCGCGCCAAGGTCATCTGTCCCGGCGCGGCCAGATGGTGCACCGAGGCTCCGCCCGCGGGAAAGAAGAACACCTCCGGATACAGATGCACCTTTGCCAGGTTCTCCGCGGGATCGGCGCTGCGCGCGGCGAACCAGGTGGCGTGCTGGCCGGAATTGCACAGATCCCAGATGTCGCGATCGGCGTGGTAGTGCCGGACGTCGGCGAACAGCACCGGGGTGCCCGCGATCCGCTTGAGCAGTTGCATGGTCAGCGCGCCGTCCATGTCCGCTTCGGTGGCGCAGACGTGCGGTTCCTTCGGGCCGTTCCAGTCGTAGGGATCGTTGAGGAACGCCTCGGTGACGTCCATGGTGGCGAAATACTGGGTGAGTTCGGGCTGTCCTTTGATCCCCGAGAAATCCAGCCGCCATTCGGCGATCAGTTCGCGGACCGCCAGATAGGAGCGGATCTGGCGTTCCAGCAGCTGCGGAGTGAGCTTCGCGCCGTCGTAGTGCACGCCCGCGGTGTGCCGCTCCAGCCACTCCCGCGCGGCCCTCGCCTCGCCGGCGTCGGCGAGTTCGGCGCGCCGCACGATCTCCCACTGATCGATTTCCTCGACGTCGATGCCGAACTGCCGCTGCCACTGATCGGTGTTGGCGACCGCGGTGTTCATGCCCATCGGCCGCCCACCGAATCGCCCGAATGTCGAACCGCGCAAGCCCGATACGGCCGCCGCGGCTCGCGCGCGCACGCCGATGGCCTCGACGAGTTCGGGATCCGACGGGTCACCCCATAGTCTGCCGTGCTTGCGCCCGATCTGATCCAACGCGCCGCCCGCGGCGAGCATGCCCACCATGCCCGGTTGCACCGGGTCGATATTCGACAGCAACAGCAGCGGCCCCGGTATCGCGCCCGCCGCGAGCATGGTGAAGTGCGGGAACGCCCACACCGCATAGTGCAGAACGGTCAGATCGACGCCCGCCGCCGCGACCGTGCGCGCCACCGAACTCGCCAGCGCGTTGTCGCTGACCGGCGCCGCGCCGCGGACCACGTCGTGGCCCGCCGTCTTCAGCGCGGACACCAGCCGGTCCTCGCTGGAGGCGATGAAATCGGCGATGCCCGCATGCACATAGTCGCGGCCATCGGAAATGCTGATAACGCCGATACGGGCCATGCCGGTCCCTCCCGTAGGTGGGGTGATCGGAGAGTTCGACTCGATCAACAGATACCAGCCGCGGCCGGGCCGCAGACGCGTTTCGCCGAAATCGCGCGCGCCGGTCCGCCTAGCGCGGAACCGTTTTGACGACGCGCGACTGCGGAAAGCGAAGCGGCGCCAGATGGACCCCGCCCTGACCCCAGCCCGCGCTGGTGATCCACCACCGGCCGTCGTCGTGGATCACTTCGGCGGCGTGCGCGGCGATGTGGCCGACCTTGTCGCCGATGCGGAAGCGAAAAGGGCTGTCGCTGCGGAAGACATCGGTGCCGACATATCGCGGGCGTGGACCGATGAACAGATACCACCACCCATCATGCCGGACGACGTAAGGGGATTCGGTATTGCCCGCTTCGGTGCCTTTGACCGGGTCCGTGTAGGCGATATGCCGCTCGCCCCAGTGCACGAGATCGGTGCTGGTGCGGTAGGCGACGACGTGATGACCCCCCGCGGGGGTGCTGGTCGCGCAGTAGTACAGCACCCACTGGTCGCCCACGCGCACCACCATGGGGTCGCGCGCGTCGTAGCCGTCGTGGAACACGGGGCCCGCCGGCGATCTGGTCCAGCGGAACAGGTCCGGTGAGGTCGCCAGGTTCATCGCCGCGCCGGTGCGGTCGGCACCACCCGCCGCGTAGAACATGTAGTACTGCCCATGGGCGTCGACCACGTAAGGCGCCCACAGATGCGTTTCGCCGTAGTCCCGGTCCACTCGCAGGGCGCAATCGTGCTTGATCCACGGCCCGTGCAGCCGGTCCGCGACGGCGTGGGCGAACTCGGTCTCGTCGAACGGGTCCGCCGGTTCGGGATGGGTGATTCCGAAAAGATGCCACCGTCCGGCATAGTCACGAACAATCGTGTGGTCGTTGATGTACCACGGTTCCGTTTCACCGGCGCTCGGGTCGTAGATCCGTCCGAAAGCTCCCGCCCGAACCACCTCCCGTGTCGTCATAGGTTCATAATGCGCCGGGGTATGCGTCCGTGTGCCGTCCTGCGGATATCGGTGGATCTCGGCACAGGCATCGTCCGCGGGACAGGTGATTGCGGGCGGTCATACGCGAACGGTGACACTGCGCCGCAGGTACTCCGCCGTCAGCGACCGGTGATCCGCCAGCAAGGCCGCCGGGGTCCCGGCGAAAACTATCTCGCCGCCGTGCTTTCCGCCGTCGGGTCCGAGATCGATCACCCAATCCGCGCGCGCGACGACGTCCAGGTCGTGCTCGACGACGATCACCGTGTTGCCCGCGTCGACCAGCCGGTCCAGCAGCCCCACCAGGGTGTCGACGTCGGACATGTGCAGCCCGGTGGTCGGCTCGTCCAGCACGTAGACCCCCGCGCCGTCGCGCCGCTGGAGATGATCGGCCAACTTGACGCGCTGGCGCTCGCCGCCGGACAGCGAGGAGAGCGCGCGGCCGAGAGTGAGGTAGCCGAGACCGACGTCGAGCAGTGCCCGCAACGGTGTGCCGATGCGCCGGTCCCCGTCCGGTGCCCAGAAATCGAGCGCCGCTTCAGCGGACATCTCCAGGACGTCGGCGATCGACGCGCCGCGGATCTCGTAGGCGAGCGCTTCGGGCCGGTACCTGCGCCCGTGACAGCTCTGGCAGACCGTGGTGACCGGGTCCATGTATGCCAAGTCGGTGAAGATCACTCCCGCACCGTCGCATTCGCCGCAGGCGCCGTCCGAGTTGAAACTGAACAACCCCGGTCGGACGCCGTGTCGCTTGGCGAAGAGCTGACGCAGCGGGTCCATGATGCCGAGATAGGTGGCGGGGCTGGAACGTCGCGAGGCGGCGATCGCGGACTGGTTCACCGCGATGACCTGTGGGTGCGCGGTGACGAACGCCCCCGACACCAGCGTGCTCTTGCCGGACCCGGCCACGCCGGTCACCGCCGTGAGCACGCCGGTCGGGAACCGGGCGGTCAGGTTCTTGAGGTTGTAGGCGTCGGCATCGGCGACGGTGAGCCAACCCGTCGGCTGCCGGACCTCTTCCTTCACCCGCCGCGCGCGGCGCAATCCCGCACCGGTGGGTGTCCGTGCGACCCGCAGCTGATCGACCGTGCCCTGGAACACGACCTGTCCGCCGTGCGAACCGGCGCCGGGCCCCATGTCGACCACATGGTCGGCGACGGCGATGACATCGGGGGAATGCTCCACCACCAGCACGGTGTTGCCCTTGTCCCGCAGCCGCCGCAACAGTGAGTTGAGACGTCCGACATCGCGGGGATGCATGCCGACGCTCGGCTCGTCGAAGATGTAGGTCATGCCGGTGAGGCTGGAGCCGAGATGCCGGACGACCTTCAGCCGCTGCGCCTCGCCGCCGGACAGGGTCGCGGTCTCCCGATCGAGCGACAGATAGCCGAGCCCGACCTCCTCGATCCGGCGCAGCCGGGCGATGGCCGCCTGCGCGATCGGGCGAGCCACCGGATCAACCAGGCCTGTGAGCACCTCGATGAGGTCGGTGACCTCCAGCCTGCCGTAGTCCGCGATGCCGAGCCCGTCGATGCGGCTCGCCAGCGCGGCGGCATTGAGCCTGGCGCCCCCGCAGTCCGGGCAGACCTCCTCGGTGACCACCGCGCGGGCGGCTTCCCGATTCTTGTCCGACAACGCGGCGAGGTCGCGCTTGATATACAGGCGATCGAACCGCTCCAGCAGACCTTCATAAGCGTTGTTCCCCGCCGAGCCGTTCCGGTTCTTACGCGGCACCCGGAATCCCTTGCCGTGCAGAAACAATCGCCATTCCTCCGGACCGAAGTCCCGCAGCGGCTTGTCGGGATCGAAAAGCCCGGACTCGGCGTAGAGCTGCCACTGGAACGTTCCGACCGCGAACGGCCCGAAGGTGATCGCGCCCTCGTTGAGCGACTTGCCGGTATCGAGCAGCTTGTCCAGATCCGGGCGCACCACCTGCCCCAGGCCGCCGCACGCGGGGCACATGCCCAGCGGATCGTTGAACGAGTAGCGAGTCGCCTCGCCCGCGCTCGGCACGCTGTGCCGGGAGAACAGCACGCGGATGATCGACTGGATATCGGTCATCGTTCCCACCGTCGACCGGGAGTTGCCGCCGATCGGCTTCTGGTCGACGACCACGGCGGGCGCCAGATTGTCGATCGCATCCGCCTCCGGCCGCTCGTATTTGGGCAGGCGGTTGCGGATGAACCAGGTGAAGGTCTCATTGAGCTGCCGCTGCGACTCGACCGCGACGGTTCCGAAGACGAGCGACGACTTGCCCGATCCGGAGACGCCGGTGAAGACCACGATCTTGCCTTTGGGGATCGTCAGTGAGACGTCGCGGAGGTTGTTCTCGCGCGCGCCGACGATCGTGATGGAGTCTCGATGAGCTTGCACGACCGTCACGTTAGGGGTCGATGAGGTCGGAATCTGTCCTCCTTCGCGGCCATACTGGGCCATGTGACCCAGACCGCCGCGCGCTTGCTGCAGCTGCTCTCGCTGTTGCAGACCCGCCGCGAATGGAGCGGCCCGGAGCTCGCCGCGCGGCTCGGGGTCACGGTGCGCACGGTGCGCCGCGACGTCGAGCGTCTGCGCGAGCTGGAATATCCGGTGGTGGCCGGCCTCGGCGCTCTCGGAGGATACCGCCTGGAAGCGGGCGCGGCGCTGCCACCGCTGCTGCTCGACGACGAGGAGGCGGTCGCGATCACCCTCGGACTGCGTGGCGCGGCGCAGGGCGCGGTCATCGGGATCGAGGAATCGGCGGCCCGCGCCCTGGTGAAACTGCAGCAAGTCCTGCCGTCCCGATTGCGCCGCCGCGTCGACGCGATAGACGCCACCACCGTGTCGCTCGGCGGACCGGCCGCCGGCCCGATGGTCGATCCCGAGGTGCTCGTCACCCTGGCCGCCGCCGCGCGCGACAGCGAACGGATCCGATTCCGCTATCGCGACAAGACCGACGCGGACAGCAGCCGTCTCGCCGAACCGCACAGCCTCGTCTCCGCAGGCCGGCGCTGGTATCTGGTGGCCTGGGACGTCGACCGCGCAGATTGGCGTACCTTCCGCGTGGACCGGTTGTCGTCACCGCAGCCGATCGGCACACGTTGCGCGCCCCGGCTCCTGCCCGCCGCGGACGCGGCGAGTTTCGTGACCAGCCAGTTGGCGCGCTCGAGGCCGGTTCGCCACGTGGTCCTACGGGTCCATGCCCACGCGGACGTCCTGGTGGAGGCGTTCCGCGTGCGCGCGGAGGAGATCGAACCGCTGGACGAGCGGACCTGTCTCCTGCGCACCTCCGCGGATTCACTGGAATGGACCGCCGTTCGCATCGCGCACTTGGACCTGGACTTCGAGGTCGTCGAACCCACCGAAATGAAAGACCTCCTGGCAAGGCTCGGCGCCAAATTGCTCCGGGCATCGGGGAACGCCGGCTAGGCGCGAATCGATCTTGTCGTGGTCTGAATCACACTTGTGTCATTCAGGCCGTAATCGCACGGGTCGCGCGCCTCTGACCTGCGAATTCGCGCGCTGGACAGGCGATTTGACGAAGCGTTCGACGCCGCGTAACTTATTCCAGGTCAGAGCGACACGGACACCGACCCGGAGCCGAGAAGCAAGGCGGAGACGCTGAGCGGAAGGACCGGGAAACGAGGTAGGACGAGGAGCGCCTGGCGATCACACTGGCTCGACAGGGAGCCCGATTTTGGTCGGGTGAACGAATGGGCTAAGCTGGAAAAGTTGCCTCACTGAAGTTCCGGTTGATTCGGAGTGAATGTGTGTGCGTGTGTTCTTTGAGAACTCAATAGTGTGTCGATGAATGTCAGTGCCAAATATTATTTTGGTTCCGGCTCTTCCGCTCCCCGTGTGGAGGGTCGGACATTTTTTGTCAGCTAATTTTCCG
>NZ_VUOS01000055.1 GCF_009829325.1 Nocardia sp. CY41
CAGCAACACCGAACGCGCCGCAGCCCTTGCACCGTGGATCGAGTACTACAACACTCGACGACGCCACAGTGCACTCGACGGTCATCCGCCCATCAGCCGACTGCAACCAACCTGATGGCCGGGTACATCTAGGCCAGGCAAAGGGGCCGGGTTCGATGCGCATGGGGCGCAACGTGCTTTCGGGCATGTTCCGCTACGCGGTGCGCAAGGACGCATTGAGCGTGAACCCTGTGCGGGAATCCCAGCTCGCGCAGAACATCGAGGCCAAGGGCCGAACCGGCGGTGCGCGGGATATCACGGTGGATGAGCTGCGCACGATCCTGGCGGCTGTCCGCACGTCCCACCTACCGTGCCCCCGCAAGCTGTCGCGAGCCGAACGGACACGGGGCAAGCCGGTCAAGTCCTACACTCCGCCGACCGTGGCGGAGTTCTGCGAGAGCGCCGACTTGGCCGACTGGGTAACGGTGCTGGCGGGTACTGGGCTGCGGCGGAGTCAAGTGTTGGGACTGCTGTGGTCTGACATCAACCTGGACGCGCGCACGCTGAGAACAACCGGGAAGGTGGTGCGGGTCAAGGGCAAGGGTCTCGTGCGAGTGGCGAACGACAACGATCCGAAGAACCGGAAGGGCGTCATTGCCCTACCTGATTTCGTCGTGGAGACATTGAAGCGGCGGCGGAAAGCTCTCGCGGCTCGCAAGCTGGCATCGCCCCCCAAAGGCGAGGACACGCTAGACCTAGTGTTCCCGTCCACGATGTGGACGCTGCGGGACCCGCAAAATGTCGGGCACGAGTGGCAGCGAGTACGTGATGCGCTCGGCATCCCTGACGATGTGACGCCGCACAGTTTCCGGGTGCTGTCGCAACGATCCTGGACGACGCGGGCTTGTCGGCCCGAGTGACAGCGGACGTGCTGGGGCACGTAGACCCGGCCATGACACAGCGGCGGTACATGGCACGCGGCCGGGCTCATCATGCCGCTGCCGATGCGCTGGACCGCGCGGTGAGCGGAGAGCCCTGAGATAGGGACGGAGAACGAATTGTTGGGATTTAGTTGGGAGTCGAGCCGTTCAGGGTTAATCCATCTACCCACGAAAACGGCTTCTACCAGCAAGTATGGAGCCGCCTGGGGGAATCGAACCCCCGACCTTTTCATTACGAGTGAAGCGCTCTACCGACTGAGCTAAGGCGGCGTGCCTTTCGGCCAGGGCAGTCTATCGTCTCGCGGCCCGATCGCGAAAACGGGTGGTCACGGTCACTGTGCACGGGCCGCGATCAGGGCGGCGGCCATGGCGGCGAGGGCGAAACGGGGTTTGACGTTCAGGTCGAGCGCCGTGCGGCAGGCGAGAACGGCTTCGATCGACTGCAGCAGGCCCTCGGGTCGCATGCGGTCGGCCAAGTCGTGAATCTCGTCGGACAGGTCGGGGTGGGTGAGGGCGACGCCGGAGCCGAACCGAGTGGCGCCGAAGCGGACGGCCAGTGCGTCCCGGTAGACGCCCGCCACGTCGATCAGGGCGCGGTCGAGGGCGTCGCGGCCGGTGCGGGTCGCGCGGGACTTCTGCCGCCGCTCCAAATCCTTCAGCACGCCGGCGGAGCCGCGGGTGGCGCTCGCCGCGCCCTTGCCGGTGCCGCCCGCGCCCAGCGCGGTCGCGAGTTCCTCACGCTCGCGTTCGTCGCGGGCCGCGCTCATCTGCTTGGCCTCGTCGTCGGCCGCACGGACCAGCTCGTCGGCGGCGGCGTAGGCCGCGCCGGGCTTCCCGACCGCGGTGACCAAGGCCAGCGCGCGCTGACGGCGGGCGCGCGCCTCCGCGTCGGTGGCGAGCCTGCGAGCGCGGCCGACATGGCCGCCGCTGATGGAGGCAGCCCAGGTCGCGGTCTTCTCGTCGAGATCGTCGCGTTCGCGCAGCACCCGCGCGATGGCGGGCACCGACGGCGTCACCAGATGCACGTGCCTGCAGCGGGAGCGCAACGTGATCGAGATGTCCTCGGGATCGACCGAGGGCGCGCAGAGCAGGAACACCGTCCGGTCCGGCGGCTCCTCGACGACCTTGAGCAGCACGTTACCTGCCGCCTCGGTCAACCGGTCGGCGTCCTCGATGACCACCACCTGCCAGCGGCCGGTGCTCGGCCTGCGCGAGGCCACCTGCACGATCTCGCGCATCTCCTTGGTACTGATGCTCAGCCCCTCGGGCACCACGCGGCGAACGTCGCCGTGTGTGCCCGCCATGGTCGTGGTGCAGGCGTGACACCTGCCGCACCCGGGCGTCCCCGAGTCGGTGCACTGCAACGCCGCCGCGAAACACAGCGCCGCGACGGATCTGCCCGACCCCGGCGGGCCGGTGAACAACCAGGAATGCGTCATCGCGCCCTCGACCGCGCCCCCGCGCGCCGCGACGGCGGCAGCCGTCAGCTCGGACTCGACCGCCTCCTGGCCGACCAACCGATCGAAGACTCCCGCCACGGCGTACACCCTATCGGCCCCTCCCGACAGTTACGGGCCCATGCCGACCGGTTATCCCGACCACGGCAACGTGCGCACTCCCTCGCACCACCCGGTCCGGCTCCCATCGGCCGTGCCGGTACCGACGAGCCGTCCGGACACGCGCACCGTGGACCGAGTCGGCAGCGAACCGTCCGCACGAGGAGGCGGGACAGAGCTCGCGTCCGCGAAGGTGTTCAGCGCACCTTCGGTGATGTGCTGAACCACGCCTTCGAAGCCGAGCGTCGCCGAGATCTGACAGCTGTTCCGTCAAGCCGACCACTGCCGCCCCTGGACAGTCCTGTACGAGTCAGGAGGCGCGCTGCTGCGTGCTGTTCGCCCCGTCCAGCGCCTCGCGGATGATGTCTGCGTGCCCGGAGTGATGCGCGATCTCCCGCAGGATGTGCAGCACCGTGTAGCGGACCGACTGCCAGATCCGCTCCGGCACCCACGGCGAGGTCGGAGTCGGTATCGAGACGTCGAGATCGTCCACCGTGCGGATCAGCTCCGCTGTCGCCGCGGCCACCTCGTCCCAGTCGGCCAACAGGCCCGCCACGGTTTCCTCGGCCGCCATGACGTACTCGCCGCCGAACTTCGAGACGTCGAGTTCCGCGTTCTCGTCCCGCCGCACGATCACCGTCGTCCAGTGCCGTTCGCAGCTGACCAGGTGGTGCAGCAGCCCGCCGAGGGTCAGCTCACTCACGGTGGTCCGCCGCCGCGCCTGTTCGTCATCGATGCCGCGCAGCGTGATACGGAACAGCTCACGCTGGTCGGCGAGCATCGCGATCAGATCCTCGCGCTCTTGTTCGGTAGCCATGCCGCTCAGGCTACGGCTGTCGCCACGAGCGAGAATTCACGACTTTCCGACGCCGGTCTTCTTCGCCGCCGTCTTCTGTGCCGTGGTCTTCTTGGCCACCGTCTTAGTAGTGGTCGCCTTCTTGGCGGCGGTCTTCTTGGCCGCCGTCTTCTTCGCGGGCGCCTTCTTCGCCGCGGCTTTCTTCGCGGTCTTCTTCACCGGTCCGCGCGCCCGCCGGTCGGCGAGCAACTCCATGGCCCGCTCCGGGGTGATCGATTCGATCTCGTCGCCCTTGCGCAGCGTCGCGTTGGTCTCGCCGTCGGTGACGTACGGGCCGAAGCGGCCGTCCTTGATCACCATCGGCTTGCCGGAGGCCGAGTCGTTGCCGAGTTCCCGCAGCGGGGCGGCGCTGGAAGCCTGCCGCCCACGGCGCTTGGGCTCGGCGTAGATCTTCAGCGCCTCCTCCAACGTGACGGTGAAGATCTGGTCCTCGGTGTTGAGCGAACGTGAGTCGGTGCCCTTCTTCAGGTACGGCCCGTAGCGTCCGTTCTGGGCGGTGATCTCCTCGCCGCTGTCCGGGTCCGTACCCACCACGCGCGGCAACGACAGCAGCTTCAGCGCGTCGTCGAGCGTGATCGTGGCCAGGTCCATGGATTTGAACAGCGAACCGGTGCGCGGCTTGGGCGCAGCGGCCTTCTTCGCGGTCTTCTTGGCCGGTTCCTGCCCTTCCTCGGCCTGCGGTTCGGGCAGGATCTCGGTGACGTACGGACCGAAACGGCCTTCCTTGGCGACGATTTCGTGTCCCGTCCCGGGATCCACACCGAGCGAACGGCCCTCTTGCGGGGTCGCGAACAGCTTCTCGGCGACCTCGGGGGTCAGTTCGTCCGGTGGCAGATCGTCCGGGAGATTGGCCCGCTGGGATACCGAATTGCCTTCGGGGTCATCGGGATCGGCGACCATCCGCTCCAGGTACGGCCCGTACTTGCCCACCCGGACCACGACGTCGCGCCCGGCGGCGTCGTTGAACAGCTTGATGGAGTTGATCTCGCGCGCGTCGATGTCGTCGAGTCGCTCCCCCACCATCTTCTTCAGACCGCCGGAGCGCGCGACCGACCCTTCCACGCCGTGATCGCCGCCGAAGTAGAAGCTGGACAACCAGTTTCCACGCTGCTCGCGTCCACCGGCGATGGCGTCGAGGTCGTCCTCCATGGCAGCGGTGAAGTCGAAATCGACCAGTCGGCCGAAATGCTCCTCCAGCAGACCGATCACGGCGAACGCCACCCACGACGGCACCAGCGCGCTGCCGCGTTTGTAGACGTAACCGCGGTCGAGGATCGTCTTGATGATCGACGAATACGTCGACGGACGGCCGATGCCGAGCTCTTCGAGCGTCTTGATCAGCGACGCTTCGGTGTAGCGCGCCGGCGGATTCGTGCTGTGCCCATCGGGATTCAACTCGACCGCGGTGACAGCCTGGCCTTCCTCCAGTGCGGGGAGCCTGGACTCGGCGTCGTCGGACTGCCCGCCGGCCTCCTCGTCGACGCTCTCCACATAGGCCTTCAAGAAGCCGGGGAACGTGATGGTGCGGCCGGAAGCGGAGAACACGCACTCCTCGCCGGTGCCCGCGACGCCCGTGATGCGCAGCGTCAGCGTGGTGCCCCTGGCGTCGGCCATCTGGGAGGCGACGGTGCGCTGCCAGATGAGTTCGTAGAGACGGAACTCGTCGTTGTCCAAGCGCGCGTGCAGTTCGCCGGGCGTGGCGAACGTATCGCCCGCCGGACGGATCGCCTCGTGCGCCTCCTGCGCGTTCTTCACCTTGCGGTTGTATTGCCGCGCGGTCGGGTGCACGAACTGCGACCCGTAGAGCTGGGTCGCCTGCGCGCGCGCCGCAGCGATGGCCGACTCCGACAACGTCGTCGAGTCGGTGCGCATATAGGTGATGTAGCCGTTCTCGTACAGGCGCTGCGCGACCCGCATGGTCCGCTCGGAGGTGAAACGGAGTTTGCGCCCCGCCTCCTGCTGCAGCGTCGAGGTCATGAACGGCGGATAGGGCTTACGGGTGTACGGCTTGGCCTCCGCCGAGGAGACCACCAGGTCGGCGCCATCCAGCGCCTCGGCCAGCCGCCGCGCGTGGCCTTCGTCCAGCACGACGACGCCGTTGGCAGCCTTGAGCTGCCCGTCCGATCCGAAGTCGCGTCCCGTGGCGACCCGCGCGCCGTCGACCGTGACCAAACGCGCGCCGAAGGTCCTCGGGTTGGTGGCGTCGCTCTCCTCGCCGTTACCCGCGTCGAGCTTCGCGGCGATGTCCCAGTACTCGGCCGAACGGAACGACATCCGCTCGCGCTCGCGCTGCACGATCACCCGGGTGGCCACCGACTGCACGCGGCCCGCCGACAGCCGCGGCATGACCTTCTTCCACAGGACGGGGCTGACCTCGTAGCCGTAGAGACGGTCGAGGATGCGGCGGGTCTCCTGGGCGTCGACCAGATCGTTGTCGAGGTCGCGGGTGTCCGCGGCGGCGGCCTGGATCGCGGGTTCGGTGATCTCGTGGAACACCATCCGCCGGACCGGCACCTTGGGTTTGAGCGTTTCCAGCAGGTGCCAGGCGATCGCCTCGCCCTCGCGGTCGGGGTCGGTGGCCAGGTAGAGCTCGTCCGCGTCCTTCAGCAGACTCTTGAGCTCGGTGACCTTGGCCTTCTTGTCCGGGCTCACGACATAGATGGGTTCGAAGTCGTTGTCGACGTCCACGCCGAGCCGCGCCCAGGACTGGCCCTTGTACTTGGCCGGGACGTCGGCCGCTCCGCGCGGCAGATCCCGGATATGACCGACCGACGCCTCGACCGTGTAGTTGCGACCCAGGTACGGCGCGATCTTGCGGGCCTTGGTCGGGGACTCGACGATCACGAGACGACGCAGGGGACGGCCCTGGTCGGCTGCACCGCGGTCTCGTGTTGCCACCGGCGAATACACCTTTCCTGATCGACCCGCGCTGCGTATTTCCGCTGTGCGCGGCTTGGGGTGAGCGGCTGCGACGGCTGAATGTCGCACCAGACACGTTTATACCGTGACGCCGCGGGTGGTCGAGTGCTTGCGACTCGAACCACCGAGCGTACGCCCGTCAGTTCGAATCAGTATGCCTGGTCGTTTCGCCACACCTGCGCCGCGGCATGCTCGGCGGTCCGCACCGCCGGCTCACACGGGCCGTGACTACCCCAGATATAGCTCGTCCCTCACCCCGTTGCCGGTGGTGAGGGACGAGCTGTGGATCTTGCGCCGCTCAGCTGAGCGCACGCACTCCGGTGGCCTGCGGGCCCTTGGTGCCCTGGCCGACCTCGAACTCGACCTTCTGGTTCTCCTCGAGGGTGCGGAAACCCGAACCCTGGATCTCGGAGTAGTGGACGAAGACGTCAGCGGAGCCGTCCTCCGGCGCGATGAAGCCGAACCCCTTCTCCGCGTTGAACCACTTCACAGTTCCCTGTGCCATTCTGTTCCTTCTCTTTTCTTACCGGAACGGCGGACAACTGGGTTCGTCCACCGGGTCCGTTCCGACCGCTGTACTGTTGGTTCCCCCTGCAGGAAAGCACCAAGCACACCGTTCGCAACATCGATCCTGCTGACGGTTTGGACTTTGGATCCGTCCCTCGAACACAGAAGCTTGCGACCAGGAACCAGTGAACCATGTCTTCGGGCAATTCAACAGTCGAGTTACCGACAATTTGCAAAAAAGTTGATCTTGCGAATGCGCAGGTGAGGGACACAATGGCGGAATCCGGACTCGGGGTTCGTTTGCTTGGTGATAACCGAGTGGACGTTCGGCAAAGAAGCTGTGACCCAGGTCGCTATTTGGTATCGAAATGGCAGGTAGAGGTTCCGGGACACACACGTTTCACACTTCCCGAGCGTGTTGCGGGGTTCCAGCGGTGAATCCACCCGACTCAGCGCTGCGCGGACGGCCGCGAACCGAGCTCAGCTATGGGACATCGTTGCTGAATCGTGTCCTAACCGGGGCGCCGGACGACGACCCCCGGCTGACCCACGTGGCCGAACTCCCGGCACGGGCCGCCGACCGTTCCACCTGGCCTGCCTGGGCATCGCCGGAAGTGGTTGCCGCGTTGCGGGAGACGGGCATCCAGGCGCCGTGGAGCCATCAAGTGGAGACGGCGGATCGGGCGTTCCAGGGACAGCACGTGGTGGTGAGTACCGGTACCGCGTCCGGCAAATCCCTTGGTTACCAGCTTCCGGTGCTCACCGCGCTGCAAGCAGATCCGAAGGCCACCGCGCTGTATCTTTCCCCGACGAAAGCGCTCGGCGCTGATCAGCTGCGTGCCATCGGTGCCATCACCCATGAAGGCCCGTTGCGGGATATCCATCCGGCCACCTATGACGGTGATACGCCGGCCGAGATCCGGCAATGGGTGCGCGCCAACGCACGTTGGATCTTCACCAATCCGGACATGCTCCACCTGGGCATCCTGCGATCACATCAGCGCTGGGCGCGCGTACTGCGCAGGCTGCGCTACGTGGTGGTGGACGAATGCCACGCCTATCGCGGCGTTTTCGGGTCGCACGTCGCATTGGTGCTGCGCAGGCTGCGACGCATCGCCGCACGATACGGCGCCGATCCCGTGTTCGTGCTGTGCTCGGCGACCTCCGCCGAACCGGCGACCGCCGCGTCGCGCCTGGTCGGCGCATCCTGCACCGCGGTCACCCGGGACGGATCGCCGCAGGGGCCACGGACCGTCGCTTTCTGGGAACCGCCGTTGCTCACCGCGATGACCGGCGAGAACGGCGCGCCGGTGCGCAGACCCGCCACCGCGGAGTCGGCGCGGATCATGGCGGACCTGGTGGCCGAAGGTGCGCGGACCTTGACCTTCGTGCGTTCCCGGCGGGCCGCCGAGCTGACCGCGATGGAGACCAAAAGGTTGTTGGTCGAGGTCGATCCGGATCTCGCCGCACGCGTGGCGTCCTATCGAGCGGGATATCTCGCGGAGGATCGACGCGATCTGGAAGCGGCGCTGTCGGACGGATCGCTGCTGGGCGCGGCGACGACCAGCGCGTTGGAGCTCGGGGTCGACATCGCGGGCCTGGATGCCGTGGTCATCTCGGGTTTTCCCGGAACGGTGGCGTCGTTCTGGCAGCAGGCAGGACGGGCGGGACGACGCACGCAGGGTTCACTGGTGCTGCTCGTGGCGCGGGACGACCCGTTGGACACCTACCTGGTCCACCACCCCGAAGCACTGCTGGAGAAACCGGTCGAGGCGTCCATCACCGATCCGCGCAATCCCTATGTGCTGGGTCCGCAATTGCTGTGCGCCGCGCTGGAACTGCCGCTCACCGACGGCGAAGTGGAGGAGTTCGGCGCTCGCGCGGTGCTGGGCGAGCTGGCCGAGAAGGGCCTGATCAGGCGGCGCGGCACCGGGGAACGCGCACGCTGGTACGTGACCGCGGAGACGCAACCGCACGACGCGGTGGATGTCCGAGGTGGAATCGGCGCTCCGGTGGCCATCGTGGACGGGGAGACCGGCAGGCTGCTGGGCACCGCCGACGCGGGACGGGCCCGGGCGACGCTGCACCCGGGTGCCGTCCACCTGCACCAGGGCGAGACCTATGTGGTCGACGAGCTGGATATGGAGGACGGTGTGGCTTTCGTGCACGCCGCCGAGCCGGGGTGGACCACCAGCGCGCGTCAGGTGACCTCGATCGCCGTCGACGCGGTGACCGAATACCGCGCGCACGGTCACGTGACGGCCGGGTTGGCCCAGGTGCGGGTCACCAGCCAGGTGATCGGCTACTTGCGCACGCTGAACACCGGGGAAGTGCTCGACCTGGTCGAACTCGACCTGCCGCCGCAGACGTTGCCCACCAGGGCCGTCATGTACACCGTGACGCCGCAGTTGTTGGGGCTGGCGGGTATCGAGCCACAGGACGTTCCCGGAGCGCTGCACGCGGCCGAGCACGCCGCGATCGGACTGTTGCCCCTGGTGGCGACCTGTGACCGGTGGGACATCGGCGGCGTCTCCACTGCGGAACATCCGGACACCGGGCTGCCCACCGTCTTCGTCTACGACGGCCAAGCCGGCGGGGCCGGGTTCGCCGAACGCGGGTTCGGGCTACTGCGACAGTGGCTTTCGGCGACCCTGTCGGCCATAGAGTCGTGCGGCTGCGCGGCCGGCTGCCCGTCCTGCGTCCAGTCCCCCAAGTGCGGCAACGGGAATCACCCGTTGGACAAGGCGGCAGCGGCACGCCTGCTCACCGCCGTGCTGGCCGAGCTGCCCGCCGAGCAGCACGCGCCGCTCGATTCGTGACGGCGCAGAGCCGGACATGTGACCAATTGTCGACCTTGCCAGCGCACATGCTGGACCAGCCGTGAGATCTCCTAGTGGAATGGCGTCGCTTCACCTCGCCGGAATAAAAAGGATTGGATTCATGTTAACTAGACTATTGCCACCCTCTCCATTGCGGACATGCGCATTCATCGGTTTTTGATATCTCGGTCCGTGCGCGGAATTCTGCGAGCCCGCTTTTAACCCGCCAGTAGAATTGCCGATTTCCGCTACTAGAAGCGACGTAAGCGCGATCGTGTATCGAACTCCGTCACTCTTCAACCGGTCCGGCACGTGCGCTCGCCCGAACGACGCGATCCCCATACAGACCTATTGGTACATTCCTTTCCACGGTGACCGTGGCGTCCCACTCCGCGGCCTCGCAGACGCGGATTCGCGTCCCCATCCACCGCGCCACCCCGTCCGCCTCCGCGCACGCGGCGTCGACGCCCTCGACCAGTGCACCCGCGGCGGCCAGCGCTGCCATATCGGCGGCCGCCTGCGCCCGATGCCGTGCGACCACCACGACGCCCACCTGCGCGAGCAGGAGCGTCACACCGATCAGCGCGACCAGCGCCAGACACACGAAGACGGTGGCCACCCCCTCGTCCCCGGATACACGGAGCCCGTACACGAGGCACATGCGCCACCCGGCCCGGTCGCTGCGGCCGCCGACCTCGCCCGGCTCACCGCCGCGCGCATCCACGGCACACGCTGACGTATACCGCGCATCGGCGCCGGTCATCGACCGCACCGGTACCGACGGCGCGGGCTGCCGACAAGGACAGCGACCCACTCGCCGCAACCGCGAGCCTCGCCACCGTCCGCGCGTCGGCACCGTCACCACGACCCCCTCGGCCACCGACCACGCCGGTACTGACGGCGCTGGCTGCCGATAAGACAAAGACCCCACTCAGCACCGCCCCTCCGACCAGTCACGCGCCAACCCCGCCCTTGTCCGCCCATCGGCACCCGTGGTCCCCCTCGGTCATCGACTGCACCAGTACCGACGGCGCGGGCTGCCGACAAGGACCACCCACTCAGCGCAGCCGCTTCGACCAGTCACGCGACAACGCCGCCATGATCCGTGCGTCGGCACCCGGACACCGACCCCCTCGGCCACCGACGCCACCGGTACCAACAGCGCGGGCTGTCTGCGACGACCCGACTCAGCGCCGCCCCTCGGATCAGTCACGCGCCAACCCCGCCATCGTCTGCCCGTCGGCACGCGGTCACGACGACGTCGGCCACCGACCGCATCGTCACTGGCGGTTGTCGACGAAAGAGACGGCTCAGTGCCCGAGCACGTTCTGGCGGCATCGGTCACCGCGACCTGGCCGTCACCCGATACGGTTGCAGCCGATTGGGCCGGTTGCGTCACGCCCCTTCTAGGAGCGGGCCCTTCGCTCGAGACTTTCGGGTGACCGGTCGGCACCGTACCTGCGGCCAGAGCACCGTAGGCGGTGGAAGGCGGTCTTCGTGCGGGGCCGACCGCTGCCGCCTTCACTTCGCGGCCCCGGGTTCGAGGGTCGCGACCGCTTCGGCACGGAGGGTGAGCAGCGGTAGCAGTGCGGTTCGCGCGGAAACCACGGCTACGGCACGAGTGCCCTCGGTCCGGAACACGATGTCGGCCGATGGGGGCGCGATGCGCGCGGCCGCTGGGCGGG
Organism: Nocardia sp. CY41; assembly: GCF_009829325.1. Classification (GTDB taxonomy): domain Bacteria; phylum Actinomycetota; class Actinomycetes; order Mycobacteriales; family Mycobacteriaceae; genus Nocardia. Next base: position 11,263 of record NZ_VUOS01000055.1, read on the forward strand.
CGTTCGCCTCATCGCCCCGTGCGACGAGGCGGGCCGCCTCGCGGGCGGCGTCGACACAGCGGACCTGGGTCGACGCCGCCAGCAAAGCCCCGACACAGAGCACCACGGTGGCGACGACCGCGACGAGTGCGAGCGCCGCCTCGATCGTCACCGCTCCCCGATCACCACCCGGCCCCGGCGCGCGACGGCACGGCCGTACCACGTCGACGGCTACACCGAGGTGTTCAACGCCCGATCGATGATCTTCGTCAACGCGTTCACGATGCTGTCGCCCGTCACCACGCCATAGAGCACCGCGCCGAACGCTGCCGCCGCGATCGTGCCGATCGCGTACTCGGCCGTGCTCATGCCGTCCTCCGCGACCGCCGCCCGTAGCACTCGCGCACGCAAGTGCATATATACAGCCTTCGTCCGCCGGCCCACGGACCTCGCTACCCCCTGGATACGCACCCGATTCCTCCTTTCCAGCCCGTGCGGCCGCTCCGCACGAGCACGCTTCTCCCGATGAACGGTGCGTCGCGACCGCACACCGCTGCCCCGAACCCAACTGCCCACCGCCAACCCCTAGGTCCAGAACTAACAAGCGCACGCCCCGCGATACACCCGACGACAGGACCCCGCCCCGCCCCCTAACCGCCGATGAGTCCACGCACCACGCGACCGCACACAGCCCTCCGGAAACCGGCACATCTGGCGAACACTCACGCTGCGACGACCCTGACGACAGCACCTCCCCCTCCCGCAGACCCGCCGACGAGCCAACGCGCCAGGCGACCACTCCGCGCCCACGGGGAATCCACGCACCCGCATCCGGCCAGTCCGCGCCTTGCGAGTCAACCGACGACCTTTTGCCCCGCGGCTCGATCGCCGACGACCCAACGCGCCAAGGGGCCACACCGCGACCGCCGATAGACGGCACATCCACATCCGGCGAGTACGCGCCCGGCGGTGCCCCTGACGACAGAACCTCGCCCGCCCGCGGAACCGGCGCGGAACCGATGTGCCAGGTGACCGCACCACTCGCGTTGTACGTGCCAGCGGTCTGCCGCAGAAGCGAGCATCTGTTGCGACGCGGCACCAGGGCGGTTTTGACCAGCTGCGGCGCACTGGAGATCAGCGGGGTGACGCCGCGTCGGATGTTCCCCGATCCAGCGGGAGGCACAGCCGCCGGCGCGGGTCGTCCAGCCGTGCCCGAACGAAGCTGGGCGGATGTTCCGCACGAACGTGGCATGGCATGCCTCGTACGAGCTGCGGGCGTGGGCGGGTGTGCGGTTACAGCAGGCCGCCCTCCAGCACGCGGCCGGCCAAGCCGATGACCACCGGCACAATGCCCAAGCAGACGAAGGCCGGAAGGAAGCACAGACCCAAGGGGCCGCCGATCAGGACGCCCGCCCGCTCCGCCTTCGCGGCTGCCACGTCTTCGACCGCGGACCTGCGCTGCTCGGCCAGTTCCGACACCGCGGCCGCCAGTGACGACCCGGATCGGGCCGAACGCCGCGCCATCCGTGCCAGCGAGTCGACCTCCTCGGCTCCGGGACGCCCGTTCGCATCCCGAGCCACCTGAGCCCAGGCCGTGGACGCGTCGGCTCCCAATGCGAGCAAGTCCGCCGCCCGTCGCAGTGCGTCGCCGAGCCCTTCCGGTGCTTCCGGCGCCACGGCCCGAGCGGCCCCTGCCATGGGCAGCCCGGCGCGCAGGCAGGCCGCCAGCAGGTCGAGGACGGAGGCGACAGCCAGCGGATCCGTCCCGTGGTTCGCTCGGTGTGATGGCTCGGCCGATGCGTTCGGTCTTCCGCCGAGGGCATGCAGCCGCCGGTTCACAGCCACCCGTCCCGGCGGAAGTACGAGCGCGGCCGCCACCAGTAGCAATGGCAGTGCCGCTCCCGGGGTAGTTCCCATCGTCGACCTTCCTTCCCGAAGGTATTGCGCGAGAGATAATTGCGTGAACTGTCGTCAGGCCGGACGGCCGCGCACCCTGCGGCGGCGACGCGCAGGCATCGCAGATACGGCCTCCGATGAAGGTGGCGATGCGGTCGGTCTGCAATCGCGGCAGCCCGAGGAGCCTGCCGAGCGGGTAGCGGCTTCGCACGGCCGCGCCACTCGCAGCTTCGATGTGAACAATCGCCGAGCGGGGTTGACGTGCGAACCTTCTCTGCCTACCGACCAAAGCCGGGCTCGCAGGCGGCAGTTGGTTCGGCCGCCCACGCACGATCGAGGAAAGTGACCTCATAGCAGCACCTTTCGCGTGATCACATCGGTCCACAGCAAGCCGGCACAGGCCAAACCTGTGCCGAGTGGGAGCAGCACGGTCCCCGCCGACGAGACGAACAGAACGTGCAGCGGCGCGGCGCCCATCATTTGGCCGAGTGCGATCCCGAGAAATGGAAGACAGGCCAGAACCGCCGCGGTGGCGCGCGCCCCGGCCAGCGCGGCGGTCGTGCGGCCGCGGAATCGGAGGCGCCCGGCGAGATCCGTCCGGACCGCAGACAGCAATTCGGCCAGTGCGAGGCCATGCTGCTCGGCCACCTGCCACGCGCCCGCGACCCGGGCGAGTTCCGCCGAGATCGGGGAATCCAGCCGGCGCAGACCCGCCGCCGCCGATCCACCGAGGCGGCTGCGGGCGGCGCCGACGGCGAACGCCTGTGCCGAGGCGCCCTGCGCCTCACGCGCGGCGCACTCGGCGGCGGCACTCGGGTGCGCTCCCACCCGCAGTTCGGCGATCACCGCCTCCAACGCATCGAGCAGGCGCCCCTGCTCGAGGTTCCTGCGGCGCTCCCGCGCCACCCGGCGAGCCCGCAGCCCTACCGTTCCGGCGATCATGCAAGCAGCGAGAAAAGGACCCGGCCCGAAGACGACGAGCGCAAAGACCATGCCGATGCCCGCACCTAGGCCCAACAGCAGCTCCGGCTCGGGCATTCGATAGTCGGCCTTGGCGATGAACAACTGTCCGAACCGGCGGCGTGATCGCGGCGCGGGCACCACGACCATCGCCAGCGCGAGACACAACACCGCGCCGCTCATCGGTCGAGCCGCTCGTTGAGCAGGCCGGACAGGTCTGCGGCGGCGGGGGCGGCGCCGGTGTGGTGCCAGGCCGGCGTGATCCGCACACAGCCGTCGCCCGAGCGGTTTACGAGACCGATCTCGCGCAGGCCGCGCGAGCCGTCCGCCCGGCGGTGCACATGCAGGACGACCTGCACCGCGGCGGCGAGTTGGCTGTGCAACGCGGCTCGCGCCATTCCCCCCAGAGCGGCGAGGGCTTCCAGCCGGGCCGGGACTTCTTGCGGCGAGTTGGCGTGCACGGTGCCGGCCCCGCCGTCGTGACCGGTGTTCAACGCGGTCAGTAGGTCGACCACCTCCGCCCCCCTGACCTCGCCGACCACGATCCGGTCCGGACGCATGCGCAGCGCTTGGCGGACCAGGTCGCGCACGGTGACCTCGCCGACGCCCTCCACGTTCGCGGTCCTGGCGACCAGCCGGACCACATGCGGATGCGGTGGCGCGAGCTCAGCCGCATCCTCGACGCAGACGATCCGCTCCGCCGGGTCCACCGTGGCGAGCAGGCTCGACAACAGCGTCGTCTTCCCGGCCCCCGTGCCGCCGACCACGAGGAAGGCCAGCCTCGCCCGGACGATGCGCTCCAGCAGGAGCTTCGCGTCGGCGGGCACCGATCCCGCCGCAGCGAGTGCGTCGAGTCCTTGGGTGGCCGGACGGAGTACGCGCAGGGACAGACAGGTGCCGCCGTGCGCGACCGGGGCGAGGACCGCATGCAACCGGACACCGAACGAATCACCCAGTGCCGTACCGGTTCCGGATAGACGGCCGTCCACCCAAGGTTGTGCGTCGTCGAGTCGTCGCCCCGCCGAAAGCGCCAAGCGCTGCGCCAACCGCCGGACCGCGGCCTCGTCGGCGAAGGTGATCGAAGTCCGTTCCAGGCCGTGCCCGCGATCGATCCACACCGCGTCCGGACCCGTCACCAAGACGTCCGCGACGTGCGGGTCGTGCAGCAGCGGTTCGAGTACGCCCGCGCCGGTCAGCTCGGTCTGCAACAGCCGCAGGGCACGCAGCAAGTCGGTGTCCCCCAGCACGCCGCCGGCCTCCGCGCGAATCGCGGCGGCGACCTGCGCCGGGTCCGGATCGCCGGTCTCGCCCGCAAGGCGCTCCCGCACCCGATCCAGCAGCTCGCTGGTCAGTATCGCGCTCATCGTCCCCTCCTCACCGTCGTTGCCCGGGTGGCGCGCTGAGCACACCGAGAACGGCGTCCGCGGCATCACGCAGCGGCCCGCGACGACGCACCGAAAGCCCTCCGCGCTCCAGCCGGTGCGCCAGCCCGGACTGGGCGCGGACGGCGGCCAGCAGCGGGATATCGAGTACTTCGGCGACCTCGGATCCGTGCAGTCCGCCAGGCGCCGGTCCACGAACGATCAGGCCCTGGTTCGGGTTTCGCCGCGCGATGTGCGCGGACACCGCTTCGGCGGCGGCGATGGCCCGCAGCCGCGCCGGAACGACCAGCACGACGAGGTCCGCGGAGTCGAGCATCTGGTCGGCATGCGGCCCCCGCTCACCGGAAATGTCGCAAACTACGAAATCGCCTGCGGCCCGGCCCGCTTCGATCACGGCACGGACTCCGGCCGCGCCGAGTTCGCGTGGCAATCTCCCCGCACCGCAACGCCCGCAGGACAGCACCGCAAGCCCGGGCGCCGCCCGGGGCAGGGCGCCGTGCAGGGCGGTCGCGGAGACACGCCCATCCTCGACCACCAGCTCGGGCCAGCGCAGGCCCGCCGTGTCCTCGATACCGAGCAGCAGGTCGAGGCCGCCCGCGAAGGGTGCGCCGTCGACCAGCAAGGTGTCGTGCCGGAACCCTTCCGCGGCGGCGCGCAGTGCGACCGCGACGGCGAGGGTGGACGCCCCTGCCCCGCCGCTCGCGCCCGCGACGGCGACCACCACACCGTCGCCCGCACGCCGCTCGCCGTACTCAGCAAACATCTCGATAAGCCCCACCGCCGCGCCGGGCAGAGCGATAGCCCGTTCCGCGCCGACCGCGGCGGCGGACTGCCAATCGAGCAAACCTGGCTCACCATCGGTTACCACCACCACGCCGGTCCGGCGCAGGTAGCCCGCGGCGGCCGAAGCTCGCGCCGCGGCAGTGTCCAGGATCACCAGCGGAGCCCCCGTCCACGCATGTCGGCCGACGGGCTGCGCTCGCTCGTCGAGCGGCCGTTCCGCTGCCGCCGCGATACGGCGGACTTCGTCGCGCAGGCGGTCGTCATCGATGAGCACGAGGGCGGGTGGCGGCCCGGGCGGCTCCGACGCTTCGAGGTTCATGCAGGTCAGCGTCGCCGAACGTGAGCTGGGAAAGAAGGGGCGATATGCCGGATGGGGATAAGTCCGGGGCTGTGGACAACCCTCCAGGGCCGGCGTCCTACCGCACTGTCCCGGAAATAGAGGACGGCCCCAGCCGGGGGGGGAGGAGGCTGGGGCCGTCGGGTTCAGCCCCGGGGGGTCGGGCTGAACGCGCCTGGACCATGTCCAGGTGCCAGCAATACTACACCCAAGCCCCGCCCAGAACGCAAGTCTGCCGACGGACATCTTTGCGGCCGTCGTGGCGTCGGCGTCTACGGGGCAAACTTCACGGACGCGCCGGCCGCAGCCACGCCGCCGCTCGGGACACACGTGCCGACGGGACGCCGGCGCAGTCCATCCGCCGCCCACCTGCGGCCCATCGAAGGCAAGGAGGCCACACGACAGGCGCGGCGGGGCGAATCCGTCCGCCCGCCGAGAGCCGCGCCGGGCTGCCGGGACGATGCGGAGTCGGCGCCCCCGCCTATCCTGGTCGGGTGGACCACTCAGCCACCACCGGTGCACGCGTCGCGGCCTTCTTCGATCTGGACAAGACCGTGATCGCAAAGTCGAGCACGTACGTGTTCAGCAAACCCTTCTACGCGCAAGGGCTGTTGAACCGCCGCGCCGTTCTGGAGAGCAGTTACGCCCATTTCCTGTTCCTGCTGTCCGGCGCCGACCACGATCAGATGGAACGGATGCGCGCCCACCTGACCAGCATGTGCGCGGGCTGGGACGTCGAACAGGTGAAATCCATTGTCGCCGAGACCTTGCACGAGCTGGTCGATCCGCTGATCTACGCGGAGGCGGCCGACTTGATCGCCGACCACCGGATCCGGGGTCACGACGTCGTGATCGTCTCGGCCTCCGGCGAGGAGATCGTGGGCCCGATCGCCGAAGCACTCGGCGCCTCGCACACCGCGTCCACCCGGATGGTCGTGGCGGACGGAAAATACACCGGCGAGGTGGAGTTCTACTGCTACGGCGAGGGCAAGGTCGCGGCCGTGGAAAAGCTCGCCGCGAGCGAGGGTTACGACCTGTCGCGCTGCTACGCCTACTCCGACTCGATCACCGACCTGCCGCTGCTCGGCGCGGTGGGGCACCCCACCGCGGTGAACCCGGATCGCAATCTACGCCGCGAGGCCGCCGCGCGCGGCTGGCCCATCCTGACCTTCTCCAACCCGGTTTCGCTGTGGGCGCGCTTCCAGGCGCCGTCCTCGATGACCCTCGCGGCCACGGCCGCGGTCGGCTTGAGCGCGGTACTCGCCGGTGCGATCAGCTACCGGATGCTGCGCCGCAGGCGTTGAGATCCGGCCGCCAGAGCACCTCGGCATGGCCGGTCGCCAGATGCTTGCGGGGCACTTCGCCGACTGGACGGAGAGGGCGGCGGACCAGGCATTTAACCACGAAACGCCGGGAAAAACGCCGATTATTCAATGTCTTGCGACCCCTTGATGTGAGTGCAGTCACAGTGTAAAAAGGTAACTACGGAAGGACGGAAGGCCAAGGCAGCACCGGAAGAGAAGGCGTTGTCTCCCGACCCTCCTTCCCAGCACGGACACCAGGCACCCACGCGGAGCGCGCCGCGACAAGGGCAGAAGCGTTGTGGGCCTGCGAAATACGGATAGTCGACGGCGAAGGCCTCGCACAGGTTGCGGGGATGAACCGGCCGATGTCCGGATTGTCGCCGAGGCCGCAGAACACAACCCACCTAGCACGCTTGGTAACCGGGTAGTCCGTGCTAGCGGGCGGTGAGGTCGACAGACAACGCCGCCCGCTTTGGTGTGTTCGGGGGGGTGTCCCTATGGTGTTCGTCAAGCCGCTGAGGTCGTGGGTGATCGGTAGAGTTCGCCGTGTTTGAGCATCGCGTAGAGGACGTCGCAGCGTCGCCGGGCCAGGCAGATGAGGGCGGCGTT
>NZ_VUOS01000056.1 GCF_009829325.1 Nocardia sp. CY41
AGCTTCTTCTGATCCACCGCATCCACCACGGATTCGAGTGTCTCCGACATCAAATGATCCTTCCCGCCGAACCCTCAGGCTCGGCCAGTCAGACCGAGATCAGATACACCGGAGATCAGACACTCCCGGAGCTGCAGCTGTACCAGATCCGCCAGCAAGCCCGTCAGCTGGCAGGCCGCTGAGCGGGAGAGGCCGGATAGGAGAGGGCTTCTGTGAGGACGGTGCCGGCGCGGCGGCGCATCGGGAAACCGGTGCGGCCGCTGCCCGGCACCATCCCGGTGCCTGGGAGTGAGTGGTCACTGGTGCACCATCCTTTCTGCGGGCCCTTGGATGGGGCTTGTGGTAGGAACTAGGTCTAAAACTGACAGAGGTTGTTGACAGTTTGGGCTCCTGATATGAAGAGGAGTCCTTATGGCCGAACGTGTTTGGAGTGAGAAGGACCTGGCCAGGCGTGCGAATCGGCGCTTGGCCGTTCTCCGGCATGCCGAGGAGGTCAGCGGCAATGTCGCTGCGACATGCCGCTACTACGGCATCAGCCGCAACGTCTTCTATCGCTGGAAACTAGGACAGGGCCGTTGCGCTCATGCGGCGCCGGCAGCAGGATGTTCGTCAGACGACAGTGGCGGCAGGCCCAGCAGCTCGCGGCCGCGGTTGATCATCTCCGGCGGCGGTCGGCCGCCGTAGACGCATTCGATGGTGGCCAGGGACTTCCGCCGATCGACAGCTGCCTGGATCGACTCGGCGACGAACGCGCTCACCGACTCGATCGTCCCGCCGTCGCGCCAGGTGTCGAGAGTGACCGCGACCTCTTCGGGCACGGTCAGGAGTTCTGATACCTGACGTGCCGACCGCAATGCTCTGCCTCCACGTGTAGACACGGGCCTGCACCAAACATAGCTGATCGATAGCTATTAAGCGCGTATTTGTCTGGTTGCGGCAGCCAATTCATTGGGGAGCGGGAGTTGGGTCCAGTCGCGTTGTATCCGTCGCTAGCTGGGAAGTGGGGCTTTCATCGGGCACTTCGCCCAGAGTCGAGCCTCAAACGCGGAATCCGTCGCTAAGGAGTTGCTTGGAAACCCTGCGATGTGGTGAGCTCCACCTCGGCGTCCAGGGGCGCGAGGCACCGAAGACTGCACCTCCGGCAAACCGGTGGCTGGGACTCAGCCGGTGTGCGGGGGTCTCGGGTAGTCAGACATCGTTCCCGTCCCAGATGTCGCCCGGGGCCCTCGCGCCCGCCGCCGTCGTCGAGATGCCCCGGATCGTCATCACCGCTGTTCCCGCCGCTCCGCCTGGATCGGAGTTGCCGTAATCGTGTGGGTGGTCCTCAGGACAGAACTCGGTCCTCTGAGAACGGCATAGCGAATGGGGCTTTTGCTCAGCGGCAGCCTCCGCGGCTGCGTCCTCCACCCGCCTACTTTCCGAACCATATGCGGAGGACCTTTCGGTGGTGGGAGCGATACTCGGAAGGAGGGCGGCTCGACTCAAATCTGATTGCAGGGTGATGGTCTCAATGATCCGGCGTGATGATCGCGGTGTGTTCGAGGCGGAGGTGGGCGGTCTGGTCGTGCGGGGGTGGTCATCGACGGCACAGGACATGGCGGCGCTACTGGCCCGCTACGGCGTCGCGGAATCGGAGTCGACCGGTGCGGCGGGGTCGCGGGAAGTGGCGGCCGCGGAGTGGGGTCATGTGCGCGCGGGCAAGCTAGAGCACGACGCTGAGGACTGGAATGAGTGGTTCCGCGCGGTTGCCGAGGGACTTGAGCGGGAGCTGCTGCGGGAAGGTTGTCGCAGCTGAGGTCCCGGATTCCAGTAGAGCCGCAGGAGCTGGTGGGGGTGGCTGGCCGAGCACACCGAGCGGGTGAACGCGATGACGCCGCAGGTCGACGAAGTAGTGGTGTTCGATATCGGGGACCGGTCATGGTGTCTGGCGAGCTGGTGGTAGTGCGAGGTTAGGCGACGCGGTCGCGTGGATCGCCGAACGCCGCCTCGCCGACCTCGTGCAGTTGCTGCCGGATGGCGTCGTCGCATAGGGCGCCGTCGACCCCGGCTCGGTAGGCGGAGGCGGGGCTGATGCCGAGTTGCTCGGCCAGTTCGTATTCCTGGCCGAGGGTGGTATCGAACAGGGCTGGGTCGTCGGTACCGATACTGCAGCGGACGCCGGCCTCGTGCAGTCGCGGTAGTGGATGCTCGGCGATATCGCCAACGACACGGGTGCCGACGTTCGAGGTCGGGGTGACGCGAAGCACGATGCCCCGGTCCACGAGCTCGGCCATCAGGGCGGGATCGCTGGCGGCGGCGATCCCGTGTTGCAGCCCGTCTGGATCCCAGCGCAGGACATCTCGGATGGCTTGGACGCCTCCGGCTTCCCCTGCGTGTGGCACGATCCCCAGCCCACCGTCGCGGGCTATCGCCACCGCTCGATCGAACTGCGAGACGTCGCCGCGTCCCAATTCGTTGCCGCCGGCGTCCAAGCCGACAATGCCTCGTTCTCGGTAGCGCACAGCCCACTTGGCGCATTCTTCGGCTAGATCGGGTGGTCCTCCCCAGATCATGGAAGGCATTGCCCGCACGGTGACACCGTAGCGTTCGGCTGCTGCGGTGATGCCGTCTGCGACGCCGTTGAACATCGCTGGGTAGGGGATGCCGTCCCATTTGTTGCGGTTGATGGGAGAAAAGGTGGTTTCGATGTATTCCACGCCGTGGGACTTCGCCTCACGGGCGTAATCGATCACTGCTTGGCGGAAGTCGTCTTCGGTGCGCATGGTGCCGGTGGTGGTGCGCCACATTTCGAGGAAGTGGTTGAAGTCGCGGTACTGATACATCTCCGACAGCGCCTCCACGTTGTCCACAGGCAGGACCACACCGTTACGGCGGGCCATGTCCAGTAACGTCTTCGGTCGGATCGTGCCCTCGAGGTGCACGTGTAGTTCGATCTTCGGATACGGGTCCGACGGTCGGCTGCGAGGCGGGGGTGCGCCGCCGGAACCGCCGCTTGGGCCTTCCGCAGGACGGTCGGGATGTGCGGTCCGCGAGCGCGACGAGTCACCGGTGTCGAATTCACGGCGAAACCCTCTGTCGGCGTTTCGAAATTCTTCGGCTGCATCCTTGGATAGACGAGCGAAGGGCCTGGTGCCGTGTTCGGCCTCAGCCCTTGCCATTCTCGTCATGCTGCTGCTCAACTCTCGGGCGGCTTGAAGAGCTGCCCGCGCAATCTCATCTGATCGGATCAGCAAAACAACGCCCTCTGCTGCCCATCACAGCTAACGTGAGAGTCCGTATTTGCCGCGGGGGTTGCGCCCGCGCCCTGGGATGCTTCCTTGCGTATCTATCGGTGCTGGGGTTGCTGTTGGGTGAAGGCGTCACTGCAGCTGTGTGGCTTGGTCGCGTTGGAGGGCGCGGTAGATGGTGGGCCGCGAGACGCCGAACACCTCGGCGAGGTCGGCGACGGTGTACTCGCCACTGCCGTGCATGCGCCACAGCTCGGTGCGCTGCTTGGCCGAGAGCTTGGGTTGGCGGCCGCGGAGGCGGCCTTTGGCGCGGGCCACGGCCATGCCCTCCCGGGTACGCATCCGCATCAGGTCGACTTCGAACTCGGCGAAGGTGGCCAGGATGTTGAAGAACGTCTTGCCCATCGGATCCTGTGGGTCATAGACCTGCCCGCCGAGCGACAGCTTGATACCCCGGACGGCCAGGTCGTCACCGATCGCCCGCGCATCCGGCACCGAGCGCGCCAGCCGGTCGAGCTTCGGCACCACGAGGGTGTCACCGGCACGGACCGCCGCGAGCGCCTGATCCAAACCAGGGCGCTGACGGTTGGTGCCGGTCAGTCCGTGGTCGAGATAGATGCGTTGCTCGGCGACACCGAGCTCACTCAACCGGTCGCGCTGGGCGGTGAGATCTTGGGCGTCGATGGAGCAGCGGGCATAGCCGATCAACGTGCCGGTCATGACCGAAAGCGTAACGGATAGCACCCCATCATTGAGAATCCATCCGTACCACGTATGTGAGACAGCATTCGTCCTTGCGGCGGCCCGCAGTTACCGTCCCGGCGGAGTGGCTGTTGAAGGATCCCCTAACGGACACCCCGCTCGGCCCGTCCCACTTTGCACTTTATGACAGCCTCGGGAGTTCCAGGCCATGATGGCTGGCCGCCCATGATCCCAGCAGTGAGAAGGTTGGTCGTGCGGTCGGTAACCTCGGCACTGTCGTATGCATGGTCTGCCGAAAGTGAAGTGTTGATCACCCTGCTGAGTTCCTGCGCGGAGTCCACTTCCGGACCGGTCGGGACTCGCTGATGTCCAGGTTCTCTGCGCTGTTGGTGCGGGCCGCCGAACGAATCGGCGTCAGCGCACACAAGGCGGTGAGGGTGTATTCCGGACGCACTGGTGAGACCACAGGCGGAATTCGGCTGGCTGTGTGGAAGCACTCGGCCGCTGACGGCGAAGGCAGGCGATCGATTGCAGCGGCGGGCACGGATCTGATGTTGTCTGGCACGACCGCCAAGGGAAAGCCGGTGTTGTTCCAGCCTACGAACGTGAAAAGCGTTGCGCTCAAGGACGCCAACGGAGAAACGATCGGAGTGATGTTCCCGAGCAAACCCAGCGACGACACATCCGGGAAATGGGCGAGCGCTCCGACGAGAAACGTCGACACCACAGTGACTCGGGGGTTCGTCGACGTCGAGAAGGCACGAGTCACCAAACAACTTGCCTTCATCGCCGAAGAACCGGAAACAGCGCCATGGGCGCAGACCACGACGCCCAAGCGACCGGTGTATGCCCAAGCACACGCCGATCCCGAGGTCTTCGTGGTGAAGGCCAACCTCGGGTCTCGCTTGCTGCCGCGGTGGACAACTGTCGATGTGGATGGTGAGACATACGGCAAGATCTTGGCGACGAACGAACACTTCGCGCGGGCGGCTGGGGCAAGCCCCGGCGCCCCTGTGGTACTGGTCTCATGCGATGTGGGTGACGGGGCGATGGTGGCCCGAACGACGGCCGACTACCTGCACCGCACCGGTGCCGTGACTGGAGACATCTATGCCCCCAAAGGAATGACCGGTTTTTCTATCGAAAACGGCGTCTCCGATATGTACGTCACACTGCTGAAGCTTCGCGGTGACGGCACCGCACCCGGATTCGAAGTCTTCCCCGGGCCAGGCGCCGATACCGCAGGGTAGCCGAGCTAGCCAGCCGCAGAGAGGAATAAGGACTTATGGAGCCCATGCCCGGAGCGATCCGCCAGGACAACTGGTTCGTGCTGCTCGACCCGCACTGGCATGCCGATACTGCCGAAGACAACCCTCCACCGGAAGTAATGGTCGGCGGTTGGATGCTCGACGACCACGGCGCACTCGGCCCTTTCCACCCCAATCCCCGGTACGTGCCGCTCACCGACTCCACTCCCAGTGATCCCCTCGACGCGCTTGTTCAGCTCATCGCGCAAGGCGAAGACCGTGGCGAGGAGATCGTGCCGACACTACAGAACTCGATAGTGCAGATAGCCTGCGACGACAACGACCAACCCGTGGTCGGTCCCGCTCCCGACGGAGTGCCGTGTGTTCTGGTCCTCACTGCCGAGATACACAAACAGCGACTGTCGGTCCCGCATTGGTGGCCGATCGTCGGCAAAAGATTGCCCGAGATCGTACCGCCGGGAGCAGACATCCTCGTGAACCCGGGATGCGACCGCCAGTTCCGGCTCACCAGCAGCGCCCTGCGTCCCGCCGAAGAATGATGAGATGAATCCGAGATCAGTGACAAGCTAACCGGCTGATCCGGTGACACTTCGCGCGACCGACGAAAACCGTCCGGCAGCAACAACCCACCAGCGACAGTTGAGGCGCTCTGTCACAGGTTCTCGTCGTCACCTATGTCGGGATCGCGCAGCGGCCGGTGTGCCGCCGAGATCGGGAAGATAAAACTGTAGTACCCGTCGATGCCGATGTGAGCCCGTATGAACGGTGACAACCGGGTCACGTCCGCGTCAAGGACCAGGTACTGCTGGGCGCGCAACTCGGCCAGGACGCGATCCATATAGACGGTGTTCCCCAGCACCACGCAGTTGACGACCAGCCCCAGCGCTGACAGTTGGTCTTTTCCATGCCTTCGTAGTAGGTGCGGGTCATTTGGCCTCTGCGGCCGTGACAGATTCGCCGCGCGGGGTCGTGGCGGCCCTCGGTGAGGATGGCTTGGGCTTTGATCTCGCGCCGGTAGGGTTCGTCGTCGGCCAGCCGCAGCACGTGCATTGGATTTGAAGATTCGTCCGACCTTTGGTCGGGCAGATTCGCCAGCTGCGGCCGGTATTGACGCCCGAGGAGGTGCGGCAGGCCGAACATGATGTCGCTGTAGGAGCCGGTGTCGGTAATGATCTTCTCGGGCACGGTGCCGCCTTGCTGGCGCAGCACCACATCGACCGCGTGCAGCGAGTCGCGCAGGGTCCCCGAGAGCACCTGCGCCGCAAGGCACTGCGGCTTGATCGTTGATCACGTTCAACCAGGTGATGCCGCGTTTGCGGCCGAAATACTTCGCGTTGGGGCGAGCGTGGATGGTGCGGGCCGGGACCACGAACCGCAACCCGTCCACCGAAGCCACCAGCCCACCGCCCCAAGCCTGCGCCAGCGGGATCCGCGCCTGGGCCTCGACCAGCGCGGTGTTGGCCGCGGCCAGGGTGTCGAACCGGAGGTAGGACTGATCGACGTGGTGCAGCCGGTTACGGGTCAGCGCCTCCACGCCGGGGCTGGTCACCGGCCCGAATCCGACGTTCATCGCGTGCGCACACAGCACAGCCCCGACCGACAAACCCAGATCGGCGACCCGCGCCGAGTCACCGGCGACATGAGAGAACGCCTCGGTGAACCCGGGATGCCTCGACATCACCTCCAGCACCAGCTCGGGCAGCTCGATATTCGGCAACATCGCCTCCACCCGCTGCCGAAGATCGATCAGACTCGGCGGGTCGGGGACCGCGATCCAGCGACGCAGCGTGCAGCTTGCCCTCGTCATCGACCGTCGCCGGGGTGTGGGTGTCCAACCGGGATGCGACCTCTCGGTACGCGACATCGAGCACCGCCGTGTGATCGGCGAGCATCCGGCCGGTTGCACCGACAGACCCAGCGCGTTCAAGCCCGCCTCTTCGACGACGACTCGACGAAGATATTGCGGTGCTTGATATGCCGGTGGAACTGCTCCAACACACAGAATGTATACGCGGCCCGGTCGACGGTCTCGGCCGACCGACCAGGGGTGTCGTTAAAGATCGTGTCAGGAGCGGCAGACGACTCTGTTGACCAGGTCAAAAGGCCGTTGGGGATCACACCTCGCCCGGTCGGGGCGGGGGAGTGCGTCAGGGACCCGTGTCGCCGGGTACCTTGTGGGGGATGTGGTACACGAACCGCAACGGTAAGCCCGGACGGACAGGACTGCCGTGACTCGCCAGTGAACAGTCACATGTTCTCTCGCACCGCGACCGTCTGAAGCAGGTCTGAGTGCAGGGAGAACTGCAGGACGAGTGTTCGGTTGCCATGTTGTTCGGAAAAGAATACGGCTCCGGCGGGCGGTATCCTCGGATTGAAAGTCATATGGTCGGTTGACAAGTCGAAGTAGCTTCTCAACTCCACTTCGGCCGCTCTGACCTCCTGGCGGATCTCCAGGATCACCATACTTCGGGGACTCTCCGAGGGATCGGCCAGTACACGGAAAGAGACGACCGAGAAAGCACCGCCTTCGGGCTGTCCTTCGAATTCGTTGCCGTACTCGTTAGTCTGGGTCACCTCATGCAGCACCACGGAGCAGGCGTCGGCGACAGCACCCGGGCCTAGGTGGCCAGGAATGGCCAACAACCGCCGGGCGATCGCATGTATCTCGCTGGCGAATCCCGTCATACCCGGCGGAACGAGCCCGTCACGATCTCGATCAATTTTTTGCCCCGTCCTAGTACTTTTCCCAGATCTTTTCGAGCAATTTACTGTAATGATCCGCAAAGGTGGGTGGTGGCGGATCGTGCCAATCCCCAACCCTCCCATCTGCCATCAACGCAGAAATTTTCCCGATCGCGTCGTCGGACATTCTACCATCTGCGGCATCGTATATTTCTTCGATACTTCTTCCGTAAGCGGGGGACCCGAAACCGACGAGCGGTCCACCCCGAGACGCGCTTTCGCTCTGAGCCTGCTGCAGAGACCAATGTGCGCGCGCCTCGGATTTGTAAATCTTGTCCAGATGGTATTCGATCCACCCCTCTTTGTCGTCCAGTGGTCCTGGTTTGAGGATTTTGAAGGGTTCTATGGTGTGCCCGGACTCGTAGGCGATGGCTACAGCGGTTTGCAGCGGATCTCCTTTGCGGCTGGGGTCGATGAGTATCCGTTTCAGTTCAGGAATTGTTTGAGTCCCACTGTGTTCCGGGCCGTACCTGATGGTCCATCCTTCGCGCGTGATATCGTGTATCCTCCGCAGCAGGCTGGGCGATGTGCGGATTATTGCATCGACTCCCGTTCCGAATTCTTTCCAGACCGCTCGCGGCAGCGAGATGATGTAGCCAGCCGCCATTTCCGGGGGGGCGTGACGACCAGGACGCATCTCGGCAATGGCGAGCGCGGTCTCTGGAGATTGGGATCGCGGCCTGTGTACCCGCCCTTGTTCCCACGCTTTCTCGATCTTGCGCTTGCCGTCCTGGTCGGTGTGCACCTTTTCATCGACATCCCGCCTGATCGAGCGAACTACGTCTTTGCCGGTGTTTTGTAGCGCCGCCGTTTCTATGCTGGTGAGGCGTTTCAGCTCCTTCATTGCCCAGGTCAAGGCTCTCGTTGCACCGTTGCTCATGCGAGCCTCACCACCGTGAGAGGTGGGGCTGTGCGGCGGCGGTGAGGCGCATGGCGAGCTCGTCCGGGCCGGGTGTCCAGATGGCCCTACGGGCGTCGATGTCGTCGAGTCGGCGGTGGGTGCCGTCCTTGCTGGGTGTCAGATACCGCTGCAGCGTGCGGCGGTCCTCGTGGCCGGACAGGTTCATCAGGTCGGTGTCGGTGGCACCGTCCTCCCCGACGTGGGCGAGCCGGGAATGACGCAGATCGTGCAGGTCCCACCCGCCGGTCGCGGCGCACAGGTGCGGGTCGGCGGTGCGGTAGCTCATCCGCCGGCGCCGGGTGCCCGGGTCGATGTCACAGACGGGTACGGTGCCGTCGTCGAGGGCTGTGCGAGACAGGAAGATCGGTCCGCTCCCGCGTCCGGTGAGCAGTTGGCCGAGCAAGCGTGCGGTGCGGATGTCGTAGAGCAACTCGACGGTCTTGCCGCCCTTGCGGCGGGTGCGGGCACGCCGGCTGGGACGGTCCAGGTCGGTGAGATCCAGGCGCAGGACTTCCTCGGCGCAGGCCGCGACAGCATACAGCATGGCCCACAGGGTTCGGTCTTCGAGGGGCCACCTTTTGTCGGCAATCAGGCGATCGATAGCTTCCCGGAAGCTGACCCGGTGGGCATCGGGTTTGGGTTGATGTTCTCGCCTCAGCCCGTCCAACACGACGGCGGCGTCGCCGACCCACTGCTGGGCCTGGGAACAGTTCAAGGCGCTGGCAACCGCGGCTCGTTTGGCGTTGAACGTCGCCGGACCACGGTGCTCCCACGCGGTGCGGATGTTGCGATGCAGCCGGTCTCGGCCTGATCCGTCGAGCTCGGCGAGGTTCGCGATACCCGCGAACGCGATCGGCAGCGCACTGATGTACGCGCGTACGGTCTCCGGGGAGGTGACGCTGCCGGAACGACCGCGATGGCTCGCGAGCCATCGCAGGTACTGCCCCAGCGCCGCCACGGTCGGTATCGCGGCCGAGACCATGGGAACCGGAATAAGACGTCGGGTGGGGGTCATCGGTCCACGGCTCCTCAAATGTCAGATAACACGCGGGAAAGGGGTGCCGCGCAGCAGGGGGTCTCCCCAGGGACGTCGCCCGGTTTTGTCAGATAATACGGTGTTATCTGACAATGCTCGGGACCGTTCCCAGTAGAAGCTTCAGCGGCGGCTGCGCTGCGGGCAGCCATGTCCGTGTTTCCTGGGCGTGGACAAGCACCGAGATCTGCTGCCTAATCGCCTCATCCGCTGAGTGTGAGGCGGCTGGTCATGTTCAGCTTGACCTCACCGTAGGGCAGAACATGGTCCCAGAAGAGGGGTGTCACACCCCGTTGTCGGCCGGTGTGGTCAGGGTGTCGCCGGTGTCCGGGGTCGTCGAGCAGGTCTTGGATCATGAGGGTGTTGACGTAGACCAGGGAGGCTTGCACGATCCGCAGGCACTTGCACGCTCAACTCATGCTCGTCGGCGCGGTTGGAGGCCAGCGCGCCAGTCTTGCCGTAATAGATCACGCCGTTGGCGCGGTTCCACGACTCGATCACGTTGAGTCCTTCTTCAATCTCGCGCTGCGACTCCCGGCTGCGCAGATACCGGCACAGAAAGATCGTTTCTGTGCTCTGCCCAGTTCGATCATCGCCTGATAGGTCGGGTGGGCGGCGTTGGCTTTCATGAACCGCCGCAAGATCACCTCGGTCGAGGCGGTGCCGGTGCGGATCGCGGTTGCGTACTTCACCATCTGGTCGTACTGCTGCGCGATCAGTTCCCACCGGATCGGGCGGGTCATCGTCGGCTGCAACCCCGGCCACAGGTCGGCCTCCCCAGCGGCCGGGCGGTAGAGCTTGCACTTGTTTATCCGCTTGATCCGCGGCAGAAGGTCGAATCCCAGCAGTTTCGTGACCCCGAACCCGATCTCGGACAGGTCGTGACTATCGACGTAGTTCGACTCGACCTTCATCTGGGTAGCGTGGCGGACCGCGCCGTCGACCATCGCGTGAACCTCGCTGGCGGAGCAGTTGATGCGCTGCGAGTGGATCACCACTGAGCCTTTCTCGACCGACCAGTAGATCAGCACGCCGCGGCCGCTGTAGCGGGAGTGCCACTCGGTGAAGATTTTCTGATCCCACGACCGGAAGTGCGTCGAATCCGACGCTACCGCCGTCGAGCCCTCACCCCACACACTCGCCCGCCGGACCTGGAAGGTGGCGTTGGCGATCTCGATGCCGATCTGCCGCGCCGCCCTCCGCAGTCAGATAGCGGCGGCGCACGTAGCGGATGTCCTCCTCGCTGTGGTCGTGATCGCCGCCGGCCTCACCCAGGTGGGTGAGGCCGGAGTGTCTGAGTTCGTCCAGGTCCCATCCGGTCCCGGGACCGGTGACGGTGGTCGCGGCGTCGAGCAGGTCGCGGGCCTGGTCGTAGGACAGCCAGGCCAGCCCGGTGTCCGGGCACACGTCGCGGTCGGCGAGGTATTCGCCGGGCCCGGGTCGGCGGTGGGTGACGAACAGCGGTCCGTGGGTGCGGTCGCGGATCAGCCGGGCGGTACCGGCGTCCCAGTACACCGCTTCGAGGACATGCTCGTGATGGGTGGCACCCCGGCGGCGGGTGCGGGGTTTGACGCCCTTGGATTTCACCGGGGCGCAGCGTCCGGTCAGGTCGAGGTCTTCGATGTTGACCTGCAGAAGTTCCTCTGCGCGGGCGCAGATTCCGTAGAGCATCCGCCACAGTGTCTTCTCGCGCAGGTGGATGTCGCGGCGGGAGATGAGTCGGTCGATCGCGGTGCGGGACCGGACCGGGGTGCCGGAGTCCGGTGGGGTGGACCGCCCGGCCGAGGCCGGGACCGCGGGTGCGTTCCAGCCTTGTTCGCGGCATCAGCTCAGCCATTCGCCGACCGCAGCGCGGCGGGCGTTCCAGGTGTTCACCGAAGCCTTGCCCCACAAGGCCTCCAGCGCGGTGTCGGTCACCGCTGCCAGGGCCCGATGCCCGCACGCAGCCCGTCGGGGCCGCGGCCGTCGAGCTGGTCGGCGGTCTTGCCGATTGCGATGGTGTAGGCGCGGCGGGTGTTCACCGAGTCGATGGTGTCCGGGAACGCCTCGGCCGACGACCGGACAGTGCGAGGCGGCGCCGTCCGGATCCGGGTCACCGCAACTCCCATCCGCGCTGCCTTCCGTGCTTGCCCCGGATAACGGGGCCGCTTCGTGTCGCCGCCGCGACGGCATCGCTGCAGGATCCGATGATACCCGGATAACAGCCTACCGTCCGCCGGCCGGAGGGCACGCTCTCCCCGGCGCTTCCACCAAACATCTATGACCCGGCAAAACCCGTCATTCGATCCACATCAGGCTGCACAGGACCTGGAAAATTGCCCAAGCTGCGCCGTCCTCGCGGACACCATGGAAAGGCATCGGTCACGATGCACCGTAGGGGAATTTGCCAAGGGGGCTTCCATGGGCCGCAGCACCAGCCACCGCAATGCCTACAAGTGGCGGACCGATGAACGTAATTTGGAACTGGTCGAGCTGCTACGCACCGATTGACCCTCGCCGAGATCGCCGATCGGACCGGTCGCAGCATCACCGCGGCGGAAGCTCAGATCCGGAATCTGCTTCATTGCCGAGCTGCGCGTGCACAAACGCGACACCGAGCAGGTACTGCGGGAGTTGCTGCGGTCGGCGGACTACAACTGGCGCACCGTGCCCCGCGACCGGGCCCGCCGTGCACGCCAGGTCTACTGGGACAACGACATGAACGAAACCCAGCGGCAAGGGGGGAGCAGATGCGCCCGCTGCAGGAGCTCACCGTAACGCTCGCGGCAGCCGAACTCGGGCTGGAGAACGACGCGTTGCGGGAGATCGCTCGGGGAAAATTCTAAGCCCGGCGGCCAAGCGGCGGGCGGTGGGCATGCTCGTGCGGGTCAAGGGCGTGTCGAAGCGGTTCGCTTGCAAGGTCGTCGGGTGCATCGGTCCACCTTCCGGCGGCTGCCGCTCGATCAAACCCCGGGCGATCCCGACGCCGGCGCCAGGGCCTGGCTGCGCGAGTATGCGCGTGAGAACCCGTGTCATGGGTTCCGTCGGGCGTGGGCGGCGTTGCGGTTCGACGAGGGCCATCGGGTCAACCGCAAACGGGTGCATCGGTTGTGGAAGCAGGAAGGCCCGCAGGTGCGGGCGCATCACCGACGCAAACGCCTCGGGTCCTCGTCGGCGTCGGCGGTCACCGCGGATGCACCGAAGACGGTGTGGGCGTTAAATCCAGTTCGACTCCTCTGTCGATGGTCGGGCGGTGACGATCGCGTCGATGGTCGATGAACACACCCCGGGATTCGCTGCCGCATCTGGTGGAACGCTCCATCACCGGCGAGAAACTCGTCGCCGAACTCGCCCGGGTGTTCGCCACCCGGGGCGTCCCGAAGGTGCTGCGGTGCGACAATGGCCCGAAAATGTCATCCACAGCGCTGCAACGCTTTTGCGCCAACCGGATCGGGATCATCTACATTCCGCCCGGCACGCCGTGGAACAACGGCTACATCGAGTCGTTCAACCGCCGGTTGCGCACCGAGTGCCTCAACCGCAACCACTGGACCTGGATGCTCGAGGCCCGCGTGGTCATCGGCGACTTCATGACCGAGCACAACCTGGGGCACCGGCATTCGGCCCTCGGCTACCGGACACCGGCCGAGTACGCTGCGGCCTGCACCCACACCCACCATCCGGTGTGCTGCGGGATCGATTGAAACCGACGAAACAACCCGGGCTCTACTTCCGGGTGGCCGCGTTATCAGGGACTGGCCAATCACCTGTCGGCGTGGTGCCTGGGCTGCTCCACGTGCACCGACTGCACCCAGGCGCCTGCTACTGCGGCACCCCGAAGACGAGGACTCAGCTACCAACGCCTTTTGGTCCGCTGGCCTGTTCTTTCAGCAGCTCACAAGCTCGTTTCAGGATGGCGACCTCGTGCTCGAGTTCTCGGATGCGGCGCTTGGCCGCGGCCAGTTCGGACTGCTCGGCGCTGGTTGCGCCCGGCATCTGACCGGTGTCCATCAGTTCCTGTTTACGCCAGACATAGATCGTCTGGGTCGCTGATGCCCGGGTCCGCAGCTACCTGCGCGACCGGACGCTCGGCGGCGACCAGATCCAGCACCTTCCGACGGAACTCCTCGGGATAACGCCTTGTCAGGAACAAGTCTCCTTCGACGACTTCGTGACCAAAGGTCAAGCAAATCAACTCCGGAAAACCGGGGGAAGATCAATCACTCGGAGAAACGGGGAATGCACACATCACTAAGTGATGCTGGAGTACTAGATGGTGGCGCGCCCGACAGAGAAGACCTTCATCAGTTCGGCGACAGTCAGGGCGGACCGTTTTGACCGGCGGTGCTCGCAGCAGTGTGCAGGAAGGCAGCCAGTTCCCGGACCAGGCCGGTCGGCCGACGCCCGTGGACGATGCTGATCTCACGGGCCGGGGCGGGCCCTTGCAGATGGTGAACCGAGACGTGGCTGCGGTCGGCTCCGGCGAGGATGCTCGCGGGGACAAGCGCGATTCCCAGTCCCGCGCCGACCAGTGCCATGATGACGTGGTAGTCGGCGGACTCGTAGACGACGTGTGGCTCGATGTCGGCCCGACGTGCGAGTGTTTCCAAACAGGTCCTGTTCGGGATGCCGGGTGCCCCTGAAATCCATGTTTCGTTCTCGAGGCGAGTGAGGTTGATGCCGTGAGGTGCCGCACCTTGGGTGAGTCGGTGGCCGGCGGGCACCACCAGTCGCAGCGGGTCGTCGAGCAGTGATTGCCGGTCGAGTCCTGGATGCGGTGTCGGTGCCACGCCGGGATAGCGATGGGTGATCAAGACGTCGAGGTCACCGGATGTCACTAGTCCGTAGCCATCGGGCGGTTCCATGGCGACGAGCGACAACTCGGCACGAGGATGGCGGGATTGTAGCGCGGCAAGCGCTGTTGGCACCAGTAGTTGCGCCGCGGTGGGGAAGGAACCCAGCGCGAGACGCTGCGGCTGAGTTCCGAGCGTGGCGTCGAGCGCGGCGCGGGCTTGCCGGAGCTCGCCGATCACGCGCTCCGCGTGATCTACCAGGACCGCGCCGACCGGTGTCGGGGTGACGCCGTGCGGGTGACGTTCTAGCAGGCGTGCACCGAGTTCGGTCTCGAGTTTGGCGATCTGCTGTGACAGCGCCGAGGGCGTGAAGGCAAGTTTGCGCGCCGCTTCGGCGATGGATTTGGCGTGTGCCACCTCCATCAAGACCCGCAGGCGGTTGGCGTCGAGCTCTCGGACCATGCGGTAAGCATAAGCATTGCTAAATTCAGCTTATTGAACGTTGCTTGCGCTAATGGGGAGGCGCGCAGAGCATGAACTCCATGAAGAGCCCGACTGACAGTCCGGTAAAGGCGCTTTCGGTCGCCGATGTGTGTGCCGCTGCCGACAGAATCCGTCCTGGCATCCGTCGTACTCCGTTGCTCGATCTCGAGGTCGACGGTCGGCGTGTTCTGTTGAAGCTGGAGTACCTGCAGCGCAGCGGTTCGTTTAAACTGCGGGGCGCGCTCAACGCGATGCTCTCTGGGCCGCTGGACGACCCGGTGGTTGCCGCATCTGGCGGCAACCACGGCCTGGCGGTCGCGACCGCGGCGTCATTGCTGGGAGTGTCCGCGACGGTCTATGTGCCGCAGACGGTTCCGTCGGCGAAAGTGCGCCGCATCGAGGCTGCCGGTGCACGGCTGGTCCGGCACGGCGCCACCTTCGCCGAGGCTGTCTCGGCGGCATCGGAGGTTGCGGTGCGGCGGGGGTATCGGTTCTTGCACCCCTATGACGATCCAGCCGTCATAGCCGGGCAGGGAACCGTGGCGGCTGAGATCGTGGCCGATGCCGTGGATGTCGACACGATCGCAGCGACTGTCGGCGGTGGAGGGTTGGCGGCGGGTACGGCGCTGTCTGCAGGTAAGCGTGGTGTCGTCGCGGTAGAACCTGAGCATTGCCGCTGCCTGCACGACGCGCTCGCTGCGGGCAGGCCGACCGACTCGGCGGTGGACTCCGTCGCTGCCTCCGCGACCGGAGCAAGTCGGGTCGGCAAGGTCCCTTTCACTGTCCTCACCGCACACGATGTGTCCTCCGTTCTGGTCAGCGACGAGCAGATTCTGCAGGCCCGCGACAGGCTGTGGGAGGAGTGCCGGATCGCGGTCGAACCGGCCGCGGCGATCCCGTTCGCCGCATGGCTCGCCGGCCAGGTTCCCGGGGAACTGCCATGCCTGATCATCTGCGGTGCGAACGCCGACTGGACCGCCGGGTCAGGGCACACGTGAGTTGTCGGACCCCGCTCACGAAGTGATCAGCGGTGCTGAGTAGCCAACAGCCAGTTGGCCCACCCGCGAATAGAGCACGACCTCGACGAGCGAGGTATCACCTGGGTGCTCGACTAACGTCACGAACGGCGGAGGTGTCATTCTCGCTGCTGCGGAGCGACGGGCGCGCCCGCCGTGATGACCTCACTGTTGGAGAACACTTTTCAACACCGTCATCGAGATCTCCGACATGGCCCGTTGCGAGGGCATCCCTTGCCGGTGCCGCCGCCGACACGGTCGCCGAACAGCGCACCGCAGCCGAGCGCCATCGCTGAACAGTACCGCAGCCCACCCGACCAGGATCTCCGCGGATCATCGAGGTCGCCCTTGCGCTATACACATCGGTCGGCCCATCACCAATCGCCCTCCGCCTCTATTCGGCCGGACCCGGCCTCTTCACATCCCCACCCCAGCCCGCCATCGGCCCACAGCCAGGGCGGTTGACCCGAAAGTTGCACATTCATGCAGATCGAACAGCACGACGGTGGCCGCACCTCCCCGCGCACCACTTCCGAGGAGGGCTACCGACGGGGACTGAGCGCCCGCCAGGTCCAGATGGTCGCCATCGGCGGGGCCATCGGCACCGCACTGTTCTATGGATCCAGCACGGCCATAGCCAGGGTCGGGCCCAGCTTGATCGCCCTGTATGCGGTTGGCGGAGTCGTGGTTTTCTTCATCATGCGGGCGCTGGGCGAACTCATCATCTACCGGCCGGTCTCCGGTAGCTTCGCCGACTACGCTCGCGAGTTCTTCGGACCGTTCGCCGGTTTCACCACCGGCTGGTCCTACTGGGCATTGTGGATCACCGCCTGCATGTCCGAGGTGACCGCAGCAGGTCATTACATCAACTTCTGGTGGACCGGGATTCCCGTCTGGACCACCGCCGCTGCGGCTTTGGCCGTGCTATTCATCGCCAACCTCGTGTCGGTCAAGATCTTCGGCGAACTGGAGGTCTGGTTCTCCACCGTCAAAGTCATGGCGATCATCGCCATGATCGTGATCGGCGTCGGTGTCCTCATCTTCGGTTTCTCCGCAGCCGGTGACACCGCATCCCTCGCGCATCTGTGGTCCGACGGCGGATTCGCACCTCGTGGCGCCTGGCGGTCCATGCTGGCCATGCAGGTCGTCATCGTCGCCTACGTCGGAACTGAACTCGTAGGCGTCACCGCAGGTGAGGCTGAAAACCCGCGCCAGACCCTGCGTAAGGCGATCAACAGCCTTCCGGTCCGTATCGGCCTGTTCTATGTCGGCGCGGTGATCGTCTTGCTCTCAGTCTTCTCCTGGCGGCAGTACACCCCTGGTGTCAGCCCTTTCGTTCAGGTCTTCGCCTACGTCGGGATCCCCGGCGCTGCTGGAATCATGAACTTCGTCGTTCTCACCGCCGCCCTGTCGTCGTGCAACTCCGGCATCTACTGCACCGGACGTATGCTGCGCGACCTCGCGGCCAACGGGGAAGCGCCCCAGACGATGGGGAAGTTAGACGACCGCCAGGTTCCCCGGCACGCCTTGGTGCTGTCCACCCTGGTCATGGGAGCCGGGGTCATCGTCAACGTCATCTCACCAGACAAAGCGTTCCTCTACGTCACCTCGGTGGCCACCTGTGCGGGCCTGTGGACCTGGGTCGTGATTCTCGCCGCCCACCTGCGATACCGGACCAAAGTCCGCGCCGGCGCGCTGCCTGCCGCTGACTTCCGCATGCCCGGTGCTCCCATCACCAACTGGATCACCGTCGCCGTCCTCGGCGCCATCGTCGTCATCATGGCCATCGACGCCGACACCCGCCTCGCCCTCTACATCTGGGCGATCTGGATCGCCCTCCTCGGTGTCGGCTACCAGCTCACCAAACGTACTGGGTCATAGCCGCGCCTCCCCTGTGCAACCAGCGCCCGTCCCCGAATGGCGGGACCACCGCTTCCACGCGCACGCGACTTCACATGCGCTGGGTCACATTGTCGCGCTCGAAGCAGACAGATGCCAGGCAGACGTGGGACGGGTGACTCCGACTCGGCGGCGATCTGTGCTACGGGTGTAGCGGCGCTTGCCTTTAAGTCCAACAACACACCCCGGATGGGAGGACCAGGCCACCCGCACCCAGGACCGGGCCGGGCAGTGGGAGCTGCGGGAGTGTCCGATTAGCGGCGGATCCGATCCCGGTGTTGGTTAGTTTCCGGTCGGGGTGATCCGGCCTTCGAAGGTGATCGCGTAGGCGTTGAGGGCGGGTTTCCACCTCATCGCCCATCGTGCCTTGCCGCGTCCGGTGGGGTCGAGGGATCGGGTCACCAGATACAGGCATTTCAACGCGGCTTGTTCGCTGGGGAAGTGACCTCGGGC
>NZ_VUOS01000057.1 GCF_009829325.1 Nocardia sp. CY41
CCCGCCTACGGCGCGCGCCCGTTGCGCAGGCTGATCCAGCAGGCCATCGGCGATTCCCTCGCCAAGGAACTGCTCGCGGGCGAGATCACCGACGGCGACAACGTCAAAGTGAGTGTCAGCCCCGACGACGAATCCCTCACTCTCTCCGCCTGAACCCGGCTGCGGCTGGCCGCACGCACAGCCTCACCTTGAATCACCTCGGAGCGACTCCACGGTCGAAAGTCCTGCGGCCCGGGTCGTTTCGGCACTGCTGTGGCCGAAGCCTTGTCCGTAGCGTCGATGTTTCCGCTACTTCGCAGGTAGACCCGCAGAGGAGATCGAGATGCTGGCCAGAGTCGTGTACGAATCGATGTTCGGCAACACTGCCGCCATCGCCCAGGCCATAGCCGAAGGCATGGGCAGATACGCCACGGTGGAGATCCTGGACGTCGCCACCGCCGCCGATGCGGCAGCGGCGCCAGTGGATCTGTTGGTGGTCGGCGCGCCCACCCACGCCTTCGGCCTCAGCAGACGACGCACTCGGTGTGACGCTGCTGGTCGAACAACAGCACCGGTGACCGTGGACATCGGTGTCAGGGAATGGCTCGACGCGGCCTTCACTGTCCCGACGGGCAGCAGAGCCGCGGCGTTCGGCACCAAAGCCGCCACGCCGTCCTGGTTGCCGGGATCAGCCGCTCGTGGCGTCGCTGAACGATTGCGCCGGTTGGGTTATCGTCTCGCCGACGATCCGATGGATTTCCTCGTTATCGACGTCACCGGACCACTCGTCGATGGCGAACTCCAGCGGGCCCGGGCATGGGCGGAGCGGCTCGTGTCCTCCGAACTCGCTCGTGTCGCGCACCCCGCTGAGACCGGGCAGTAGACCGCCGGATGTTGATGTCGAACCACGGCTCGTGTCCGGACCGTACTCGAACTCTCGGCCTACGAATTACAGCAAACCTCGATTCCTACACCTCAGGAGGACAGGGTGACCGAGAAATCACCGACTCGCCGGGATGATGACATCCACGCCCCGGTCATCTGGCCCCACCCCAGTCCGCTGCAGACGTGGTGGGAAGCTGTGATGCAAAGCGAGGACATCGTAGTAGCGCGTCCTTCGAGCCCTCGCCGCTGAGTCGTCTGTTCGGCAGGAGCCTGTCGCAGGCGCACCGGGGTTCGAGCAGGAGCGCCACTCGCGATGAGGTCGCGCGGCATCGAGGATTTCGGATGACGGAACCCATGCCGCAAATCAATTGCGGCCGATCGGAATTCACGAGCCAGCCCAATCGACACCCCCGGCAGGCGACGGCGGTTCCCTCATCCAGCACGTCGGCAAGTGCGATTCCTATTAGCCGATGATCGAGGTGAGCGAGGTCCTCGGCATCAGGAACCAACGTCCCTACCACTCTGGTCGGTACTCGAGGAAGGTTGACACTCCGAGACATCCATCAGCGATACGACAGCCGGAGTGGCTCATGAGATCTTCTTTCCGTATCGGCTGGTACCGCCCTTCTGGACGTCTGCCGATCACGTTCGGCAAGACGGAACCCAGTGCGGCGCTCCCCGTGAAGAACCCGGTGCTTCGCCGCGCAGACTTCGGGCTCGCGATCGCCGGCGTGGCGGCGACCGCGTCGCTCGCGTGGTCATGTGACTCGGGCGTCGTCGATCATCTCGATCGCGCGCTGTTCCGCGTAATCAACACCCTGCCTGATGGACTGGCTCGGCCACTGTGGCTGATGCAACTGGCCGGTGTCATCGGCGCGCCTGCCGTTGTCTCGGCGATCGCACTGACTGCGCACAGGTTTCGGCTGGCGGTGGCGCTGCTGCTGTTGATCCCGGCGAAACTGGTGGTCGAGCGCGACATCTTGAAATCGCTTGTAGCGCACGGCAGGCCTGGCGCCGTCGTGCCGGACGCCGTGCTGCGCGATGTACCGACCGCGGGCCTGGCGTTTCCCTCCGGCCACGCACTGGTGCTGTTCGGGATGGTGACTCTGCTGAGCCCGTACGCAAGCCGGGGCCAGTTGGCTGCGGCACTGGCTATCGCGAGCCTGGCCGCCACGGCACGGGTTTATCTCGGTGCCCACACCCCGCTCGACGTGGTGGGTGGCGCCGCTGCCGGTATCGCCGTCGGGGCACTCCTCAATCTGATTGTGCGTGTGCAGCGTCATGGGCGGCCTACTGTGCGATGAGATCGTCTCGGGCACTTGGTCCCTCGGTTCCGGAGCCGACTTCCCGTCGTCGCGAGCGGCGTCGACTGGCACCGTTCTTCGCACGGACTCTCCGCACGGAGACGATCAGCACGAAGGATGAGGGCGATGACCATCGAGACAGTCCGGGACTCCACGCCGGTCACCGGCGCGGTCGGTGACCGGACAGAGACAAATCCGCAAGTGCTGACGCGGCACGCTGGTGATGTGGTCCGGCTGTTGCTGGGCCTTCTGACTCTTGGTGTTTCGACGCTGCTGGCTTCCCGCACGGAGGTCCCGCGGCTCGAGGTGGATCTGTTCCGGGTGATCAATGACCTGCCGTCCTGGGTCGCACCGGTCGTGCTGGTGGTGATGCAGCTGGGCGCGATCGGCGCCGTCGGCGTTGTCGCTGGTCTCGCGTTGGTCACCCGGCGGTTCCGGCTGGCTCGCGACGTCGCGGCCGCGGGTGTGCTGGCATATCTGTTGGCCATCGAGGTGAAAACGCTGGTGGGACGGGCACGCCCGGACATGCTGCTGCACGAGTTGACGCTGCGGACTCAGCAGGGAGGGCTCGGCTTCGTCTCCGGACATGCCGCGGTGGCGGCGGCGATGGCGGCGGCCGCCGCCCCGTGGTTGCCGCGTCCGTGGCGGCGGATCGCATGGGCGACCGCTGGGGTGGTCGCCGCTTCCCGCGTCTTCGTGGGGGCGCATCTGGTGCTCGATGTCGTCGGCGGCGCGGCGCTGGGGTGGACGATTGCCGCCGCACTGCACCTGATCTGGGGCGCACCGGTGCATCGCGCGGAGGCTCCCGCGCTCCGCGACGCGCTCGCCGCGGCCGGATGGAACCCGATCCGGGTGGCGCCGGTCGTGCTGGACGCACGCGGGTCGCGCCCGTTTTTGGTCACCGCGGAGATCTCCGGCCGGTGCACCGAGTTGTTCGTGAAAGTGATCGGGTATCACGAACGTAACTCGGACCTGTTGTTCAAACTGTTCCGCCACATCATCTATCGCGAAGTAGAAGACGAATCTCCATTCGCGACCCCGAAACAGGAAGCCGAGCACGAGGCATTCATCGCCCTGCTCGCGCAGCGAGCCGGCGTCCGCACCCCGGCAATCGTCTCGGTTGGTGTGGTCGGCAACGGTGACGCATGGCTCGCCGAGAAATGTATTCCCGGGCGGGATCTCGCGCGCTGTCCGGATCCCGTCTCCGACGAGGTGTTGTGCGAAGTCTGGTCCCAGATCGCGCGACTGCGATCCGCCCGCATCGCGCACCGCGATCTGCGCCTGGCCAACATCCTGCTCGACGAGCACGCGACCCCATGGATCGTCGACTTCGGCTTCGGCGAATCCGCCGCCTCCGACCACCGGCTCGACGCCGACGTCGCCGAGATGCTGGTGTCGATGAGCCTGAAGGTCGGCACCCAGCGTGCGGTGGCGACCGCACAGGAGATTCTCGGGGCGGCCGCACTCAAAGGCGCCGCGCCGCTTCTGCAACCGCTCGCGCTGGCCTCGGCCACCCGCTCCGCCGCCCGGCACCGGCGCGGCCTGATCGACGAGCTGCGCGCCGCGGTCGGTGACGCCATCGACGCCGAACCCGCCCGACCGGAGGAGCTGGCACGGTTCCGCTGGCGCACTCTCGGCTGGATCGTTGCCACTGTCTTCGCCACCTACGTGCTGTTGCCCCAGATCGGTCAGCTCGGCCAACTGGTCGCCACCCTGGATGACGCACAGTGGCAATGGCTCACGGGCGCGCGGGCGATGTCGACGGCAACCTACGCTGCCGCGGCTCTGACGCTCATCGACCAATCCAGCAGATGCGGCCCCGGCGCGGACAGCTCGACCTTGCGGGTGACCCGAACCTCCGGGAACTTCTCTTGCCAGCCCGCGAGACGCTCGGCGAGAACCGCCCGCTCGAGATCGCCCACCTCCAGCTCGCCCAGACTGGCGCGACCGGCGAACCGGCCGAAGTCCTTGTCACTCCACGCATGCACAGCGACCAGCTCCGCGCCGCGCTCGGCCGCTTCGCCGAACGCCGCCGCGATCGCGGCCTCACCGACCGGGCTGCCGTCCACTCCCACGACCACCGGACCCGAGACGCGCGTCGCGGCGTCGGCTTCCGAGTCGGTGCGCACGACCACCACCGTGCCCTGCGCGTGAGCGGTCACGGCCAGCAGCGTGGAACCCAGATGAGCGAGCGTTCCGGCGTTGCCGGTCGCACCGATCACCACCGCATACGCCTCGCCGCTGTGCCCGATCAACAGTTCCCTACCGGAGTCGGTGCTCAGCCTGGTCGAGATACCCAGCCCGGGCGCGATCGAGCCGGCCAGGTGTTCGGCGCGCGCGACCACGTCCTTGCCCTGTTCACGCACCGCGTCGATGACCGAGGGAACGACGACCTCGTAATCACCGAGTACCCAGCCGGTACCGACCAGACCCATGCCGTGCACGATCTCGAGGTCGCGTCCACGGTCGGCCGCGAACCGCGCCGCCCACCGCACAGCGGTCCACGACCCATCCGAACCATCAACCCCGACAATGACTTTCGCCGAGGCGAGACGTTGTGAATCATCGAATCGCTGCGCTGACATGGAGACCTCCGAGCCCGTGTGATCGCGTAGTGCCCGGGTTGGACACCAACCTCAACGGTATGAGCCCCACCGCGGCCGCGGATGCGGCTGATCGGCCTCGAGAAGGGAGACGAAAGGCCATCGGGCGAACAGCGGAAGGCGGCGCAACAGGTCCCTCGATGCCCGGGCCGAAGGACTCTCGCCGGGCAGCGCATCTCCCGCGAGACTGTCGGTCATGGTCGTTGGTGCTCCCTCCGGGATGCATCAGCCCTCCACTGGTGGGACAAGCAGGGCCGATCGCCGGGCGGTTCGACGCTCCCACCCTGACGTGACAAGGACCATCGCCATGAATCTCGAAAGCACGAGCGCGGACGGACGGGACTCCGAGACCGTGTCCGCTTATCCGGTATACCTTCGGGGTGACTTGGACGAGCCGTCGCGCTGGCTGTGGCTGCTGAAGTGGCTGCTGGCGATCCCTCATTACATCGTCCTGTTCTTCCTGTGGATCGCATTCGTCGTGCTCACCGTGGCGGCTGGAGTGGCGATCCTGTTCACCGGCCGATATCCGCGGAGCATCTTCGATTTCAACGTCGGTGTGATGCGGTGGTCGTGGCGGGTGCAGTTCTACACTTATGCCGCGCTCGGCACCGACCGGTATCCACCGTTCACTCTGCGTCCCACCGGCTACCCCGCCGAAATCCAGGTCGACTATCCGGAACGGTTGTCACGTGGCCTCGTGCTGGTGAAGTGGTGGTTGCTCGCAATCCCGCATTACCTCGTCGTCACCGCGATGTGGAGTGGTTCGGTGGTGCTCGCGGACGACGACGGCAACAGCCCTACCGTGATCCCGCTGATCGGCGTGCTCGTACTCGTCGCCGCAGCCACCCTGCTGTTCACCGGGCGATACCCACGCGCGTTGTTCGACTTCGTCCTCGGCATCAACCGCTGGTTGTATCGGGTGCTGGCCTATGCCGCGCTGATGCGAGACGAGTACCCGCCGTTCCGTCTCGATCAGGGCCCACGCGAACCGGTCGATCCCCGCACCCGCCTCATATGACTATGCGTACCGTTCGTCCCATCGTCGTGGGCGTCGACGGCTCGGCGGCCTCGTTCGCCGCGGTTCGTTGGGCAGCCGGAGAGGCCGCCCGGCGCCACGCGCCCCTACATCTGGTCCACGCGATCGGCGTCCCGGCGGATGCTGTGCCCGTGCTGGGCCGGCTGCTGTTCGACACGAGCGGATTGCGCGAGGTGGGCGATTCCGCACTCGACGCGGGACGAAGCCTCGTGCAGGAGATCGCCGGGCGCGTCGGCGCGATCGTGGTCGAGACCTTCGTCGAGTCGTCATCTCCGGTACCCGCTCTGGTCGGCCGATCAGCGGACGCCCGACTTCTGGTGGTCGGAGCCCGGGGCCTGGGCGCCTTCGAGCGGGTGTTGCTCGGATCGGTCGGGATCGGCTTGATCAGACATGCCAGATGTCCGGTGGCGGTCGTGCCCGGTCTCGAGGAATCGGTTCCGCGTCTGTCGCAGCGCCCGGTTCTGGTGGGCGTGGACGGCTCGCGCTGTAGCGACCTCGCTCTCGGGATGGCTTTCGATGAGGCCTCGATACGGCAAGTCGGGCTCATAGCGGTGACGATCTGGTCTCGCCGTGACGCGCCTTCCGGTGCGCAGGAGCGAACCAGCTCCCCGCTCGAGGAGTCACTGGCGGGCTTCACGCGCAAGTATCCCGAGGTGGAAGTCCACCGCGTACTCGCCGAGGGGTCCCCCGCCCAGCGGCTCTTACAGGAGTCCGGCAACGCCCAGTTGATCGTTCTCGGCAGCCGGGGCCGCGGTGGCGTCGCGGGCGCGACCCTCGGCTCGGTCAGCCAGGCGGTGCTCCAGGAAAGCCGCATCCCGGTCCTCATCGCGACCCGTCGGCAGTGATATTCCGCCCGGCGCCGACCGTGGCGGATCACAGCCAGCAGCGGTCCCCGCTCGAGCGGTACGGCGCTCGAGCGCTGGCGGGGATCGGCGTTTTCCGGACCGATGCCGTCGGTCCTGTTCGAAGCTCACTTCGGTGGAGATCGCGAGTTCCTCACCGGGCGCTGCCGTCCGCGCCACTCGCGTGGCCTCGGAGAGGATGCGCTCGCCGTCCCTGCGCATCCACTCCAGGTCTGCCTCCCCCAGCGAGATGCCCGGCCCGAAGCCGGTGGGTATGGCCATGGAGGTGATGATGTGCAGCCCCCGGCGGTGCAAAGCCGCTTCGGCGGCCGCCCAGGCCACCGCTTGATACGAACTGGCCGATCCGTCCACCGCCGCCAGGATCGGCAGGTTCGATTGTTCTGAGTGAGAGAATTTTTCGGTGTTCATGCCGAATTCCTCTCTGGGGGTGTGCATTGCCGGGTGTGTGAGCGGATGTCCGCCGCCGGGGTCGCGGGAACGGGATGCAGTACCGCGAGACGGCGCAGGTATTCGGGCTCGTCCAGATCGCCGCAGGCGAGCCGTTCGGCGAGCAGCGCTTCCGGCGCCAGGCGCGTGGGGCTACCGGGCTGGATGGCTTCGGGGCGCACGGGTCTGCGCACGGCCACGAGCGCGATCGCCACCGCTGTCCACAGTGGTGCGGCCAACAAGATCGTGAGAACGAACATCCACCACTGTGGCCCGTTCCCGTACCAGTGCATCATTGCGTGTCCTCTTTGGTCGCACGACATAACTGTCGCCACTGGCGGTCCCACAACGCGCCACGCTGCCGGTCCAGCAGCAGGGTGGCCGCGCGCACCAGACACCACCCGCACAGCCAAACGCCCACCAGGACGGATACGCCCACGCCGATTCCGGCCACGACCGCGGTGTCCGGGTGGCGTGGCCGCGTGGTGGGCGCGCCGTCGGCGTCGAGCCACAGCTCTATGCGATCACCGGTCCGCGCCCGCTCTCGCACCGGCACGATGGCGTTTCCGACACGGCCGGTCTCGTCCCATCGCACGCGGGCTTCGTAGCGATGGGCCGCGACTTTGACGGGCTCATCTACGATGACAGGGTGGATCAGGGTCTTCGTCGCCTTCTCACTGCGGATTTCGGCGGAGGTGTCGGCATACGCTTCGGTGGCGAGGGCGCCTGCGATGGGAACTGCGACCAGCGCCGCGATCGTGGCGATGACGCGCACTGCCGATTCGATGCGGTCGGATGGGCGCATGAGCCTGTTCGGGCTACATGGCTGCAGCGACCACAAGCGGGTAAGAGTGGTCCACCACCCGTTCAGCGGAACGGTCATGCTCTCGGACATCACCTTTTCACCTCTTCTGACGCGTGCCACCCTCGACTTCGAGAATCGCGCGCCTGGCGGTTCATCGGCAGAGAAGAAGGTCATTCATCGTGCGGGACGTCGGACTCCGCACTGCGGGCCGCACGGTAGGCCGCCACCGCGGTCGGCAGTGTCGGGAACAGGTACCGCTCGCCGATTCTCGATGTCAGCCCGGAGGCGTCCAGGGCGTCGCGCAGGTCGTGTTTGACCCGGGCCATCGCGAAGACGATCCCCTGGTCCGACAGTTCGGCTCTGAGTTGTTCCACGGCGTCCAATGCGGTCAAGTCGACCTCCACATTGGCCTCGGCGTTGAGCACGAACCAGTGCACCGGCGCCTTCCCGCGTTCGGCGCTCGAGCCCACGGCGGCCAGCGCTCTGCGGCGGAAATCCTCCGCGTTGGCGAAACACAATGGCGCGTCGTATCGATAGACGACCAGTCCTGCGACGGGTTTCGCGGCGGGATAGTCATCGACGTCGTGCATTCCCGCCACACCGTCGACAAAACCCAGGATCGCATCGTGGGCGCGGGCGATCCTGCGCAGTAGATCGAAGATCGACAGCGCGATCGCGACGAGCACACCGTAGAGCACCCCGAGGCCCAGCACCGCGACAAGTGTGGCAAGCGCCAGCAACAACTCGCTGCGCCGGAACCGTGCGATACGGCGGAACTCCGCCAGATTGATCAGCCGCAGCGCCGCGTAGATGACCAACGCCCCCAGCGCCGCGGTCGGGAAAGCTTCGAGGATGCCACGTGCCACGAGAAGCACTGCCAGCACACCGCCCAGTGTGACGAGTGAGTACAGCTGGGTGCGAGCACCCATGGCGTCGGCGATCGTCGTCCTGCTGCCCGAACAGCTCACCGGGAATCCGTGCAGCAGCCCGGCCGTGAGGTTGGTCGTGCCGAGAGCGGCGAGTTCGGTGTTCGCCTTCACTTCGTCGCCGTGGCGAGCCGCGAAAGCTCGCGCAGTCAGGACACAGTCGGAGAATCCGACCACCGCGATGCCGATCGCCGGGAGGATCAGAGCGGTCACGTCGGTCAGCGTGACCGAGCTCAGACCGGGCGCGGGGATCCCGGTGGGGATCGCGCCGACCAGCCGGATACCGAAACGATCCAGCGACAACACCGTGACCACGGCGGTTGCCAGCAACACCGCGATCAACGGGCCCGGTGAGCGAGGAGCGCGCCATGCCAGCAGGAGAAGCCCGGTCAACACAGTCGCCGCGAGCCAGAAAGTCGCCCAATGCCAGTGATCCAGATTGTCGAAGAACGAATTCAACTCCGCGCGCGGGGTTTCGCCTTCGACCGGCACTCCGGTCACCGCCCCGAGCTGACCGACGATCATGATGCCGGCGGTCCCGGCCAGATACCCGACCAGGACCGGTTTCGACAACAGGTCCGCCAGCACCCCCAGCCGAACGGCCGCTCCAGCCAGGCACAGTCCACCGACCAGCAGCGCGAGCACAGCCGCCAGCGAGGCGTACCGATCGAGGTCGCCCATCGCGAGCGGGGCCAGCGCGACGGCGGTGAGCAGCGCGGTGGTCGATTCCGGCCCGACCGACAGCTGTCGTGACGTCCCCAGCAGGGTGTAGACCGCCAATGGTCCGATCGCCGACCACAGCCCGGCCACCGGCGACAGCCCCGCGATCGTCGCATACGCCATGACCTGCGGGACCAGATAGGCGGCCACGGTCACACCCGCGACCACATCCGGCCGCAGCCACGTCCGGTGATAACCCTTGAACTGCCCCAGTCCGGGGAGCAAACGTGCCAGCACCGTTCCAGCATCGCCTACCGACCTCGGAAGACGTCGGCCGAAACGCTCTCCACCCGGGAGGCACCACCATGACAGGGCGAAGGTCCCCATGCCAATGGTCGGTTCGACTCTGTTTCTGCTGCTCTCTGCCGAAATAATGTCGGAGTCCTCAGCCGGGCAAGCGCAGAGGAGAACATCGTCATGCGCGCGCGAATAATCTACGAATCGATGTTCGGCAACACAGCGGCGGTCGCCGAGGCCATCGCACAGGGACTGCGTGAGTACGCCGAGGTAGAAGTCGTGAACGTGCTGGCAGCCGCGGAAGTGTGCGGGCCGACGCTGAACCTGCTCGTGGTCGGTGGCCCCACCCACGCCTTCGGGCTCAGCCGCCCACAGACACGCCGCGACGCCGCGAAGCTCACCGACGCTCCGATCGCGACCGACATCGGCGTACGAGAATGGCTCGCGGCCGCACCGCCGGTATCGCCGCGCCACCGCGCGTTGGCGTTCGGCACCAAGGTCGCCAAACCTCCCTGGTTGTCCGGCTCGGCCGCACACGGGATCGGGAAACGGCTGCGACGCTTGGGCTATTCTCTCGCCGATCAGCCCGTGGATTTTCTCGTCGAAGGCACGACCGGACCTCTCGCTCCCGGCGAGCTGGACTGCGCGCGCGTGTGGGCAAGGCGGATCGCGCACACCGAACTCGACCGGATGAAGCACCACACGTGACGCGCGGGCGCAGACGAGTCCCGCACGGCAGCGGCCGCGTCACCACCGGCCGGAGATCGGCAGTCGCGTAATAGCGATGCCGCCACCCCGAAGCGGGTTCTCGGAGAGTGAAGTACCGGTCCCTGTCCGTCGACACTCGTATTTCGCCGCCCCACGGTCGAAAGCCCCGGAGCCCGAACCGCTGAAAGCAAGGTCTCACCGAATCCGGCTGCGCCGTCGACGGCGGGGACCGGTGTCCCGAGGCGGTGGCCGAAGGACCCCGGTATTCGGGACCAACGCCAGGCGTGTGCGGCCGCGCCGATTTTTACTCTTCGAGTACAAAACATCGCTGTCCGAAGGGTCCACAACCATGTCCGCCTCTTCCCCTGACAATCCGCATCACTTGGCATCGGCCGCGGTTGTCGTCGGCATCGACGGTTCGGAAGCCTCCGATCTGGCCGTGTGCTGGGCCGCCGAGACAGCCGCCCAGCGCGGACGGAGACTGCTGATCGTCCACGGGCTCGACCTGGCGGCCAGCCAGGCTATCTTCGGCATGTATGACCTCGTGGTCCCCGCGGTCGCCCAGCGACTTCGAGAGAAGGGCGCCGACCGCTTGGCCTGCGCCGCCCGCTCTGCCCACCAGGTCGATCCCGAGCTGCGAGTGGACACCGAGCTGTCACCCGCTCACCCGGCCACGCTGCTCATCGAGCGCTCCGCATCCGCGCATCTGGTGGCACTCGGCGCCGGGGAAGGCGGCGAGCTCGCCCACATCGGTTCGACACTGCTCGCGGTGACCGCACACGGCCACGGCGAGATCGTGGTCGTGCGCGACACCGGCAGTGAGCAACGCACCCGCACCGACGGACCCGTCGTCGTCGGTGTGGACGGCAGCCCCGCCGCCGAAGCCGCGATCGGTGCGGCATTCGCTGAGGCCGACCTCCGCGGGACTTCTCTCGTCGCGGTACATGCCGCCGCAGGCTTCGCCTTCCATGCCGGTGCCGGCGAACTCCTTCCGGCCCGCGAACTCGAGACCGCCGCACGACTTCTGCTCGCGGAGCAACTCGCAGGTTGGCAGGAGAAATATCCCGCGGTCGAAGTCACTCGGGAGGTCTTCGTCGCCCGGCCACTCAACCTGCTCACCGCCTGGTCGAAGTCCGCGCAATTGCTCGTTGTCGGCAGCCGGGGGCGCGGCGGATTCCGCGGCCTGCTGCTGGGCTCGGTCAGCAATGCCCTTGTCCAACATGCCCACTGCCCGGTCATGGTCGCCCACCAATCCTAGAGAAAGCCAAAATTCATGTCTGTCCAGATAAATCCCCCCGTCCTCGTCGGCGTCGACGGGTCGGAGTCCGCGCTCGCCGCAGTGCGCTTCGCGGCGGCCGCCGCGGCCCGCCGCCGCGCACCGCTGCACATCGTCGACTCGATTCCCGCGCCGGCCGACTTCGGCCCGGGCGTCGCACTGGAGCAGATCGACTACGACAGTTATCGCAGGCAGGCAACCGCGGCACTGGAGGCCGCGCGAGAAGCCGCCACGGCAGCGGCCGCGCCGATCGGCGAAATCGTCATCACCACCGAACTGGCCGAAGCGCCTCCGATTCCGGTCTTACGCGACCGCTCCAAAGCCGCGCGGCTGCTTGTGGTCGGCACCCATGGCCTGGGCGCCTTCAGCCGCAGCATCCTGGGTTCGGTGAGCACCGCGCTGGCCCGGCACGCCGCATGCCCGGTCGCCGTGGTTCCAGTCGATGTCGAGCATACGGACGGCCCGGTGGTGGTGGGCGTGGACGGCTCGCCGTGCAGTGTGCGCGCGGTCGAGATCGCCTTCGACGAAGCCGCGCACCGCGGCGCAGGGCTGGTCGCGGTCCACGCCTGGTCGGAGTTCTTCCGCTACGACTCGCGTGCCGTCATGCAGCAGGAAGGGGAGGAATTGCTCGCCGAGAGCCTGTCCGGATACAGCGAGCGATATCCGGAGGTGCCGGTGCGGCGGGTAGTGGCCGAAGACCGCCCCGCCCGACGACTGCTCGAGGTGGGCGCGAACGCGCAGGTGATAGTGGTGGGCAGCCACGGACGCGGCGGTTTCGCCGGAATGACTCTCGGATCGGTGAGTCAGGCGGTGCTGCACGGGGCCACAGTGCCCGTGATCATCGCCAGGCCGGAGAGCTGACCGCCTCGCTCCACGTGAGCCGGGTCATCCCGCAGCGTCGGGAATCGAGTTCACCAGCCGAACCGTGCTGCCGGGCGTCAGACGGGCGGTCTGGTCCCGGCAGGTGATCTCGATCGGTGGCGACGCGCCGTAATCCGAGCTGATCTCGACGCCCTGTCCGCTGACGCGCACGGTCAGCCGGTGGCCGCGATAGATCATCGGGAAGGACAAGGCGCCGAGCGAGGCGGGCCAGTACGGGCAGAAGACCAAGCGGCCGTGGCGCAGTTCCATCCCGGTGAAGCAGCGTTGCAGGAGGTCGACGCTGCCTGCCATCGCGGCGAGGTGGATACCCTCCGCGGTGGTGCCGCCCTGGATGTCGGCAACGTCGGAGCCGAGCACCAGATCGAAGAACTCGACGGCGCGATCACGATTCGCCCGTGCCAGCACCCACGAGTGCACCAGCGCACTGAGCGTGGAACCGTGCGATGTCCGCGCCACGTAGTAGTCGATGGTGCGCGGAATCATCTCCCCGGGAAGCTCGTATCCGAGGTGATCCATCAGTTCCCGCAGTTCGTCGGCCGACAGCAGATAGAACAGCATCAGCACGTCGGCTTGTTTCGCAGCCGATAGCGGTTGACGTCGTCGCCCTCGGCCTCGAGTATCCGGTCCAACCGCTGGATATTGCCGTAACGGCGACGGTATTCGTCCCAATCCAATTCGGCCAGTCGCTCGTATCCCTCGAACTGGCTGATCACTCCGTCGTGGAACGGGACGTACATCCGCCGAGCTACGTCCTGCCAGTGCTGCTTTTCCGACGATCGCACCGACAGCGTCTCCAGCAATTCCGACCGTTCTCGCGGAGCGAGCAGAGCGAGCGCGTCAATCGCCCGCAGGATCAAGCCGCCATGACATTGGTGTAGGCGTTGTTGTCGATGCCCGCCTCGGGCGCGCCCGGATAGCCGGAATGGAACTCGTCGGGGCCGATCACGCCACGAATCGAGTAGCGCTCGCGCTCGGTGTCGTAGGTCGCCAGGCTCGCCCAGAAGCGAGCGATCTCCACCAGCAGTTCCGCGCCGGATTCGACGAGGAACTCGAGGTCGCCGGTGGCCTGGTAGTACTGCCAGACGTTGTAGGCGATCGCGATCCCGATGTGGTGCGCGCGGCGGCTGGGATCCGGATTCGACCGTCCCGACAGTGGATTCAGATGCGGTCCATCAGTTCGAAGCCGTGACTGCCCGCGTACCAGATACCGTCGACCCCGAGGCGTTCCCGAAGATCGGTCAGGTCGCGGCCGCTGATGACCGCGACCGGGCACCGGCCGGAGAGTTCCGTCAGCACTTCCGCCACACCGTCGATCGGTTGGGCGGTGGCGGGATCGGCGACGATATCGGCCACTGTGCCATCGAAATCCAGCAGGACGGCGGGCTTTTCGGCCCCGAGCAGATCCACGATGCGCGACCAGCGGTCCATGGCATCGGGAAGCTCCGACATCCGCCGGAAGCCGCCGCGCAGTTCCACCTCCACCAGGTCGGAGATCACGAAGTCGGCGCCGTGCGCGAGTAACCGGCCGGCGCTCGCGTGCCGGTCGACGCCGATGACCAGGGCGAAACCGCCGCTGCGCCCGGCCGCCACCCCCGCCTCGGCATCCTCGACGACCACCGTCCGATCCGGTTCGGCGCCCAGCCGCCGAGTCGCCTCGAGCAGCATCGATGGATCCGGCTTCCCCGGCAGGCCAAGCTTCTCGGCATCGAGGCCGTCCACCCGCACGGTGAACAAGTCGGTGACGCCCGCGGCCGCGAGCACGTCCGCGCAGTGACGGCTGGCGGAGAACACTGCCGTGCGGATGCCCACCGCGCTGAGCCGCCGGATCAGTGTGACGGTCGAATCGAACACTCGCACACCCGCGTGCGCCACCATCTCGAGGAACAGAACATCTTTATGTTGCCCAACCCGCAGACCGTTTCGGCTGTGTCCGGGTCGGAAGAGTTTCCCCACGGCAAGTCGATCCCGCGTGCGGCGAGAAAGTCCGCGACACCCTGATAGCGGGTTTGCCGTCGACGAAACGCAGTTAATCGCCCTGCGTGAACGGTGAGCGGTCTTGTCCGGCGCCGGCCGGACGGTGGTTCAAGAAGGCATCGAACAGTTCGGTCCAGGCCGCGGCGTGCATCGACGCGCTATCGGTCACTACACCGTCCATATCGAAGATCACCGCGTCGTGCCGGCGCGCGTCGATCGGCGGTAGCGTCGTTCCACCTTTTTCCACACATACAGCCTGAACGGACCGATGCCTGCCGTCCAGGGATCGCGGTCCCTCTGCCACCGCCCGGCCGAGGAGAAGGACCACCTGCGGTGCGATTCGGGACCTACGACTCCTTCGGACATCTGCCCGCGATCCCTACCGTGACGGTATGAACCAGCTACCGACCGGAGAAACCATCGAGAAGGCCGTCCTGCTCGCCGGCCGGGCTCCGTCACTGCACAACAGCCAGCCCTGGCACTGGACATTCGACGGCCACACCCTGCGGCTGTTCGCCGTGCCCGAACGCATGCTCCCCGCGACGGACACCTCCGGCAGGCAACTGCTGATCAGCTGCGGTATCGCTCTGGACCATCTGCGCACCGCGATGGCCGTCGCGGGCTGGCGCGTCCACCTCGCCCGCTTCCCCGACCCCAACCGTCGCGAGCACCTGGTCAACATCACTTTCGAACCAGCTCGAATCATTACCGACGGTGACCGCGATCGTGCCGACGCCATCCTGCGGCGGCACACCGACCGGCTGCCGTTCCAGGAGCCGACCGGATGGCCCGACTTCGAAGAGGTCTTACGGTCGACCTTCGACCCCTCCGATGCCACACTCGACGTACTCGGCGACGACAGCCGCCCGACCTTGGCCCGTGCCTCGGAGATGAGTGCCGCGTTGCGCCGCTACGACGCCGGATACCACGCCGAATTGCAGTGGTGGACCGGACATGCGATCGCCGACGCGGGTGTGCCGAGCGAAGCGCTGGTCGCCCAAGAGGAGCGCCAGCGGGTAGGCGTGAGCCGCAAGTTCCCCTCCACCACCGGCGGTCGGCGCGGCGAGGTCACCGAGGACCATTCGAAAATCCTGGTCCTCTCCACCGACCGCGATACACCCGCGGAGCTGCTGCGCTGTGGTGAGGTGCTGTCCACGGTGTTGCTGGAATGCACACTCGCCGGATTCGCGACCTGCCCGTTGACCCATCTGACCGAAGTGCCGCGCAGTCGCGCCGTGGTCCGCGAGCTGATCGGGCACTCCGGTCTGCCGCAAGTCTTGATCCGCGTCGGTATCGCGCCCGAAGCACAGCGCAACGGTCCGGCGACGCCACGCCGCCCGCTCAGCGAGATCCTCGACATGCCCGAATCCGGCCGGACGCTGTGATCCGCCCCGCGCACAAATCATTCGACCCGTCCGCGCGGGAGCGATCCCGTGACTCCCGATCCAACCGCTCGAACAGGCAGTGAACATTGTCGATTTATCCGGCCTTCCGAGGCCGACCCAGTCAGCAACAGTCCGCAGAGCTTCTACCGCTCGCGGTTCCGGCGATGGGTGATCGCCTCGGTAATGCTGATCGGAGCACTCGTGCGGCTGAGCGTGGTGTCCGGTTGGGCGCGCGACTACGGTTCCGGGCTGGTGTATTTCGCCCTCATCGTCTACCTGGCCCTCGCGCTTCGAATGTTGTGGTGGGGCG
Organism: Nocardia sp. CY41; assembly: GCF_009829325.1. Classification (GTDB taxonomy): domain Bacteria; phylum Actinomycetota; class Actinomycetes; order Mycobacteriales; family Mycobacteriaceae; genus Nocardia. The sequence goes on from NZ_VUOS01000057.1 coordinate 16,320, forward strand.
TCACGCTCTGGGTACTCGCCTGGTCTACGAGCGAAATGGCATGTCATGAACAGGGCACTTGCCGCCCTCAGGTCAGCGCTCGGCGGAGCGAGCACAGGCCGGTCGCACACCAGGTGCTCGACTTGGGGAGCCGCGGGGGAAGAGATCGCGCGTGTGATGCCCGGTGACGATTTGCTGGTCGATGCAGACATAGTCACGACTCGGGCGATCACGATCTGTACGGGTGCCGGACGCGATCTGGCCTTGGCTGGTGCAGATCGGCCCTGGCAGAGGCGGCGCGTACTCCTACGACTGGATCGAGAACATCCTCGGACTTGATATGCACAGCGCGCAGCAGATCCTTCCACAGCTCCAAAACCTAGCCGTAGGTGACTCTTTCGCTCTCGGCGCGTCGGGGCCCCGCATGCGCGTTGCGGTTCTGGATACCGAACGTGCCCTGGTTTTCGCTTCAGAGGACGGCCGCTGGGTATGGGCGTTCGGTCTCTACCCGATGGGTGGCACGACCCGGCTGGTCAGCCGCAACCGCATCGCTCTGACCGGTGCATCGCGGCTCACTCGCTTGCTGTACGCGCGCGTGATGGAGCCGGGCAGCCTACTGATGGAGCGGAAAATGCTGCTGGGCATAAAGCGGCGAGCGGAGCGGCACGGACCCGAACACCGGTCATTCGAGGTGACCAAGGGCCTCCAGCAGCGGGCGCAAGTCCCGTATCCGCGGCAGGGCGCACCGAGAACACTCGAAGTATGAGCGCCAACGACGCCCCGGCCGTATCGGTTCCCGATCGTCCTACCATTCTGGCTGCGCTGCGGCTCGCCGCCCGTGCGCCTTCGGTGCACAACACCCAGCCGTGGCGCTGGGTGTTCGACGGCGCCCGCCTGCACCTGTACACCGACGCCGACCGGCTGCTGCCCTCCACCGACCCGCACGGCCGCCAACTGGTGATCAGCTGCGGAGCCGTGCTGCATCACGCGCGCACCTCCTTCGCGGACCAGGGCTGGCACACCGACACGGTGCGTGTGCCCGACCGGCAGCAACCCGACCATCTCGCGGTAATCGAATTCCGGCCCTGGATCGACCCGCCCGAGGCCATCCACACCCGGGCGCTCGCCATCGACCGGCGCCGCACCGACCGGCTGCCGATGAGCGAACCCGACGGCCTCGCCGACCTCCTCCCCCGCCTGCGGATGCTCACCTCCCCGCACGAGGTGGAACTCAGCGTCCTGGACGACAGCGTCCGTCCTCGGCTGGCCGCCGCATCCGAGCAGGCCGGGGCTCTGCGCCGCCACGACTTGCTATATCAGACCGAATTGGAGTGGTGGACAGGTCATTCGGATAATCCCGAGGGCGTACCGGCCTCTGCGCTGGTGTCCGATGCCGAGAACGCCAGGGTCGGAGTCGGACGCGCATTCCCCCCGGCCCGGCATTCGATGCGCCGCGCACGACTGGAGGATCGCGCACGACTGGTGGTACTCGGCACTCAGGGGAACTCGGTGACGCAGTGGCTGCACACCGGTGAGGCATTGTCGGCCGTACTCCTCGAGTGCACCGCCGCAGGGCTGGCGACCTGCGCACTGACCCACATCACCGAACTGCCCACAACCCGCAAACTGCTCGCCGGTCTGGTCCCCCGCCCGGCCGACCCCCAAGTGCTGATTCGGATCGGAACCGCGCCCGACGACGCGGACACCATTCCACCAACCCCCCGACGACCGATCGCGGACATCTTCACCGTCACCAGCCCACGCTGAACCACACGACGGGCTCCGTCGTGCAGGGAACGGGCACCACTGGGGAGTGTCCGATTAGCGGCGGATCCGATCCCGGTGTTGGTTAGTTTCCGGTCGGGGTGATCCGGCCTTCGAAGGTGATCGCGAAGGCGTTGAGGGCGGGTTTCCACCTCATCGCCCATCGTGCCTTGCCGCGTCCGGTGGGGTCGAGGGATCGGGTCACCAGATACAGGCATTTCAACGCGGCTTGTTCGCTGGGGAAGTGACCTCGGGC
>NZ_VUOS01000058.1 GCF_009829325.1 Nocardia sp. CY41
GCAATGGGCACCTACGTCACCAAAATCTGCCGCACCGAACTAGGCACCTACCCCGACTACGAACTCGCCCAACGCTATCGCGCATGGCTCGCCGCAGCATGACTTGACACAAATAGGAGCATCACGTGTCGCCGAACGCCCGTCCTCGGCTACTGCTGCGCGGCCTGCCCCTTGTTCATCTGCGGCTGCGCCTGCGCCGGATTGATGGCGGACTGGGCGCCGCCGGCGGGCAGCTGGTCCCCGCGCATGGACGCGCGAATCTGCTCCAGCTTGCTGTGCCCGGCCATCTGGATGCTGGCCTGCTGCACCTCGAGCATGCGACCCTGCACCGAGTTCTGCGCGAGTTCCGCGGCTCCCAGCGCGTTCGCGTAGCGGCGTTCGATCTTCTCGCGCACCGCGTCCAGGCTCGGCGTGCTGCCCGGCGCGGACAGCGTCGAATCCATCTGCTGCAGGGAGGCGGAGACCTGCTCCTGCATCTTGGCCTGCTCCAGCTGGCTGAGCAGCTTGGTGCGCTCGGCGACCTTCTGCTGCAACAGCATCGCGTTCTGCTCCACGGCCTTCTTCGCCTGGGCGGCCGCCTGCAGCGACTGGTCGTGCAGGACCTTCAGGTCCTCGACGGACTGCTCGGCGGTGACCAGTTGCGCCGCGAACGCCTCGGCGGCATTGGTGTACTGGATCGCCTTCTCGGTGTCCCCCGCGGCGGTGGCCTGGTCGGCCAGCAGGACAGCTTGGCGCGCGTTGGCATTGAGCTTCTCGACTTCGTCCAGCTGCCGGTTCAGCTTCATCTCCAGCTGGCGCTGGTTGCCGATGACCGACGCGGCCTGCTGTGAAAGGGCCTGGTGCTGCCGCTGGGCTTCCTCGATAGCCTGCTGAATCTGGACCTTCGGATCCGCGTGCTCCTCGATCTTCGCATCGAAGAGGGCCATCAGGTATTTCCAGGCCTTGACGAACGGATTAGCCATCGATTGATCCCGCCTCCATCTGACATGCCGCGCTCGGGCGCGACTCCAGTGCGCGACCGTCACGCACTCGATATGTGCCTATCCTCCACCATGTGGCACCGAGCCGGGCGAACCCGGCTCAACCGACGCCTAGAGGAGAATCTATCCGCTTTCCGCACCGGCCCGCAGCGTTGCCGCCGTGGCCGCGTCTCGTTGCGCGTCACACGCCCTTCACCAGGACCAACATGTCCGAGCGCGGGGCGGGGATGACGATCCGGGTGTCCTCCGCCAGCGGCAGCGGCCGCGCGGCCGCGTCGGCCACCGACATGGTCGCCGCCGCGGGTTCGTCCTGCGCCGCGGGCTCGGCGGCCGTCTGCTCCGACGCCGCGGTCGCGGCCGCGGCGTCGCTCGCGGCCGCATCGGCGGTCGGCCCGTCGGCACCGGCCATGATCGTGCTCACATCCCACAGCACCCGGGACAGCGGCACGTCCAGCGCTTCGCAGATGGCGGCCAGCAATTCACTGGAAGCCTCCTTGCGACCGCGCTCGACTTCGGAGAGATAGCCCAGGCTCACCCGCGCCGAGGTCGACACCTCGCGCAAGGTCCGGTTCTGGGCGAGACGCGCACGCCGCAGACTGTCCCCGATCGCCTCTCGCAGCAGCGTCATCTCGTTCTCCTTCACTCCCGGTCGCCGGGCCGAGGCGATTCTCGACCCCACGCATGCCGTTCTTTCTGGCACAACGTCCGAGCCGGGGCGGTTGGTTCCCGCCCGGGGCACCTCAGCCGCTCCACCCGACGCGGTCGGCCGGGCCCGTGCCCGCCTCCCGCACACACCGCAGCAATTCCGACACCGCCGTGCGCGTCGCACCGATTCTGATCGTCCACCGGTCGCCGGGGAGTTTCAACCGCATCACCTCGGTATGCCCGGGACCGGCCAATCCGAGGAAGACCGTGCCGACCGGGTGCCCGTCCTGCGAATCGGGGCCCGCCACGCCGGTCAGACCCACGCCCCAGTCCGCGCCGCATCGGGTGCGCGCGCCCACGGCCAGCTGCTCGGCGGTGCTCGCCGCCACCGGCCCCTCGGTCGCGAGCACCTCCGCGTCCACGCCGGCGAGGCTGTGTTTGAGATCGGTGGCGTACACCACCAGGCCGCCGCGCAGCACAGCGCTGGCGCCAGGGACCCCGGCGATGGTCGCGGCGAGCAAGCCCGCGGTCAGGGATTCGGCGGTGGCCACGGTTTGCCGCACGGTCACCAGCGCACGGACCAGATCGATGGCCTGCACGCCTTCCACCAGCGGATCGCTCATACGCCGCGTGTCCGCCCCGGGCCACCCGCGAACCACACCCGGGCCGCCTGACCGACGTAGTCCAGTCCGGTCGCCACGGTCAGCGCGACCGCCAGGTACATCAGCAACATGCCGACACCCGCGACCCAGCCCGACAGCGGCAGCAGCAACATGGCGATGGCCAGCGACTGGACCAGGGTCTTGAGCTTGCCGCCACGCCCGGCGGGGATGACCCCGCGTCGCACGACGAGCAGGCGCAGCAGTGTGACGCCGATCTCGCGCCCGCAGATCACCAGGGTGATCCACCAGGCGAGATCACCGAGCAGGGACAGCCCGATCACCGCGGACCCGATCAGCGCTTTGTCCGCGATGGGATCGGCCAGCTTGCCGAAGTCGGTCACCAGGCCGTATTTGCGAGCCAGTTGCCCATCGAACCGGTCGGTGATCGCGGCGAGGCCGAACAGCGCCGCGGCGGCGATCCGCCAGCCGGTCTCGTGGCCACCTCCGACGAACAACGCCGCGACGAACAACGGCACGATCGCGATGCGCAGCATGGTCAGCACATTCGCGATGTTCAGCAGCGGCGGCCCTGCCTCGGCCTGCGCGGGCGCGAAGCCGGGCCGGGCCGGTGCGGGCGCGACCCAGGGGCGGTCCGCCTCGTCGGGTTGCACGCTCATGCTCTGCCCCTTCCGGCATGAGCGGGGCCCTGCGTGGTCACGCTCCGCTGCCGCCTCCGGGCCTGACCGCTCACGCCTTCGCCTCACCGGCGATCGGCTCGGTCACGGCCGCCTCGGCACCGCGTCGCGCCGATCGGCGCGATGCGGTGAGCTGAACGAGTGGATCTGCGGCACACGTTCAGACTATCGGTAGCCGAGCCGACTACTGTGCACCCCATGACCTCTCGGGGACCACTAGGTGGTTCGACCAGCGACGCGCATCCGGGCGCGGCTTCGGCCGCGCGGAGTTCCCTCCCGGTTGTCCGACGCGCGCGAACCTCCGATGTGCCCGAGATCAAGCGCCTCGTCGACGCCTACGCCGGCCGGATCCTGCTGGAGAAGAACCTGGTCACCCTCTACGAAGCGGTGCAGGAGTTCTGGGTCGCGGAGGTGGACGGCCGGGTCGTCGGCTGCGGCGCGCTGCACGTGCTGTGGGCCGACCTCGGGGAAGTGCGCACGGTCGCGGTGCACCCCGACGTCAAGGGCTCCGGTGTGGGCAAACTCATCGTGCAGCGGTTGATCGCGGTCGCCCGCGAACTCGAGCTGGAACGGGTGTTCGTGCTGACCTTCGAAGTGGAGTTCTTCGGCAGACACGGCTTCGTCGAGATCGACGGCACGCCGGTCACCGCCGAGGTGTATGCCGAGATGTGCCGGTCCTACGACACCGGTGTGGCCGAGTTCCTCGATCTGAGCTATGTGAAGCCCAACACCCTCGGCAACACTCGAATGCTGCTGACGCTCTGAGTCCGTTCCACAGGAAGCGATACCCGTGCCGATCTTCGCCGTCCACTACGTCTACTCCCAGGCCACCGCCGCGGACCGCGACGTCCACCGCCCCGAGCACCGCGGCTGGCTGGCCGGCCTGCTCGAGTCCGGCGCCCTGCTCAGCAGCGGCCCGTACCCGGACGGGTCCGGAGCGCTGCTGATCTTCCGCTCGCAGGACGCGGGGCAATTGAAGGACCTGCTCGCCCAGGACCCGTTCGCACGGGAGAACCTGATCGACGACGTGCGCGCCGTGGAGTGGGCGCCGGTCTTCGGCGCCTTCGCGTCCTGACCGGCTACCGGTCCGCTCGCACGCGCGTGCGGAGCAGGCTGGCGACCGTCGCGACGACCAGGATGCCGAGGATCACGCCCAGCGAAACGGGCGTGGAGATCTCCGGGACCGCGACGTGCTCGCCGCCGTTGACGAAGGGCAGCGTGTTCTCGTGCAGGGCGTGCAGCACCAGCTTCACGCCGATGAACGCGAGGATCGCGGCGAGCCCGTAGGACAGGTACACCAGCCGGTCGAGCAGTCCGCCGATCAGGAAGTACAGCTGTCGCAAACCCATGAGCGCGAACGCGTTGGCGGTGAACACGAGGTACGGCTGCTCGGTCAGGCCGTAGATGGCCGGGATCGAGTCCAGGGCGAAGAGCAGGTCGGCGAATCCGATGGCCAGCAGCGCCAGCAACAGCGGCGTGACCGCCCGGCGCCCATCGACCCTGGTCACCAGCTTGTCGCCGTCGTATTCGTCGGTGGTCGGCAGCACCCGTTTGGCCAACGCGACGATCCGGCTGTCTCGTTTCTCCTCGACCTCGACCTCGTGGCCGCTCTCGCGCAGCAACTTGACGGCGGTGTAGACGAGGAAGAGACCGAACAGATAGAACACCCAGCTGAACGCGCTGATCGCCGCCGCGCCGACGGCGATGAACGCACCGCGCATGACCAGGGCGAGCACGATGCCGATCAGCAGCACCTTCTGCTGGTAGATCCGTGGCACCGCGAAGGTGGACATGATGATCAGGAACACGAACAGGTTGTCCACCGAGAGCGCCTTCTCGGTGACGAAGCCCGCGTAGTACTCCCCGGCGTAGGTCGAACCCCACTGCCAGGCGACCACGCCGCCGAACAGCAGCGCGAGCCCGATGTAGACCGCGGACCAGAAACCGGATTCCCGGAACGTCGGTTCGTGCGGGGTGCGGACGTGGGCGAAGAAGTCGAAGACGAACAATCCGAGGATAACCACGACGGTGATCACCCATTCGAGTGCGGTTACGTGCATGCGGTGTGCCGATCGAGAGCGAAGATCATGATGTCCATAATGCCCGATTTGTCCGTTGTCATTCGATAGCGGGGTGATTGCCGACCATAATTCCACATGCGTTCACCCCGCCGTTCGTGCCACAGTCGTCGTTCGTGGCGACGATCACCGCCACGCTCGACCGCGCCAACGCGCCGCCCGGCCTCCCGACGGGCGGGACGGGACGGCGAGTGGCGACCGACCCGGTACTCGAATCGGCTTCCGTCGAGCTATACCCTTCGGCACGGAAGAACCCGACCGGGTAGGGTCGTCGGCGAGGAAAAACGGCTCCCGGCACCGTATCCGGTGCTACCTTCTGAGTCGACGAAGATCAGATCACAGGAAGGCGAGACGATGACCGGAACGCTACGGCAAGAGTTGCCGAGCGATGCCCGGCATCCGCGCACCCACGCCGTGCTATCGCTCTCGTTCATCTCGTGGTGGATGAGCGCGCGGAGCCGCCCCTAGATCGTGTCTTTCACAGACCTATAAAGGGGTCACTCCGCGGCGAACCGCCGGGAGTGACCCCTTTTTCGTGCGGTCGAAACCCGACCGATCCCTCGTAGCCCAATCGGTAGAGGCGCCGGACCTAGATTCCGGGAGATGCGAGTTCGAATCTCGCCGAGGGAACCAGCCGGATCACTCCTTCGGGTCCGAGCCGCCGTCCTCACCGCCACCACGGATGGACCACAGCAGTCCTTCCAGCTCATCTGGTTTCACCAGCACATCGCGCGCCTTGGAGCCCTCGCTCGGGCCCACCACGCCGCGGGTCTCCATGAGGTCCATCAGTCGTCCCGCCTTGGCGAAGCCGACGCGCAGCTTGCGCTGCAGCATGGACGTGGAGCCGAACTGCGAGGTGACCACGAGTTCCACCGCCTGCAGGAAGACGTCCAGATCGTCGCCGATGTCGGGATCGACGTCCTTCTTCTCGCCCGGCTTCGCCGCGGTCACGCCCTCTTGGTATTCCGGCTCGGCCTGGTTCTTGGTGAAGTCGACGACGGCGTGGATCTCCTCGTCGCTGATGAACGCGCCCTGTAACCGGGTCGGCTTGCCCGCCCCCATCGGCAGGAACAAGCCGTCGCCCATGCCGATCAGCTTCTCCGCGCCGGGCTGGTCGAGGATGACGCGGGAGTCGGTCAGCGACGAGGTCGCGAAGGCCAGGCGGGAGGGCACGTTGGTCTTGATCAGACCGGTCACCACATCCACCGACGGCCGCTGCGTGGCCAGCACGAGATGGATCCCGGCCGCACGGGCCTTCTGGGTGATGCGGACGATGGCGTCTTCGACGTCGCGCGGAGCGGTCATCATCAGATCGGCCAGCTCGTCGACGATGGCCAGGATGTACGGGTAGGGCCGGTACACCCGTTCGCTGCCCAGCGGCGCCGTGATCGCGCCCGACTTCACCTTCTTGTTGAAGTCGTCGATGTGGCGCACCTTGTTGGCCTGCATGTCCTGGTAACGCTGCTCCATCTCCTCGACCAGCCAGGCCAGCGCGGCCGCGGCCTTCTTCGGCTGGGTGATGATGGGCGTGATCAGGTGCGGAATGCCTTCGTAAGGGGTGAGTTCCACCATCTTCGGGTCGATGAGGATCATCCGAACCTCGTCCGGCGTCGCTCGTTGCAGCAAGGACACCAGCATCGAGTTCACGAAGCTGGACTTACCCGAACCGGTGGACCCCGCGACGAGCAGGTGCGGCATCTTGGCCAGATTCGCCGAGACGAACTCGCCCTCGATGTTCTTGCCGAGGCCGATCACCAGCGGATGGTGGTCGGTGCGGGTACTGGGCGCCTTGAGCACGTCGGCCAGCCGGACCAGCTCTCGGTCGGCGTTGGGCACCTCGATGCCGACGGCGGACTTGCCGGGGATCGGCGCGAGCAGCCGGACGTTCTCCGTCGCGACGGCGTAGGCGATGTTGCGGGCCAGCGCGGTGATCTTCTCGACCTTCACGCCGGGCCCGAGTTCGACCTCGTAGCGCGTGACCGTCGGGCCGCGCACGAAGCCGGTCACCGCGGCGTCGATCTTGAACTGCACCAGTACCTCGGTGATCGCCTCGATCATCGATTCGTTGGCGGCGCTGCGTTTCTTGGGCGGATCCCCGTCGGTCAGCAGCGACAACGGCGGCAGGGTGTAATCGCCTTCGACCTCGCGATCGTTGACGAACTCCAGCTGCTGCGGCGGCGGTGGCGTCTGATCCTCCACCACCGCGGCGGGACGCTGCTTCTTCGGCTTCGGTTTCGGCGCGGGTTCTTCGACCGCGATCTGCTTGGCGTCGCGCAGCGGCGGTTCACCGAGCGCTTCGGTGACCGCGTCGGGGTCGCCGAATTCGTCGGGCGGGTAGTTCTCGGCGGGCGTGCGGCCGCGCCGCTTGGCGGTGGCGCGGTGCACCGGGAAGCCGTCGGCGTCGTAGTCGGCCGGATCGTAGTCCCGGTAATCGCCGTCGAATTCGCCGTAGTCGTCGCCACCGGTCTCGGCGCCGAGGTAGCGCCGCAGCTTGGCAGGCACCTCGCGCACCGTCGTCCCGGTCACCAGCAGCGCGCCGAAGACGATGGCCAACAGCAGGATCGGGACCGAGAGCCAGGCGGTGAGGCCGTTGGTCAGCGGCCCGCCGGTCACGAAGCCGACGAAACCGGCCGCACGGGACCGTCCGTGCGCGTCGGTGGGGGTGCCCGCGGCGACGTGCCACAGTCCGAGGATCGGCAAGCCGATCAGCAGGCCGCCGAGCACCAGCCGCGGCCGGATCTCGGGGCGCGGTTCGGTCCGCATCAGGACGACGGCGATCCCGGAGGCGACGAACGGCAGTGCCGCGGACGCCGATCCGGAGATCGCGCGGATCACGTCCTCCACCCAGTGGCCGACCGGCCCGCCTGCCGACAACCAGACCGCCGCCGCGATCACGGCGCTCAGCGCGATCAGCGCCAGCGCGATGCCGTCGCGCCGATGCCCGTGCTCGATCTCGCCTGCCCGGCTCAACGTCCGAGTGGTCGCGCCGAGTCCGCGGGCCAGCATGGTCCAGCCGCTACCGATACCGCGTGTGACGACCGCGAGCGGAGCCGTGTTCGACGGACGGCGCGCCGGACGCCGGGCCGGGGCGCCGCGCCTGCGGGGGGTGGCGGTCGTTCTGGGCGCCGCCGTGCGGGGCGTAGCCGCGCGAGACCGCGCCGTGGTGGTCCTCCCCCGCGCCGATCCCGCCCGCGCCCGAGTCGTCGTGGTGCTGCGGGACTTACCTGCCATGGCCCCAGGCTAGCCGCAATCGCCCCATCCGGACCATCCGCAACACTGGCACCGTCGCGCCTCTAGCGGCTTTTGGTCGCCCGTCGGCCGCTGCGACCGGGGACGACGGGCGATTATCAGACCGAACGGTCCGCTTCGAGTACCGCTCGGACGGCCTCCGGGGATCCGGCGGTCTCCAGCCGGACTTCGTCCCGGCCGAAGGCGTGCAGCACCAGTTCCGATGGCTTTCCGGTCAGCGTGACGACCTCCTCGGACGCGGACCGCACCACCGTGCGCCTGCCGTCCGGCGTCGCGAGTTCGACGGTGACCGGCGCCTTGCGGTAGGCCATCCCGGCCATCTTGCGCAGGACCGACCACAGCTGGTCCTCGTCGGCGGCGGTCAGTTCGCGTGGCTGCCAACCGGGCTCGGCGCGGCGCACGTCCTCGTGATGGACGAACATCTCCGACAGATTGACCACCGCGTCCACCGGACGCAGCGGCGACCACCACGGCGGACCGGTCCGCACCTGTTCCAGCAGTTCGGGGAAGGGCTTGCGCGCCGCCTTCGCTTGCACCCGCTCGAGATACCCCGCGAACGGCTTCAGCAGGATGCCCGGCGCGGCATCGGGCCGCCGTTCGCGAACCACCAAGTGAGCGGCCAAGTCCCGCACCGTCCACGCACCGCAGAGCGTGCGCGCGTCCGGACCCGCCGCCTCCATCGCATCCACGAGCTCGCGGCGTTCCCGCTGTGCCATAGTCACCCCCCGAACATACCGACCGCCAGGCGTCGACGCCGTGCGGCACGACGCCCTGCGGTCACCACAATCGCAGCACTACGCCGGGTCCACGTAGAGGCGTTCTCCGGCGACACGAGGCCGGCCACGACAGCCGAGGACGTGCCGTGATACGGCTGCTCGCCGAGCCACACGCAATGCGTTGCGCGTCACCGAGATTCACCGCTGATATGGGCGGCAGCAACCCCTGCGCCCCGGTTGCGGGAGGCGCGGCCGTGGGCCACACTGGGCTCTACACCGACAACGCGCGTTCCTATCACGGTGTTCGCGTCTCCCCCTGCCGGGAAATCTCCGGCTAGCGTAATGAAGGTCGGCTCTGTACCTTGTCACTCGGTCCATCGGGTCGTGGGCCATATGACAAGAAGGGGCAAATCCTCGTGAAGAAGTTTGCTACCGGTGTGGCCGCGCTCGCGGCGGCAGGCACCGCGCTGGCTGTCAGCGCGCCCGCCGCGAACGCCTACACCAACAACTACGGCGCGATCGCGCTGTCCACCTCCACCGGTTTGATCGGGTATTCCTACGACTACCCGAACTCGTCTGCCGCACAGCAGCGCGCCATCAGCTCCTGCGGCGCAGCGGATTGCCAGTCGGTCGTCTGGTTCCGCAACGGCTGCGGCGCCGTGGCGTACTCCAGCGGCACGGGCACCTGGAGCTGGGGGTATGCCTCGTCGCGGCGCAGCGCGCAGGGCCAGGCGCTGGCGCACAACGATTCCGATGCCTACATCGTGCACTGGAACTGCACGTCCAACCACGGCTGATGCCCGGACTTCGAGTCGAAGGAAACAACGTGAAGCACCGCACTTTCCGGACCACCGTGGCCGTCGTCCTCACCGCACTGGCCTGCTCGCTGAGCGCCTGCGCCTCCAACGACGACTCCTCGTCTCCGAGCACCAGCGCCAATCCCAGCCACGCGGCGGGTGAGCTGGAGGGCGGCTCGGACAAGGGCGACAAGGAGGCCGGCTCGGCGCCGACCACACCGTCCTCGCCCGCCCTGGCCAAGCCCTCCGTACAGCAGCTGAACGAGCGGCTGCAGAAGGCGTTCGATCCGAACGTGCCGAACACGGAGAAGATCAGCTGGATCCAGGCCGCCGAGCAGGATCCCTACCTGGTCGCCAACCTCGTCGACGCCGCGAAGAAGCAGAAGGTCACCGTCGAGGTCACCAACGTGGGCGACCCGAAGGACGGCAAACTCAAGGCCGACGCCAAGGTCACCATCGACGGCACCCCGGTGGACGACGCGTTCATCCAGTTCGTGTCCGAGGGCGGCCAGTGGAAGGTCGACCACACCTTCGCCTGCAACATCGTCAAGAGCGCGAAGATCGAGTCCGCGGCCTGCCAGGAGTAACCCGCTACCGCGTGGAAAGCGCCGGGCAGCTGAGCTGCCCGGCGCTTTTCGTCGGCTGGATGGTCAGACGCCGATGACGGTCGGCACGATCATCGGACGACGCCGATAGGTGTCGGCCACCCATCGACCCACCACGCGGCGCACACCCTGCGCGATCCGGTGGGTGTCGGTGACGCCTTCGCCCGCCAGGCGCAACAGTTCGGCTTCCACCAGTTCCGCCGCGTCGAGCAGTGCGGTGGGATCGTCGGAGAAGCCGCGCCCGCTCAGTTCCGGGGTGCTCACAGCCTTGCCGGTGGTCTCGTCGATGGCGACGGTGATCGCGATGAAACCGCCCTCGCCGAGCACCAGCCGGTCCGACAGCGTCGACTCCCCGACATCGCCGACCGACAGCCCGTCGACGTACACGTGGCCCACCGGCACCCGCCCGACGATCGAAGCGATGCCGTCGACCAAGTCGACCACCACGCCGTCCTCGGCGAGCACCACTCGCTCCTCCGGCACGCCGGTCGCCACCGCCAGCGCCGCGTTCGCGCGCAGATGGCGCCATTCGCCGTGCACCGGCATCGCATTGGTCGGCCGCACCGCGTTGTACAGGTAGAGCAATTCTCCCGCCGAGGCGTGCCCGGAGACGTGCACCTTGGCGTTCTGCTGGGTGATCACCGTGGCCCCGAGCCGGGCCAGGCCGTTGACCACCGCGAACACCGAGTTCTCGTTGCCGGGGATCAGCGAGGAGGCCAGCACGACGAGGTCGTCGGGGCGGATGTTGATCTGCCGGTGGTCGCCGCGCGCCATCCGCGACAGCGCCGACAGCGGCTCACCCTGCGAACCCGTGGAGATCAGGACCAGGCGGTGGCTGGGCAGCGTGGCGGCGACGTCGAGGTCGACGACGACGCCTTCCGGCACGGTGAGATAGCCCAGGTCTTGGGCGATCTGCATATTGCGGACCATCGAGCGTCCGACGAAACACACACGGCGGCCGTACTTCTGGGCGACATCGACGACCTGCTGGATGCGGTGCACATGACTGGCGAAGGACGCCACGATGACCCGGCCGTTCGCCTTGCCGATGACCGTGTCCAGCACGCCGCCGATCTCACGTTCCGGCGTGACGAAGCCGGGGACCTCGGCGTTGGTGGAGTCCACCAGGAACAGATCGACGCCCTCGTCCCCGAGCCGGGAGAATCCGGCCAGGTCGGTGAGCCGCCCGTCCAGTGGGAGCTGGTCGAGCTTGATGTCACCGGTGTGCAGAGCGACGCCCGCCGGCGTGCGGATGGCGACGGCGAGCGCGTCGGGAATGGAATGGTTGACCGCGAAGTACTCGCAACCGAACGGGCCGTGGGTGGTGTGCTGTCCCTCGGTCACTTCGACGAGTTTCGGGTGCAGGCGGTGTTCCCGGCACTTCGCGGCGACCAGCGCGAGGGTGAACCTCGATCCGACGACCGGGATATCGGGCCGCAACCGCAGCAGGAACGGCACCGCGCCGATGTGGTCCTCGTGGCCGTGGGTGAGCACGACGGCCACCACGTCGTCGATCCGGTCCTCGATGGGGCGGAAGTCCGGCAGGATCAGGTCGACGCCGGGCTGCTGGTCCTCCGGGAACAGCACGCCGCAGTCGACGATCAGCAGCTTGCCGCCGTACTCGAAAACCGTCATGTTCCGGCCGATTTCGCCGATACCGCCGAGCGCGAATACGCGCAGGCCGTTCTGGGGCAGTGGCGGCGGAGCGCCGAGCCGATCGTGCGCGGCGACCGGGGCCGCCTGTGCCGGAGGCTCTTCGACCCGCCGGGCGCCGGACTGCCCGCGTCCCCGGCCCCCTCGCCGGGACGCCGCGTTCTGGCCCTTTCCTTCCCGGCGCGCCCGCACGGGCGCGGGATCCTCGGTCGTGACCGCGGGAGAAGCTTCAGCAGTTCTCTCGTCCAGAGCCGGTTCTGGCCGTGCGACGGTCTCCGCTGACGCGGGGGACGGCGTCACCTGCTCCGCCGGAGTGGTGGGAGCCGGCGCTCCCGCGGGGCGGGACGCGCTGCGGCGGCGGCGGGATAGCGGTTCGCTCACGACAGCACTCCGACCGCTCGCAGGTCTGCGGCGAGCACTTCCAGTTGCTCACCGGTCGGCATCAGTTGCGGCAGCCGCGGCTCGCCGACCTCGACGCCCAGCAGCCGCAGGCCACCCTTGCTCATCGCGACGCCGCCGAGCCGGGCCATCGCGGCGTGCAGCGGCAGCAGCGTGGTGTTGATCTCGCGGGCGCGCACCACCTCCCCCGCCGTGTACGCCTCCAGCAGCGCGCGCAGTCGTTCGGGCACGAGATGTCCGATGACGCTGATGAATCCGGCCGCGCCGACCGACAGCCAGGGCAGGTTGAGCGCGTCGTCGCCGGAGTAGAACGTCAGGCCGGTGCTCGCGATCAGTTCGGCGCCCATGTTCAGATCGCCCTTGGCGTCCTTGACCGCGACGATGCGCGGGTGCTCGGCGAGCTTGCGGATGGTGTCGCTGGCGATCGGCACCACAGAACGCCCAGGAATGTCGTACAAGGTGACGGGCAGGTCGGTGGCGTCCGCGACGGCGGTGAAATGCGCGATCAGCCCCTCCTGGGAGGGCCGGGAGTAGTACGGCGTCACCACGAGCAAACCGTGTGCACCCGCTCGCTGCGCATTGCGCGCGAGTTCGATCGAATGCGCGGTGTCGTAGGTGCCCGCGCCCGCGATCACGGTCGCGCGCTTACCGACGGCGTCGACGACGGCGCGCAGCAGATCGGCCTTCTCCGACTCGGTGGTAGTCGGCGATTCACCGGTGGTTCCCGAGATCGCGAGCAGGTCGACGCCACGGTCGACCAGGCGGGCCGCGAGCGCGACCCCGGCATCGACGTCGAGCTTGCCGTCGGCGCTGAAGGGGGTCACCATCGCGACACCTACCGTGCCGGACGCACGCAGCTCCGTTGGCGTCGATTCACCGTTCTTCATGGTCAGAAAGGCTACCCGGTCCAAGACACGCCCTCGACACCGTCGTCGGCGATCAGGCCGCAACAAAGACGCGAATCCATATCGCCGACGGGGTGATGATGTCATATTGCCGCTTTCCCGACATCAGAAATGATGTCACACTGGCGTCATGGATTTGAACAAATACACCAGTCAGCTGCGGGACAACCTGATCGCCGCCGCGGCACTCGGTGACGAGAAGACGCAGGCCACGGCGGCCGCACTGGCCGCGGCGACGGAAGGGCCTGCCCGCCTGGTGCTGCTCGCCGCGCTGTCGGACCTCGCCGCCGAGGTCAGCGCCGCACTCGGCGACCGAACGGTGCACGTGTCGGTCGACGGCACCGACGCGTCCATCGATGTGCGCAAGAGCACGGTGGGCGAGGAGCAGCCCACTTTCGAGGAGATGACCGGAGACATCAGCAGGGTCACGCTGCGACTGGTGGAGCAGATGAAGGCGCGCGCGGAAGAGGCTGCCGCACAGAGCGGTCAGTCCCTGAACTCGTGGCTGTCCAGCGCCGTCCACGGGGCTTTGCGCGACCAGATGCGCGGGTACGGGCCCAAACGCGACAGCTGACCCACTAGCGCTACAGCAACGCGGCGAGATTGCCGCGATCGCCGATGCAGACCTCGTCCAGTTCGAGCCAATCGGCCATCTCGCGCAGCGCGCCGGCGAGGGCGTGCGCGGTGGCCGGAGTGTCGTATCCGGGTTCGGCGAACGCGGCGGGGACCCACAACCGGCCGTTCGCGCGCTCGGCGCGCAGATCGACACGGCCGACCAGTTCACCGTCGAGCAGGAACGGGAAGACGTAATAGCCGTGCACCCGTTTGTGCTCAGGGGTGTAGATCTCGATGCGGTAGTGGAAGTCGAAGATGCGCTCCGTGCGGGCGCGGAAGAAGATGAGCGGGTCGAACGGGCACAGCAACGCGGCGCCTTCGACGCGGCGCGGCGTCGGGGCGCCCGCCCGCAGATAGGCCGGTTTCTCCCAGCCCGCCACCTGCACCGGGATCAACTCTCCGGCGTCCACCAGATCGGCGATGGCCGGTTCGGTCTGGGCGCGCTGCAGCCGGTAGTAGTCGCGCAGATCGGCTTCGGTGCCGATGCCGTGCGCGGTGGCGGCGCGCAGCACCAGCTCACGGACGGCGTCCGGTTCGGCGACGTCGCGAGACAGCACCTCCGCGGGCAGCACCCGCTCGGTCAGGTCGTAGTGCCTGGTGAATCCCACGCGTGTGGCCACCGACAGCGCGCCCGCCGCGAAGAGCTGCTCGCAGATCATCTTCGTATCGCTGAGGTTCCACCAGGAGCCCTTCGGCCGCGGCTTGTCCAGCTCCAAATGACGCTCTACTTCACCGGCGGTGGCCGCGCCCACCGACGTGATCACATCCAGGATGTCCTTGCCCAGGGTCGGATTGCGCTCGACCACCTTGCGCATGCCCGACCAGCGCCCGTGCTCGTACCGCCGCATCCGCCAGCGCAGCAGCGGCCAGTCCTCCACCGGGATGAGCGCGGCCTCGTGCGCCCAGTACTCGACGAGCGCGCGCGGGCGCCGCGCGCCGTTGTTCCAGGCGGCCTGATCCAGCAGCGTGCGATCGTAGGACCCGATGCGGCTGAACACCGGCGCGTAGTGCGCTCGCACCACCGCCGACACCGAATCCAGTTGCAGCAGCTGGGTCCGGTCCAGCACACCGAGCACCGTCCGCCGCGTCGCGCGGCCGGGCCTGCGCACCCCGAAACCCTGCGCCGCCAAAGCCGTTCGCCGTGCCGCCGCGGCACCCATCTTCCGCATAGCAGGCAACGATGCCACGACCCACCGACACTGATGATGGGAAGTGGTTCTGATCGTCGTGTCTCTCCCACCGACTGTCGCCCTGCTGGGTTGACCATCACTTGGTCTGACCGGCGGTCAGGGCCGCGCGCGCTGGTCGGGCGGACA
>NZ_VUOS01000059.1 GCF_009829325.1 Nocardia sp. CY41
AGTGGGTTCGTGGCTTCAGCAGCCGCCGCCACCGGGGAACCGCCCGGGCCGCGGCCGGGGCCGGGTCGCTGACTGTGTCGGTGTGGGGTTCGGTGGCCGGCCGTTCGGTCCAGGACCCGCTCTTGGTCGCGCGGATGGACCCCTCGCCCAGCACGCGGGTCGCGATCGTCCACACCGCGGGCAGCTCTTCCAGCGCGGTCTCGTCGACCTCGCCGCAGGCCTGTGCAGCGGCGTCGATGTCGGGGTGCAGCGACAGGTGCAGCACGGCGCCGGTCGCGGAGGTGAGGACCAGGACACCGACCGCGGTGTTGGCCTTGTCGCGTCCCAGCCGGGCTTGGTAGGCCAGATCACCGCGGGGTTCGGCGCCGAGGTGGTCGACGATCTCCACCCGGGTCTGGGCGAGCTCGAGCGCGATGCAACGCCGCGCGATGTCCTGCTCGCCGACACCGAACTCCTCGACCAGCTCAGCCATGCTCGGCGCCGGATTCCGCGCCCACGCCAGGATCAGCCGCTCGTCGGTCCTGGCATCCCAATAGGGCTTGTTCGCGAAGGCGTGCGCGTCGCGGGCGAGGGGCTCCCAGTCGAAACCCGGCTCCGAAGCCATCTGCCGCAGCTTGCGCAGGGCCACCGCAGACGAATAGTTGTCCAGCAGCAGAAACTTCGCCCGCCCGCGCAGCCCCTCGAGCGAGCGGCCCAGTTGTGCGGCGATCTCGCTATCGGGGACGGAGGTCGCCAACGCGGCGAACAACGCCTGGTAGTCGTCCCCGGTCCACAAACTGCCGCGCCGATCCTGTGCCCCCGTCGTCATGTATCGAATATGCCAGATACCGCTGACGCCAACAGGTTTCGTTCATTGCGATCACCACGGCAACAACGGCCCCGGATCCCGCTGAAGACGAGGTCCGGGGCCGTGTTGCAACCGTCCACAACCGGGTGCCGGGCTCGCCACCATTTATAGACTGTCAACAGTTGAACTGTTAAACTGTCAATAGTTGTCGAGCAATCTCCGGAAGGACCGACCATCATGTCGATTCAGCCCCGCACCTCCCGCCGCTCCACTCCCGTTCTGCTGCGTCCAGCGTTGGCCATGCGCCACCGGGCCGGCCGCGTGATCGCGTTCATGCTCCGCACACCCGCACTGCTGGCAGGCGTGTTCGTCGCCGCGGCCGCCCTGTACTTCTCGATGCTGCTGACCGTGGACCGCGCTCCCGCCGCCGCGCTGCCCACCACCCCCGCAAGCGCCGACTGCGCCATGTTCTGCACGGCCACCGAGGCCCCGAAGTACGTCGACACCGCCGCGGCCTCCGACACGCGGGCCTGCTGGCTGTTCTGCGAACCCGCCCGGCACCTGGGCCTCCTGTAGCGCCCGCCGAACCCGGCCGGGCCAGGTGTGCACTTTCGACACGCCGAACGCGGCCCTCACCATCACGACACGTTCACGGCACACGAAGTGCCCTCACGACAGGGAAAACTCATGCTGATCATCAACGGAAATCGCCCGAAAATGTCGGGCGCGGAACGGGCTGTACTCGACTGGCTCCAAGCCAGCGGCATCCCCGGTGTCGCGATCTCGGGAAGCCACATTCCCGACCGCAGCGGCCGCGACAGCCAGGAAGTCGACTTGGTGCTGCTCACCCCCGACACGCTGGTGTGCATCGAGGTCAAGGGCATCCTCAAGCGCGGTGTGAACGGCACTTTGTCCTGCCACGTGAACCCTCGCTGGTCCCTGCCCGGCATCGACGGCGACCCCGTGCACGTCCGCGATGGTGACACCAACCCGCTCAACCAGCTCGCCGACGCCATGTTCAACCTCAAGGGCGTCGTCTCCCGCTGCGGTCTCGACGTGTTCGTGCCGGGCCTGGTCCTGGTGGAGCCGTTCGGCGGCCGGATCACCCTCGACAAAGGGTCGGTGCCGATGCCGGCGGGCCGCGACGTCCTGCTCGGGGGCGATGACACCGCACTGAGCGGGTGGCTGGATACCACCGCCCGTCAGCACCCGCAGGGCTGGACCGTCGAGCGCGCCCACACCCTTCTTTCCGCGCTGGACCAGGCCGACGCTGTCACCCGCGACGATTTGGCCGCCGAAGGATTCCCCAACCCCACCCCCGCCGCGGGCGCCGACGATGACGGGGTGGTCGTGCCGCTGCGACCCACCGCAGTCATCCCCCAGGCGCCGACCGGAGCCACGACACCGCCCCGGACCACCGCGCCCACAGCCGACCGCGGCGACCTCGGCCGCAGCCCCGAGGAACAGATCCACCCCAAAACCGCGATGCTGGCCTCAACCGCCGCCAGCCGCGCTGCCGCCCGCAACCATCGGATCCGCAACGCCGTTCTCATCGGCGCGGCAACCTGCCTGCTCAGCGGCGGTGTCGGCGTGCTGAGCCACGTCTCCGCCTCGCAGCCCTCCGACGAGCCCACCAGCAGCGAGCCCGCCCCGCCACCCGCCGCCGACGCTCCGGCCCCGCCGGCACCCGCCGCGCCGCAACCGCCCCCACCTGCCCCACCGGCCCCCAAGCCCAGCAGCGGAGTGCTGTTCCCGATGGACAAGACCTGCTTCCCCTTCCAAACCGATTGCGTGCGCTGACCAAACACAACCCGAAAGAAAAAAGGAGAAAGAAACCCCCGATGAACCGCAACGACATTCGCCCCGCCGCTGTCGGCATCGCCGCTGGTGCGGCCATGTTCGCCGGGCTGATCGCGTGGATCGAGATCGACCCGTGGAACAGCATGGCCGAACGGGTCGCCCGTCACCGCCTGTCGCCAGCAGAACGCGCTGAGATCGAACGAATCGAGGCCGAACGCGACGAACGAAGCCGCGAATACGCCGCCAAGACCAAGCAGGACCAGGAAAGCCAGCGCCTCCAGGTGCAGGACGGATTCAGCCCGGAGCTGCTGAAGACGCCAGGATCGGTCACCTCGCCGCAGGAGCTGTCTGTGGAGGACCTGGTAGCCGAGATCGAGTACGCCGAGGAGGCTCGCTACCAGTACCCGATCAGCGGGTTCTGGTTCCGGCACTGTGACGCCTTGGCCCAGGAGTTCATGGAGCGGCGCAACAACTGGGAGACCCGCTCCAAGCTTCCACGTGTCGAGCGGCTGCGCCTCGATATCGCCGCCGACCGTGTCCGCACCGCCCGCTCACGGCCGGTCGTGATCCAGACGCCGCCGCAAGACTGACCGACAGAGCAGAGACCGGCCACGGGGAATGTGGCCGGTCTCCGCGAGTGATGGTCGCACACACGGCCAGAAAACGAATCGAGCCCGACCCATCAACGACGGGTCGGGGTGCCAACGACGTCCCCGGTCCCGCATCCGATCAAAGAGAGAAGCGCACCATGACAACCTTTCTCAACATCGCCTACGAACTGCTCATCGGCCCCGATGATCCCGCCACCAGCGCGGACGATCTCATCGGAGTCGGCTTCCACTACGCCGGCACCTGGTCGGTGATCTACCTCAGCCGCGGCCACCACCCCGGCACCGCGTACAACCCCGCCACCGACCGCGCAATCTCCACGCACGCGATGGAATGCGGCGGGAACTTCGTGGTCCACATGCACACCGAGGACCGCGCCGCGATCGGGCACGCACACGCGGCACTGGCACCCTGGTACGCCGCCGAACGCGAGCGGGGCCAGATGCCCGATGTGGTGGCGTTCGAGCTGGAAGAGCACCTGGACGTACTTGCCCACTGGGCGGCGGGCGGCAAATGGGAAGTGGTGATTCCGCGGATCGGTGCACCAACCCTGCAGGTGCGGGACTTCCCCACCCCGGCCGCTGCCTGGACCGCCGCCGAATCCGGGCGCGTGTGGGACCTGGCCGGAATCGACCCTGAAGAATGGGATCTCGGCCTGCACGACCTGTATGTCTGCTCGACTCCGCTCGATGTTCATTCCCGGCCTTCGAAGTCACGCTAACCCGCCGTGTTTGGCCGCTAGATCAAGCTGATCTTCACGACGCGACATCTCGCATCGATGACTCTGCCCTATGCGGACCGATCGGTCGGATATAGTCGAACATGTGTTCGACAATGTGCCGCCGGTGGCGTTGGCCGATCTCTCCCGAGATCAGCAACTCGCGGTGCTGCGAAGCCGCATAGCGGCCATCCCGGGCCGGGTTGGCGCAAGCCAGCCGCCGCCGTCCTCTGCTGGCTCGCCCGCTGCGGTGATCCCGGTAGAGGGCGGCCTGGGGGAGGCACTGCCGGAAGGTGGGTTGCCGCGCGGCGGTGTGGTCGCCTGCACCGGCCGTAGCACGCCGTTGCTCGGCCTGCTGGCGGCCGTCACTGCCGCCGGTGGTTGGGTTGCCGTCATCGGACAGCCGCAGCTGGGGTTGTTGGCCTTCACCGAGATGAACGGTGACCTCACCCGGCTGGCTCACATCCCCGATCTGAAGGGCGAGGACCCGCTCACGATCGCAGCCGTTCTGCTCGACGGCGTCGACGTCGTTGTCTTGGACGTCGCCGGGGGCGCACCGCCGAGCCGGATGCGCGCCGTGCTCGCCCGGCTGCGCAGCCATGAGGGCGTCCTCGTAGTCACCGGACCGGGATGGGCGCGCCCGGATCTCGAAATACAATGCGAGCTCACTGGATACGACGGTATGGGCCGGGGGCGTGGACGGCTACGGGCGATGACGTTCGACATCCAGGTCAACAGCCGCGCGATGCGGCGGCCGCGCACCACCCGCGTCCAGCTCGCCGGGACTGGCGCCCAGCGGTGCAGCTGGACGCGTCAGACCCCGTTCGCCACCGCGGTGCCTGCGGCGCAGACGTCGATCGCGCGAACCGGGTGAGCGTGCGATGAACGACGATCGCCACGCCGCCATCCGCATGCTGCAACCGCCCCGGCCGGTCCGCCTTGATCCGCGGCGAGCATGGGTGATGCCAGCCCGCGAGCCGGAGCGCGTCATGCCGGTGACGCTGGGAGAGAAGGCCTTCTCTTTCGATCTGCGCCTCGGAGAGGAATGGATCCCGGCGATCGCCTACCGATGGGCGCGGTTCAATATCGGGACCACTCCCATATGGTTTGCCGAGGTCGAAGTCCAAGTCATGACCAAGAATGGCGTCAGTGGAACCAGTCTGCGTCAGTGGGTACCGTTCGACGCTGTCCAACCGGCCTGATCATCGCCAGGAATCTGCGGGAGGAGTCTCGCGTGGTTACTGGCGGATGCCGGCGACCGCTGCTTCTCTAGACGGTGCTGTCAGCGGAGGGGCGGGGCGGGACATGAACCGTCGCGACACAGAGATTGACCCGTCGTCCTTGCGTCCGGAACTCGAAAATTGGCCATCCGCTGGGGCCGGGTGTCTCTCCAACGAATCCAGTGACCGAGCGCAACGCATCAAGACGACGTTCGCGTGCGGTGTCGAAGTCTATCTGTCTGAACAGCAGAAGCAGCACCGCGGCGGTGTCGTGGGTGTTCAAATATCCGAACAACTGAGGGTCGACGGCCTTTGTGACGACGCTGTCGTCGGTGGCCCATTTGGCTTCGCAGATGAATACTTTCGCCGGTCCACTACCTTCGGCAAGAACGTCAGCTTGGACGAAGATGTCCGACTTTCCCGATCGGCTGTAGACCTCACGCTGGGCACCAGGCAATGTTGCGTTGAGGGTCGCAGCCAGCAAGTCGCTGACGCGATCTTCGACCAGCCCTGTATAGGCATCCGGGTACCGTTCGATTGAATTCGCCCAAATCCTGACTACGCGTTGGACGTCGGCGAAGCTGGCCTCAGCCAACCGGGGTCGGGCCTCGACACGCAGCCCATCCCGCACCGGCTGCTGCACCTTGCGGTCGGCGGCGGGCGCATCCACGGGCGGAACCACCAGTGTGGGTGCTGGTGCTCGCCATGCCTGCGGGAAGCTCAGACTCGCTGTGACCGCGCTGCGGTTGATCAACTCCTCACGGCGATCGGCGATCATCGCTGCGAACTCGTCAGGTGCGACGATCTCGAAGAACTCCTCGGTTTGGGCCGCGACCCGCGCCACGAATCGATGTGCCTCAGCGATGCGCTGGTCGAACGTCGACTGGATCTCCCTCGCGCCATCTCTGACCTGTCTTTCTTCCGCACGTGACAGCTCGACGAAGGTGTGCAGCGCTGCCTGGCGAACCGTCGGTGGATCCGCCGGGACCAGCTTCCACGTCTCGCGGGCGGTGTAGAGGCGGTGTCGTACAGCGATGGTCGACAGACCGAGGCGTTCCGCTTCGCCCTGTGTCTCAGCGTCTACAGGGGTCAATTCGTCATCGGCGGTGTCCGGCCACCATTCCACTAATGAGGCGTCGCCTTCGATCGGAATGGCGATGTAGTGCCGATACATCGTGTCGGCGTTATTGGTGCCAGGGATCGGGCGCGAGTGGCCAGTGCCAGACTGCCAGGCCCGCACATCGCCTCCCAGAAAAGGCACCTCAGGACGAAGCCGTGCCAAAGCCGCGGGCAGCTCACGTTCGAAATGGTCCAGTTCCTCAACCGTGTCGATTGCGAAGAATCGGGATCGCAAGCCGCCGCGTTCGATGAGTTGGCGCAACCACACAGACAGGCGACGGCTCTTCTGGCACTCAAGGGTGAACACATACGGCACTGCCAGAGCGTATTCCAGGCAACCGACACCACTACCGACTTCGTGTCACACCCAAGCTCGGACACAGGGAATGTTCGACGTAGGCCGGCTACATGCCGAGGCCGTGCCCACTGCCGTGAGACGGTCCGTGCGACGGAATATCCCGATAAGGACCTGGGTCCCAGGTGCGCGTCGCCCTGGCCTTGCGACGAGGGGCCTTCGCTGCCGCAGTTGACGCTTCCGGCTGTGCGGGACGTTCGAGGTGATCGAGTTCCGTCCGGGCGCGGTCTTCGAGGTCCCGCTCCGGAGCGGCCTGCTCGGTGCGGCGCTGTTGTTCCTCAAGCGCTGCGTCCAGCTCGGCGCTGCTCTTGTCGGCGCGCGCGATCGCCTCGGCGCGTTGTGTCGCGTACTTGCGGTCGGTGGTGGCCGCGGTGTCGAGCTCGGCGGCCTGGCGGCGGGGATCGTCTGCCTCGGCGAGGAACTGCTTCCATCGGTATTTCGGCTCGGTGATTTTCCGCCGGGCGGCATCGACAGCATTCTGCACAGGCTTCTGGATTTCGTCGTGGGCTTCTAGCTGCTTCTCCAGCTCCGCGATCCGGCGAGTGGCCTTGCGGATGGCGAAGCGCCGCAACTGGTTGGTGTTGTGAAGTTTCTGCCGCTCGACCATCAGCGCGACTCCGATCTCGCGGCGTTGTTTCTCCAGTTCGTCGAGTTCGGTGATCAGTTCTTGCGCGCGGCGAATCGCTTCGGCCTGTTCGGTGCGGCGCTGCTGCCTCAGCTGGACTTCAGCGACTGCATCCCCGGTTTTGTCGCCGATCAGCACGGGCACGGCGCGGTCGTTCATCACCTGGTTGCGCAGCTGCTCGACATGCCACGCCAACTGGGCATCGGTCATCCGCCGCAGCTTGTTGCCGCGCAGTTCATCGAGGACCGCACCGAACGCGCGGGTCTTGTCGTCGCTGTGTTCGTCTAGTTCAGGCGCTAGACGCCACCGCAGCGCGGCGGCGGGCTGCTCGACCGGCAACGCCCGCTTGTCGACGGCGGCCCGCACTGCGGCGGGCACGTCCACGCCGGTCGCGGCCGCGCGCGACAACTCCGCGGCGAGCGTCGGCCAGGAGGCGTCGGTGGTGATCTTCGGATCCAGGCTGTCGGCCAAGGGTTTCCAGCGGCGCACGTCGAGGGCCTGGTCGCCGAGCACGGCGGCCGCGCGCCGGTCGAGATCCAGCTGCACACCGCGGGCGGTGGACTCACGCACGGCCGGGCCGGTGCGCCGGCGGTCGTTGTCGGCGATTCCGCGCGCGGCCCGCCACACCGCGAGCTCCTCGAGCAGCTGCGCGTCGGCGCCGACCAGCGGCCGCGCCCACATCGGCGCCGTCTTCTCCGTCCAGGACCGCGCCTGCTGCGCGACCTCCGCAGCCAGCGCCTGCACCTGGACCTCGCGCGCGGCCAGCGCGGCCCCGTACTCCGGATCGCCGCGCAGCCCGGCAGGCACGGTCGGCAGCCACGGCAGCGGTCCACGCTCGGCCCGCTCGCCGATGCGCCAGTGCAGCACCGCTGCCCGGTCGAGCGCGGTGTCGAGCTCCCGGCCGGCCACCGCCTCGGTCAGGAGCGCCACCGGATCGTCGCCCTGGGCGGCGCGCAGCGAAAGGTGTTGGCGCAGTGTCGGATAGGCGGGTTCGTCGGTGAGGCCGGGGACCAGGCGCTCGGCGGCCGCGTCGATGTCCGCCCGCGCACGGGCGCCGAACAGGTGCTCGGCCACTACACCGATCGAGTCCACGTACGCGTCGGCCGCAGCTCGCAACCGGCGGCGCGGATCCGCGGCTTCTCGTTGCGCGGTGCTCGCCGAGACCTGCCCGCCGCGCCGGTTCAACACCTCGGTGAGCACGTCGAGGTAGGTCGGTGGGTGCGCCGCGTCGATCGTGTAGGCCGCGGGCCCCGCCGGATCCAGGCCGGTCTCGACATAGACGTGGTTCGCCGCGCGGCCGCGCGTGAGCATGACGTACGCCTGCCCGCGGTGCGCGCGGCGGGTCAGCAGGCCGTGGCAGGTGTCGACGGTCAGGCCCTGGCTCGAGTCGATGGTGCTCGCATACCCCAGCTGCACGTTCTCCCGGACGTAGTCGGCGTCCAGCGTGGCCAGCCGCCCGGAGGTGGTGTGCGCGGCCGAGATTCGGCCGTCCGGGTGCACCTCCCGCACGATCCACCGGTAGGAGTTGCGCACGAAGTCGGTCGAGGAGATCCGCACCGCATAGTTGTTGCGGCGGGTGACGATCGTGTCGCCGACGCTGGCGGCCAGGCCGTCGCTGAGCACCACCTCCCGCGCACCATCCGGTAGGGGAGTGCGCGACAGCCGCTGCGCGCGGGCCCGCGCGTTCAGCTCGGTCACCAGCTCCCGGGTCGGGGCAAGCAGCAGCGAGTCCAGGCCCGCGGCGTTGTCGGCGGCCCACGCGGCGAAGGCCTGCTCGGTCACCGATCCCAGCGTGCCGATGTGGATACGGTCGCGGTCGGCGTAGAAGGCGAGGCCGGGCCGGATCCCCGTCCCGCACCGCCAGCGACGCGGCCCGCTCGCCGGCATCGGCGAACCGCATCACCGTCGTCAAGCTCAGCGCGTCGCTGGTGTGGGCGATGTCGCGCATCACCCCGCCCGCCGCCACGGACGCAAGCTGCTGGTCGTCGCCGATCGCCCGGACAGAAGCGCCGCGCCGCAGCAGGAACGCCACGGCCGCATCCAGATTGGCGGTCGCCGCCTTCGCCGCCTCATCGAGGATGACCAGCGTGCGCTCATCGATGCCACGCACCCACTCCGGTGCGTCCCGCTCGCCCAGGACGCCGGTCTCCAGCTCGGCGGCCACCGCGACCAGCAGGTCGATCGTCACCGCGCTCACCCCTGCCTCCTGCTCGAGCACCCCCGCCGCGGCCGAGGTCGGCGCGATCCCGATCACCGAGCCGCCCTCGGCCCGCCACGCCCGCACCAACACCTGCATCGCCGTGGTCTTGCCGGTCCCGGCCGGGGCGATCGCCACCTGCAGCCGCGCCCCGGAAGTCGCGAACGCCCGCACGAGGGCACGCTGACCGGGATTGAGCCGCTTGCCCTGGTTGTTGGCCGCGAACTCGACCTCGGCGACCTCGACGGCGGCCGCCGAGATGGCGTGCCCCCCGTACTGGGTGCTCGCCGCGATCAGCCGCTGCTCGGCCGCCAGCACCTCAGGGGAGGTGTACAGCGTGGATCCGGCGGTCACGTACACGCTCGTGCCGTCACGGCGCGCCAGCACGCCCGGCGCCGCGATGGTGTCATGCACACCGCGCGGGACCGAGATCGGCGCCGACAGCGCGGTATGCACGACGCGCTCGGCAATCTCATCCAGCAGTGCGATCTCGATCCGCCGGCCGCGCAGCTGCCGCTCCGCCTCCGCCCGCACATGATGGATCCGCCACGTCGCCCGCGCCCGGGAGACCGTCGCGATCACCCGCCGCGCGGTGGCATCCACCCAAAAGTCGTCGACAACCTCCGGCACGCGCGCGCCGTCGTGCTCGCGCGCCAGGACATGCGCCAGCATCGCCTCGAGCCGCTGCTCGCCCAGCAGCCCCACCGCCTCCGCCCACCACGCTGCCCGCTGCTCGATCAGCGCCCGCGGCGCGTGCTTACGCGCCCGGGTCGCGATCGTGGCCGTCCCCGCCATCCGCAGCACTTCCTTCGGCATCGGCTCGCGCCGATGTCGAGCCTGGAAAGCGCTGCTCTCCGCGCCGACCTGGGCGGTGATCTCATTGTTGCGCTTGGACCACAGCTCGTTGAGCTCGGCAGCCACACCGACGATCTCTCGCACCGGCCGCTTGCCCCCGACCCTGCCGGGCCGCTCGGCGAACTCCAGCCCGCCGAGCGCTTCGCTCAGGTACGCCTCCAGCCTGGTGTTGTAGACCTCGGAAGCGGCCACGTTGTGGAGGTAGATCTGATTGCTGTCGATCGCTCGCCAATCGCCGTCCAGGGTGCGGACCTTCGCCGAGACGACGACGTGGGTGTGCAGATCGGGGTCGCCGGCGCGTGAATCCCGGTGGGTGTAGGCGGCCGCGATGATCCCCTCGGTCTCGACCTGGCGCACACCGCCGTTGCCCAGACGGGTGAAAAGGGCGTGCTTCTCCAGGTACGCCAGCGCGTCTTTGATTGCGGCATGGTGGGCCGCCTCGATCTTCTCGGCGATCCCGCGCGGCGCGATCGCCCACAGCGTGGACACCGACTTCGCAGGCGAAAACGTCAGATCGACCGCCGCCAGAGCCGTTCTCGGCGGCCGCAGATTCCGGGCGATCCACCCCGACAACTCGGTGTCGGTCTTCGGCGCCCGCTCGTGCTCCGCGGTGAACATCCGCAACGCGACCTCGGTGCGGATGCGCTCGAGCACCTCCTCCGGCACCTTCGCATCGCGTGGATTGCCCTGCTCGATGTTCCAGGCCTCGACCGCGACTGCGCACTCGCGCCGGAAATCCGGCCGCTCCCGGTATCGGTAGAACGGCCGCCCCAGCCGGGTCAGCTCACGAATCACCCACGGCTGCGTCACGCCGTCAGCCTTCAACCGTGCGGTGATTGCCGCGGCATCCGGATGCCGACCCTCACCGAACAACGCGGCCATCTGCTCCTCGGTGATGGCGTCCCCGGCCTCGATCCCGTCGAACGCGACCAGCCCAGACCCGATCCACCGACCCGGCGCCTCGCCCTTCGCCTCGTAGTAATCCGCCAATGTGGCGCGGCCGCGGTCGTCGCCATCGGCCACAGCAATGCAGCGGGCGTAGTACAGATACCCGTCGCCCGCTGCCAGCTTGTGCAGCGTCATGACCACACAATCCAAGGTACGCAAACGCTCAGCAGCAATGAATGTATGAGATTTGCGCGAATATTGCTGAATGGTGTTGTGAGTAGGCGTATTTCGAGCTATAGGGGGATTGTTGCAGGTGATGGGTAGCTTTCAGTGGGAATGGTGAACGGACAGCAAGTGTGGAAAGGGATGGGTGGGAAGGAGAACCGGTGTTTGCACTTGGTATCCAAGGCCATCGCCCCGGGTCTCGACGCGCTCCGTTGCCGTCTACCGCAGCTTCGACGCCGAAGGCCGAGGGCTGTAACGAAACTCGGGGCGCATCGCAGGTGTCGGCGCGCGCAAGGTGTCACGTGATCGACTTTTGAAGCCAAAGCGTCCAGCTGCACCGCCGCACGATCGTCGCCTGGCGTACAGGTCCGGGGTGACCGCCTGCCAGGCAAGGACAGCACAAAGGCCCGGACCGCTGAATGCGCGTCCGGGCCTTTGCGGCGTTTGTTCACCCGTGAGTGGCCGAAACCTTGTTTCGCGCAGCAGCTCGAGATGCGCGAACTCGGCACGCGCCTGAGCACGTCTTGCGAGGTCGGCCGGTGGCTGGCTGCACAATCTCCTTGCCGCACACCGAGCAGTGACTGCTCGAAGTCTCCAAAGCGGGGGAAGAAATAGGCATTGGCGTCGCTGACATCGCGATGCCATGGGAAGAAATGGGCGCGGCAGGGACGGCGTGCAAAGCAACTCGCTGAGCTGGCCGCCGCTGTCTGCTCTCGACGGTAGGTGTAGGGGCGCTGTGCGCCGTTCTGACGGGATTAGCATGCTCAACCGCCGCTGGTAGCACCACAGCCGAATCGGGCAGTGGAGCGGGCTCCACAGGCACACTGTCGGTCCGCTGCGCATCCCAGGTGATCTCCAGCCACATCGCACCGCCCTTGCCCTTCTCGGCGCGATGAATGATCGGCTCGGGCTTGGCCATGAACTCGGGAGTGTCATCGGGCACCAGGCCACACCCGAGCTGAGCAGGGATCAGCCGCGGTTTCTTCTTGGGATCCTTCGGCCGCGAGAGCCGCGCAGGCCGACCGTCGGTGAGCGCGTCGTAGGCCGGCTTGGCAGTGTCGACCAAGTTGTCCGTGTCCCGCCGCCGATTGTCTCTGGGGCGGTAGTGCAGCGTCACCGTGACATGGTCAAGGCCGCGAGGCAGGCCCGCCGCCGTCGCCCGCTCGTAGACCTCCTGGCGGACAGCAGCGATCTTTGCGGCGCGGGCGAACATGGCGCCACGCGTCGCACGACGCTGGTTCAGCGTGAGAGGCGGTGCTGTCCAAGGCAATTCGACAATCGCAGAACCCGCGCCGATGTCCACCCGCGCCGCCGCTGCTGGGTTGTTCACCACGTCCAAGCCTTTCTCGAAATCAGCCCTGAGCACGCGGGGCGGTCGGGGAAGAATCATTTTCTTCCCCTTGCATGGCATTGTGTGCCGCCGCAGTGGCATTTTTCAGCATTGCGCTGTAGTAGTCGGTTACCTCTGTGAGCCGTGTCCGGTACCGCTCGTCATCCTCATCGCGGCGCTGACGCTCCTTTTCCAGGTTGGCGATGAGCTGATCCACCTGCTTCCGCAGATGCGTAGCCTCATCTTCCGCGTGCTTCCGCGCCCGCTGAGCAGCCTGGACCTCCTCATGAGCAACCAGCGTATCCTCGGCTGCTTTCTGGGTAATTGCAGCGGACTCCGCGGCAATCCGATCCGCCCGCTTCCTCTGCTCCTGGGCCTCCCTCAGCGCCTCGTCACGCTCCGCTACAGCAGCAGCAATCGCCTCGGCGGCCTCATCCCGAGCGGCCTGAATCGCGTCCGCCGCCGTCTGCTGGGCCTCAGCAACAGCCTGATCGGCCTCCGACTTCGCAGCTGCTGCCGCAGCTTTCGCCTCGTCGCGCTCAACCGCCATCCGACGGCGCTCCTCGGCGTGCTTGTCTGCGAGCTTCCGGCGCTCCTGTGCCAACTCCTCAGCGACCTTGCGCTGCGCGTTCGCGTGGACCAGCTCCTCCTCTGAAGCGGTCACAACCTGGATGATCTCGCGCTCGGCTGCCCCGGCTGCCCCGGCTGCCCCGATTACTGCGCGGGCTTCCGGAGCGATCTTCTCGGCGGCATGGGCGATCTTCTCGGCGGCGGCTGCGAACTGCTCGACGAGCGCGGCGAACTGCTCACGCGCCTCGGTCACCGGCCGGTCGGACTCTTCACTGACCGACTCTGCGGCGTGCGATGTAACAGAAGTGGATGTAACGAAAGTATCGGCCGCAGGCTCAGCAGGCTCGGAAGAAATAGGCTCTACGACGCGTGAAGGGGCGGGGGTCTCCTGCTTCGGCGCGAGGTGGATAGCCGGTGCCGCGTTGAATCCGTGCAGCTCACGGGCCTTTGCGGCATTCTTCCCGTCATGCTTTACCGGAAGCCCATTCTTTCCCGTGACCACCTGGCCGCAGTACTTCGGGCGGCGACCGTGGAGGGACTTCGCGTAGACCGGATTTCCGCACAGATTGCCCGCGTCATCCATCACGAACTCGCAGGTCCCGACCTGTTCGCCAACAGGCACCCGAGGGCCGCGCTCAGTCTCGATCATCACGTCGCCTTTCGTTTCGTTTCTCCGTCTGGTACCCTCTCATCCTAC
>NZ_VUOS01000060.1 GCF_009829325.1 Nocardia sp. CY41
TCAGCACGGGGCGGTCACCGATCGGGCATCGGCGGCCGGCACCCACGTTACGAAGAGACCTGAAATGCGGCCCTGTCCCTATCAGCGGTCCATCCGATGCCACCGGTACCCGGCGACACCACCCCCCCGGATCATGCGAAAGACAGGGGCAAGAAGTCATACCGGGCCCGGCGACCGAGGCCCTGGATCGGACCCACGAGAAAGGTAACGTGTCGTAGGTACCATGCAGGTTCCTGCAGAACGGTGTGCAACCTCTGCCCTTCCCCGAGCAGGGCGGCGACGGCCATTCTGTGCCGTATGGATCGCCTGGATGTCATCGAAACGTGCACGCGGATGGCGTGGTACGCGGATCTCCGCGAGTGGGACAAGCTCACGGAGGTGTTCGCCGAGGCGGTGACGCTGGACTACACCAGCCTCAACGGGGGCGAGCCGATCGTGCTCACTCCCGCGCAGATCGCCGCCGCATGGCAGGAGGCGCTCGGCGGTTTCGCGGCGACCCAGCATCTGCTCGGCAACCACCTGGTGAGCATCGACGGCGACAGCGCGGTGTGCACCGCATCCTTCCAAGCGACCCACCGCAAGTCGGCCCCCTATGGCGCGTCCCTGTGGACGCTGGGCGGCTCCTACCGTTTCGACCTCGTGCGATCCGCCGATGGCTGGCGGATCACCGCGGTGGTGATGACGGCGCTATGGGGCGACGGCAACCGAGCGCTGCCGTGAGGGTTCTCGCCGCCGGTGTGCAGGTGGGAGCCGATTCGAAACGCTACGAGGAGAGATCGAGGTTATGAAGGTCGAATTCGACAGTGCCGGAGTACGACTCGTCGGCAACCTGTACCTGCCACCGGGCCCGGACCCGGCGCCGGGCGTGGTGGTGGCCGGGACTTGGACCAGCGTCAAGGAGTTGATGGCCGACCGATACGCCGAGCGGTTGGCCGCACACGGTTACGCGGCGCTGTCGTTCGATTTCACCGGCTTCGGTGAATCGGCGGGCGAACCGAGGGATGTCGAATCACCGGAGCGGAAGGTCCGGGACATCCACAACGCGGTGTCCTTCCTGGCCGCGCACCCAGCCATCGACGCCACGCGACTGGGCGCGCTGGGAATCTGCGCGGCGGCGATGTACATGTCCGCCGACGCGGCCGGGGACGCACGGGTGAAGTCGCTCGCGCTGGTGGCGCCTTGGCTGCACGACGCGGACATCTGCGCGCAAGCCTACGGTGGGGCCGAGGAGGTGGCCGCCAGAATCGCGCTCGGCGAGCGAGCGCGGTCCCGATTCGAGGAGACGGGCGTGATCGACTACGTGCCGGTGGTTAGCGCCACCGACGAGCGCGCGGCCATGCCCTACGACATCGACTTCTATATCAACCCCGCCCGTGGCGGAATTCCGGCCTGGCCCAACCGGTTCGCCGTCATGTCCTGGGTCGACTGGCTCACCTACGACGCGATCGCGCTGGCGCCGAAGATCACCCAGCCCACGATGCTCGTGCACAGCGAGCAGGCCGCGATCCCCGACGGAGCGCGCCGCTTCCACGACGGGCTGGCCGGACCCAAGGACATCGTCTGGACGTCGGGCACCCAATTCGACTTCTACGACCAGGAGCCGCAGGTCACCATAGCTGCCGACACCGTCGCCGCCCACTTCGCCCGGACGCTGTGACGCGGCCGGAGACCGCTTCGGCACCGACAAGATGACGCAGCTGGAGATTCGCCGATTCGAGGCCGCCGACCGGCAGGAGTTACGGGAGTTGTTCGGCCGGGCGGGTGAAGGCTCGCCCGTCGCCGCACTCTGGGGTGATCCGGAATCGGAGGCGTCGATCTACCTCGACCCATACCTCGATCTGACACCCGAGTCGGTGTTCGTGGCGGTCGCGGACGGCAAGTTGATCGGATATCTGACGGGTTGCCGGGACAGCTCGAAGTTTCCCGGCGAGGCCGAGCGGATCGAGCGGGCGATCCGCGCCCACCGATTATGGGTGCGCCCGGCCACGGCCAGGTTCTTCGGCGTCGCCCTGGTCGACACCCTCACGGCGGCGATCCGCCGCCGGCCCACGCGGGTGACTTCCAGGACATACGCTGGCCCGCACACCTGCACATCGCCGTGGCCGCCGAGGCGCGCGGAACCGGCGCGGCGGCCGCTCTCCTGGACGGGTGGCTGGCCCGGCTGGACGAGGACGGCCTCGGCTGCCATCTGCAGACGCAGGTCGAAAACACCCGGGCCGTAGCGTTCTTCACCCGCATGGGGTTCGTTCCCTTCGGCTCTGCTCCGGCGATTCCCGGGATGCGCTATGCGGGTGAACGAGTTCACCAGCTGACCATGGTCCGCCCGGGAGAGCGCGCATAGCAGCCCACGGAATCCGGGAAGGTCAGAGCCAGTTGCGTTCCTTGGCCAGCAGGGCGGCCTGGAAACGGGTACGTGCGCCCAGCCGGTCCATCAGGTCGGCGACATGGGCGCGGAACTTGCGCACCGAGACATTGAGCGCACGCGCCGCCGCTTCGTCGGTGTCGTAGCGGGTCAGCGCCCGCAGGACCCGCTGCTCGTCGGGTGAGACGGGGAGTTGGTCCAGGTCGCGGGCGCGGTCCCAGATGCCGTCGAAGACCTCCGCGAGGATCCGGACCACACCGGTACGCCGGATCTGGAGCACACCCGTGTCCGGTGCGGAGAGATCGGCGGGCACGAAGGCGACCGACCGGTTGACCAGGATGAGCGGCCAGACCGGTTCCGTCGTCACGCGGTGCAGCTCGCCGAGCGCATGTTGTCGGCTCGCATGGGCCGCCTGCCGGGGATCGTCCAACGCGTGCGCGGGAAACAGGATGCGACTGCGCAGCCCGGCGATCAGGAGGCGGCCGGGCCGGACGGAGGCGAGCCGCGATTCGTCGTGCAGTGCGTCGGTCCGCAGCGCGGAGAATTCACCGGGGTGATCGGTCAGTAGCGCGTTGATGCGCCGTGCGGCCTCCTGCCCGTTCGACAGCAGCTCGATCAGGCCTGCGGGCCGGCCGGTGCGCTGCTCCTCGGTCAGTTCGCGCACCGAGTCCCAGGCGGCGGCGATGCCATCGAACTGTTTCTGCGCCTGCGTGATCCGCCGTCTGACCAGCAGATCGACCGCGGCCGCCGGTGGCACCGCGGACAGGTTCTCGTCCACCAGACCAAGCAGACGCAGTTCGGTGAGCACCGGCCCGACCACGCCCGCCCCACCCGCACGTGAGGAGGCGCTGGGCCGGGTGCGCAGCAACTCCCGGTAGACGCGCTCCTGTTCCGCGGTCAGCCCTAGTCCGGTCAGGCTCATGCTCGGCGCCCGCCGGTGGAGACGAGTTCCGCGTGCCGGGGCGTACGTCCGCGTTCGAGCCACGCTTCGGCGATCAGCAGCGAGAGCGTCCATCCGAGCCAGGTGCCGATGTCGGCGATGGTCTGCGTCAACAGTGTCTCGTCGCCGTGGAACGACGTCTCCAGTCGCGGGCTGAGCACAACCAGCAGGACTCCACCGAGCCGGTTGAGCACGATCGACAAGGTCAGCGCGACACTGCGGATCATCCAGCGGCGATGCTCGGCGAAGCGGCGTCGTCGCGCCATGCGCCAACCGATGAGCGTGGTGATCAGCCACAGGGTCGCCAGCATGACGTTGCTGACGCGCGCGACGGGACCGAACGGACTGGTCGCCCCGACCACCAATCCGGCGAGCCCGGCGGGCAGCACGCCGGCGAAGACATACCAGCGGCCCAGCCGCCGGTGGGCCGCCGGATGTCTGCGGCGGAACCACGGCCACACTTGGAAACCGGAGACCAGGATGGCGACCGAGCCGCAGATCACGTGCGCGACCAGCATCGGGTAGTGCGGGGCGTACCCCGGATCCGGCACTCGCGACCGGGCTGGATCCAGGGTGAGGTACGGCGGCAGCGAGAAGGTGACGAACGCGAACGTGAGCACCAGCAGTGGCCCCACCCAGGGACGCTGCCACCACCGTGGTCGATTCGGCTCGGACACGACGGAATTCGGAGATCTGGCAGGAACTGCCATGGTGAACCACCCCGGACATCGGAGACGACGAAGTATTGCGTATCATATACGCATTGCGTAGGACATACGCAATTAGATCGCTAGGAGCGAACATGGCTGATGAACTGCCGCCGGTGGCGCAGTTGCTGTGGGCCGGCGGTCGCCGGTCCGGCCGCGGCCCCCGGCCGGCACTGAGCCTGGACCGGATCGTCGGCGCCGCCATGGTCGTCGCGGACGCGGAAGGCATCGGCGCACTGTCGATGCAGCGGGTCGCCAAGGAACTGGGCGCGGCCACCATGTCGCTGTATCGATACGTGCCGGGCAAGGACGAACTCGTCGCCCTGATGCTCGACGCGACCATGTCCGAACCGCCCGACCTGCCGCGGGGCGACTGGCGCGCGGCACTCGAACTCTGGGCGCGCCGCACCCGGGAGCTGTACCTTCGTCATCCGTGGGTGCTGGCGGTCGGCACCAGCAATCGCTGCATGGGCCCGAACGAGGCCGCGTGGGGCGAGGCCGCGATGAGTGCGCTCATCGAGGCCGGACTCCCACCGCACGGCATCTTCGAGATCACCCTGTCCATCAACGCTTTCGTCGGCGGCGCCGCCCGTCTGGCGATCGATCCGACCCGAGGCCGCGACGCGGCCGGGCACGTCGGCCCGGTCCTCGACCCGGCGATGATCCATCAGTACGGGCAGCCCGAGCGTTACCCGGCCTTGCTGGCCATGCTCTCCGCAGGTCCCCCCGACTACCGGGACACCGGCGACGTCGCGGAAGGCGTTTTCGAGTTCGGGCTGGGCAAACTGCTCGATGGCATAGCCGCACATCTCACGGGGTGATTCCCGGCAGCCGAAGGCAGAGGCTGCACAGTGTGCTGCAGGAAGCTGCAACGGGCGGGCGAAACCGTCCCGGTACTGCAAAGATCGGCGAAATGATCCTCGTGACAGGAGCGACCGGCAATGTCGGCGCGGAAGTTGTGCGGGCCCTGGCCAGCACGGGAGAACCGGTGCGCGCGCTGGTGCGTGATCCCGAGCAAGCCGTCGTGCCTCCAGGCGCGCCGGCCGTGGCGGGCGATCTGACATCGCCCGACACCCTGAGTTTCGACGGCGTGCGCGCGGTGTTCCTGTTGCCGGGTTATCCAGGGGTCGCACAGGCGGCCGCGAAGGCGGGCGTCGCGCACATCGTGCAGCTCTCCGGCGTTTCCGCCGGTACCGGTGACACCTCCAACGCCATCACCCGCTACATGATGGCCTCCGAGCAGGAGGCCACCGAATGCGGTGCCGCGTGGACCATTCTGCGCCCGTGCGCCTTCGCCTCCAACGCTCTGCGCTGGCTTCCCCAGCTTCGCGACGGAGACGTGATCCGCGCACCGTTCCCCGAGGTCCGCACGGCCGCCCTCGATCCGCAGGACCTCGGCGCGGTGGCCGCCGCCGTGCTGCGCGACAACGGCCATCACGGCGAAATCCTCTGGCCTACCGGGCCGGAGCCGCTCACGCCCGCCGAGCAGGTGGCGATCCTGGCCGAAGCCACCGGCCGCGCCCTCACCTGCCATGGCCTCACCGATGACGAGGCCCGCGCCGACATGCTGCGGACCACTCCCGTCGAGTACGTGGACGCCTTCTTCGACTTCTACGTCCACGGGGCGATCGACGAATCCATCGTCCGCCCGACGGTGGAAGAGATCATCGGCCGCGCGCCGCGCACCTTCGGGCAGTGGGCCACCGCACACGCGGACGCCTTCCGCTGACGCCCAGCGCCGGGGCAGCCGGTGGCGACGTCGCCACCGCTGTCCGCGCCGGTCGGCGTAACTATCTGGAAGCCCCGCATTTCGCTGCCCGCAACCCCGCATTCCGATGCTCGTCCACCCTGTTGACGATTCTTACCGGCAGAGTCGCCTACCAGAAAGAACGTGCGCAATGCGCAGTGTGCAGGACCGTCTCGACGAGGTTCTCGAAGAATTGCAGCAGCTCGATCGCGCCGCCGACCTCGTCGTGATCGACCGGATCCGCTGGCGGGTGGAACGACTCGAGGACGAGTTGCAGATCCAGGTCGCCGATCACATCCGCCGCTTCGAGTTGTTCGCGGTCATCCGGCAGGCACGGGCGCTCATCGATGACGCGCAATTGCGCGCCGAAGGCGGCCGGTGAGCAGCACCGACCAGCGCGGAAGTCCCGCGCTCAGTCGACGGTCAAGAGCAAACCGGTCTCCGGGTCGTACCAGCGGCATGATTCGGGCGGCAGGTACAGGCTCGCGGCATCGCCCTCGGCGGCGCGGAAGCCCGGTGGCGCTTGCACTTTCACCGTCTGCCCGCTGACGCGGGTGGTGAGCAGGGTGGACGAGCCGAGCGGCTCGAGCACTTCGAGTTCGCCCCGCACGGTCACGTCCGCGGGTCCGGAGTCCACCACGATGGCCTCGGGGCGGATGCCGAGGCGGATCGTGCGGCCCGCGAACGAGGACAGTGCCGCGGGCACGGCGAGCGATTGCCCGCCCAGGTCGATGCGCGGTCCGCTCTCCGCGGCGGAGACCGGGCCGGTGAGGAAGTTCATCGGTGGACTGCCGAGGAACCCGCCGACGAATTCCGTCGCCGGGTCGTCGTAGACCTCGGTGGGCGGGCCGCACTGGACGATCGCGCCGTCGCGCAGCACGGCTACCCGGTCGCCCAGCGACAGCGCCTCGACCTGGTCGTGGGTGACGTAGACGGTCGTGGTGCCGAGCTCCGCGACGAGTCTTTTCAGCTCGGCCCGGAACGACAGCCGCAGCAGCGCGTCCAGGTTGGACAGCGGCTCGTCCATGAGCAACACGTCGGCGTCCATCACGATCGCCCGCGCCACCGCGACACGCTGTCGCTGCCCACCCGACAACCGCGCCGGATAGCGGTCCAGGTACGGCGTCAGCTGCAAAAGCTCTGCCGCCCAGGCGACTTTGCGACGGATCTCGTCGGGCGGCACGCCGTGCACGCGCAGACCGAAGCCGATGTTGTCGGCGACCTTCTTGTTGGGGAACACGGCATAGGACTGGAACACCATCGACAGGTTGCGCCGTCGCGGCTCCAGATAGGTGACGTCCTTGCCGCCGATCACGATCTGTCCCGAGTCCGGCAGCTCCAACCCGGCGATCATGCGTAGCAGCGTCGTCTTGCCGCAGCCGGACGGCCCGAGCAGCACCATGAACTCGCCGTCGGCGATCTCCAGCGACACCTCGTCGGTGGCACGCGCCGTGCCGCCGGGATAGGTCTTCACCAGATCCCGGACCACCACCTCAGCCATCAGCGAACCCCTGTCATCGCAGCGTCGTCCCCCACATGTTCACCAGGTAGCGCCGCATCACGAAGATGAACGCCAGCGCCGGGATGATCAACGCGAACCCGCCCGCGAAGCGGTAGGCGGTAGACGCCTCGTCCAGCGCCGTGAGCACCTGCGCGGGCAAGGTGCGGTGCCCGAGCGTCACGATCGTCGCGCCGAGGATCTCGTTCCAGGACAGGACGAAAGTGAAGATCGACGACGCGGCCAGCCCCGGCAGCGCGAGCGGCACCACGACCCGGCGCGCCGCCTGCCAACGGGTGCACCCGAAGACCCGCGCCGCCTCCTCCAGATCGGGCGGCACCGCGACGAAGATGCTCGCGGTGATCAGCACGGTGGTCGGCAGCGCGAGCGTGGTGTGCACCAGCGTGACGGCGAACACGGTGTCGTAGACGTCGATGCGTAAGAACATCGTGGCCAGCGGCACCGAGAGCACCACGATCGGCAACGCCCGCACGAACAGGATGAAGACCTGGAAAGGGTCCTTGCCCCGGAAAGCATGACGGGCCAGCGCATATCCCGCGGGCGCGCCGATCACCAGGGACCAGAACACCGTGTAGAGGCCGACCAGCACCGAGTTGCCCAAGGCCGCAACGGTCCCCGTGGCGCGGAAGAACGCGACCAGGGTCTCGGTGGAGAACTCCTTCGGCACGAGCGGCTTCGGGAACTCGTTGAGCCCTTCCCTCGAGGACACCGCGGCGAGTCCGATGAGAACGATCGGCAGCGCCATGAACAGGCTCACGGCGATGCAGGCGAGCTGCACTCCCACGGCGCGCCTGCGACGCCTGCGCAGGGGTGCGCGATCGATCGGTGGCAGCACGCGCCGCGTGGGCGCGTCGGTTCGGTTCATCGCGCTGCTCGCCTCCTTGGCGCGTGCCCGCAGCCCCGCGCCGCGGCGGGCGCCGCACGATCGTGGCTCATCGGGCCTGCTCCGGCTGCCGGACCGCCCGCAGGTAGAACACTGCGGTGGCGAGCGAGATCGCCAGCACGATCAGCGAGACGGCGCTGGCGACCGCCGGATTCTGCAGGTTCGCGTACCACTCGTAGGTCTCGCCGACCAGCAGCGGGAAATCCCGTCCGGTCAGCGCCTGCGCTACGGCGAAAGCTTG
Organism: Nocardia sp. CY41; assembly: GCF_009829325.1. GTDB lineage: Bacteria > Actinomycetota > Actinomycetes > Mycobacteriales > Mycobacteriaceae > Nocardia. The sequence continues at coordinate 8,400 of NZ_VUOS01000060.1, forward strand.
CAACGCCAGGATCGTCCGCAGGATGAGGGCCACCTGCAGGCTCGGCCCCAGCAGCGGCAGCGTCACGTGCCGCAGCCGCTGCCAGAGATTCGCGCCGAACACCTGCGCGGCCTCGTCGTAGTCGCGCGGGATCATCTGCACGCCCGCCACCACGATCACGAACACCAGCGAGGTCGCGCGCCAGATCTCGGCGACCACCACGGCGAGCAGCATCGTGCCCGGATTCTGGTAGCCGAGCCACTGCACGCCGTCGTCGGAGAGCCCGATGCCGACCAGCATCGAGTTCAGATAGCCGCGGTTGTCGAAGATGGCCAGCCACACCAGGCCGGCCGCCAGTTCGGAGATCGCCAGCGGCAGGCACCAGAGGTAGAAGTGCCCGCCCGCGAATCGCGGCCGGGCCTGCATGAGCAGCGCCATGCCGACGGCGAGGACGAGCTGGACCGGCACGACGATCGCGATCAACAGCAGCGTGTTGCGCAGGGCGGCGAAGAGGTACGGATCGTCGAACAGTCGGTCCCAGTGGGCGAGGGTGAATCCGTCGTCGCCGCGGAACGCCGCGAGCACGCCCTGCACGAGCGGCCAGCCGAACAGCGCCGTCATCAGGACGATCGACGGCAGCAGCAGGATCCACGGGGAGCGCGGTCTCGACCTCACGGCTATCCCACCCGGCAGAGGTCGGCGGCCGGGTCGGGAGCCCAGCACGGCACTTTCAGGTCGTCGAGGATGCCTTGCAGGATCCGAGCCTGCTGGTCCAGCGTGGCGCGAATATCGGCGCGATCGAGCACGATCGAGCGGAAGCTGTCTTTGAAGACCTTGCTCACCTCCCCTTCGCGCCGGCCGAGCCCGACCGGCGGCAAGGAGAGGATGGCGCCGGGCGCCTCCTGCTGCCTGCGCACCGCCTCGGCCTCGAGCCGGATGGCCGGCGGCAGATCGTCCGGGATCGCCGTATCGATCGCGGGGAAGAACCCGTTGGAACGCAGCAGCCGCAGCTGGGTCTCCGGGCGGGTGAGCGTGCTGATCGTCCGCTGCGCCAGTTCGGGATCCGGACCGCCCTTCGGAAGTGCGAGTCCGGCCAGGACGGCCATGTAGCCGAGTCCGTGCGAGCCGCGCGGCGCGGGAAGCATCCGCCAGTTCCGCGGGTCGCGCTCGGGCGCGTGGACCAGGCGGACGACGTGATCCCACGCCAGCCGCACTTCGCCGCTGTCCAAAGGCTCCTGCATGAAGTCGAAGTTCGTGCTGGACGGGACGCAGTTCGCCCAGAGCTCACGCAGATACTGCCACGCCGTCACGGCCTCGTTCGAACGGAAGGTGGTGATCTGGCCGCCGGTGAACGAGGGCAGCAGGAAGCCCTGCACGAACCGGTGCAGCAGGCCCTTGGGACCGGCGGGCAGGCCCAGCACGGGGCGATTGCCATTGGCGCGGCGCGCGGCGATCGCCCAGTCGAGGAACTGGTCATAGGACAGCGACGCGGCGTCGACGCCGGGCGGCAGATGCTCGAGCGCCTCGGCGTGTGCCGCGAGGACGTAACTCGCGGTGGCCCACGGGATGTACCACGTGCGGTCGGTGCCCACCCTGGCCAGCTCCAGGTAGGCGGCGGGCCAGCCACGGGAACCGAGGTCGGCGAGAAGGCCGCTGAGGTCCTGCAAGTAGCCGTCGGCGAGCGGCGCGAGGTCGCCGTGCAGGCCACCGAGCAGGCCGATCCGGGCCGCGCCCGCGTCGACCTGGCTGCGCACCTGGGTCTCGAACGGGCTCTCCTCGATGGTCACGTATCCGACGCCCGGTGCGGCGGCCGCGAGCAGACCACGGAATCGCTCGGCCTCGTCGGCGGGACGGAACTGCGTGGACAAGAAGACCATGCCGCCGCTGCCACTGGTGGCGAATCCGGTGCAGGCCGCGGCGGAAAGGGCCGCCGCGCCGGAGCCCACCGCGCGCAAGAAGGACCTGCGCGTCGAAGCGGATACCAGCATGCATGGCTCCTGTTCGCGCACAACGTGTTTCACACTTCGGTAAGGCTGGTCAACCTAGGTGCGCCGAGGATCGCTGTCAATATGCGTCATCCCGGTGCTGGGAACGATACGGCCCCCGATCGCCGCGGCAAGGGTGTTCCCGGGTTCGTCGGCGAGGTCGGTCGCGGGCACGCGCGATAGGCGCGAGTTGCCGACTTGTCGCCCTTGGCTCACAGCGGAGCCGACTCCAGCAGTGCACCGCTGATGGCATGGGCCGCCAGCGATTGCGGAGGCGGGTAGCTGCCGTTAGGTTCATCCCATGAGTTCCGCCTTTCCTCATTTGCTGTCGCCGATCGAGCTGGGGAGGGTGCGACTGCGCAACCGAGTCGTGATGGGCTCCATGCACACCGGCCTCGAGGACCGGGCCTGGCACATCGACCGACTGGCGGCGTTCTTCGCCGAACGCGCACGCGGCGGGGTGGGACTGATCGTCACCGGCGGATACTCCCCCAGCCGCGACGGATGGCTGTGGCCGTTCGCGTGCGCCTTGCTGGACGAGACCGACGCGGAGCGGCACCGCGTGATCACCGAGGCCGTCCACGAGGCGGGCGGCAAGATCGCCTTGCAGATCCTGCACGGGGGCCGCGATTCGAACATCCCCACCAATCTGGCTCCCTCGGCGGTGGCGTCGCCGCTCACCGCGTTCGAGCCGCGGGCGTTCACCGAGCAGGAGATCGAGACCACGATCGCCGATCACGTGCGCTGCGCGCAGCTGGCGCAGCTGGCCGGTTACGACGGTGTCGAGATCATGGGCGGCGAAGGGTTCCTGATCAACCAGTTCCTCGCGCCGCGCACCAACACCCGCACCGATCGCTGGGGCGGATCGGCGGCGAACCGGCGGCGGTTCCCGGTCGAGGTCGCCGCCCGGACCAGGGCCGCCGTCGGCGACGACCTGCTCATCATGTTCCGGATGTCGCTGGCCGAATTAGTCGAGGACGGGCAGACCTACGCGGAGATCATCGACCTGGCCAACCTGACGGACCCAGTACTCGGGATCGGTCAGCTCGTCGCCTGCCGGTGCGCCCGAGACATTCGAGACGATGGGTATGGTCGGCCGCCGGTAGGTGACACCGGAAGCCACGCCCCGGAACTCCGACAGCATCGGATCCATCCGCGCCGAATGGAAGGCGTGGCTGACGCGCAGGCAGTTCGTCCGGCGACCTCGGTCGCCGAAGAGCCGCTCGATCTCGGCGACAGCGTCGGCGTCACCGGACAGCACCACCGACGACGGCCCGTTCACCGCCGCCACGGAGACTCGGCCGTGGTACCCGTCGAGTGCGGCCGACGCCTCCTCTTCCGCCACCGCCACCGCCACCGCCACCGCCACCGCCACCGCCAGCATCGCACCGCCCGCGGGCAGGCCGCCCATGAGCCGGCGGCGTGCCGCCACCAGCGCACACGCGTCGGGCAGCGACCACACTCCGGCGGCGTACGCCGCCGCCAGTTCACCGATGGAATGGCCGAACAGCACGTCCGGTGTCACACCGAACGATTCGACGAGCCGGTACAGCGCCACCTCGAAGGCGAACAGCGCGGGCTGGGTGTACTCCGTCCGATCCAGCGGTCCCGGCGCGCTGTCGCCGTCCGGCGCCTCGGCGTGCATGAGGTCCTTCAGCGAACGTCCGAGCAGCGGATCGAATTCGGCGCACACCCGGTCCAGTTCGGCCGCGAACACCGGGAACGCCGCGGACAGTTCCCGGCTCATTCCGGCGCGCTGCGTGCCCTGACCGGTGAACAGGAACGCCGTGCGGCCCGAGCGCGCGCGGCCTCGGTCACGCCCGGCGCGGAACGCCCCTCGGCTAGGGTCTGTCCTCAAAGCCACATGAGCAGGCTGGCCGGGGCGAGCATGCCTCGGTAAGAGGCCGCGGTCTTGTCGTATCGGGTCGCGATGGCCCGATACTGCTTGAACCGGTTGAAGCAGCGTTCGACCACGTTGCGGCGCCGATACGCCGTGCGGTCGAAGATTGGTGGGCGACCACCAGCACTGCCCCGTCGACGACGGTGGGCCTGCTGATCGCTGCGCTCGGGGATCGCGGCGGTGATGCCCCGCTGTCACAGGTGTCGGCGGATCGCGCGAGTGGAGTAGCCTTTATCGGCCAGCACCCGCCGCGGCCGCGTCCATGGGCCGACCCCGACCCGGGCGTGGCATCCGGATACCGGCCAGGACTTGGGTGAACATGGTGCAGTCGTTGACATTGCCCGCGGTCAACACCACGCTCAAAGGGCGTCCGAGCCCTGTTGCGCCCTGGGTTTGATGGAGACATCGAACACCCGGAGGATTCGAAGTCATGGTGGCACCACGGAAGTACCCCGACGAGTTGCGTGAGCGGGCAACGCGTCTGGTGATCGAGGCGAGGAAGGACCCGGCCTCGCGTAGCGGTGCGGTGAAGGGGATC
>NZ_VUOS01000061.1 GCF_009829325.1 Nocardia sp. CY41
TGTTCCTATAACTACTTTCTTCCTTTCTTGCCTTTTTTCTATCATTCTTTCCCATGGTAATCTTCCCTTTCGGTGGTGGTGGGTTTTTCTCGCGTTATCCCTGGTCATAGCTCTAGTATAGTGTGCGGGCTGGAGTTTTGTCACGTTGTTTCCCGGACTTTCTTCCAACCCGCACGATTTATTCCTACGCGATCTTCTTGTTGGACTTGATTCGTCCGTCCAACCGCTTCCGCGTCTCGACCACTTCCTCCAGCACGTCGAAGAACTCGTCCATGAAGAACTTGTGCGCCTTGATCATCTGGGCGACCTTGTCCTCCGCGTATCCCTTCGATGCGGCGTACTCTCGGACCAATTCTTCGTTGTCCGCGCGAAGGATCATAAGCACTGCGGCGTTCAATGCGATACCAACGTCGATCTTCCGCGAGCCGATTTCCATCTTCCACCGCGCGATCGCCTGATCGAGCAGCACCAGATCGTACTCGCGCAGGCGAGTAGTCACCGTTTCGATGTTGTCGAGCTTGTCGACTGCGGCCATTGCCCGTTCCTCCCTCTCCTTGCGGGTTGCTATCTACAATAATAAGGTATTTTCCGCCTAATTTCCATTTCTTAGCCGGTTTTCGTTACATTCTTTTCTTCCTTCCCCTGGGGAGAAGTATGCGCGTCCGCAGCCGCGGTCGGCAACTCGGCCGAGTGCACGGCGCGCCCCCGGTGGGGGCTCACAAGGTGGGGTATTCCGCCCGGCCCCGCGTGACGAACTCGGCGAATCCCAGAGACCCGGTCCACCGGTCTCGGTGCTGCTCGTCTCCGGCCTTGGCCCAGTGGACGCGGGCGGCGGTCAGGTCCACGATCGTGATCGGGTGGTCGTTGTCCCCCAGCTTGGTGGAGACGCCGCCGGCCTCCTCGTCTCGCAGGTCGGAGAAGAGCTGGTCGATCAGGATGCGGGCGAGGTACTGCGGATCTTCCCAGCGAAGGCGTGCGGGACCGGTGATCAGCGCCTGGCGCAGGCGTTCCGGCCAGTCCTGGCCCTTGTGTTGCGTGTAGAGGTAGATGCCGAGCACGGGCTCGATGTCCGTGTCTGCTGTGTCCACCAGGAAGATGTTGGCGCGGTTGCCCATTGGTGTTCGTCCCCCGTCTCGGAGAGGTTGGTGAGTTGTGGCGTGCCCCCTGTGCAGATGACTGCACAGGGGGCACGGGGGCGTGGTTATCGGCCGAGGAAGAAATATCCGGCGTCCATGGCGCGCTGTGCGGCCTGAGCGGCGCGGATTGTGGTGATCAGGCCCTCAGCGCCCGCGTTGGACAACTGGTCTGCCGCCAGCTCGTTCGTCGACACTTCGATGTGCCACTCCTTGGTCTCGCGGTCGCGGCCGATGCTGACCGACCATTCCTCCCACTCGTCGACCATGTGCGGGAATTTTCCCACCCAGCAGGGATAGCCGCGCTCGTGCTCGGCGCCGATCAGGATCAGGCCCTTGTACCACTGGGCCGCGGCGGCAAGGGCGGGGTCGGTGGCCGCGAGATCCTCGAAGTCGATGAGGCCTGGTGCAGTCGTTTCGGTGTCCATTTAGGTTCTCTCCCTGTTGATTTCGATGTGTTCTGCCGGGTGGTCAGTCGCGGGGAGCCGCTTTGCGCAAGATCGTCTCGATGGCCTCGAGAGCGAGCTGGTGGTCGCTTTCGAACTTGTCGGCGTCGTCGGCGAAGCAGCGGTTGATGACCGCCAGGGCTTCGCGGATGGCGCGGGACTCCGGATTCTGTTCCAATGCGTTGCTCCTTGCCCCGTCAGGCGATGCGGTTGAGTTCTTCGGCAATCTCGGCGATGCGCTCGGCAGCGCGGACCAGCTGCGCGTCACGCTCGTCGGCGGCCACACGGCGGGCGGTGCGAGCCAGGACGGTGCAGCGTTGCGCGTTGTGGACTACGGCGCTGGCCACCGGGTAGCCGTCGCGGCGGATCAGGTCCCAGTTCTCGCTCATGCCTCGGGTGTCGGATTCCTCGATGAGATCGAGGAGTTCCTTGCGGAGGGCCTCGTAGGCGGAGTTCCAGTTGCTGATCATGGTCTCGGCTTCCCTTCCGGTTGCTTTCCTTCTACTTAACAGTTTAAACTGTTAAACGTCTATAAGTTGGGAATTTTCTACTGTTAGATGTTTTGGCCAGGGGCATGTCAGACAGCGGCGGCGTGGTCCTCGCAGCTGGGCACCCCATCGAATCCGGCGGCGTGCCAGCACGGATCGCAGACCACCGGCCGCGACGCCATCGACGTCCGAACCGTCCCAGGCGCCGACGAGCACATCAGGCACGTCTCACCCGCGGCAGCGTCGAGTTCCGCCCCGGGCTGATCCTCGATCTCGACCTTCGAGGACACCGCATCGACGACGAGCTGCTCCGGAGTCGGGGCCATCGGATCCGACGGCGCGGCAAGATCCAGGGCTGGGCGGTCCAGGCCGGGGCAGAGGCACCGCATCGGCTCGATCGGGTCGCCCTCACCGAATGCGGTGATCCAGCCGGTGTCGTGGCAGAGACCGCACTCGCCGCTGTGGGCCTTCTCGGCGACCTTCCGGGCCGCTTCCAGGCGTTCCTGGGCGGCGATACGGGCCCGCTCGGCTTGGCGCTGCTGCTGCTCGAGCTCCTCCTGGCGCTGCAGCTCGCGACGGCGTTCCCGCACCACGGCCGCGGACACCGTCGGGGTCTGCTCGGTCCAGTCCACGGCCCACAGCAGCGACCGCAGGAACCCGCCCGGGTTGGTGATCCGATTCGGCCAGCTGTAGCCCTGATCGGCCATGTAGCGGGTCAAACGGCCAGCTATGGCGCGACCGGTCCAGCGGGTGGTGTCGATGCCGGCCTCGGCGATCAGATCCGCGATCCGGCCGATGTGCGCGCCGGGAAGCCGCACATACGACCCCGAGCCCGGCGTGCTGGTCCACTGCCCGCGGTTCAAGCTGGGCATGCGGTGCACGGTCTCAGCCGCAGCGAGCTGTAGATGCAGTGGTCGCGGGCCCTTTTCCCTGCCTCTCCTCGATTTTTTCGACTTTTTTCCGTCGCGCTCGTGCGCGCTTGGTGAGTAATTCGCTACAGAACAAACCTCTCTACGAGAGAGGTTTGTAGTAGGTGGTCCCACGGGCCGATCCGGCGTCGACGGCGCGGCGGTGGGGGCCGCCGATGCGGCGTGTACGGCGCGGCTGAGCCGTCCCAGCGACGCGGACTTGCGGCGCGGGGTGAGCGGGCGGGCGACGGCGGCGGCTTCGCGGGGGATCATCAGCGCCCACACCGACGCTGCCTTGGTCTGGGCGCCACCGTGGTGCAGCCAGGCCGCGGCCTGCTCGACAAGGCTCAGAGGCCGGCCGGTGGCCAGCGAGCGCGCCAGACCCAGATCCCGCAGCACATAGCGCGCGCGGCGAATTGTCTTGATCTTGAAGCCGATCTCGTCGCAGAGGGTGGCGTCAGAGACGGTGACACCGCGTCCGGTGAGGCCATCGGCGTGCGCGGCGAGCTCGCCGGCGACGATGGCGACGGTGTCGGCGTTGGTGTGGTGCTTGGTGACCAGCTGCCGCCCGCGCTCGGTGCCCAGCAGGACGCGCACGGTCTCGATCCAATGCTCCGGACCGTGCCACACCGGCGTGGCGGCCTCGGCGCCGGAAGGGACCGGCAACGACCAGCTGTTGCCACGTTGGGTGGCGTTGAGCTCGGCGATCGTCTGCTCAAGGGCGGTCGCGTCATCGTCGATACCCGCGCGGTGGCGAACTTTCTCGACGATGAGCGTCGCGCCCGGATGCGGACGTGCTTTACCATGGGACCTGCTTTGCAAAAGAGCAGTCCTTTCGAGGACACAAAAGAGGGACGCATCTGCGATTTGCAGGCGTCTTTCGAGGACAGCGGGTGAGACCAATCGTTGGCGCGATTTGGTGGGTCACACCACAGCTGAACTGAGGGTGAAGTTAGGTATTGGTCAGGTCAGCGCTCCTCTAGTGGGTGACGGAATGTCCTGGCGCACAACCGGAGTTCTGGCGGCAGCGGGGCAGGCGGGTAACGGCCGCATGCCCCGCGCGCCGGACGTGATCCGATGCATGGTCTACGAGATGGCCGCGGAGCGTACTCGACGCGACTGTCGATCGTTTTGCTCGGGGTGCCGGGTGGCACATCGTCTCTGGTGTCCTTCTGGTCAGAGCCGGAATGCGACACGCCCTGTGAAAATGACCCGGTCCGTTCGGACGATGTCCGAGCGGGGCTGTATGGTCATACACGCGGGCCCTCATTTGAGGTTTCGCACCCAGCTTGGGTAACGGGAACCCCGGATCTCTTTCGCGGCCAAACGATGGGAGACCGGGGTTTCTTGCTGTCTTGCTTCGGTCGAATGGGTCGCTGAGCGGCCGTTCGTTGTTCTCACCCCACCACAGTCGCACGGAAAAAGCCGTTTGCGACACGCACCCACACTGGGTGTGTGGATGCAGCGGGCTGTACATGCTGGGCGTGGTCAGAGCCCTGAGAGCTGTTGTATCAGGCCTCATTCCGGATCTGAAAGTGCACACCTGCACGGCACGGCGCGCAGTAGTGCGCCGTGCCGTCACCGAGCTGCTCGTCCTGGCGGCCCTGCGCGCCCTCCTCATGCGTTGGTGTCGTTCGTGGGACCGACGACTGAGCTGCCGTAGACCCGCATCGCCAGCTCGACGTAGCGGGCCTTTGCGGCGGCCGCGGGGATGGGGGCGTAGATGGTGTTGATCGCTTCCCAGGAGACGCCGGCGTGCCTCGCGGCGTCCAGGAGCTCGATCTCCATGTTGTCGAGGTGCTCGCGTAGGAGAGGAAGCATCTCGAGCATCCGCAGAATCTGATCCTCGTCGAGTGCCGACATGAACGCGAAGTTGTCGATGCCGTCGACCGTGGAGGAGTAAAGCTCGTGCAACGCCGTTCGCGCGGTTTTGAGGCGATCGCGATGAGTCTCCCAAGACTGCTCGGAGTGCTCAGACTGTTCGGCGTGCAGCTGCTTGATGAGGTTGCGCATGAGCACCTCGTTTTGTTCCCAGTTCATGCGGTGTCCTTCTCAGAGGGAGCGAGGGCCGGAGACCTTGTTGGCGGCCGCGATCGCGCGGCCGACGGTGGAGTGCGTCAGTCCCATCGCTACCGCGATGGAGTTGGCGGTCGTCTGGGGCTGAGAGGCGGCCTCGTAGATCCGAGACAGTACATCGACGGGCTGTTTCGACAGGCCGCGCTCGATGACGGCGCCCGCGAGCTTCATCGCCTCGCCACGGGACAGCTCGCGAGTGAACGGGCCGACCTTGGCGTTGACCCGACGCCGCGAAGTCTGCGGGGCGGCCTGCTCGGCATGCGCGAGCGCGCCGGTCACCGAGGCCTGACGCGCGACCGGCGCGCGACCCGCGCGCGACCCGCGCGCGACGGTGCGCCCCGCTGACGGTGCGGGCGCGGGACGAACCAGCGAAACCATCGCGCGCCGGTCGATCGCGGCCGTGTCGGCGGCGTCGTTCTCCTCGTCTTCCTCGCGCGCGACGGCGTCCTCACGATCGACGATCGACACAGCGTCAATACCCTGGTCGGAGGGCAAGTGATCGACGCGCGACACCTCGTTGTCGACCACGGCATCGGTGTTGACCAGGGCCTGGGCGTTCTCGTCGCCCGCGTGGTCGACGATCGACTCGACCGCGGCCAGAACGACAGCAGAGGCAGCGGTGTCCTTACCCGTCGTCGCGCGCGGGTCGCGCGCGGGTCGCGCGCGGTCTGTTTCGACGGTGTCGGAGGCGATGTCACGCGCGAACGACTGGGCGTCGATCGCGATCGACACTTCGTCGCGCGCGCTCGACGATTCCTCGGTATCGCGCGCGCTCGACAGGTTCTGATCGTCGCGCGCGCTCGACATGTCGCGCGCGCGCGACGGATTGTTGGTGTCGCGCGCGCTCGACGCCAGATCCTTGTCGCATGCGGAGTCGAGCGCCGCGCGCGCGATCGAGGCCAGCGCGCGATCGACATCAGGCGCAGTCTCCTCGAGCGCGGGGGAGGAGAGGTCGACGCGCTCGGCGGCCCGGTGGTGCGCGACCGGAGCTGTGGGCGCGAAGGCGGTCGCCGGCTCGGCGGTCATCCGCGTCAGCTCGGCCAGCCGCTTGGCGATTTCGTCGGTCTCGGAGATGGTCTCGGCCACCGCGGCGATCGCTTGGCCATAGCGCTTGGACACCCGGTCATGAGTCGCCAGCGCGACGCCCATCATGATCGGCGCGATCGCGTGCACACCGACGCCATAGACGTCGACACCCTTGTTGTCGCCCCAATGCAGAAACGGGAAGGTGTTGAGCCCGACAGTCAGGACCAGCAGAACGCCCTCGGTCACGTGGGTCTTCCAGACGTCCTTCTCGTCGATGCGGATCCACTGGGCCGTGTCGCTGGTGGAAAGCATGATCGCGATCAGCACACCGCTGATCAGACCCTCCAGGGCGAAGGACAGCCAGAACAGCGGGTTGTCCTTGCCGTCAGGGGCGATGTTGTGCTGCACGGTGACCGCGCTGTAGGCCATCGCGGCGATCATGACGACGGTCAGGATGCGCAGCACCAGAGTGCGGCGCTTGTAGAGGTGCGCGAGAACCGATTGCGGGCTGGTGGCACGCCGCGCCTCACTGATGGCGCGCTGCGCCAAAAGCAGCTCCTCGGCTTCACGGTCCGCCAGCGCGGCCACGGTGCTACGGGTCCGCTCCGCCGCGGCCGCCGCCGAGTCCAGCCGGGCCTGCTGGTCTTTGCGCTGGTGATCGCGCACAGCCTCGGCCAGTGCCCGGTCCTCGGCCAGCTCCCGCTCGGACAGCGCATCGATGAGCGCCGGATCGTGCTGATGGGCCAGCACCGTGCGCGCCTCCTGGACGCGCTTCTCGAGCACCGCAGGCAGCTCGGTGGACTTCTTCTTCGGCAAGGCGATCTTCATCGGGGACATCCTTGGGACGAGATGCGGGTGGGGAGAGGCCCGGGCATGTTCATGGCGCTCGGCCCTCGGGTTAACCGTTTAGACTGTTGACAGTTTGATTTACTGGGCAATCGATTCGGGGCGGCTCCACGACCGCGGGCATCGCGCGCTGAAACAATCCCTGCCCTGGCCGAACCGAACGCCTTCCATTGCACCGTCATCGCAGCGCTCGGCGTGTCGGGAGTTGACGGCGGTTAGCAACCGTTGGGGAATTCGCCAGGGCAGGTGCGAGACCCGTTGCTTGTCCACGGTTGCTCGGCGACATAGAAGTTCCACTCACCGTCTTCAGTCACGGCGTCGACCACACCCTGCCGGTGCAGAAACACCAGCTCCTTGATTGCAGCGAGACCGTTGGGGCCGAGTTTTTCTCGGACCTCGGCGGACAGCGCTGCGTCCACGCGCTCGCTGAGCTCCTCAAGTTCCAGGCGGTTGCTCATCGCGCACCGCCCATCCGCCCAAGCCATCCACGGCGCGAAATCCCCCCAGTATGGGCACTGGGAGCTGGGCATGCGATTGGGCTGACTACTTTTCCAGGATCTTGCGGGTCACCAACTCGGCTCGCAGCGCGGAAATGTCGATCAGCTTGTCCAGTCCAAGTTCGGTGAGCAGTTCGGGAGGCAGCAGCCAGGTGCGGATGAGGGTTTCCAACACGGCCTGCTTGGTCAGGTGCTCCTGGGCCAGTTTGACTCGCAGAGTGTGGTCGGTCTCCGGGTCCAGCCGAATCCCGGTCAGCGGCTGGTTCCTGCGCTGCTCGGACGCGGGCTTCGAACGCGGTGGCATGTCCAACATGTTCGCATGTAGACACAGCCGCTCTGACATGTGTGTTTCGAAAATCATTCGCCTTCATTTCTTCGATCCCGTCTCGGGTGTATTGATGTATACATGTTGACACATAACATGGGGTGGGCACAACAGGTCGGGGGAGGCAACGCATCCAGTGCCAGGTGACTGGAGCCGGTGACCAACCCCTCCATGCCACGAAATCTCTTCGGTGTGGGCAGAGGGAGGCGGGAACGCGATCATTGGGCGCGCCAGTCGACTGTCAGGTGTACGAGGGGGTTCGAAGCCATGCATCAACGATCAGCCAGGTCAGAGTCGCTTTTCGTCGCCCCGGTGACACGCTTTTGGCTCTTTGAGTCTCTTTTTGTCGCCTTTTGCGTAAAATCCTCTGAGAGAACGCACTTCACTCCCTCGGCGCGTAGAAGGCGACAGCCATGACGACCACTGCTCTCAAAGTCCTTCTGCAGGAACAGCACCTGCACGCGCACTCCGCTTTCGCTGAGGAGTACAAGAAGCACGCCAGCGCCTTGAACGTCAGTGGTGGGCAAGCCGCTCCACCCACTCGGGGGCAGTACTACAAGTGGCTCGCCGGGAACCTGAATGGCGTTCCGCGCGGACACCATTGCCGCATTCTTGAGAGCATGTTCCCTGGATGGACAGCCGAAGAGCTGTTTGCCCCTGTTGAGCTGGCGGCGGATCGATTGAAGCGCCGCGCCCGCAACGAGTTTGGGCGCGGGCAACTCGTTGAGGCTGTCGCAACAGCGCTTGAGACACGCGACACAAGCGTGACCGGATGGGGGCCTGTTCGGCTGCCGATGACTGCCGTCTCAACGCCGAAGCTGCCGGATGCAGTGAGCGATTTCGATGACGCGGATCTCCCAGAGGATGCACGCAGGATCGGCAAGAAGCTTGCCGCACTGTCGAAGGTCCTTCGCCTCAACCCCATCGAAACCGTGCAGCTGGCCAGCCTGGTTGGGAACGTCGTCGAGCTGGACTTGCGGATCGACCTCGACATCGACGAGAACGGCGATGCCCGGATCGTTTACACCCACGATGTTTTCAACATGTCGGATGTGCCGCTGACTCGCGTCGCACGAGAACTTTGGTTTGAGTACGCCGACGATGGTGGGCTGTCTATTGATCCCCTTCGTCGGGACCACCGTCAGATCTCGATCGAGCGCACTCATAACGCCCCGACGATGGCCAAATTCTCCTGCCAGGTCTCGCCAGCGATCCTGCCTGGCGAGACTGGAATGATCAGCTACGCCTGCACCGGCGGCCGATTCGTAGATCACTACTACTGGCGGCAGGAGATGGTGCGGTACACCCGACGATTCACTATCAATCTTCGGCAGAAGGGGATTCACAAGCTGCTCACCTGTTCGGGCGAGGAAGTCCAGCCTGGGGGCGCGATCAACAGCGCAACAGAAGACCTACTGTGGGACTACGACGGCGACGACATCGCAGTCACGCTTACAAGGGATTACCTTCAGCCGAATCAGTCGGTGACATTACGTTGGGAGTTTGACCGTGAACAGGGAGTTGCGTGACACCGCTGAGCGTGTTCTGCGCGCATGGAACCGCTACGAGGTCGAGCGTGGCGCACACCCTGTAATCGACTACGACTGCTTCCCAACAGACGCCGAGGTCCCTGCTGTCGAGAACCGCCTTGATGCGCTTCACCAGCTGATTGACCTGAAGAATGTGGCGTCCGCAACGGGAGAGACAGCGCTGGCGACGCGAATCGACGCCGATATCTCCTACTGCAGCGCGCTGCTTGGCCAACATGAGCCGCTGGAGCAGTATGTTCTGCGGACCCAAGGTAGCGCTCCCCGTGGCTGGTCAGAGGACTATCTGCACGCTCATCGTGAGCGCGCGCAACGCCACCTGAATGCGGTCGGCATCGAGTGGGGACCGAAGTCAGTCAGCGATCTGATGGCCGTCGAGGAGATCCTGGACGGCTCTGACATTGAGGGCGCTATTCGCGATTCCGCCACCGAGCTTGAGACATCAGTCCGGAACGCGACCGGCTCGACAGCGGACTATGAGCTCAGCATCGAGTCCACTGACCTGGACGTTTACTGGAGTTACTGGCTCGATGGTGCCGGCCAGAAGACCCGGTTGCGGATCAATCGCAGAAACGCCCGCTTCACCAAGGTCTTGGCCCGCCAGTTTGCGCTCCATGAAGTGCTGGGCCACGCGCTGCAATTCGCCAGCATCTCAGCACACTGCGCTCAGCAAGACGTGCCGTGGATCCGTCTGCAGGCCGTACACGCCCCGAGTCAGACCCTCTTCGAGGGATTGGCCCAAGCCCTGCCGCTCTTCGTGGCGGCGGACGATGAGCAACTTACAGCTCGGGTGCGTCTCGATCATTATCAGCAGCTGGTTAGGGGGCAACTGCACATTGCCCTGGCCAACGGTGAGCCGCTTTCCGAGCTCGCGGACCAGGCTCGGCGCTATGTTCCCTTCTGGACCGACACACAGATTGCAGACCTGCTGACAGACCGCGGCTCCAACGTCCTTCTGCGCTCCTACCTCTGGTCATACTCCGCTGGCATCGACTGGTTCGTGCGGCTGGCCGACTCAGCGTCGGACGCTTTGGCGCGAGAGGTTCTTCATGCCGCTTACCGTGCCCCTCACACCCCGGCACAGCTCATGGAACTCTGGCCGGCTGGGCCAATCGTCGGGGGAGAATAGTTCTGGACTTGGTCAAAGCGGATCGACTAGGACCTACTGCGGGCCGGTCAGCTTGAGCGGTCGGCGCAACCCGGTCTTCGGGGCGCCGACAGATACGAGCTCACCGTTTTCGGCGATGTCTGGTCAGGCTGGCCGCTGCAGTGGGTGGAGGTTGGCGAGCGCTGCGGTGAGGGCTCGCTGGGCGTCTGCGCGACTGATGGGGGTGTCGTCCTCGTTGAGTGCGGCCAGTTCGATCGCGAGCCAGTCGCGGATGAGGTCGGACATGGACACTCCGCGGGTTTCGGCTTCGTGCCGGATTCGCTGGTCCATCTCAACGGGGATGCGAACGGCGCGGAGCACCGTGACGGGGGCTTCTGGTCCGGGCAGTTGCGGCACTGTCGCGTCGTCGTCGAAGGTCAGGCTGTCGAGGAACTCGTCGGCTTCCTCGGCGGTCTGCGGGTATTCGTCCCGTTTGGTCATCGTGGGCCTTCTTCCCATTGTTCGAACTGTGCCAATAGGTCACCGGTCACGGGCCGGACGCCGATGATCTGGTGGTCCCACTGCGTCACCGGCCGTACCACGATCGCCAGCACTTGGCCGGTCTCGGTCCGTCCGATGACCATCAAGGCGGGTAGGTCGCCCTTGCCTCGCACTGGACGCGGCCAGCGCCGGCCGGGACCGGTCAGTACCCGCATCACCTCGTGCGGCTCGACACCGAGCCTCGCGAGCGCTTCCAGTGCCCAAGAGGGCCACTCATACCCCACCAGCAGATTATACGTTTGTAAAACAGCTGGCTGGGCTCATTCAGTTCCATTTCCGCGTGGCGCGATGTTGCGTCGGCGTGCTGTCAGGCCACACAGACGGCAAGGCCGAAGCATCTGAGACTGCCGCGGCCGAACGTAAACGTAAGTCCGAGGCTGACGCTGCCGAGCGTAAGCGCAAGCGCGACGAGCAGCAGGCTGCTCGCCAGCAAGCCGCGTTCGAATCTCGGATTGCCCAAACGGAGACAGCTGTCGAGCATGTGCTTCGGCAGCTGCCCGCGCCCAAGCCCGAGAAGCTTCGTGTGCTGCTGCTCGGCGCCGCGTCCAAGGGAGATTTGCGAGTGGGCCGTGAGCAGCAGCGGATCCGCTCCGCTGTCGAATCCGCGCTCGGTCGCGATCAGATCGAGTTCGACGTGCGCACTGCGGCGACAACGGCTGATCTGCTCGACGGAATCACCAAGTTCCGCCCTCATGTGGTCCATTTCTCGGGTCATAGCAACGAGGACTTCATCGAGTTCGAGGCTGACGAGGACGCGCGTCATATCGGTATAGCTGTGACTGCTCGTGCGTTCGCCCGCGCGGTGAAGGCCACCGACACGCCGCCGCTGCTGGTGCTGTTGAACTCGTGCAAGTCCGCTGCCCAGATCGAGGATCTGGTGGCCGAGGTTGCGCCGTTCGCGATCGGCATGGCCGACGAGATCAGTGACGGTGACGCGATCAACTATGCGGCCCAGTTCTATGCTGCGATCGCCAACGGCCAGTCAATCAACTCGGCCCATCTGTCCGGGCAAGCCGCTCTCGAGCTCACGGGATTGGAGGGCGCGGACTTGCCGACCCTTGCTTGGGCTGAGGATGTCGACCCGACCACGACGCTCTTGGTCAAGGCGATGGGCTAGGCGCGTCGCCTCGAAACCCATCCTCGGTGTGACATTGGCCTGGGTGGGTGGTGCGGCGATGATCCGGACCAGGGTCGAGCAGGGGGGAATCCTGCTCGACCCGATCGGCGGCGTGCGCCTTCCGTTGCCTGATGGGCACTGACCGGACTATTTGCCGCGTTCCAAGGCCAGGAAGCCGGGACTCTTGCGTACGTGAGTGAGGCTGGGGCGCAGCACCAGGCCTGAGTCGGTGACATCCACGTTCGCCTCCTTGTACACCGTTGTCACCTCGGC
>NZ_VUOS01000062.1 GCF_009829325.1 Nocardia sp. CY41
CCTGAAACACCGCCCCGCACAGCACATCACCCAATCCTCTTCCCCCGGGGGTGGCCAAGGCAGCACTTCGACCCCCGGTGCAGGGCTCGGGGGTCGAAGCGGCGGTGAGGCGTCCTCGACACTGTGCAGCGAGGACGATCGAGACTATCGCGACACCCCCGGATCGACGAGTATCGCGGCCCGGTATGTCCGGGGCCCTCGCCGAGGACGAGTGAGACCACCCGCGCACACGCCCCACTTCCCCGACTTCGACCAGGTCACCGGGAACCCCAGTGGCTTCTCCCTTCCCAGTCGGCTGCCAGGCCGCCGATTCGCGTAGCCACATGCATATCCGATTTCCCTGCGATTCCCCTATGAATATCTGCTGAGTGATAAGGGAACCTATTCTCGGTGGAGTGGGGGCAGAAGTGTGGTCTGATCACCTGCCTGTGAGGGCCTGCCTTCCAGGCGGACGAATCCCTGGCGGTGGGAAGCGATGTCGAGTCCGCCGCCGGAGCCCGCGATGAGAGCGTTGCCCTCGGCATCCCACAGCAGAACGCGATACCGCTGATCGTGGTCGCCTTCTCGAACGACAGCATGGACCTCGCTGGTCGCAGGGTGCGGTGATGACGGCTCATCGGCAGGAATGCGCATCACGGGATGAGCGCGCTCACCACTTCGTGGCGGGCACGACGAGCGGCGGCATCCCCCGACAGCGCCTCAGAAATGGAGCGGGGCCGGTGCGGTTGGTTGTCGGTGGTCCTCATGGGGTGAGGGGTAACCGATACCGTCGCCGACCATGCCTGGCCAGACTGCGAGGTGGCCCGCGTGAATTCTGCAGCAGTCTTCTGGTACCGGACCGCAGCCTCACCCTGATGGTGGGCCGCTGCGATGGCTACTTTCGCCAGCGACGCCACAACCGCCGAGCCGGGGCGGAGTCGTCCGGTCCCGGTGCGGAGTCGTCGTCGAGGTCGACCGGTGGTGGCGCGGCGGCGGTGGGCACCGGTTCGTTGTCCGGTGCCTGGTGGTCGCCGGTGGGGGCGAGGGAAACGGGGAGGGCGTCAGGTCCGGTGAGGTGGGCGTCTGATCCTACAGTCAGATCGCCCACCGTGCGTTCGGCGATCGTGGCGGTGACCTCGCCGATGCTCCCGTCTTGGGTGAGGTGGTCGAACATGACATCAGCCAATGTCAGCTCGGCGGTGTCGTAGTCGTGGTGGACCGACACATGCCGCAGTGCCGGTCCCGCGTCGCCGAAGCGGGTGCGTGAGCCGGTGGCGGGGCCGTCGATGATCAGGACCCACACCGCGGCCGTGGTGCGGTCGGCGGCCACGCGTAGCCGCCCGGCCAGCGTTCCGGCCGGGTCGCAGCCGAGGTGATCGGCGACCTCGCGCATGTTCTCGGCCAGGTCCAGGCGCATCAGCTGCCGGGCTACCTCGATCTCGGAGGCGTCGAACTCCTCGCAGATCTCCGGCAGCGGCCGCGCTCGAGTCCAGGCTTGGCGCAGCCCGGTGGTCATCTCGGTGTCCCAGTAGACGCTGCGCGCGCGGCGGTGGCGTTCGCGCAGTGACTCCCGCCAATCGAAATCCGGTGTCGCCAGCAGCATGCGCAGCGTCGGCACCACGGTGGCGGCGGTGATGCGGTAGTGCGGCGGAAGGAGCTTGCGGCACTGTCCCCGGATCGCGCAGACGCTGCGACCGGCACGTTCGGCGATCTGCTCGACCGGCAACCCGGAACGCAGTAGCTCGACCAGCTCGATGTTGCGTTCGTCGGTCCACAGCTCGTAGGCGCGGCGATGCACGGTGCGATCAGCCATTACAGGAACCTCCCTGTACCAGTTCCCCTGTCGTGCACCGGGTTTCGGCACACCATGGTCCATGGTGCCTGGATCAGCCACCAACGGGACCCGATCAGACGCACAGCGATCGCGCATCTGCACGTGCAGGCGTGAGGCGGTAGGAACCCCCCGTCAGTAGCCGAGGTGCTGCCCTGGCCGCAGCGCCGACCGGGTCTGCCCACCGGCCACAGCGAGAGCTATCGCGACGCAACCGAGACCGACGGCCCGTCGCGCTCACCGCCATCCGGAAGCGACGAGTCGTGACCTGCCGGGAGTGCCCGGCCACTGCCGAGTTCGGGCACGTACTCCTCGATCGTCGAGCGGGAGACACCCAGCAGCCGGGCGACCACCGAGGGCTCGAAAGTACTTTCGCCGACCGCACGCTCGGTCGAGTCCGGAGAACATTTTCGTGCGCGAAACCGGACACTGCGCAGGTCGGGACGATCCGGGATGGGGCGTACCAACACCACACCGTATGTGCGGGCCTTAGGCCCGCGCGATGCTGACCCGACCCGAGGAGTCGGTGTCCTCGATCGCCCGACTGCTGGGCGTCTCACGGTCCACGCTCTACAAATACGTGCCCGAACTCGGCAAAGGCCACGGTCAACTCACCGCCGGGCAGGATCGCCCGATGCCCGAGGTCAGCAAATATGACCAGCTGCTGCCGTCCGGCCGGGCCACCCAGGCGTAGCCCGGTCGCCCGCCGGGAGGTCGTCTACAGGCCGACAGATTCGAGCATGTTCAGCAGGATCTCGGTGTTGGTCAGTGCCAGTTGCAGCGCTTCACGCGCGGCGCGCAGCTGACCGGCCTGGTCGGCGAGAGTCTCCACATCGCCCTGCGCGAGGGCGTCTTGGCTGGCGGCGATCACTCCCAGCAGTGTGTGCAGGGCCGTGACGGCGTGCGCGGCGGCCAGCGGGATGGGGCCGACTTCACGGTTCTGCGCCATCATCCGCAACGGCGTCCCCGCACGCAGCACCTGCCAGCGAATGAACTCGATCCGTTTGACAGGATCTTCATCCAGTCCCACCCCGGCGGCGGTGAGCTGCTGCTCCCAAGCGGCGTGGCGGGCATCGGCGTCGAGATCGACCGCATCAGCCGACGCCGCCTCGGTCTGCACCATCCCCAGCAGCGCGTTGACCATCCGCACCCGGTAGGCGTCTGCCCCGCCCAGGCGATCCGCCCCGGCGGCATGTTCGGTCGAGGTGTTGCGCCCCTGATACATCCCCAAAGCCGCCATGGCCGCAGCGATCTGCTCGACCGTGACGGGCCGATCTCGGTTCTGGTGCTGTTCGTGTTCACTCACCCGGGAAGGCTATCGCCACCGCGTGCCTGCACGTCGGCGAAAGCCACACGGGCAGACACCCCCGGGCAGCGGCGTGCCACGGCGGTCTGCCCTCCACCGGAAGCGCGTTCTGAGCCAGCCGTGACCTAACCTCTGGCGGCCACGGTTCCAGTTCGGTACGTCGACCTACCGGCTCGCGCCGCCGACGAAGTGACCGCCAGGGCAAGGCCGACAACCGTTGGCCCACGATGACCGCCGACGATCTCGGCCCGGCCGGTACCCAGCGGGCAGTCACCGGCACACCGTTCACCCCGTCCAGCGCTACCGCAAACGGGTGCTACCCCACAACGGGGCGGCAGAAAAGCCGCAACGGTTCAACACGCGTTTCAACCGCTGTGCGTGTGTTTCGTCCTTCACGACGCACACCCACCACGAGCCCGCACAGTCCCGCCGCGTGCTGGCAGGCGTCGCTGTCGCGGTCGCGCTCGCGGTAGCGCCGGCAACCGCCCTGGCAGCCCCGGTCCTCGCTGCCCCGCTGACCCTCGAACCCGCCGATCCAGCCCAAACCGGCGAACAGGCCCAGCCCGACGATCAAGCCGAGCCCGCGCCCGGCCCCGCCGACCCGATCCACGGCGGTGGCGGCAGCCACCATCTCTCCCACGGCGGCGGCAGCCACCATCTCTCACTCATAGGTATTTCCTCAATTCGTGCGTAGCGGTCGGGTCATCGACCGCGGGGATGCCGGAGAGGGTTTCACGCATCCGGGATGCGGGCGGGATCCTCTCCCACGGCGGTCATCGTAGCGATGCGTGTAACGCCGATCACCGGCACGTGAACATCAAGCGTCCGTGCGCATTCCGGCCGGGACGATCACCCCAGGTGGGTCACCCGGCATTCGCCCGGAGTGGACAGGAGGATAGTCCTCCCACTCTGCGGTGACACGCGAAATATCTTGCGCTGCCGCCTGATTCCGCGCCAGGGAGACACGCGGGTCGGGCTGCTCGCCGGTGGGGTTCATCGCCTCGACCGACCATACGGTCAGTCTTCTTGTGCCGCACGGCAGCGGCAGTCCGCGCACGAGGTGCACCTCGCGCATCCGTCGCAGGTGCCGACCCAGTGGTGCCCGCACGCCGGATTGATGTCTTGACCTGCCGGTGGGCGATGGGCAATCAACGGCCCACCCCGGTCGAAGGAGCGGGTACGCCGCGGCGGGGTGGGCTTGTCTGCTCGAACCCGCCGCATAGCAACAAGACTATGCCCTGCTGCTCGCCTGGGAGCCCGTATGAGAAACCGTGCTGCTACCTGAGACGCAGCTCGCCCCGTCACCCGGGCTCCTGGCCCCTTTCCGATCTCGATCCCTACGAAATCCCCACAGGCGTGCCACCCATTCCGGAAGTATCCCAGCGGCACCACACACGTGGCTGGATTCGAGATCGGTTCGCGCTGCCGCCGGACTGGGGGTGGATGCTTTTCATCCCTGGGGTCGGCCGCAGGGTTGGTGACCGAGTCGTTTCCGTGCGTCGAGGTCGGAGATGGCCAGTGCTTCTCGATCGTCGGCCCGGACAGTGTGTCGCAGATGTCGGGGACGTCGTCGGGGGCGGCGCCTCACAGGATTTCGGTGTTTTCGTCGTCGCTGTGGGCGGCGGTGGATTGCTGGACGCGGGCGGTGGCCTGGGCCAGGTCCATGGGGTGGGCGAAGGTCTGCCCGTCGCTGCCGGTCGCGATCCACCACGCCTGGCCGGTCCGGTCGAGGTTGAGATAGCGGCGGGTGCGGACGTGTTCGTATCGGTGGACCTCGCGGTCGTCGAGGGTCACGGTGCCCACGTGTGCGAGCACACCGAGCAGTTCGGGTGCGTGCGCCTCGGCGGCGGCCCAGATGCCCGCGGCCGGGGTCGGGGTCGGGGTCTGGGCCAGTCGCATGATCGCGGTGGCCGCCAGCCGGGACACCTCACGCAGGTCGTAGTCGTGGCTTTGGAACATCATCACCAGCCGCCCCCACGCCTGGGTGGGGTCGTAGCCCGCGCTGCGCATGAGGCCGGTGAGGCCGTCCACGTGCGCGTCCAGCGACGCGATGGCGGCGGCGTGGTCCCGGTCAGCTACGACCGCGATCGGGGTTGGGTTCTTTTCGTTCGCGTTCTCGCCCATGGTGTTTCGGCCCCGTTCGGGCTGTTTCTCGCGCTTGCTCATCGTTCTACAGCACCACACCACCCGATCCCCGAGCCCGCCACTGGCGGACAGGATGGATCGGAAGAGTCGTCGTACAAAGGGGGTGCCAGGATTCGAGTTGGAACGTCCTGCTCGGCCTGCGAGACGGCGACCGGCACTGGCTCGGGAACGCATACACTTACTCCCGCCGGGGTCCTACGAGCGCGCCTCGAGTGCCCACTCTCCTCGCCCCGCGCCCACGATCCACGCCCTGAGCGCTAGATACTGCCGCGCTCGGTTGCCGGGCGGAAAGCTCGCTCTCGACCGGCGCGGATCGACCAGCGACATCGAAAACGTTGCCGCGGTAGGGTTTCGGCCGGGTACCGTCGCGCCCGGGCTGCGGGCGGGTGGCCGTGCATCCGTTACGTTCCACACCTACCACCCCCGGGCTGCGAAACGCTCGCTGCCACCGACCCCCGGGTGCCGCGAGCCCGGATGCCGTCGAGCCCCCGCTCGACGGCCACGAGAACGAGAGCATGCCACAGCGTGGGGCCTGGTCGCGTTCTGAGATAACGCCGCGGGCTCGCCCGGGAGCAAGATTGCCCTGCAGGCGAGCCACGATCGCCCACCCATCTCGCACATGCCGGACCTACTGCCCGGCGATGTTTTTCAGCACACGCTGTTGATACGTGTGTCAAAAGTTTTGGTGTGCAACAGAATTCGTGATCAAATGGATCCCGTCGCGCCCGAGTCCTGACGACACCGGGGTGCGGCAACCGCCGATAGGCAGCGACCTCGGCTCCCTCGGCCTCCCTCGTCAGCCAGGAAGAAGGGAGCTGGGGTCGCGCCGGACGCAGCGGTATCCCGGAAACAACCAGCGCCCCACGCTGGGGCATGCTGTCGTTCTCGTGTTCGAACCCGGAACCTCCGCAGGTCAGGCCGTGACAGCGTCGGTCCGCAGGTACGCGTAGACGGTTTCACGGCTGACACCGAACTCCCTGGCCAGCGCCGCCTTCGACGCCCCGGCGGTTGCGCGGGCGCGCAACAGGTCGGCTTGTTCGGTGGTGAGGGCGGGTTTGCGGCCGGTGTAGGCGCCGCGGGCCTTGGCCGCCGCGATGCCCTCGCGCTGGCGTTCGAGAATAAGGGCGCGTTCGAACTCGGCGAAGGCACCCATCACGCTCAGCAGAAGATTCGCCATCGGCGAGTCCTCGCCGGTGAAAGTCAGCGACTCCTTCACGAACTCCACCCGCACACCCTTGCCGGTCAAAGTACGCACCAGCCGCCGCAGATCATCGAGGTTGCGGGCCAGCCGATCCATGGAGTGCACGATCACGGTGTCGCCGTCACGTACGAACCCGATCAGCTCGTCCAGCTGCGGGCGGGCGGTGTCCTTGCCGGAGGCCTTGTCGATGAAGGTGCGCTCGACGGCGATCCCGTCGAGCTGGCGGACGGTGTTCTGGTCGACCGTGCTCACCCTGATATAGCCGACGCGCATACTGACCTCTCCACCACTTGAAATGTCAAGTTGAAGTCTAAGAATCCAGCGGACGCATGTCAAGAAATGCAGAAGCAGACTCTATTCTGACGCTTTTCGGTCCGGTCACCGCTGTGGTGTTGGGGTGTACCCCAGATACACACGAGTGCGACTCATCTGAACGCCGATCGGCAACCGTGAATAGGGATCCACGTACGTAGACAGGTATATGCCGGTGTGAATGACCGATGTGGGGCCGGTACCTATCCGATGAGGATGGTTGTCGTGCAGCGAGCGCACCACCGGTGACAACACCGTCACCCGAAACCGCCCTCGACAACGGCGTCGGTAGGCCGACAAGGAAGTCGGCCGCACAGGCGGGATCCCGCAACGTCACCAACCAGGAAACCCATTCTGATGTCCACTAACCCGTTCAGCATGTTCGGCTTGGTCGCCGCACTCGACGGCCGCAACATCCAAGCCCACCTCACCGGCACCGTCGCCGACTGCACGGTCTGCGCCACCGTGTCCGGCCCGGTCACCGCCTGCCCAGCCGACCGCGTCGCCGAGATCACCCGCACCGCGCAACGCCCCTTGGCAGCCACCGACATCGTCGACCACCTCGGCGCGGTCGGATACATCGCGGCCTCGTAGAAGCGAAGGTGTATGCCCCACCGGTTTCACCCCACCTCCGAAAAACCCTCACATCGGCGGGTGCCTCGCGTCCTGAGCTTGTTGCGTTTCTCACCCACCTCGACATGCTGGAAGTCGCCGACCCCGACGACACCGACCCCGACTGGAAGAGCAAGCGTGCCGACTATGACTTCCGCACCGCGCGTGCTGCACGCCACGCTGAGTTCATCGATGAGGCCCGGGACTTCGCTCACAGCATGATAGAAGGCGACTGTGATGCCGATCTCGGTGGCACCGGGCGGATCTGACCCTGCTACCGGGGGTTTCGGATTGGTGGGCTCGCCTAATCAAGTGTCGCCAGTTGGTGCCCAACCTGACGGTCTGCGTGCCCATGGGCCTGTGGCGTAGCGGCTCCAGGCGGCGGTGACCTGAGCGGCGGCCCGGGTCGTCGTGTGGTGGTGGTAGCCAAGCGCGTCGGCGACGACTGGGGCGGGCAATTCGAGAACGTGCTGGTGCAGCGCGCCGACACGGGCTGGGATGTTGGGAACCGCCGAGGGCTCTGATCAAGGCGCCGAGAGTGTCGGGGTGTATCGGCTGACCGGGAGGACGTGCTGGCCGAACGGCTCCTGCTGGGGATCTACGCCTACGGCACCAACACCGGTATCCGGTCGGTCGCCGACGGTGACCACGGCCACAGCGAGGACGCTAGACCGCCATCCTCGGTGACCGATCCCGACAGGTAACGGTTACCCGCTACGCGCCAGTTATCACGGTGACCGCCCACTTTTCCCGCCGCACCCGTGCCACGCTGGATACCCATCCTCGGCTCCCGGCTACCCGAGATCGTCCCCGACGACACCGACGTACTGTTCAACCCCGCCGGCGACCATCCCTCCGGCCTGACCACCACCGCGATACGCTCCGCCGGACAGGCCTGACACCCCGGGTCCCCCGGCATTGCTTGACAGCCAGCCAAGCACCAACCGCACCCGCCCGAACCCTGCCATCACCGCTGGTCAAGGCAACTTCGCTATATTCCGCGCGATTACTACCGGAACCCCAATACCGTCGCCTATTGACGCTATGTCGCCTACCGGCACTATTGGGAACTGTGCATGCTGCTCGGGTTGTGGGACGGGCTGCGCAGCGGGGATGTGTTCGTGCCGGGGTCGCGCCGCTATGTTGCGGTCCGTTGCAGCAATCCTTCGAGGTGGCAGGTGATTCCATACAGTTCCAGATCACGGCGGACCTGGAATGCCTGGCCCTGCGTGGTGGCCAGCCAATCCCGGGTAGCCGGCAACACGCCACCCGGCATGCCCTGCGGCTGTAAATCGGGATCATCAACGATCCCGTCCTCGACTATGAAGAAGCCGCCGACCGGCACGAAATCGCTGAAATGGCGCAGTGCCGCGCTAGTGGTGGCGTACTGGTGCAAGGTGTCCTCCACGACGAGGCATCGGGCACCGGTTGGCACGAATCCGGCAACCTCGTCGGCCAGTTCTGGATCGGTAACGTCGCCGTCGATGAGCGTGATGTCACGGTCGAAGTCTGGATCGACTTGCCGCAGGATTTTTCGAGTGCGGTCCTGGTTCAGATCCACCGATATCACCCGGACCGGGCTCGGCACCCGCCCGTAGTGTGCCAGTGCACGAAGCCGGTCGCGAAACCACAGCGCGGAACCACCCAGGCAGGTCCCCAAGTCGATCACGATCTGGCTGCGTGACAGCCACATCAAGTGCTCGAAGACGCGCAAGTCTTCCGGAAACTTCTTCAGCCGCACGCCCGCGTACATATCGTGACCGTGCTGGCGTGCGCGATCTTGCCAGTAGGACAGCAGCCGATCGTGCCGGTCCGCAGTCACAAGATCGGGCAGTAGGTCACTGTCGGAGGTTGCGGGGAAAAATTCTGGCCGCTGGCTTGTGATCATGAGTGAGTGTAACTATTCAGCGCGGCACGACCACCGGCACTGAGCCGTCGACCACCATATCTCTGCGCTAGCCGGGTAGGAGGCGGCTGGTGGAACTTGTCAGCTGCCGTCGTGACCGCACAATCGTGCCCGACCCGCGACCGGCTACGCCTCGATCGCCCGGCGGGACGGCAGCAGCTGGTCATATTTGCTGACCTCGGGCATCGGGCGATCCTGCCCGGCGGTGAGTTGGCCGTGGCCTTTGCCGAGTTCGGGCACGTATTTGTAGAGCGTGGACCGTGAGACGCCCAGCAGTCGGGCGATCGAGGACACCGACTCCTCGGGTTGGGTGAGCATCGCGCGGGCCTGGCGGATCTGCTCGGCGGTCATGGCCGGCGGGCGGCCCAGGCGTTGCCCGCGGGCCCGCGCGGCGGCCAAGCCTTCGTTGGTGCCTTGGATGATCAGTTCCCGGATGAACTCCGCCAGGGCGGCGAACACGTGGAATACCAACCGGCCGCCGGGGGTGGTGGTGTCGATCGCTTCGTGCAGGGACCGGATGAGAGTTCCCGCCGCGATGTCAGTGCGCTGAGCTGCGGGTTTCCCACCTGATGTCAGTGGGATTTCCCGCTGGATGTCAGTAGCCAGTCCCATATAACCCGAGCCCTGACCTGGGCTTTTGGAAGTCGATGGATCTGACGAAGGACGCCGTTCGAAAGATGTTGTTGTTCAGGAGGGACATCGTCGGCCGGTGCCGGGGCCGAGCAGGCTGGTGAGGTCTCGCATGGCTTGGGGCGAGGGTTTGAAGTAGCGGCGCAGGTTTTCTGCCTTGCGGTGCCGCGACTTGGCCATCAGTTCGACCAGGCTGGCTCCTGCTTCGCCGAGGTGGGTCAGGGACGAGTGCCGGAATTCGTGCGGATTCCATCCTGTGCCGGGCCCGCCAGTGGCGGTCGCCGCGTCGAGCAGCGCTCGAGCCTGGCCGTAGGACAGGCGGGCCAGTCCGGTGTCGGGGCAGGTATCGCGGTCGTCGATGTACTTGCCTGGTCCGGGGCGGCGGTGGGTGACGAACAGCGGGCCGCGGTGGCGGTCGCGGAGCAGGCGAGGTAGCAGCCGGGCGGTTCCGGCGTCCCAGTAGACGAGTTCGTGGACGTGTTCGGGACCGGTTCCAGGTGGATTTGAGCGTCATGCGGTGTCCTGAGTCGCGATTTGTGCAGACGAAAAATGACACCACTCACTGGTTGTGCGCCGTGATCGAACACTCGCAGTTGCCGTCATCACAGCTTGACAGGCAAGTGATTACTTGCCTATCGTGACAGTGTGAGCGAAGGTACCGACCCCAGCGAGGTTTTCAAGGCGCTGGCCGATCCCACTCGCCGGGTGATCCTCGACGAGCTCGCCGAGCGCGACGGCCAGACGCTGTTCGAGCTGTGCGGTCGGCTGACGATGCGGCATGGGATGTCGTCCACGCGGCAGGCCATCTCCCAGCATCTGGAGGTGCTCGCCGTCGCCGGCCTGGTGACCGCCAGCCGGGAGGGCCGGTACAAGTTCCACTATCTGAACCGAGAACCGTTGCGAAATCTCACCGATCGCTGGCTGAAGGAGTAAGACATGCGCATCACCGTGACCAGTGTGTTAGTCGACGATCAGGCCAAGGCACTGCGTTTCTATACCGAGGTGCTCGGCTTCGTGAAGAAGCACGACGTCCCGGTCGGCGAATACAGCTGGCTGACCGTCGTCTCACCGCAGGACCCGGATGGTGTGGAGCTGTTGCTGGAACCCGACGAGCATCCGGCGGCACGACCCTTCAAGAACGCGCTGGTGGAGGACGGTATCCCGTTCACCTCCTTCGCTGTTGAGGATGTGCACGCCGAGTACGAGCGGCTGCGCGAGCTGGGCGTGCACTTCACCCAGACTCCGCTGGACCACGGCACCGTCACCACCGCCGTTCTCGACGACACCTGCGGCAATCTCATCCAGATCGCGCAGCAGAAAGCCGATGGTCTTCCGCAAGGGGTACCCGACCAAACCGCTTGACACAAAACGCTTACCTCCCTGTACCACGCTGGATCCCCGTACCCGGCTCCCGGCTATCCGAGATCGCCCCTGAACACACCGACGTACTGTTCAACCCCGCCAGCGACCACCCCTTCCGCCTGACCACCACCGCCATACGCTCCGCCGGACAGGCCTGACACCCAAGTCCGCCGGCATTCCCTTCACAGCCAACCCATCCACAGCCCGAACCATCACGGACATCACCGCAGGTCAAGGCAACTTCGTTGTATTCCGCGCGATTACTACCGGAACCCCTTGTTGCGCGCCCGTGCCGCCGCCGGGGTGCCGAAAGCGGCGCTGGCCAGGGAGTTCGGCGTCAGCCGTGAAACGGTCTACGCGTACTTGCGGGCCGAGCCCGCGACGGCCTGAGCTGCGGAGTTTCCGGTTTCGAACACGAAACCGAGAGCAGCGAAGCTGCCTTCGCGCGAAACGGCCCCGGCTCCCTCCCAGTCGCCGGGGTGTAATTCGTTGTGCGGCATAGTCCGGA
>NZ_VUOS01000063.1 GCF_009829325.1 Nocardia sp. CY41
CCGGCAGCCATCCGCCTCACCGGTGAGTTGGACGTGGCCGCGTTGCGGCAGGCCGTCGCGGATCTGGTGGCGCGGCACGAGATCCTGCGCACGATCTACCCGCAGACCTCCGAAGGCCCGGTACAGCAGGTACTTCCGGCGGCCGAGGTGCCGATCAGCCTCGTACCCATCCGGGTCGACGCGGACGAGCTGATCGCGGCGGTGACCGCGGTCGTCACCGCGGGCTTCGAGGTGACCACCGAAGTCCCGTTCCGGGTGGAACTGTTCGAGGTCGCGCAGGCAGACGAGGTCACCGAGCACGTGCTCGCTTTCGTCGCCCACCACATCAGCTCCGACGGCTGGTCGCTGGGACCGCTCACTCGGGATCTGATGCTGGCCTACGAGGCGCGCAGTAGGGGCGTGGCCCCGGCCATGGCTCCATTGCCGGTCCAGTACGCCGACTACAGCCTGTGGCAGCGGGAGGTGCTCGGTTCCGAGACCGACCCGGACAGCCTCATTTCGCAGCAGGCCGAGTACTGGCGCGGCGCGCTCGCCGCCCTGCCGGACGAATTGCCGCTCCCGGCCGACCGGCCACGGCCCGCCCAGGCGTCCTATCGCGGAGCCACCTTCGCGTTCGACATCGACGCCGAGCTGCACGCCGCGCTGGAACGGCTGGCCCAGCAGCACAATTCGACGCTGTTCATGGTGGTGCACGCCGCACTCGCGGTGTTGCTGGCCCGGCTGTCGGGCACCTCGGACATCGCCATCGGCACCCCGGTGGCCGGCCGCGGCGAGGCCGAGCTCGACGACCTGATCGGCATGTTCGTCAACACCCTGGTGTTGCGCGCCGAAGTGAACCCCGGTGACTCCTTCGACGCGCTGCTCGCCGAGATCCGCCGGACCGACGTCGCGGCGTTCGGTCACGCCGACCTGCCCTTCGAGCGCCTGGTCGAATTGCTCGATCCGGTCCGCTCGGCCGCGCGGCACCCGTTGTTCCAGGTGATGCTGGTGCTGCAGAACTTGACGCAGGCGACGCTCGAGCTGCCCGGACTCACCGTGTCCGGCATCGATCCGCAGGTGTCGGCGGCCAAGTTCGACCTGCAGATCACCTTGGCCGAACAGCCCGGCGCATCGGGCCTTTCGGTGGTGATCGGCTACGCGACCGACCTTTTCGACGAGTCGACCGTGCGGAGTTTCGCGGATCGGTTCCGCCGGGTCCTGGCGACGGTCGCGGCCGATGCCACCGCCGTGGTCGGAGACATCGATGTGCTCGCGAACGGCGAGCGGGATCAGGTGCTGGGCGCGTGGAACGCGCCGGGCGCGTGGGTGCCCGGCGCGACCTTGCCGGATGTGATCGCCGAGCAGGCGTGGTCGCGTCCGGACGCGGTCGCGATTCGTTTCGGCGACACCACCTTGACGTTCGGTGCACTGCACCGCCGCGCGAACCAGGTCGCGCGTGCGTTGATCGCCCAGGGCGCGGGCCCGGAATCGGTGGTCGCGGTCGCGATGCCGCGTACCGAAGAACTGCCGGTCGCACTGTTGGGTGTATTGATCGCGGGCGCGGCGTATCTGCCGATCGACACCACCTATCCGGTGCAGCGGCTGGAATTCATGCTCGAGGACGCCGCTCCGGTGTGTGTGCTGACCACGGCGCAGGAGCGCCACGCGGTGCCTGCCGGTGACTTGCCGGTGGTGCTGTTGACCGAGGCCGAATCGTATTCGGACGCACCGGTCGGAGACGCGCAGCGGCTGGGGCGGTTGCGCCCGGACAACCTCGCGTATGTCATCTACACCTCCGGCTCCACCGGTGTGCCCAAGGGCGTCGGCGTCGCACACCGCAATGTGGTCGAGTTGTTCGCCAACACCCAGCCTTTGTTCGGGTTCGGCGAGACCGATGTGTGGACGTTGTTCCACTCCTACGCGTTCGACTTCTCGGTGTGGGAGCTGTGGTGCGCGCTGGCGCACGGCGGCAGCGTGGTCGTGGTCGACTATGTGACCTCGCGGTCGCCGGAGCAGTTCCGCGAACTGTTGATCCGGGAACGGGTGACGGTGCTCAACCAGACTCCGTCGGCGTTCTATCAGCTGGTGGAAGCGGATCGAGCGGCCGGCGCGGGTGAACTCGCGCTGCGCTATGTGGTGTTCGGCGGTGAGGCGCTGGATCTGCGCAAACTGGGCCGCTGGTACGACCGCCACGGTGACCGGACGCGGTTGGTGAACATGTACGGCATCACCGAGACCACGGTGCATGTGTCGTTCCTGCCGTTGGCTGAGCACAGCGCCGACGATCCGGCCAGTGTGATCGGCCGGGCGATCCCCGGTCTGGATGCGTACGTGCTGGATCGGCGTCTGCATCCGGCTCCGGTGGGGGTGCCCGGTGAGATCCACGTCGTCGGGGCGCAGCTCTCGCGCGGTTATCTGGGCAGGCCCGGATTGACCGCGGCGCGGTTCGTCGCGAATCCGTTCGGCGCGCCGGGATCGCGGATGTACCGCAGTGGCGATATCGGCCGGTGGCGTGCCGGCGCCGACGACGCCGCGCTCGAGTACGCCGGGCGCGGTGACCAGCAGGTGCAGTTGCGCGGGTTCCGCATCGAACTCGGCGAGATCGAGGCCGCGCTGCTGCGCTGCGACGGTGTCGGACAGGCGGTCGCGCTGGTGCGCGCCGACGAACAGCCGGGTGAGCGCCTGATCGGCTACGTCGTGCCCGACACGGGGGTGAGTGTCGATCCGGCGGCGGTCCGGGCCGCGGTCGCCGAATTCCTGACCGGGTACATGGTGCCCGACGCCGTGGTGGTCCTCGACGCCTTGCCGCTGACCCCGAACGGAAAACTCGACCGCCGCGCGCTACCCGCGCCGGAGGTCACCAGCACCGTCGCCTACCGCGCGCCGCAGACGGTCACCGAGCGGGCGGTGGCCGACGTATTCGCCGAACTGCTCGGCGCCGACCGCGTCGGCCTGGACGACGACTTCTTCGCCCTCGGCGGTAACTCGCTGCTCGCGGCCCAGGTGGCCGGGCGGCTGCGGGACGCGACCGGAGCGACGGTGCGGGTGCAGTGGTTCTTCACCGACGCCACGGTTGCCGGGTTGGCCGCCCGCATCGACGCGGGCGACGCCGACGTCACCGCGGCGCTGGACGTGCTGCTCCCGATCCGGGCGAGCGGATCGGCGGCCCCGCTGTTCTGCCTGCATCCGATGTACGGCTTGGCCTGGTCGTATGCGGGACTGGCCCAGTTCATGCCCGCCGACCAGCCGATCTTCGGTCTGCAATCGCCCGCGCTGTCGGAGGACGGCGAGCTGCCCGATTCGCTGGCGGAGCTGGCCGCGCGCTACCTGTCCGAGATCAGGGCGGTGCAACCGCAGGGGCCCTACCGGTTGCTCGGCTGGTCGCTGGGCGGTGTCCTCGCCCATACCATCGCCACCGAGCTGCAGGACGCGGGCGAGCAGGTGGAATTGCTGGCCATGATGGACAGCCATCCGAATCCGGACGTCGTCGGCTTCCGCGCCGCGGTGCGCGGCGCCTTGGCCGAACTCGGTCTCGGTACGACGGCCGCCGCGGACGACGATGTCTACGACCTCGACGACGAGTCGTTGGCGGCGCTGCACGCCATGATCCCGCCGGATCTGGTCGCGGTGACGCCGGAGCGGCTGCGCCGGATCTATCGCAGCGCGGTCCGCTCGGCGGAGCTGATCGCCAAGCACCGGCCCGGCGTCTTCCGCGGCACCGTGCAGTACTTCAGCGCGGCGGTCGCCGACCCCGCCGACGAATTGCGCGCGGCCGCGGCGGACTGGTGGCCGTACGTCCAGGGCATGGTCGTCGACCGGCCGGTCGAGGTCACGCACGCGCGGATGGCCACGCCGGAGGCGCTGGCGGTGATCGGCCCGCAGCTGGCCGCTCTGCTCGACGCCCGCCGGTGATCGTCCCTGCCGACGTCGCGACCCGGATCGGGCGTCGGCAGGGAATAATCGTCCGCGGCACTCGTCATACGCGTCCGCTCGTGCCCCGGAAATTCACGGGTCGTGGCAGATGGCGCTCGGCGTGCGCCGGCGGTTAGGTAACGATCGGCATGCGCGCGTTCGATGATCACAGCGCGGGCAGCATGGTGACGTGCGTGTGGCGACGATAGACAGGGTGAGGCAGCACGATGGTTCGGGCGGTCGGGCAGCGGTGTGACGAGACTGCGGAAGCGGTGCGCCGATGACCCGCCCGGCCCGTGTGCGGCCGACCCGGACCCGCCGCCCCCGCGTCACCACCCTGCCGCAACTGATGGCCACCGCCGTGGAGGCCAACCCCAGCGGTGCGGCCGTGATCTTCGCCGACGCGACCAGCACGCGGGCCACACTGAGCTATGCCGAGCTGGACGAACGGTCCACGCGGTTGGCGCGGCTGCTCATCGATCGGGGGGTCGGTCCGGAGGATCTGGTCGCGGTGGGTGTTCCGCGGTCGGTGGAGTCCGTGGTTGCGGTGTGGGCGGTGGCGAAGACCGGTGCGGGGTTCGTGCCGGTGGATCCGAATTATCCGGCCGACCGCGTCGAGCACATGGTCGTCGACTCCGGCGCGGTCTTCGGGCTCACCGTCGAGGAGATCCGCGCCGACTTGTCGCCCCGGGTCGAGTGGCTGTCCATCGACACCGCCGACTGCGCGCGGCGGCTGGAGGAGTTCGCCGCCGACCCGGTGACCTACACCGACCGCGTGCGCCCGCTGCGCGCGGAGCATCCCGCGTATGTCATCTACACCTCCGGCTCCACGGGCAAGCCGAAAGGCGTGGTCGTCACCCAAGCGGGGCTGGCGAGTTTCTGTGCCGAGCAGCGGGACCGGTATCGGGTGACGAGTGCGTCGCGGACACTGCATTTCGCGTCGCCGTCGTTCGACGCCTCGGTGCTGGAGTTGCTGCTGGCGCTCGGCGGCGCGGCCACCATGGTCGTGGTCGCGCCGACGGTCTACGGCGGTGACGAACTCGCCGCGCTCCTGCGCCGCGAAGCCGTGACGCACGCGTTCATCACCCCGGCCGCGCTCGCGTCGGTGGATCCTACGGGGCTGGACGAGCTGCGCGTGGTGGTGGCCGGCGGCGAGGCGTGCCCGCCGGAGCTGGTGCGACGCTGGGTGCTCCCGGTGTCGGGTGGGCGGACCCGCGAGTTCTTCAACGGGTACGGTCCGACCGAGACCACGATCATGACGAACATCAGCGCGCCGCTGGTGCCCGGCGAGCCGGTGACGATCGGGGCGCCCATCCGGGCCGTCACCGAGTACGTGCTGGACGAACGATTGGTCCCGGTCCCGAGTGGGGTGGCCGGTGAGCTGTACATCACCGGTGCCCATCTGGCCCGCGGCTACCACGAACGGCGCGGGCTGACCGCGTCCCGCTTCGTGGCGAACCCGTTCGACCCCCACGGTTCCCGGCTGTATCGCACCGGTGATCTGGTGCGTTGGACGCCGAACGGTGAGTTGGAGTATCTGGGTCGCAACGATTTCCAGGTGAAGATCCGGGGTTTCCGGATCGAGCTGGGTGAGATCGACGCGGTGCTGGCCGCGCACGAAAGCGTGGACTTCGCGGTCACCGTCGGACACGACCTGGACAGCGGCGTCACCATCCTCGTCTCCTATGTGCACGCCGCGCCCGGGATGATCGCCGACGCGGCCGAACTCGCCGCTTTCGCCGAGCGCATTCTGCCCGCGCACATGGTGCCGACCGTCGTCATGGTGCTGGAGGAGATCCCGCTGACCCCGGTGGGCAAGCTGGATCGCGCGGCGCTGCCCACGCCGCGACTACAGACCAAGGTGTTCCGTGCGCCGGTCGGTCCGCTCGAAGAGCTGGTCAGCGAGGTGTTCGCCGAGCTGCTCGGCCCCGGTGCGCCGGTCGGCGCGGACGACGACTTCTTCGAGCTGGGCGGCAATTCGCTGATCGCCACGCAGGTGGCGGCCCGGCTCGGCGCGGCCATCGCGGCGCGGGTGCCAGCGCGGCTGATCTTCGAGAGCCCCACCGTCGCCGCGCTGGCCGCGCGGCTGGAGCCGCTGAAGGGCGCGGGTGACCGGCACGCGCTGGTGGCTGTGGAGCGTCCGGAGCGGGTGCCGTTGTCGTTGGCGCAGCGGCGGATGTGGTTTTTGAATCAGTTCGATACCGGTTCGGCGGGGAACAATATTCCGTTCGCGGTGCGGTTGTCGGGTGTGTTGGATGTGGCGGCGTTGCGGGCGGCGGTCGCGGATGTGGTCGGGCGTCATGAGACGTTGCGGACGGTGTATCCGGCGGTGGATGGTACGGGGTATCAGGTGGTGTTGCCTGCCGCGCAGGCCGTCCCCGACCTGACGCCGCAACCCGTCGCCGAACACGAGCTGCCCGCGTGGCTGCGCGGCCTCGCGCTGACCGGTTTCGATGTCGCGGCGCAAGTGCCGCTGCGGATGGCGCTGGCCGAGATCGGCCCCGCCGACCACGTGGTGGCGGTGGTGGTGCATCACATCGCGGCCGACGGCGCCTCGGTCGCGCCGTTCCTGCGGGATCTGCTCAGCGCGTTCCTGTCCCGGCGCAACGGGGCGCGCCCGTCCTGGGAACCGCTGCCGGTGCAGTACGCGGACTACACGCTGTGGCAGCGCGCGATGCTCGGCGACGAGAACGACCCGGAGTCGGTGGCCGCGGCCCAGATCGCCTACTGGCGGCGCGCCTTGGCGGGCATTCCCGACCGGATCGACCTACCCTCGGACCGCCCGCGCCCGCCGGTCGCTTCCGGCCGGGGCGCGGAGTACACGTTCGCGGTGGACGCCTCGGTGCATCGAGGTCTCGCCGAGCTGGCGCACAGCGCGGGCGCCTCGGAGTTCATGGTGGTGCACAGCGCGCTGGCGGTGCTGCTCGCCCGGCTCACCGGCACCGACGACATCACCATCGGCACGCCGGTGGCGGGCCGGGGCGAGCGCGAACTCGACGCGCTGATCGGCATGTTCGTCAACACGCTGGTGCTGCGCACCCGGATCGACCTCGGCGCGTCGTTCCGTGCGCTGCTGGCTCAGACGAAGGAAACCGATCTGGGCGCGTTCTCGCATGCCGAATTGCCCTTCGAGCGGTTGGTCGAGGTGCTCGACCCGGTGCGGTCGCAGGCACATCACCCGCTGTTCCAGGTCGCGCTGTTCTATCAGAACCTGAACCGGCCGGAGATCGACCTGCCCGGACTCTCCGCCCGCGTGCTGGAGTTCGACGGCGCGGTGGCGAAATTCGATCTGCAATTGACCGTGGTGCCCGAGGCCGGGGGCGAGGCCTCGGGCTTCACGGCGATGTTCACCTACGCCACCGACCTGTACGACGAACGGACGATCGCCGAGTTCGCCTGGCGGCTGGATCGGCTGCTTGCCGTCGCCGCCGCCGAGCCGGATCGGCCGATCGGCGCGATGGATCTGCTAGCTCCCGCCGAGCGCGAACGCATCCTGCGCGAGTGGAACGACACCCGGTATCCGGTGCCCGCCGAGTTGCTGCTGGACGGGTATCGCCATGCCGCGGAGGCGTACGCCGACGAGGTCGCCGTGGTGTACGAAGGTGTGGAGTTGACGTTCCGTGCGTTCGATGCGCGGGTGAATCGTTTGGCGCGGTTGTTGATTTCGCAGGGTGTGGGTGCGGAGTCGTTGGTGGGGTTGGCGGTTCGTCGGTCGTTGGATCTCGTGGTGGGGATGTATGCGATCGTGGCGGCGGGTGGGGCGTATGTGCCGTTGGATCCGGATCATCCGGCCGAACGCATCGCGCACATCCTCGAGACGGCGCGTCCGATCTGCGTGCTGACGACCTCCGCCGACGCGGTCGACGTGCCGGAAGACACCGCGGTGCTGCTGCTGGACGCGCTGGATCCGAACCGGTTCGACGATTCGCCGGTGCGCGCGGAGGAACTGGTGCGCCCGGTGCTGCCACACCATCCCGCGTACGTGATCTTCACCTCCGGGTCCACCGGACGCCCCAAGGGCGTGGCGATCTCGCACTTCGCGATTCAGAATCAGATCAGCTGGATGCTCGCGGCGTATCCGCTCGACGCCGACGACGTGTACTTGCAGAAGACGGCGACGACGTTCGACGTCTCGCTGTGGGGCTATTTCCTGCCGCTGCGCGTGGGCGCGAAGCTGGTGATCGCGCACCACGACGGACACCGTGACCCGGTGTACGTGGCGGAGACCATTGCCACGCAGGGCGTGACGGTGACGGACTTCGTGCCGTCCATGCTGACGGTCTTCGCCGCCCACGCCACGCCCGGCTCGTGCCCGACCTTGCGCGACATTTTCGTGATCGGCGAGGCGCTGCCGCCGGAGACCGTCGCCGCTGTGCGCGCGGTGACCGACGCCGCCGTGCACAACCTGTACGGCCCCACCGAGGCGGCCGTCTCGGTGACCTACTGGCCCGCGACCGCGGCGGACGAGCGCACCGTGCCGATCGGTGTACCGCAGTGGAACACGCAGGTGTACGTGCTGGACGCGCGTCTGCAACCGGTGCCGACCGGTGTTCCGGGCGAACTGTATCTGGCGGGTGATCAGCTGGCCCGCGGCTATGTGCGGCGTCCCGACCTGACCGCCGACCGGTTCGTCGCCGATCCGTTCGGCGACGGCGAGCGGATGTACCGCACCGGTGATCTGGTGGTCTGGCGCGCCCCCACCGACGAATTACCGCACCGGCTCGACTATCTGGGCCGGACCGATTTTCAGGTGAAGTTCCGTGGTCAGCGGATCGAGCTGGGGGAGATCGAGACGGCGCTGCTGGCGCAGCCTTCGGTGAGCCAGGCCGTGGCGGTGGTCGCGCCGTCGTCGCTGGGCGACCAATTGGTCGCCTACGCGGTCCCCGCGTCCGGGTACTCCATCGAGCAGGGCGACTTGCTCGCGGCGATCGCGGAAACGTTGCCCACCTATATGGTTCCGGCTGCCATCGTGGCACTGGACGCGTTCCCGCTGAATCCCAGCGGCAAGCTCGATCGCAAGGCGCTTCCCGAGCCGACCTTCACGGCGCGGCGATTCCATGCGCCCGCGACGGCGGTCGAGGAGATCGTCGCCGAGGTGTTCGGTGCGGTGCTCGGCGTCGCCAGGGTCGGCGCGGACGACGATTTCTTCGCGCTCGGCGGCAATTCGCTGGTGGCCACGCGGGTCGTGGCGCGTCTCGGGGCGGCGATCGATGCTCAGGTGCCGGTGCGTGCGTTGTTCGAGGCGCCCACGGTCGCGGCATTGGCGGCGGCGCTCGAGTCGCATACCGACGGTGAGCGCCGTGTGCGGTTGGGAAGCATCGCGCGTCCGGAGCGGCTGCCGTTGTCTTTGGCGCAGCGGCGGATGTGGTTCCTCAACCGCTTCGACCAGTCCGACGATGCAGCCGCGGCTACCGGTTCGGCGGCCTACAACCTCCCGTTCGCGTTGCGGTTGACCGGTGCGCTGGATGTGGCGGCGCTGGGTGCGGCGCTGCACGATGTGGTGGCGCGGCATGAGGTGCTGCGCACGGTGTATCCGGAGACGCCCGATGGTCCGGTGCAGGTGGTGCTGGCCGCGGGCCAGTTGACGCTGGACGTGGCCGAACATCCGATCGGCGCGGACGAGATCGAGCGTGAGGTTGCCACGCTCGCGACGGTCCCCTTCGATGTGACCGGCGAAGTGCCTGTTCGCGTCCGCCTGCTGCGGATCGTGGACGCGCCGCAGGAGTATGTGCTTGCGGTGGTGGTGCATCACATCGCGGCGGACGCGTCGTCGATGGGTCCGTTGGTGCGGGATGTGATGGTGGCGTATTCGGCGCGTGTGGCAGGCGAGTCGCCGGGGTGGTCGCCGTTGCGGGTGCAGTATGCGGATTACGCGTTGTGGCAGCGTGCGGTGTTGGGTGACGAGTCGGATCCGGAATCGCTGGCGGCACGGCAGATCGCGTTCTGGCGCGCGGAGCTAGCCGGCCTGCCCGACCTGCTGGAGTTGCCGACCGATCGGCCGCGTCCGGCGGTGGCGTCGCTGGCAGGTGCGCGCGTGCCCGTGACGGTGGACGCCGCGACGCATGCCGGGTTGGTGGAGCTCGCTCGTGCGCATGGCGCGACGCTGTTCATGGTGGTGCATACCGCGTTCGCGGTGCTGCTGGCTCGCTTGTCCGGCACCGGGGATATCGCCGTGGGCACGCCGGTCGCGGGTCGTGGTGAGCGTGAGCTCGACGATCTGATCGGCATGTTCGTCAATACGGTGGTATTCCGTTCGCGGATCGACGGTGGCGAGTCGTTCGCGGACGTGCTGGCGCGTCAGCGCGAAGCCGATCTGGCTGCGTTCGCGCATGCGGATGTGCCGTTCGAGCGGTTGGTGGAGGTGTTGAATCCGCCGCGGTCGACGGCGCGTCATCCGTTGTTCCAGGTGGGTTTGTCGTTTCAGAATGTGGCGCGCACGTCCTTGGAGTTGCCGGGTCTGACGGTGGCCGGTGTGGATGCGGATTTGGATGTGTCGCAGTTCGATCTGCATTTGATCGTTGGTGACGGGTATGACGAGTCGGGTGCTGCCGCGGGTATCGGTGGGTTCCTCACATACGCGACCGATCTGTTCGACCGGGAGACGGTAGAAGGGTTCGCGGAGCGGTTCTCACGCGTCCTCGCCGCGATAGTCACCGATCCCGCCGTCCCGGTGGGGGACATCGACATCCTCGCGGACGCCGAGCGCGTCGACGTGCTCACCGCATGGAACGACACCACTCAGCCGGTGGAGCCCGCCACCCTGGGATCGCTGCTGCGGCGGACCGTCGCCACGACTCCTGGAGCGGTCGCGCTGGTCGCGGACTTGCCTGGTGACGAACGCGCCGAGCTGAGCTACGCGGAACTGGCGGCCCGGGTGAACCGTCTGGCCCGGTACCTGATCTCGGTGGGAGTCGGCCCCGAGACCCGGGTCGCGCTCGCATTCCGCCGATCGGTGGACCTGGTCGTGGCGATGTACGCGGTGACCGAGGCCGGCGGAGCGTACGTACCGGTCGATCCCGACCAAGCCGCCGAGCGGACCGACTACATCCTCTCCGTCGCCGCACCGGTGTGCGTCTTGAGTAACGCGGAGTCGGACTTCGACACCGACGTCGCCCCGGTCGTGCGGCTCGAAGATCTCGAACTGACCGCGGTCGCGAGCGTGCCGCTCCGCGACGCCGAGCGAGTCGCCCCGCTGCGGCCGGAGAACACGGCCTACGTCATCTTCACGTCGGGTTCGACCGGGTGCCCGAAAGGCGTCGCGGTGCCGCACGCGGCGATCGTCAACCAATTGCTCTGGAAGGCAGCGGAATTCGAGCTGTCCCAGGACGACTCGGTGCTGCTGAAGACGGCGGCGACGTTCGACTTGTCGGTGTGGGAGTTCTGGTCGGCCGCGGTGTGCGGCGGTCGTCTGGTGATCGCCGCGCCGGATGGTCATCGGGATCCGGCGTATCTGGCCGAACTCATGGCGCGCGAGTCGGTCACCACGCTGCACGTGGTGCCGTCGATGCTGGACGCGCTGCCGCTGCACCGGCCGGCCGCGGACACGGTGGACTGGTCGCCGCTGCGGGTGTTGGCGATCGGTGAGGCGTTGCCGGGTTCGGTGGGGCAGCGGTTTTTGCGGGAGCATCCGCGTACGGAGTTGTTCAATCTTTATGGTCCGACCGAGGCGGCGGTGTCGATCACCAGCCAT
>NZ_VUOS01000064.1 GCF_009829325.1 Nocardia sp. CY41
CGTTCGTCCTGGCCGACACCCTCCGTCATGAGTACACGCATTGGCGCCCGTTGCCGCTGCTGTCGCGAGACACCGCGGAACTCAAGGCGGTGATCCGTGACCGAGAGCGGATCATCTTGTCTCAGCGCAGTGTCGAGTCACAGCTGCGTGCTGTTCCCGACACGTATCATCCTGCGCCGCTGCACCTGTTCTCGACGCTCGACCGGGATATCACCCTGGACTTCCTCGCCGATTATCCGACACCCGCGCAGGCCGCTCGCGTCGGAGACAAGCGGATGGACGCGTTCTGCCGCCGACACGGCTACACGGGTCGAGTTCCAACCGACCAGCTCGTGGAACGGCTCCAGCCGCACCTGCTGGCGGCGTCGGAGGGTACTACCGCGGGCAAGCAGTTCACCGCGCAACTGTTCGCCTCGCAGCTGCGGTTGCTGAACCAGCACATTCGGGCCTGCAATAAACGGATCGATCAACTTCTCGATGTTCACCCGGATGCGCCGATTTTCCTCAGCTTCCCGGGCATCGGGCCGGTCGTCGCGGCCACATTGATCGCCGAGATGGGTGACGACCGCTCCCACTACCCAGACGCGCGGGTCCTGCTCGCCGAGGCCGGCCTGGCGCCGGTCACGCGCGCCTCTGGGCGCATGCATCAGGTCCGGTTCCGTTACGCCTGCAACCATCGAATGCGTCACGCCATCGACTGGTGGGCTTTCGTCTCCACCCGCGAGACCGACTGGGCCGCCAACGCCTATGAGCAAGCTCGAGCCCGTGGCCACGGCAAATACCGCGCTTTGCGTGGTGTCGGAGCCCGCTGGGGGCGGGTTCTCTGGCGCTGCTGGCAGGACAACACCATCTACAACCCGGAAAAGCACTCCAGCGCCGCAGCGGCCTGACCGCTACTTTCAGCAACCCGCGTGTCCACGACGCCACGCGGGCCGCAGTCATGCCATCAGAACCAACCCTCTCCGACCTCGCTGACAGCCTGCCAGTTGACAGCGGGAGTCTGCATCATCCATTTGATCCGCAACACCTTCCGGCTGGCCGGCCGCCAGCACTGGGACGCGCTGCGCCGGGATGTGAAACCGATCCACCGCGGTGAACGCCACCGCGGCCCGGGCAGCGCTCGACGAGCTGACCGAACGCTGGGGCTCGAAATACGGGGCCATCATCCGCCTGTGGAACAACGCATCGGAGGAGTTCATCCCATTCCTCGACTACGACCTCGAGATCAGGCGGGTGATCTGCTCGACGAACGCGATCGAGTCGCTCAACGCCGGCTACCGGCGCGCGATCAAGGCGAGAGGTCCTTTCCCCACCGAGCAAGCCGCCCTGAAATGCCTGTATCTGGTGACTCGCTCGCTCGACCCGACCGGCGCCGGTCGGGCACGATGGACGATGCGCTGGAAGCCCGCGGTCAACGCCTTCGCGATCACCTTCGCCGACCGCTGGCCCAACGCCCAAACCTACTGATGGAGATCGCCGCAAACACCGTTAGCGAGATAGACCCGCCGCGACTTTATTGAGTTTGACTCAAAGTCAGTAGCGGCGTACAGTAAGGTGCGCATTTCGGGCAACGATGCCCAGCGGGTTGTGTTGTCAATGGATACGTGGTGTCACGAGTGCCGGGCCTCGGTGTTGTCGGCGACGCTGCGGCGAACATATTCCATCCAGCCGGTGAAGGCGGGCCGTCTTCGATGGTCTTCGATGCGGAACTGGTTTCTATGATGACTGCATTACAACCTCTTGCCTACGGGTATCTACGCGATGACTTGATCGGCGATCGCGACGGAGATTCGGTTGAAGACACGTTGCGGGCCGCTGCCCGGTCTCTCGGCTACGAGCTGGGTACCGTGTTCCACGAACCGCCGCCGCAGGGCGGATTGCTTCCACCGGCGTTCATCGAGCTGATCCAGGAATGCCGTCGTGCCGCGGCGCACGCGGTGATCACGTTGCAGGGGCATCTGTCGAACATGTCGATGTCCCGGATGGTTCTGCACGAGGTCCTGCACGTACGCGCCGAGGCCATCGTCCACGAAGTCAAGCACTGAATCTCCGAGCCGCCTAGGTTCTGTCTCCCAATCGACCGAACAGGGTGTTCGGGATGTCTCGGTGGTTGCATCATGTCGGTTGTGTCGAGGCTGGCGGATGATCGGTATCAGGTGTTGACGGACAAGCAGTGGGAGTTGCTGGAGCTGCTGTTGCCGAAATCCGAAGGGCGAGTGGGTCGTAACTTCACAACAACTGGCTGGTAGTGGAGGGGATGCTGTACCGGTTGCGCACGAGTTCGCCGTGGCGGGACCTACCTCGGGAGTTCGGGCCGTGGCAGACGGTATGGAAGCGGCACCGCCGCTACGCCGCAGACGGCACATGGGATCGAGTGCTGACCGCGCTGCTCGCGCTGGCCGATACCACTGGTGATCTGGACTGGGTGGCCTCGATCGACTCCACGATCGTGCGGGTGCACCAGCACGGCGCGGGCGCCAGACACGACTCGGTGTCAGGGTTATGAACCTGCTGACCACGCTATCGGGCGCTCACGCGGTGGTTTGACGACCAAAGTCCATCTGGTCGCCGACGGTCACGGCCGTGGCCTGGCGGTGCTGCTCACATCCGGCCAGGCCGGCGATGCACCGATGCTCGCGCCGTTGATGGAGGCGGTCGCAGTACCCCGCCTCGACGGCGGCCCATCACGGCGCAACCCGCAGGTCGTGATCGCCGACAAGGCGTACTCATCCGCCGCCAACCGCGCCTTGCTGCGGCGCAAACGTATCCGCACCGTCATTCCCGAACGATCCGACCAACTCGCCCACCGCAAACGCAGAAGTCGCCGCGGTGGGCGGGCACCTGATTTCGATTGGGAAACCTATAAGCGGCGCAACGTCATCGAACGTGCCTTCAACAAGGCCAAGCACTGGCGTGCGGTGGCCACCCGCTATGACAAGTTGGCCATCACCTACCGCGCCGGAGTCGTCCTGGCCCTGATCATCGAATGGCTCAAGTCATTGGCAGACACAACCTAGTTCTCTCACCTCTATGCGCGGGTTGCCCGGACCACTGTCGAGCCCCGGGTTGAATGGAGAGTTTGTTAGTTGGTTTCGAGGTTTGCCGTGACCGGACCGGTCGCGGCGTGTGGTTGTTCGTACTCGGCAGGCGGAACGTGGCCGGGCTCTCGGTGAAGTCGACGGTTGTCGTACCAGTCGATGTACTCGGCCACCGCGATCTCGACGTCGTCGATCCCGCGCCAGGGCCCGTCGTTCGGGATCAACTCGGCCTTGAACAGTGAGTTGATCGCTTCGGCCATCGCGTTATCTCTCGTCCGCAGAGCGCAAGGTGAAAGCGGAACCAGTAGGGCCAACTGGCTCCAATGCAGCAAACGAGTATGCAGATGCCGATCGGGGATCTCATTAATAAAATCTAGAAAGCCGTGAGCTTTCATCGCTGGCGAACATCACGTCCGGCATTGCGCCACTTACCGCCCCAAGGCCTTGAATGGCCGGTCATCTGGGCCGGTTCGGGTGTAGGCACATCCGCGCGCAATCGGCGAGGTAATGACCTAGTCATGGCGGGCCCTCATAATCCGGCGGAGCTGCCGAGTCAGCGTGGTCCAGAATCGGCTTTTGATCGAGGAAGGCGATGATGGTGTCAAGGACGATTTCCGGTTTGTCCTGATGCATATTGTGACCAGCCCCCGACAAGTATAGCAGCTTACTATTGACGAGACGATTTTTATAATCAACTGCGGAAGACCACGACAGATAGTCGCAGGAGGCTTTGATAATCAATGTTGGTGTTAATATCCCAGCCAAGTTGCCACGCATGTCTGCTGGCTCCATAGCTGTCGCCGACTGAGGATACTGGGCTGCATAGAAGCCGGTTCCTTCTACTGGCTCATTCGTGTGCGGTTCACTGCAGTGCAAGGCCGGGGCGGCTCTTTGCAACACAATGTCGTTCCGAAAATCTGCCTCTTCGTCTGAGAAGTAGGCATGTGCGGCACGAGGATTTACCTGTAGTAATGCATATGCGGTCAATGCCCTAGGAAAGGCGACGCTACGATATAAGCGCAGTCGCTGGGCGATATCGAGCCTGTCGATCACCCTATCGCCACTTCGGTCACGAGGATCCAATGGCATCGGTGACATGAGAATCAGCGCCGCAACCTTATCAGAATTTTCCACAAGATATTGCGCCGCCACAGCTCCGCCGTAAGAATGTCCGATAAGTATCATTCGATGCAGACCAAGAGACTGTCGGAGTGCTTCGAGATCCGCAACGTCCCGTCCTCTAGAGTAGCCCTGCGGATCGCCCAAACGTGACGAGGCTCCGGTGCCGACTTGTGCGTATAAATAAATATCCGCGCCATACTGCGTGAGCGGCTCGAACACGCGCCGATTCGCCGCTAAGTCAGGAACGCCGGGCCCGCCGTGCAAGATCATAATCGGCGTTCTGGTTGAATGCCGGGCAGCGAGTTTGAGTACTGCTAGTTTAGCACCGGTGGGAAGTGTGACGATGTTGTAGCCGTTCGGGAGCTCCGTTTCCGGGCGGGGCCCCGGTAGGAGCAGCGCAGCACCGC
This sequence comes from Nocardia sp. CY41, assembly GCF_009829325.1. Lineage (GTDB taxonomy): Bacteria > Actinomycetota > Actinomycetes > Mycobacteriales > Mycobacteriaceae > Nocardia. The sequence continues at coordinate 4,568 of NZ_VUOS01000064.1, forward strand.
CAAAAATTGTAAGCGTTGTGATGGTAAGTGCCGTAATTCTGCGCCGCGACGATCGAGGTATGATTCTTCCTGAGGCCAGAATTCCGAAGGCAAACGTAGTCCAGCCTGTCCCCAAGAACAGTACTGGGCGGTCCGTCACCGTGGCTGAGAGGAACATCGCCACCATACCCGCAAGCGATGCAAGCAGAGTGAATGCACCGAAAGCAGTGCCCCGCCGCCAGGTGAGACTCTGCGAAACAGCCCTGGTAGAAGGCATGGATATCACCGCACCTGCTGAGGTTCTTCGCCTTGCCGATTTCGCGCGGGAGCACGACGGCAATAAGCCCCTTCGAATGTGCGCTGTCGGACGCCCGCCTCGTTTGACAGATCAAAACGAGCATGGCCGGTCGCGATACTGGTTCCGGAAAGCATACAAACCACCTTGTTGAGCGTCATCGCCTCGAACCAGCCGGTCGCCTAGGCCGTCGCCGCGCTTCGAAATCGACGATGGAAAGAAACAGCCTAGGGACGTGTAAAATTATGTCTCGCCGTGACGCCAGGGACAACTTGCGGAGCACTGCGGCCACCTGAGCATCAACAGTACGAATGGAACTGCCGCGGCGTGCGGCAATGGCGCTATTAGGCCATCCGGCTGCTGCGAGAATCGCAATTTCGGACTCGGCCGGCGATAGCACGTCCCATTCAGTACCTACGGAAACCTCTTGCGGAGCGCAAAGAGTAACAGGCGGTTGGTCATTTAACTCCGAGCAAACACGGCCGGGGGGAGTTTGTGAGTGAGGCAATTCTGTCGGTCGGTCGGCCGACATCTCCGACCGCCAGGCAAGCGCATCTATTGCGACAATGAGTTCAGCAGAGGACCATGTTTTCTCCGGTTCGAGTAGAATCGCCGTGCGCAGATTCTGAAGCAGTGTCGGCAGCGCTCGGTCGAGACGCTCATCGAGCGCGGGAACGCAGTTATGCTTTGACTTCACGCGCTCGCCCCGGGAATCCCAATCGTATCGAGCATCGCGGACAGCCCGGCTATCGAATTCAATTGTGAGCAACTGACAAACCTCCGCTCGCGCCAGTGTATTATTCGTCATCTACCCCCCCGCGCCAGTGTATTATTCGTCATCTACCCCCCCTGCATTATCAACATGGTGACTGGTACAACCTTATGACAGTTAATGGCGCCACCGCCGACACTGACCTCAGGAGTCGGTGGCCCGACGAACAAGTAGAGTCGAGGTTCGATGGGCGTTGTCGGGGCATAATCCATGGATATCGTGGGCAGTCGCAATGCGGATAGGAGGTGTAGACGAAGGAAGATGCTCGGGAGCGTGCTCCGGTCGTGATGGCACGACGATGAAATGTACCCCAAGGTATGTAGACCTTCTTATGAGGCATGTATACATGCCTCTGCGAAAGGTACAGAGACAAATTGCCGCATCGCTGCAGCCATTCGCCGACGCACCCACCATGCAACAAGTGGCGTAACTGGACGAAGCCAAGCTTTGAGGACCAGCCAGCCCGACAACACGTAGTCGGTGCCTTTGTCGCAAGCGCGAAATTCGTTACGGAACCATCCATGGTATAGTGGTTTACTCTCCATCAACCCAATACAGGTCGGCGATATGAACACCAACGTATTAGGAACGACACCGGCAGTGCGGTGAGACACCTCGACGTCTACCCAGTTCACTCCCCGCTCGATTACATGAGCCGCCTTGATGGTTTGAGAGAAGATGTCCTGCCAGCAATCAACTCTCACATATAATTCAGCTGCGACATCTGGTCTAGCCTCAAGGCGCATGGCCACTACTGCTCGCAGCGATGTGGCGGGCGGAACGAATTCCCGCACGGATGTCGCGGATTCAACGCTCACGCCACATGTACTGCCAGCTCGAATGCGATCTTGAGAAATGTAGAGGGCAGGCTTTGCGGCTCGCCCAAAAGAGAGGCGTCGTTTAGGAATGAAGATTTCAATCACCCCAATTGCACCGGATATAATACGCGCCAACTGCAACCATACCTTGATGCCGATATCTAGTCCCAGCGATATACATTCTTCAGGTGACCGCGGTCGATTTCGATCCAGCCGCAGGCCTACCGAGGCTCAAGACACCTCGACTGCATCCGGCTGCAGCTGAGCGGAACCTCATTGAGATGCGAAGCCACCAAACCACTGCGACAGAACCGGCTTCGGAGAACCGCTATGCAGAAGGCCACACCTCTGGAGCGCTTGCAGCCCACTGGACTCCTTCCCGCATGTCTCTGCTCTTGACCGTACAACTCGGTTGGAGCCGAGATCTTCGCACCGCTAACGCTTCTATCGAGGTGGACTCAACTCTAGGGGTAGCCTTCCACGCCGCCAACAGCGCCGACATGGGGGAAATGCCTATGATGAAAGCGTCGTGCAGCGAACCCCGGGTGACTTCGCCCCGGTCGGAACGTTGCGATCATGCTCGTCGAGTCGGAGGTTCCATGCAGGTCGCCGAATCCAGCAGTGATCAGCCAGCCAGGCTGCTGGGCCGGGACACGGAGTTGGCAGAGGCAGAGGCAGCGCTGATCGCTGCCGCCGACGGTGACGCCCGTGCAGTCGCCATCGTTGGAGAGGCGGGCATCGGTAAGACCCGGCTCATGGCCGAACTAGGTCGAAGGGCCGCCGCGGCGGGATACACAGTCGTCGAAGGCCGGGCCACCGAACTGGAGAACACGATCCCATTCGGTCTCGTTGTCGAGGCCTTGAACGATCACGTTCTAGCGCTCGGGAACAGAGCTATTCGAGGTTTGCGGCCGGACACGATCGCAGACTTGGCACTTGTACTGCCGGCCATCTCCAAAATCTCCGCCGCGAGGCCATCACAGCGGCTCGCGGCAGAGCGATATGAATATCACCGCGCCGTGCGGTCTCTTCTCGAACACCTCACGCGCAGCGCTCCGGTTCTGCTGTCACTCGATGACGTGCATTGGGCCGACTCCGCGTCGGTCGAGTTGATCGCATATCTGCTTCGCAAGCCGGCAAACAACGTGCTGCTAGCTCTGGCCTTCCGGCCCCGACCATTGATACCCGCTCTGCGCAACGCGCTGGAGCAGGCCGACCGCGCGGGCCTACTGACCCGACAGGAACTCGCTCCACTGACCCCCGCTCAAACAGCCACACTGCTGGCACAGCCGGTGGATGCAGCCATCGTCGCGGAATTCCACCGTGCCACCGGAGGCAACCCGTTTTATGTAGAACAACTCGCTAAGACTGTATTTTCGAGCGATCAGCGCAGCGGTAATATCTCAGGCAGTGTCATAGACACGATAGATATACCGTCACGACTCCGTGACACGGTCGTTTTGGACTTGAGCCGCCTTTCCCGACCGGTCTCAAATCTAGCACAGATAGCTTCGATCGTCGGTGACCCATTCGAAATCGACATCGTCAGCGATATCGCAGGCGACGAGCTGGAAGATATAGAACACCACCTTGACGCACTCATCGCGGCGGACCTGATTCAACCGATAGTGGGCAGCAAGTCGTTCCGCTTTCGTCATCCAATTGTTCGTCGAGTTGTCTACGATAACACCCCGGCTGCGAGCCGACTGATCATTCATCGCAAGATTGCAGCGCTACTGTGTCGGCGCGGCGCTTCGCCAAGCGCGCGAGCGCATCACCTTCAGCGCTCCGCCCGGCAAGGTGACGAGACTGCGATCGCGACGTTGGTAGAAGCGGGCCGTTCGACCGCAGACCGAGCGCCGGCAACAGCAGCCGGATGGTTCGAAGCCGCCACGGCACTCCTGCCCGACGAGATTGCGTCAGATAAACGCCGCGAACTTCTGATCGCACAGGCATCGTGCCTCGCCTCATGCGGTCAGCTCCGCGACAGTCGCGCGGCACTCGAACAAGCACTGCAGCTTGCGGCTGATTCTCCCGGTGAGCGGGCTCGCATCGTAGCCATGGTCGCTCACGCCGATCACGGTTTGGGGCGTGCCGACCAGGCACACCGACTCATCACCAGTACCCTGGAAGCAGGATCGGCGGGTCGCCCCAGTGCAATTCCTTTGCAGCTGATCCTCGCCGAGAACCTTTTGATGAGGGGCAAGTGGGGTGACGCTGTCCACGCAGCCCGGCATGCCCACGCCCACGCATACCGGCTCAGCAATCACGAGATGCATGTGATGGCAGATGCCTGGCTGGCCTGGGCAACCAGCTATGTGTGCGATGCAGAGGAGACCTCCCGGCTGATCGACCGGTCTGCGTACGAACTCGACAAACGCGACGCCGATCTTTCTCCGATACTCATCGACTCGTTGGTGAAGCTGGTTTACGCGGAATTCGTCACCGACCGATTTCGTGCGGCAGGAAGTCACATCGAGCGCGGTCTACAGGTCGCGCGCACAACCGGCCACAACCACTTCTTCAGCCGCTTCCTGCTTATAGACGCCGCTGTCAAGTTGCTGCAGGGCAGACTGATCGACGCACTGACATCCTCTGAAGCGGCAGTCGAAGCGGCCTACGTTCTCGACAACGACCAAGCCCTCGCCACCGCCGAAGCGATTCGATGCTGGACTACAACGCTCGTCGGCGACATAACCACTGCCCTGGTTGCAGGCCGCGCCGCTGTACGAGCTGCACAGCGCCGACCTGATGCCTTGTTCGCTTGGTTGGCTTACACCACTTATGGACAGGCGTTGATCGAGGCAGGACACATTGAGGCCGGAAAGCGTGCAATCTTGTCTGCGGGCGGTCCCGAATTGTCTGATCTGCCTCCATCGGTCCGCCCATTCTGGCATCAGCCGCTGCTCGCGGCGGAACTGAAAGTCGGGTGCCTGGGCGAAGCCAAGGCCATCGCGGAGCGCATCGAAGCCTCGGCGACAGGTCTGCAGTCCCGGGAAGGCCACATGTATCAAGCTCGCAGTTGCATTTCCTTCGCAGCAGGAGACTTCTTCTCATCTGCCAACTCGGCGCACAACGCCGCAGACTGTTTCGATGAGGTTGGAATGCCCATTTGGAGCGCTCGGGCACATCTGATGGCAGGTCGTGCCCGACACGCCGCCGGTGAGACAGCCGCAGCGATAAAAGAGCTCGAGCTCGCTTACGTGACATTCTGCGACACCGGAGCAGGGCGCCTCCGCGACGAGGCCGCGAAAGAACTCCGCGGTATCGGTCGTCGTGTCCGACCTCAAGCCGCAACAGGACCATACATATCGGAATTGACCGAACGAGAAAGAGAAATCGCCGAGCGCGTAGCCCAAGGGCTGTCCAACCGCAATATAGCCGCCGATCTGTATATAAGCCCCAAAACAGTGGAAAAGCACCTGGCGCGCGTCTTCGCTAAACTAGCGGTGACATCTCGGGCGGGAGTAGCTGCCGCACTGCACCGTGCATCTGAGAATTTATAATCACCCGATACCGCGACGACCCGACCTGCATGGTATGATAAACGGTGTTACGACTTTCGAGATTCCGCATCGAAGAGCTCGGTGGCCTCTCACCGCCTCACGTTTGCGACTGACGACATGATCCCTGTGTTCGGGGACCGCGGGGTCTGGTACCTCTGCGCCGGAATGCGGTTTGGTCCGACGCTGCTGACTGAACAGGCGCGGTCGGCGATCGCCACCTCCGCATTGCGCCGTAGCGCTTCATGGTCGTGCTAGTGGGGGGTGTCCCTATGGTGTTCGTCAAGCCGCTGAGGTCGTGGGTGATCGGTAGAGTTCGCCGTGTTTGAGCATCGCGTAGAGGACGTCGCAGCGTCGCCGGGCCAGGCAGATGAGGGCGGCGTT
>NZ_VUOS01000007.1 GCF_009829325.1 Nocardia sp. CY41
CTTTCAACCCGTCGAGGCCCTCGTCCTCGTAGCGGCGTTTCCAGCGATAGAAGACGTTGCGGCTGATGCCGTAGTAGCGGCATGTCGCAGCGACATTGCCGCTGACCTCCTCGGCATGCCGGAGAACTGAGGTTCACCCCGAGTAGTGGACACCGAGTTAGCAGGATCGAAGATTCTGCTGGTAAGGATGTCCACTATGCCTCCTCGCAAGCGTCGGTCGTTCACGGCCGAGTACAAGGTCGAGGCTGCCCATCGGGTGATCGATTCCGATCGCTCGATCGCCGAGGTCGCGCGTGAGCTCGGTATCCCCGAGACCGTGTTGAGTACCCGGGTCAAGGACGAGCGGCGTAGGATCGCCGCGGCCGAGGTCCACGGCGAGAAACCTCTGGATTCGGCTGAGCGGGCGGAGTTGCTGCGATTGCGCAGGCAGTTGTCCGAACTGGAGAAGGACAACGCGTTCTTGGTAGAAGCTTCGGCGTACTTTGCCGCGATGCAGAAGAACCGACCCGGTTCGATCTGATGGCCGAGTACGCCGGCCCCGATGACATCGCCGAGACCGCTGGCACCGACAAGCCCGAGGGGCAACGATTCTCGATCCGACGCATGGCGCGACTGCTGAAGGTGTCCACCTCGGGTTACTACGCGCATGTGAAGCGCAAGGCAGCAACGGTTTTGACGCCTCGGCAGCAGCGCCGTAGCAGCGCCGTGCCGATCTGACGGTGCAGATCCTGGACGTGCACGCCGAATCCGAGGGCACCTACGGTTCTCCGCGGATCACCGCCGAGTTGCGTGAACGCGGCGAGACGGTCAATGCCAAGACCGTGGCGGCGATCATGGCCGAGATCGGGATCGAAGGCATCAGTCCACGCACCTTCAAGGTGAGAACGACCGTGGTCGATCCGGCGGCGTCGTTCCCGCCGGATCTGGTGCGCCGTGACTTCGACCAGGGGCGCTTGGATGCGGTCTGGACGACCGATTTCACGTATCTGACCTGCGGTGAAGGCGACATGTACTTGTGTGCGATCCGGGACGGGCATTCCCGCCGTGTGCTCGCCCACGTCATAGCCGATCACATCGGTTCCGATGTGGTGTGCCAGGCGATCGAGCAGGCCGTAGCAGTGCGTGGGCGTCCGGTGGCCGGGACCGTGGCCTGTCCCCGGTGAATGAGACCATCTGGAACTAGAGTCCCGTTGGCCCCGGTGAGGGGCTGGAAGGGGACACTGAGGACCATGGCTGGACGGAAACGGCATTCCGCGGAAGAGATCGTGCGGAAGCTGCGTCGTGCCGACGAGTTGGCCGCCGCGGGTGCTTCGGGTGAGGAAATCGCTGCTGACCTGCGAGTATCGGCTGCCACGTTGTATAACTGGCGGCGCCAGTACGGTGGGATGGACACCGACGCCGCCAAAGAGCTCAAGGAACTGCGCGAGCAGAACGCCAGGCTCAAGCGGCTGCTGGCCGATGCCGAGCTGGAGAAGGACGCGTTGCGGGAGATCGCTCGGGGAAACTTCTAGGCCCGGCGGCCAAGCGGCGGGCGGTGGGCATGCTTGTGCAGGTCAAGGGCATGTCGGAGCGGTTCGCTTGCAAGGTCGTCGGGGTCCATCGGTCCACCTTCCGGCGACTGCCACTCGATCAAACCCCGGACGATCCCGACGCCGGTGCCAGGGCCTGGCTGCGCGAATACGCTCGAAAGAACCCTTGTCACGGGTTCCGTCGGGCGTGGGCGGCGTTGCGGTTCGACGAGGGGCATCGGGTCAACCGCAAACGGGTGCATCGGTTGTGGAAGCAGGAGGGCTTGCAGGTGCGGGCGCATCACCGACGCAAACGCCTCGGGTCCTCGTCGGTGCCGACGGTCGCCGCGGATGCGGCGAAGACGGTGTGGGCGTTGGACTTCCAGTTCGACTCCATGTCGATGGGCGGGCGGTGAAGATCGCGTCGATGGTCGATGAACACACCCGCGAGTCGCTGCTGCATCTGGTGGAACGCTCCATCACCGGCGAGAAACTCGTCGCCGAACTCGCCCGGGTGTTCGCCACCCGGGGTGTGCCGATGGTGCTGCGGTGCGACAACGGCCCAGAAATGATATCCACAGCGCTGCAACGCTTTTGCACCAACAGGATTGGGATCACCTACATTCCGCCCGGCACGCCGTGGAACAACGGCTACATCGAGTCGTTCAACCGCCGGTTGCGCACCGAGTGCCTCAACCGCAACCACTGGACCTGGCTGCTCGAGGCCCGCGTGGTCATCGGTGACTTCAAGACCGACCATAGCCTGCGGCACCGGCATTCAGCGCTGGGGTATCGGACACCGGCCGAGTACGCTGCAGCCTGCACCCACACCCACCATCCGGTGGGCTGTGGGATCGATTGAAACCGACGAAACAACCCGGGCACTACTTCCGGGTGGTCGCGTTATCGGGGACTGGCCAACCGTGCTGCACTCCGATCGCGGGGGCGAGTTCACTGCGGGATTGACGGTGCAAGCCTGCCACCGTCACGGTTGAAACGGTCGATGGGCGGCACCGGGATCTGTTGGGACAACAGCCCCGCCGAATCATTCTGGTCGACCTACAAACACGAATCGTATTACCGGCACGTCTACGCTACGAAGGTTGAACTTGTTGCCTCGGTTGACAATTGGATCCGAAGATACAACCATGATCGGCGGCACTTCGCCCTCGGGATGCTCGACCCCGTACGCTACGAGCACTCCCTGGCAGACGCAGCCAAGGCTGCTTGAAACCCTGTCCACCATTCGAGGTGAACCTCAAACGGCCAAACGCCGATTCGCACGCCTGGCCAGGTCCTTCTCACTCCAAACTCGTTCGGCCATAAGGACCCCTCTTCATATCAGGAGCCCAAACTGTCAACAACCTCTGTCAGTTTTAGACCTAGCCGGGCCGGTGCCCGGCTCAGGCAGTGACGCCGAGCCGCGCCGCAAGCGCCCGCGATTCGCGCTCGTTCAGCCGACCGCCGTGCGTGACCAGTTCGGCCACCAGCCCACCAGCGACCGCTCCAACGGATGGCACCTCATCGACTCTTCGCTTACGGCGGTGCCGGTGCGCAGCGCTCCGAGCGTGCCGAGCGAATCTCGCTGTTGCGCGTATGCGCGGGACAGCTCGAGCCACAGCCGCGACCGTCGGTCCACCGATGGCACCGCATCGGGGTCTACGGCGCTTGCTGCGTCCAAGGCCCTGCTGGACTTGCGTAGGTCGACCTGCACCGACACCGCGCTGATTTCGGTGTTCGCAACGCCGAACAAGGTCCAGGAGTGCGCCGATCCAGCGGGCAGTGCGCGCGCCATCCCCATGGCCTGATCTATGCCGCGTAGCGCGTCACCTTCGCGGCCGATGCGGGCGGCTGTGATCGCACCGTGCAGTTGGCAGGTGCCCCAGAGCGCTTGTGCGTCCTGGTCGCCGTCCAGGTACGGTTCCAGTAGTGCCACAGCACCGGACGCAAGATGGTAGGCGTCTTCCTCGCGGCCCGTCGAGCGCCAGACGTTGCCGAGTACCCAGGATGCCGACGCGAGCGTTACCGGGTCGTCGGCGACCTCGGCGGCCGACATGCACCGATCGGCAGCGAGCCACAACAGCGGCGCGTCGGGCGACCCAGGCAAGGACTTGTTCGCACAGCGCATAGGCACCCGACAGTGCAGCGGCGGCGGCGCGGCGTTCCTGTCCGTCGAGAGTGCGCAGCGCGCGGCGGCCATCGCGGATCAGTTCGGGCAGCATCGCGCCCGCGTCGGCGCGCGGTGTCGCCGAGGTGTGCCACAACCGCCAGGCGCGGTCGACCCGCGCGGCGAGTTCGGCGGGGTCGATCGGCGACGGTGCCGGGGCGAGGTCGACGCCCTCTATCGCTTCGCGGATGGCTGGCACGACGGGATGCCCGGCGCGGCGCGAGATGCCGACCAGCAACTCATGGTCGCCAGTTATCTCGGTGAGGTCCCGCACGCCGAGCGCCTGCCCGATCCGTAGCAACATGTCCAGCCCCGGCGGGTTCTGGAGACGGCCTTTCTCGACGTCACGTAGCCAGGTCCTCGGACCGGCCGACCAGACCGGCGACAACGGCGCGGGTGCGGCCGGTGCGTGTGCGGATGTTCTGGATGCGCTCGCCGATCGCGCGTGCGGCGAGTTCGTCAGGGGTCGGCATAGCGGCCTGCCTTCTTCGCGGGGTGGGTCCGCTTCGCGGGTACCCCCGGCCCGTCGGCAGGGGGGAGATGTCCTCCGCGAAGAGGTAACCCCAGGATAGGGCCGCTGGTGGGACGCCACCACGTCACGAGTAGGGGGAATCTCCCTACGTTGCAGAGTGGTTCGCGCCCACCGGCGTGGTCGATACGCGGCGCGCACGATTCACTTACGCCCCGCCGCTGGGCGATCGAGTCCCCGGCGGCGGGTGACCGCAGGTGACACAGGGACAGGGGCACCCGATGCGCAACCGGCCGACCGCACTCGGATATGTAGATCAGGACGTCAGCGCTTCGCTGGCATGGGACCGGGCGCAGGTTCAGCGTCTGGCGCGCCATCTCGGCTACCTGGTGATCTGGCCCGACGTGGCATCGGTACTCCCGCTGTTCGACCAGGTACGCGCGGCCGACGTGGACGCCGTCGTGATGCCCGGCCCGGAACACCTCGGCCCGCTGGAGTTGAACCGGGTAATGGACGTGGCCGACGTGGAAACGGTGCTACCCCGCTTGTCGTTCGCGCGCTGGTCGGCAGTGCGTGCCGGGCGTTGATCGTGCTCGGGTTCGTGGTCGCGGTCGGCCTGCCGCTGGCCGTGCTGGTCTGGGCGATCGTGTGGCCCGAATCGACGGGTCGGCACGCCGAGGCCGAGCGAGAACCGGACGGCGGCGGCCCTGGTTGTGCTACTGACGATGACGGCTCGAAATCGATTGCGCCTCGAGCAGGGCGTGGAACCATGATCGCCGGCGTTGGTCCTGGTAGGGATGGCGGGGTTCGCGGGGGAGAATCGCGGCGCGGCAAGGCCATTGCGCGGCTGGGGGACTGGACTACACGGGGCGGGGCCACGGACGGTTGTGCTGTCTGCGCTCCTGCGTGCCCTCCGATCGCTTTTCATTTCATGGCGTGCATCCGCTCTGCGTGCACGCCCTTTTTCTGATCGAAAAGAAGAAGGAGAACCATGAAAATCCGCAATTTGCTATCGTCCGGACGAGGTGCCACGGTCGCGGCAGCGATGGCAGCCGTTGCCGTCGCTCTGGTCGTCCAAGCGCCCTCGGCACAGGCGGGTGAGACGGCCGAAGCTCTGTCCTGCATAGCTCACTTCAATCACGATCCGATGCAGATCAAAGGTGGTATTGGGGTCGGTGGGTTCGTGTCATGCGACGAGAAGCCCACGCGCTTCCATGTGATCCTTTCACTGGAATACCGGGCTCGAGACGGCAAATGGGTCAGTCGGGCTGCGGATAACAACAGTGACAGCCCGAACCCGTGGTACAACATCCTCGCCTACAACACCCACTGCGAGGACGGGGCCTGGAGCGACACTTAGAATCGACGTGGAATCCAGCGGCGAACAGGCCAGCGACTCTGCGGAGACGCCGCCGACCATCATCAACTGCAACCAATGAGGACCGTCATGGATGTACCGCATACGTCGAGGGGGCGCACCGTGTGGTCGGGTCGCTGGTTTCGGCTGCGTCAGCAAGTAGCCCTGCTACTGCCCGCTCCTGCGGGCTCCGGGAAGGCGTATGCGCTCAGGCGTGAGTACGGCGGGTGGGCTGGGCGGCCGGTGCGGGGCGTGCGTCGCCTGCGGTGGGTGACTCCGCCCAGGTACTACACGCGCAAGGTTCCAGCCAATGACGTGGAGGCCGCTACGGATTGGCTGTTGGAACGCCGGGGACTGTAGGCCCCGATAGACGCAAGAACCCCCTCGGATTCGACGCTGAGGGGGTTCTATTGTACTCGGGCTGAGAAACTTCCGCTTCGCTCGTGCCGACCTTCGCGGCACCGAACGGGGTGAGGCTTCCGCCCGTTCGAGCCTCGCCCGTCCCGAAGTACTCCTGAGCTAGAAAATTCGGGAAAGATCGCTGTCGGCGGCGGGGTCTCGGTGAACGGGTGGGGCGAGAGACAGCGCGATCCCTAGTGGACGACGTCGAAGAGGAATCCCTCGATCGTGACTCCTGGTGCGAAGGAGAACGCGACGCCCGTCGAGGTCGGGTTGTTCGCTTCGGTTCGACCGGCGATCCGTTCGAGCACGAAGATCAGGGAGACGCTCGACATGTTCCCGTATTCGCCGAGAACCTGCCAGCTCGTCGCCGCGGCTTCGGGCGGGAGGCCGAGCGATCGCGCGGATTCGAGCAGGATCTTCGGGCCGCCCGGGTGGATCGCCCACGCATCGATGTCGGACTGTCGCAAGTTGTTGCGTCGCAACATTTCTCCGACGACGGGAGCGACGCCGTCGTAGATGTACCTGGGCACGTTCTCCGACAGCTCGCAGGTGATGCCGTCGTGGTTGACGCCGACCGCGATGCCGTCCTCGGTGGCCTCGAACAGGTGGGTGAATTTGTCCCGGATGACGATCGTCCCTGGTTCGGCTTGCTTCGCCTCGGGATTCGCTCCGATGACGACCGCGCCGCACCCGTCGCCGAACAAGCTGTGGGTCACCGCGTCATCGATGTCTTCGACGGGGACGGCGTGCACCGAGTTGAGCTCGATGCACAGGACCATCGCCTTCTTGCCGGGGTTGGCCCGGACGAAGTCCGAGGCGGTGCGGATTCCGTTCATCGCCGCCGCGCAGCCCATGAAGTTGACCACCAGGCGAGCGACCGAACGAGGCAGGCCGAGGTCTTCGACGACCGCGACGTCGACGCCGGGCGCGATCACGCCGGTGCTCGTGGCGAACACGAGAAGTCCGAGGTCGTCGGGGTCGATACCCGCCAGTGCGCGCCGCGCCACATCGACCGCCAGCGGAACGGCATGGCGGTAGAACAAGTGCATTCGATCTTGGATCAGCGCTGATCTGCGGCTGGGCGCGGGAAGCGGAGAATCCAGCGGGTCGACCGCGAAGTGCCGGGTGTTGATCATGGTTTTGCGGAAGAGGCGTCTGATCCGGTTCTGCTGCTCCGGGTCGGTGAATCGCTCAGCTATCCAGTCCGCTGCGACGGATTGGTCGAGGGCCAGACCGGGCGCACCGGTCGCAATCGCTTCGATGACGGGCACGGTCGTCGGCGCTGTCGCCGGAATCGGGTGCTCGGCGGTGCGGGTGAGAAGCGTCCGGTCGATGGCGATTGACATAGAATCCGTTCTTCCTAGATCGTGCGATGGGGGAACGCGCACCTCCAATCCTCGAATAGCAAATGATCAGCAACTAGACACCCTAGGGGGTCTAGTTCCCACCCCCGGTGTCCGAAAGTTCCGGATCGCATGCCGCGGCGGCTACGATCACGCCGACGCTCTGAGAGGAAATGATGATCAAGTCGACGTCCTTCGCCGCTGCGCTGTCCGCGGCCGCTCTGCTCTTCCTGCCGGCCGCGCCCGCGCACGCTCAGTCCCCCCAATGCGCCAGGGCCATCGAGCTGATCAACGTCGCGATCGACACGAGCGGTGGCAGCCTGGACCAGGCGACGGCGACCGCGCTGTCCGGCAGGCTGAGCGGCCTGGCCGATCTGGCGCAGGGCGCGGAGCGGGATGCCATCACCGCTTACGCCGCCGCGCTGGTGGATGACAATGTTGCCGACCTCAACCCCTACACCGACGAGCTCAATCGCGTCTGCGCCTGACCGCGGCAACGCGCACTCCGGCGCGATGCTCGGAAACGATCGTGCCGGGTGGCTGTGCCTGCCCGGCACGTCGGAGTGATCGGTGCCGGTCCCGCTCGGTGGACGCTTCCGGGGTCCGCCCGGGTCAATTGCCGAGCGTCGTTTTTCTATGCGCTGCGCGACGATGATCGAGCTGTGTGAACGAACGCATGGGATACGCGATCGCCGGTGCCCGACGTACCCTGTCTGCGACCATGTGAGCGGGTTGGTCGACGGTCGGTTGGCTGTTACGCCCGATGCCCCGACCGTCCGAAGTCCCGGTGGTCAGGTTGATTCGGCCGAGCGCATCATGTACCGCTCATGTCCGGGTCGATTCGGCGTAACGCGGAGGCCAACCAATCGCTCTCACGGTGCTCGGGCGGCATCGCAGCCAGCCCGTATGTCGCCTCCGCGACTGCTTCGGTCGTGCGCCCCAGCAGAGCCAGCACACCTCCGCGTTGTACTGCCCCGAATCCGGTGCTCCACCAATACATCGACGCGGGGGGTTCGATGCCGTCCGCCGCTTCCGTCGCTGCGTCGGCCATGGTCAGCGCGCGCTGTGCTCCGCGCCGCTCCCCATGTGCCGCCAGCAACTCCGCTCGCCGCATTCGCCCGTAGGCGCTGACGATGGGGTGTGCGTCCCGGATCGCCAGAGCGGCGTCCGATAGGGCGACCACCTCGCTGTAATTCCCGGCGCTAACAGTCACGTAGCCGAGAAAGCCCAGGCTGTGCGCAAGCCGGTCCGGGTCTCGGGACTCCTTTGCCAGGCTTACCGCCGTGCCGACGCTACGCCGCGCGGCAACATCGGCTCCGATCGCGTGCTCGGGCCATCCCCGGTACTGCGTGACCTCCGACGCGAGAGACGTCGCCTCGGCCTTCGCTGTGCGCGCTTCGCGGGCGAATGCTTCGGTCATGGCAGCCAGGCCCCGAACTGTGGGAAGCACCGCCACAGCCCCGGCCGCATCCTCGACGCGCCGCGTAGCCGCCAACATGACTGCCACGTCGGACAGGGCGGTGGGGTCGACACTTGCCGGCGTCCGCGCCACTGCCGTGAGTCGCTCCACGTCCGCGCCCAGCACTCTTTCGTAGGCGGCGGACACTCCGGCAGGCACCGGACGCCGGCCGGTCTCGATCAACGACAAGTAAGCCTTGCTGTAGTAACTCCGCGCGGCCATCGCGCGCAGCGAGATTCCCGCCGCCTCCCGAGCGGCACGCAGGAGCGCACCCGGTTCCATAACTCCAGCCTAAGGGCATTGATGGTGCTGTGGACGCGTTGTAAACAGCGAAATCGTATGTGCCCCAGCACTGGTATCACGCCATGCTCGCGGCCGCCGCCGAGTCGGTGCCAACCAGTGCGTCCCAGGACTCATGACGATGTCGAATCAGTCGGCTCGGGTTGAGGGGTCGGCCGAAGTGATAGAGGTGTCCGACCCTCCGGCTGGGGACCGCTCGCCGGGATGACACCTCGCGGACGATGCCGGATCGGGGGCGTCAGCGATGGCGGCGTCGGTAGTCGAGGCAGGCGCGGCCGTCGGTGGGTGGGGTGGTGGACGTGATGGCTTCCGTGTAGGCGCGCAACCCTTCGGCCAATCTTCCGGCCATGTTCTCCAATTGCTCAGGGCGCAGGTGCTTTCCGAAGGCGGCGGCGTCGAGCAGCTGCCTGCGAACGGCGTTTATCTGCATCTGAGCGAACTGGATGGGCTCGAGTTCCGGCATGCTCCGGCACCCTACCTCGAGTCGAACATATTTTCGATGCGGGCGCGGTACGGCGGCCGGACGGCGTGTCAGCGGACATGTCAGGCCGGTGTCAGGCCGGTATCAGCCCGGTTGGCGACAGTGCTCGTGTGAACAACACAGCAATTGCAGCTTCCGGGCTGCGGAAGGCATACGGGGACAGAACGATCCTCGATGGCATTGATCTGACCATCGGTGCCGGGACGATTTTCGCTCTGCTCGGTCCGAACGGGGCAGGTAAGACGACGACGGTGAACGTGCTGACCACGCTACTGAAGGTGGATGGCGGCACGGCGCGCGTGGCCGGGCACGATATCGCGACCGAGCCCGACGCGGTCCGCGCGGCGATCGGGGTCACCGGCCAGTTCGCGGCGGTGGACGACCTGCTGACCGGGGAAGAGAACCTGCGGTTGATGGCGGATCTGCACCATCTGCGGGCCGACGAGAGCAAGCGGGTGATCGCCGATTTGCTGGACCGGTTCGATCTGGTCGACGCGGCGCGAAAGCAGGCGTCGTCCTATTCCGGGGGCATGCGCCGGAAACTGGATCTGGCGATGACACTGGTCACCAAACCGGAGATCATCTTCCTGGACGAGCCGACCACCGGACTGGATCCGCGCAGCCGCCGCACCATGTGGGAAATCGTGCGGGAACTGACGGCAGGCGGTGTGACGATCTTCCTCACCACCCAATACCTCGAAGAAGCCGATCAGCTCGCCGACCGGATCGCGGTGCTCGACCAGGGCCGCATCGTCGGCGAAGGCACGCCCGACGACCTCAAGCGCCGAGTACCCGGCAGCCACATCCGGCTCCGGTTCGCGGGCATCACGGAACTGGACGCGGCGGCGCGCATCCTGGCCGCCGCCACCCGCGACGACGAGGCCCTGACCCTGCGGGTCCCGGGCGACGGCGGGACGAAATCACTGCGGGACCTGCTGAATCGGCTCGCCGAGCACTCGGTGGACGCCGACGAGGTGTCCGTCCACACACCCGACCTCGATGATGTCTTCTTCGCCCTGACCGGTCACGCCACCACGGAGGCTGTCGCACAATGAGCACCATTCCCGCACCGCTGGCCGATTCGTCGATCATGCTGCGGCGCAACTTCAAGCACATCGCCCGGACGCCGGTCACGATCTTCAACGCGGCGCTGATGCCGGTGGTGATGATGTTGATCTTCGTGTACGTCTTCGGGAACGCGTTCGATGTCGGCGAACAGTACATCGATTACGCGACGCCGGGCATGATCCTGCTGGCCATCAGCTATGGATTGTCGGGCACCGCGGTCTCGGTGAGCTCCGACATGGCGAAGGGCGTCATCAACCGGTTCAAGGTCATGAGCGTCTCCCGCGGCGCGGTGCTGACCGGCCACGTCGCCGCCACCGTAGTGACCAACGTGGTGGCCATCGCGGCCGTGCTCGGTGTGGCCTTCGCGCTGGGATTCCGATCGCCCGCGACCGCGCTGCACTGGCTCGGCGCGATCGGCGTCATGGCGGCGACCTCGTTCGCGGCCGCCTGGCTCACGGTCGCGCTGGGCATGGCCGCGAAGACTCCGGAATCCGCGGGTATGACCGTGGTGCCGCTGATCATGCTGCCGTTCGTCAGCAGCGCGATCGTGCCCGCCGACCAGATGGGACCGGGTATCCGGCAGTTCGCGCAGTATCAGCCGTTCACGCCGATCATCGAAGCCTTGCGCGGGTTTCTCGGTGGCCACCCGTCCGGCGGCTACACCGCCGCCGCGCTCGCCTGGTGCGCCGGATTCGCCCTCGTCGGATACCTGTGGTCGAGAGCCACGTTCGACAAGCGCGTGTAGTCACGCGCATCGCATCCATTTACCGAAGGAGACAGCCATGCCCACATTCGAGACACCGGACCCGATCACCGTCGCCGTCGACGTGCTCTCCGGAAGCGTCACCGTGATCGCCTCGGACCGTGCCGACACCGTCGTCGAAGTCCGGCCTGCCGATGCGGCCAAACGGGGTGACGTGCGCGCCGCCGAGCAGACCCGGGTCGATTTCCGCGAAGGCACGCTGACCGTGCGAACGTCCAAGGACTGGCGCACCTATACCCCGTTCGGCGGTAACCCGTCCATCGAGGTGACCATCGAGGTGCCCACCGGCTCCCGGCTGAAGGGCACCGCCGCCGTTGGCCGGTTGCTGGGCTCGGGCGAACTCGGCGAGTGTGATCTGCGGATGTCCGCCGGGGACATCACCGTCGAGCGCCCGCGCGGCTCGGTGACCGCGAAAACCGCCAAAGGCGACATCCACATCGGCGAAGCATCCCGGGGCGTGCTCCGGCTGGAAACCTCCATGGGCGAGCTGCGGGTCGGGATCAGCCCGGGCAGCGCGGCATGGCTGGAGACCAACGCCCAGCACGGCACCGTGCAGAACCAGGTGCGACCGATCGGCCGGACGGAGGACAACGAGGACGTCGTGCGGGTCTACGCGCGCAACTCCTACGGCAACATCATCATCCGGCACGCCACCGCCGCCTAGCGCACCCAGCCGCCGGCACATTCCCAACGGCGTCGTGCACCGCAGTGTGGCCGGCTTCCGCCACGATCAAGAAAGGAGCGTCGTCTCGACCAGTTCACGCCAGCTCGCCTGCGCACCCTCCCTCGTCGCCTCGGTGAATCGTGCCTCACCGAGGCGACGTCGTGCTGTCTGCTCGATCCGGCCCACATCCGGTTGGGCACGATCGGGCAGTCCGCGCACTCGGGCACTCGCCGCGAGCAGACGCGCCGCCTGCTCGTCCTGGTCGTCGCGCAGCGCCAGATCCGCGACCCCGACGAGCACCTGGGCGACCAGGGGCGAATACCCCGTGGCGGATGCCGCCCGGAAGGCCGCGGCTCGTTGTTCGCGGGCTTCGTCGAGATCGTCCGCGAGGTAGCCGAGCAGGTCGTGTGTCACCGCTTGGATGTAACTCTGCTCCGCATCACCGCCGAGCAGGGTTGTCGCGAGGTCGATCTGCCGGTACGCCTGCTCGGTGTCGCCGCTCCACCGGGCCAGCTCCGCTTTCGTCAGGGCGAGTGTGGCCAGTGCGTTCGGCCAGGCGGACCGGTCCGCGTACCGCTGCGCCTCGGCCATGGCGGCCGCGCTCGCTTCGGCATCACCGAGCAGCCAGTACAGCTGAGCCTGCCGCGCCCGGATCAGGAAGACGTCCTCGATCGCACCGACCTCGGTGACCACCCCGATCGCCTGGTCGAGATGTTCGCACGCGCCGGCGAACGCACCGCGCATGGCGATTCGATTCGCCACCTCGGTGAGCGCGAACGAAATCCCCCAGCGCTCGCCGATCGCCCGGAACTCGGCGAGCGCCGTCTCGAGATACTCGTCCGCCTCCCGTCCCTCTTGGCCGAGCGCGATCCGTGCCTTGCCCAGTTGGAGCCGGGCCAGCGCCCGCACCCAGGGGTCGTCGTCGGTGAGCAGTGGCTCGAAGGCGGGCAGCAACGCGTCCGGACCCTCCAGCATGCGTTCCATCGCGACGACGAACCCCAGCAGGGGGTACCGGCTTTCACTGCGCCGGCTCAACCGGTATGCCTTGTGGATCCATTCCGCGACTTGCTGTTCGTCATTCGGCCCCGAGACCAGGAAATGCACGACCAGCCCGTACACCCTGGCCCGGATCTCGTCGTCCACTTCGCCGGGCAGGTCGGCGGCCGCGGTGATCAGCTCCATGCCCTCGGCCTTGTGCCCGCTGAGCCACCAGTACCAGCCCGCGGCCGCCGCCAGCCGCGTCGCCCCGGGCGCGTCGCCGGCCGTAAGGGCGCCGCGCATCGCGACAGCGATGTTGTCGTGTTCGGCCTCGAGCGTGGCCAGCCACTCCAACTGGTCGGCGCGGCGCAGGCGCGGCTCCGCGGCGTCGGCGAGTTCGGTGAAATAGGCGAGATGCGCCCGGCGCGCCTGCTCGGATTCCCCCGCTTCCACGAGCCGGTCCAGGGCGTACTGCTTGATCGTGTCGAGCATCCGGAAGCGCGGCCCGCTGGCCCCGGCGGTGAGCAGCAGCGATTTCTCGGTCAGCGCGGTCAGCAGCTCGAGCACTTCCCACTGCTCTACCGCCGCGTTCTTTCCGTCCCCTTCGGGTCCGATCCCCACGCAGACCTGCTCGGCCGCGTCCAGGCTCGCGCCGCCGGAAAACACCGCGAGCCTGCGCAGGACCATCCGTTCCGCGTCGGTGAGCAGCTCCCAGCTCCAGTCGACGACCGCGCGCAATGTCCGGTGCTGCGGGATCGCGGTACGGCTGCCGCCGGTCAGCAAACGGAAACGATCGTCGAGGCGGTTGGCGAGCTGATCGAGGGACATGGTGCGCAGCCTGGCCGCGGCCAGTTCGATCGCCAGCGGGATTCCGTCGAGCGCCCGGCAGACGCGAGCCATGGTCGACAGTGTGCGGGCATCGGCCGCGAGATCCTTGCGCACCGCGCCGGCCCGGTCCCGCAACAGCTGAACCGCCGGAGAGGACTCGATCTCGCCGGGACTCGCGTCCTCCGTGGGCAACGCCAGTGGCTCGACCTGCCATAACGCCTCACCCGTGATGCCGAGCGGTTCCCTGCTCGTCGCGAGGATCCGCAGCCGCCGGCATTCCCCGAGCACCCGGTGGGCGAATGCCGCGGCGGCCTCGATCACGTGCTCGCAGTTGTCCAGGATCAGCAGGGTTTCGCGCTCGCGGATCGCGGCGACGAGGCGGTCCATCGGTTCGGCGTTCGGCGCGCCGCCGAGCAGCGCGTCCCGGAGGCCGAGCGCGGCGAGCGCCGATTGCGCCACGTCGCCAGTCGCGCCGACCGACGCCAGTTCCACCAGCCAGGCCCCGTCCGGGAGGTCGTCGAGCATGGTGCGCGCGGTTTCCAGGGCCAGCCTGGTTTTTCCCGAGCCACCGGGCCCGGTCAGCGTGGTGAGCCGATGGTCGGCGATGAGTTCGCGTACCGCGGCGATGTCGGCGTATTTGCCCACATATCTGGTCAACTCGGCCCGCAGGTTCGTCTTCGGGTCGGTCTTCTCCGCTCGCACTTCGCCGCGTAGCAGCGCGACGTGCAGAGCGGACAGTTCGGGGGAGGGATCCACGCCCAGCGTGTCGGCGAGTGCCTCCCGTGCGCGCTGGTACGCGACCAGCGCCTCGGCGCCACGACCTGCGGCGGCGAGCGCGCGCATCAGCGCGGCGACGAGCCGTTCCCGCACCGGATGCCGGGCCACCAGTTCGGTCAGCTCGGCGACCAGCTCCGTGCCCCGGCCGAGACGGATCTCCGCTTCGTACAGATCTTCCATGGCGGCCAGGCGCAGCCCCTCGAGCCGGGTGATCACCGCGTCGAACGCCGCGCTGTCGGACAGGCCGATGTCCTGCATCGGCGCCCCGCGCCACAGGTCGAGAGCTTCGCGCAGCAGTGCGGCCCGATGCGCGTCGTCACCGCCGCGGGCCTGGTCGAGAAGCTGTTCGAAACGCACGGCGTCGACGGCGCGGGGTTGCACCGCCAGCCGGTACCCGCCCGCCTGCCCGTCCAGCGACCCATCGGGCAGCACTCTTCGCAGGCGGGAGACCAGTGCCTGCAGGGCGTTCGCCGTGTCGGCGGGCGGCTGTTCGCCCCAAATCCGATCGACCAGCGTCATTTTCGGGACCGCGCGATCGGGTTCGAGCGCGAGGGCGATCAACAGTGCCCGTAGCCGAGCGCCTGGCACCTCGATCGATCCGCCGTCATCCAGTCGGATCTCGAGCGGTCCAAGCATCCCGATCAGCACCGGACCATTCTGCCGTGGACGATCGGCGGTCGGCGTCGCCACCCGTCCCCCCGGTGACAACCGCTTCGACGGGCCCGTGTCAGTGGACGTGTCAGGCCGGTGTCAGTCCGGTATCAGCCTGGCCGGCGACAGTGTTCGGGTGAACAGTTCAGCAATCGCCTCGGACCGGCGAAAGGCGTACGCGGACAGGATGATCCTCGCGCCGCACGCGGACGCACTCGGATACGCCGCGCGTTCCCACCCGGTCGCCTGGGCGGAGGGGTAACCGATGGAACTCAGGATGGATCGGGAGCGCTGCATCGGCGCCGGTATGTGCGTGCTGACCGCCCCCGGAGTATTCGACCAGGACACCGAGGACGGCCGGTGGTGCCGCTGGACTCAACACCCGCGCCGGAGTGGGCGGCGGCCGTCCGTGCGGCCGTCCAGGTGTGCCCGTCCGGCGCGATCACCATCGTCGAGCAATCACCACGAGAGGAAAACCGATGAGCCGACCAGTTCCGATCCCGCACGGCCTTCCCCTGGAGCGCGACGCGGGTCCGTTCGACCCGCCCCGCGAGATCACTCGGCTGCGCGAGGCTCGCCCGGTCAGTCCGATGATCTTCCCCGACGGGCACGAGGGCTGGCTCGTCACCGGCTACGACGCGGTCCGCAGGCTCATGGCCGACACCCGGTTCAGTTCCCGCCAGGACATCGGCATCGTCCACGTGCCGTACGAGACGCCCGGCATGCCCGTCGCCACCGAGCCGTCCCCGCAGACGCCCGGCTTGTTCATCGCCATGGACCCGCCCGACCACACGCGGCTGCGGCGCAAGCTCATCGGCGCCTTCACCGTCAAGCGCATGAAGCAGCTCGAAGAGCACATCATCGACATCACCGAGCGGCAACTGGACGAGATGGCGCGCCTGGCCCCGCCGGTCGACCTGGTCCAGGAGTTCGCCCTGCCGGTGCCCTCGCTGGTGATCTGCGAACTGCTCGGTGTTCCCTACGCGGACCGGGCCACGTTCCAGATCAACACCGCCAAGTTCTTGGTCAAGGATCAGTCGCTCGACGAGAAGATGGCCGCGTACGGCGCTATGACCACCTACCTGGCCCAACTGGTCACGGCCAAGCGCGCCGAACCCGGCGAGGACATCCTGTCCGACCTGGCTCGCCACGAAGACCTCACCATCGAGGAGCTGACCGGCATCGCCTTCCTGCTGCTGCTCGCCGGCCACGAGACCACCGCCAACATGCTCGCACTGGGCACGTTCGCGCTCTTGGAGCATCCCGAGCAATCGGCCGAACTGCGCGCCGACCCGGGGCTGATCCCCGACGCCGTCGAGGAGCTCATGCGCTACCTGTCCGTGGCCGACATCTTCTACCGCTACGCCACGGACGACATCGAACTCGGCGGTGAAACGATCGGCAAGGGGTCGACCGTCGTCGTCTCGTTGCTGGCCGCCAACCACGACCCCCAGCGCTTCGACGACCCCGACACCCTGGATATCCATCGCAAGGCACGTGGTCATCTGTCCTTCGGCCACGGCGTCCACCAATGCCTCGGCCAGCAACTGGCCCGCATCGAGATGCGCGCCGGTTTCGCCGGACTGCTGCGCCGCTTCCCCACCCTCGAGCTCGCCATCCCCGCCGGTGAGGTGAGGCTCAGGACCGACATGAATATCTACGGCGTCCACGAATTGCCGGTCACCTGGACGGAATCCGGCGGGTAAAAGCTCTGCCCGATGTCGTCGGGCAGGTGCCGAGTGGGTTGCGAGCCGGCGAATGGGCAGGGAGACGGGCGCCTGTGCCGGACCTGGCCGCTCGGCACTGCCGCGGCGTATTCCCGGCTATCGCCGAACGGCTGTCGCGGTGGTCGGCATATCGCTGCCGCGGTGGCGGCGGCGAAAGTCTGGGATCGTACTTTTATACTCGCCGGTAACTATTCTACCTACCAATAGCCTGTGGGTAGCTGTCTACCTATTTTCAGCGATGGGGAGCTTCTGACATCGGCCTTCGCGCATAGCCGGTGATTGCTGCTTAAGAGCGGGTTGACGGAGACGAACCGCCCCGGGCAGAATCGGCCGGGTTGGAACCGGGGGTGGAGGAGTTATGCGCGTTAAAACGGATATACATTTCACCGTCGCCGCCGATCCCGGCCAGGTCTTCGATGCGGTCGCCGCGATCGAAATGCTCCCCGAATGGTCGACGTATTCGGATGCGCGCGTGGCCACCCGAGACGAATCCGGGCGGCCGCAGCGGGTTTACGTGACCGCCGAGACGCTGCTGGGCCGGTCCGACCTGCAGGTGCTCGAATACGACTGGACCGATGACCGTGTGTCCTGGCAGGTCATGGACAGCTGTGTCGGTCTCGGCGGCGGCGGGTGGTTCGAAGTGTCCGACGATCGCGCGGGATCGCAGGTGTGGTACCACACCGAGCTGCACTCCTCCCTGCTGCTGCCGGGGCTTCTCCTCAAGCGCAGCGTCCGCCGGGAGAGCGAAACCGTCGTGCAGAACTTCATCGAATTCGCCGAAGGATTCACCGCGCCCCCGCAATCGCGCGCGGTATAGCGGTCACCTATCGAACCGGTACGGGCTCACCACTGGATGTCCGCGGCCGTGTTCAACGGAGCGGCGACTTCTTCCGGCGCCAATTGCAGATCGGCGTCCCGTAGCGCTTGCGGGAAATGGAAGCGGGCGCGCTGCTCGATCTCGGTCAACGGGACTTGGAAGACGCGGAACTCGTCGAGATCGAGTGCCTCCAGCTGATCCAGGTTCTGGCTCAGCAGGAAGCCGCGGGCTTTCAGTTCGCCGTTGTCCTCGAACGCGATGACCTTCCAGAACTCGCGCGGGATCCGGACCTGCCGGAATTCCCGGTCGTCCGCGGTGAAGACCGGGCCGCCGAACGCGCTGACCTTGAGGTCGTCGACGGTGGCGTCGGCGAAGACGGCGTCTTCGAGCCGTCCCCAGAGCCCGTCGCGCATGCTCTGGTTGAAGTCGTCCATCTGCGGGGTGATGTTGGTGTAGAAGAACGAGTCCTTGTTGGCTTTCGCCGCCTCGGGCATACTGCCCCAGAGCAGATCCGCGCGGCGCGCGAGGTGGCCGCGATCGAGCCGGTTGTCGCGGTACAGCTCGTTGCCGACCTGGGCGTCCGCGTCGAGCCGCGGATCCTTGACGAAGTCGATCTTCTTCCGCGAGAGCTTCTTGATCGAGGCTCCGTCGATGTTCCAGGCCACCCAGATGGCGAAGCGGCGCGAGCGGCGCATCGCGAGGGAGAAGTGCGTGTAGTGCAGGACGTCCGCGCCGTCGAGTGCGGTCGCCACGTCGGGGCGGACCTCGGCGTCCACCTCGGGCAGCGGAATCGGCGACGCGAGGAAATGCGGATCGTATCCGGCGACGACCGCGACTTCTTCCGGGGCGGGCGGGGTCAACGTGATGCCGAGCTTCTCGAACACCGATTGCGGCAGGCAGGCCAGCGCGTGCTCGTCGGTGTCCGAGCCCGTTTCCCCGGCGAAATGCAATCCGGCCAGGACGGTGCTCGTGGTGCCGTCGGGGAGCGTGAACAACCACGCCGATCCGGAATCGCCGCCGCTGCTGATCTCGCCGTCGGATGGCGGATGGCCGGGATCCGGTCCGATCTCGAAGCCGCCGATGCTCTTGCTGCCCACGCCGCGGTAGTCGATCTTGGCGACCACGTCGACGCGCCGCACGATGCCGTGGGTGACCGCGGTGGTCCGGCCGCTCTTGATCACCTTGTCGCCCAGTTCGGGGTCACCGAGGCGGTCCGGGACGACGCCGAGCCCGCTGACTTCGCCACTGAAATGGCGGTTCTCGATAACGGCGACGGCGCAGTCGCCCGCCGCGCCGAGATGGGACCTGACGAGCTTGCCGAGCCGATTGCGGTCGATGCGATTGTCGTCGCGCGGCCCCGGCTGCACGACGTCGTCGCCGAGCCTGCCCGCCGAGGTGTGCAGGACGTGCCAATTGCTCAGTACGTACGGGGTCCCGTCGTCCCGGTCGTAGACCACGCAACCGATCGTTCCGGCTGTGCCGGAGGGGTGGGCGACGCTGATTCCGGGAACGATCGGATCCAGGCGCGTCTTGCGCTCCGGCGCCGCCGCTTCGTCGACCAGCCGGAAGGCGGGCTCGAATTTGCGCTGCAGGACATCGGTCGGCACCTCGATCCCGTCGACGGTGACGGTCTCCGGAATCGTGGACGTGCCGAGCGCTTCGAGTTCCTCCGGCTCGGACACCTTCTCGTTCACGGTGAACTGCACCGCGATCTCACCGGTCGGCTTTCCGTCGACTTGCTTGTAGCCGACGCCGATCGAGGAGATATTGGGATCTTCGAGGAAATTCTCCCCTTTGCTGCGGATGAATTTGCGCAGTGCGGCGCGAAGATCGTCTTTCCGGGTAGGCGTCCGGCGGGCGGGTGAGCTCTTTTTCGCAGGCATGGGTGACTCCGTGTTCGAGGTTCGCTGTGGTGAGACGTCGTCGTCGCACCTGCTTTCGCCATCGTCGGGTCACGGCGTCGTCCGCACACGAGTAGCGAACTACTCGAAAAAGAAGGTGTGGTAAAAGTCCGCTGTCGCCCTTACCGACGTTCGGCGAGAGCTGTCGCCGTCGCCGGAGGATGCGCCGCCGGGACGAGCACGATCAGCCAGGCGCGGTGATCGACCGGCGCCCGAAACGGCCCGCGGCGGCGTACAGCGCCTCCGCTTCGGGTGCCGCGAGGGCGATCGAGGACTCAGTACGACAGGCGCGTCATGCGGATTTCGGAGATCGACATGCCGCGTCGGCGGCGGAACAAACCGCGCAGGGTCCCGGCGTTGAGATAGCCCACCTTGGCGGCCACCGCGTCCACCGTGAGCGAAGTGGTGCGCAGCAGATGCACGGCGCGTTCCAGGCGGATGTCGTGCACGAATTCGGTGGGGGACATACCGAGTTCGGCGTGTGTGGCCCGCTGCAGGCTGCGTTCGGTGACGCCGATGGCGCGGGCGGCCTGGGCGATCCGGAAATTGTCGCCGAGGTGCGCGCGGACCCAGCGTTCGAAGGCGGCGGTGACCGAATCGCCCCGGGCGATGATCTCGGGAACGATGAACTCGCGTTGCGGTCGTCCCGCGCCGACGGCGAGGTAGCGCATGGCGCGCTCGGCCAGCGCCGGGCTCTTCGTGGCGATCAGCGACAGGGCCAGGTCCATGTGCGACAGCGCCGCGCCCGCGGTGCTGACGCCACGGCCGCGGCACAGCGTGCGGCCCTCATCGAGGTCGACCCGCGGATAACGGCGCCGGAAGCTGGGGCCGAGCCACCAGCTCGTGGTGGCGGGGGAGCCGTCCAGCACGCCCGCCTCGGCCAGGAAGAACGTTCCGGTGCACGCGCCGGCGAGATGAGCTCCCCGGTCGCGGGCCGCGATCAGCCGGTCCAGTACGGGACGGCTGGCCGGGGCGGAGACGAGGTCGACCAGCGCCGCGGCCTCCAGGACGTTCACCGCGGGCACGATCATCAGCTCGAAGTCGTCGCCGAGCTCGTCGAGCGGGATGGTCGGCACGGTGTTGCCGTGGCCCGACCGCACCGTGGCGCCGAACGACGCGCTGCGCACTCGCCACGGCTCCGGTGAGCCGGGGAGTTCGGCGCGCACGGCATTGGCGGTGTTGAAGGTCTCGAGCAGAGCGGCGTAACCGAAGTCGGCTACGCCGTCCACGACGAAGACGACGACGTCCATGTCGGAAACGGTACCGAAGATGTCGTTCACGACACTCGGTTCCGGCGCGATTCTGTCCTACCGTCATCGCCAGACGGCTCGCGACCGGCAGTACCGCCCGGCGAGCCGATCGAGCCCGCCGTACCTTGTCTGCTGGGAGTTCGCGTGACCATGATCGAAACGACCGGAACCCACCACATCCGGTTGACGGTGACCGACATCGCTCGGTCTCGTGCCTTCTACCGAGACGTACTCGGTTTCCCGATCGCCGCCGAATCCCCCGGCAGCCCGGACGATCCGGCGGTGCGCACCGATCCGATGCGGCTGTTCGGTGGCGTGGTGTTCCAGGCCAACGGCATGCTGCTGGGCCTGCGGCCGGTGGCCGACCCGACCGACCGATTCGATTCGGAACGGGTGGGTCTGGACCATCTCAGCTTCACCGTTCCCGCGCGGGACGATCTGGTGGCCGCCGCCGCTCGCCTGTCCGAGGCAGGCATCGAACACGGCGAGATCACCGAGATGGCGGATTTCGGGATCGCGATCCTGTCGTTCTCCGACCCCGACGGCATCCATCTCGAACTGACTGCGCCCCTGTGAGTTTGCGCGCGCCGACAGCGGGCATGCCGGATCCGGAATGAACGCTGTCCTGATGAAGGCTTGGACGACCGGCCGCGCGATCGGTGCGGTCGTGCCGGGGAGGTAGGCCGATGCTGGTCCAGCGTGCTCGACCGCGGAAGCTGTCCGAGAACGCGGCGTTGCCGAGTCCGAGCGCTCTGCTGTGCGCGCTGGGCGGGCAGCACGTGCAGGGCCCGGTCGGCCGGTGGGCGCGCGAGTTGACCGAACTGCACCGCCAGTGCCGCGACGACGCGCGCGACGAGGTCGAGATCCGGCGACGCCGTGCCGAGTTGGTCGACCGGATCGACACGTGGGCGACGTTGCACCTGCCGCGCGCCGCGCCGGGCGTCCGGCTGCACGACGCCAGCCTGGGCGAGGTGATCGACGGGATGGCGGCGGTCGCGGAAGAAGCGTTCTATCTGCTGATGAACGACGACCCGAGCGGCGAGCGCATGCATGCGGCCTGGACCCGGCTGGCCGAACTGGAGATCGCGTACACCGATCTGGTGCGTGCGGTCGAGGACGGCCGCCGTCGTCTCCCGGCGAAACGGACAACGGGGACGGAATGATCTTCGAACGAATCGTCGGCGGCGCGGCGGGCATCCGTGCCGCGCTGCGCAGGACGTGGCCACCGAGTCGGTCGAACGCGCTGGTCATCGTCGTCGACGGTGGTCGGGCGACCCGCGGGTTCTGGCGCGGCGGGCCTGCTCGGCGCGCCGCCGCTGGTGACGACGCGCGTGTTGTGCCGTGGTCGATCGAAGCCCGTGGACGAGAGGGCGTAGGCTTGGCGCTCCGACGGACGGCGCGACTTCTGGGAGCTGTGCATGAGCAAGGGTGAGGGGACTCCTCCCGCGACGACGCGGACCGGCACGATCAGCGTGCGGGTGCCCGCGACGTCCGAACAGCTGGCGATGTTGCGTGCCTTGGCCGAGACGGTCATGCTCATGGCCGATTTCGGCATCGATGAGGTGACCGACATCCGGCTGGCGCTCGACGAGGTGGCCAGCGCGCTGGTGCTGGACGCGGTGGACGGGGCGGAACTGGAGTGCGCCTTCGGTTTCGAGGACGACGCGGTGGACGTGCGGGTCTCCACCGTCACTGTGTCGGACACCAGCCCGGACGAGTCCGGCTTCGGCTGGCACATCGTGGCGACGCTGACGGATTCGGTCTCGGCGTCGCGCGGCGCGCACGACTCCGCCGCGGGCGGCTACCCCACTGTCGTCGACTTCCGTTGGGTGCGCGGCGGCTCGAATAATGAGTAGCGAGCCGAATCAGGTCGATGCCAAGCGCAAGTCGCGGGGCGACAGCTACGACAACATCGAGCCGCTCTTCGCCGCGCTGGCCGCGCTGGCTCCCGACGATCCGCGCCGCGAGGCAGTGCGCGCCGAGTTGATCGAGCGCTGTCTCCCGCTGGCCGAACACATCGCCCGCAAGTTCAGCGGGCGCGGCGAGAGCTTCGAGGACCTGCTGCAGATCGCCCGGGTGGGTATGCTCGCCGCCGTCGACCGTTTCGATCCGGGACACGGCGCGACCTTCCTCTCGTTCGCCGTGCCGACGATCATGGGCGAAGTGCGCAGGCATTTCCGCGATTACGCGTGGTCGGTGCGAGTGCCACGGCGGCTCAAGGAGATTCAGTCCACCATCGGCCCGACCGTGGAGATCCTCTCGCAACGGCTCGGCCGGATGCCGCGGGCGCGGGAGATCGCCGAGGAACTGGGCGCGGACCTCAACGAGGTGACCCAGGCGCTCATCGCCCGCAACGCCTACCAGACCTCTTCCATCGACGCCGCCTCCGACACCGACGACGCGGAATCCGGCGGTCCCTCGCTGCTGGACTCGCTGGGCGCCGAGGACCCGGACTTCAGCACCGTGGAGAACTATCTGGCGGTGAAGCCGCTGCTGGCCGCGCTGCCCGAACGTGAGAAGCAGGTGCTGGTGATGCGCTTCTTCGACTCGATGTCCCAGGAGCAGATCGCCCAGCGGATCGGCTGTTCGCAGATGCAGGTCTCGCGGATTCTGTCGAAGACCTTGAAATCGCTGCGCGAGCAGGCCCTGCGGGACTGAGCCGCGGGCCGGGGTTCACTCGGCGGTCAGCTCGTCGTGGTACTCGCGCATCGCCTGGACGACCGCGACCAGGACGCGGTGCGCGCCGCGTAGGTCCGCGTCGGCCAGATCGGCCATCGCGGCGCGGGTCCGTCGCCCGAGCGGTGTGAAGAAGCCGCGTGCCACGTCCATGCCGTGCTCGTCGTAGTGCAGGATGACCCGCCTGCGATCGGCCGGGTCGGCGGCGCGGCGCAGGTGGCCTGATTCGATCATGCGCTCGACCAGATAGGTCACCGCGGACGACGAGATCCCCATCAGTTTGCCGAGGCCGCCCGCGGTCAGCGGCGCACCCTCCAACTCGGCGGTCGCGACGTGCATCAGTGCGCGGAAATCGTTGGCGCGCAGGTCGTTGGTGCGCGCGAATACCTGCCCGATCTGCTCGGAGATCGCGGTGAGGGCGCGGATGTCGGCGGCGATGTCGGTTTCCAGTCCGTCACGCTCCGGCCCGTCGGCGTTCGGCTCCTCGGTCAACGGCGCATCCTTTTCCACACGGGGGATCAGCGTAGTTCAGCAGGTGTCTCAATTGCTTAATATTTCAATTTCTGAGAGAGTTGCGGTGTGAGCGCTTGGGATCGCTATGCGTCGGTGGTGACCGCCCGGACCTCGTGGGTGCTGCTGCTGGTCCTCGCCGCGGCCTCGATAGGCCTGATCGGTGCGGTGGGTGAGAACGAGTCCGCCGGGCAGGCCCCGACCGCGCTGCCGTCTTCGGCGGAGTCGGCGAGGGTCGAACAGGCGCTGGAAGAGTTCCCCGACGCGGGGACGGCCGCGGCCATCGTCGTCGTCACGCGCGCCGATGGCGGCGACCTGACCGACGACGACCGGAACGCCACCGCCGAAGCTGTGGCCCGTGCGGCGGGCCGAGCGCCGGGGCCGGGCGACCTGATCGCGGCGCCGGACCGGAAGGCGGCGATCGGGCAGGTGCCCGTGAACGCCGATCTGAGCGGATTCGCGCTCACCGACCGCATCGGAGACATCCGCGCCGCCGCGCGCGACGGCTTGCCCGCCGCACTCGTCCTGCAGGTCACCGGCGGCCCGGCCTTCGGGGCCGACATCGCCGACTCGTTCTCCGGCGCCAATGTCACGCTGCTCGCGGTGACCGCGGTGGTCGTCGCGGTGCTGCTGATCGCGACGTACCGGTCCCCGGTGCTGTGGCTGGTGCCGCTCGCGGTGGTCGGCGCGGCCGACCGGGTGGCCACCAGTGCCGGAACCGCGCTGGCGCGCGTGACCGAACTCAGCTTCGACGGATCCACCTCCGGCGTCACGAGCGTGCTCGTGTTCGGCGCGGGCACCAACTACGCGCTGCTGCTGGTGTCGCGCTACCGCGACGAACTGCACCGGGAACCGGACCACCGCGCGGCGTTGCGGCAGGCGGTGCGGCGCGCCGGCCCCGCGATCCTGGCCAGCAACGTGACGGTGGTTGCCGCGCTGCTCGTGTTGCTGCTCGCCTCGGTGCCGAGCACGCGCAGCCTGGGGGTGATGGCCGCGCTCGGCTTGCTGGTGGCGGTGGTGTTCGTCCTGCTCGCGCTGCCCGCCGCGCTCGCGTTGTGCGGGCGCAAGGTGTTCTGGCCCTTCGTGCCGCAGGCCGACGACCGTGACACGGCCGACGAGGGGATCTGGCACGCGATCGCCGCGCGGGTGGTGCGCAGGCCCGCCCTGGTGGCGGGAAGCGCGATCGCGGTGCTGGCGGTCTGCGCGACCGGCTTGTTGACGACGCAGGTCGGGCTGTCGCAGACCGAGCAGTTCCGGGTCCGCGCGGAATCGGTGGAGGGATTCGACGCTCTGGCTCAGCATTTCCCGTCCGGCGCTTCCGATCCCGCGATCATCCTCGCACGCAGCGAGGCGGCGGCGGGCGTCGAGGAGGCGTTCCGGCGCACCGAGGGTGTGGTGCTGACCTCGCGGACGGGCACCTCGCCGACCGGGCTGACCCGGTGGTCGGTGGTGATCGACGCACCGCCCTCCTCCGCGCGCGCCTTCGACACCATCGAGGCGCTGCGGGCGGCGGTCGCGCCGGTGCCGGGAGCCGACGCGATGGTGGGCGGGACCGATGCCCAGGCGCTGGACGTCCAGACCGCCGCGAGCCGGGACCGCAAGGTGGTCATCCCGCTCATCCTCGTCGTCGTGCTGGTAGTGCTGCTCGCACTGCTGCGCGCGGTGCCCGCCGCGCTGCTGCTGGTGGCGGTCACGGTGTTGAGCGCGCTGGCCGCGCTGGGGCTGGGCAGCTGGATGAGCGAGCACGTCTTCGGCTTCCCTGCGCTGGACATCAGCGTGCCGCTGTTCGCCTTCCTGTTCCTCGTCGCACTCGGCGTGGACTACACGATCTTCCTCGTCACCAGGGCTCGCGAGGAGACGCCGCGGCACGGCACCACGCACGGCATGGCGCGGGCGGTCTCGGTGACCGGCGCGGTGATCACCAGCGCGGGCATCGTGCTGGCGGCGGTGTTCTGCGTGCTCGGCGTGCTTCCGCTGATCACCCTCACCCAGGTCGGCATCGTGGTCGGCCTCGGCATCCTGCTCGACACCTTCGTGGTGCGCACGGTGGTGATCCCGGCGCTGTTCAGCCTGATCGGGCGCGGGATCTGGTGGCCGAGCGAACTGCGGCTGGTCGAGGAGGACGGCGCTGCTCCGGGCGCGGATCAGTCGGTCGGCGACCAGCCGGGGCCGCGGAACAAGTAGCCGCCCTTGGCGCGCCAGGAGGTCGCGCCGCGCAGGTCGCGCCAGATCGAGATCCACTCGTGGGTGGCGACCCTGGCCGGGTTGAACGTCGCGATGTTCTTGGTGAGCCCGTAGCGGACGCGTTCGGTCTCCGGCTCGAACGTGCCGAACAGCCGATCCCAGACGATCAGGATGCCGCCGTAGTTCTTGTCCAGGTAACGATCGTTGGAGCCGTGGTGCACCCGGTGATGGGAGGGCGTGTTGAACACGAATTCCACCGGTCGCCAGAGTGTCCCCACCCGTTCGGTGTGGATGAAGAACTGGTAGAGCAGGCTTACGGACTGCTGCAGCAGGATCATCCAGGGCGGGAAGCCTGCCAGTGCCAACGGCAGCCAGTAGGGCAGCGAGCTGAACGGGGTCCACGGTTGGCGCAGGGCCGTGGAGAGGTTGTAGAACTCGCTGGAATGGTGCACCACGTGGCTGGCCCAGAACACGCGCACGGTGTGGTGGGTGCGGTGATACCAGTAATAGGCGATCTCGTCGGCGAAGAACAGCGCGATCCAGGTGAGCGGCTGGTCGGCCGGGAGATGGACCGGCGCGGCCAGATACGCCGCGGCGTACACCGCGACGACGACGAGTTTCCAGCCGAGGTTCACCACCACATTGCCCAGCCCCATGAGCACGCTGGTGCGGGCGTCACGGAACTGGTAGCCGAGCTGGTCGTCGTCGGGCAGCAAGTGGAAGGAGGCGGCTTCCAGTGCCAGGCAGAGCACGAAAACCGGTATGGCATGGGCGATCAGGTCGAACAAAGGTCAATCTTCCGGTACTGCTTGGGCATCGACCAGGCGGGTGAGCAGGGCATAGGCGGTGTCGTAGGCCGCGGCGGCGTCGCGGCGGGCGATGCACGCCGCCAGGGTGCGGTGCGCGCCCGGATCGATGTACTCCTTGTTCAGGCCCAGTTCGGCGATGACCTCCATGCCGATCCCGAAATAGCCTGCGACCAGCGTGTTCAACGCCAGCCGGTAGGCGAGGTTGCCCGAGCCGTCGAGAATGGCCACCCAAAAGGCCAAGTCGGCCTCCACCACGGCGCCGAACGGCGCGGTCGCGTCCGGATAGGCCGCGGCGGCGCGCCGCACCGCCGCCAGTTGCTCGGCGTCGGCGTGCTCGGCGCACAACCGGGCCGCGTCGGCGGCGACGGACCTCCGCATCACCGCGATGTCGCGCAGAATCCGTTGCGCAGGTACCGCGCCCGAACGAGTGACCGCGGTCAGGATGTCCAAGCCCGCGTGTGAGCGCCAGTCGAGCACCCGGGTCTTGCCGCCCGGCGTGACGCGCACCAGCCCGCTCTGTTGCACCCGCTTGAGCGCCTCGCGCACGGCGTGGCGGTTCACCTGGAACATCTCGGCCAGTTCTCGCTCCGAGGGGAGCGTCGCCTCGGGGGCGATCCGTCCGCTCAGGATCGCGTCGATGATCTGGCCGAAGACGACATCGGAGACGGCGGTGCGGGCGACCGCGGCGAATTCCATGCGACCGAGTGTGACGCACCGAGGTCAACAGGTCAACTGGTTGGACCAGTTGGTCGCAAGAAGCGGCGGATGACCGCTCGGTGCGGCCATCCGCCCTGCTCGAGCCGTCGCTACGGCCGTGGGGGACGCTTACGTCGGGTGGCGCCCGCTTTCATGTAGTCCACGACCGCGCCCGCCGGACGGTGGTCAGTGCCGGAAGGCGTCCTTGACCTTCTCGCCGGCGTCCTTCAGGTCGGACTTGACCTTGTCGGTGCGGCCCTCGTCGCGCTTCCCCCGGTCGCCCGCGGCCTCGCCGAACTTCTCTTTGGCCTGTCCGGCGACCTTTTCGGCCTTGTTCTTCGCCTTGTCGACTGTGCTCATGTCACAACCTCCTTGTGAAGAGACCGGCCGACCATCTTCAGCCGGTCTTCTACGCGATAGCCCGTTATCGGGAGGCCAAACGTCCCGCATTTCCGAACAAAGCAGAAGACCCGGCCGAAACCGGGTCTTCGCGAAATTCGTGCGTATCGAAAACGACGAGTTCACGCGGTGTCTTCCACCGCGGAACCCACCGGGAAAGCGGATTACGAGGCAGGAACCGTGGGCGGCGTGAGAAGGCCCTGAAGCACACCGACACCCGCGCCGACAGCCGCGCCGACGGCGATGGCAGGGGAGGCCACGAACCCGTAACCGATGGCGGCACCGAGAGCCATGACGGCCACCGTCCCGGTCGGGAACATCGGCAGGCCCGCGATGGCGCCGCAGACCGCGCCGATGACGGCTCCGATGGAGGCGACCGGCGAGGCCACCATACTGCCCACCGAGGCGCCGATGGCGGTGGAACCGAGGAGGTCGGCGGCGATCCGGTCGGAGCGCGAGGGCTCGAAGCCCGCCGAATCCAAGGTCTGCGCGAGACTCGCTTCCGGACCCGCGATCGCGTCGTTGAAGATCTTGCCCTGCTCGGGCGTCAGGAAGTCCGGCCTGCCGATCACCACCGAACCCACGCGCAGCGTGCCGGGCGGCGCCTCGATCGGCGCGACCCCGGGAGCCGGGGCGGCGGGGTTGGGCAGATGCAGCCGCTGCGGGACGATGGGGGCGAGCACGTTCGAGTCCGGCATCGGCCGGTTGGTGCTCAAGTCGTTGCGGCCTGCGGAGACCGGAGGCGGCGCGACCTCGGGCGGAACGATGTCGTCCACGGGATCGGCCGCCGGAGCGAGGACGCCGACGGCGGGCGTCGGGGCGAACGGGATCTGGACGGAGATCTCCGGCAGCAGCGGGTCGGCGGTGGCGGTCGCGGCGCCGACCACGGACAACGGGATGGCGCTCGCGACGACCAGAGTGGCGGCGCGGCGTAAGAAGGGGTGTGCTGGAGTTTCGGGTACCGCTATGTCCATGGACTTACCCACCTCATTCTGAAGAGGACATATACCTACCTTTCTAGTTCGGTTCAAAAAGCCTTACGGATGCGCGAAACTTCGATTTCTTTTCCGATTGTGAGGAACCGCGCGCGTGCCAGTCGAATCCACGCCGCAGGGGCGAATAGTCGTGCGCCGGTGGGTAACCGATGACCACCGTCGGCGCGTCCCTATTTGCCAACGGAAATCATGGAAAACCGCTTCGAAACGGGTTGTCGCTCTGCTGGGCCGCGCTCGATCCGGATCGCGGACAGGCAAAACGCCCCGGGGCACACCGCCCCGGGGCGCGCAGCGTCAGGAAGCCGCCGCGAAACCCGCGCGCAGATCGGCGAGGATGTCGTCGATGCCTTCGATGCCGACGGCGAGCCGGACCAGGCCGGGCGTGACGCCCGCGGCCAGTTGCTCTTCCGGTGTCAGCTGCGAATGGGTGGTGGATGCCGGGTGGATCACCAGCGAGCGCACGTCGCCGATGTTGGCGACATGACTGTGCAGCCGCAGCGCCTCGACGAACCGCTTGCCCGCGTCCACGCCACCGGCCAGCTCGAAGCCGATCACCGCGCCGGTGCCCTTCGGCGCGAGGGCGCGGCCCCGCTCGTACCACGGCGAGGACGGCAGGCCCGCGTAGGACACCGAGGTGACTTCCGAACGCGTGGTGAGGAATTCGGCCACCGCCTGCGCGTTCTGCACATGCCGCTCGACCCGCAGGCTCAGCGTCTCCAGGCCCTGGCTGATCAGGAACGCGTTGAACGGCGAGACCGCAGAGCCGAGATCGCGCAGCAGTTGCACGCGCGCCTTGAGCGCGTAGGCGGGCGCGCCGAGTTCGGCGTACACGACACCGTGGTAGCTCGGGTCGGGTTCGGTGAAGCCAGGGAACCGGCCGCCGGTCCAGTCGAACTTGCCGCCGTCCACGATCACGCCCGCGATGGCCGCGCCGTGTCCGCCGAGGTACTTGGTGGCCGAGTGCACGACGATGTCGGCGCCGTGGGCCAGCGGCTGGATCAGGTACGGCGTGGCGACGGTGTTGTCCACGATCAGCGGAACACCGTGGTCGTGCGCGACGCCCGCGATCCCCGGGATGTCGAGGATGTGGTTCTGCGGGTTGGAGACCGTTTCACCGTAGAGCGCCTTGGTGTTCGGGCGGATGGCCGCCTTCCACTGCTCGAGGTCGTCGGGGTCCTCGACGAAGGAGACCTCGATGCCGAGCTTGGGCAGCGAGTAGTGGAAGAGGTTGTAGGTGCCGCCGTAGAGCCGGGGGCTGGAGACGATGTGGTCGCCGGCGCCTGCGATGTTGAGGATCGCGAAGGTCTCCGCGGCCTGCCCGGAGGCGAGCAGCAGAGCGGCGACGCCGCCTTCCAGCGCGGCGATGCGCTGCTCCACCGCGTCCTGGGTCGGGTTCATGATCCGGGTGTAGATGTTGCCGGGCTCGGCCAGACCGAACAGCGCCGCCGCGTGCGCGGTGTCGCGGAAGGTGTAGGAGGTGGTCTGGTAGATCGGCAGCGCGCGGGCGTTGGTGGTGCCGTCCGGAATCTGTCCGACGTGGATCTGCTTCGTCTCGAAGCTCCAGTCCTGGGACAGGTCGGGTTCGGTCATCGGGGTGGTCCTCCTTGGGCGATGGGTCGATCGGGTTGCGACGGCGGCTATTCGGTGATCAGGGTGGTCTCGACCGGAGTACGCCCGGTGGTGAGATCGAGCACGGGGCAGTGCGCGTCGACGGCCTGCTGCAATTCGGCATAGCGCTGTTCGGTGTCGGGTCCGCCGATGCGAACGGTCACCCGCACCGCCTGGAAACCGGCGCGGACGTTGTCATCCAAGCCGAAGAACCCGCGCACGTCGAGATCGCCCTCGGCGCTCACCGACAATTCGTCGACGGTGATGCCGAGGCGCTGGGCCCAGAACCGATAGGTCACCACCTGACAGGCGATGAGCGACGCCAGGTACACCTCGACCGGGTTGGGCGCGGTGTCCGCGCCGCCGAGCGCGGGCGGCTCGTCCACGCGCACGGTGTGCCTGCCGAGGGTGATCGCGCTGCCCACCGCCCCCTCCGGGGTGCCGGAGGCACGGAACACCACCAGTGCGTTCGCCGGGTCGTCCGCGACGGCGCGGGCCGTCGCGTCGGCGATGTCGTCGAGCGGGGCGCCCACATCAGTTGTCATGTCCACTGACGCTAGGAACCCGGGCGGGCGACGGCGATAGTTACATTCGGACTGAGTGCAACGATGGCGCGCGGCTTCTCGTGCGCCGCGGTCAGTCCGCGGGCTCCGGCTCGCTGTCCGGTTCCGGCGGCGGCGCGGTGGCCGCATCGATCTGCTCGCCGACATATCGCAGGACGACCGCGACCATCGCGACCACGGGGACGGCCAGGAACGCGCCGACGATCCCGTACAGCGAGCCGCCCGCGGTGACCGCCAGCAGCACGATGACCGCGTGCAGTTGCATGCTGCGGCTCTGCAACACCGGTTGCAGCACATTGCCCTCGAGCTGCTGCACGGCGATGACGATGCCGAGCACGATCAGCGCGGTCACGAAGCCCTTGCCCACCAGAGCGACCAGCACCGCGAGCGCACCCGCGACGAACGCGCCGACCATCGGGACGAACCCGCCGAGGAAGGTGATCACCGCCAGGACCAGCGCCAGCGGAACCCCGAGGATGACCAGGCCCGCGCCGATGCACACCGCGTCGACGAGGCTGACCAGCGCCTGGGTGCGGATGAACCCGCCGAGCACGACCCAGACCCGGTTGAGCACCTCCTCGAGGTGCCTGCCGCTGCGGCTGCCGGAGACGCTGTGCAACCACGGCAGAAAACGCGGGCCGTCCTTGACGAAGAAGAAGGTCAACACGAGCACCAGGAACAGGGTGACCAGCACCGACGTCGCGGTGGTGACGCCGCTGAACACTCCGGTCGCGATCTGCTCCGAACTGGACTGCAGCTTGGAGACGATCGCGTCCACGGCCGAATCCAATTGCTCGTCACGGATTCTCAGCGGCGGACCCTGCAACCAGTCGCGCACCTGGTTGACGCCCGCGCTGGACTTGTCGGCCAGTTCCGGGGCCTGGTCCACGACCGAGGGCACGATCAGCGCGATGATACCGGCCAGCACACCGATGAATCCGAGCACCGCGAGCGCGGCGGCCGCGGCGGGCGGCAGCCCGCGGGCGGTGAGCCAGCGCACGGGCGGCCACAGCACGGTGGCGACGACGATCGCCAGCGCCACCGGCAGGATCACCACCCACAGCCGGGCGACCAGGAATCCGAGCACCCACGCGCCCGCCGCGATCGCGACGATGCACACCGCCCACTTGGCCAGCCAGACCAGGCCCGCACCGATGATGTCGCCGCGATCCCGCGGTGCTGGCTTGTCCGGTCCGTGGCTTTTGCTACGTTCGCTCACGGGCCCAGTCTGGCACGAGGACGCCCGATCGATCAGAGCTCGCGGCGGTCCGCGCGAGCGCGCGCACGCCGGGAACGCGCGCTGTTTGACCGTGCGGCCCCGGGTCATCACCTCAGCAAGTCATCGGAAGGATGGTTGCCGTGCGGTGTGTGGTGTTCGGCGCGACCGGCTACATCGGCGGACGACTGGTGCCCGAACTGCTGCGCGCCGGTCACACGGTGCGCGTGCTGGCTCGCACCCCGGGCAAGCTCGCCGAGGCGCCGTGGCGCGATCGCGTCGAGGTGCTGGCCGGCGACGTGACCTCCGCCGCCGACGTGCGCGCCGCACTGACCGGGCAGGACGTGCTGTACTACCTGGTCCACTCCTTGACGCGGGCCGACTTCGACACCGTGGACCGGGAAGCCGCCACGTTGGTCGCGGCCGAGGCGGCGGACGCCGGGCTGACCAGAATCGTCTACTTGGGCGGCATCGTCCCGGATGCCCAGCGACTGTCGCGGCACCTGGCCTCGCGCGCCGAGGTCGGCGACATCCTCGGGGCGGGCGCGGTGCCCGTGCTGGTGCTGCGGGCCGCGGTGATCATCGGTTCCGGCTCGGCCAGTTTCGAGATGCTGCGCTACCTGACCGAGCGGCTGCCGATGATGGTCACTCCGCGCTGGGTGCACAACCGAATCCAGCCGATCGCGGTGCGTGACGTGCTGTATTACCTGACCGAGGCGGCCTCGCTGCCCGACGGCGCGGGCGGCGCCTTCGATATCGGCGGTCCGGACGTGCTGACCTATGCGCAGATGATGCGCGGCTACGCCGAAGTGGCGCAGCTGCCGCGTCGGCTGATCGTGCCGGTGCCGGTGCTGACGCCGTGGTTGTCGGCGCAATGGGTGAATCTGGTGACGCCGGTGCCGCGTTCGATCGCCGTGCCGCTGATGGAATCGCTGATCAACGACGTGGTCTGTCACGACCACGCGATCGCCGACCTCATCCCGGACCCGCCGGGCGGACCGACCGGTTACCGCCGGGCGGTGACGCTGGCGCTGCAGAAGATTCGCGACCTGGACGTGCCGACCAGGTGGTCGGACGCCCATCCGCCGGGCGCGCCGTCGGATCCGCTGCCCACCGACCCGGAGTGGTCGGGCGGCTCGCTGTACCGGGATGTGCGGGAACGGCACACCGACGCCGACCCCGCGACGCTGTGGCGGGTGATCGAGGCGATCGGGGGTGAGCACGGCTGGTATTCGTTCCCGCTGGCCTGGTCGCTGCGCGGCTGGATAGACCGGCTGGCGGGGGGCGTCGGTCTCGGCCGCGGGCGGCGTGACCCGCACCGGTTGCACGAGGGCGAGGCGCTGGATTGGTGGCGGGTGGAGCGGTTGGAGCGGCCTCGGATGCTGCGGTTGCGCGCGGAGATGCGGGTGCCGGGCCGGGCCTGGCTGGAGCTCGCGGTCGAGCCGGACGGCCCCGGCGCCACCTATCGGCAATGCGCGTTGTTCGAGCCGCACGGGCTGGCCGGGCACCTGTACTGGAAGT
The DNA here is from genome assembly GCF_009829325.1 of Nocardia sp. CY41. Taxonomy (GTDB): domain Bacteria; phylum Actinomycetota; class Actinomycetes; order Mycobacteriales; family Mycobacteriaceae; genus Nocardia. The sequence continues at coordinate 34,088 of NZ_VUOS01000007.1, forward strand.
CGATCGCGCCGTTCCACGCCGCTATCTTCGGCGGGATGGCGCGCAACATCACCGGCGCCGCGGAAGCGGTCCGCGCGCGCTGACGCGGTCCGGTCGCCCGCGCTTCGGCTATCCGGCTCGCATCCTCGGACGATATCGCGCGGCGAACGTTCCGCATCCGACCGGCGCCCGACTTACGCTGATCCCGGTGGCGGTTTCGGAGCGACGACGGCTGGGAGTCTCGGTGGGCGCGGCATTGGTCAAAGGTCAGAACGCGGCGTTGGACGTGCCGCGCGTGCTGGTGTCGGTGCGCGCCGAGGCCGCGGTGGACGTGTCGGCACTGTTGGTGACCGAGGCCGGTCGCGTGCGATCGGACGCGGACTTCGTGTTCTTCAACCAGCCCAGCGCTCCCGGTGTGTCGCTGGAACGAGGAACGCCCGGCGCACTGTCGGTTTCGCTCGCCGACCTGCCCGCGGACATCGCGCAACTGCGGGCCGTGCTGACCCTCGACGATCCGGCCGAGACCTTCGGCCGGAGCGCGCCTCCCGTCGCCACGGTGGCCGATGCGGCCGGAAATGTGCTGTACGAGTACCGCATCGAGGGTTTGGGCAGCGAAACCGTGGTGATCGCGCTGGAGCTGTACCGCCGCCAGGGCGGATGGAAGGTGCGCGCGGTCGGGCAAGGTTATGCGGGCGGATTCGCCGCACTGGTCACCGATCACGGCGTGAGCGTGGACGAGGAGCCGTCCCCGGCGGTCGCGTCCGTGCAACCAGCCGCGCCGGACCCGTCCGCGCGGGTGGTCCCGGACGTCTTCACCGTTCCCGGCGAGGCGAAGCTCTCCTTCGACAAGCGCGCGACGCTGGATCTGCGCAAGCGCGAGGTCGCGAAAGTCCTCATCGGCAAGGACGCTTTCGGCATCCGCGCCCGCGTCGTCCTGGTCGTCGACAAGACGGGCAGCATGCAGCGGCAGTATCGCGACCATGTGGTGCATCGCGTCGTGCAGCGCATGATCCCCGTGGCCACGCAACTCGACGACGACGGGACTCTGGAGGCGTACCTCTACGCCGTCTCCTTCGCCAAGCTGCCCGACATCGCCGTCGAGCACGGCGACGAGTGGGCTCGCACCTATCTGCATCTCGGCGGAACCCACGGGGGCATCGACTACGACCGGCTCGGTGGCCGCAACGACGAGCTGCCGGTCATGCGCGACATCATCGGCTCGTTGCGCCCGGACGGCCGCCCCACCCTTGTGCTGTTCTTCACCGACGGCGGCTTCGCCAAGAAGCGCGAGATCGCGGCACTCATGCGCGAAGCCGCGCTGCTGCCTGCCTTCTGGCAGTTCGTCGGCCTCGGCCGGGCCAACTACGGTCTGCTGCGGAGCCTGGACGAGCTGTCCGGCCGTGCGGTGGACAACGCGGGGTTCTTCGCACTCGACGACATCGATCAGGTCGACGACGCGCAGCTCTACGCCCGATTGCTCGGCGAGTTCCCCGACTGGTTGCGCGCCGCGCGGAACGCGGGCATCCTGCGCTGACCCGCGTGTCGGGGCTCGCGCGAAGCCACCTTGCCCACGGAGAATCCCGTCTGTCATAGCGAAATGCTATGACGAGTGATGTCCGCTGCGGATCAGCCGATGACGGCGTTCATGATGGTGCCGGCGCTGGTGGCGATCACCCCGCCGATCATGGCTCCGGCCACCATCTTCGGCGACTCGAGCCCGCCGCCGGTCCACTTCTCCCAGGCGAAGCGGCCACCGGCGTAGATGATGCCGCAGATGCCCGACAGGAGTACGAACCACGTCAGGTAGCGGACCAGTTGGAGGAACTTGTCGGAGATCGGCGGTGCTTCTGGAGTGGGATTGCCGATCTGCGCCAAGGTGTCGTAAGCGGCGGCCAGGATCATCGTCGTTCGCTCATTCTGGATTCGGGACAGGGGCAAGTGATTCGCTGAGAAGATCGTATCCGTTCGCTCGCCGCGATGCAGTCACCTCCGTGCAGCGCAGGGAAGTTCGTGTTTCCGGTGTGCTCGCCGGGGTAGCCCGATCCCGGGTCCGCCCGCCCGTGCCGCCGTGGGCGGCGGAGGTTCCGCGTAGTGCGCCCACCATGGCGCGCTCCGTGCCCGTATCCTGGTCCGTGGCCGAATTCATCGGTGGTCGAACAGCTTTCGTAAAGGCGCTGGTCGGCGGCAGAGTTGTATTCGAGCGTAGAGGGAGTAGACGGTGAGCATCATTCTGGCGTCGGTCGGCGATTCGTTCACGACGTTGGCGCAGATCGGCAATCCGACCCCGGAGGCGCCGCCCCTGGCGGACAAGCTCTTACAGTTCGTGCGGTACCTCACCTGGTTCGCGCTCGCGTCGGGCATCGTCAGCATCATCTACGCGGGCGGCAGATTCGCCTGGGAGAAGTGGAGCGGCGGCGGCTTGCAGTCGCCGAAGATGATCGCGGGCGCGATGCTCGGCGGGGTGGTCGCCACCAGCGCGGGCACCATCATGAACACCGTTCTGGAGTTCTGACCGCGGCGCGATCCTCCGGCGTGTCGTCGCCGCGACCGTGTGCATGCCGTGAAACGCTCGCCGAGCTCGGGAGCCCGGAATCCCGGCCGTCGTGCCGGGCCGTCTCGGCTTCCCGGGCGACCGCTCACGGTCCTCGTCTCGAGATCGCCCCGCTGACCTGCTGTTATGCTCTGATGTCCGGTTATCCTCCGGCGCGCATCGCGCGGTGCCCGATAGGATCGGAAGCGGAGCAGGATCATGGACGAGAGGACCGAGGGCGAGCTCACGATGTCGCGGCGCACGGCGCTCGGCATCGCGGCGACATCGGTGGCCGCGTTCGGCTGGGCGGCGTGCGGACGCTCCGGCGACGACAGCTCCGTCCCCCATGACGCCGTTACGATCGCCAAAGATGCCTACGTATTCGGCTATCCGCTGGTGCTGATGGACGTCACCCGCATCGCGGCGGAGGCGTCCACGCCGGTCAACCGGTTCGAGCACGCGGACGCGTTGCCCACTCCGGCGCAGCGAGAAGTGGTGCGGCTGGACCGGGACACGTTGCGTTCGACCGCGTGGCTCGATCTGGCGAACGAGCCGATGGTGCTGAGCGTCCCCGCCATGGACCGGGGGCGGTTCTGGCTGGCGCAGGTGCTGGACGCCTGGACGAACAACGTGCACAACCCCAGTGGTCGTCGTCCGCAGGCGCAATCGGCGTCGCCGCCGTACGCCTACGCGGTGACCGGCCCGGGGTGGTCGGGGGCATTGCCCGAGGGATTGACGCCCTTGCCGATGCCCACTCCCACGGCGTGGCTGATCGTGCGAATCCAGGTCGACGGCGAGACCGATCTGCCGGCCGTGCGCGCTATCCAGCAGCGGTTGCGACTGGTCCCGCTGAGTGCGTGGGTGGCGGGCGCCGAGCCGCCTGCGCCCGCCGCTCCACCCTGGCAGGCGGGTGTGCAGCCACCGCCGGAATGGGTGGCGGAGATGGACCCGAAGGTGTTTTTCGATCGGATGTGCGCGTTGCTGGCGGTGAACCCGCCCGCACGCGAGGACGAGCCCGCCATGCGGCGCTTCGCGACGATCGGGATCCGGCCGGGCGGCGCGGTCGAAGGTCTCTCGGAGGACGAGCTCGCGGCCGCGGTGGGCACCGCCCAGCAGCAGATCCCGGTGTATCTGGGCGCGCGGACAGTCAACGAGAACGGCTGGCTCGTCGACCCGGACGTCGGCCGGTACGGCGTCAACTACCTGCTGCGCGCCGCCATCGCCCGGGTGGCTCTCGGCGCCAGCCTGGCCGAGAACGCCTTCTATCCGACGCTGTTCGCATCGACCGCCACCGGCGACGGCGCCGGCCGATTCCGGCTGCACTTCGCGCCGGGCGAGCTGCCGCCCGTCGACAATTTCTGGTCGCTGACCGCTTACGACGCCGACAACTACCTGGTGCCCAATCCCGCGGAGATCTACACGGTCGGCCATCCGGATCCGGTGCTGCTCAACCCCGACGGCTCGTTGGACATCGCGTTGCAGTTCGGCGACCCCGGCCCGGCCGTGCCTGCCGGAAACTGGCTGCCGATCCCGGAGTCCGGGCAATTCTCGCTGACCCTGCGCATGTACGCGCCGAAGGCCGAGCCCATCCAGGGGCGTTGGCGTCCGCCGCCGCTGCTGCCGGTGCTGTGATCCCGTGCTCCGCCTCGCCGCGGCCTGCTGGTGCGGGTGCGGTGGCCGAAAAGTAAACGGGTTTTACTAAACACTGTTCACGAGGGCATGTTCTGTGGTTGCATCTCTGTTGACCGTGTTCGCACATCGTCGGCGGGTCTGCGCCCAGACCGCCGGAGGAGTTAGCCGTGACCGTGACCACGCCGTCGATCCCGACGGGATTCGACTTCACCGACCCCGACCTGCTCGCCAGCCGCCTGCCCATCGAGGAGTTCGCCGAGTTGCGCCGCACCGCCCCGGTGTGGTGGTGCGCCCAGCCCGATCGGGCCAGCGGCTTCGACGACGGTGGGTATTGGGTCGTCTCCAAGCTCGCGCACATCAAGGAGATTTCGAAGAATCCCGAGGTGTTCTCCTCGCACGAGAACACCGCGATCATCCGGTTCAACGAGGAGACCACGCGCGAGCAGATCGACATGCTCGGCGACATGCTGCTGCTCAACCTCGACCCGCCCAAGCACACCAAGACCAGGCGGATCATCTCCAAGGGCTTCACTCCGCGCGCGGTGGAGAGCCTGCGCGCCGCGCTGACCGAACGCGCCGCGCGGATCGTGCACGAGGCCAAGAAGTCCGGCAGCGGCGACTTCGTCGAACAGGTCGCCTGTGAACTGCCGCTGCAGGCGATCGCCGAGCTGCTCGGCATCCCGCAGGAGGACCGCAAGAAGATCTTCGACTGGTCCAACCAGATGATCTCCTACGACGACCCGGAATTCGAGGGCGACCATCACGCCGCCACCGCCGAGGTGATGGGCTATGCCTGGAACATGGCCGAGCAGCGGCGCGCCTGCCCCGCCGAGGACATCGTCACCCAGCTGGTCAACGCCGACATCGACGGCGAGCACCTCGGCTCGGACGAGTTCGCGTTCTTCGTCATCCTGCTGTCGGTCGCGGGCAACGAGACCACGCGCAACTCGATCACCCACGGCATGAAGGCATTCGTCGACCACCCCGAGCAGTGGGAGATCTACCGGCAGCAGCGCCCGCGCACCGCGCCCGACGAGATCGTCCGGTGGGCCACCCCGGTCACCGCGTTCCAGCGCACCGCGACCCAGGACACCGTGCTCGGCGGCCAGGAGATCGAGAAGGGCCAGCGGCTCGGGTTGTTCTACAGCTCGGCCAATTTCGACGAGGAAGCGTTCGAGAATCCGTTCACCTTCGACGTGCTGCGCGATCCGAACCCGCACGTGGGTTTCGGCGGCACCGGCACGCACTACTGCGTGGGCGCGAACCTGGCCCGGTTGCAGATCGATCTGATGTTCAACGCCATCGCCGACGTGATGCCCAACCTGCGGCAGGTGTCCGATCCGGTGCGGCTGCGGTCGGGCTGGCTGAACGGGATCAAGCGCTGGGAAGTCGAATACGCTTGAATCGATCGGTGCAACAGTCCAGACCACGAGGCCGCGCGCCGGTGGTGACCGACACCGACATCCGGCGGGTGGCCAGCGCGCTGCTGGTGGAGCGCGGGCCCGAGGCGGTCACGCTGCGCGCCATCGCGCGGGAACTCGGTGTCACCGCGCCCGCGCTGTACCGGTACTACGACTCGCTGGAAGACCTGCTGGAGCGGCTGCGGCTGGACTTCTGCGCCGACCTGGCCGAGGACCTGACCGCCGAGCTGGCCACGCTGCCCGACGACGGCGCCGCGCAGTTCTTCGCCATCTGCCGTGGCTTCCGGCGCTGGGCGCTGACGCACACCAGGGAGTTCACCCTGGTGTTCGCCTCGCCCGGCGCCGGGCAGGCCCGCGCGCTGCGCCGTTTCGACGAGCCCTTCGGCCGGGTGTTCCTGGCCGCGGCGGGCAGGCTGCTGGCGAACTACGACATCGTCACGCCCCCGACCGACGTCATCCCGCCGGAGCTGCGCGACGATCTGGTGCACTTCCAGACCGAACTGCTGGCCGCGCTGTCGGAGTCGAGCCAGAAGTTCCCGGCCGAGAAGCTGGATCTCGGGGTTACCTACCTGATGATTCAGATCTGGGCACGGCTCTACGGCCACGTCACGCTCGAGGTGTTCGGGAACTACCCGATCCCGCTGGACAACCCGGAGATCCTGTTCGACGCGATGTTGGCCGACCTGGGCCGAACCGCCGGCCTGCTCGCCGAATGAGACCCGCTATATGCGGGCGCCCTTGGCCCGGTTGCACGCGCGGCACAGGATCTGCAGGTTCGCCGCGCTGGTCGCACCGCCGCGGCTGAGCGGGATGATGTGGTCGAACTCCAGGTAGTGCCCGTCGCCGCATTCGACGCACCGACCGCCGTCGCGCTGCCACACCTGCGCCTTCACCTCCTGCGGGATGCTGCGGGTGTCGCGCTGGCCCGGGGTGAGGACGAGGCGTTTCGCCACCCGCAGCGCGCCTTCCAGCGCGGCGGAGACATAGTCCGGGTCGTCGACCGCGAAGGTCGCGCCACCGCGCGCGGAGGTGGCCGCGACCACCACCGCCCTCTGTTCGGCGTGCACGGAGACCACCCGGGACCACGGCATCTCGATACCGGTGTCGGCGCCGACGAAACGCAGCTTCTTGTTGCTGCCGATCAGTCTGCCCTCGGTGAATTTCGGGCCGCGCGCGAGTTGACGCACGTGCGTCGCGGGCAGGTCCAGGTGGACTTGCTCCTCGGGGTCCAGGTGCAGGCCGGGCGTGCGGACCACGGGCAGGTCGCCCGTGCGCAGCCGGTAGAGGGTGTTGCCGCGATGCATTCGTCTGCGCAGGTCCTCGATCAGCGGCCCGCCGAGCCCGAGCTCGGTGACCGCCTGATCGAACAATTCGAGTTCCGCGTCCCTGACCTCGCCGTCGGCGAAGGCGAAGGTGACCAGCCGCTCCACGTAGCTCAGCGCCGCGTCGCGCAACGCGGCGCGTCCGGCTTCGGCGTCGACGCGCTGATACCGCAACGACGCCCACAGCGCCGCCCACTCGGGACCGCGCGGACCGTGGCCGGTGAGCACCCGCCACGCGCGCGAGTGCCAGTGGGTGAGGTACTCCTCGATCTCCTGCGCACACCGCTGGCAGGGCGCGAACCCGCCGAAGAGCTTGCGGCGCAGCATGTTTCCGCAGCGACCGCAGTGGCGTCCGCCGGGCGGCGGCCGCAGATACCTGTCCTCGGTCCATTCCGTGCCATCCCACCAGCGCATGACCTGCGGGTTTTCCGGATCCGGGTGCCAGGCCGCGTATTCGGGGTGCGCAGGAGCAGCGAGCGGTGGGGTGCTGCGGCTGTGCCGTTCGAGGTCTACCGGACGGCCGGTCCGCGGCCGCGGCAGGGGAGAGGTGTCCGCGCGATCGAGCACTTCGGTGCGTGGCGAGGTGGGGGTGTCCGGCCGCCCCGGCAGTGCTCCGGTCTCGGCGCTGTGGTGTGCGGACACATCCTCGGTGACGTCCGACTGGTCGGTCCGGGAATCGCCGTTCCGGGAGCCCTGCCCGAACGATCCGTGTGTGAAGCGTCGCGCGCCGGGGGCGTACCGGTCGGCGGAAGCCGGTTCCGCCCCGGCCGCAGAGGTCGGAAGGCGCTCTTGCGCGGTCGAAGTCGCGATCGACCGGCGTACCCGGAACGGGTTGGTGGGATGGCTGGTGCGGGCGGGCGCCGAGGAATCTTCCACCTGGACGCCGAACTCGGTGACCAACCCCGCCAGTCCGCCGGCCCACCCTTGGCCGACGGCGCGGAACCGCCACCGCCCGTCGCGGCGGTAGAACTCGCCGAACATCAGCGCCGCGACGGCGTCCGCGTCGTCGATTTCGAAGCTCACGAGCACCCCGTCGACCGAGTGCACGGCCACGGTCAAGCCGTGGACAGCGCCGAAAGTGCCTTCCTCCACCGAGCCCGCGACGACGATCCGGTCGATGTCCGCTTCGGTGCGCGGAAGCGAGACGCTCAACCGCGCGGTGCCCGGCACGGGCTCCTGATCGAGCGTCACCGCCTGCGAGACGTGCCGAGGCGCGTTGTAGAACACCAGGTCCCGGTCCGATCGCACCGTTCCCGAGGCGTCCAGCAGCAAGGCGTGCGCGTCCACAGCGTGCTCCGATCGCCATGAAACAACCACGGCTAGAAGGGATGTCGGTACTGCTGCGTTCGCGCCCTTGCTGAGTTTCATGGTGCTCGAACTATGCCACGACCCTCCGACACGCCGAACGCGCGAGGGGACCTCCTTCGGCGGGGCGTGCGGCACAGTTGTCCCCATGACGAACCCGAAACGCCCGGGTCGTAAGCCGCCGACCCCCAAGTTGCCGGGCGGGCGCGTGCCCGGCCCCGCCGACGTCCTGGCCGCCGCCCAAGCGGCGGTCGAGGCGGCGCAGACGGCCGCGGGCCAAGCGCTGGAAGCCGCCCAGCTGACCGCGACGTCGGCGTTCGACACGGCGGTGCGGTTGCCGCCCGCTTCCGCTCAACTGGTCGCGCAACTGCCCGGACTGATCGAGAACCTCACGACCGCGATCGATCGGCTCAACTCCACCATCGATCGGCTCGACCGCACCCTGGCCCTCGCCGATCCCGCCTTCGCGGCCTACGACCGGCTGCTACCCCGGCTGGAGGCGATGATCTCCCTCGGCGAGGACGTGCTCGGTCGTTTGGCCAAGGTGCCCGGCGTCGCCCTGCTCGGCAAACTGACCGGCCTGAGCGCACCGGAACCACCCGCCGAGGAACCGCCCCGGCGAAAGCCCACCAGACGGCGCAAATGAGCAGGACCGGCGCTCGGGTTCAGCGGTGTGCGTGGTCGGCGGCCGCGCGCAGCGTGGCGGCCGCCTTGAGCAGGACCTCGTGATACTCGTCGGCGGCGTCCGAATCGAGCACGATGGCACCGCCCGCGCCGATCCGCCAGCGTCCGCCGTAGCGCACGGCGGTGCGGATCACGATGTTCAGGTCCGCGGTGCCGCCGAGGCCCAGGAAACCGATCGTGCCCGAGTACACCCCGCGCGCTTCGGTTTCCAGCGCATCGATGATTTCCATCGTGCGCAGCTTCGGCGCGCCGGTCATCGAGCCGCCGGGAAAACAGGCGCGCAGGCACTCCACCACGCCGACCTCCGGCCGCAGCCTGCCGCGCACCGTCGATACCAGTTGATGCACGGTCGCGTACTGCTCGGTGACCATCAGCTTCGGGACGTACACACTGCCGATCTCGCAGACCCGGCCGAGATCGTTGCGCAGCAGATCGACGATCATCAGGTTCTCCGCTCTGGTCTTCGGGCTGTCGGCCAGCTCACGGCGCAGGCGCTCGTCCTGTTCCGGCGTCGCACCGCGCGGCGCGGTCCCTTTGATCGGTTTGCTCTCCACGATGCGGCGGCGATCGACCTTCAGGAAGCGCTCCGGCGACGAGCAGGCGATGTCGAGGTCGTCGAAGCGCAGGTAGGCGGCGTACGGGGCGGGGTTGCACCGGCGCAGTGTGCGGTAGAACTCCAGGCCGTCGGCCGCGGCGGCGGGGATCGTGGCGCTATCGGTCAGGTTGATCTCGTAGGACTCCCCGGCATGCAGGCGCTCCTGGCAGAGCGCGATGTCGGCGAGATAGCGCTCCCGGCCGCGGGTGAGCAGCGGCGCGACGGCGTCGCCGTCCGGCGGCAGCTCGAGCGGCGGCGGGTTCGTCCAGGTCGGCAGGGTGTCCAGGGTTTCGCGGGTGTCGCGCAGCCAGTCGGCGGCGGCTCGCGCGGTCTCCCCGTCGTCGCTCAACGCCAGCAGGTGCGTGCGCCCGCCGACGTGGTCGACCACCACCATGCGGTCGGCGAAGATCCACTGGGCGTCGGGCGTCGGGGCGCGATGGACCGCTGCGCCGCCGCAATCGGCCTTGACCTCGTAGCCGAGATAGCCCACGTAGCCACCGGCGAAATCGAAGGGAAGATCGGGCAGTTCGAGCCGGCGCGCGCGCAACTCGGCGGCCAGGAAATCGAGAATGCCGCCGGGTGCGGTACGCCGATGCCCGTCCGACGACTCCACGGTCACCTCGCCGTCGCCAACCCGGTAGCGCAGCACTTCGGCCAGTGGACCGCTCGCGTCGCCCAGGAAGGAGAACCGGTCGGCTCCGGGTTCGACATGCTCGCTGTCCAGCCAGAACGCCGTCGGGGAGTTGGCGTACAACTGCACGAACGCGCTCTCGGTGTCGATCGGCCGCTCCAGGACGGCGCGCTGGAGCCGGAAGGTCCGCGGCACAAGTGAATCGAGCCGGGCCGGACCGGTGCGTACGGATGAGGACGCCCGACCGGCGGGGCGCTCGAGTTCCACCGCCGCGGCGGGGAACTGCTCGGCCGCGAGCGGCGCGGGCGCGGCCGCGGCGGGAGGCGGGGGGCCCTCGGCCGCCGGTTCCGCCGCGGCCGCAGGCCCGCGGGCGATCGACGGCCTCGGCATCGGTGACGCGGGCGCACTTCGGTGCGCGGCGACGAGTTTCGCGAAGTTGCGCAGCAGAGCCGCACCGTACTCACTGGCGATCGATTCCGGATGGAACTGCACGCCCCACTGCGGGCGGCTGCGATGCCGCACGCCCATCACGACGCCGTCGCCGGACCGCGCGGTGACCTCCAGGTCGTCCGGCAGCGGCCGCAGCGCGCACAGCGAGTGGTAGCGCACCGCCGTGAAGCCCTGCGGGATTCCGGCGAACAGGTCCCGATCGTCGTGCTCGATGCGATCCAGATACCCGTGCCTGGCGGCAGGCGCCTCGGCGACCGTGCCGCCCGCCGCGACCACGATGCCCTGATGACCGAGGCACACGCCGAGCAACGGCAGATCGGTCTCGCGGATCACCGCCGCGGAGATGCCCATGTCGCGCGCCACCGACGGCCGTCCTGGCCCGGGTGAGACGACGATGCTGTCGAAGCGTTCCAGACCGAGTTCGGCGACCGTGCGCGCCTCGTCGTTGCGCACGACCGTCGGCTCGACGCCGTTCACCTCGCTGATCAGCTGGTACAGGTTGTAGGTGAACGAGTCGTAGTTGTCGATCAACAGCGTGTGCATGGTGCCCGAAACCCTACGCCGCGCCGGTCGGAGCAAACTGTTGTCGTCTGCCTTCAGTTTGGTTCGGGGGGTGGTGCACAATGTGGGACATGTCTGTTGCGCAACCGGTCGATGTGGATCCCGCGGTCGTCGACTTCGCCGTCGTCGGAAAGTGGATGGATGAGCAGGGTCTGTCCGGGGGTGAGTTCGAGGACGTGATCGCGCTGGGCGGTGGAACGCAGAACATCATGCTGCGCTTCACGCGCGGCGGCCGGACGTACGTGCTGCGCCGCGGCCCGAAGCATCTGCGCGCCAAGAGCAACGACGTGATCCGGCGGGAGGCGCGACTGCTCGGCGCGCTGGGCGGCACCGAGGTCCGCGCGCCCCGGGTGATCGCCGCCTGCGCCGACGAGTCGGTGCTCGGCGCGGTCTTCTATCTGATGGAGCCGATCCACGGTTTCAACCCGCAGAACGAACTGCCCGAACTGCACGCGGGCGATCCGGAGATTCGCAGGCAGATGGGTCTGTCCGCGGTCGAGGCCATCGCGCGGCTCGGCGCATTGGACTACCAGGCGCTCGGCTTGGCCGACTACGGCAAGCCGGAAGGTTTCCTGGAGCGTCAGGTGCCGCGCTGGCTGGGTGAACTGGAGTCGTATTCGACCAACGAGGGCTACCCCGGCCCGGAGATCCCCGGTGTCGCGGCGGTGGGCGAGTGGCTGGACCGCAACCGCCCCGCCCAGTGGACGCCGGGCATCCTGCACGGCGACTGCCATCTGGCGAACATCATGTTCTCCTTCGACGGCCCGCAGGTCGCGGCGATGGTCGACTGGGAGATGTCCACCATCGGCGACCCGCTGCTCGACCTCGGCTGGCAGATCGCCACCCGCCCTGAGCCCGGCACCACCGGCGCTGCGCTGGTGGGCAAGCTCGGCGCGGTCGGCGGGCTGCCGACCGCCGAGGAGATGATCGCGCACTACGGGCAGTTCTCCGATCGCGACCTGAGCGCGATGTCCTGGTACACCGTGCTGGCCTGCTTCAAGCTCGGCATCGTGCTGGAGGGCACGCATGCCCGCGCGTTCGCGGGCAAGCATCCCAAGCAGGTCGGCGACTTCCTGCACGCCATCACGCTGGAACTCTTCGACCGGGCGCAGCGGCTGATGGAGTGAACTGTCGGGATGTGCCCGATAGTTGACCGAATATCGGTGGAAGGCGCTGTCCGGCCACGCCTAGGTTGAGCGCATGCCGATCGTTCCCGATGTCAAGGACTGGACCTGGGTGCTGAGCCGCCCCTGTCCCGAATGCGGTTTCGACGCCGCCGCGACCACCTACGAAGCCGTGCCCGCCCTGATCCGGGAGACGGCCGTCCGCTTCGCCGCGGTGCTCCGCCGCCCCGGCGTGCGCGTCCGGCCGGACCAATCGACCTGGTCGGCTCTGGAATACGGGGCGCACGTGCGCGACGTGTGCCGTATGTCCGACACTCGCCTCGGCCTGATGCTGGCCGGTGACCCCGAGGGCGAGCCGCCGCGCTTCCAGAATTGGGATCAGGACGCGACCGCCGAAGCCGACCGCTACAACGAGCAGGATCCGGCCCGGGTGGCCCAGGAGTTCGCCGAGGCCGCGGAGCGGGCGGCGCGGTCTGCGCGGTGCGCGCAGTGACGGGGCGGAGTTCACCGTGGAGTCGTTCGCCCGGTACATCCTGCACGATCTGGTGCACCACGTGCACGACGTGCGTGGCTGAAACACTCGCGGAACTGTAACGCGTTCGGCATAAAGGTCACGCTCTACCGACGAATTTTCCTACCAGCACTAGAACGCGTTACATTTTTCTCGTACTGTGGGTGCAGTCACATATAAGCACGTGCATGCGAGAGGGTCGACAGGAATGAAGACGAAGGGCGCGATCCTGTGGGGGATCGACCAGCCGTGGTCGGTGGAGGAGATCGAGGTCGGTGACCCGGTCGCGGGCGAGGTGCAGATCCGGATGGAGACCGCCGGCATGTGCCACTCCGACCACCACATCGTGACCGGCGCGACCCCGATGCCGTCCTTCCCCGTCATGGGCGGGCACGAGGGCGCGGGCGTCATCACCAAGCTCGGCCCGAACTGCCCGGCCGACCTACAGGTCGGCGACCACGTGATCCTGTCGTTCATCCCCGCCTGCGGCCGCTGTCCGGCCTGCGTGGCAGGACACATGGCGCTGTGCGACCTGGGCGCGGGCCTGCTGATGGGCCAGGCGATCAGCGACGGCACCTACCGCATCCAGGCCCGCGGCGAGAACGTCATCCCGATGTGCCTGCTGGGCACCTTCGCGCCGTACATGACGGTGCACCACACCTCCGTGGTGAAGATCGATCCGAGCATCCCGTTCGAGGTGGCCTGCCTGGTCGGCTGCGGCGTCCCCACCGGCTTCGGCTCCTCCACCCACGTGGCCCAGGTGGCCCCCGGCGAGACCGTGGTGATCGCGGGCATCGGCGGCGTCGGCATGAGCGCGTTGCAGGGCGCGGTGCTGTCGGGCGCCTCGAAAGTGGTGGCGATCGACCCGAACCCGTGGAAGCGCGAGCAGGCGCAGAAGTTCGGCGCCACGCACACCTACGAGAGCATGGCCGCCGCGATCATGCCGCTGATGGAGGCCACCGAGGGCCGGATGGCCGAGAAGGTCATCCTGACCATGGGCGAGATGCACGGCGAGTACATCGAGGAGGGCCTGATCCTCACCTCGAAGGCGGGCACCCTGGTGGTCACCTCGATGGGCCGGATGGACGAGAACGACGTCAAACTGAACAGCTTCCTGCTGTCGATGCTGCAGAAGACGGTCAAGGGCTGCATCTTCGGCGGCGGCAACGCCCGTCAGGACGCACCGCGCCTGCTGTCGCTGTACAAGGCGGGTCAGCTGAACCTGGACGACATGGTCACCCGCAGCTACTCCCTCGAGGAGATCAACCAGGGCTACCAGGACATGCTGGACGGCAAGAACATCCGCGGGATCATCAAGTACACCGAAGCCGACTGGTAGAGCGCCTCACCGCCGCTCGGCGAGCGCGGTGGCGATCCGTGCGATCAGCTCGTACGGCACCGGTTCGCCGAGCCGGAAACGCAGGGTTCCCTTGCCCGCCCGGTACGGCTCGAGTTCGCGTTCCAGCGCGGGATCGCCGTCCGGGATCGGGTAGAGGCTGACGTGCTGCTTCCAGCCCGCGAAGTGCACGACGTTGCGGCCGTGCAGGCGGAAGGTGGGGATGTCGTAGCTGATCGCCTCGGTGGCATCCGGCAGGGCGGCCCGGATCGCGCGCCGAATCGCGTCCAGGATCTCCCGCACGTCCGCGGGGAAGGCGGCGAGGTAGGCGTCGACGGTGGCCGGTCGGTCTGCCACGAGGTCCCTCGATTCCACGGTCGGTGACTGTCGGCCCGGGCTTCGCCAGTGTAGGCAGGAGGGGGAATCGTGCGAGGTCCGGCGCGCCGCCGGAGCTCAGATCCGGCAGCGCAGCAGGGCTGAACGCAGGTTCCGGCTGCGGACGTCGTCGAGGACCGCGAGGCCCAGCCGGTTCATCGTGTAACCGAAGCCCAGACCCGTTGCCGGATCGGCGAACCCGAACGAGCCGCCGAGTCCCGTGGTGCCGTAGGCGCGCTGGTCGGAGCCGAAGCGGAAGGTTCCGCGCGATTTGCGGAAGCCGAGGTGATAGCGGCTCTTGGTGTGCAGCACCAGGTCTTCGGCGGGGACGTCGTCGGCGGTCACGGCCGCGGCGAGCCGGTCGAGCAGTGCGTCGTCGATCGGGAGCGCGCCGGTGCGACCGGCGGCCGCGCCGTAGACCTTCGCCAGCGCGCGAGCGTTGCCCACTCCGTTGGACCCCGGCAGCTCCACTTCGAGGAACTCGCGCCGGGTCGCCCGTGCCGGAGCCCCGCAGCGCGGGTTGGTCAGCGCGGCGTAGGACAATCCGCGTTTGGCGTAGATCTCCGCACCGATCCGCAGCGGCAGATCGCGCTCGTAGCGCACGACGTCCAGACCGCGGGTGGCCGACATCGCGGCGATGCGGTCCATGCTCTGCTCGGCCGGCAGGCCGATGAAGAAGTCCACTCCGAGCGGAGCGGCGATGTCCTCGGCGAAGATCCGGCCGAGCGTGCGGCGGTCCGGATCGACGCGGCGCAGCAGCTCGCCCTGGTACAGACCGAGAGTGATCGCGTGATAGCCGTGCCTGGTCCCGGGCCGCCAAGCCGGTTTCTGCGCGGCGAGAATGGGTGCGAGGCCGTCCAGGTCGGCGATCTGGGACAGGCGGACGATCTCGCTCAGGCCGGACAGCCCGGCCTGGTGGTCGATCAGCTGGCGCACGGTGATCGCGTCCTTGCCGTGGGCGGCGAATTCCGGCCAGTACTTCGCCACCGGCTGCTCGTACTCGAGCAGACCCTTGGCTACCGCCGTGGCCACGGTGAACGCCGCCATGCCTTTGGTCGAGGAGAACACCGGCACGATC
Source organism: Nocardia sp. CY41 (assembly GCF_009829325.1). Taxonomy (GTDB): domain Bacteria; phylum Actinomycetota; class Actinomycetes; order Mycobacteriales; family Mycobacteriaceae; genus Nocardia. The sequence continues at coordinate 49,622 of NZ_VUOS01000007.1, forward strand.
GTGTCCTGCTCCCACGGCAGCGTGCGCCGGCGATCGCGGAAGCCGGCCCACAGATCCACCACGGGGCGGTCCCCGGCGTAGACCGCGACGGCGGCGCCGATCTCGCCGTGGTGCTCGAAGTTGCGGCGGAAGGCGTCGGCGACCGGTTCGAAACCGGATGCTACGTCGCCGTGAACAGTGGGCTTTTCACTCATGGCGAGTCGATCGTAGCCACCCGGTTCTCGTAGGCTCGAGGGGTGCGTTCACTCGAGCAGATTCGGGAATGGCCGGTCCGGCACGCGGCGGCCGCGGTGGTCACCGCCGGCGGCGACGTCGCGAGCGAAGGGGATGCCGAGCGGGTGTTCCCGCTCGCGTCGGTGACCAAGCCTCTCGTCGCGTACGCCGTGCTCGTCGCAGTGGAGGAGGGCGCGGTCGAACTCGATCAGCCCGCGGGCCCGCCCGGCGCCACGGTGCGGCATCTGCTGGCGCACGCGTCCGGGCTCGCGTTCGACACCACAGACGTCCAGGCTTCACCCGCGGCCCGGCGGATCTACTCCAGCGCGGGTTTCGAAGCGCTCGCCGAATTCCTCACCGCGCAGACCGGGATCGCGTTCGACGAGTACCTGCGCGATGCGGTGTTCGAGCCGCTGGGCATGACCGCTTCGGTGCTGGCCGGCCCGGCGGGGCACGCGGCGCGGTCCACCGCGGCGGATCTGGCCCGCTTCGCCGCCGAATTGCTGAATCCCGAGTTGATCTCGGCGCAGACGCACGCCGAGGCCACCTCCGTGCAGTTCCCGGGCCTGAACGGCGTGCTGCCCGGCTTCGGTTCGCAGCGTCCCAACGACTGGGGACTGGGCTTCGAGATTCGCGACGGCAAGTCACCGCACTGGACCGGTGGCACGAATTCGCCACAAACCTATGGACATTTCGGCCAATCCGGGACATTTTTATGGGTTGACCCGAGAACGGGGTTGGCGTGTCTCGCCTTGAGCGACGAGAATTTCGGCGACTGGGCGCGGGCGGCCTGGCCACCGCTGAGCGACGCCGTGATCGCGGAGGCGACAGCCGCGCGCAACACGGTCGTGAAGTAACACGTGTAACTTCGGGCACTCCAGTACACTCAGGCAACGCCAGTTCGACGAATCGTTGGGGAAGACGTTCCTCGTCGAAGCTGGAGGTGTTGGTGGTGCGCGCATCGAGTCAGTTCGCGGACGCGACGGCGGGTGTGGTCTACATCCACTCGTCGCCTGCCGCGCTGTGCCCGCATGTCGAGTGGGCACTCACCTCGGCCCTCGGTGCCCCGGCGAAACTGCGCTGGACCGCCCAACCGGCCGACGGTCAACTGCGCGCCACCAGTGAGTGGATCGGCCCGGTCGGCACCGCCTCGAAGATCGCTCAATCGTTGCGCTCCTGGCCGGTTCTGCGCTTCGAGGTGACCGAGGATCCCAGCGACGGCGTGGACGGCGAGCGCTACAGCTTCGTCCCCGGCCTCGGTCTGTGGCACGGCTCCACGAGCGCCAACGGTGACGTCATGATCGGCGAGATGCGCCTGCGCGCCATGCTGCAAGCGACCCGCGAACTCGGCAAGTACTCCGCCTACGACCTGGCCGCCGAAATCGACCGCGCCTTGGGCACGGCCTGGGACGAGGACCTCGAGATCTACCGCTACGGAACGGAATCCGGAGCCGAGGTCACCTGGCTGCGCCGGGACGTGGGGTAGGGGCTCGCGGCTCCGGTAGCCAATGGAATTGGCGGCTGCCCGGGATCCGCCGACAGACGTAGGGTCGTCACACGGTCGGGGCCGAGAGCGAGGAGTCGACCATGAAGCATGCCGGTATGCGCATCATCACCGCCGCGACGATTTCCCTGACGGCCGCGACCGCCGTCCCCGCGGCGGCAGCCGCCGAAATCACCGCCGAACCAGTCGCGGTGGTAGAAGTGCCCCCGGGCATCGTCGACGCGGTCCGAGGCGCGATCGCGAGTGTCCTGTTCTTCGGCATCGTCGGCCTGTGCGTGGCGCGAATTCTTCCGCCCGACCAATGCCATCTGTTCTGAGAGGGCAAAGCCGGCAAGGGCAGTAGGGCACGTCGTTCCTTCGTGTGGAGAGTGTGGATCCACTCAGTGCGCAGCGACGCCGACTCGGTCGCACAAAGCTCGAACGTCGTCACGCATCCCGGAGGGCGGTCGTTTCCGGAGCCCGTGCAGCATGTCGCGCGCGTAGCCGTTGTATCGGATCGTCTCGGGTGCTGTGCGTGCGGACTTGTCGAGCATCGCGAAGGCGGCGACGAATTCGTCACGCTGGTAGTGGGCGCGCGCGACCTCGATGAAGTGGCGGCTTCGGCGTGGGACCGAAGTTATCCGGTCGGCGTCCAACGCCTGGGCCGCGCGTAGCCCTTCACCTGTTCGTCGCAATTCGACTCCGAGTGTCGTAGCGTGCGCTTGCATCACCGGGATCGAGAAGGATGTCTGGACGTGCCGGTAGGTGGGACCGAGCCGCTGTGCGATCCGGTCGGCCGACTCCCAATATGCCCATGCTTCGCCATAACGGCCCCGGCGTGCATGGACGTAGGCGATCTCGGCCTGAAGAGCTCCTGCTATACCGTGCCAGTCGGCCGGTGTGTTCTCCCGATCCAGGTAGGGTTCCAGCTGTGCGATGGCGGTGCGCGCCAAGGCGATTCCTTCTTCCCAGCGGCCGGAGTCCCGCAGCGCCTGAACCATCGACCACGCGCCGCTCGCGATCAGGTACGGGTCGTCGGCCTCGTAACCTTCGTGCAGAGCGCGATCGGCGACGAGCCAGACGAGTTCCGGAGCGGGCTGGTACGCCACGAAGAAATCCGCGAGCTGGTACACCCCGGCCAGAACACGCCGAGCCGCCCGGCGACCATCGCCGCGAAGGCGCGCGGCATTCTGTGCGTCCCTGATCAGTCCGGGCAGTAGCGCACCGAGTTGCGTCCTGTGGTCGGGACTCGCATGGCGCACATGCCAGGCCTGTGCGAGCCGCAGACCCAAGTGTTCGGTGTCCACCGAGTCCTCCGCAGTCGCCAGACGATAGTCCGTCAGCGCAGATTGCACATCGGTCAAGGCCGCGTGGCGTTCCCCCGCGAATACCGCCACCGGAACCGCGTGCCCGTCTCCGGTCAACTCGGCCAGATCGTCCAGTTCCAGTGCGCGGGCGATCCGCAGCAACATCGGCAGGCGCGGACTCTGCAACCGACCGTTCTCCACGGCCTTCAACCACTCGGCGGATCGGCCGACCAAGCCCGCGAGAACTGGGCGTGACATTCCTGCCCGCTCGCGGTGCCGTCGAATCCGAGCGCCCACCGGGACGTCGTCATCCGGGCTGTACACGGCTGTGCCCCTCTCGCCGCTGTTCGATAGATCAAGCGTAGCCCGATGATCTCCGCCGCAGCGGGAAGAATCGACGTCGGCCGGAGTGTATCGGGTACGAACCCTACCCGGCGAGGCCCCGAGCACTGCCTAGCGTGCTCCGCAGCCCATCGCCAGGTCGACGCCGCTTCACGTGTCCCGGCGACTGGTGCTTGCCCACAAGTCGAGCAGGGGAGCGCAGGGATGAACGTGGAGAAGCGTTGTGGGACAGACCTGTTGGGGCCGAGTGCGTTGGGTTTCATCCGGCGTGCAGTCTCTGGCGGGAACGAGGAGCGTGACAAGTGGACGATTCAGGAAATCGCCGCCACACGTGCGTATTTCGTGGCAGAGCTCGTTGTGTGCGACACGGCGGCGAGGACAGCGGCACTACTGGCGGTCGAGCATATCCGGGTGGTGGATGCGGCCGCGGTGATCGTTCCGGGGCTGGTGCATGTGGAGCCGTTCGTCCGTGCGGTGACGGAACTATGCGACCTGATCACCCCTGAGCAGACGTATCCGCGTGGGTATCGGTGGCCGTCGCTGCTGCCCATGGACCACCCGTACCGGAGGCTGCCGTGACCGGATGGCAGTGGCTGGTGGTCGCGGTCGGCGCGGTCGTGCTCGCTTCGCTGATCGGCGTCGTGCTGCGGCCGGTTCGGGTGCCGGAGGGGCGCAGCGTCGGCGAGATCACCCGGCGAGTAGAGCAGGAGCGCGGCGATATGGACACAGCTCTGTGGCCGATGGGTTTTCCGCATGACCCACCGGACTACGCGATGGGTGTGGGTGAGGCGCAGATGACCATGCAGCGGCATCGCGCCTGTCGCGTGGGGGAGTGTCCGCGTAAGACGGCGGCGTGGCGGGTGCTGGTGGAGGCCGGGCGGATCAAGCCGGATGCCGGGCGGCAACGGTGATCGCCGGGGGCTCACCCGCCCAGGTGGCCGAGTACCGCGAACATCGTCACCGAGAGGTGGTAGTCGCCTTTCGCGATGCCCGCCTCCATGGTGGCGAGGAGGTCGCGCCCTTCCTCCTCGGTGATCGCACCGCCGGTGCTCGCGGACGCGATCATCTGCATGAACAGGGGACGGGCGGTTTCCGGATTCCAGATCACCGCTTCCGATCCCATGTCGTCGATGGTGCAGCCCGCCGCGGTGAGCAGGCCGCGCAGGAGGCGGCCGGATGCGGGGTTGGGGGTGGTCGCCAGCATCGCCTTCGTCAAGCGGGCGACCACCTCGGGGTCGCCGGGGTGGGTGATAACGGTGTGCCAGTCGCTGTCGATGAGCAGCACGCGACCGCCCGGTCGCAGGACTCGGGTGATCTCGGCGGTGGCGGCCGCCGGGTCGTCGAGGTGCTGGTAGACCCGCTCGCAGCGCACGGCGTCGAAGTAATCGTCCGGGAAGGGCAACTGATAGGCGGTGCCTTCGACGAAGCGGGCCCGGCAGTCCGCGCTCTCCGCGCGCCCACGAGCGATGGCGATCATCGCGGGGTTCGGGTCGACGCCCACCGCGTCGCCATCGGGGCCGACCCGGCCGGCCAGCTCGATCACCTCGGTACCCGTGCCCGCTCCGATATCCAGTGCGCGCTCGCCCGGCTGGACGTTCAGGACTTCGTGCCCCCAAGCCCGCATACGCCGAATCCCCGGCAGTGCTGCTTGCAGATCGAGGATGCCGACGAGCGCGGCCATCGGGTCGTCGGTGCCGGGCCGCGACGCATCCGGAATCGCGTTTTCGTGAAAGGACGGGATGGACGGCGCGGACTCGCTCGGCATATCACGACAGTAACCGCGCACCGCTACTGACGACAGCGCCCCGGTCCTGGTCGACTTCGGTTACGCGGCGGCCGGCGATCGTCGTCGACCTCGACGACAGGCTGCGCGAAGCCGCCGAACGCGGCCGGCTCGGCGAGGTCGACGGCCTCCAGATCACCCTCGACGCAGCGAACCAGAAGCTCATCCAGATGCGGAAGATCCGCTCGTAGGCCCGCCAAGTCGACCTCCCAGCACCCGCGCTGCCATAGATCACCGTCCGGCGCGCGCTCGACACGGTCCGGCCCACGGATTCGACCAACGTCATGACCGAAATCCGCTAGCAGTGCCCGGCGCCCCGGACGCAAGAATGAAACGTTATGCGCTCAACCACCCTGACCGTCATAGTGACGATGGCGGCAGTCCTGCTGACAGGATGCTCTATACCGACACGAGGCCCCGACCAAGCCGAGCGTGACAACTGGTCACGCGTGATCGAAACTGCCATCCAGGCTCTTCCCGGGGTGATCGATGCGTCACATCTGTTCGATTACGAGGGCAAGTCCCGCACGTACCATTCCAGGCTCGAAGTGCAGCTCGAGGATGGCGCCACACCGGACGAGGCCGCGTCTGTGGTGCGTGCCATGGGCGTCCAGCAGCTTCCGCCGCACTACCAAGGCGACCAGACCGAGGTCTACATCGACCGAAGGACGGACTCTTATTATGCGAATTGGCGGTTCGGTCGGGACGTGAGCAGGGAAGCCGACACGGCACACACCTGGGTGAGAGTCTCGGCCCCCGGCGCACAGGTGGGCTGGAGGTCAATCGGCATCGACACGATGAGGAACGATATCGGCGTTGCCGCGGGCTCCGAGGCCGAACCCCACCGTGCCACCGCGGCGATGCGCCGAATCATCCAGGACTTCCCTGAACTGGCATTCAGCTACTGGACGGTGTCCACCGTTCATGAGGAGAGCGGGTTCAAGAATCACTCGAGCCTGGAACCCGGGTGGCTCAACACGGACCGCCCATTCCGCTTCCCGTACAACCGACCCCGCTTCCCGTCCAACGGTGAACTCGAGATGTGGGAGTGGTTCCTGACCGATCAACCCACCCCGTTCTTCGTCGAGATTTCCGTATACGACCCGCCCGGCAGAGCGGGCCGCACCCTGGACGTCGCGATATACCCTCCTGTCGGTCAGCAATTCACCGCCGCGCAGGCAACACAACTCGCCGAACGGCATCTTCCCTACTTGGCCCAGCCCGGTGCCGTGGTCGACTACACGATCGAAACGCGCAACGGCCCGGTTTTCAAGGTCTTCGTCGGCGGTTGCCAGAAACCCTGGCGCGATGTCTTACCGGAGTCGCAGCCCTACGCGCGTCAGTACGAACGCTGCTAGGCCGTGTCTCAGTAGCGGTTTGTGTGTCGTCACCGGCTGGCTGAACACACTCGATTCGGCATCAGCGAGGATTCGGAGGCCGTACCGGAGGAACTCGCGAGTGGCGATCCGCTGGTCCCAGGCTACCTGCCGTCGGATTTGTCAGCCGGTGCGATTGGTCGGGAGAAATCGTAGTCAGCTCGTCCAGCTGTAGGCATCGGTGATCGAGCGGCCCGGTAGCGCGCTGGGGAGCAGCGGTAGCGCGGTGTCGCGCAGCGCTGTCAGTGCCGGTGACGTCCAGTGCGCCGGAGCGCCGACCCGGCGTGAGAGCCGGGCGATCGTCTGGGTGCGCGGCTTGCGGAGGCGGTCGTATCGCGCCAGTCCCGCCTCTACTCCGAGGGTGTCCACGGTCGTGGCCAGGATCTGCCGAGTTTCGGTAGCGGAATATTCGCCGGGGATCGCGGCGGCGCCGCCAGGTCACGCGATCGTGGGTAGACCCGCGTGCCGTGTGGGAAGCCGCCCTGACACCGTTTGTCGCGGATTTCGACGGGTAACACCTGGTCGGCTCGCGGTTTCGATGATTGGTTCGGCGCGGAGAGTTTCCTGTCTCGGCAGCGTCGACCGGCCCGACTGCAGAGGGAGCGTCCAGATGACCGATTCCGGCTCCGCGGATCTCAAGCGGCGGCATCGCGCGATGTGGGCACTGGGCGACTACTCGTCCATCGCCACCGAAGTCATCCCGGAACTGGGCCTGCGCCTGGTCGAGGCCGCCCGCATCGGCCCTGGTCAGCGGGTGCTGGATGTCGCGGCCGGATCCGGCAACGCCGCCATCCCGGCCGCGGAGGCCGGCGCGGAGGTCGTGGCGAGCGATCTCACGCCGGAGTTGTTCGAAGCAGGCAGGCGAATCGCCGCCGCGCGGGGCGTCCAGTTGCAGTGGCAGGAAGCCGACGCCGAGGCGTTGCCCTACGCCGACGCCGAATTCGACGCCGTGATCTCCTGTGTCGGCGTCATGTTCGCACCCTTCCACCAAGCGGCCGCGGACGAACTGGTGCGTGTGGCCAAACCGGGCGGCACGATCGGGCTGATCAACTGGACGCCCACCGGCTTCATCGGGCAGATGTTCGCCACGATGAAACCGTTCGCTCCGCCGCCTCCGCCCGGCGCGCAGCCGCCCCCACTGTGGGGCGACGAGGCGCACGTGCGGTCGCTGTTGGGCGATCGCGTCGCCGATCTGGAGTTACGCCGCGAGAACGCGGTCATCGACCGTTTCGCCGACGGCGCCGAGTTCCGGGACTTCTTCAAGTCCTACTACGGACCGACGGTCGCGGTGTACAAGGCCAATGCGGAGGAACCCGACCGGATCGCGCAATTGGACGAGGCACTCGCCGAACTCGCCACCCGGTACGACCGCGGTAACGGGCGGATGGAGTGGGAGTACCTGTTGGTTACCGCACGCCGGTCGGGCTGATCGGTCGGGCCCGGCGCTATTCGTGCGCCGTTCGCTTCGGAACGCAGAAACCGCCGCCGTTCAGACGCCGGGGCGGGCCGGACGATGGCGCGTCGGATCGAACTGTTCGAAGTAGGACTCGCCCACGGCGAACATTCCGCGTTGCGGCAGCCAGAACTCACCCAATCTCGCTTGTTCGGCGAGTGGTCCCGGAGGGCCGATGTCGATTCCGTCGATCCGGGCAGTGCTCTTCTCGACGGTCCACAGCATCCGCGGATTGGCCAAGAACCATTGCCCGTTCGGGGAAGTACCGCTGAGCTGGACCCGCCCGACGCCGAGCGCCGGACCCGCCACCCGCGACATGAGCGACAAAACGGCAGGACGTCGCCACAAAGCGGCAGGCATCATCCGGCTCATACTCGTCATCGCCTTCGTCGCCGCCGATCGGCCCAGTTCGAGATCCCACACGATCTTGTCGCCGACCCGCACCGTGAATGCGGACGGTCCCGTCCAGTCGACCGAAATGTTTTCGACCCGTGCGTCTTCGAGCGCTGATCCGAAGTAGCGGGCGCAGCTGGTCGCCGGGGAGACACTGCTGTAGATCACCCATTCGGCGTCGGGGTCGCGATGCCACACCGCGTCGTATCCGGCACCGACCGAGCTGGCAGGGAAATGCCGCAGTGCCAGGTAGTGGCCGCTGGCGAAGGGCAATCCCATCACCCCGTAGCCGGAAAATCGTTCCTCGTCCGTACCCGGGGGGAGCGCTTTGTCCATTGCGGCGATCGAGCGCGGGCTGTCGGTCATCGCAGCCTCCTCGAGGAGTGGGCTCGTGCCGATTATTTTACGTCCGCCGCAGAGTTTCGTGTCTGCCGCAGCGGCCGGGCCGCTGGTCGTGGTCGCCGGTGGGAACCCAGTACCGCCGTGCCGGACCGAGCGGGGTGTCCACGATCCGCTCGAGGACGCCGCCGCGGTGCTCGATGGTTTTCGCGGAGGCGACGTTGTCGGCCGCGCAGACGATCAGCACCCGGTCCATGCCCAGCTTCTCCGCTTCGCCGAGCATCCGGCTCAGGGCCCAGGTGGCCAGGCCGCGTCGGCGCGCGGACGGTCGGATGCCGTAGCCGATGTGACCGGCCCACCGCACGAAGTCGTCGAACCCGTGCCGCAGAGCGATCCCGCCCAGCACCCGGTCGTCCTCCACGATCCATCGGTAGGTGCACCGCGCCCGGCCGGTCTCGGCCCACGCCTGACTCGATTCGTCGGCCAGCCGGGCCACCCAGGCCGCGAAACCGGTCGGCGAACGCACTTCGTCGTACGGCCGCAGTCCGAAGCCGTCCTCGTGCGGGCCGGGACCCCACTCGTCGTGTGCCTCGAGCCAGGCCGTATGCAGACGTGTCGTCGGAGCGATCAACGTGGGCATATCGCGACGATACCGAGCCGACTGCCCCTGATCACGGCAACAGATGCGCGGAACGAGCCGCTGGAAACGCCGCCGCCCGGCGCGCCTGTCCCGACTGGTCGCCGGCCTTTGGAAGTATCCGATCGTGCCGGATTGGGTGGAGGTGATCCTCGATCGTGAGTCGCTGCACGCCGGCGACGACGCGGTTTCGCACGGTCAGCGCTGGATGTTCCCGGCCGTCTCCACGATCTACGACTTGGTGATCTGGATCGCTGGGCGATATGTGCCGAGGCTGCCAGGGGTGCACCACTGGGAGTTGTTCGTGGATTCGGACAACACCCACGAGGGCTGGATTCCGAGAGGAAGCACGGGTTGGCCGCACCGGGGTTGCCCCCTCGGCGTCCTGTACACGCATACCCACGATGTGGGGCCTGTCGAGGAGCTGAAAGACAAAGTCTCGCTGTACCTTCCAGGACATTGGCAACTGGGCGGGCTCGCCCGCTCCGCGCGCCTCGAAGTGACGGCTGGGCATACCTACGGGAATCCCGCCGAACCGCTGGAAATCGGCACGATCTACGCCGACTCGTCCTTCGAGGGCGGCAGGCCCATCCGGGTGGACTGAGAGTGCTGTCGGAAGGTGGCGGCGGACCGGCCGCGCTGCGGAGCACCGGGAATCGCGCTGTCGGCTTCCGGCCGCCATCGGTCCTCCTCAGCGTGGGGTCAGCACCAAGACCGGGATCTCGCGAGTGGTTTTGCGCTGGTACTCGGCGTAGGGCGGGTATACGGCGACGGCGCGCTCCCACCACAGCGCCTTCTCCGCACCGAAGACTTCGCGAGCGGTGTAGTCGTTGCAAACGGTGGCGTCCTGCAATTCGACATGGGGGTCGGCGAGGATGTTGTAGTACCAGACCGGGTGGGTGGGTGCTCCGGCCAGTGACGCGACCGCGGCGTATTCGCCGTTGTGCTCGATCCGCATCAAGGGTGTCTTGCGGAGCTTGCCGGTCTTTCTGCCGATGGTGGTCAGGAGAACCACGGGCATGCCCATGACCGTCGTGCCTTCCGTACCACCGGACCTCATGATCAGTTCGGCCTGGTCGGCGGCCCATCCCGCGGTGCCGCGTCGGTATTCTCCGTGCAATGGCATGGCTCGGCCCTTACCGGTCGAGCGGGGTGGGGTCGGTGTCCGCACTGCGCAGCGGTGACACTCCGACGGGAGTGTTCTGCGCCGCCGCCAACCACCACCGGCCATCACGTTCGACCAGCACGTACATCGCCATCTCGGAGAACCCGTCGGGATCGGTCGCTTGCCTGCGAATTTGGGTCACCACCACATCGGGCGTGGGCGCCATGGCGGCGACCACCTCGAATCGTGAGGGAGGGGCCACCTCGGCCGCCATCAGGCGGTGATGCAGCGCGTTCAGCTCGGCCCAACCGGTCACGCTGGCCCCGAAAGGGCTCCCCCACAGGACATCGGCCGCGAAGGCGGAGTCGTACCCGTCGGCGTCGCCCGCGGCGCCGGCTCGCTGTAATCCCGCGGCGAATTCGGTCGCCACCCGGCGGGCTGTGCCCACGCGCTCGGAGTCGCCCACTGTGGGTCGAGTAGACATTTTCGGTCCTATCGTAGAGTTCGGGCTAATTCGAGTACAACGTACTCGATATAGCCCCCGCAATTCAAGTACGATGTACGCGAGAAAGAGGAGGTCCATGTCGAGCCAGGACAACACGACGATCTGGATGCGCCCGGAGGAGTTGGAACGCTCGGGGCGTGGGCGTCGTCCTGGTTACAGCCGTGTCCAGATCACGCAGGCGGCGGTGCGGGTCGCCGACGGGGAGGGTATGGACGCGGTGACCATGCGGCGAATCGCCACGGAACTCGGCACCGGGGCGATGTCGCTGTACCGGTACGTCGCCGGTAGAGAAGACTTGATCGACCTCATGATCGATGCGGTGGTGGGCGAGATCGCCCTCCCCGCCCAGCCGAGTGGCGACTGGCGCACGGACTTGTCGCTCGTCGCCGAGCAGATACGCGCGGTGGGCCTACGTCATCCCTGGCAGATCGCTCTGGCCAACCGGCGTCCGACTCTGGGGCCGCACTCTTTGCGCGTGCAGGAGTTCGCCATGTCCGCACTCGACGGTTTCGGGCTGGACATCGACGAAATCGCCAGTTTGGTCGGGATGTTGAGCGACTACACCCACAGCGCCGTCCATCGGGAGATCGGCTGGCTGGAACAGGCGCGGCGCACCGGCATGGACATGGCCCAATGGATGAGCGGCTACGTCGGACCGTACGTCGCCCAGGTCGTCGCCTCCGGGCAGTACCCGATGTTCACCCGCTCGATCCAGCAGGCGCGCGTGCCGCATCTGCTACCGGAGGAACGATTCCGGTACGGGCTATCCCATGTACTCAACGGCATCGCCGCCGGTCTCCCCGCCGACAGCAGGCAAGGCCACCCGCCCAACGGGCCGATACCCGATTGCGCAGACTGACCGCCATGCGACCCTCTCCCTGCACCGGCGGCGGGCGCGATCAGCTTTCGCGAGGTCCACGTAGGACGTGGCCACCTGCTCCGAACCGCTGTAGCGGACAGTGGTCCGGGGCCCATCCCCAATCCGTTGTGGATGACGGTCGATGCCTCGATCCGCACGTCGTTGATCACGCGACGAAAAAATCGTGATGAACCAGGGCCAGGGGAGTGCAACCCTGATCGGTGTGGCAGGTACGGCGCGTCTACCCGATCTTCTGTGGTGGGCGCAGAGGGGATCGAACCCCCGACCGCTGGTGTGTAAAACCAGTGCTCTACCGCTGAGCTATACGCCCGTGCCGTTACCGGCGGCTTATGAATCTAGCGCGGCGAGCGCTTTCTCCCAAGCCGCCTGGTCACGGGGTTCTCCGGGGCCGTTCATCTCGGCGAAGCGGATGTAGCCCTCGCGGTCGACGACGAACGTGCCGCGATTGGGGTAGCCGGACTTCTCGTTGAAGACGCCGTAGGCCTGGGCCACCGCGCCGTGCGGCCAGAAGTCCGACAGCAGCGGGAAGGTGTAGCCCTGTTCGGCGGCCCAGATCTTGTGCGTGGGCGGCGGGCCGACCGAGATCGCGAGGATCTCCGCGTTGTCGTTCTGGAACTTGGGCAGCTCGTCGCGGACCTTGCACAGCTCGCCCTGGCAGATGCCGGTGAAGGCGAGCGGGTAGAACACGATCAGGACGTTCTTCTTCCCCCGGTAGTCCGACAGCGAGACTTCCTGGTTGTTCTGGTCCTTCAACGTGAAATCCGGCGCGACAGTGCCAACCTCGAGCGGCATAGCGAATCCTCCATCGTGTCGGGTCTCCACCGGGCGGGCGTGCGACACCACCCTGGTGGAAACCATAGCGCGGTGACTCAGCGCTGCTTCGAGGGCGCCTTGGGCTGCACGAGCCTGCTACCGGTCCACGAACCGAGGCTGATCGCCGAGGTCTGGGTCAGACCCGCGGTCGGCGCCGACTCGGCGATCTCGCTCGGCTCGACGTGGCCGGGCTGTCCGGTCTTGGGGGTGAGTACCCAGACGAAGCCATCGTCGGCGAGCGGGCCGATGGCGTCCATCAGGGCGTCGACCAGATCACCGTCCCCGTCCCGCCACCACAGCAGCACGACGTCGATCACCTCGTCGGAGTCCTCGTCGACGAGTTCACCGCCGATCGCTTCCTCGACATCGGCCCTCAGGTCGTCGTCGACGTCCTCGTCCCAGCCCAATTCCTGGACAACCAAGCCGTGTGAGATGCCAAGCTTCTGAGCGTAGTTCTGCGCGTCCGCCGCGGCGACCACGGTGGCGTCCTCCTCAACTCCCGACAGTAGATAGTTGCAAGCGAACATGGTTATGGGCTTCAGCGCAAGCCGATCCGGCGAAATAGCTACCGAATGTCGCGTTGCGATGGTGTGTCAAGGGCTTTCTCAGCGTTTCGGACACGAGTCGCGTACGGCGTTGCGCGCGTCGTTGACCCGCTTGCTGGCGTCGTTGAGCGCCGCGACCGGGGCGGTGTAGGTCATCTTGCGCGTCTCGGCGGCCAGCGAGCGGGCCGCGTTCACGTATTCGGTGAACAAGCCGGCCAGGTCCCCGGGCAGCGCCTCCTTGGCGGAGTTCACGCCGCTCTCCACCTTGTTCGCGGCGTCATCGAGGGTCTGCGCCGCCGAGTCGCGCTTGGCGACGTAGTCCGGGGCGTTCGAGTCGTGCGCGTCGACGAATTCGTTGTACTTGCTTACGCCTGCTCCGGTGATGGTGGGGAACTGACCGCAATTGTCGGAGATCGCCTTGGCCTGGGCCGCGGCGCGCCGGGAAGAGGTCGCGGCCGCCGACGAGGACGCCGCCTCGGTCTTGTACGCCGCCAGATCGCTCGCGTTCGGACCCGCCACGCCGTCCACCCGGTTGGCGCACCCCGCGACGACCAGTCCGACAGCGACGGCGCCGGTGGCGCACACCATTCCGAACCCGCGTGGGTTCAGCAGCTTCATCGTCCTCCCGCTCCTCAGGGCTGCCACGCTCAATGCTCACCTTGCCTGTCGAACGGTACTGGATTTCCGGCTGACATGATGATTTGGGACGCGCCATCGGCAAGGATGGATGGTGCGCCCGAACCTTTCGTAAACGGGCGGTCCGCCAACCAGCGAACCCGCCCGGGGATACCGACGCCATCAGCATGTCCACCCCTGTACGAGGAGCAGATTTGACCGACCTGATCCACTCTTCCGCACCGGCGAAATCCGCCGGTACCAGCTCCGCTCCCGCGCCCGCCGCGAGCCGCGATCCGAACGGGTCGCAGGCGCCGCAGCCGGCCGGACGGGTGCGGGTGATCCGCGAAGGGGTGGCGTCCTACCTACCGGACATCGACCCGGAGGAAACCAGCGAATGGCTCGAGTCGTTCGATGAGATGCTCGACCGGGAGGGTCCCGGCCGTGCGCGTTACCTCATGCTCCGTCTGCTGGAGCGGGCCGGTGAACGTCGGGTCGCCATCCCGTCTTTGACCTCCACCGACTACGTCAACACCATCCCCACCGAGAACGAGCCGTGGTTCCCCGGCGACGAGGAGGTGGAGCGGCGCTTCCGCGCCTGGATTCGCTGGAACGCCGCGATCATGGTGCATCGCGCCCAGCGCCCCGGCATCGGCGTCGGCGGCCACATCTCGACCTACGCGTCGTCGGCGGCGCTCTACGAGGTCGGCTTCAACCACTTCTTCCGCGGCAAGGACCACCCGGGCGGCGGCGACTCGATCTTCATCCAGGGCCACGCCTCGCCGGGCATCTACGCCCGCGCGTTCCTGGAAGGCAGGCTGTCGACCGATCAGCTCGACGGGTTCCGCCAGGAGTACAGCAACGGCGGCCCCGGCCACGGGCTGCCGTCCTACCCGCATCCTCGGCTGCTGAACAACTTCTGGGAGTTCCCCACGGTGTCCATGGGCCTGGGCCCGATGAACGCCATCTACCAGGCGCGGTTCAACCACTACCTGCACGACCGGGGAATCAAGGACACCTCCGACCAGCACGTGTGGGCGTTCCTCGGCGACGGCGAGATGGACGAACCGGAGTCGCGCGGTCTCGCGCACGTCGCGGCGATGGAGGGTCTGGACAACCTGACCTTCGTCGTCAACTGCAACCTGCAGCGCCTGGACGGTCCGGTGCGCGGCAACGGCAAGATCATCCAGGAACTGGAGTCGTTCTTCCGCGGCGCGGGCTGGAACGTCATCAAGGTGATCTGGGGCCGGGAGTGGGACGCGCTGCTGGGCGCCGACCGCGACGGCGCGCTGGTGAACCTGATGAACAGCACTCCCGACGGTGACTACCAGACCTACAAGGCCAACGACGGCGCGTACGTCCGCGACCACTTCTTCGGCCGCGATCCGCGGACCAAAGCGCTGGTGCAGGATCTGTCCGATCAGGAGATCTGGAACCTCAAGCGCGGCGGTCACGACTACCGCAAGGTGTACGCCGCCTACGCGGCCGCGATGGCGCACAAGGGCCAGCCCACGGTGATCCTGGCCAAGACCATCAAGGGCTACACCCTCGGCAAGCACTTCGAGGGCCGCAACGCGACGCATCAGATGAAGAAGCTGACCCTGCAGGACCTCAAGGACTTCCGCGACCTGCAGCGCATCCCGATCAGCGACGCCGAGCTGGAGAAGGATCCGTACCTGCCGCCGTACTACCACCCCGGCATGGAGGCTCGCGAGGTCCAGTACATGCTGGACCGGCGCAAGGCGCTCGGCGGGTTCCTGCCCGAGCGGCGCGCCGCGGCCAAGCCGCTGAAGCTGCCCGGCGACGAGGCCTACCGCTCGGTGCGCAAGGGATCGGGCAAGCAGAACGTCGCCACCACGATGGCCCTGGTGCGGCTGATGAAGGAGCTGCTGCGGGACAAGGAGATCGGCAAGCGGATCGTCCCGATCATCCCCGACGAGGCCAGGACCTTCGGCATGGACTCGTGGTTCCCTTCGTTGAAGATCTACAACCGCAACGGACAGTTGTACACATCCGTCGACGCGGAATTGATGCTTGCCTACAAAGAGAGCGCGGTCGGGCAGATCCTGCACGAGGGCATCAACGAGGCGGGGTCGACGGCCTCGTTCACCGCGGCGGGCACCTCCTACGCCACGCACGGCGAGCCGATGATCCCGCTGTACATCTTCTACTCGATGTTCGGCTTCCAGCGCACCGGCGACGGATTGTGGGCAGCCGCCGATCAGTTGGCCCGCGGCTTCGTGCTCGGGGCGACCGCGGGCCGCACCACGCTGACCGGTGAGGGTCTCCAGCACAACGACGGGCATTCACTGCTGCTCGCCTCGACCAACCCGGCCGTGGTGACCTACGACCCGGCATTCGCGTTCGAGATCGCCCACATCGTGCGCGACGGCTTGCGGCGGATGTACGGCGGCGGCGCCGCGCCGCGGGGCTCCGCGCCGCTGCCCGGCACCCATCCGCACGGCAGCGCGGGTGAGTTCGGCGGCGAGGACGTCTTCTACTACATCACCCTCTACAACGAGCCGTACCCGCAGCCGGCCGAGCCGGAGGACCTCGACGTCGCCGGTCTGCTCAAGGGCATCTACTTGTACAAGCGCGGGGGCGAGGGCGCGGTGCGCGCCCAGATCCTGGTCTCCGGCGTCACCGTGCCGGACGGCTTGCGCGCGCAGGCGCTGCTGGCGCAGGAGTGGGGCGTGCAGGCGGACGTGTGGTCGGTGACCTCGTGGGGCGAGCTTCGCAAGGAGGCGCTCGACAAGGAGATCGCCGCCCTGCGCGCTCCGGGCGCCGATCCGGGCCTTCCGTACGTCACCGAGGCGCTGTCGCGGGCCGAGGGCCCGTACGTGGCCGCGACCGACTGGATGCGCGCGGTACCGGATCAGGTGCGCAAGTGGGTACCCGGCGATTTCACCACGCTCGGTACGGACGGTTTCGGCTTCTCCGACACCCGCCCGGCCGCGCGACGGGTATTCAACGTCGACGCGCAGTCCATCGTGGTCGCCGCGCTGGCCGGTCTCGGCCGGACGGGCAAGATCGACCCCGCGAAGGCCGTGGAAGCGGCGGCGAAGTACCGGATCGCCGACGTGGACGCCGCGCCGAAGGCAGCGGTGAGTTCGGACGAAGACCTCGCGTAGCGGAATATTGGATGGTGGACCGTAAACCGCCGCGGCCGCGACGGATCTCCGAGGGCTCTTCCGAGCACGAGGTGTATCTGCCGACGGGCGCGCTCTCCCCGAACCGGCAGACTCGCGACCCCCTCCCGGACACGCTGCTCAAACGCGTGAAGCAGTTCTCCGGCCGCCTCTCCACCGAGGCGGTGGGGTCGATGCAGGATCGGTTGCCGTTCTTCGCCGATCTGGACGCCGCGCAGCGGGCCGGCGTGCAGATGCTGGTGCAGACCGCGGTGGTGAACTTCCTGGAATGGCTGCAGGACCCGGACAGCGACATCCGGTTCAGCCTGGACGCCTTCCAGGTGATCCCGCAGGATCTGGCGCGGCGGTTGACGCTGCGCCAGACGGTGGACATGGTCCGCGTCGCCATGGAGTTCTTCGAGCAGTGGCTGCCCGCGCTGGCGCGTAACGACCGGCAGCTGGTCGCTTTGACCGAGGCGGTGTTGCGATACGGGCGCGAGCTCGGCTTCGCCGCCGCCTCGGTGTACGCCAGCGCCGCCGAGTCGCGCGGCGCGTGGGACACCCGGCTGGAAGCGCTCGTCGTCGACGCCGTGGTGCGCGGCGACACCGGGCCGGACATGCTCTCCCGGGCCGCGACGCTGAACTGGGACGCCACCGCGCCGGCGACGGTGCTGGTGGGCACCCCGCCCGGCGAGCAGGGCGTGTCGTCGGTGGGCGCGGTGCATTCCATCGCGGCGCGGCACGGGCGGGCCGCTCTCGCGGTCGTCCAGGGCACCAGGCTGGTGATGGTGGTCTCGGGGCACCTGGGGGAGACCGCTCAGATCTCCCCGTTCCTGGCCGACCTGCTCGCCGAGGTGTTCTCCGACGGGCCGGTGGTGATCGGGCCGACCACCCGCACGCTGGGCGCGGCCCACGCGAGTGCGGTGGAGGCGCTGGCCGGAATGGAAGCCGTGGTGGGCTGGCGCGGGGCGCCGCGACCGGTGCACGCGGCGGAATTGCTCCCGGAACGCGCGTTGTTGGGTGATCGAGCTGCGATCGACGCGCTGAACGAGTACCTTGTCCTACCGTTGGCCGCAGCGGGGTCGTCGCTGGCGGACACGCTCGATGCCTACCTGGATTGCGGCGGTGCGGTCGAGACGTGTGCGCGTCAGCTGTACGTCCATCCAAATACGGTTCGGTATCGGCTCAAGCGAATCGCCGAGATCACCGGCCGGGATCCGATGAATCCGCGCGACGCGTACGTGCTCCGGATCGCCGCCACAGTGGGTCGTTTGACACGAACCCGTAACGAATCGTCAACTTCCGCCCCAGAGGTCACTTCGGTGGCCTTCGGCACCGAGGGCCTGTAACGCATTCGTGGAATCGGTCGATTCGGACAGCCCACGTGGTCTTTTGTGGAACCCCCACAAAAGCGCTTCCGAAGCTTCATCCGCGTCGACATCTCGTGCGGCCCGCCTCACAGTGTTTTCTTAGAGGCGTGATCGCGTTGTTCGCCCCTGGACAGGGCTCTCAGACACCCGGCATGCTCGCGCCTTGGCTCGACCTTCCCGGCGCGAACGAGCGCCTGACGCTGTGGTCCAAGGCCTCCGGCCTGGACCTGGTCCGTCTCGGCACCACCGCGACGGCCGAGGAGATCACCGACACCGCTGTCACCCAGCCCTTGGTGGTCGCCGCGGCGCTGCTCGCGTTCGCGGAGATCTCGCCCGACGAGCTTCCCGCCGCTACCATCGTGGCCGGGCACTCGGTCGGTGAACTCGCCGCCGCCGCGGTCGCCGGAGTCATCTCCGCCGACGACGCGGTCCGGCTGGCCGCCATCCGCGGAGCGGAGATGGCCAAGGCGTGTGCACTGGAGCCGACCGGAATGTCCGCGGTGCTCGGCGGCGAC
This sequence comes from Nocardia sp. CY41, assembly GCF_009829325.1. GTDB lineage: Bacteria > Actinomycetota > Actinomycetes > Mycobacteriales > Mycobacteriaceae > Nocardia. Next base: position 68,424 of record NZ_VUOS01000007.1, read on the forward strand.
GAGGCTGCCGTGCTCGAACGGCTCACCGAACTCGACCTCGTGCCGGCCAACCGCAACGCGGTGGGCCAGATCGTGGCCGCGGGTCGGTTGGACGCTCTCGCCGAGCTCGCCGCGAACCCCCCCGAGAAGGCCAGGGTTCGGGCGCTGCCCGTCGCGGGCGCGTTCCACACGGCGTTCATGGCCCCGGCGCAGGATGCTGTGACCGAGGCCATAACGAAGATCACGCCGAACGAGCCGACCAGGACCTTGCTCTCGAATTTCGACGGCAAGCCGGTCGCGTCCGGACAGGACGCGATCGATAAGCTCGCCGCGCAGGTCACCCGGCCCGTGCGCTGGGACCTGTGCACCGAGACCGTCCGGCAAGCCGGCGTCTCGGCAGTGGCGGAACTGCCGCCGGCGGGCACCCTCGTCGGCATCGCCAAGCGGGAGCTGAAGGGCACGCCCACGCTGGCCCTGAAGACCCCGCAAGACCTCCCCGCGTTGGCTGAGCTGACCGTATCCGGCTAGCTTTCCTCCGCGACCATGCATTCGGATGCGAGGTCGTGACCGAGAGGCGGTAACTATTACCGCGCTCGATCCGAAAAAAACCAGTAGAGCCCTACAAAGTATCAAGAAGGGAGCCACGAAGTGGCCGCTCTGACCCAGGAACAAATCGTCGAGGAACTCGGCAAGATCATCGAAGAGGTGACCGGCATCGAGCCCTCCGAGGTGACGATCGAGAAGTCCTTCGTCGATGACCTGGACATCGACTCGCTGTCCATGGTCGAGATCGCGGTTCAGACCGAGGACAAGTACGGCGTCAAGATCCCCGACGAGGATCTGGCCAGCCTGAAGACGGTCGGCGACGCCGTCAACTACATCCAGAAGCTCGAAGCCGAGAACGCTGAGGCGGCGGCCGAGCTCAAGGCCAAGTTCGACAACGCCGAGTAGGGCCGAAACTGTGACCACTCCTTCCACCTTGAACGGGAACTTCCCCAACGTCGTCGTAACCAGCCTTGCGGCGACCACGTCGATCGCGGGTGACGTCGATGCGACGTGGAAGGGACTCCTCAACGGCGAGAGCGGCATCGACGTTCTCGAGGATTCCTTCGTCGAGGAATACGACCTTCCGGTCCGCATCGGCGGTCACCTGAAGGTCCGGCCCGACACTCTGCTGTCTCGTGTCGAATGCAGGCGCATGGCCTACGTCGAGCAGCTCGCGACCGTGCTCGGTCGCGAGGTCTGGCGGAACGCGGGCAGCCCGGAAGTCGACCCGGAGCGGCTGGGTGTGGCCATCGGCACCGGATTGGGCGGCGGCGACGCCCTCATCGATTCGGTGGACAAGCTGAAGAACGGCGGCTATCGCAAGATCTCGCCGTTGGCTGTGCAGATGGTCATGCCGAACGGCCCGTCGGCCGTTGTCGGCCTCGAACTGAAGGCCAGGGCAGGAGTGGTCACTCCGGTCTCGGCGTGCTCGTCGGGCTCCGAGGCCATCGCCAATGCCTGGCGCATGATCGTCATGGGTGACGCCGACATCGTCGTCACCGGTGGCGTCGAAGGCTTCATCGACGCGGTGCCGATCGCGGCGTTCACCATGATGCGCGCCATGAGCACTCGCAACGACGATCCGAAGGGCGCGTCGCGTCCCTTCGACAAGGATCGCGACGGCTTCGTCTTCGGCGAGGCGGGCGCTCTGATGGTCATCGAGACCGAGGAGCACGCGAAGGCTCGTGGTGCGACCATCCACGCGCGCCTGCTCGGCGCCGGCATCACCTCCGACGGCTTCCACCTCGTCGCCCCCGATCCCACGGGTGACGGCGCGGCGCGGGCGATGACCAGGGCGATGCAGTCCGCGGGTCTGACCAAGAAGGACATCACGCACATCAACGCGCACGCGACCGCGACGCCGATCGGCGACACCGCCGAGGCGAACGCGATCACCAAAGCCGTGGGCACCCACGCCTCGGTGTACGCGCCCAAGTCGGCACTCGGTCACTCGATCGGCGCCGTCGGCGCCCTGGAGTCCGTGCTGACCGTGCTCAGCATCCGTGACGGCATCGTGCCGCCGACGCTGAACCTGGAGAACCAGGACCCGGAGATCGACCTCGACGTGGTGAAGGGCGAAGCCCGCCGCCAGGAGATCGAGTACGCGATCAACAACTCCTTCGGATTCGGTGGGCACAACGTGGCGCTCGCCTTCGGTCGGGCGTAGCCGCGCGATCGACTGCACAACGATCCCGGCGGGGCCGGCCATCTGTAGTGGCTCGGCCCCGCCGTGTTTCGACATACGCAGCCGCGGCAGCGGCGCATCATTGAGGTGAGGAGACCTCGCGATGACAATCATCGCTCCCGCGTTGCACCAGGAGACGGCGACCGACCCGCGCGATCCGCTCGGTCGACTCCAGCGCTTCTTCGATCCGGGCACCATTCTTCCGCTCCACCCGCGTGACAAGTCCGGCGTGCTCGCCGCCATCGGCGAGGTGGACGGCGTCCGCACCGTGGCCTACTGCTCGGACGCGACCGTCATGGGCGGCGCGATGGGCGTGGAGGGCTGCAAGCACATCGTCGACGCCATCGACACCGCCATCGACTCCGGGGTCCCCGTGGTCGGCCTGTGGCACTCCGGCGGCGCTCGCCTGGCCGAGGGCGTCGAGGCGTTGCACGCGGTCGGCCAGGTCTTCGAGGCCATGGTCCGCGCGTCCGGCCTGGTCCCGCAGATCTCCGTGGTGCTCGGCTTCGCCGCCGGTGGCGCCGCCTACGGTCCGGCGCTGACCGACATCGTCATCATGGCTCCCGAAGGCCGCGTCTTCGTGACCGGTCCGGACGTGGTGCGCAGCGTGACCGGCGAGCAGGTGGACATGGCCACTCTGGGCGGCCCCGAGACACACGGCAAGAAGTCCGGCGTCACCCACATCGTCGCCGACGACGAAGCCGACGCGCTGCACCGCGCGCGCAGGCTGGTGTCGATGTTCGCCGAGCAGGGCGAGTTCGACCTCGTCGCGGCCGAGCACGGCGACGTGGACCTGAAGGCGCTGCTGCCGGAATCGGCCAAGCGCGCCTACGACGTGAAGCCGATCATCCACGAGCTGCTCGACAACGTCGACGGTGAGTCGTCGTTCGAGGAGTTGCAGGGGCTGTACGCCCGCAGCATCGTCACCGGTCTCGGCCGTCTCGGCGGCCGCACCGTCGGCGTGCTGGCGAACAACCCGATCCGCCTCGGCGGCTGCTTGAACTCCGAGAGCGCGGAGAAGGCCGCGCGTTTCGTGCGGCTGTGCGACGCGTTCGGCATTCCGCTGATCGTGGTCACCGACGTGCCGGGTTACCTGCCCGGCGTCGGCCAGGAATGGGAAGGCGTCGTGCGGCGCGGCGCGAAACTGCTGCACGCGTTCGCCGAGGCGCGCGTTCCGCGGGTCACGCTGGTCACCCGCAAGATCTACGGTGGCGCCTACATCGCGATGAACGCCCGCTCGCTCGGTGCGACGGCGGTCTACGCGTGGCCCGGTTCCGAGGTGGCCGTCATGGGCGCCAAGGCCGCGGTCGGCATCCTGCACAAGAAGGCCCTCGCGGCCGCGCCGGAGGAGGAGCGCGAGGCGCTGCACGAGCGCCTCACCGCCGAGCACGAGCGCATCGCGGGCGGTGTGGAGCGTGCCATCGCGATCGGTGTCGTCGACCAGGTCATCGACCCGGCGAAGACCCGCAGCATCATCGCCGCGGCGCTCGCCGCGGCTCCGGCTCGCGCCAGCCACCACAAGAACATTCCGCTCTGATCAACGCATCGAAGCGGGCCCCGGCAGTGCCGGGGCCCGCTTCGCGTTGTCGGACTCCGCGCGATGGCGCGTGCCGGCGGTGCGCGCCGACTCGGTGGTTCGGTGCGATGTACTCGTCCGGGCGGGCGGCGGTCGTGAGGTTTCACGGGGCGGGGGCGGCTCGGTGGTCGGTAGCATCGGAAGGTGCGCTACGAAGAACTGGCCGATGTGCCGTGCTCGATCACGCGCCCACTCGTGATCTTCGGTGACCGCTGGACGTTGCTGGTCCTCAAGTCGTGCTTCTCCGGCATCCGGCGGTTCAACGCTTTCCAGAGCGCATTGGGCATCTCGCGCAGCAGGTTGCAGGATCGATTGGACCGGTTGATCGACAACGGCATCCTCGTCAAACAGAAGGCTGCCGTGGGTGCGCACGAGGAGTACCGCCTCACCCCGAAGGGCCACGACATCTATCCGATCCTGCTGGCCATCCGCGATTGGGGCGACACCTACATGGCGCCCGAAGGGCCGCCGGTGCGCTACGGCCACCGCGATTGCGCGGGCGAGGCGCATGTCCGGCTCGAATGCGACTCGTGCGGAACGGAACTCACCGCGCGCGAGGTCATCCCGGAGCCGGGGCCGGGCTTGCTGGCCGGCGTCGGCTCCGAGCCGACCGCGGAGAGCACGGCCGCCCGGCGGTATCAGTCGGCGAACCAGGTGGCCACATCGTCGGCATCGGCTCGGGCGGTGCGGAATCCGTTGACCGGGTGATCGACGTCCGGGTATCCGAATGAGATCCCGGCGACGACCTTGCGATGCTCCGGGATGCCGAAATATTCCCGGATGAAAGGGGAGTAGGAGGCCAGTGCGGCCTGCGGCGCCGCGCCGAGACCGAGGCTCTGCGCGCCCAGAAGGAAACTGCCGATGTAGAGCCCGCAGTCCACCGCCCCGTAGATGCCCAGATCCGCTTCGCTGGTCACGATCGCCACATGCGGCGCGTCGAAGAGTTCGAAATTCCGCACGGCCTGCCGCATGGTCTTCTCGTGGTCGCCTTTGACGATGCCGACGCTGTCGTACAGTTGCTTCCCGCACTCGCGCCTGCGCTCCCGGTACACGCCGGTGTAGTGCGCGGGGAAGTCGAAATCCGGTGCGGGGACCGCGGTCGCGATGTGTTCGATGAGGTTCTTGCGGAAACGATCTGTTCCGGCGCCTTCCGTCACCACGACCTGCCAGGGCTGGGTGTTGCACCACGACGGCGTCCGCTGAGCCAGCCGCAGCAACGCGCGGATCATGTCGCGCTCGACCGGCTCGGAGCGGAACTGCCTGCAGGTCCACCGCTCGTCGAGCACGCGCGTCAGCGCCGCGAAGTCGTCGGTCGTCACGGTCATCCCCCGCCTCCTTTGGGAGTCTTATTTCGAGACCGAACGCTAGCATCGAAGCCCTCGGCGCGAAAGGCGAGCAGCGGGTGGTGCCGGGCGAGTCGATCGCGACGCGCGCGATCGCGCGTTCCAGTTGCCGCGTTGCGGCGATCGGCGCGGCCGCAGCAGGCAGAATCCCGATATGGCGTCCGAAGCCCCCGCCGCGCGGGACCGCAAGCGGCACGGCAGGCATTACACACCGCCCGTGCTGGCCCGGTTCCTGGCGCAACGGCTGCTGCGCCAGGTCGAGCCGTCGGACGCCGGCGTTCTGCGCGTGCTCGATCCGGCCTGCGGCGACGGCGAGTTGCTGTTTGCCGTGCATCGCGAGGCCGCCACCCGGTTTCCCGGTGTCCGCTTGGTGCTGATCGGCTACGACCTGGACGCCCGCGCGCTGGCGGTCGCGCGCGAGCGTGCCCGTGCGGCGGGGATCGCCGCGCACTGGCGCAGAGCCGATTTCCTCGCCGTCGAGGCGCGACTGCAGGACGGCTCGTTCGACGCCGTGATCACCAACCCGCCGTATGTGCGCACCCAGCAGCTGGGCGGATCGACCGCGCAGCTGCTGAGCAAGCGGTTCGATCTGCGCGGGCGGATCGACCTGACCCACCCGTTCGTCGCGACGCTGCCCCGCCTGCTGACCGCGGGAGGTGTGCTCGGCCTGTTGTGCGCCAACCGATTCCTCACCACGAAGGCCGGTGCGAACATCCGGCGGTTGCTGCTGACCGACCTGTCTCCCGTCGAGCTGTACGACCTGGGTGACACCAAGCTGTTCACCGCCGCCGTCCTCCCCGCGATCACCATCGCGCGCCGCTGCGCGCACGACGACGGCTGCCGATACGTCTCCGTCTACGAGGTCGGCGACGCGGAACCCGGTGCCGCAACGTTGTTCGAGGCGCTGGTCGGCCAGGACGGCTCGATCGTCGCGTACAACGGCCGGACGTTCGTGGTCGAGGTCGGCACGCTCGTGACGGAATGCAGGCCCGTCGCCGCCTCGGGCGGCGGTAGGGACCGCGGCGACAGTGCGTTCGGCGCGGCGACGCGCGACGGGCCGCCGGAGCTCACCACCGAGCGAGCGACTCGCCGCGGCGGGACGCGTGAGCCGGAGGCCGCGTGGCGGATGTCGCACGACGCGATCGACGCGTGGCTGGCGCGGATAGCGACGGCGACCTGGCGCAGTTTCGGCGACCTCGCGCGCATCCGGGTCGGCATCAAGACGACCGCCGACCGGGTGTTCATCTCCGACCGCTGGGCGCAGACCGACCCGTGCCCGGAGCCCGAACTGCTGCTCGATCTGATCACGCACCACGACCTTGCGCCGTGGCGGGCTACGCGCGCCCGCGACGTGCGTGTGCTCTACCCCTATGACCTGGCCAGTTCGCGGCGCACGCCGATCGATCTGGACGATTACCCCGGCGCCGCCGCGTATCTGCGGTCGCATCAGGAGACGCTGGCCGGGCGCCGCTATGTCGCCGAGAGCGGTCGCGCCTGGTACGAGATCTGGGTTCCGCAGCGTCCGCATCTGTGGCGTGAGCCGAAACTGGTCTTCCCCGATATCAGCGACCGCCCGCGCTTCGCGCTGGACAGTTCGGGCGCGGTGGTCAACGGCGACTGCTATTGGATCTCGCTGCCCGATCTGGCCGGTGCGCCCGCGGAGGCGACGCGCCTGGCATATCTGCTGATGGGTGTGGCCAATTCCGCGCTGGGGTTGCGGTTCTACGACGTGGTCTGCGGCAACCGGTTGTACTCGGGCCGACGGCGTTGGATCACCCAGTACGTATCGCGGCTGCCGGTGCCGGACCCGGCGGCCGCCCGGTCGGCGGACGTGATCGACCTGGTGCGGGAGTTCGCCGAGGGCCGGACGCCGGATGCGGCGGCGCGCGCCGAACTGAACGAGCGGGTGGCCGCCGCCTTCGGCGTCGGTTTACGCGCTGACCCGGACGCCGACCATCGGCAACAGGGTGCGGCGGGCGAACTCCCGCGCGGCGTCGCGATCGCTGACCGGGATCAGGCCGTCGGGCGTCAGGGCCAGCGACAGCGCCAGCCGGGCCATGATCTCGGCGACCAGATCGGCGTCGAAGTCGTGCGTGCCACCGGCATTCCGTAACTCGCGCAGCTTTTCGGCCAGATAGTCGCGGCCGACGGCGAGGATCGGCCCCGCCTCGGTGGTCAGCCGGGGCAGGATCAGGTCGGGCTCGGTGCGCAGGAGCCTGCGCAGCAGCTCGTTGCCCGCGATGGCGCCGATGAACGCCACGAAGATCTCGACCAGCTGATCGTCGTTGCCGGAGACGGTGTGCACCTGCTTCTCGATCGAGGCGACGAAGCGCTGCGCCTCCCGGACGCTGACCGCCTCGACCAGATCGTTCTTCGATTCGTAGCGCCGGTACAGCGTGGCCGGGCTGATGCCGGCGCGGCGGGCGATCTCGCCCATGCTGGTCCGCTTGATGCCGAAATCCAGGAAGGCCGAGAGCGCGCTTTCCAGGAGCTTTTCGCCGTCGGCGACCGGCTTCTCGAGGATGCGCTGCAGCATGGGCGAGATGGTTGGCATCGGATCTCCAGTGGGTTCGGCGCGGTGGCCGGGCCGTGGCCGGTGGGCGCGGCCTCGCGACGGGTGCGGACGGGAACGTCCATTATTTCATTGGGTGGGCGCAGCGTGACCTGGCATTGCCCGACCTCGCGATCCGGTCGAGCAGGTCGCGCGTCCAGATCCGACTGGCTAGCCTGTGGATGACGTCCGGCCGCTCCTCGGCCGGTGCGGAAAGGGGTTGAGCGGTGGGGTATTTCGCGGATCGCGTAGTGGCGGTCACCGGCGCGGGCGCGGGTATCGGCCGGGAATTGGCGGTGGCATTGGCCGGTGCGGGGGCGTGGTTGGCACTGTCGGACAAATCGGCGGAGGCCGTCGCCGAGACCGCGCGGTTGTGCGCCGCCGTGGGCCGGGAGCCCGACGTGAGCACGGTGGACGTCACCGACCGCGCGGCCGTGTTCGCGTACGCGGAGCGCACCGTCGCGCGGTACGGGCGGGTCGAGGCGCTGTTCAACAACGCGGGAATCCTGCACGTCGGCGGCGTGCTGGAGTCGCCGTTCAGCGATTTCGAAGAGGTCATGGCCGTCGACTTCTGGGGCGTGGTCAACGCGACCAAGGCGTTCCTGCCGCATCTGCTGTCCGCCGATCGCGCGCACGTGGTGAACATGTCCTCGGCCTTCGGGCTGGTGGCCGTGGCGCGGCACGCGCCGTACAACGCGGCGAAGTTCGCCGTGCGGGGCTTCACCGATTCACTGCGCCAGGACATGCGGGCGGCGGGCGGCTCGGTGCGGGTCACCGGGGTCTATCCCGGCGGTGTGCTCACCGGGATCGCCCGGTCGGCCAGCCTCGCGCCGGGGGTCGACGCGGGGCAGGTGGTGCGCCGATTCGAAGGGCACGTGGCGCGGACCAGCCCGGCCGCCGCGGCGCGGACCATTCTGCGCGGCGCCGCGCGCGGCGAGGCGAAGGTTCTGGTCGGACTGGACGCCGTCGTTGTGGACCTGGTCACACGGATCGCCGGGTCCTGCCACGAGAAGGTGCTGGACATGGTATTCCGTTCCTGAGACCGCACGCAGGGTTCCGCGGTCAGGGACGGAATTATCGAAATGACAACTGGTAGAACATATCTCACGTTATGGGGGTTGGTCGACGCTCCGCGCCGCGCCGGTGACGGCGCGCGGGGGCTTTCGCGGTGACGAAATGGATCCTGCTCGAGTGTTTTTCGGGTGCTCCGGGGCGAGTGATCGCGGTGGGGTCGGCGCCGAAATCGTTCGTACCGCTGACCAACATCGTGCGCAATCCGGCGTCGCTGGCCGACGCCGAGACCGCGATGCGGCAGGCGTGCGCCACCGGCGTGCCGGTCGCGTGGGTCTCGGGCGACGGGCGGCGCACGGTGCGGGCCGAGCCGCTGCTGATCGCGCCGCGCAAGACGCATGCCGTGCGACTGTGGGTGGGTCCGCGGCAGGAGGTGGTCGCGGCGGCCGACCCGATGGGCGCCTGGCACTTCGATCTGACGACCAATCGTTCGGTGCGCAGCATCGACCTGCTGGACCTGTACGGCGTCGCGCCGCAGGATCGGGCCGCCGAGCTGGCCATCGCGGGCGCGTTCACCCGGCTGGTCACCAACCGCGACGAGAGCGAGGCGCTGGCCAAGATCGTCAACTCCGCGCCGGGCACCGAGCATCAGGCGGTCTGGACCATCCGGCGTGACGACGGCGCTCTGCGGGCCGGGCATTTCGCCTGCCGGATCGTGACCGAGCTCGATGACGCGGGCGAACGTCACGTGCTGCTGCGCGGCGTGACGCAGGACATCGGCGCGGCCACCGCCGTCTCCGCCGCCCCGCCGCCGACGATTCTGGAGTACGCGGTGCTGGAAGCCGCCACCGAACCAGGTGAGTACCGCGCGATCGTCAACCTGCGCACGTTGCGGCTGATCCGGTGGATCGGGCCGCCGATGCCGGAGATCGCCTGGGAGGACCTGCCAGGGCAGCCGAGGCCGCAGATCCATCCGGACGACCTGGCGACCGCGAAGACCATGTCACGGGACCTGGCCCGGCATCGCACGGAAGGGGCGGTGCGCCTGCGGCGACTGGACGGTGGTTGGCAACCGGTACGGATACGTGCCGCGTTGATGGCGCTGGATCAGCACACCACGGCCGGACTCGCCACGGTCACCGCGGCGTAACCGACCGCGGTGACCGTAGCGTCGAAGTCATTGGCGCGGCAGATCCAGCTCGGCCATTTCCTTCTCGATCGCATTCGCGGCGAAATTCACACCGCGGGAACGCAACTCATGAACCCGGCGTTGGAGTGCCTCCACTCCACCGGGCTGGGCCGCGATGTCGGCGACGCTGATCCGGCCCTTGGGCCCGTGCACACCCGACTGCACGTACGACACCGTGATACCTCCTGCCTGCACGCTCACCCACCCACCGACCCGGGTGGGTTCCCCACTGCGCTACAAGTCGCACGACAACCGTGTCGACAGGAGAGCCCGGGTCGCCGGGCACGCTGGCTGAATGCTATCAGCGAACCGTACTGGACCCTCGAGCGATGTGTCGTGTTTCACACCTCATTCGCCGTGCGATGTTGAGCCGTATTTGCTAGGTAGACAGACGCATTCAGGCGAATGCGATCTTGCTCCTCGGCGCGCAGCTCCCGGCGCACCTTGCCCGGCACGCCCGCCACGAGTGAGCCGGGCGGAATCTGCGCGCCTTCCGGGATCAGCGCGTTGGCCGCGATCAGGCTGCCCGGCCCGACGACGGCTCCGTTGAGGATGGTGGCGCCCATGCCGACCAGCACGTCGTCGCCGATCGTGCACCCGTGCAGGATCGCGTTGTGTCCCACCGAGACCCCCGTGCCGACGGTGAGCGGGAAACCCGGATCGGCGTGCAGTACGCATCCGTCCTGGATATTGCTGCGCGCGCCGACCTCGATCGTCTCCAGGTCGCCGCGCAGCACGGCGCTGTACCAGACGCTGACCTCGGCGCCGAGCCGCACCCGGCCGATCACGGTGGCGTTCGGCGCGATCCACGCGCTGTCCTCGATCTCCGGCGCATGTTCGCCCAGCTGAATCCGCATGGTCACGAACTTAGCCGCCCCCGCTGTCCGGTCCGCCCACGGCCCGCGCCCGCGGGATCTCCGGTCAGTTCTGCCCTTGGAAGCTGGCGCGGTGTGCGGCCGGGCTGGTGCCGAGGATGCGGTGGAAGTGGTGGCGCAGGCTCATCGCCGTGCCGAAGCCGGTGTCGACCGCGATGCGTTCCACCGTGTCGGTGGTGGATTCCAGCAGCAGCCGCGCCCGATCGGTGCGCTGGAGCAGCAGCCACTGCTGGGGGCTGGTGCCGGTGCGATCGCGGAACCGGCGGGTGAAGGTGCGCCGCGACATCAGCGCGACGCGGGCCCAGCCGTCCAGGTCGACCGAATCGCCGAGATGCGTCCGTGCCCAGACCATCGCCCGCTCGATCGGATCGTCGTCGGCGGCCTCGGGCACCGCGACGGGAATGTACTGCGCCTGTGAGCCGCTGCGGTGTGGAGCGGTGACCAACGCCCTGGCCAGTTCGGTGGCCGCTTTGCTGCCGAGATCCCGGCGGACCAAGTGCAGGCAGCAGTCCAGCGCCGCGGCCACGCCTGCCGAGGTCACGACGTCGCCCAGATCCGACCACAGCGTGTCGGCGCGGACCCGGACCGCGGGGAACGCGCGGGCCAGTTCGGCGGCGGAGGCCCAGTGTGTGGTGACTTCCCGGCCGTCGGCCAGCCCGCTCGCGGCCACCGCCCACGACCCGAGGCACAGGCCGACGATCCGGGCGCCGCCCGCGTGGGCGGTTCGCAGGGCGCCGCGCAGGTCGGCGGGCAACGGTTCGCCGGAACGCCAGCTCGGAATCACGACGGTGTCGGCGCGGGTCAGCGTCTCCAGGCCGTGCTGGACGTGGATGTCGAAACCCGCTGGTGTGCTCAGGCTTCCGGGCTGTCGGGCGCACACGTCCACGCGATAGGGCGCGGGCCCCTCGACGCCGACCCGGCCGAAGACGAGGCTGGGGACGGAAAGATGAAACGGGCTGATCCCGTCGAACGCCAACACGGCCACGGTGTGCATGGCCCGATCTTAACGGTAAGCGGCTCGCGGGCCACTGTTGTCACCGCTGCCTGCGGGACAAGATCAACGACATGAGCGACACGATCGAACGCACCGGCCTGGAAATCCTGCACATCGGCGGACCGACCCTGCGGTTCCGCTACGCGGGCCGCACCTGGCTGACCGACCCCACCTTCGACGAGCCGGGCGACTACCCGGGGCCCGTCACGCTAGATATGTGTCAATAGCGGGGTATATTTCCTGCGTGACCGAACGTGTACGTGCGGCGAAGAGGGCTCGCCTCGAGACCGCTGCTCAGCTGCGCGCTGTCATCTACGCGCGAGTGTCGAAGCCTGGCGAGAAGTCGGTCAAGGACCAGGAGAAGGTGGGGCGTCGCGACCTTGCCAGCATAGGCGTGGTAGTCGTGGCCGTGTTCAGCGACAAGCTTTCCGCCAGCCGCTACCGCAGGGTTCAGGAGCGGCCTGGCTTCATTGAGACGAAGGACTTCATCAGCGCTGGCAAGGCGGAGATGCTGTGGACGTTCGCGAACAACCGTGCCGCAAGGGACCTCGACGACTACGTTCCACTGAGGCGCCTGTGCATCGAGACAGGAACGCTGTGGCGGTACGGCAACCGCACCTACGACCTGTCCAAGGCGGCCGACCGGCGAGCGGCGAACGCTGACGCGCTGCGCGCCGAGGAGCAGTCCGACGACATCAGCGAAAACGTCAACCGCGGCGTGCAGGAGGCGCTCGAGGAAGGCAAGCCACACGGCAAGCTGCCTGCGGGATATCGGATCATCCGCGACGAAGAGACGGGTAAGGCGATCAACCGTGAGCCGATCCCGGCACAGGCGGAGATCATTCGGCTCGCCGCTCAGCGTGTGCTCGATCACGAGTCGCTGAGGTCTGTCAGCGCTGATCTCGCGCCGCGATGGGCAGCAGCCAAGGGAAAGGGGACATTCGACGCCCGATCCCTACGGCGGTTGCTGATCAACCCCACGTATGCGGGGATGCGCACCTACTACGGCAAGATATCGGGCCCCGGAACCTGGGAGCCCATCATCACGCCGGACCAGCACAAGCGGCTGCGTAGCGCACTGATGCACCCGCAGCGCGTTACGTCACGGAGTACGGAACCTGTTCATCTGCTGAGCTTCATCGCTCGATGCGGTGTCTGCCAGACGCACATGCAGGCTAAGACGCCCTCGCCGGGCGGGCCGAAGACCAAGCCGTATTACTGCTGCCCGCAGTGGCATTTGAGCCGTGCGATCGAGCGTGTCGACGGGCATGTGGAGGAGCTGTTGATGCAGCTGTTCGAACGGCCGGACACGCTGGCGTTGTTCGCTGCGTCCGCCACGAAGGACGAGATTTCGGTCGAAGACGAGCTGGCGACGATCGTCCAGCTGCGCGCCGACATCGAGGCGTACGTCAAAGACGCGGCGCGGACCCGGATGTCGGCTACGGCGGTCTCTACGTACGTCGAGGAGTTGGAGCGACAGATCCGCGAAGCGCAAGGTCGTATCGACGCAGTGGCCGCAGCGGCAGACCCCCTGGTCGCCGAGAGTGTCGGGCCGAACGCGCGCAGTGTCTGGGCGCGGCGGGATCTTCGCGAGAAGCGTGATGTCATAAGGCGATCGATCGCAGTCAGGATTAACCGTGTCGGCAGTCGGGGCGTGCACAGTGAGATTGGGGTAGAGGTGCGCCCGCTGTTCGCTGCCCCATGAGATGCATGGCGTTACTCACGACACGGTAACAATTCGGATTTTCCGGATTATTTGCTGCTGCAGCACAATCAGTAAACTGCGCATGACATCTGTATGAATCCCTTTTGGCTGAATAGCGTCATATCGTGGCCATTGCTAGCGCTAGGTGTAGCCATCTCCATGCGATGGTGGGGAAAACCCCCATGTGTGCTGGAAGTTAACTCATGATCTCTCTTGTTATCGCATGAAAATGCTTGAGGGATTGACCTTGAAACCTATAGGCGTCACGACCAGCGCTCACTATGATCTGATGCACAGTTGACAAGTGAACGATCAGGGCGGGGCCTGGTAGCTGAGGGGTGACGACGTGAACGCGGATGAGGCAGGCTCGTTATCGGGGGGAACCCTATGACCAGCATGGAACCTGAGCTAGGTTCGGCCCCGGAGGATCTCGCTCGGCTGATCGGTATCGAGATTTCCCCGCCGTGCGGAACAGTTGCCGTTCAAGGCGACTGGGCGATCGTCGGCTCGGTCGTCGTGCACGTGCACGGGAGGCCGGTGGAAGCTGTGCCAAGGGAAGGTGTCCACGATGACGAGAAGCAATTTCTCTTGATGATGGCGACGCGGGTCTGCTGCAGGGGACGGGCCGCGCTGTCTGGCTGGAGGTACAACTCCGAAGTCGGCTGGGCGACTGATGTGAGAGTCCACCGCAACTACGAGGACCGGTTCCGCCGCCGGAGTTCTTCCATGTGCTCGTCCGAGGGCGGCACTGTGTTGGCGATGGCCGGATTTACCGAGCCGTCCTGCAGGTAGATCGCGTCACGCTGCTTCTGCGCCTCGGCGGTGCGCCGAGCTGATGCCATGAACGCTTCCGGGGTCATCCCGAACGCATGAGCGAGCCTGTCGAGCTGCTCCATGTCAATCGCGACGAGCCCTCGCTCCATCCTGCTCAGAGTCGGCCGAGGGATGCCGGCCAGATCAGCGAGCTTCTTTTGGTCGAGCTTCTTCGCCGCGCGCTGTACGCGCACTTCGGTAGCGACCATCAGAGTTAGTTCTCCGACGCCGCGAGGGTTCGTAGCCACCCGTTGAGAGTAGGACAGGGTGTGCCAAATGGAAAAGAGGCGACTTCCAGCGGCGGTAAGGGTGTCCTAGCAGCAACACAACGCAACATTGCGCGCAGCACCCTTGCGAATGTGCCAAATGAGCGTATCGTGATTCATATGGCACATCAGCCCGGCTGGTCTCAGCGAGTAGCGACCGGCCTCCGAAGCGCAATCGCAGCGTCCGGCCTATCGGTCCGATCGCTCTCTGAGATCACCGGGATTCCTCTCTCGACGCTCAACAGGCGCGTGCGGGGCTTAGCCCCTTGGGACACGGCGCAAATCGAGGCTGTCGCTGAAGCCATTCAGTGCGACCCAAAGGATCTCATACCTTCGGACGACTCGGAAGCGGAGGCGTCGTGAGCAAACCTCGTCCCGCCGTCGACCCCGCTATGCAGGCGTGGATCGACGAGCAGATGAAGCACTTCCCCCAGGGCTCGATGGCTCCGGCCGTTCAGATGCTGGTCGCCTTCGAGCGTTCCGACTGCGATCGGGCCGCTGCCGCACAGAAGGGAGCGGCGGCATGAGCGCCGACCTGATGCCGTTCACCAACGGCGAGTTTCAGTTGGAAATCCGCCCCCACGAAACCGACGGGTTCCGCGTGCTCGCGCCGAGCCTGGCGCGATCCCTGGGGTTTCGGGAGGCGTACGACCTGTTGCGCTCGATCCCACTGGGGGAGAAGGGGTCCGATCTGGTCCGGACCCCTGGCGGCGAGCAGCAGGTGGGTTACTTGACGGAGGCCGGGTTCTATCGCGCCCTCGGCCAGCGGCAGGCGGCTCGCATCGCCGACGAGTCCATCCGGGCTTCGGTCGAACGGTTCCAGTCGTGGGTCTACGGCGAAGTCCTCCCCGCGATCCGCAAGACCGGTTCGTACTCGACCGCCCCCGCGCTGACCGATGACGAGCTGATCCACCGTGCGCTCGAAGTCTCCACCCGCCGCGTCGCTGAACTGACCGCGAAGACTGAGCAGCTGGAGGCGAAGGTCGAGGCCGACGCCCCGAAGGTCGAAGCCTACGAGCAGTTCATGGAAGCCGACGGCACCTACCTCGTCGGCACCGTGGCCCGCATGTTGGGCACCTCGCAGAACAAGCTGTTCGCCGAGCTGCGCGAACGGGGCGTGTTCATCGCGAAGGGGTCGATGAAGAACACCCCGTACCAGCGGTTCATGCAGCACTTCGTGGTGAAGGCTACGCATTTCGAGCGGTCGGACGGTAGCGAGGGTGTGTCGTACACGACGCGGGTTCGGCCGTCGGGTGTGGATTTCATCCGCCGCCGCCTGAACATGCAGGTGGTGGCGTCATGACCGACCTGACTCACCGCGTCACCCTCGACGAGTACATGGTCGTCCTTCAGCAGCGCGCCGACGAGTGGCTGGCTGGGCAGAAGAGCCCGAACCTCCGCTTCCCTCCGCTGCTGGAGTGGTTCGTCCTCGACGGCGACGAAGCGATGGTGGATCTGCCTGAGCCGGAGCAGAAGCCGGACAAGCCGAAGCCGCAGCCTCGGCGCTACCGCCCCGCGTCGTACTGGCGCGAGCGGATCGCTGCACTCGAAGCCCAGATGGCGCCATTGACGGAGCCGCTGATCAACGACCGCGCGGCGGCCGGTGGCGTGGCCCTCGGCGTCAAGCGCACTCGGCGTATCCAGGCTCGGGAGGACTCCCGGTTGCAGCGGTACGTCGAGTTGCGGAACCAGCTGGAGCACGCGCAGTCCATGCTGCGCCGCGCCGAATCTCGGGAAGCGGGTGCGGCATGAGCAGCGGCCAGAAGCCCCGCGTCCGTACCTTCTTCCCCCGCATGAAGGTGCGTCGCCCGCACCGCCCCCGTCAGCCGTTGACCGTCTTCTGGGACGAGAAACTCCAGCCGGTCTGGTTTACGCGCGACAAGGACGTGGCTCGGAAGGCCGTGGGCGTCTACTTCGGCAACTACGGCGGTGCCATCACCCTGACCGGGCTCAAGGGCGGTGCCCTGTGACCGCCTTCGTCATCGTCTGCATCGGTTCCATCCTCGCCACTCCTGTCCTGGTGTCGGTGGATCACGCTGTGCGCGCCGCTACTCGGGGGAGGCGGAAGTGAGCAACCCGTGGGTCCTGACCGCGATCAACGTTGCCGCGTTCGCTTTCGTCTTCGCCTTCGCGTGGTGGTGGGGCAAGCGGCAGTCAAACTCCCTCGGCGCGGTAACCCCCCCGCCTGCTGCCGAGGTTGGGCGTCCCGGCGGTGCGGACGCGGCTGGCCCCTCGGCCGCGCCCCGCCGGGACACGCCCGAAGGCGATGGAGTCAGCACGCACGCTCCGGTCGAGTGGGAGACGGCCAGCCGATGGCGGGATGCGCTTCTGTTGATCGCTGACAACCCGTGCTCGAACGGCGATCCGGCAGTGGCCTGCCCTGATGAGTTCGGCGACGACCGGAAGCGGTGGTGCAGCTACTGCATCGCCGCCGATGCCCTGAATCCCTCGGATTCCTCACCACAGCCTGACCCGCTGCGTAGTGAGGCTGCACCCTCGGCGTCACGTGACGTCAACCCCGGCGCCGAGGGTGCCTCCCACGTCCCTTGAACAAGGACATGGCCGCCGAGGTGACATCTCGACGGCCATTCAATCCAACACAACGAGAAGAAAGTCTACCGCAATGGTCAAGCACTCCGCCGCCTACGAGGCGTATGTGACCCAACTCCTGGCCACCCCACCCGATTCCGCTGATCACCGCATGGCCGAGGTTGTCGCCGCGATGCGTGACGACGACGCCCTGCTGACGTTGCTGTTCGAGATCTACACCGAGGACCCGGTGAACACGCGGGAGTTCGCTCTCGCCGCGCACCTGCTGTCCCTGCTGTTCGGGTCGGCGGTGACGGCATGACCGAACTGAAGCTCGAACGCCGCAGCCAGCGCGACGAGGGCATCGTCTCTGCCGGTGTCGCGATCACCCCGCCCCTCGATGAGGACTACTGGGCCTACCGCGTCCGTCTGAGCGATACCCAGGCCATCCTCGGCTTCCCGAAGTTCTTCACCATCGGCATCGGCTTCGCCGTCGAGGAGGACTGGAACACCAACCTGCCCTACACGTCCGATGCTGCGGACATCTTCCTGCACATCCGGCACAACAAGGGCGACGACTCGATCGCCGACTCTGATGTGGTTGACGCGATTCGCATGGTGCAGGAAGCGATCCGCGCCGATCTTGAGGCGGTGAAGTCGTGACCCCGCTGGAGTACACGGACTGGACGAACCAGATCCTCCGCTACGTCGGTGGCCTACTGGTTGCCCCGGAGTCCTCGACGTCGTTCGAGATCGGCCGCACCTTCGCTCTCCTGGCCGACGCTGACCGTCCCCGCTACGTGGAGATGTTGATGCGGGAGAACCGTCCGGGGACGCGGGAGTACGAGATCGGCTGGGATCTGCGGGCCCTGCTGATCGGCTGGCCGGAAGCGGGTGTCGCATGAGCCGCCTGCACAACCCGTTCCGCCGCCGCGAGTCGGAGCTGGAGACCACACAGCCCATGTCGCTGGCCGAGTTCCAGCGCGTGATCGTGCCCGACGGCCACGACTGGCCGGAGTGGCACTACGCCGACGCCAAGCCCGATTGGGAAGACCGAAACGACGAGGGGGAGACCCGATGAGCCTGAACGACACTGCTCGGATTGCCGAGCTGGAGCATGAGGTCGCCCGCCTCCGTGCCGCAGGGAAGGACGTCGGCGAGTACATCAAGGCGCTCAACCAGACCGCCCTCGACGCCACCGGCATGCACGACGTGATCAACGAGAAAGGCGACGGGGACTGGCAGGCCGTGTGGGAGAACGTCGCCGACCTGGGTGAGCGCCTGCGCCAGGCGGAGAAGCGGATTGCGTTCCTGCGCCGCGAGTACCGCGACCTGCACGTCCGGTGCGAGGAGTTGGTTGGCGAACGCAACGAATTGCGCGCCCGTGTCGCTGAGCTGGAAGCGCAGGTGCAGCGATGACCGCGCGCGAGATACCGGCGCACACGGTTCGCTTCGAGATCGGCCCATTCGGGGTGTCGGCGGTGTTCAACTGCTACGCCCGCGTCGGGGAGCCGTTCTGCCGCTTGACCTGCCCCACGGCCATGGGCTGCGAGTCCACTGCCGAGTGCCGCGAATCCGGGCACGAGCCGGTCGATTACGGCCGCTGCATGTTCGTGGAGTGGATGGATGCCGATGACGGTATCGATGCGTTCTCCGGTGACCGGACGGCACTGCGCGGCGGGCACATCGTCCCCGAGTGGCAGGGCGACCACTGGACGTGGAACTACGCCACGGC
Source organism: Nocardia sp. CY41 (assembly GCF_009829325.1). Classification (GTDB taxonomy): domain Bacteria; phylum Actinomycetota; class Actinomycetes; order Mycobacteriales; family Mycobacteriaceae; genus Nocardia. Next base: position 87,220 of record NZ_VUOS01000007.1, read on the forward strand.
CACGGGGCGCATCCCTGATACCGCCGGGGAGGTGCCCAATGTCAGCGCGTGAGCCCTGGTTCCACCCCTACGAGGCAGCCGCCGAGCGGGCCAAGATCGCCGACACCGAGGAAGTCGACATGCACGAGTTGGCCTTCGCCATGGAGGCCGCTGGCTGGTTCGGTGCCCGCCGCTCCCTTCCGCTGCTCGACACCGCCATCGAAGCCCTGGAGGAGTGGTGACGATGCGTGAGAAGTGGTTCGAGCGGGTCGAGTCCACCCAGGAGCGCACGGGTTTCCAGATGCGGGTGATCCCCCACGCCCCCAGCTGCCTGTGCTCCCACTGCCACGCCGAGAAGTTCGAGCGAGCCGCGGAGGAGGAGTTGTGATCGCGTTCTGGCATGACCTGCTCGCCTACGCATGGGAGTTGATCGCCGCGGGGTTCATCGCCGGCATCCTGGCGTGCATCTGGCTCGGGCAGGGCAGGGACTACTCCGGCGCCCCCGCCGAGGACGACGGCGAAGAGGTGCCCTACGACCCCGACCGGTACAGGGATTGGCAGTACGCCGACGAAGTGGAGGCGTACTGATGGCCCGCAAACCCCTGCTTTCGGACGACGCTGTCCGCGAGATACAGCGTCTGCACGCCGACCGGTATCCCGTCGCCGAGATCGCCCGGAAGTACGACCGCAGCCTGGACGCGATCTACAACCTCCTGCGCGGCAAGTCCTACCGGGACGTGACCGCCTCCAGCCACGGCACGCGGACTTGTGCGTGTGCCGACTGCGCTACCGACCGCCGGCGGGACGAGAACGTCCGCCGCGGCGACCTCATCGCAGCTGTGGCGGTGTGCGTCCGCTGCGGGGAGGACTTCACCACCAAGGCCACGGCGATGCTCGCTCGCCCCGGCTACATGGTCTGCCCGTCATGCCGAGAGGAGAGGCCGTGACCGACACCAATCAGCTAATTGTGAACTTCCGCGGCGGTGTCGGGGAGCTGAAGCCCGACAACCCGGAGGAGCAGGCGAAAGCGCGGCGCACCGCAGCCCACTACGCCGAGAACGCCGACGAGTTGCGGACGTTCCTGGACATGCTCGGCCTGCGCGATCACCCCGTGAAGAAGCAGAAGCGGCCGAAGCATGTGCCCGGAAACCTGATCCGAAACCCCGGCATCTGCCGCAAGTGTGGGGTGCAGATGGTGTCGCGTGAGTCGGCGCAGCCCGGTGACGTCCGCTACGGGGGACTCGGCCTGTGCGTTCGCGACTACGCCCAGCACCGCCGCGCCGCGCTCAAGGAGGCGCGGTGAGCGACAACGAATGGCGGAAGAAGGCGTCCTGCCGCGCGTACTCCTCCGAGCTGTGGTTCCCGGAGCGCAGCAACAAGGCCAAGACCGCGGTGGACATCTGCCACGCCTGCCCGGTGCGGCGGGACTGCGCGGAGGACGCGATCAAGCGTGACGAACGCTGGGCCATCGTCGCCGGTTTCCGGTGCGGCGAGAAAAAGGAACGCGACGCACTGAAGGCATGGCTGGACGGCGATGTCGCCCAGGCGCCGAAGCCGCGCCACTACGTGCGCTCCCGCAGCGCTTGCGAACGCATCCCGGCCGGGCCGGCGAGCGAGCACCTGAAGGCGCTGGCCGAGGTGATGCGCTACGACGAACTGATCGCCATCACGGGGCTTACGGCTGGGGTTGTGAGCGGCCTGCTGTATGGGCGCCGCGGGAAGCCGCGGCAGACGATCCGCAAGGAGGACGCCGAGAAGGTGTTCTCGGTGCAGCTCGAGGTGAGCGCATGAAGCGCTACGGCCCGTATGTCGACTACGACAAGCTCGCCGACGGCGCAATCGCCCTGTGCGAGCAGGTGCGTGATGTCGAGCCCGCTGTGACGTTCGCCGAACTCGCCGACCGGTGTGTACGGGATCCGCAGCGGATGGCGCAGTTGCTGATGTGCCTGGCGGTGTGGGTCGACATCGACGGTCCGGCGTCCGCGTTGACCGCCCGTGCTGAAGCGGTCGCCCGCGGGCGCGTTCGGAGGTCGGCATGAGCATCCGCACCTGGAAGGACGGCCTGTCCCGCTTGGACATCGAGCAGGACCCGTCCGGCCGGATCCGCTTCGGCCTGCACGGAATCAATCAGGCGGGCGAGGTCATCGAGTACGGCTTCGTCGCGTCCTTCTCCGCGTCCGCGCGTGAGGAGATCGCCCAATTCATCAAGGAGGGCATGTGAGTACCCACGACTGCCCGTTCTGCCGTGGCGCTGGCTGCGTCCACTGCGGTGGCGGGGAGGTGGACGACCGTGAGCTTTGATCAGCCGCCCACCACCCCGGACCTGTACTACGACCTGCCCGAGGCGATCTACCACGCCGACACCGAAAGCCTGTCGAGTTCTGGCGCCCGAACACTGCTTCGTCCCGGCGGGCCCGAGCTGTTCAAGTACCAGCGTGAGAACGGCAGCGGACGCTCCGAGCACTACGACTTCGGACTCGCCGCCCATGCCCTGCTGCTCGGAACCGGCGCGGAGGTCGTCGAGATCGAGGCCAGGGACTGGAAGACGAAGGCGGCGCAGGAGGAACGGAAGGCCGCCTACGCCGAGGGGAAGGTTCCGCTGCTGTCGGCGACCCTGCGCCAGGTCGAGGAGATGGTCGCCACGGCGCGCCGGCATCCGGTCGTGTCCGAACTCCTGGTCGGCGGGAAGCCGGAGGTGTCCGCCTACGCCCTCGACGAGGAGACGTGGACGATGCTGCGCGCCCGCTTCGACTACCTGCGGGAGGAGTCCCCGCAGGAGTACCTGTTCGTGGACTACAAGACGACGTCCGCGGACGCGGCGCCCGCGGTGTTCGCGTCGTCGTCGGCGAAGTTCCGCTACCCGATCCAGGACGCCTTCTACCGCATCGTTCTGCGGCTGCTCGGCTACCAAGTCTCCCGGTCGCTGTGGATCGCGCAGGAGAAGGAACCGCCGTACCGGCTCACGGTGAACGAGCACCAGCCGGGCGACCTCGCGCTCGCCGAGCAGCTCGTGCGCAAGGCCATCGACATCTACGCCGAATGCGTCGCGGCCGACCACTGGCCGGGCTACGGCACCGACATCAACCCGATCACCATGCCCGCATGGGCGATCCGCGAATGGGAGGCCCTGCTCGCATGAATCCGATCGTCATGCCCGACGTCGAAACGACTGTCGGGATCGACTTGAGAGCGCAGCTCGAGACCCTGGCGAAGCTGCGTGAGAAGTTCGAGAAGCACCAGATCGGCCTGCTTCCCAAGCCGTACTCGAAGGATGCACAGAAGGGGAAGTGCGGGGTCTGCAAGGGCTTCCACGGCCTGCCCGCGATGCACGTCGACTACGTCGGCCACGCCGCGGTCACCGACCGCCTGCTCGATGTGGACCCGCTGTGGAACTGGGAGCCGGTCGGCGTCGACCAGAACGGCCTTCCGGTCCTCGACAACAACGGCGGCCTGTGGATTCGCCTGACCATCGCCGGCCTGACTCGACTCGGGTACGGAGATGCCCAGGGCAAGCGCGGCGGCGACGCCGTGAAGGAAGCCATCGGAGACGCGATCCGTAACGCCGCCATGCGCTTCGGTGTCGCCCTGGATCTGTGGCACAAGGGCGATCTGCACATCGAGTCCGAGGAGCAAGCCGAGGCGCCGGTGGACGAGGACCCGATTCTGCGGGCCCGCCGCGACCTGAACGCCGCCATCTCCGCGCGCGGAATCAGCCCCAACAAGGCGAAGGCGCGCTTCGCGAAGAACGGCCACGGCCAGTTGGGCGCGTCGACCGATGTCAAAGCCATCCGCGCCCTGGTTGAGCACTACCGCAACGGGGGTGAGGAATGACCGCCGTACAGCCCGGACAGCCCACATTTCAGGCTGCCCAGGAATGGCCTGCTGTAGATGTGCGGTGGCATGACGACCGCAACTTCGAGCGCCTGGTGAACGCCGACCTCCGTGACCCCAAGGGCATCGGACCGCAGTACGCGATCCTGCGTCGCAAGGAAAACCGGGTCCGCTGGTTGCAGATGCTCGTCAGCATTCAGCAGTCGATCATCCAGCAGAACGCCCTCGCCAACGCCACCCTGAAGTCGCATCCCGATCGTCCTGCGCCGGGGGAACTCACTCCGCAGTCTTACCTCGACGCCAAGCGGGAGGTGGAGGAGCGCAAACGACCGCGGGAACGCGCGCTGCGCGCGGTGAACGAACGCCTCGGTGAGGCTCGCCGCCTGATCGGCTCCGACCCGTTGGCGAACTCGACGGCCGGCCGCGTGGTGGCCCACCTCGCGGAGGTGGACCTGCTGCTGCGGGAGGGGAACGTCGACGACGCGCGGCGCAAGGTGCGGTCGTTGATGTGGAACCTCGGTTCGGGCGGCGCGGAGGTGGAGTCGTGATCGAGGACCCGTTCAACCTGATCGAGATCGAGCAGGGCTTGCGCGAACTGGAATCCAGCGGTGGACAGGCGGCCCTGGATTTGAAGCGCTGGCGCGACGACCTCGCCCTGAAACGGAAGCAGCTGCGGGACGCGAAGACCAAGGCCACGTTCAACGCCCCGGACGGCACGGTCCAGATGAAGAACGCTTACGTCGACCAGGAGACTACCGACCTGCAACTGGAGTACGACCTCGCTGACAACCAGGCCAGGTACGGAGCCGACATGGTCGACGAGCGCAGGTCGACCCGTTCGTCATTGCAGACCAGGGCGAAGCTGGCCGTCGAGGCGATGAAGCTGGCCGGATACGGCGGTGGCGCATGACCGTCCATCCATCCGCCAAGAACCTGGCCGCGGACATGGTGCGCCGGTTGGCGAAGCACCAGCCCCGAACCAAGCGCCCGAAGAACCCCGGCGAGAGCTGGACCCGGGAGTTGCTCGCCGCCCGTTCCGGTGGCCTGTGTGAGCGCTGCGGTATAGCCCCCGCACAGTCGGTACACCATCGCTGGAAGAGGGGGCAGGGAGGGCCGTGGTCGGCCTCCAACTGCGTCGCGCTTTGTGGGGACGGTGTTCGCGGATGCCATGGGTTCGCTGAGCACAACCCGAACGCCGCAGAACCCGAAGGGCTGCATCTGCGTCCGTGGATGACTCCCGCCGAGTGCCGGTTCCTGTACCGCGGCCGGTGGGTGCTGCTCACGGATGACGGACGCGTCGATCCGATCGGGGGTGAGGCATGAAACCCATCCTGTTGGACACCTTCTGCAAGGCTGGCGGCGCAGCAGTGGGGTATGCCGCGGCGGGGTTCGAAGTCGTTGGTGTGGACATCGAGCCGCAACCGAACTACCCGTTCACCTTCTATCAGGGCGACGCCCTGGAGTTCATCAGAGACCGCGGCCACGAGTTCGACGCCATCCACGCCTCCCCTCCCTGCCAGGGGTATTCGGCGATGAAGGACATGCCCGACGCCCGTGAGCATCCGAAGCTGATCGGCGAAGTCCGTGACCTCCTGAAAGAACTCGGTCGGCCGTACGTGATCGAGAACGTCGTCGGCGCCCGCGCACACATGATCGACCCCGTACTGCTGTGCGGGACCATGTTCGGCCTCGGCGACGCCGGCTTCGAACTTCAACGTCACCGCCTCTTCGAGACCAGCTTCCCCGTTCTGCCCCCCTCGGGGTGCAAGCACGAGCTTCCCGTGATCGGGGTGTACGGCGGGCATGTGCGGTGCCGGTCGACGAAGTTCTGGCGCAACGGCGGCCGCGACTTCCCTGGCTACGACAAGAAGCAGCTGGCCATGACCGTCATGGGCGTCACGCATCGCATGACCATGAACGAGCTTTCCGAGGCCATCCCTCCCCAATACGCGGAGTACGTGGGTCGCCAGCTGCTCGCAACACTCAACCCCGCCCTGATCACCGAGAGGTCCAGCGATGACCAGTGACCGCGACCAGCTCGCCGACGATATCGAGGCTCGGGTGATCACCGAACCAACCGAACTCGACGCGCTGCCGATCATGAGCCTGGTCCTCGCCTATGGGGTCGCCCACCAGGCAGTACCCGCAGAACGCGGCGACGCCCCCGTGTGGCTCAAGCCAACCGGAGTGCGCGCGCAGACCAGCGTCGAGCTTCTGGCCGACACCCGTGGCGCTGGCGTCACTGTCCTCTACGCCCCGAATGGGGGTGAACAGTGATCGACTGGATCGACCTGTTCTCCGGCGGCGGCGGTTCGAGCGTGGGGATCCGCCGCGCCGGCCAACAGGTGAAGGCGTGCGCCAACCACTGGCCCGTCGCGGTGGCGACTCACCAGAAGAACCACCCGGACGTCGAGCACTTCACAGCGAACCTGTCGGAGACCGACTTCCGCACCTTCCCCCGCACGACCGCCCTGTGGGCTTCCCCGTCGTGCGTGTGGCACGCCCGCTCCGGCGGCCGCAAGCAGCCTCCCGCGGAGGTGGAGCGGCTGCGGCAGGACGCGGGCGCGATCGACCGGGCCACCGCGTTCGCGGTGATCGCCGCCGCGGAAGTTCACCAGTACGAGGCGATCGTGGTGGAGAACGTCGAGGAGTTCACCCGCTGGAGCTTGTTCCGGTGGTGGCTGGACGGTCTCGCTGCCCTCGGGTACCGGCATCAGACCGTGGTGTTGGATGCCGCGGCGGTACCGGGTGCGGTGGCTCAGGTGCGGCGCCGCTGGTTCGGGGTGTTCACCCGCGACGGGGGCGTAGACCTGTCACTGCCCGCGGTGCAAACCCCTCCCGCTACGTCGATCCTCGACCCAGATCCGGGCCGGCCAGTCACGCGGCGGCTGTATGTGTCCCCGCAGATCGAGCAGATCACCGAACCGGGTGTGCCGCATCTGGTGATGTACCGACGCAACGCCAAACCCCGACGGGCGGACCGGCATCCGCTCGCCACGGTGACCGCAGGCGGGAACCATCACGCGGTCGCCACCGTCACCGCCGAGGGCGTGTTCCACCGGATGCTCACCAACACCGAGCGCGCACGGGCGCAGGGATTCCCGGACTCCTATCAGTGGGTGGGGAACCGAGCGGAGGTCCTCAAGCAGGTGGGCAATGCCGTGGCTGTCCCGGTCGCCGAGTTCCTCGCTCGCCGGATCGCCGCGCATCTCGAAGGCTCCACCGTCCCGTCCGAGTGCGGTGATCAGTACGCGCTGGCCATCAACCCGGAAGGAGAGGAGGGGTGAGCACCGACCTGAAGGCGATCATGGACCGCGACGAACGCCGCCGGCGGATGCTGAACGACCCCGACCTGACCGGCGACCTGCTACTGCTCACCCTTGCCCTGGACGAGTTCCTCGTCTCTCGCAACGAGCAGGGACGCAAGAAGTTGCGGAACTGGGCATGGGAAGTCGCGCACCTGACGCACGGAAACAGCGACTACCACCTGCGGTACTGGACCAAGAAGGTCATCGCCGATGACCTCCCGCGGTATGAGCCGATCAAACCGAAGGGGCGCGGCTGCGTGGCGCCGATGGTGCGACGAGAAGGCGCGTGCGGCAACGCCGGTACGACCAGCCGGGTCGACCGCGATCCGTTGACGGGTGACTCCAGGTGGGTGCACTACTGCGCCCGGCATAAGCACCTAGCCGGACCCGTAGAGGCACGGATCCGGGAATGGGTCGAGAACGGGAAGCCGTCCCCTCCAGCGAACACGGGCGGCGTCCTGCGCCGCTACTTCGACGCGGACTGGGACACGGTCTACCGGTGGGCTTCTGGTCGGGAACCGATGGAGGGCGGGCGTGAAGCGACACCGCCGCGGCCGAAGCTGCGCCTGATCACCGGCGGCGCAGAGCAATTGGGCGGGGATTCATGATGCGGGGAGGTCTCGGGGATGCGGAAGGCAGGCGTCATGGCCTCGGTGGAGGACACGCTCGTGGATATCTCGGATCCGATTCCGGTGGACCGGTTCGAATGGGAGCGCATCATCCGCCGGGTCCGGATGTCCAAGGGCACCAAGTATGTCGCGGTGATGCTGGCTACGTACGCGGACCGGGACGGAACCAGGGTGCGGCCGGGTGTGGATCGGCTGGCGTTGGTGATGTGCGTGTCGGAGCCGACGGTGAAGCGCGGCATGTCGGAGTTGCGGGCGATGGGGCTCATTCAGCGGGTGAAGCAGGGCAACCGGCACGCGAAGAAGGCGGACGAGTACCGGTTGACGATGCCGTTGAATCTGCTCGATCTGCCGATGCTCGGGCCGGACGAGGACGGAATGTCTGGGGATCACTCATGATCCGTGGACTTATCGCTGACGCACCGAGTCTGGAGATCACCCATGATCCCCAGAAAGTTATCCACAGGCAATGTCTAGGGATCACTGGTGTGCCCCAGACATTGGCGCCCGCAGAAAGTCTGGGGATCATTTTGAAGAAGTCTGGGGATCATTTTGGGCGAGTCTGGGGATCATGGGTGATCCCCCACCATTCCTACCAACCACAACCATTCCAAGAGACGTGGCTGGTTTGGGAACGGAACTCACGACCGCGCGCGAGCCGACCGCATCCAATTCCCCCATCGATGGCAGCGGTGAAGCGATGAGCCCGGACCGCTACGGCGAACCCACCGACCGCCCTTGCCGGGATGCCCGATGCCGCCGCGGATGGATCGGCGCCGACGACGAAGGCCGGCCCATTCCGTGCCTCGCCTGCAAACCGCATCTGGCGAAGACGACCACCACCAACGACTGCGCCGAGTCGATCCCGTCGACCAAGGCGCAAGCAGCAATCGACAGAGAGGCCCGCAGATGAGCGCGAAGCCCTTGCGGATCATCCGGGTACCGCAAACCCCTCCCGGTCCGTCTACGGCCCATCTGGAGCCCGAAAACCCCTATCCCACTCCGACCGCCTGCCCGAGGTGTGGGGCGTGGGTTGCGGATGAGGAGCTGCACGCCGAGTTCCACGGCAACTTCGCCTCGATGGGGCGGTGGATGCGGCGGGCGGCCGACCTGCTGCGGCAGGTGATCCGGGAAGACCTTCCCGCCTATGACGAACTTGTTCCCAGGGATGGGGACATCAAGCAAGGAGACAACCAGTGACCGAGACCCGAACCTGCGCCGGCTGCGGCCGCACCGGCACTCGGCAGTTCACCCGCGTGAGCAACCCGGAGACCGGCGCGGTGGAGTGGCGGTGCCTTTCGTGGGCGGCGTGCCGGGATCGTGCCGCGGCCCGCGATGAGTCTGAGGGCGGTGAGGCGCTGTGAGTCCTCAAAACGTCCGGAGACACCAGACCCCCACCGTTCGGCCCGCCACGGGCAAGCCAGACGGCCGCATGGGCGGTCCCGTCCCGCACTCCCAGCACCCCGCAGGGTGGTACCGCACCATGGACCGCGGGTTCGCCGTCGACCACTTCGGGTTCCCCGCCCTCCCACGCCGCGGAGAACGTCACACCGCCCCCGACGGCAGCGTGTGGGAGTTCGACCTCACCGGCACCGACTGGTGGGAGCTGGCCGAGTACTCGTCTGCCGAGTGGCTTCTGGATCGCTTGTCGCACGCCTTGAAGCGGGCCGGGGATGCCGAGTCCACGTTTCAGTTCAACCTCCGCTACTGGCGGCCCGTCGCCGAGCGGCTCCTCGAAGAGTTCGACATCACCGAAAGGCCCAGCGAATGAGCGCAACCAGCAAGCCTTCCTGGGCTTGGTCGTCTGTCGATGATCCGGACCCGCACTACCCGAAATGCGACCGGTGCGAAGCGTTCGCCCGATGGGCGGTAGCCCGCGCCGAAGGAACTTTCGACATACGCGGCGACCTTGAGTTCATCACCCGATGGTTCGCCTGCGGCACACACCTCAACCGAATCCTCACCGACGAAGAGTGGCAGCTCGACGTGGTGCACGTGTACGACCTGACCAAACCACCGGAGCGGGCATGACCGACAACAGATCGAATGACCGCGAGACCCTCCGGCTAATCGACCGTGCCCTGTGGGTCGACCACGGTGACGGCAACCTCGACGCCCTCACCTTCGAACTGCCGATCTGGGCGGACGAGTGGGCGGAACGCATCGTGGCAGCCGTCAACGGGCGCCCGGTGATCACCACCGACGAGGAGCTGGACGAACTACCGGACGGCACGGTGATCCTGGACGCCAACGAGGAATTCCACCGCCTGAACCCCTACGGCTTGAGCGAATCTCGGACCTGGTTCCCGGCGTGGCTGACCGGTAACGCGTACGCGACCGACTTCGGGCAGGACCCGGAACTGCCAGCCGTCGTCCTGTGGGAGCCCGAGCAGGAGGCCGGCGAATGAGCACCCGAGACCAGCTCGCCCGCGTCATCTCCGATCATCAGCTCACCGGCCGCATCAGCATCGGCTGCAGGGGCTGCCCCGGGTTGGAGTTCATGCACGAGGGTGACCACGCCGAGCATGTGGCGGACATGATCACCGAACAGTTCCTGGTCGTCCCCCAGAGCGACGTGATCGGCCTGGAGTACGGGTATCGACGCGGAGATAGCGCCCCGGTCCTGCCTGCGTGGGACGCCGACGGAGCAGTGCGAAAGGCGGTCGCCGAGGTCCGGAACGGCTACCGCAATGCGGCGGCGCTGGAGCGAACCACGTTGTCGTGGTCGGTTATCCCAATCCCCGAGGGCGGAGAGACCCGATGACCAACGATGAGACCTGTCCGGTCTGTGGACATTCTTGGGATGAGCACGACGGGATGGGCGATTGCCACCACCTGGACGCCCGGACCTTGACCGGTCTGTGTCGTTGCAGCGATCGGCGGGTGCAGCCGTGACTGAACCGAACTTCGAGCTGTCCTTCCTCGAGACCTCCGCACGTGAGGCGGACGCGGAGGGCCGAACCCTGGTCATCGACCCGGGGTATGTGTTCGAGGCGCTGGAGAAGCTCGCCGAAGCACGGAAGGCGATCGACGAGATGCAGACCGCGCACGAATCCCAGCTGACCCGCATGGCCAAGGAGCGGGCGCGACTCCAGCGGAAGGTAGACCGGTTGGAGGCTGCGCAGCGTCCCCCACTCGGGTACGTCGTCGTCTCCCGCAACCCCGACACCGGGCAGATGCAAACCCATGGTCGCGTCCACGAGAAGCGTGAGGACGCCGAGGGGTGGCTGCAATGGGTGGAGCAGTACGCCGTAGCTCGCTGGCGCGGCGAGGTCAGGGAGGTGCGGTGACCCAGTTCGGTTCCGTCGTCGGCTTGGATCTGTCGCTCACCTCCACCGGCATCGCCGTGTACCCCGAAAGCAGGCCCGCCCCCTGGGTCGGCACCATCGGATCGGTCGGCAAGAAGGGCGACCCCTGGGCAGCGCGTTACCGCCGTCTCGGCGACCTGGCCGGGCGCATCATCACCGCCGTGCCCGAGGGCGCGCTCGTCGTGATGGAGGCACCGTCGTACGGGTCGGCCACCGGCTCCCAGCACGATCGTTCTGGGCTGTGGTGGATGGTGTTCGATCTGCTCGCCGGAACCACACGGACGGTGCTCCCGGTTGAGCCGACTGTCCGCGCGAAATACGCCACGGGCAAGGGCAACGCGAGCAAGGACGCCGTGTTGGCCGCCGCGGTGCGCCGCTACCCGAACATCGCGATCGACGGCAACGACACGGCCGACGCGGTGGTGCTGATGGCAATCGGCTGCCGCCTGTTGGGTGAGCCGATCGACGACCCCATGCCCGCGGTGAACCTGGCCGCGCTGGCGAAACTCCCGAGCCTCGAGGAGGCGGCGTGACCGTCTTTGACCGCATCCGTGCCCGCATCAAAGCCGACGAGGAGATCGACGACCAGCTCCCGTGTGATGAGACTCTGGAGGGTGCCCGCGCGGAGATCGTCGGGGAGATCCTGAAGATCGCCGAACACTGGCGGGACAAGGCCGAGGATTGGGGGCCGGAGGAGTCGTTCACGGCGTTGCGGGACATCGTGTGTCAGCAGATCCTGGAGTTGCTGGATGGAGAGCTGTGGACGTGAAATGTGCTCTCACCTGGTAAAATTGAGCGTGGCCGGGGGCTTCCAGACACCCCGGCCACTGACCGAATCGCGAGAGGATTCGACCATGACCAATGCTACCGAGACCCGGAGCTTCCATATCGGGGACATCCTGAGTGTGACCTCAGGGAAGCTCGTCTCGCCCCGCCACGTCGACGGCATCTACGACCTGCTCGGCTGGATGACCGGCGAGAAGCCCATGACCCACCAGCTTCCCCGTCTGTCCCGTGAATGCGCGCCGTCCCTGTGTGAGCAGTTCCCCGACCTCGCCGCCCTGGAGGTGCCGAAAGGGTTGAACTCGGAGGAAAAGGTGCTGTTCTGGCTCGGCGCACAGGAACCGGAATACGGCACCCGCCGAGAGGTCGCGCCACTGCGCCCGGGGGAGCACACCTCCATCGACCCGATCACGGAGATGCGGATGAACCACCCGCACGTGCAGATCCTCCCCGCCGTGTCCCTGGACGGGATGTCGGACATCAGGGAGGCTGCCGCCCGGACGGCCGAGGCGTTGAAGCGAGTGATTGAGTCCGCGCGGGACGACGAGGAAGGATCTCAGGCATGACGTACAAGGCGACATGCCCGGTGTGTGGCCTGCACTCGTCGAATCTCTTCTACACGGGCGTGTGCACGAACCGGTGCGGTGTCCCGCCCGAGCCCAAGACGGTCCGCCTGGAGATCGCCATCGGCGGCGAGCTTGTGGAGGCTGGTATGCCGCCGCTGATCTCCGCGATGAAGGAAATCGCTACCGCTGCCATCGGTGCCGGCATGTCTGCATCCCTCCTGGTTGATGACGAGGAGGTTCGATCGTGACCGCCGACCCCCTGTCCCGTCTCCGGGCTGGACTCGCCGAGGACGAGCGGATAGCGCGAGCGGCGTGCGACTCGGCCCGGGCTGACACCGACGGTGACGCTGGAGAGTGGTTTGTCGACGGGGAAGACGTCGGCAGCGCTGGAGTGACGTGCGGTTTCCCGCAACGCTCCATCTACGACACGGGTACCGGCCTGCATGGGATCGTTTGCTACAACGAGGGCTATCCGCATGTGGAGCAGGCGCGCCACATCGCCCGCCAAGACCCGAAGGCCACACTGGACCGGGTGGAGGCGATACGGAAGGTGATCGCCGACTACGAGCGCAGGCTGCCGTCCTCCGATGATCCCGCATTGGAGGACGCGGAGTACCGCGCATCATGGATGGGGTATCGGGTCGCTGGCGAACTGTTCCTGCGTGCCCTGGCCTCCATCTACCCCGAGCCCACCGACGAGACGGAGAACCCGTGAGCGCACTGGAGAAGATCACACGGGCCGAGCTGTGGCGCGCATGGGACCCGGATGATGAGTGGCGGCAGGTCGGGGAATGGGAGAGCCAGCCGCCGCTGAGCGAACTGCGCGAGGGCCTGGCCGTGACGGTGGACTACCCCACTGGTCGCCGGATCTCGTTCCGGGTCGTCGGCGGCGCGATGGAGCAGGAATGGGAACACCCCGCCCCCCTGGGGTCCAAGTCGATCATCGAGGCCCTGTCGCGCATCGCCGCCGAGGACGGAGGATCAACCCCATGACCCCACCACGCGAAGGCGACACCTTCACCCACAACGGCGAAACCTACGTCTGGGGCCGTCCTGTGGGCCCTGCCGACTTCGGTATGGTCCCGACCCCACCGCCCGGCCTGGCCGAGTCGTGGGGGACCGCAGAGGCGGCGTGGGACGTCTCTCTCGGCGACTCGAGTTCGTCCCCCTGATCCGCTACTCTTCTCCGTGGAGACAACCAGTCCGCATCGCTGCCGCACTGGCAAGGCCACCTCGAAACCGGGGTGGCCTTGGTCATTTCCGGGGGCTCGAGTTTGTCGGCGGCCACGGCTATCGTGGGAGACGCATTGTCCAGATGCATCGCGACCCCAGCTGGCGCACCCCCTAAGCCCACCTTTCCCGAGGTGGCTTAGTTGCGTTCAGGGGCGAGCTACATCACCCCTGACCGGGCGGTTCGGCGACTCGAGTTCGACAGCGAAGATCGATAGAATGGCAACCGGTACGCAACCCCTTGCTGTGGAGGTCTTGCATGTCGGAGCTGGAGCACGAATGCCGCCAAGGCCGGCGATGCAAAGCGCGCGTGCGGGACAGCGAAGGGCAATTCCGCGGCAACGGAGTAGAGCGACCGGACGCGCTCTGTCGGCCGTGCGAAGAATCCGCGTTCGAAGCCATCAGATGTCTGGACGACGACTACGGGGAGTTGGCGGCCGCGCGCGGCGAGCAGAACTCGACGGTGTCTGGCCCGAAGGTATCTGGCAGTTCGGAACTCCCCGTGCCAATCTCCCTCGCTGTGGACACGCTGATGACCGAGATCAGCGAAGAAGCGGCACGCTGGGCCCGGCGCCTTCCAGGCGACGACCCCTACCAGGTTGCTGACTGCCTCACGAAGATCTGCGCGAACCTCGGCACGATCGTCGATATGCCGCCTCGGCAGTTCACGATCTGGTCACCGCATCCGGACGGCGGCGACGGAATGACGACCACCGTCTTCGACGGAGTGGACGGGGTTCTGCGACTATCCAGACTCCACTACCGCGCCCAACAGGTGCTCGGCATCGTCGAGACCACAACATTCCTCCCGGACCCATGCCCGCACTGCGCCCGCAAGGCCCTCGCCGCCTCGAAGGATCAAGAGCGGGTCACCTGCAAGGGTTGCCGGATCGTATGGGACAAGAGCCATTTCGCGTTGCTGAGCAACGTGCTCGACTTCGAACGGAAGGTCGCGAAGGTATGAAGAACGACCTATGGCCTTTCCCTGCCGACACCGCGCTCGAGCGTGCCCGCCGGATCGCGCACTCCTACCGTCACGCCCTAATGTCCGTAGCCCCCGAGCTGTGCCGCCAGTTGGACGACAAGGCCGTCGAACTGGGGCAGGGCTGGGTACGACCGTTCGAAACCGACCTGGTCGACCTGGACGAGGCGCTTACCGCGGAGGCGATCGGCGAGATCCTGTCGGTGTCAGCACGTACCGTACGGCTGTGGGGATACCGCGGCCACATCGAACGACTCGGCGAGGAAGGACGGCCGCTGTACCGGTTCTCGGACGTGCTGGATTACCTCGCACGGACACGCCAGAAGCGCTCCGCGTGACTTGGCGAGGTCTCGTGATACCTTGATGGCACGCGCAGCATGCGCATTTCCCGGATGGATGTTCCGGAACTCCCGAAATTCGATCCGTTTGGAGTTCCCATGCAGAACATCACCATCGGCCGCTACAAGCCCGGCCAGTGCACCGCGACCCGCATCCACCACGACGACGACGGCAACGAAGTCTCCCGCGAGGAATTCGACCCGCATGCAGGTTGGATCGAGGGCATCCGCGACGACGGCACCAGCTGGATCATGTTCATGGACGCCAACGGATCACCGCAGTGCTTCTGGCCGCAGCGCGAGCCGGACGGCGCGGTTGTCGGCGACGCCATCGAACTGACGTAGCCCCCCATTCCCCGCAGCGCGCACGCCCGATCGACCCGCGGGGCGGCAGCACCCAGAACCCACAGCCTGAGAGCTGCCGCGCGCTGCGGCCCCTTCTCTGCGAAGTATTCGGCATTTCCGAACAGTTCGCCGGGTGACCTGCGGATTCCTTTTTCATCGGTAACCGACAAGGAGCCTCCTGTGGACCTGTACGCCGTTATCGACGCGATCCTCGCTCCACTGGCCGAGGACATCCGGCGGGCCTACGAGCACTTCGCCCGGCAGCGCTGATGGCCGACGCCGAACAACCGTGGTTGGGTTCCTGACACGAAAGGTGGGTCCTGATGCTCGATCTGACCGTGTTGTCCGCCCTGGTTCGCCTGTTCTGCCATCCCGCTCCCGCGAAGACGTTGGAGCTTGCGTACACGGCACCGATCGCGGTGTGGCCGCTGTGAGCGACTGGGACGACGAGGACGACCTCAAGCCCGGCTTCTGGGACCGCCTGTCCTCGCTGAGACGCCGGACCAAGCGCCGCGCAGGCCGCGCACTCAGGGCGATACGGCTGTCCCGCTGGGCCGACGCCCTGGACCCGCCCCTGACGCCGTGGTGGTTCCGCCGCCCTCTGGGCTACCCCGAGGCATTCGCGGACCCCGACGAGCCCGCAGAGGACTACACAGGGCTCTACGACCACTTCGAGGACGTCCTGATCTCCCAGATGCGTTTCGTGGACAACATGAAGCGCGACAAGCTCACCCGCGAGGTGTTCACCAACCCTGACCCGGATATGGCGGGCCGGTGCGTGGAGGAGCTTCGTTGGATGAACGCCGAGGGGCGTCGGTGAAGTACTGGCTGGCCCGCTATCTCCGCCGCTGGGCCGACCACCTCGTCCCTCCCGCACCGCCTATCGCGCACATGGAGGCGGTGAAGGTGCCCAACAGCTAAGCCCTCGTGTTCTACGACCGAATGACTGGGGAGATGTTCGGGTGTTGTGGGCATACCGCTCCGAAGCCACGAGAAGAGGCCAACTGATGCCGGAACTGCCCAAGCTCGTCACGCTCGACCTGGCGAAGAAGAAGCTGTTCATCGATGGTGTCGAGTTCCCGTGGCACATCAGCGAAGAGGGCCCGACGCTGCACACCCGCACCGGCCAGCATGATCTCCGCAGGGTCACCCTGACCTTCTACGCGGAGGACGCCGAGGTGATCCCCGCTAACTCCCAGGGGAGTGCGGAGAAACCGCAGGTGGCACTCCTGAAGGAGAGCAACTGATGGACTTCTCTATCGTGCTCAGCCTGAGCGCCCTCGCGGTGGCGACAGCCTCTTTGTGGTACATCCGCCACCTGGTACGCGAGTCTGCGGCTATCGCGAAAGAGGCGTCTGGATACGCCGATCGCGCGGAGGCGGCGGCGGACCGGGCCGCGAAGGCTCGGGACCTCTCGATGACCTACGTCGTCAACAATCACGCCATGAGCCCCGCAGAGGCCGCGGCAGCCGTCCAGCGCGAGGCACGGCGCGGGAGCCTCCGCGGCGGGTTCGGTCGTTGATCCTCGACGCCTGGGACGCCCTCGTCCTGCGCTTCACCCGCTTCCTGATCCGCAAGTTCGGTGTCGACCTCTACCGCTCGTAAGTGGCTGGACTACCGCCACCTGGCCCTGGGTTGGCTGTGGATCGTCCTGGCCGTCCCGTCGGTGTTGTGGTGGAAGGACTCCATCATCTGGGTAATCCTGCTCAGCCTGTACGCCAATGCTGAAAGTAGCTTCGCCGCGCACCAGGCGAAGTCCAACCGCACTCAGGAGACAAAGGGTTGACGATCATCGCGGCTATCGCCATAAACGATGGCGTACTCATGGCTTGTGACACCCGAGCCGACTACAACGGCACCGCCATCTACAAGGCGGAGGGCAAGATCGGCACCCTCACCACCCCACGCGGCGAGAAGGTTCTGATCGCCGCCTCGGGTAACTCGGCGATCTTGCCGACGCTCCTGCGGCACCTGAAGATCGGGGACACTCCCAACCCGGAGAGCGTGGTCGGTGCTGACGAGTGGGCCAATGCCGTCGCTGAAGCCGCCACAGGCGTCCTCGCAGACGCTAACCCACCCCTACTGAACACTGCGGACTCCGACAACGCAGCAGCGTTCGACGGGACGGCGCTCCTGGCGTGGCGGCAGCACCTGTGGATCTTACACACCCACGGCGTGATCCGACCCGCCGATGATGTCGCCGTGATCGGATGCGGTTCCGAGATCGGTCTGGGCAGCCTGCATACCTCTCGACAGCTCGGCCTGGACCCGCGGGCCGGTCTGGAGCTGGCCGTGCGTCTGGCCGCCACCTACAACTCGGGATGCGGTGTGGATGGCCGAGGCCCGCTCGTGCACACCACCCTCTGACCGGACTTCTTCCATCACCGGCTCGATCCGGCGCAACAAAATCTACGGCCGCATGCCCGGCCTGACAGGAGAAATGACCATGGCCGCCCTGCTGCCCCTGCTCTGGACCATCATCAGCTACAACGACTTCATGCTGCCCCGCCTCCTGTGGGGTGTGGTGAGCAGCGGCTCGGCGAGCTGATGCGCCAGATCACCCCCGCCGATCTCGGCCTCACCGAGGAGCCGAAGCCGGTGGACCTCCACACCTACCTCGATGACCGCCTGCGCATCATCAACGAACTCACCGAGCTGGCCGGCAAGTTCCACGACCGCGGCGACTTCCAGTGCAGCGCTGAGATGATGGCCATCCTCGACAGCCGCCTCGATCTGTGAGCGATCCGATGCGAACGCTGGCCGACTGGACCGCCGCCTTCCATGCGAACGTCGTCGAGCCAGCCCCAATGATCGTCCCGACGTGGATGTGGGATGGCCTCGAGCGGCAGGGCGACGCTCTGTTCTTCCGCCTGCGTGACAGCGGGAAGATCGTTCGGAACCAGTCGCGATGATGACAGCGGAGCAGTTTACGGCGTGGAGCATGTGCCCCTCCTGCAAGCTGGTCGACTGTCACAGCCTTCGCCAGCCACGGTCATATGATCCGCATGATCCGTTGCAGGTCGCGTTCGACAAGATCGTGATGATGCAGTGGATTAACGGCTTCGGCCTGGAACACATGTCGCCATCGCAAGAGCAGGCGTACGAGGTGATCCGCACCTGTCGGTGTGGGCACGAGTGGGGCCAAGAGCCGATTCGGGGCGAATAGTCGTGGCAAGAGCCAGGCTTCGGATCTGCTCCGCCCCCGGATGTCCCAACGCTCAACCCGAGAGCCGATGCCCTGAGCATAGGGCAGAGCGTGACCGCCACTACCGCAAGACCACGCCCACCAAGGCCACACGAGACCACGCCGAGCGACAGCGTCGAGCCGAAGTCGTAGCCGACCATCGAGCAGCCCACGGTAATTGGTGCCCAGGCTGGCGTAGACCGGCTCACCCATCCGATGACCTCACCGCGGACCACACGCGCGCTGTAGCAGACGGTGGACGCCCGGACGGCCCATTGCAGGTGCTGTGCCGAGCATGCAACTCGGCCAAGGGTGCGAGCTAGACCGACTCGGCAGCCAATGGGTGCACTTTCAGGTGGCAGTGCAACAGTGCCTTCGCCTCATCTGGAGTGCACACGATGTACGTGAAATCGCCGTGTGTCCACGTGAGAGTTACCGACCATTCGCAGTCGACATGAGGGCACGCCTCTTTTGACAATGTTGGGTTGCATGTACTCAAGGCTACGGCTGTGAGTGATGACGACCAACGCTCACTGTTTGGTCAGGGCTTGACACGCGACGAGCTACCGCACTCACGATGTGGCGAGCATCCAGCAAACATCAGACAGGGATGCTGATCGGTAACTGAGTTTGTGAGTGTTGTTCATCAACGCTCACACTCGGCCCGCCCCCAGGGGGGTGACCCCTCGCCGGGCGGGCCGCGCCACCTTCGGGGAGGGCGCTACCCCCCGCGGAGGGTCCAGATATCCGGACCGGCGGTCCAGATGGGCCGGAGAGTGAGCGTTCGTCATCAACACTCACTAATCTGGACAGCACGTCCAGTAACCGTGCGGTAGCGGAATGGTAACCAGCTACCAGACCGGTTGCGCGGCAAACGATCTCACTCCTCGTCGCGGTTGCCGACCCGCTTACGGGGTGTCATCGCGGCCCACATGATGAACGTGCACACCACGATCACCACGCCGAGTATGGCCAGGTAGAAGCCCCTCGGCGAGGGGTCGCCGTCGCGGCAGCGAACGCCGTCCGGCCGGCCGAAGTACGCGGTGTGTGGTGTGCAGATCTGCTCGACGGTGCTGAAGTCGACGATGGCGACGACGATCCCGACCACCAGGGCCAAGGCTCCGATGATGGTCCCGATCCGGCAGGCCATCAGCTGGCTTCGTGTCATGTGCTCTCCCCATTCGGTTGCGAGTGGTCATTGTCCCGGTCCGGCGCGATGCCGGGGCGGGTTTCCGTCCAAGGCGGCGCGATGCTGCCAGGAGGTGATCGTGATGCGTGGTGGTGCACGGAATCGTTCCGGGCCGCCGGTGGATCCGAAGTCCGGTCGCTCGGATCGTCGTGGGTTGGCGTTCGTTGTGTTACCGGCTGAGGGCTACGCCGGCGAAGTGCCGGAGTTCCCGCTGCTGCCGCGGCGGGTGATGCGCTGGGAGCACGGCGAGAAGGGCGCCCGCTGGCAGGTTCTCGACGAGGAGTCCACCGAGGCCGTGCGTGAGCGCGAAGCCGAGCTGTGGGAGTGGGCGTGGGCTACCCCGCAGGCGGCCGCGTGGGCGAAGGAGCCGTGGCGGTGGCAGGCAGTGGCGCACTGGGTGCGCACGAGCGTGATCTGCGAATCGGATGAAGCGTCTGCGGCCGACCGCGGGTCACTGCACCGGTTCGCCGACCAGATCGGCCTGACTCCGGCGGGTTTGCGGGAGAACGGCTGGTCGATCGCCGCTGATGAGGTGGCGACGGCCCGCGAGGAGAAGAAGGCGAAGGCGCCGAGCTCGACACCGCCGGCGCGGCGGCTGAGGGCGGTGCCTGGTGGCGCCGACTGAGGGTTTCGTTGTCGATTTCCCGACCCTCGGCGACATCGGCGAGGCGTGGGTACGGCAGCATTGCCGGATCCCGGACGGTTTCCGCCGCGGAGGCGAGTTCGTCTGGTCGGATTGGCAGTTCTGGTGCGCGGCGAACTATTACCGGATCCGTCCGGGCGTTCAGTGGGTCGCTGACGATGAGCCGCTGCTGAATCAGGCGTTCACCTACCGCCGCGCGCAGATCGTCGCTCCGCAGAAGACGGGCAAGGGTCCGTGGGCCGCTTCAGTGACCTGCATTCAGGCCGTGGGCCCCGCAGAATTCCTCGGCTGGGCGAAAGAGGGCGACGGGTGGGCGTGCTCGGACTGGGGTTGCGGCTGCGGATGGGAGTACGAGTACTTTCCGGGTGAGCCGATGGCGATGCGCCATCCCTCGCCGGTGATCCAGCTGACCGCGACGAATGAGGACCAGGTAGGCAACGTCTACCGACCCCTCACCGCGATGATCAAGCTCGGTCCGCTGTCGGATGTGATGGCAGTGCGTGAGGGCTTTATCCGCATCCTGGGCTCGGTCGGCGACGAGGACTTAGACCGCATCGACGCGGTGACCTCGAGCGCGACCGGACGCGTCGGCAACCCGGTGTCGTGGGTGCTGCACGACGAGACCGGCCTGTACACGAAGACGAACAAAATGGTGGGGATCGCCGAGACGCAGCGCCGCGGCGCGGCAGGCATGAACGGCCGCACGTTGGAGACCACGAACGCGTGGGATCCGGCGGAGAACTCCACGGCTCAACGGACGTACGAGTCGCAGGCGCCGGACATCTGGAAGTTCTTCCGGATGCCTCCCGCTGGCCTGTCGTGGGGCAACAAGAGGGACCGCCGCAAGATCCTCCGCTACGTCTACGACGGCTCCCCGTGGGTGAACCTGGACTCCATCGAGGCCGAGGCGTTGGAGCTGAACGAGACCGATCCCGCGCAGGCGGAGAGGTTCTTCGGCAACCGACTCGTCTCCAGGGCGGGTACGTGGCTGCCGGATGGGCTGTGGGACAGCTGCTATGCCGAAGCTCTGGCTTCCTAACCCGCCGAGCGGCACAGCGATCTGTGTCGGCTTCGACGGTAGTGAAAACAATGATTTCACGGCGCTGCGCTGCGAAACCCGTGACGGATTCCAGTTCACGCCCCGCTATGGACCGGACCGTCGCCCGACGATCTGGAATCCGGCCGAGTGGAACGGCCGTATTCCCCGCGCAGAGGTGCACACCGCGGTCGATGAGGTGTTCAACACCTGGGACGTCGCCCGGTTGTACGCGGACCCGCAGGATTGGCGCTCGGAGATCGGCGATTGGGCACTGAAGTACGGCGAGGAGCACGTTTTCGAGTGGGCGACCAACCGGATCAGCCAGATGTACTCGGCGATCCGACGGTTCGAGACCGATCTGAAGACCAAACGCATCTCCCACGACGGGTGCCCGATCACCGAGACGCACATGGCGAACTGCCGCAAGGTGCCGAAGCCGGGCGACAAGTACGTGCTCGGCAAACCTACTGACCATCAGAAGATCGACGGTTCGATCGCGTCGATCCTTGTCCACGAAGCCGCCGAGGACGCCCGGGAAGCCGGGTGGGAAGAAGTCGACGGCCGAATGTTCTGCTTCAGCTGAGGAGGTGAGCGTGGTCGTACTGCGCACGAAGCTCACCGACGACGAGCAGAACATGGTCAACAAGCTGAGCGGCCAGTTGGGCAACCTGTCCCGGCAGGACAAGCTCCACAACGCCTACTACGAAGGCGCTCAACGTTTGAAGCACATCGGTCTCGCTGTCCCGGAGGAGTTTCGGATCTTCGAGCTGGTCGCGAACTGGCCGCGCATGTATGTGGACGAGGTCGCGCGCCGGCAGAAGGTGAAGGGCATCTACCGGCCGGGTCAGGGTAAGGCGGATCCGGACCTGCAGGAGGCGTTCACCGCGAACAACCTCGACGCTGAGATCCCCATCCTGGCCAAGGAAAACATGATCTTCGGCCGGATGTTCGCCACAGTGGGCACGAACGAAGACGACAAAGACCATCCGCTGATCACCATGGAATCGCCACGGCAGATGGCTTGCCTGGTGAACCAGCGCCGCCGCCGCATGGACGCGGCGATGCGGAAATTCCAGGAGCAGGACGGTACGCAGGTAGCGACCCTGTTCCTCCCGGACAAGACGATCCAGCTGGTGCAGTCGAGCGACGGCTGGGACATCGACATCGTCGGCGACGACACAGGCGTCGACCCGCACAACCTGGGCAAAGTGCCGGTGGTGCTGTTCCTGAACCGCAGACGGCTGGGGAAGTGGCACGGAACCACGGAGATGGCCGACGTCATCCCCCTGACCGACGCCTGCGCGCGCGCATTGACGGATCTGCAGTACGGCGTCGAGACGGTGGCTATTCAGAAGCGGTTCGCGATAGGCGTTTCCAGGGGAGATTTCGTCGACAAGGACGGCAACCCGCTGCCGGCGTGGCAGTCCTACTTCAATGCCCTGTGGGCGACGCAGAAGTCCCCGAAGGACGTCTCGATCGGTCAACTTCCGGCCGCGGACCTGTCGAATTTCCACAACACGGTGAAGCTGTACGCCGAACTCGCCAGCTCGGTGACCGGATTGCCGTTCCGCTACTTCGGCGCCAACACTGCCAACCCGGCGGCCGAAGGTGCGATCCGTGCGGATGAGTCCCGGATCATCTCCAACGCCGAGGAGAAGAACGCGCATTTGGGCGTTGGGTTGGGCTGGACGCTGGCGCTGTACGAGCGGCTCCGCACCGGTGAATGGCCGGAGGCGGGTGAGCCGTTTGCGGTGGATTGGCGCAACCCGGCCACGCCGACGAAGGCGGAAGAAGCTGACGCGATCCAGAAGCTGAACGGCGGCACGCCGGTGTTGTCGCGTGAGGGCTCCTGGGACGAAATGGGCTGGAACGAGGCCCGGAAGATCCGGGAGCGCGCCTACTTCGACGACGAGGCCCGCGATCCCGCGCTGGAGCAGTTCCAACGCGACCTCAACCAGCAGGGCAACCAGAATCCCGTGACGGTCCCGGATGCCGACGCAGACCCCGCCGCAAGCGGCGATTGATTTCGACGCCGAGCAGCGTCGGATCATCGTTCAGACGATCGAAGAGGTAGCCAGGCAGTGGGGCACCCTGCCGCCGGGTGACTTCGATGCCTGGTTCGGGCGCAACGCCGACCGACTTGTGCGGGCGGTGACCGCCGCGCAGCGCGCTGCGGTCTCCGGAGCCGACCAGTATGTGTCCGACGTCCTGGAGGAGCAAGGGACACCAGCGCGGAGGCTCGCGACTCCGAATCCGGAGCGACTGGTGGGTGTCGCCTCCGACGGCCGGACGATCGACGGCCTACTACAGCAGGCGATCGTGGGCGCGCACCAGCGCGTCGCCGCGGGCGAGCCGCCGTACAGGGCATGGCAGGCCGCCGGGCTGGACGCGCGGCTGTACATCCAGACCCAGGTCGCTGATGCCGGTAGGGCGGCGACAGGAGTCGGGATCACGTCCCGGCTGGGTGTCGGGTACACGCGGATGCTGGTCCCGCCCTCCTGTTCGCGCTGCGTTGTCCTGGCCGGGCGGTATTACCACTGGTCGGCGGGGTTCCGTAGACATCCGGGCTGCAACTGCAAGCACATTCCCTGCCGCGAAGACCATTCCGGGGACGTTCGGACCGAACCGCGGGCGTACTTCAACAGCCTCACCCCGATCGAGCAGGCGCGCACCTTCGGCGCGGCCGGCGCGCGGGCGATCCGCGACGGCGCCGACATCAGCCAGGTCGTGAACGCCCGTAGGGGTCTGGAGATCGTCGGCGGGCGCGCGGTTCGGCAAGAGGTATACGGCCGGAGTCTTCTCACTACCCGCGAGGGCGTCACCCGCCGCGGTGTCGCAGGCCGAACGATCCGAGCTCGAGGCCGAAACGCTCGCACCACGCCCCGCTTGATGCCCGAAGCGATCTACGAGATCGCCGAAAGCCGCGAAGCAGCGATCGAGCTGCTGCGCCAAAACGGCTACGTCCTGTAGCCCCACAAACTTCCGTCCGGCGCGAGGCCGGCCGGTATTTCCCCCGCGATGGAGGACCCAGTAATGACGGCACCTGCTACCGGAGCGCCCGCGCCCGCGGAATCCGGCACGACAGAGCCCACCGCGCCGCAGGCGCCTACACCGGCAGCAGAGCCCGCGACGGGCCCGGCCGACGGTGAACTCGGCGACGCCGGAAAGGCCGCGCTCCAGCGAGAGCGCGACGCCCGCAAGGCCGCCGAGAAAGCACAGAAGGCCCTCGAAGCTCGCGTCAAAGAGTTCGAGGACGCGCAGAAGACCGAGGCGCAGAAGACCGCCGAGCGCATTCAGAAACTCGAGCAGGACGCCGCGAAGGCGCTCCGCTACGAGGCTGCCGAGAAGGCCGAGTTGCCGCTGTCTCTGGCTGCTCGCCTGAAGGGCGACACGCTCGACGATCTGATCGCCGACGCCGCAGAGCTGAAGCAACTTCTCGGCGCTACCGCGCCCGCTGCTCCGGCTGCGCCCACAACGCCCAAGCCGGATCCCCGGCAGGGCGGTGGCCAGGCGGATGTCGGCGGAACGATGGCCGCCGGTGCGGCGGCGTACGAGGCGCGCAAGAACCGCAAATGACCCCCAGTAAAGGAGGGGAGTAATGGACCTGAATCTCAAGACCGAAACGTTCGGCCAGGACGATCAGTCGTGGCTGGCGTCGGCCGAGGGTACCGATCGTGCCCGCACGATCACCCTCGACCTGTCCACCTTCGTCGCCGGTGACTACTCCGACGGCTACCTGAAGTCCGGATGGACCCTGCGTCTGCTCGGCACCGGCAAGTACGGCAAGCGCAGCAACGGCGACACCGAAGGCATCGCCGGCCATCTGCTGACCGCGGTGCGTGTCCCTGCGGGCGCGACCAAGGTCGCCGGTGCCCTGTTGTGGCACGGCGCCGTCTACGCCGCGAAGGTTCCCAACCCGCCCAACGCTGCAGGCCAGGCAACGGCCGTGGCCGTCAGCTACTTCTGAGAGGAGGCGTAACCAATGGCACTCGTCATCAACTCTGATTACGTCACCCCCGCCGAGCTGACAGGCTACGTGCGTACGGCACTGGCGGATCAGCCGATCAACGACCTGTCGCTGATCGACAACTTGCTGCCGGACACGATGGTCGACGACGTCGAGTTCCGGGCGAACATCACCCAGCAGGGCCTGCGGCGCGCCGGTCGGTTCCGCAGCTGGGACACTGAGGCCCCCATCACCGGCCGTAAGGGCGTGACCCGGATCTCCGGTGAGTTGCCCCCGCTGTCGGAGAAGCGGCGCCTCGGTGAATACGACCGGCTGCGGTTGCGCAAGGCCGACACCCAGATCCGCGACCTCATCTTCAACGATGGCGTGGAACTGGCGCAGGCGCTGCGGACCCGCATTATCATGGCCAAGGCCGACGCCCTGGTGAACGGCAAGGTCACCCTCGCCGAGAACGGCCTGGACCTCGTCGCGGACTTCCAGCGGCTGGCCGGCCACACCGTGACCGCGTCGACCCTGTGGAACGTCACCGGCGCTGGCGCGGCGGACCCGATCTCCGACCAGGAGTCGTGGTTCTCCACCTTCCGGGTGACGAACTCCGGCAACCCGGTTCGGGCGATCACCTCCCAGCGGGTGATGTCGACGCTGATGCGTAACGACAAGATCCGCGCCTACGCGCTGCCCCCGGGATCGACGCAGGGCATCGTCACCCGCGAGCAGGTCAACGCGCTGTTCACCAGCTTCGGTCACCCCGCGTTCGAGATCTTCGACGCGCAGGTGGAGGACGCCAACGGCAACGCCACACGCCTGATCCCGGACGACCGGATCCTGTACGTCGGTTCGTCGAAGATCGGTGAGACCCTGTGGGGCACCACCGCGGAGGCGATCGAGCCGGAGTACGGTATCGACGCCAACCAGGCACCGGGCATCGTGGTCGGCTCCTACATCGACAACGACCCGGTGGCGCGCTGGACCAAGGCGAGCGGTATCGGCCTGCCGATGTTGCTGAACGCCAACGCCACGTTCATCGCGAAGGTCCTGTGATGAAGAAGCTCAACACGTTCGTGCACGTCCACAACGACGACGGCACCTCGCACGTGTTCGGCCCGAACGACACGGTCCCGGGTTGGGCGGTCAAGAAGATCACCAACCCGGGCGTATGGGCCGACGAGCCCGACGCGGAGCCTGAGCTCGAGGGCGAACCGTCGGAGTCGTGGACGGTCGCGCAGCTGCAGGCGTTCGCGAAGTCCAACGACATCGACCTCGGCGACGCGACGAAGAAGGCCGACATCCTCGCCGCGATCCAACTTGCCACCGAACAGGGCAATGGCGACACCCCTGCTTGAGCCGGCCGACGTCCAGGCGATCTCCGGCGAGACGTACGAGGGAGCCGAAGTCACTCAGGTGAATCGGTTGATCACGCTCGTCTCAGCGAAGCTGCGCAACCGTGTCTCCGGGCTCGATGAGCGGATCGCCGCCGGCACCCTCGATCCTGATCTGGTCAAGGGTGTCGGTGCGGTGATCGTCATTCGCTCCTTGGACACGCTGCGCCGCGGGCTCGGCGTGAAACGCGTCGAATACCCGGAGTGGTCCACCGAATACGCGTCCGCGAGCGATTCCGGGCGCCTGGTGTACATCACCGACGAGGACATCGCGGACCTGATCGACACCGCTGACACCGGTGACGCGTTCACCATCCGGGTTGGGCCGTGAGACTGCCCGAGCGTTGGACTCTGCTGCGTCCGGGGCCGGTCACCCAGGACCCGGTGACCGGTAACCGGATCCCCGGCACCCCAACCGAGATTCCGTGGTTCGGGCTGCTTCAGCAGCGGATCATCACCGACCCGACGGTGGACGAGTTCGAAGACGGGCATGTGGGTCAGCGATTGACCCTACTGCTCGAGCCCGGCCTGCCGGGCGGGACTACGCGCCGGGACGTGTGGCGGTTCGACGGTCCCGCCTCGGTGTCGGATCTGGTGGCCGTCAACGACACCGTCACCGTGCAGGGCACACCGCGGACCCGCCGGCCCGCGATCGGGTCTCGCCGCCCTGCCTACATCGCCGCCATCGTGCGGCACTCCAGCGACATGAGGGAGCCATCATGATCAAGTCCTGGACCGACTCGCACGGCGTGAAGAACTACGCCGACGAGCACTCCAAGGCATACCGCGACCGCGACGAGGCGAAGCCCGCCGAGCGCAGCGAGCCCGAGGAGGCGAAGCCCGAAGAGGCCAAGCCGAAGGCCCGCACCGTCACGT
Source organism: Nocardia sp. CY41 (assembly GCF_009829325.1). Classification (GTDB taxonomy): domain Bacteria; phylum Actinomycetota; class Actinomycetes; order Mycobacteriales; family Mycobacteriaceae; genus Nocardia. The sequence continues at coordinate 114,793 of NZ_VUOS01000007.1, forward strand.
TGAAGACGGATGCCCAGTAGCAACTTCGTCGGAGGCGGCCGGGCCCGGCTGGAGATCTTCGAGGCGCAGACCTACCGGGAAGCCCGACGCGGGTCGACACCGGACCGCATCACCATGGCGCACCAGGCTGCCGCGAAGGCACGCCAGATCGCGCCGGTGGTGTCCGGCGCCTACCGCGACGGCGTGGATGTCGAGGTGGACGGCGACAAGGTGTTCCTCGTCGACAACGACCCGGACGCCTTCTACAAGGAGTTCGGCACCGTCGACACGCCCGCGCACGCCATCCTCACCGATGCCGCGCGGACGCTGGCCCGCTACAACGACCGCGGCGCGTTCCGCCGCAACACCGGGCTATGACGACCGCCCCGCTGCCGTTCATGCCCGGCGCGATCCGCGTGTTCCTGATCGCGCAACCGTCGTTCACCGAACTTCTTCCCGCTGAATCGTTGACGACACGCGATGTGCCGGATTCGATTGGCGGGCCGTTCGCGACGATCCGGGCACCCGGGAATGTGGGCGTGGACCCGCTGCTGCGGTCGCCGATGATCCAACTCGACGCGTGGGTGCCGAAGATCGAGATCCTCGGCGGCCTCACCGACCCCGAAGAACTCGCCTGGGATATCGCCGCGATGGCGGGCCAGTTGCTCGGCAGAGCCAGAGCGCAGGAGTTCCGAGGATCCACCTGGAAAGCGCGCTGGACCGATGGCCCGATCACCAGCGTGGACAAGACCCGCGGCGCAGACCAACCGCTGTTCCGCGCAACGGTGCGCTTCGAGGTCCACGTGCGCGCCCCCCGTACCTGAACTCTCGCTCTCTTGAGCACATCCCAGTAATGGAGGAAACGTGAGCACTCACGCCGATCCTGACAAGGCCTACGTGTGGCTGGACGGTGACGCCTACCGCGCACCGGCCGGCACCGGCATCCCCACCGACCCGTTCGCCACCGCCCCGGTCACCGGTTCGGTGAACTGGGATGCGTTCGGCGGTATCGAGGCCGGTTTCGAGCTGACCCCGACTCGGGACGTCACCCCGAAGCGGGTGTGGAACCGGCGCCTCGCCCCGTACAAGGTGATCAAGTCGCCGTCGGAGGAGCGAGTCAAGCTGCGGGCGGTGGACTTCTCGGTCGCGACCGCGCTGACCACCCTGCAGGGCGGCTCGATCTCCGAACTCTCCCCGGGGGTGTTCCGGTGGAACGCCGGCGACGATGAGGACTTCGCTGTTCTGCTGGCCTTGCGTGACGAGGCCGCGAACCAGGTGTTCTGGTCGCCGCGGGTCACCCTGACCACCCCGCCGCCGCGGACCTTCGGCCAGGAAGAGCTGGACGGGTTCGAGTTCGAGCTGCTCGCGTTGGAGCCGTTCGTTCCGCTGACCTCGTTCAACCCGCTGCAGGTCGCCTACACCGTGACCGTCCCGGCGGGCACCACGGCCGGTACGTTCCCGCTGACGTTCAACGGCCAGACCGCGAGCGGCATCGCCTACAACGCGGCCACCAGCGCCGTGCAGTCGGCACTGGCCGCGCTGTCCACCATCGGCAGCGGCAACGTCACCGTGACCGGCACGCCGGGCAACTACAACATCACCATCACGGTGCCCGGAACCCTGTCGTCCACGGGCGCGTCGCTCACCCCCGCCGGTGAAGTGACGGTGAGCGCCGCCTGATGGCAGCTACCGCACCGAGGAAGGCAGCCGCGCGGCGTACCGCGCCCGCGGCTGCCCGCCGCCCGAAGCTGGCGGCCGTACCCGCACCAGAGCCGGTGGACATCCTCGCCGAGTTCGGCACCCAGGAGAAACCGCCGGTGCCGATCAAGGTCGGCAAGGTCGAATGCGATGTGCTGCGCGGGTTCTCCGGCGATCAGGCGGTGGAGTTCCACCGCCTGGTCGGGGAGACGAAGTTCGAGGACCTGCTGAACCTCATCACCACCAACGGCTCGGCGCTGTGGCAGGTGATCGGTGAGATGACGCCGGACTTCGCGTCGCGGGTGCTCAACAAGCTCATCAACCTGAGCGAGCTGTACGAGGGAAACCTGCTCGCGCCCTCGCCGGGCTTCGGGATGAATCCCGCTGGGGCGCAACCTTCGCAAGAGTCCACCGCCACCACGGAGTAAACCTCCGGGTTGCGCTCGCGACCATGCCATACACGGACGTCGCGGCTCTGATCGAGGACGCCGAAGCCCGCGACCAGCAAGCGGCGAGGGACTCCGAAAACCTCGCCATGCTGGTCGACCGCGTGGACTTCGAAGTCGGATTCGAGTACGTCTCCGGCGTCACCGACCCCGACGACCCCGAGATCGCGCGGGAGCGGGCGCTGCGCAAGAAGCACGGCATCAAACCGCCCTCGATGCCGATCTACGCGCCGGTGGCGCAACGCGCCCCGGAGATCACCGCGGAACTCGTCGAACGGTACCGGGCCGCGCAGAAGCCCTACCAGATCCCGGAACCCAAGCAATCGAAGCTCGACCTGCTGAACAGGTCACGCGCAGAAGCGGGGAGGTGAGCCCATGGCCGGTGGCCGCATCGACATCCTCGTAGCACCCGATCTGCGGCGTTTCGTCCCCGAGATGCGCGCAGGACTGCAACCCGCGGTCGGTGTGGCGGGGGCGATCGGCGCGAGCCTCGGGCTGGCCATCGGTGGGGCGGCTGCCGCGTTCGGCAAGGTGATCGAGGTCGGCAACGAGTTCACCACCTCGATGAACACCATGAAGGCGGTCGCGGGTGCGACTGCCGACGAGATGGCGAGGGTCTCCGAGCGCGCCAAGCAGCTCGGTAACGACGTCACCCTGCCCGGCACGTCCGCCAACGATGCCGCCGCGGCCATGGCAGAGCTTGCCAAGGGCGGGTTCAACGTCCAGCAGTCCATGGACGCCGCGAAGGGCTCGCTGCAGCTGGCGGCGGCCGCGCAGATCAAGGCCGCTGAGGCGGCGACGATCCAGAGCCAGGCGCTGCAGGCGTTCGGCCTCGGTGCGTCGGAGGCCACTCGTGTCGCCGACGTGCTCGCCAACACCGCCAACGCTTCCAGCGCGGAAATCAAGGACGTCGCCTACGGCCTGCAAGCCGGTGCCGCGGTCGCCCACCAATTCGGGCTCACGGTCGAGGACACCGCCACAGCGCTCGGCCTTTTCGCCAACAGCGGCATCCAAGGCTCCGACGCCGGTACCCTGCTCAAGTCCGCACTGTTGGCCCTCACCGACACCGGCAAGCCCGCCCAGGAATCGATCAAGCAACTCGGCCTGACGATCTACGACAACAAGGGCCAGTTCACCGGGCTGCGGAACCTGTTCGTGCAGCTGGACGCCGCCGCCGAGAAGATGACGCCCGAGATGTATCAGGCCGCGACAGCGACCCTGTTCGGCTCGGATGCGATGCGTCTGGCGGCCATCGCCGCGGAAAAGGGTGCCAGCGGCTTCGACCAGATGCACAACGCCATGAGCAAGCAGGGCTCCGCCGCCGAAGTCGCCGCAGCGAAGATGCAGGGCCTGCCCGGCGCGATGCAGATGGCGCAGAACGCCGCCGAAAACCTGGCCCTCGAGGTGTACGACCTCGTCAAAGGCCCCATGGAGCAGTTCGCCAAGGGCGCGGCCGAAAACATCGCCGCGGCAACCCCGAAGGTTGTGGCCGGACTGCACGGGGCCGCTGACGCTGCGGTCGACGCCGGGCGCGCTATCGCACCGGTCGTGAAGTGGTTCGCTGACCTCCCCGGCCCGGTGCAGGCGGCCACTGCGGCGGTGATCCTGTTCCGCACCACTGCTCTCGGCGCCGCCCTCACCACTGCCGCAACGACCACCACGGCAGCGCTTGGCAGCTTCGTCACCCAGGCCCGCGCGGTGGCGACCGCGACCGGCGGTGTCACGACCGTGGCCGGGATGGGTTCTGTGGCCATGGGCCGCTTCGGTTCCGCGGTGCAGCAGCTCGGCACGACGGTGCCCGTGGTGACGCGGATGCAGGGTGCGTTCATGAACACCGCAGCCAGTGCTTCGGTGTTCGCGCGCACCCAGGGCACGATCGCCGCCGCGGCGACTGGTGTGCGCTCGGCCGCGGGCAGTGTGGTCAGCCTGCTCGGCGGCCCGTGGGTGGTCGCTGTCGTCGCCGCCGGCGCTGCGCTGTTCCAGCTGTGGAACGAGATGAAGAAGGGCGAGGACCACGCCAAGGCGATGCAGGCCGCCCTCCGTGAGATCGGGGCTACCCGTAGCGAACTCGCCGAACTGTTCGCCCTGAACGGGGGCGCGTTCGACGCCCAGGCTATCTCGAACGTGACCGCGCAGGTCGGGATCATGAAGAAGTCGCTGGACGACGCGGCGAACTTCAAGCCCGGATTCCTGGAGCGGAACTTCACCCCGCCGTGGATGGACTCCGCCCGCAACAAGCAGTGGTACGCCGAGCAGTGGGAGGGCGCGAAGAAGGTCATCGATGACCTGAAGCTGTCCGACCAGCAACTCGCCGAAACCCTCGCCGACACCAGCAAGTTCAACGATCTGGCGGCGAAGCTGCGGACGATGGGCACCCACGGCCGGTTCGCCCTCTCCGAGCTGCAGGCGATGCGCGACGAGATCGTCAAGACCCAGGAGGTCGCGCGCAACACCACGCCCGGGTTCGCGACCCTCACCCAGGCGGTGAAGGTCCTGTCGGATGCGTCGTCCTCGGCGGCCGACCGGATCGACGCGATGAAGACCGCGCTGGACGTACTGTCGGGCAAGCCGATCGCCGCACAGGAGGCGCTGAGCAAGTACAACCAGGCTGTCCGCGACACCGCGCAAGCCACCTCCGAGGCGTGGGACGCCTCTCAGGGCTTCGGCGCCGCGCTGATCGGGCAGAACGGGCAGGTCAACACCGCCACCTCCAACGGTCAACGGCTCATGGACGCCCTGATGCGGATCCGGGATGTCACGATCACCGCCGCGGAAGCTGGCGTCGACATGGGCCCGATCCTGGCGAAGAACGACCAGCAGTTCGCCGACCTCGCCCGCTCCGCCGGGTTGACCGCCGACCAGGTGCAGCAGATGGCCGCCCAGCTCGGCTACCTGCCCAAGGACATCACGATCCTGGCGAACTTGAAGAACGCCGACTCGGTGGAGCAGAAGCTCATCGTCATCCAGGGTCTGCTGCGCACCAACGCACAAGGCGCTGACATCCCGGTCGAACTGCTGGGCGAGGAGGCCAAAGCAAGGCTGATCGAGATCGGCGCAAAGGTCGAGCAGGTCAACGGCAAACCGGGTGTCGTGCACATCTCCGCCCCGGACGCGCCCGCGGTGATCGCCGAGCTGGACAAGCTGATCGCGAAGAACCTTCCGCCGAAGACGCAGAAGGTGAAGCTGGAGTACGACACCTCTGGCTATTCCCTGCCACAGAATGTGCGCGAGCGGCTGCACGAGAACATCGACGACATCCCCATCGCGCCTCGCGCTGAAGGTGGGCTCTCTGGGCCGCTGCCGTCTCAGGCGACGATCCAGGCCCCGCAGTCACGGCTGTACCAGTGGGCCGAGCCAGAAACCGGTGGTGAGGCGTTCATCCCGTTAGCGCCGTCGAAGCGGTCCCGGTCGGTGAATATCCTCGGGCAGGTCGCCGGCATGTTCGGCATGGCTGTCACCCCAATGGCCGACGGCGGCGTCGCGCTCAACCGCGCCATGAACTTCCTGCGCGGCCAGTCCGGCAAGGCGTACCAGTACGGCGGCGTCGGCAATCCCTCGTGGGACTGCTCCGGGTTCATCTCCGCCGCCTACGCCTTGCTGAAGGGTTTGGACCCGTTCACCCGCTGGTTCACCACCGAGAGCAACTTCCCCGCCCTCGGGTTCCGCTCCGGCCTGGACCCGTCCGGCCGCGGCCTGTCGGTGGGTATCTACCGCGGCGGCGGCGGCCAATACTCGCACATGGCTGGCCTGCTGGCCGGTACGCCGTTGGAGTCGGGGGCCAACGGCGTGCGAGTCGGATCCGGGGCGCAGTCGGCCACGAGCGGCAATCTGCCGCTGAAGTACTACCTGCCCGTCTCCTCGTTCAACCCGCCCGGCACGAGCGCCGGAAGCGGTGTCAGCTCGCGGTCGCGGTCCACGGAGAAGAAACCCACCTGGGACGCCGGTGACGACCTGGAGCTGGAGTCCGCGCGGATCAGCCTGAACAAGGCCAAGACTCAGCGCGACGAGGAGCTGAAGGACCCGAAGAAGTCCGCCGACGACAAGCGGCAAGCCCAGATCGACGTGCAACGCGCGGAGTTCCGGGTGCAGGAGCTGGAACGCAAGAAGGAGCAGGCCAACACCACCAGCGGACCCGTGCCGGAGGCGCCGCCACTGGAAGGTGAGCTGTCCGACGACCAGATCCGCCTCGAAGAGCTGCAGATGGCGATCCGCCGCGCCCAAGAGGACCGGGACCTCGTCTACGACGACCCGGAAGCCACCGACGACGACCGTCGCGCAGCGGACCTCGACCTACGGAAGGCGATGAACGCGCTCGTCGCCGAGCAGAAGAAGCAGCGCGAAGAAACCAAGGGCGCGAGCGGATCCGGCAGCGACTACAGCAGCCCTGTCGAACTGCTGGGCGATGCCGCAAAGGCGTTCGTTACCGGACAGCTGTCCGACGTCTTGAACGTCGTCGGCCTTGGTGGGGACATCAAGGGCGTCACCGGTGCCGCCATCGGCATCGCGGCTGACCAGTTCCAGAAGGCGCAGAAGGAGAAGGACAAGAAGAAGCCTTCCCCGGCCAACCCCAGCCAGGACGAACTGGCCAAGCAAGGCCCCGTCGTCCCCGGCACCGCGAACTGGCTCGAGGAGATGATGAAAACCCTACGTATCCCCGCGGTGATCCGCGACCAAGGCGGACCGCTGCCGCACGGTATGGCCGCCATCAACACCTCCGGCGAAACGGAATGGGTGCTCAACGGGGCTCAGTTGCGCGCCGCGGCCACCGCTCGCCCAGCCCAGACACAGACGATCGACAACCGGATGGTGATCGAGAACCTGCACACGGGGATGTCTGAAGGGGAGTTCAACCGGGCGCTGCGGATGCAGCGGATCGAGCAGCAGGACCGGGCTCGGGCGTGGGTGCCGCGCATATGATCGAACCACCCGAGGACGTACTCGTCGAACTCGAAGAACCCAACGGCCGCCGGTGGACCCTCGCCGGTCCGGGTCAATGGGATCAAAACGTGTGCCTCGCCGACGAGGAAGAAGGCACCGACTTCGACGGCATGTACGACGCGCCGTTCACCGCCATCTACAACTCCACAGCCTTCCAGGTCGGCTCCACCTTCGGCGGACTCCGCGAGGACCACTACGACTTCATCTTGGCCGTGCATATCTTCGGCACGAAGGATCGGCCGTGGCGCCATGTGGATTCGGAGTTCCGCAAAGGCCTCTCGGCTAAGCGGGACTCGAAACTGTGGGTAATCACCCAGGATTCGGCGCGGCATCTTCCCGTGCGATTGGGCGGGAAGGTGAAGATCAAGGCGGTCAACGACCCGATCTCCGAGCAGTACGGGAAGGTGCTGCTGCCGCTCATCGGTGCCTACCCGCGGTGGATCGGCACCCCCGAGATCTCGGAGTTCGTCACCACCACCGACACCACCAGTGGCGGTGACGAACTCGGCTACGTGTGGGTGTCCAACCCGCTGCCGGAGGACTACGAGATCTACCCGCAGTGGCGGATCCAAGCTTCCGCAGAAGGCATGGTGGTCACCCTCCCGGACTACTCGTGGGGCAACGACGAATACGAGCGCGCCGAAGAGGACGCCCTCCGACGCATCGAGCTGGCGCCGCTGATGCTGGGTGAGCACCTGTACATCGACACCGACAAAATGGCGTTCAACGGCCAGTTCAACACCGCGCTGAAGACCGAGTACCCGCAGCGCATGAACGGCGTCAGGTTCAACTACCCCATCCCAGGCAACACGCCCCGCACTCAAGTTCCCGTCACGGTTTCCGGCGCCCCGGCGGGGACCGGAATCCAGGTGATCTGCCCGCGGCCGTGGCCGCGCCCGTGGGGTCTGGAGTAAGCGATGACCTCTGTCGAAACGATCGACTTCGACGCCGTATTCGGCGAGATCGTCGAGAACCTGCGCAAGGACCAGGAACGCCGGATCAAGCGGCCGCTGGTGCGGCTGTGGGACGGCAACTGGAATTTCATCGGCGAGGTCCACAACGAGATCTCCGCGAAGTTCACGCTGCCAGAGAACGAAACCGGCGTCGGCACGATCGAACTCCCGTCCCGCTACTACCTGTCGCGGTGGCTGACCGACCACGACGGCCGCTCCACCGCCAACGTCCACATCACCGTCGACAAGGACGGCGCACGTTGGGGCGGGATGCTCGACGACCTGTCGCAGCGCAAGGACGAAGACGGACAACGGATCGTCAAGGCCACGTTCAAGTCGGATTACGAGCACCTCAAGCACATTCTGGCGTACTCGAATCCGTTCCTGCCGCCGGAGATCCAGTTCCCGCGGTTGTGGATCCTGTTCGGGCCCGCGAAGTGGGCGCTGAAGCTCACGCTGTTCCTGAACATCCTGCGGCTCGAGGCGAACCTGTGGACGCTGCCGGACGACCCGATGGACCCGTCGCAGTGGCTCAACCTCGACCAGTCCACCTGGTCGCAGGTCGTCGCACCTGACCCGATCGGCGGCGACTCCAGTCAGTTCGCCATCGTCCACTCCCGGTTCAAGTACATGCACGACGTCAGCAAGCGCATCGTCGCCGACGCGCAGCTGACGTGGGAGCCGCGGCGCTACCTCGAAGGCGACCCCGATCCATGGCCGGGCGCTAACCTGCGTCCCGGAACGCTGGTGTGGGACCTGGTCGACAACTCGGGCGCTTTCCAGGAAACCAACCTCGGCGGTGACCTGTTCAGCGGCCTGGTACGTGGGTTCACCGGCATCGGGGCCGACGGCATGACGCAGGGCGTCAACGTCATCGACGACCCCACCTTCCCGCCGGAGTACTCCGAACCCGGGTACAGGGGCACCAACCCCCGGGCTCCGGGCATCATCCTGCGCGACGGCGACCGCACCGGGATCAAGTCCAACGAGTTCCACTGGAAGCCCGCGACAGACACCGAGTTCGTCACCGGCGGACACTCGATGCCGGGCGTGAACGAGCTGATCTCAGCCTGCGTCGCAGGTGAGACCATCATTCATGGTCCCGACGGGGACGAGCGGATCGACGTACTGGCTGCTCGTGGCGGGCCCTTCAGGGTCTGGGCTCTGACCCCGGACGGGCGGCGCGTCGCTGCCACGGCATCGAGGGCCTTCCTGAAGGGGCAAGCAGAGCTATTCGAGTACGTGCTCGACGACGGCCGATCCATCAAGACGACCAACCTGCACCGGTTCCTCTCGCGCGAGGGATGGAAGCGGGCTGTCGAGGTGGAGGTCGGTACGGCGATTGCCACAGTGGACCTCACCGGGCCGCCGGATGGCGAGTTCGACCAGCGGTCCCGAGAGATCGACGACGACGAGTACCAAAACCTCCCGGAAACCAGGTCTCTGATCTTCCGCGAGGTGGTGGAGATCCGCCCGCTCGGCACCGCCGACTACTACGACATGACCGTTCCGGGTCTGAAAAACTATGCGGCACAGGGTGTTTGGAACCACAACACGGTGAACATGCTGGGCGATCTGATCGCCGCAGCTTTGTTCGTCCCGCCCATTGGCGGCATGGTTGACGCCCTGCTGAAACCCCTGTACACCGACGTCTTCCTGGCGTTCATGAAGTGGCAGGACATACCTCGAGCCCAAAGGTTGGGGTGGTCGCACTACCTCGAAACCTGGTGTGAGGGCAGCGACCGCGCCTACACGCTGTCCGCTCTCATCGCACTCCGCACGGGCATGTGGCGGACGAGGGAGCAAACCACCCACTCGGTCACTGTCGCCGACGGCGTGGAAAACCTGCGGATCGGGCAGCGCGGCAAGGGCAACGCGTGGCTCGGCACCCGCATCGGCACCACCGTCCAGGACTGGGGCCCGCCCGGGAAGGTGTACGTCGACCGCATCACCGAACTCGTCCTGTGGTGGGACCGCAAAACCACCCCGCACTGGGACATCACCGTCGGCCACCGCGAACCTGAAGACCCGGTGATGAAGGCGCTCGAGATGTTGCAAGAGGTCATGTCAATCGCCCGCGATCTGGGCGTCGCGTAGGGAGCGTGTGTGGGGAAGATCTGGCGGATCGAGGACATCGACCCGAACAACCCGGAGGAGCGGTTCCTCCCGGCCCTGCAGTTCATCCCGGTGGGGTTCGGTAGTGATTCCGGCGGCCGCAACCGGATCGTGTTCCCGGAGGCGCTGGCGCGGGCGATCTCCAAGCATATGACCGAAGCCGGTTGCCCGCCGATGGATCCCGCCCTGGCGACGAAGAAGGTGATGCGCCCGTACCGCGGTGAGCAGCACCAGCTCAACGCCATGGGCACGTGGGTGCCGGTGGACGAAGAGGAACCGGAGCCGGTGGTGATCCAGGACCCCGCCACGATGACGGTGCGGGAGCGGGAGGCGCAGATCGAACGCCTCCGGTATATGGGCTACCGCATCAACGAGCCCGAGGAACCGCAGCGCACCGCGCGGGTGGTCGACGCCGTCGACGAGCCCCCGCAGTTCGACCCGACTACGCACACGGTCACCGAGGTCAACGCCTACCTGCGTGACTCGAAAACGAGCGACCTCGAGCGCCGCCGCGTGCTCTACGCCGAGCGCAAGAACAAGGCGCGACCCGGAATCCTGAAACGCCACCAGGGGTGAGCATGAAACTGCTGGACTTCTCCGCCGCGCTCATCGACCCCCAGGCGATCAAGGATGCCGGATACAGCGGGGTGGTCCTGTACATGTCGGACCGGCGTCCGGGCGCGGAATGGATGCTCGCCAAGCCCGCCACCCGCGAGTACTGCGATCGGCTGCGCGCCGCGGGACTTGAGATCGTCAGCAACTACCAGTTCGGGAAGGGCGAGACCTCGGACTGGTACGGCGGCTACGACGGCGGCGTCCACCACGCGGAGATCGCGCTGCGCTACCACCGTGCGGCCGGCGGACCCGACCAGCGCCCGATCTACGCCCCTGTAGACGCGAATCCCACGTTGGAGCAATGGAACCAGTTCATCGCGCCGTTCCTGCGGGGCTGGGCGTCGGTGGTCGGGCTGGAGTGGACCGGCATGTACGGCAACTTCCGGTGCATCAACTGGGCGCTTGAAGACGGTGTCGCGACGTGGTTCTGGCAGCACAACTGGTCCGGCGGGTTCGCCAACGACGACCACCCGGCCGCGCACCTGCATCAGATCGAGATCGACAAACGCAAGGTCGGCGGCGTGGGAGTGGACGTCAACGTGGCTTTGAAGCCGGACTACGGCCAGTGGTCGGTGGCGCCGGCCCCTCTACTCGAACGGGAGACCATCACGGTGACCAAGCCGGACTATCAGGAACTCGACCGCATGGGCGACTCGGCGTCGTCCCGCCACGGTGCGCGCATCGAGAACTTTCTGCTCCACACCCAGGAAGGCAATGGCACTGCGGAGAGCCTGGCCAACTACCTGAACAACCCCCGCAACGGCGTGAGCTACCACTACACCGTCCGCGACGGGGTAGTGGTCGACGTGGTGGACACCGACCTGGCCAGTTGGTCGGTGCTGGACGCGAACTCGTCCACCATCAACCTCTGCTTCGCCGGCAGTCGTGCGGGATGGTCACGTGACGAATGGATGGCCATCCGTGATGACCTCCGGATCGCTGCGTGGCTGGCAGTGCAGGATGCTCAGAAGTACGGATACGACCCGCTCGTCATCGCGCCACCGTACGAGCGCCGCTCCGGAATCTCCGACCACCGATACGTGACCGACTGCCTCGGCATCGGCACACACACCGACGTCGGCCCCAACTTCCCGTGGGACATCTTCGAGGCCGACGTGTGCGAGTTCGCCACCGGCGCGCCCGCGGGCCCGCCGCCCAACGCGATCAACGACGTCGAGGCCGCGACCCCGTGGCTTGGCGCACGGCGCACAGTCGGTGAGAACGCCACCCCCGACGGCATCGGCAGGTACGCAGAGTTCGACAACGGCCACATCTACTGGCATCCCGCGACCGGCGCCCACGCGATCCCGGCGAGCTTGTTCGGCAAGTACTCCGAACTCGGCTGGGAGCAGGGGCCGCTCGGCTATCCGACCACTGAGTGCACCGTGCTGCCCCAGGGTGAGGTGCAGGGATTCCAGGGCGGCGCGCTGTATGGGAAGGACGGTGACAACCGGCCGCCCGTCTGGGTGCACGGCGCGATCCGCGACCGCTGGCACCGCAGTGGCTCGGAAACCGGCCCGTTCGGCTGGCCGCTTGCCGATGAAGAGGAACTGCCCGGCGGGGAGGTCCGGCAGCGCTTCGAACACGGCCAGATCATCTGGCCCGGCCGCCGCGACACCGTCGCCTTGCTTGACACCGAAGGTCCGGACACCCCTGTCCCGGACCGCGACTGATGAAGGGATAGACCATGAGCAAGCTGATTTCCACCCTGCGTACCGAGCCCATCCGCGCTCTCCTGTGGCCCGTTCTGGTCGGCATCGCTGGCTACCTCGTCGTGCGCGGCGTTGTGGATCAGTTCTCGGCGGACATGATCCTCGTCATCGTCGCGGCCGTCCTCGGGATTCCCGCCGCGGAGGTGGCGCGCGCGAAGGTCACACCGGACGAGAAGCTTCGCGCGGGGATGCCCCGTGAGCGCGGGTAGTGCTCCTGCAGCTATGGGCGGCCGAAGCAGACGGTGAGTCGGTGCCCATCGGCACCGACTCACTGCTGCAGTACGGGGCCATCGGCGCGATCGCCGCGATCTGCATCTACGCCGTCTACAAGCTGTTCAACTCCCTCGTCTCCTCTCATGCGGCGGAGATCGACCGGATCACGGCGTCGCATCATGACGCCATCGCCCGCGCCGACGCCGCCTACGACAAAGAGGTCGCCCGCGGTGATCGGCTCGAGATCGAGTTGCGAGAACTCAACAAACTCATCAACGACAAGCTCGCCGGGGAGCTTGTGCGAGCAACTGACGCCATTCGGGAGGCGTTCGAAACCATGCACGAGCGACGGCGGCTGTGATGCCGGACAAATACATGCGTGATAACGACAGCATCGAGAACACGCTGCGGCAGACCCACGAAACCGTGGGTCGGCTGCGGACTCTGCTCGATGACCTGGCGCACCAAATCAACGATCTGGAGTCGGAGATCAAGCAGCCTCGCGAGAAAGGGCCGCAGCCGTGATGGATCAGACGAAGCTTGTGGAGGCGGTCGACGCGCTGACCTCGGAGGTGGGCACTCTCTCGCAGCGAGCCGACACTACCCAGAAGGTTCTCGAGCGCATCGAGAAGGTCGCTGCGGACAACAGGCGCAACCGGGTGGGGATGGCAGTTCTGCTGGTCCTGATCGGTCTGATCGTCTACCTGTTCTTCCGACTCGAGGCGACCACCCGTGAGGTGCGGGAAGTCCAGGAGCGGACGTCCTCCGAGATTCTGTGCCCTCTCTATGAGGTGTTCGCGACATCCATCAAGGTGAACCCGCCGAATCCGAATCTGACACCGGATCAGGCGAAGGCGCGGCAACACGCTGCGGACACGATCCTGGCGGGACTCGACACGCTCGGATGCGGTGATTCTCCGGTCGGGAAGTAGTCCGTGACTACTCCCAATATCCCGGAGATCCCCGACAACGCGTTCGTTTTCGGCTCGGACTACGGGTCGAACCTCAACGAGGCATCTATCCAGGCCCTCGCCACCGGTGGGGCGAAGGTGTCATTCACTGGGGTGCAGGGCGCGGTCAACTCCCAGGTGCGGACGCCGCTGGACAACACCCGTCTCATCGCCGAAAACGCGAAGGGATCAGCGGACATCGCGGTGTCGACGTCGCAGGCGGCGGCCAACGCCGCCGCGGCCGCCGGCGAGAAAGCCGACATCGCCTACGACAACGCCCATTACTGGTCCGTGGAGTGCGTCGTGGCTTCGGCCGAGGTGCGGCTCGGCGTTAACGAGCTACTCCTCGGCCCAGTTTTGAACGTGCCGGACGGTCTAGAAGCACTGCTGACTGACGTCCACTTCGCGCTTATCACTCAACCGGGCGGCTGCACGATCGAGGTCAAGCGGTGGAATGCCGCGGGGGTTTCGGCGGACGTGATCCACACCCAGGTCCTCGGGGCGAACGTCACCCGCTACAACGCCAACGCGCTCGCCATCGAGGCATTCGACAAAGAGCGCTTCTTCTACAACGTCACGAACGTCGTCGGCACCACTGCTCCAGTTGTGCTCCAGATCAACGTTTCCGGCGTGTACATCCCTGAGCCCTGATCCGAGAGGAAGCCGTGAAGGTTTTCCACTGCGTCGCAGCATCCACGAATTACGAGTCGCACTGGCAGATCCCCGACTACCGCTGGGCATTGTGGTGCGCGGCCTTCCAAGTGAAATCGCTCGACGGGTACTTCGACCTGACCCCGGCCGAGTCCGCTATCCAGGTGCTGACGTGGGCGATCGACCGGTTCGACACCGACACCGAGACGTTGCGGAAGCTGCACTCGCCCGAAGATCGGCTCGACCTGCGAGCGAATAAGCGCCACTTGCAGGGCATCAGAAAATTCCTGATCGCCAATGGCGGCACGATCTCCGGCGCCATCGACGAGAGCGAGCTGACGCCACCAGAAGGAGACACGGTTGTCGTTCTTGATTCGCCGTAACCTGCCCTGGGCGTGGGCTGGGTGGATCGACGACTTCAACAGGGCGCCGGAGAATCCGATCAAACAGCCGTGGGGGCACTTCGGTGACGGCAGCAAGGCCGACCTCAACGGCTCGGCGGAAATGCACATGCCGGCCAACTACTCGTCGGTCGTCGGCGGTGGTGAGTCCTACGAGTTCCAGCCCTTCACCCCGAATTTCGGGATGGAGTGGGAGATGTGGTGGCCGGTCGAGGGACTGGTCGCGCAGTACTTCAACCTCTGCATCATGGAGAACTGGGCCAAGGTGGGCCCGTCGTTCGCCAACTCGGTGCTGATCCGCTTCCGTCACGCCCCCGTCGTCTCCTCCGATGACGTGCACATCATCGAGTTCGACGGCCTCATGTCCTCCGGCAACGACCTGGCCGGGAACACCTCACCCGTCCCGTACTACGGCAACTACGTCACATGCACAGTTCTGATCGACAACGACCAACTCTGCCGGGTGTACATCAACGGCGTCGCCCGCTGCCAGGCGCAGCTCACCCCCACCCACCGCCCGCACCCGGGTAAGCGGGGGTTGAACTTCTTCAACAATGCCCTGTGCGACGCCTGGATCCGGTGGGTGAAGATCTACGACCGGCCCACCGACTTCCCCCTGAGCACGTCGTGGAACAGCGTGCTCTACGACGACTTCAACCGCGCCGACGGTCCGCCCGGCAACGGGTGGACGCAGTTCGGGACGAACGCGGGCATCGTCAGCAACTCGTGGTCGGCCACCGGAACGTCCAACAGCAGCGCGGGACTGATCCGCGACACCGGCATCACCAACGGCAAGCAGCGCGTCGAAGCCATCGCCGGCGGGAACAACAACCCCAACTCCAGCGCCGACAGCGGCCTGATTCTGCGCTGCAACTCCGCAGGCACCGAGGGGCTGGCCGCGAACATCCTCTCCGGCCACGTCTACCTCGCCCGGTTCACCGGATCACTGTCCAGTCCGACGTTCGCCAACTACGCCCACACCCCGGCCACTGTCGCCGCGGGCGACAAGATCGCATTCTCCACGGCTGGCGATTACGCGTGGATCGAAGTCAACGGGGTCGTTATCTGCCAGGCCCAGTTGTTCGGTGCTGTGCCGTCCGGCAACTCGTGGGCGGGGCTTCGAGTGGAGCGCAGCGGGTCGAACTCTCATTCGTGGAATGACGCCCGGATCTACTCCGGCGTATAGCAGGAGGCCACTACGTGACCGTCATTACTGAAACCCTCACCGACCTCGCGGGCACGCCGCACACCGACGAGGTGTTCTTCTCCAGCTACATCCTGCGGGAGAACGACGACGGCGACGCGATGATCACCACGTCCGTCCGCTCCTACACGCCCGTGAACGGGGTGATCACCACCGAGGACCTCGACCCCGGGCCAGCGCGGGTGCGGATCGGGATGGACACCTACAACATCACGATCCCCGAATCCGCCACACCCGTTCGGTTGTGGCCGTTGATCGAGACCGGGCTGCCCGCGCCGCCCACCCTCGTCGGCGCTTACGTCGTGAACGGCGGCGGCATCGCGCGCGTGCAGAAGCTCACCGAAAGCGAGTACGCGGCACTCACTCTCCCCGATCCGGAAACCGAGTATTCGGTTGTCCCCGACCCTGAATAGGAATCCTTCATGGCCACGTTCACCGGCAAGTTCTACGGGCTGTTCTTCAAGTCGCTCTTGAACAAGGAGATCGACTTCGACACCGACAACATCAAGATCATGCTGTGCACGAACTCGTACACGTTCGATCAGGACACCCACCAGTACAAGAGCAGCATCACCAACGAAGTGTCGGGCACCGGCTACACCGCGGGTGGGCAGACTCTCACCTCGGTGACGGTCACCTACGACGCGCCGACCAACACGATCAAGCTCGACGCCGCAGACCCATCCTGGACCGGATCCACCCTTACCGGTGTGCGGAAAGCCGTCATCTACGACTCGACCCCGGGCACGGACGCGACTCGCCCGCTGATCGCCTACCTCGAGTCAGATGCGGACCTGTCCACCACCTCGGGCACGCTGTCCATTACGTTCGACGCGGCCGGAATCGCTACCGTGACGGTCGCCGCGTAAGCCATGCCGAAGTTCACGCGCGGCCAAGAGCCGGTCGCGATCCGCATCGGCACCGAGCCCGTACTGCGCAAGTACATCGGCGACCGGCTGATCTGGGACGGCACCCGCTCCGTCGTCGCGCAGGCCCAGCGCGCCACCGCGACAGCGAGCGCCCGTCCCGGGACCGTGTCGACAACGGTGACAGTGCCCGCGATCGTCGCCACCGCTGCGGCCGGCGCGTTTCCCGCCGCAGTTACGGCGACCTCCAGTGGGCAGGCGACAGCGGCCACGGCCACCGCACTGGTCCCCGCCCACGCTGTCCATGCGGACGCGCACGCGGCGGCCGTGGTTGCCACTGCGGGCGCTTCGGTGCTTGCTGCGGTGGGGGAGCAAAACTTCGACGCGCAGGCCAACGCCACCGCGGCGACAGCGGCGTTGAACTCGTCCCCGACTGCGGCCACGGCTTCGGCGGACGCCGCAGCGGGCGCCGTGGCGGCGACGGCTTCCACGCTGGTGTACGACGCGATCGGGCAGGGTTCCAGCTTCAACACCGCCACCCCGGCTACGGCCACAGCTGCTGCGGTGAACGCCGAGATCTCCACGAGCGTCGCCGTTCCCGCCCTGACCGCGACGGCTGCAGCTGCAGGACGTACCGCCACGCCGTCGGCTACCGCCACCGCCGCGGCGACCACTGCCACAGCGACGGCGACAGCGGTCAACGCGACCGGCACAGTGGTGAACCTCGCCAACTACACCGACGACTTCAACCGGGCCAACAACACCAGTCTCGGGTCATCGTGGACCGAGACCGGCGGTGACCTCGGCATCATCTCCAACCAGCTCGCAGTCCAAGGCACCACCGCGAACAGGCGCGCAGCGATCTACAACAGCCAGACCGTCACCCCATATCAGTCGGTGGAGTTCACGATCGGCTCGGCGCCGAACGGTACGGCGGTCGCCGGTGCGGTGCTGCGCTGCAACTCGGCCATGACCGAGATGGTCATTCTGGGCACGTACAACGGTGGTTGGAATCTCGGCCGGATCACCGGTATCAACGGAACCTACACCGCCATCGGTTCCGGCACGGTCACCATCGCCACCAACGATGTGATCCGGTGCCAGGTCGATGAGAACAATGTGTACTCCGTCTACATCAACGGTGTGAAAAATGGGTCGTCGTATCGAGATACGACGTGGGGCGACTCCAGCCACCGGTATCTCGGGTTGTTCGTGCAGCGCGTCAGCACGACCAACAGTCACTCGATCGACAACTTCGTCGGCAAGGACGTATCGCCCTACGTCCAGTTCGCCTCCGACGACTTCAACCGGGCGAGCCTTGGCAGCAACTGGACCACCAGGTTTGGGCCGCTGTACCTGGCGTCCAACGAGCTGTCAGCCGTCGGGCTGGCGTCCGAGCCGATCAGCTTCGGATTCTGGAACGCGGCAACGTCGCCGTCGGCCGACATGGCAGCCCAGGCTCGGATCCGCTGGAACGGTAGGAATCCTCAGCACAGCTCGATGTCGGTGTGCGTGCGCGCCGACCCGGCGAGCAACCACGCTGGCGTGCACTACTGGCGGGTCGCGGACAAACACGGCATCTGCATGTACTCGTGGGACGGGACGACGTTCACCTCTGCTACTGGCCTGGCTGACATCATCACCACCACGAAGGCCGCGGAGGGCGCCGTGATGCGCATCGAGGCAAGAGGGACGGTGTACACGGCGTTCTTGGACAACGTGCCGCAACTTCAGGGAACGTTCACGACGGCGCAGGTTCCGCTGACCAACCGGTATGCGGGCGTGCACGGCGAGGACGACTCTGGGGTAAGTGGCGGTGGTGAGCCGCCCGCGAACTTGGACGACTGGGCGGCCTACTCTCTGCCCTGATCCACCTCAGCGACACAAAGCCGCCCCGCGGTTTCGCACCTGCGGGGCGCTTTTGTCGTGTCCGGACACCAAACCGCCCCGACCTACGCATCAAGGTCGGGGCGGCCTCCGCCGTGCCTGCGGTGTTTACACGGCGAAGATTCTGTGGGTGACGCTCAGTCCACGGCCTTGATCAGCCGGGGGTCTTCGGTGATGATCCGCTTCCGGGGGGCATCCTTCCCGCGAGGGTCGACATTCCAGTTGTCGTTGGCGGGGCCGTCCGGACCAGGGATCTTCTCCTGCACGCGCTCTCCTTCGATTCGTGTATCTCCTGAAATCCCCGACGATCGCCGGGGAAGACTGATCAGCGCGCGTACTCGCGGTACACGGGCTTGCGGGCCAACGCCCTTCCGGCGCCGGTGAGGCAGTAGCCGCGGCCGGTGCCCTGAGCGAGGCCGGAACGCTGGAGTTCGGCGGCGTCCTGGGCAGCGACCCGCTCGGACAGGTCCGTAATTCTGGACAGCTCACGGACGGGCAGGCGGCGGTCGGACTCGGCGAACAGCGCGCCCAGCAACTTGGCTTGGTTCTCACTCAGCGGCATCGGCGAACCCATCGAGCAGTTCGTGGGCGTGGTCGATCGCCCGGTCCTCGAGGAGGTCCGCGTATTCCTCAGCGGTGTACGAGTACCCGTCGTCACCGACGATGTAAACGGTCCCGTCGATGGAGGATTCGAGGTAGCCGATCACCGGTCGGCCCACTCGCGGATGGCTACGGCGAAGCGCAGCAACTGCTGTGGCGACTGACCGGCGTTGGCCTTCGCCACGAGGGTCAGGTACTGCTCGACGGTGTACGGCAGCCCGTCCGGGCCGACGACCATGGTGCGGCCCTCCAGACGTTCTTGCCAGGCGGAGACAGCGTCGTTCATCCGAGCACCACCGACAGGCGCTTGAGCGCGGCCATGAAGAACTCGCATCCGCCGTGCCCGCCATGGAGGTCCATGCCGAAGCGGGCGTGCTCGATGGACTCGATCATGGCGTTGGTGCAGGGTTGGGCCCGCCACCGGTCGAGGGTGTCGGGTGCCGCTACGGGGCTCACCGGGCAGCCTCGTAGCGATGGGGGCCGGGCTCGGGCCGAACCAACGCGGCGTAATAGACCGCGGCGGCCAGTAGCGCGATTGCTACACCGACGACGAGAACGGGTAAATACTCGGGCATCTGGTACCCCCTGGCGCGTTGTGTGTTCTGTTGGAATGGGCACACGGTGCCGGAGAGCTCGTAACCTCCCGAGGGGCGAGAGGCTACGAAACGAATCGCCTGGTTCGGGGGTCCAAGCTCGGATCCGGCACCGTGTGCTAACTTCACGTTAAGTGCAGGCCAACAGATGAATGCTCCCTAATTGCTCCCTCTTTCGGTGCTACGGTGGGGGTATGCAGAAGAACGAGGCCGTCGGCGAACGCATCGCGCGTATCCGCAAGACCCGCGGCCTGACCCAGCACCAGCTCGCCTCCCTCGCCCACGTCGGGCGCGGATACCTCTCCCGTGTCGAAGCCGGGATCGACTCACCCACCTCCATGTGGGTCGGCGGCATCGCGTCCGCCCTGGGCGTCGATGCGTCGATCCTGATGGGCGCCGAAAGCGAAGCCGCGAGCCTCGACCGCATCGTGCCCACCGTGCGCCAGGTCGTTGCCTCGACCGACCCGCTGGCAGATGTCGATCCGCTACCGCTCGACATCCTTCGGCTCCGGGTCGATGAGGTCGCGCGCTGGCGGCATGAGGGCGCGTACTCGAAGATCGTCGAGGGCCTTCCCGATCTCGTGGACCACCTGCTCGTCGCCGGGCAGCGCGATGGAGCGGCGGCCTACGAACTGCTCGTCACCGCCTACCGGGCAGGGAACACGCTGGCGCACAAGACGGGCCACTACGACCTGTCAACTCTGGCCACCGACCGCATGGTGTGGGCGGCCGGGAACGCCGAGGATGAACTGCTTCTGGCCACGGCCCAGTACGTGAAGACCGCCGCTCTCGCCCGTGTCGGTGCGATGGAACGCGCGGTGCGGTTGACCGATCGGACGATCGCGACCGTCGAGCCGTACGCCGACGACGAGATGGGCGCGGCGGTGCTGTGCGCTCTCCACATGCGCCGAGCGGGCCTGGCATCGACCGCTGGGGACGCTGAGACCACCGACACTCATTTCGCCGAGGCCTACGGCTTCGCGGAGAAGATCGGGGACCGGCAGGCGCACGGCACGGTGGTGGGCCCCACGAACGTCAAGCTGTTCGAGCTGTCGGCGGCGGTCGATCTTCGCCAGGTGGGCAAGGCGAAGGAACTCGCGGAGCAGACCCAGATCCCGACCGACTACCCGCGCGAACGCAAGGCGCACTTCTACCTCGACGTGGCGCGAGCGCACCTGAGCGCTGGCGAGCCGGACGCGGCCGTCGATGCCCTCGTCGACGCGAAGGAGTCGGCGCCGGAGTACTTCCGCAAGTCCCGTTCGGTGGAGACGGTGATCAAGACGACCGCGGCGCACGAGCGGCGAGCGTCGAGCAAGCTGCGGGCGCTCGCGCACTACGCGGGGATTCAGGACTGATGCTGCCAACCGAACCAGGGGTGTACCACGATGCCCGCGGCGATGAGTGGGTCTTGCACGAGGATGGGCGGTGGCAGTGGACTGGCCGGCGGATGGGGGATGGGTCGCTGTGGCCGGTGAACGACCATCCGGGAGCCTCGACGGAGGCGCTGGCCTCCGCTACGCCGAGCGAGGCGATCCTCCCGCTGACGCGGGCATCGCTCCCGGACTGACGCAAGCAAAAGCCGCCCCGAATCCGGGGCGGCTTTCGTCATGTCTGGGGGTGTTGGCCGTCGTCGCGCCAGCAATGCTCGTCCAACGGCGGCGTGTAGACCACTCCGTCGCAGGCGTGGCAGCGGTGGGTGCGGTGCCCGTTGCGTCCCTCTACCCGGCAGGGCAGCCAGACGGGGGTGAAGGTGCCGTGAGCGAGGACGTGACCGTTGGGGCAGCGGACCGGCCGCGTCTCCGCAGCGCGTCCGTCGGAGAGCCGCACGAGTTGCCCAGGCTCGCCGCGGCGTCCGTCAGGTCCTACGTAGTGCTGCCGCATCCACTGATCGTGGCACACCCGACCGACAGCTACTTCCTGCCGAGGATCCAGACGAGGAGCCAGATCGGTGCCCACATGCCGCACGTCACCAAGGTCATGAGTGCGTGAAAGCCATGGTTGGGTCCGACGC
This sequence comes from Nocardia sp. CY41, assembly GCF_009829325.1. GTDB lineage: Bacteria > Actinomycetota > Actinomycetes > Mycobacteriales > Mycobacteriaceae > Nocardia. Next base: position 136,625 of record NZ_VUOS01000007.1, read on the forward strand.
GATACCCGCCCACCCGCGCGGAGGCGTTGACGACGACATTCTGCATCACCTGCGGCGGCGCGGGCGCGTAAGTGGGCTGTGGCTGCATGATCGGATACGGGGCGGTCGGCGGCTGATGGATCGGGGCGTGCTGCTGGACGGGGACGGGTGGGGGCGTGAACGGCACCTCGGGCAGGGGGACGTCTCCGCCGGAGTTGATGAGGTCCCGCAGCGTCCCGTCGACGAGCTTCATCAGCCCGGTGTGGGCCTCTTCCGGTGAGTAAGCCTCCCAGCTGAGGTTCGGGAACTCGGCGCATCGGGCGACGAATTTGTCACCGTCCCGCAGCACTCGGTAGGTGTAGCGGTCAGCAGTTGGGTACTGCGGTCCGGTCATGAATGTCCCCTCGGGGTCGGGCAGGTTCCCCCTGCGATTGGAATGCCCTGCGCACAGGCTGTCGGGCTGCTCATCGTGAACAACCGGGTCGTGTTACGCGGGTCACAGCGTGTCTGGTGTGGACACGCTGTGAGCGGCGCTCAGGAGTTGAGTCCGGCCAAGAATTTGCGCACCGCGTCGGTGAAGTCGTCGCACTCGGCGCAGGCCGCGATGTTCCCCAAGGGGATCACACCCGTCTCGGCGAGCCCGGTGATGGGCAGGGTGCACAGGCAGATGTGGAGGCAGCGCGGGCAGAGCGCGATGCCGGTCGGATCGCCGACGGATACCTCCACCCGCATGGCGTTGCTCATGCCTTCGATCCTCCCATCTGCATCCCGCCGCCGTGGCGTTCGAGCCATTCGACGAGCGGCTCCATCCCGTACCGCAGCAGCTCGAGCTCGCGGGTGAAGGTCTCGCGGCACTGCTCGGGTACGTCGAACGCGAGGGTGATCGTCACCGGATCACGCCGAGCATGTCCGGGCACGACACGTCCACCATGGTGCCGAGGGTGTAGCCCAACTGGTGCGGGTAGTGGTCGACGGCCAGGTGCTCGAGCGCGGCCCGTTTCCCGGCGGGGGTGGGGTCGGCGCGCAGGATCCCGCACACCTCGTTGGCGGTCTGGATGATCTCCGGCTGGAACTGGCGGTTGACGCCGCCGAGCAGGAGGCGGACCTCCATCTGCTGACCGTCGGTCCAGCCGGGCCACGGGGCGGCGTTGGCCGGCGAAGGGGTGAGCGCGAGCGCCGCGGCGGACAGGGCAGTGATATCGATGCGGATTCGCATGAGGATTGCTCCGTGGAGGTGGAAGTCATGTACCCGGCTATCGTCAGATATCTCTAGATATGTGTCAATAGCGGGGTATATTTCCTGCGTGACCGAACGTGTACGTGCGGCGAAGAGGGCTCGCCTCGAGACCGCTGCTCAGCTGCGCGCTGTCATCTACGCGCGAGTGTCGAAGCCTGGCGAGAAGTCGGTCAAGGACCAGGAGAAGGTGGGGCGTCGCGACCTTGCCAGCATAGGCGTGGTAGTCGTGGCCGTGTTCAGCGACAAGCTTTCCGCCAGCCGCTACCGCAGGGTTCAGGAGCGGCCTGGCTTCATTGAGACGAAGGACTTCATCAGCGCTGGCAAGGCGGAGATGCTGTGGACGTTCGCGAACAACCGTGCCGCAAGGGACCTCGACGACTACGTTCCACTGAGGCGCCTGTGCATCGAGACAGGAACGCTGTGGCGGTACGGCAACCGCACCTACGACCTGTCCAAGGCGGCCGACCGGCGAGCGGCGAACGCTGACGCGCTGCGCGCCGAGGAGCAGTCCGACGACATCAGCGAAAACGTCAACCGCGGCGTGCAGGAGGCGCTCGAGGAAGGCAAGCCACACGGCAAGCTGCCTGCGGGATATCGGATCATCCGCGACGAAGAGACGGGTAAGGCGATCAACCGTGAGCCGATCCCGGCACAGGCGGAGATCATTCGGCTCGCCGCTCAGCGTGTGCTCGATCACGAGTCGCTGAGGTCTGTCAGCGCTGATCTCGCGCCGCGATGGGCAGCAGCCAAGGGAAAGGGGACATTCGACGCCCGATCCCTACGGCGGTTGCTGATCAACCCCACGTATGCGGGGATGCGCACCTACTACGGCAAGATATCGGGCCCCGGAACCTGGGAGCCCATCATCACGCCGGACCAGCACAAGCGGCTGCGTAGCGCACTGATGCACCCGCAGCGCGTTACGTCACGGAGTACGGAACCTGTTCATCTGCTGAGCTTCATCGCTCGATGCGGTGTCTGCCAGACGCACATGCAGGCTAAGACGCCCTCGCCGGGCGGGCCGAAGACCAAGCCGTATTACTGCTGCCCGCAGTGGCATTTGAGCCGTGCGATCGAGCGTGTCGACGGGCATGTGGAGGAGCTGTTGATGCAGCTGTTCGAACGGCCGGACACGCTGGCGTTGTTCGCTGCGTCCGCCACGAAGGACGAGATTTCGGTCGAAGACGAGCTGGCGACGATCGTCCAGCTGCGCGCCGACATCGAGGCGTACGTCAAAGACGCGGCGCGGACCCGGATGTCGGCTACGGCGGTCTCTACGTACGTCGAGGAGTTGGAGCGACAGATCCGCGAAGCGCAAGGTCGTATCGACGCAGTGGCCGCAGCGGCAGACCCCCTGGTCGCCGAGAGTGTCGGGCCGAACGCGCGCAGTGTCTGGGCGCGGCGGGATCTTCGCGAGAAGCGTGATGTCATAAGGCGATCGATCGCAGTCAGGATTAACCGTGTCGGCAGTCGGGGCGTGCACAGTGAGATTGGGGTAGAGGTGCGCCCGCTGTTCGCTGCCCCATGAGATGCATGGCGTTACTCACGACACGGTAACAATTCGGATTTTCCGGATTATTTGCTGCTGCAGCACAATCAGTAAACTGCGCATGACATCTGTATGAATCCCTTTTGGCTGAATAGCGTCATATCGTGGCCATTGCTAGCGCTAGGTGTAGCCATCTCCATGCGATGGTGGGGAAAACCCCCATGTGTGCTGGAAGTTAACTCATGATCTCTCTTGTTATCGCATGAAAATGCTTGAGGGATTGACCTTGAAACCTATAGGCGTCACGACCAGCGCTCACTATGATCTGATGCACAGTTGACAAGTGAACGATCAGGGCGGGGCCTGGTAGCTGAGGGGTGACGACGTGAACGCGGATGAGGCAGGCTCGTTATCGGGGGGAACCCTATGACCAGCATGGAACCTGAGCTAGGTTCGGCCCCGGAGGATCTCGCTCGGCTGATCGGTATCGAGATTTCCCCGCCGTGCGGAACAGTTGCCGTTCAAGGCGACTGGGCGATCGTCGGCTCGGTCGTCGTGCACGTGCACGGGAGGCCGGTGGAAGCTGTGCCAAGGGAAGGTGTCCACGATGACGAGAAGCAATTTCTCTTGATGATGGCGACGCGGGTCTGCTGCAGGGGACGGGCCGCGCTGTCTGGCTGGAGGTACAACTCCGAAGTCGGCTGGGCGACTGATGTGAGAGTCCACCGCAACTACGAGGACCGGTTCCGCCGCCGGAGTTCTTCCATGTGCTCGTCCGAGGGCGGCACTGTGTTGGCGATGGCCGGATTTACCGAGCCGTCCTGCAGGTAGATCGCGTCACGCTGCTTCTGCGCCTCGGCGGTGCGCCGAGCTGATGCCATGAACGCTTCCGGGGTCATCCCGAACGCATGAGCGAGCCTGTCGAGCTGCTCCATGTCAATCGCGACGAGCCCTCGCTCCATCCTGCTCAGAGTCGGCCGAGGGATGCCGGCCAGATCAGCGAGCTTCTTTTGGTCGAGCTTCTTCGCCGCGCGCTGTACGCGCACTTCGGTAGCGACCATCAGAGTTAGTTCTCCGACGCCGCGAGGGTTCGTAGCCACCCGTTGAGAGTAGGACAGGGTGTGCCAAATGGAAAAGAGGCGACTTCCAGCGGCGGTAAGGGTGTCCTAGCAGCAACACAACGCAACATTGCGCGCAGCACCCTTGCGAATGTGCCAAATGAGCGTATCGTGATTCATATGGCACATCAGCCCGGCTGGTCTCAGCGAGTAGCGACCGGCCTCCGAAGCGCAATCGCAGCGTCCGGCCTATCGGTCCGATCGCTCTCTGAGATCACCGGGATTCCTCTCTCGACGCTCAACAGGCGCGTGCGGGGCTTAGCCCCTTGGGACACGGCGCAAATCGAGGCTGTCGCTGAAGCCATTCAGTGCGACCCAAAGGATCTCATACCTTCGGACGACTCGGAAGCGGAGGCGTCGTGAGCAAACCTCGTCCCGCCGTCGACCCCGCTATGCAGGCGTGGATCGACGAGCAGATGAAGCACTTCCCCCAGGGCTCGATGGCTCCGGCCGTTCAGATGCTGGTCGCCTTCGAGCGTTCCGACTGCGATCGGGCCGCTGCCGCACAGAAGGGAGCGGCGGCATGAGCGCCGACCTGATGCCGTTCACCAACGGCGAGTTTCAGTTGGAAATCCGCCCCCACGAAACCGACGGGTTCCGCGTGCTCGCGCCGAGCCTGGCGCGATCCCTGGGGTTTCGGGAGGCGTACGACCTGTTGCGCTCGATCCCACTGGGGGAGAAGGGGTCCGATCTGGTCCGGACCCCTGGCGGCGAGCAGCAGGTGGGTTACTTGACGGAGGCCGGGTTCTATCGCGCCCTCGGCCAGCGGCAGGCGGCTCGCATCGCCGACGAGTCCATCCGGGCTTCGGTCGAACGGTTCCAGTCGTGGGTCTACGGCGAAGTCCTCCCCGCGATCCGCAAGACCGGTTCGTACTCGACCGCCCCCGCGCTGACCGATGACGAGCTGATCCACCGTGCGCTCGAAGTCTCCACCCGCCGCGTCGCTGAACTGACCGCGAAGACTGAGCAGCTGGAGGCGAAGGTCGAGGCCGACGCCCCGAAGGTCGAAGCCTACGAGCAGTTCATGGAAGCCGACGGCACCTACCTCGTCGGCACCGTGGCCCGCATGTTGGGCACCTCGCAGAACAAGCTGTTCGCCGAGCTGCGCGAACGGGGCGTGTTCATCGCGAAGGGGTCGATGAAGAACACCCCGTACCAGCGGTTCATGCAGCACTTCGTGGTGAAGGCTACGCATTTCGAGCGGTCGGACGGTAGCGAGGGTGTGTCGTACACGACGCGGGTTCGGCCGTCGGGTGTGGATTTCATCCGCCGCCGCCTGAACATGCAGGTGGTGGCGTCATGACCGACCTGACTCACCGCGTCACCCTCGACGAGTACATGGTCGTCCTTCAGCAGCGCGCCGACGAGTGGCTGGCTGGGCAGAAGAGCCCGAACCTCCGCTTCCCTCCGCTGCTGGAGTGGTTCGTCCTCGACGGCGACGAAGCGATGGTGGATCTGCCTGAGCCGGAGCAGAAGCCGGACAAGCCGAAGCCGCAGCCTCGGCGCTACCGCCCCGCGTCGTACTGGCGCGAGCGGATCGCTGCACTCGAAGCCCAGATGGCGCCATTGACGGAGCCGCTGATCAACGACCGCGCGGCGGCCGGTGGCGTGGCCCTCGGCGTCAAGCGCACTCGGCGTATCCAGGCTCGGGAGGACTCCCGGTTGCAGCGGTACGTCGAGTTGCGGAACCAGCTGGAGCACGCGCAGTCCATGCTGCGCCGCGCCGAATCTCGGGAAGCGGGTGCGGCATGAGCAGCGGCCAGAAGCCCCGCGTCCGTACCTTCTTCCCCCGCATGAAGGTGCGTCGCCCGCACCGCCCCCGTCAGCCGTTGACCGTCTTCTGGGACGAGAAACTCCAGCCGGTCTGGTTTACGCGCGACAAGGACGTGGCTCGGAAGGCCGTGGGCGTCTACTTCGGCAACTACGGCGGTGCCATCACCCTGACCGGGCTCAAGGGCGGTGCCCTGTGACCGCCTTCGTCATCGTCTGCATCGGTTCCATCCTCGCCACTCCTGTCCTGGTGTCGGTGGATCACGCTGTGCGCGCCGCTACTCGGGGGAGGCGGAAGTGAGCAACCCGTGGGTCCTGACCGCGATCAACGTTGCCGCGTTCGCTTTCGTCTTCGCCTTCGCGTGGTGGTGGGGCAAGCGGCAGTCAAACTCCCTCGGCGCGGTAACCCCCCCGCCTGCTGCCGAGGTTGGGCGTCCCGGCGGTGCGGACGCGGCTGGCCCCTCGGCCGCGCCCCGCCGGGACACGCCCGAAGGCGATGGAGTCAGCACGCACGCTCCGGTCGAGTGGGAGACGGCCAGCCGATGGCGGGATGCGCTTCTGTTGATCGCTGACAACCCGTGCTCGAACGGCGATCCGGCAGTGGCCTGCCCTGATGAGTTCGGCGACGACCGGAAGCGGTGGTGCAGCTACTGCATCGCCGCCGATGCCCTGAATCCCTCGGATTCCTCACCACAGCCTGACCCGCTGCGTAGTGAGGCTGCACCCTCGGCGTCACGTGACGTCAACCCCGGCGCCGAGGGTGCCTCCCACGTCCCTTGAACAAGGACATGGCCGCCGAGGTGACATCTCGACGGCCATTCAATCCAACACAACGAGAAGAAAGTCTACCGCAATGGTCAAGCACTCCGCCGCCTACGAGGCGTATGTGACCCAACTCCTGGCCACCCCACCCGATTCCGCTGATCACCGCATGGCCGAGGTTGTCGCCGCGATGCGTGACGACGACGCCCTGCTGACGTTGCTGTTCGAGATCTACACCGAGGACCCGGTGAACACGCGGGAGTTCGCTCTCGCCGCGCACCTGCTGTCCCTGCTGTTCGGGTCGGCGGTGACGGCATGACCGAACTGAAGCTCGAACGCCGCAGCCAGCGCGACGAGGGCATCGTCTCTGCCGGTGTCGCGATCACCCCGCCCCTCGATGAGGACTACTGGGCCTACCGCGTCCGTCTGAGCGATACCCAGGCCATCCTCGGCTTCCCGAAGTTCTTCACCATCGGCATCGGCTTCGCCGTCGAGGAGGACTGGAACACCAACCTGCCCTACACGTCCGATGCTGCGGACATCTTCCTGCACATCCGGCACAACAAGGGCGACGACTCGATCGCCGACTCTGATGTGGTTGACGCGATTCGCATGGTGCAGGAAGCGATCCGCGCCGATCTTGAGGCGGTGAAGTCGTGACCCCGCTGGAGTACACGGACTGGACGAACCAGATCCTCCGCTACGTCGGTGGCCTACTGGTTGCCCCGGAGTCCTCGACGTCGTTCGAGATCGGCCGCACCTTCGCTCTCCTGGCCGACGCTGACCGTCCCCGCTACGTGGAGATGTTGATGCGGGAGAACCGTCCGGGGACGCGGGAGTACGAGATCGGCTGGGATCTGCGGGCCCTGCTGATCGGCTGGCCGGAAGCGGGTGTCGCATGAGCCGCCTGCACAACCCGTTCCGCCGCCGCGAGTCGGAGCTGGAGACCACACAGCCCATGTCGCTGGCCGAGTTCCAGCGCGTGATCGTGCCCGACGGCCACGACTGGCCGGAGTGGCACTACGCCGACGCCAAGCCCGATTGGGAAGACCGAAACGACGAGGGGGAGACCCGATGAGCCTGAACGACACTGCTCGGATTGCCGAGCTGGAGCATGAGGTCGCCCGCCTCCGTGCCGCAGGGAAGGACGTCGGCGAGTACATCAAGGCGCTCAACCAGACCGCCCTCGACGCCACCGGCATGCACGACGTGATCAACGAGAAAGGCGACGGGGACTGGCAGGCCGTGTGGGAGAACGTCGCCGACCTGGGTGAGCGCCTGCGCCAGGCGGAGAAGCGGATTGCGTTCCTGCGCCGCGAGTACCGCGACCTGCACGTCCGGTGCGAGGAGTTGGTTGGCGAACGCAACGAATTGCGCGCCCGTGTCGCTGAGCTGGAAGCGCAGGTGCAGCGATGACCGCGCGCGAGATACCGGCGCACACGGTTCGCTTCGAGATCGGCCCATTCGGGGTGTCGGCGGTGTTCAACTGCTACGCCCGCGTCGGGGAGCCGTTCTGCCGCTTGACCTGCCCCACGGCCATGGGCTGCGAGTCCACTGCCGAGTGCCGCGAATCCGGGCACGAGCCGGTCGATTACGGCCGCTGCATGTTCGTGGAGTGGATGGATGCCGATGACGGTATCGATGCGTTCTCCGGTGACCGGACGGCACTGCGCGGCGGGCACATCGTCCCCGAGTGGCAGGGCGACCACTGGACGTGGAACTACGCCACGGCCACGGGGCGCATCCCTGATACCGCCGGGGAGGTGCCCAATGTCAGCGCGTGAGCCCTGGTTCCACCCCTACGAGGCAGCCGCCGAGCGGGCCAAGATCGCCGACACCGAGGAAGTCGACATGCACGAGTTGGCCTTCGCCATGGAGGCCGCTGGCTGGTTCGGTGCCCGCCGCTCCCTTCCGCTGCTCGACACCGCCATCGAAGCCCTGGAGGAGTGGTGACGATGCGTGAGAAGTGGTTCGAGCGGGTCGAGTCCACCCAGGAGCGCACGGGTTTCCAGATGCGGGTGATCCCCCACGCCCCCAGCTGCCTGTGCTCCCACTGCCACGCCGAGAAGTTCGAGCGAGCCGCGGAGGAGGAGTTGTGATCGCGTTCTGGCATGACCTGCTCGCCTACGCATGGGAGTTGATCGCCGCGGGGTTCATCGCCGGCATCCTGGCGTGCATCTGGCTCGGGCAGGGCAGGGACTACTCCGGCGCCCCCGCCGAGGACGACGGCGAAGAGGTGCCCTACGACCCCGACCGGTACAGGGATTGGCAGTACGCCGACGAAGTGGAGGCGTACTGATGGCCCGCAAACCCCTGCTTTCGGACGACGCTGTCCGCGAGATACAGCGTCTGCACGCCGACCGGTATCCCGTCGCCGAGATCGCCCGGAAGTACGACCGCAGCCTGGACGCGATCTACAACCTCCTGCGCGGCAAGTCCTACCGGGACGTGACCGCCTCCAGCCACGGCACGCGGACTTGTGCGTGTGCCGACTGCGCTACCGACCGCCGGCGGGACGAGAACGTCCGCCGCGGCGACCTCATCGCAGCTGTGGCGGTGTGCGTCCGCTGCGGGGAGGACTTCACCACCAAGGCCACGGCGATGCTCGCTCGCCCCGGCTACATGGTCTGCCCGTCATGCCGAGAGGAGAGGCCGTGACCGACACCAATCAGCTAATTGTGAACTTCCGCGGCGGTGTCGGGGAGCTGAAGCCCGACAACCCGGAGGAGCAGGCGAAAGCGCGGCGCACCGCAGCCCACTACGCCGAGAACGCCGACGAGTTGCGGACGTTCCTGGACATGCTCGGCCTGCGCGATCACCCCGTGAAGAAGCAGAAGCGGCCGAAGCATGTGCCCGGAAACCTGATCCGAAACCCCGGCATCTGCCGCAAGTGTGGGGTGCAGATGGTGTCGCGTGAGTCGGCGCAGCCCGGTGACGTCCGCTACGGGGGACTCGGCCTGTGCGTTCGCGACTACGCCCAGCACCGCCGCGCCGCGCTCAAGGAGGCGCGGTGAGCGACAACGAATGGCGGAAGAAGGCGTCCTGCCGCGCGTACTCCTCCGAGCTGTGGTTCCCGGAGCGCAGCAACAAGGCCAAGACCGCGGTGGACATCTGCCACGCCTGCCCGGTGCGGCGGGACTGCGCGGAGGACGCGATCAAGCGTGACGAACGCTGGGCCATCGTCGCCGGTTTCCGGTGCGGCGAGAAAAAGGAACGCGACGCACTGAAGGCATGGCTGGACGGCGATGTCGCCCAGGCGCCGAAGCCGCGCCACTACGTGCGCTCCCGCAGCGCTTGCGAACGCATCCCGGCCGGGCCGGCGAGCGAGCACCTGAAGGCGCTGGCCGAGGTGATGCGCTACGACGAACTGATCGCCATCACGGGGCTTACGGCTGGGGTTGTGAGCGGCCTGCTGTATGGGCGCCGCGGGAAGCCGCGGCAGACGATCCGCAAGGAGGACGCCGAGAAGGTGTTCTCGGTGCAGCTCGAGGTGAGCGCATGAAGCGCTACGGCCCGTATGTCGACTACGACAAGCTCGCCGACGGCGCAATCGCCCTGTGCGAGCAGGTGCGTGATGTCGAGCCCGCTGTGACGTTCGCCGAACTCGCCGACCGGTGTGTACGGGATCCGCAGCGGATGGCGCAGTTGCTGATGTGCCTGGCGGTGTGGGTCGACATCGACGGTCCGGCGTCCGCGTTGACCGCCCGTGCTGAAGCGGTCGCCCGCGGGCGCGTTCGGAGGTCGGCATGAGCATCCGCACCTGGAAGGACGGCCTGTCCCGCTTGGACATCGAGCAGGACCCGTCCGGCCGGATCCGCTTCGGCCTGCACGGAATCAATCAGGCGGGCGAGGTCATCGAGTACGGCTTCGTCGCGTCCTTCTCCGCGTCCGCGCGTGAGGAGATCGCCCAATTCATCAAGGAGGGCATGTGAGTACCCACGACTGCCCGTTCTGCCGTGGCGCTGGCTGCGTCCACTGCGGTGGCGGGGAGGTGGACGACCGTGAGCTTTGATCAGCCGCCCACCACCCCGGACCTGTACTACGACCTGCCCGAGGCGATCTACCACGCCGACACCGAAAGCCTGTCGAGTTCTGGCGCCCGAACACTGCTTCGTCCCGGCGGGCCCGAGCTGTTCAAGTACCAGCGTGAGAACGGCAGCGGACGCTCCGAGCACTACGACTTCGGACTCGCCGCCCATGCCCTGCTGCTCGGAACCGGCGCGGAGGTCGTCGAGATCGAGGCCAGGGACTGGAAGACGAAGGCGGCGCAGGAGGAACGGAAGGCCGCCTACGCCGAGGGGAAGGTTCCGCTGCTGTCGGCGACCCTGCGCCAGGTCGAGGAGATGGTCGCCACGGCGCGCCGGCATCCGGTCGTGTCCGAACTCCTGGTCGGCGGGAAGCCGGAGGTGTCCGCCTACGCCCTCGACGAGGAGACGTGGACGATGCTGCGCGCCCGCTTCGACTACCTGCGGGAGGAGTCCCCGCAGGAGTACCTGTTCGTGGACTACAAGACGACGTCCGCGGACGCGGCGCCCGCGGTGTTCGCGTCGTCGTCGGCGAAGTTCCGCTACCCGATCCAGGACGCCTTCTACCGCATCGTTCTGCGGCTGCTCGGCTACCAAGTCTCCCGGTCGCTGTGGATCGCGCAGGAGAAGGAACCGCCGTACCGGCTCACGGTGAACGAGCACCAGCCGGGCGACCTCGCGCTCGCCGAGCAGCTCGTGCGCAAGGCCATCGACATCTACGCCGAATGCGTCGCGGCCGACCACTGGCCGGGCTACGGCACCGACATCAACCCGATCACCATGCCCGCATGGGCGATCCGCGAATGGGAGGCCCTGCTCGCATGAATCCGATCGTCATGCCCGACGTCGAAACGACTGTCGGGATCGACTTGAGAGCGCAGCTCGAGACCCTGGCGAAGCTGCGTGAGAAGTTCGAGAAGCACCAGATCGGCCTGCTTCCCAAGCCGTACTCGAAGGATGCACAGAAGGGGAAGTGCGGGGTCTGCAAGGGCTTCCACGGCCTGCCCGCGATGCACGTCGACTACGTCGGCCACGCCGCGGTCACCGACCGCCTGCTCGATGTGGACCCGCTGTGGAACTGGGAGCCGGTCGGCGTCGACCAGAACGGCCTTCCGGTCCTCGACAACAACGGCGGCCTGTGGATTCGCCTGACCATCGCCGGCCTGACTCGACTCGGGTACGGAGATGCCCAGGGCAAGCGCGGCGGCGACGCCGTGAAGGAAGCCATCGGAGACGCGATCCGTAACGCCGCCATGCGCTTCGGTGTCGCCCTGGATCTGTGGCACAAGGGCGATCTGCACATCGAGTCCGAGGAGCAAGCCGAGGCGCCGGTGGACGAGGACCCGATTCTGCGGGCCCGCCGCGACCTGAACGCCGCCATCTCCGCGCGCGGAATCAGCCCCAACAAGGCGAAGGCGCGCTTCGCGAAGAACGGCCACGGCCAGTTGGGCGCGTCGACCGATGTCAAAGCCATCCGCGCCCTGGTTGAGCACTACCGCAACGGGGGTGAGGAATGACCGCCGTACAGCCCGGACAGCCCACATTTCAGGCTGCCCAGGAATGGCCTGCTGTAGATGTGCGGTGGCATGACGACCGCAACTTCGAGCGCCTGGTGAACGCCGACCTCCGTGACCCCAAGGGCATCGGACCGCAGTACGCGATCCTGCGTCGCAAGGAAAACCGGGTCCGCTGGTTGCAGATGCTCGTCAGCATTCAGCAGTCGATCATCCAGCAGAACGCCCTCGCCAACGCCACCCTGAAGTCGCATCCCGATCGTCCTGCGCCGGGGGAACTCACTCCGCAGTCTTACCTCGACGCCAAGCGGGAGGTGGAGGAGCGCAAACGACCGCGGGAACGCGCGCTGCGCGCGGTGAACGAACGCCTCGGTGAGGCTCGCCGCCTGATCGGCTCCGACCCGTTGGCGAACTCGACGGCCGGCCGCGTGGTGGCCCACCTCGCGGAGGTGGACCTGCTGCTGCGGGAGGGGAACGTCGACGACGCGCGGCGCAAGGTGCGGTCGTTGATGTGGAACCTCGGTTCGGGCGGCGCGGAGGTGGAGTCGTGATCGAGGACCCGTTCAACCTGATCGAGATCGAGCAGGGCTTGCGCGAACTGGAATCCAGCGGTGGACAGGCGGCCCTGGATTTGAAGCGCTGGCGCGACGACCTCGCCCTGAAACGGAAGCAGCTGCGGGACGCGAAGACCAAGGCCACGTTCAACGCCCCGGACGGCACGGTCCAGATGAAGAACGCTTACGTCGACCAGGAGACTACCGACCTGCAACTGGAGTACGACCTCGCTGACAACCAGGCCAGGTACGGAGCCGACATGGTCGACGAGCGCAGGTCGACCCGTTCGTCATTGCAGACCAGGGCGAAGCTGGCCGTCGAGGCGATGAAGCTGGCCGGATACGGCGGTGGCGCATGACCGTCCATCCATCCGCCAAGAACCTGGCCGCGGACATGGTGCGCCGGTTGGCGAAGCACCAGCCCCGAACCAAGCGCCCGAAGAACCCCGGCGAGAGCTGGACCCGGGAGTTGCTCGCCGCCCGTTCCGGTGGCCTGTGTGAGCGCTGCGGTATAGCCCCCGCACAGTCGGTACACCATCGCTGGAAGAGGGGGCAGGGAGGGCCGTGGTCGGCCTCCAACTGCGTCGCGCTTTGTGGGGACGGTGTTCGCGGATGCCATGGGTTCGCTGAGCACAACCCGAACGCCGCAGAACCCGAAGGGCTGCATCTGCGTCCGTGGATGACTCCCGCCGAGTGCCGGTTCCTGTACCGCGGCCGGTGGGTGCTGCTCACGGATGACGGACGCGTCGATCCGATCGGGGGTGAGGCATGAAACCCATCCTGTTGGACACCTTCTGCAAGGCTGGCGGCGCAGCAGTGGGGTATGCCGCGGCGGGGTTCGAAGTCGTTGGTGTGGACATCGAGCCGCAACCGAACTACCCGTTCACCTTCTATCAGGGCGACGCCCTGGAGTTCATCAGAGACCGCGGCCACGAGTTCGACGCCATCCACGCCTCCCCTCCCTGCCAGGGGTATTCGGCGATGAAGGACATGCCCGACGCCCGTGAGCATCCGAAGCTGATCGGCGAAGTCCGTGACCTCCTGAAAGAACTCGGTCGGCCGTACGTGATCGAGAACGTCGTCGGCGCCCGCGCACACATGATCGACCCCGTACTGCTGTGCGGGACCATGTTCGGCCTCGGCGACGCCGGCTTCGAACTTCAACGTCACCGCCTCTTCGAGACCAGCTTCCCCGTTCTGCCCCCCTCGGGGTGCAAGCACGAGCTTCCCGTGATCGGGGTGTACGGCGGGCATGTGCGGTGCCGGTCGACGAAGTTCTGGCGCAACGGCGGCCGCGACTTCCCTGGCTACGACAAGAAGCAGCTGGCCATGACCGTCATGGGCGTCACGCATCGCATGACCATGAACGAGCTTTCCGAGGCCATCCCTCCCCAATACGCGGAGTACGTGGGTCGCCAGCTGCTCGCAACACTCAACCCCGCCCTGATCACCGAGAGGTCCAGCGATGACCAGTGACCGCGACCAGCTCGCCGACGATATCGAGGCTCGGGTGATCACCGAACCAACCGAACTCGACGCGCTGCCGATCATGAGCCTGGTCCTCGCCTATGGGGTCGCCCACCAGGCAGTACCCGCAGAACGCGGCGACGCCCCCGTGTGGCTCAAGCCAACCGGAGTGCGCGCGCAGACCAGCGTCGAGCTTCTGGCCGACACCCGTGGCGCTGGCGTCACTGTCCTCTACGCCCCGAATGGGGGTGAACAGTGATCGACTGGATCGACCTGTTCTCCGGCGGCGGCGGTTCGAGCGTGGGGATCCGCCGCGCCGGCCAACAGGTGAAGGCGTGCGCCAACCACTGGCCCGTCGCGGTGGCGACTCACCAGAAGAACCACCCGGACGTCGAGCACTTCACAGCGAACCTGTCGGAGACCGACTTCCGCACCTTCCCCCGCACGACCGCCCTGTGGGCTTCCCCGTCGTGCGTGTGGCACGCCCGCTCCGGCGGCCGCAAGCAGCCTCCCGCGGAGGTGGAGCGGCTGCGGCAGGACGCGGGCGCGATCGACCGGGCCACCGCGTTCGCGGTGATCGCCGCCGCGGAAGTTCACCAGTACGAGGCGATCGTGGTGGAGAACGTCGAGGAGTTCACCCGCTGGAGCTTGTTCCGGTGGTGGCTGGACGGTCTCGCTGCCCTCGGGTACCGGCATCAGACCGTGGTGTTGGATGCCGCGGCGGTACCGGGTGCGGTGGCTCAGGTGCGGCGCCGCTGGTTCGGGGTGTTCACCCGCGACGGGGGCGTAGACCTGTCACTGCCCGCGGTGCAAACCCCTCCCGCTACGTCGATCCTCGACCCAGATCCGGGCCGGCCAGTCACGCGGCGGCTGTATGTGTCCCCGCAGATCGAGCAGATCACCGAACCGGGTGTGCCGCATCTGGTGATGTACCGACGCAACGCCAAACCCCGACGGGCGGACCGGCATCCGCTCGCCACGGTGACCGCAGGCGGGAACCATCACGCGGTCGCCACCGTCACCGCCGAGGGCGTGTTCCACCGGATGCTCACCAACACCGAGCGCGCACGGGCGCAGGGATTCCCGGACTCCTATCAGTGGGTGGGGAACCGAGCGGAGGTCCTCAAGCAGGTGGGCAATGCCGTGGCTGTCCCGGTCGCCGAGTTCCTCGCTCGCCGGATCGCCGCGCATCTCGAAGGCTCCACCGTCCCGTCCGAGTGCGGTGATCAGTACGCGCTGGCCATCAACCCGGAAGGAGAGGAGGGGTGAGCACCGACCTGAAGGCGATCATGGACCGCGACGAACGCCGCCGGCGGATGCTGAACGACCCCGACCTGACCGGCGACCTGCTACTGCTCACCCTTGCCCTGGACGAGTTCCTCGTCTCTCGCAACGAGCAGGGACGCAAGAAGTTGCGGAACTGGGCATGGGAAGTCGCGCACCTGACGCACGGAAACAGCGACTACCACCTGCGGTACTGGACCAAGAAGGTCATCGCCGATGACCTCCCGCGGTATGAGCCGATCAAACCGAAGGGGCGCGGCTGCGTGGCGCCGATGGTGCGACGAGAAGGCGCGTGCGGCAACGCCGGTACGACCAGCCGGGTCGACCGCGATCCGTTGACGGGTGACTCCAGGTGGGTGCACTACTGCGCCCGGCATAAGCACCTAGCCGGACCCGTAGAGGCACGGATCCGGGAATGGGTCGAGAACGGGAAGCCGTCCCCTCCAGCGAACACGGGCGGCGTCCTGCGCCGCTACTTCGACGCGGACTGGGACACGGTCTACCGGTGGGCTTCTGGTCGGGAACCGATGGAGGGCGGGCGTGAAGCGACACCGCCGCGGCCGAAGCTGCGCCTGATCACCGGCGGCGCAGAGCAATTGGGCGGGGATTCATGATGCGGGGAGGTCTCGGGGATGCGGAAGGCAGGCGTCATGGCCTCGGTGGAGGACACGCTCGTGGATATCTCGGATCCGATTCCGGTGGACCGGTTCGAATGGGAGCGCATCATCCGCCGGGTCCGGATGTCCAAGGGCACCAAGTATGTCGCGGTGATGCTGGCTACGTACGCGGACCGGGACGGAACCAGGGTGCGGCCGGGTGTGGATCGGCTGGCGTTGGTGATGTGCGTGTCGGAGCCGACGGTGAAGCGCGGCATGTCGGAGTTGCGGGCGATGGGGCTCATTCAGCGGGTGAAGCAGGGCAACCGGCACGCGAAGAAGGCGGACGAGTACCGGTTGACGATGCCGTTGAATCTGCTCGATCTGCCGATGCTCGGGCCGGACGAGGACGGAATGTCTGGGGATCACTCATGATCCGTGGACTTATCGCTGACGCACCGAGTCTGGAGATCACCCATGATCCCCAGAAAGTTATCCACAGGCAATGTCTAGGGATCACTGGTGTGCCCCAGACATTGGCGCCCGCAGAAAGTCTGGGGATCATTTTGAAGAAGTCTGGGGATCATTTTGGGCGAGTCTGGGGATCATGGGTGATCCCCCACCATTCCTACCAACCACAACCATTCCAAGAGACGTGGCTGGTTTGGGAACGGAACTCACGACCGCGCGCGAGCCGACCGCATCCAATTCCCCCATCGATGGCAGCGGTGAAGCGATGAGCCCGGACCGCTACGGCGAACCCACCGACCGCCCTTGCCGGGATGCCCGATGCCGCCGCGGATGGATCGGCGCCGACGACGAAGGCCGGCCCATTCCGTGCCTCGCCTGCAAACCGCATCTGGCGAAGACGACCACCACCAACGACTGCGCCGAGTCGATCCCGTCGACCAAGGCGCAAGCAGCAATCGACAGAGAGGCCCGCAGATGAGCGCGAAGCCCTTGCGGATCATCCGGGTACCGCAAACCCCTCCCGGTCCGTCTACGGCCCATCTGGAGCCCGAAAACCCCTATCCCACTCCGACCGCCTGCCCGAGGTGTGGGGCGTGGGTTGCGGATGAGGAGCTGCACGCCGAGTTCCACGGCAACTTCGCCTCGATGGGGCGGTGGATGCGGCGGGCGGCCGACCTGCTGCGGCAGGTGATCCGGGAAGACCTTCCCGCCTATGACGAACTTGTTCCCAGGGATGGGGACATCAAGCAAGGAGACAACCAGTGACCGAGACCCGAACCTGCGCCGGCTGCGGCCGCACCGGCACTCGGCAGTTCACCCGCGTGAGCAACCCGGAGACCGGCGCGGTGGAGTGGCGGTGCCTTTCGTGGGCGGCGTGCCGGGATCGTGCCGCGGCCCGCGATGAGTCTGAGGGCGGTGAGGCGCTGTGAGTCCTCAAAACGTCCGGAGACACCAGACCCCCACCGTTCGGCCCGCCACGGGCAAGCCAGACGGCCGCATGGGCGGTCCCGTCCCGCACTCCCAGCACCCCGCAGGGTGGTACCGCACCATGGACCGCGGGTTCGCCGTCGACCACTTCGGGTTCCCCGCCCTCCCACGCCGCGGAGAACGTCACACCGCCCCCGACGGCAGCGTGTGGGAGTTCGACCTCACCGGCACCGACTGGTGGGAGCTGGCCGAGTACTCGTCTGCCGAGTGGCTTCTGGATCGCTTGTCGCACGCCTTGAAGCGGGCCGGGGATGCCGAGTCCACGTTTCAGTTCAACCTCCGCTACTGGCGGCCCGTCGCCGAGCGGCTCCTCGAAGAGTTCGACATCACCGAAAGGCCCAGCGAATGAGCGCAACCAGCAAGCCTTCCTGGGCTTGGTCGTCTGTCGATGATCCGGACCCGCACTACCCGAAATGCGACCGGTGCGAAGCGTTCGCCCGATGGGCGGTAGCCCGCGCCGAAGGAACTTTCGACATACGCGGCGACCTTGAGTTCATCACCCGATGGTTCGCCTGCGGCACACACCTCAACCGAATCCTCACCGACGAAGAGTGGCAGCTCGACGTGGTGCACGTGTACGACCTGACCAAACCACCGGAGCGGGCATGACCGACAACAGATCGAATGACCGCGAGACCCTCCGGCTAATCGACCGTGCCCTGTGGGTCGACCACGGTGACGGCAACCTCGACGCCCTCACCTTCGAACTGCCGATCTGGGCGGACGAGTGGGCGGAACGCATCGTGGCAGCCGTCAACGGGCGCCCGGTGATCACCACCGACGAGGAGCTGGACGAACTACCGGACGGCACGGTGATCCTGGACGCCAACGAGGAATTCCACCGCCTGAACCCCTACGGCTTGAGCGAATCTCGGACCTGGTTCCCGGCGTGGCTGACCGGTAACGCGTACGCGACCGACTTCGGGCAGGACCCGGAACTGCCAGCCGTCGTCCTGTGGGAGCCCGAGCAGGAGGCCGGCGAATGAGCACCCGAGACCAGCTCGCCCGCGTCATCTCCGATCATCAGCTCACCGGCCGCATCAGCATCGGCTGCAGGGGCTGCCCCGGGTTGGAGTTCATGCACGAGGGTGACCACGCCGAGCATGTGGCGGACATGATCACCGAACAGTTCCTGGTCGTCCCCCAGAGCGACGTGATCGGCCTGGAGTACGGGTATCGACGCGGAGATAGCGCCCCGGTCCTGCCTGCGTGGGACGCCGACGGAGCAGTGCGAAAGGCGGTCGCCGAGGTCCGGAACGGCTACCGCAATGCGGCGGCGCTGGAGCGAACCACGTTGTCGTGGTCGGTTATCCCAATCCCCGAGGGCGGAGAGACCCGATGACCAACGATGAGACCTGTCCGGTCTGTGGACATTCTTGGGATGAGCACGACGGGATGGGCGATTGCCACCACCTGGACGCCCGGACCTTGACCGGTCTGTGTCGTTGCAGCGATCGGCGGGTGCAGCCGTGACTGAACCGAACTTCGAGCTGTCCTTCCTCGAGACCTCCGCACGTGAGGCGGACGCGGAGGGCCGAACCCTGGTCATCGACCCGGGGTATGTGTTCGAGGCGCTGGAGAAGCTCGCCGAAGCACGGAAGGCGATCGACGAGATGCAGACCGCGCACGAATCCCAGCTGACCCGCATGGCCAAGGAGCGGGCGCGACTCCAGCGGAAGGTAGACCGGTTGGAGGCTGCGCAGCGTCCCCCACTCGGGTACGTCGTCGTCTCCCGCAACCCCGACACCGGGCAGATGCAAACCCATGGTCGCGTCCACGAGAAGCGTGAGGACGCCGAGGGGTGGCTGCAATGGGTGGAGCAGTACGCCGTAGCTCGCTGGCGCGGCGAGGTCAGGGAGGTGCGGTGACCCAGTTCGGTTCCGTCGTCGGCTTGGATCTGTCGCTCACCTCCACCGGCATCGCCGTGTACCCCGAAAGCAGGCCCGCCCCCTGGGTCGGCACCATCGGATCGGTCGGCAAGAAGGGCGACCCCTGGGCAGCGCGTTACCGCCGTCTCGGCGACCTGGCCGGGCGCATCATCACCGCCGTGCCCGAGGGCGCGCTCGTCGTGATGGAGGCACCGTCGTACGGGTCGGCCACCGGCTCCCAGCACGATCGTTCTGGGCTGTGGTGGATGGTGTTCGATCTGCTCGCCGGAACCACACGGACGGTGCTCCCGGTTGAGCCGACTGTCCGCGCGAAATACGCCACGGGCAAGGGCAACGCGAGCAAGGACGCCGTGTTGGCCGCCGCGGTGCGCCGCTACCCGAACATCGCGATCGACGGCAACGACACGGCCGACGCGGTGGTGCTGATGGCAATCGGCTGCCGCCTGTTGGGTGAGCCGATCGACGACCCCATGCCCGCGGTGAACCTGGCCGCGCTGGCGAAACTCCCGAGCCTCGAGGAGGCGGCGTGACCGTCTTTGACCGCATCCGTGCCCGCATCAAAGCCGACGAGGAGATCGACGACCAGCTCCCGTGTGATGAGACTCTGGAGGGTGCCCGCGCGGAGATCGTCGGGGAGATCCTGAAGATCGCCGAACACTGGCGGGACAAGGCCGAGGATTGGGGGCCGGAGGAGTCGTTCACGGCGTTGCGGGACATCGTGTGTCAGCAGATCCTGGAGTTGCTGGATGGAGAGCTGTGGACGTGAAATGTGCTCTCACCTGGTAAAATTGAGCGTGGCCGGGGGCTTCCAGACACCCCGGCCACTGACCGAATCGCGAGAGGATTCGACCATGACCAATGCTACCGAGACCCGGAGCTTCCATATCGGGGACATCCTGAGTGTGACCTCAGGGAAGCTCGTCTCGCCCCGCCACGTCGACGGCATCTACGACCTGCTCGGCTGGATGACCGGCGAGAAGCCCATGACCCACCAGCTTCCCCGTCTGTCCCGTGAATGCGCGCCGTCCCTGTGTGAGCAGTTCCCCGACCTCGCCGCCCTGGAGGTGCCGAAAGGGTTGAACTCGGAGGAAAAGGTGCTGTTCTGGCTCGGCGCACAGGAACCGGAATACGGCACCCGCCGAGAGGTCGCGCCACTGCGCCCGGGGGAGCACACCTCCATCGACCCGATCACGGAGATGCGGATGAACCACCCGCACGTGCAGATCCTCCCCGCCGTGTCCCTGGACGGGATGTCGGACATCAGGGAGGCTGCCGCCCGGACGGCCGAGGCGTTGAAGCGAGTGATTGAGTCCGCGCGGGACGACGAGGAAGGATCTCAGGCATGACGTACAAGGCGACATGCCCGGTGTGTGGCCTGCACTCGTCGAATCTCTTCTACACGGGCGTGTGCACGAACCGGTGCGGTGTCCCGCCCGAGCCCAAGACGGTCCGCCTGGAGATCGCCATCGGCGGCGAGCTTGTGGAGGCTGGTATGCCGCCGCTGATCTCCGCGATGAAGGAAATCGCTACCGCTGCCATCGGTGCCGGCATGTCTGCATCCCTCCTGGTTGATGACGAGGAGGTTCGATCGTGACCGCCGACCCCCTGTCCCGTCTCCGGGCTGGACTCGCCGAGGACGAGCGGATAGCGCGAGCGGCGTGCGACTCGGCCCGGGCTGACACCGACGGTGACGCTGGAGAGTGGTTTGTCGACGGGGAAGACGTCGGCAGCGCTGGAGTGACGTGCGGTTTCCCGCAACGCTCCATCTACGACACGGGTACCGGCCTGCATGGGATCGTTTGCTACAACGAGGGCTATCCGCATGTGGAGCAGGCGCGCCACATCGCCCGCCAAGACCCGAAGGCCACACTGGACCGGGTGGAGGCGATACGGAAGGTGATCGCCGACTACGAGCGCAGGCTGCCGTCCTCCGATGATCCCGCATTGGAGGACGCGGAGTACCGCGCATCATGGATGGGGTATCGGGTCGCTGGCGAACTGTTCCTGCGTGCCCTGGCCTCCATCTACCCCGAGCCCACCGACGAGACGGAGAACCCGTGAGCGCACTGGAGAAGATCACACGGGCCGAGCTGTGGCGCGCATGGGACCCGGATGATGAGTGGCGGCAGGTCGGGGAATGGGAGAGCCAGCCGCCGCTGAGCGAACTGCGCGAGGGCCTGGCCGTGACGGTGGACTACCCCACTGGTCGCCGGATCTCGTTCCGGGTCGTCGGCGGCGCGATGGAGCAGGAATGGGAACACCCCGCCCCCCTGGGGTCCAAGTCGATCATCGAGGCCCTGTCGCGCATCGCCGCCGAGGACGGAGGATCAACCCCATGACCCCACCACGCGAAGGCGACACCTTCACCCACAACGGCGAAACCTACGTCTGGGGCCGTCCTGTGGGCCCTGCCGACTTCGGTATGGTCCCGACCCCACCGCCCGGCCTGGCCGAGTCGTGGGGGACCGCAGAGGCGGCGTGGGACGTCTCTCTCGGCGACTCGAGTTCGTCCCCCTGATCCGCTACTCTTCTCCGTGGAGACAACCAGTCCGCATCGCTGCCGCACTGGCAAGGCCACCTCGAAACCGGGGTGGCCTTGGTCATTTCCGGGGGCTCGAGTTTGTCGGCGGCCACGGCTATCGTGGGAGACGCATTGTCCAGATGCATCGCGACCCCAGCTGGCGCACCCCCTAAGCCCACCTTTCCCGAGGTGGCTTAGTTGCGTTCAGGGGCGAGCTACATCACCCCTGACCGGGCGGTTCGGCGACTCGAGTTCGACAGCGAAGATCGATAGAATGGCAACCGGTACGCAACCCCTTGCTGTGGAGGTCTTGCATGTCGGAGCTGGAGCACGAATGCCGCCAAGGCCGGCGATGCAAAGCGCGCGTGCGGGACAGCGAAGGGCAATTCCGCGGCAACGGAGTAGAGCGACCGGACGCGCTCTGTCGGCCGTGCGAAGAATCCGCGTTCGAAGCCATCAGATGTCTGGACGACGACTACGGGGAGTTGGCGGCCGCGCGCGGCGAGCAGAACTCGACGGTGTCTGGCCCGAAGGTATCTGGCAGTTCGGAACTCCCCGTGCCAATCTCCCTCGCTGTGGACACGCTGATGACCGAGATCAGCGAAGAAGCGGCACGCTGGGCCCGGCGCCTTCCAGGCGACGACCCCTACCAGGTTGCTGACTGCCTCACGAAGATCTGCGCGAACCTCGGCACGATCGTCGATATGCCGCCTCGGCAGTTCACGATCTGGTCACCGCATCCGGACGGCGGCGACGGAATGACGACCACCGTCTTCGACGGAGTGGACGGGGTTCTGCGACTATCCAGACTCCACTACCGCGCCCAACAGGTGCTCGGCATCGTCGAGACCACAACATTCCTCCCGGACCCATGCCCGCACTGCGCCCGCAAGGCCCTCGCCGCCTCGAAGGATCAAGAGCGGGTCACCTGCAAGGGTTGCCGGATCGTATGGGACAAGAGCCATTTCGCGTTGCTGAGCAACGTGCTCGACTTCGAACGGAAGGTCGCGAAGGTATGAAGAACGACCTATGGCCTTTCCCTGCCGACACCGCGCTCGAGCGTGCCCGCCGGATCGCGCACTCCTACCGTCACGCCCTAATGTCCGTAGCCCCCGAGCTGTGCCGCCAGTTGGACGACAAGGCCGTCGAACTGGGGCAGGGCTGGGTACGACCGTTCGAAACCGACCTGGTCGACCTGGACGAGGCGCTTACCGCGGAGGCGATCGGCGAGATCCTGTCGGTGTCAGCACGTACCGTACGGCTGTGGGGATACCGCGGCCACATCGAACGACTCGGCGAGGAAGGACGGCCGCTGTACCGGTTCTCGGACGTGCTGGATTACCTCGCACGGACACGCCAGAAGCGCTCCGCGTGACTTGGCGAGGTCTCGTGATACCTTGATGGCACGCGCAGCATGCGCATTTCCCGGATGGATGTTCCGGAACTCCCGAAATTCGATCCGTTTGGAGTTCCCATGCAGAACATCACCATCGGCCGCTACAAGCCCGGCCAGTGCACCGCGACCCGCATCCACCACGACGACGACGGCAACGAAGTCTCCCGCGAGGAATTCGACCCGCATGCAGGTTGGATCGAGGGCATCCGCGACGACGGCACCAGCTGGATCATGTTCATGGACGCCAACGGATCACCGCAGTGCTTCTGGCCGCAGCGCGAGCCGGACGGCGCGGTTGTCGGCGACGCCATCGAACTGACGTAGCCCCCCATTCCCCGCAGCGCGCACGCCCGATCGACCCGCGGGGCGGCAGCACCCAGAACCCACAGCCTGAGAGCTGCCGCGCGCTGCGGCCCCTTCTCTGCGAAGTATTCGGCATTTCCGAACAGTTCGCCGGGTGACCTGCGGATTCCTTTTTCATCGGTAACCGACAAGGAGCCTCCTGTGGACCTGTACGCCGTTATCGACGCGATCCTCGCTCCACTGGCCGAGGACATCCGGCGGGCCTACGAGCACTTCGCCCGGCAGCGCTGATGGCCGACGCCGAACAACCGTGGTTGGGTTCCTGACACGAAAGGTGGGTCCTGATGCTCGATCTGACCGTGTTGTCCGCCCTGGTTCGCCTGTTCTGCCATCCCGCTCCCGCGAAGACGTTGGAGCTTGCGTACACGGCACCGATCGCGGTGTGGCCGCTGTGAGCGACTGGGACGACGAGGACGACCTCAAGCCCGGCTTCTGGGACCGCCTGTCCTCGCTGAGACGCCGGACCAAGCGCCGCGCAGGCCGCGCACTCAGGGCGATACGGCTGTCCCGCTGGGCCGACGCCCTGGACCCGCCCCTGACGCCGTGGTGGTTCCGCCGCCCTCTGGGCTACCCCGAGGCATTCGCGGACCCCGACGAGCCCGCAGAGGACTACACAGGGCTCTACGACCACTTCGAGGACGTCCTGATCTCCCAGATGCGTTTCGTGGACAACATGAAGCGCGACAAGCTCACCCGCGAGGTGTTCACCAACCCTGACCCGGATATGGCGGGCCGGTGCGTGGAGGAGCTTCGTTGGATGAACGCCGAGGGGCGTCGGTGAAGTACTGGCTGGCCCGCTATCTCCGCCGCTGGGCCGACCACCTCGTCCCTCCCGCACCGCCTATCGCGCACATGGAGGCGGTGAAGGTGCCCAACAGCTAAGCCCTCGTGTTCTACGACCGAATGACTGGGGAGATGTTCGGGTGTTGTGGGCATACCGCTCCGAAGCCACGAGAAGAGGCCAACTGATGCCGGAACTGCCCAAGCTCGTCACGCTCGACCTGGCGAAGAAGAAGCTGTTCATCGATGGTGTCGAGTTCCCGTGGCACATCAGCGAAGAGGGCCCGACGCTGCACACCCGCACCGGCCAGCATGATCTCCGCAGGGTCACCCTGACCTTCTACGCGGAGGACGCCGAGGTGATCCCCGCTAACTCCCAGGGGAGTGCGGAGAAACCGCAGGTGGCACTCCTGAAGGAGAGCAACTGATGGACTTCTCTATCGTGCTCAGCCTGAGCGCCCTCGCGGTGGCGACAGCCTCTTTGTGGTACATCCGCCACCTGGTACGCGAGTCTGCGGCTATCGCGAAAGAGGCGTCTGGATACGCCGATCGCGCGGAGGCGGCGGCGGACCGGGCCGCGAAGGCTCGGGACCTCTCGATGACCTACGTCGTCAACAATCACGCCATGAGCCCCGCAGAGGCCGCGGCAGCCGTCCAGCGCGAGGCACGGCGCGGGAGCCTCCGCGGCGGGTTCGGTCGTTGATCCTCGACGCCTGGGACGCCCTCGTCCTGCGCTTCACCCGCTTCCTGATCCGCAAGTTCGGTGTCGACCTCTACCGCTCGTAAGTGGCTGGACTACCGCCACCTGGCCCTGGGTTGGCTGTGGATCGTCCTGGCCGTCCCGTCGGTGTTGTGGTGGAAGGACTCCATCATCTGGGTAATCCTGCTCAGCCTGTACGCCAATGCTGAAAGTAGCTTCGCCGCGCACCAGGCGAAGTCCAACCGCACTCAGGAGACAAAGGGTTGACGATCATCGCGGCTATCGCCATAAACGATGGCGTACTCATGGCTTGTGACACCCGAGCCGACTACAACGGCACCGCCATCTACAAGGCGGAGGGCAAGATCGGCACCCTCACCACCCCACGCGGCGAGAAGGTTCTGATCGCCGCCTCGGGTAACTCGGCGATCTTGCCGACGCTCCTGCGGCACCTGAAGATCGGGGACACTCCCAACCCGGAGAGCGTGGTCGGTGCTGACGAGTGGGCCAATGCCGTCGCTGAAGCCGCCACAGGCGTCCTCGCAGACGCTAACCCACCCCTACTGAACACTGCGGACTCCGACAACGCAGCAGCGTTCGACGGGACGGCGCTCCTGGCGTGGCGGCAGCACCTGTGGATCTTACACACCCACGGCGTGATCCGACCCGCCGATGATGTCGCCGTGATCGGATGCGGTTCCGAGATCGGTCTGGGCAGCCTGCATACCTCTCGACAGCTCGGCCTGGACCCGCGGGCCGGTCTGGAGCTGGCCGTGCGTCTGGCCGCCACCTACAACTCGGGATGCGGTGTGGATGGCCGAGGCCCGCTCGTGCACACCACCCTCTGACCGGACTTCTTCCATCACCGGCTCGATCCGGCGCAACAAAATCTACGGCCGCATGCCCGGCCTGACAGGAGAAATGACCATGGCCGCCCTGCTGCCCCTGCTCTGGACCATCATCAGCTACAACGACTTCATGCTGCCCCGCCTCCTGTGGGGTGTGGTGAGCAGCGGCTCGGCGAGCTGATGCGCCAGATCACCCCCGCCGATCTCGGCCTCACCGAGGAGCCGAAGCCGGTGGACCTCCACACCTACCTCGATGACCGCCTGCGCATCATCAACGAACTCACCGAGCTGGCCGGCAAGTTCCACGACCGCGGCGACTTCCAGTGCAGCGCTGAGATGATGGCCATCCTCGACAGCCGCCTCGATCTGTGAGCGATCCGATGCGAACGCTGGCCGACTGGACCGCCGCCTTCCATGCGAACGTCGTCGAGCCAGCCCCAATGATCGTCCCGACGTGGATGTGGGATGGCCTCGAGCGGCAGGGCGACGCTCTGTTCTTCCGCCTGCGTGACAGCGGGAAGATCGTTCGGAACCAGTCGCGATGATGACAGCGGAGCAGTTTACGGCGTGGAGCATGTGCCCCTCCTGCAAGCTGGTCGACTGTCACAGCCTTCGCCAGCCACGGTCATATGATCCGCATGATCCGTTGCAGGTCGCGTTCGACAAGATCGTGATGATGCAGTGGATTAACGGCTTCGGCCTGGAACACATGTCGCCATCGCAAGAGCAGGCGTACGAGGTGATCCGCACCTGTCGGTGTGGGCACGAGTGGGGCCAAGAGCCGATTCGGGGCGAATAGTCGTGGCAAGAGCCAGGCTTCGGATCTGCTCCGCCCCCGGATGTCCCAACGCTCAACCCGAGAGCCGATGCCCTGAGCATAGGGCAGAGCGTGACCGCCACTACCGCAAGACCACGCCCACCAAGGCCACACGAGACCACGCCGAGCGACAGCGTCGAGCCGAAGTCGTAGCCGACCATCGAGCAGCCCACGGTAATTGGTGCCCAGGCTGGCGTAGACCGGCTCACCCATCCGATGACCTCACCGCGGACCACACGCGCGCTGTAGCAGACGGTGGACGCCCGGACGGCCCATTGCAGGTGCTGTGCCGAGCATGCAACTCGGCCAAGGGTGCGAGCTAGACCGACTCGGCAGCCAATGGGTGCACTTTCAGGTGGCAGTGCAACAGTGCCTTCGCCTCATCTGGAGTGCACACGATGTACGTGAAATCGCCGTGTGTCCACGTGAGAGTTACCGACCATTCGCAGTCGACATGAGGGCACGCCTCTTTTGACAATGTTGGGTTGCATGTACTCAAGGCTACGGCTGTGAGTGATGACGACCAACGCTCACTGTTTGGTCAGGGCTTGACACGCGACGAGCTACCGCACTCACGATGTGGCGAGCATCCAGCAAACATCAGACAGGGATGCTGATCGGTAACTGAGTTTGTGAGTGTTGTTCATCAACGCTCACACTCGGCCCGCCCCCAGGGGGGTGACCCCTCGCCGGGCGGGCCGCGCCACCTTCGGGGAGGGCGCTACCCCCCGCGGAGGGTCCAGATATCCGGACCGGCGGTCCAGATGGGCCGGAGAGTGAGCGTTCGTCATCAACACTCACTAATCTGGACAGCACGTCCAGTAACCGTGCGGTAGCGGAATGGTAACCAGCTACCAGACCGGTTGCGCGGCAAACGATCTCACTCCTCGTCGCGGTTGCCGACCCGCTTACGGGGTGTCATCGCGGCCCACATGATGAACGTGCACACCACGATCACCACGCCGAGTATGGCCAGGTAGAAGCCCCTCGGCGAGGGGTCGCCGTCGCGGCAGCGAACGCCGTCCGGCCGGCCGAAGTACGCGGTGTGTGGTGTGCAGATCTGCTCGACGGTGCTGAAGTCGACGATGGCGACGACGATCCCGACCACCAGGGCCAAGGCTCCGATGATGGTCCCGATCCGGCAGGCCATCAGCTGGCTTCGTGTCATGTGCTCTCCCCATTCGGTTGCGAGTGGTCATTGTCCCGGTCCGGCGCGATGCCGGGGCGGGTTTCCGTCCAAGGCGGCGCGATGCTGCCAGGAGGTGATCGTGATGCGTGGTGGTGCACGGAATCGTTCCGGGCCGCCGGTGGATCCGAAGTCCGGTCGCTCGGATCGTCGTGGGTTGGCGTTCGTTGTGTTACCGGCTGAGGGCTACGCCGGCGAAGTGCCGGAGTTCCCGCTGCTGCCGCGGCGGGTGATGCGCTGGGAGCACGGCGAGAAGGGCGCCCGCTGGCAGGTTCTCGACGAGGAGTCCACCGAGGCCGTGCGTGAGCGCGAAGCCGAGCTGTGGGAGTGGGCGTGGGCTACCCCGCAGGCGGCCGCGTGGGCGAAGGAGCCGTGGCGGTGGCAGGCAGTGGCGCACTGGGTGCGCACGAGCGTGATCTGCGAATCGGATGAAGCGTCTGCGGCCGACCGCGGGTCACTGCACCGGTTCGCCGACCAGATCGGCCTGACTCCGGCGGGTTTGCGGGAGAACGGCTGGTCGATCGCCGCTGATGAGGTGGCGACGGCCCGCGAGGAGAAGAAGGCGAAGGCGCCGAGCTCGACACCGCCGGCGCGGCGGCTGAGGGCGGTGCCTGGTGGCGCCGACTGAGGGTTTCGTTGTCGATTTCCCGACCCTCGGCGACATCGGCGAGGCGTGGGTACGGCAGCATTGCCGGATCCCGGACGGTTTCCGCCGCGGAGGCGAGTTCGTCTGGTCGGATTGGCAGTTCTGGTGCGCGGCGAACTATTACCGGATCCGTCCGGGCGTTCAGTGGGTCGCTGACGATGAGCCGCTGCTGAATCAGGCGTTCACCTACCGCCGCGCGCAGATCGTCGCTCCGCAGAAGACGGGCAAGGGTCCGTGGGCCGCTTCAGTGACCTGCATTCAGGCCGTGGGCCCCGCAGAATTCCTCGGCTGGGCGAAAGAGGGCGACGGGTGGGCGTGCTCGGACTGGGGTTGCGGCTGCGGATGGGAGTACGAGTACTTTCCGGGTGAGCCGATGGCGATGCGCCATCCCTCGCCGGTGATCCAGCTGACCGCGACGAATGAGGACCAGGTAGGCAACGTCTACCGACCCCTCACCGCGATGATCAAGCTCGGTCCGCTGTCGGATGTGATGGCAGTGCGTGAGGGCTTTATCCGCATCCTGGGCTCGGTCGGCGACGAGGACTTAGACCGCATCGACGCGGTGACCTCGAGCGCGACCGGACGCGTCGGCAACCCGGTGTCGTGGGTGCTGCACGACGAGACCGGCCTGTACACGAAGACGAACAAAATGGTGGGGATCGCCGAGACGCAGCGCCGCGGCGCGGCAGGCATGAACGGCCGCACGTTGGAGACCACGAACGCGTGGGATCCGGCGGAGAACTCCACGGCTCAACGGACGTACGAGTCGCAGGCGCCGGACATCTGGAAGTTCTTCCGGATGCCTCCCGCTGGCCTGTCGTGGGGCAACAAGAGGGACCGCCGCAAGATCCTCCGCTACGTCTACGACGGCTCCCCGTGGGTGAACCTGGACTCCATCGAGGCCGAGGCGTTGGAGCTGAACGAGACCGATCCCGCGCAGGCGGAGAGGTTCTTCGGCAACCGACTCGTCTCCAGGGCGGGTACGTGGCTGCCGGATGGGCTGTGGGACAGCTGCTATGCCGAAGCTCTGGCTTCCTAACCCGCCGAGCGGCACAGCGATCTGTGTCGGCTTCGACGGTAGTGAAAACAATGATTTCACGGCGCTGCGCTGCGAAACCCGTGACGGATTCCAGTTCACGCCCCGCTATGGACCGGACCGTCGCCCGACGATCTGGAATCCGGCCGAGTGGAACGGCCGTATTCCCCGCGCAGAGGTGCACACCGCGGTCGATGAGGTGTTCAACACCTGGGACGTCGCCCGGTTGTACGCGGACCCGCAGGATTGGCGCTCGGAGATCGGCGATTGGGCACTGAAGTACGGCGAGGAGCACGTTTTCGAGTGGGCGACCAACCGGATCAGCCAGATGTACTCGGCGATCCGACGGTTCGAGACCGATCTGAAGACCAAACGCATCTCCCACGACGGGTGCCCGATCACCGAGACGCACATGGCGAACTGCCGCAAGGTGCCGAAGCCGGGCGACAAGTACGTGCTCGGCAAACCTACTGACCATCAGAAGATCGACGGTTCGATCGCGTCGATCCTTGTCCACGAAGCCGCCGAGGACGCCCGGGAAGCCGGGTGGGAAGAAGTCGACGGCCGAATGTTCTGCTTCAGCTGAGGAGGTGAGCGTGGTCGTACTGCGCACGAAGCTCACCGACGACGAGCAGAACATGGTCAACAAGCTGAGCGGCCAGTTGGGCAACCTGTCCCGGCAGGACAAGCTCCACAACGCCTACTACGAAGGCG
Organism: Nocardia sp. CY41; assembly: GCF_009829325.1. GTDB lineage: Bacteria > Actinomycetota > Actinomycetes > Mycobacteriales > Mycobacteriaceae > Nocardia. Next base: position 166,774 of record NZ_VUOS01000007.1, read on the forward strand.
CTCAACGTTTGAAGCACATCGGTCTCGCTGTCCCGGAGGAGTTTCGGATCTTCGAGCTGGTCGCGAACTGGCCGCGCATGTATGTGGACGAGGTCGCGCGCCGGCAGAAGGTGAAGGGCATCTACCGGCCGGGTCAGGGTAAGGCGGATCCGGACCTGCAGGAGGCGTTCACCGCGAACAACCTCGACGCTGAGATCCCCATCCTGGCCAAGGAAAACATGATCTTCGGCCGGATGTTCGCCACAGTGGGCACGAACGAAGACGACAAAGACCATCCGCTGATCACCATGGAATCGCCACGGCAGATGGCTTGCCTGGTGAACCAGCGCCGCCGCCGCATGGACGCGGCGATGCGGAAATTCCAGGAGCAGGACGGTACGCAGGTAGCGACCCTGTTCCTCCCGGACAAGACGATCCAGCTGGTGCAGTCGAGCGACGGCTGGGACATCGACATCGTCGGCGACGACACAGGCGTCGACCCGCACAACCTGGGCAAAGTGCCGGTGGTGCTGTTCCTGAACCGCAGACGGCTGGGGAAGTGGCACGGAACCACGGAGATGGCCGACGTCATCCCCCTGACCGACGCCTGCGCGCGCGCATTGACGGATCTGCAGTACGGCGTCGAGACGGTGGCTATTCAGAAGCGGTTCGCGATAGGCGTTTCCAGGGGAGATTTCGTCGACAAGGACGGCAACCCGCTGCCGGCGTGGCAGTCCTACTTCAATGCCCTGTGGGCGACGCAGAAGTCCCCGAAGGACGTCTCGATCGGTCAACTTCCGGCCGCGGACCTGTCGAATTTCCACAACACGGTGAAGCTGTACGCCGAACTCGCCAGCTCGGTGACCGGATTGCCGTTCCGCTACTTCGGCGCCAACACTGCCAACCCGGCGGCCGAAGGTGCGATCCGTGCGGATGAGTCCCGGATCATCTCCAACGCCGAGGAGAAGAACGCGCATTTGGGCGTTGGGTTGGGCTGGACGCTGGCGCTGTACGAGCGGCTCCGCACCGGTGAATGGCCGGAGGCGGGTGAGCCGTTTGCGGTGGATTGGCGCAACCCGGCCACGCCGACGAAGGCGGAAGAAGCTGACGCGATCCAGAAGCTGAACGGCGGCACGCCGGTGTTGTCGCGTGAGGGCTCCTGGGACGAAATGGGCTGGAACGAGGCCCGGAAGATCCGGGAGCGCGCCTACTTCGACGACGAGGCCCGCGATCCCGCGCTGGAGCAGTTCCAACGCGACCTCAACCAGCAGGGCAACCAGAATCCCGTGACGGTCCCGGATGCCGACGCAGACCCCGCCGCAAGCGGCGATTGATTTCGACGCCGAGCAGCGTCGGATCATCGTTCAGACGATCGAAGAGGTAGCCAGGCAGTGGGGCACCCTGCCGCCGGGTGACTTCGATGCCTGGTTCGGGCGCAACGCCGACCGACTTGTGCGGGCGGTGACCGCCGCGCAGCGCGCTGCGGTCTCCGGAGCCGACCAGTATGTGTCCGACGTCCTGGAGGAGCAAGGGACACCAGCGCGGAGGCTCGCGACTCCGAATCCGGAGCGACTGGTGGGTGTCGCCTCCGACGGCCGGACGATCGACGGCCTACTACAGCAGGCGATCGTGGGCGCGCACCAGCGCGTCGCCGCGGGCGAGCCGCCGTACAGGGCATGGCAGGCCGCCGGGCTGGACGCGCGGCTGTACATCCAGACCCAGGTCGCTGATGCCGGTAGGGCGGCGACAGGAGTCGGGATCACGTCCCGGCTGGGTGTCGGGTACACGCGGATGCTGGTCCCGCCCTCCTGTTCGCGCTGCGTTGTCCTGGCCGGGCGGTATTACCACTGGTCGGCGGGGTTCCGTAGACATCCGGGCTGCAACTGCAAGCACATTCCCTGCCGCGAAGACCATTCCGGGGACGTTCGGACCGAACCGCGGGCGTACTTCAACAGCCTCACCCCGATCGAGCAGGCGCGCACCTTCGGCGCGGCCGGCGCGCGGGCGATCCGCGACGGCGCCGACATCAGCCAGGTCGTGAACGCCCGTAGGGGTCTGGAGATCGTCGGCGGGCGCGCGGTTCGGCAAGAGGTATACGGCCGGAGTCTTCTCACTACCCGCGAGGGCGTCACCCGCCGCGGTGTCGCAGGCCGAACGATCCGAGCTCGAGGCCGAAACGCTCGCACCACGCCCCGCTTGATGCCCGAAGCGATCTACGAGATCGCCGAAAGCCGCGAAGCAGCGATCGAGCTGCTGCGCCAAAACGGCTACGTCCTGTAGCCCCACAAACTTCCGTCCGGCGCGAGGCCGGCCGGTATTTCCCCCGCGATGGAGGACCCAGTAATGACGGCACCTGCTACCGGAGCGCCCGCGCCCGCGGAATCCGGCACGACAGAGCCCACCGCGCCGCAGGCGCCTACACCGGCAGCAGAGCCCGCGACGGGCCCGGCCGACGGTGAACTCGGCGACGCCGGAAAGGCCGCGCTCCAGCGAGAGCGCGACGCCCGCAAGGCCGCCGAGAAAGCACAGAAGGCCCTCGAAGCTCGCGTCAAAGAGTTCGAGGACGCGCAGAAGACCGAGGCGCAGAAGACCGCCGAGCGCATTCAGAAACTCGAGCAGGACGCCGCGAAGGCGCTCCGCTACGAGGCTGCCGAGAAGGCCGAGTTGCCGCTGTCTCTGGCTGCTCGCCTGAAGGGCGACACGCTCGACGATCTGATCGCCGACGCCGCAGAGCTGAAGCAACTTCTCGGCGCTACCGCGCCCGCTGCTCCGGCTGCGCCCACAACGCCCAAGCCGGATCCCCGGCAGGGCGGTGGCCAGGCGGATGTCGGCGGAACGATGGCCGCCGGTGCGGCGGCGTACGAGGCGCGCAAGAACCGCAAATGACCCCCAGTAAAGGAGGGGAGTAATGGACCTGAATCTCAAGACCGAAACGTTCGGCCAGGACGATCAGTCGTGGCTGGCGTCGGCCGAGGGTACCGATCGTGCCCGCACGATCACCCTCGACCTGTCCACCTTCGTCGCCGGTGACTACTCCGACGGCTACCTGAAGTCCGGATGGACCCTGCGTCTGCTCGGCACCGGCAAGTACGGCAAGCGCAGCAACGGCGACACCGAAGGCATCGCCGGCCATCTGCTGACCGCGGTGCGTGTCCCTGCGGGCGCGACCAAGGTCGCCGGTGCCCTGTTGTGGCACGGCGCCGTCTACGCCGCGAAGGTTCCCAACCCGCCCAACGCTGCAGGCCAGGCAACGGCCGTGGCCGTCAGCTACTTCTGAGAGGAGGCGTAACCAATGGCACTCGTCATCAACTCTGATTACGTCACCCCCGCCGAGCTGACAGGCTACGTGCGTACGGCACTGGCGGATCAGCCGATCAACGACCTGTCGCTGATCGACAACTTGCTGCCGGACACGATGGTCGACGACGTCGAGTTCCGGGCGAACATCACCCAGCAGGGCCTGCGGCGCGCCGGTCGGTTCCGCAGCTGGGACACTGAGGCCCCCATCACCGGCCGTAAGGGCGTGACCCGGATCTCCGGTGAGTTGCCCCCGCTGTCGGAGAAGCGGCGCCTCGGTGAATACGACCGGCTGCGGTTGCGCAAGGCCGACACCCAGATCCGCGACCTCATCTTCAACGATGGCGTGGAACTGGCGCAGGCGCTGCGGACCCGCATTATCATGGCCAAGGCCGACGCCCTGGTGAACGGCAAGGTCACCCTCGCCGAGAACGGCCTGGACCTCGTCGCGGACTTCCAGCGGCTGGCCGGCCACACCGTGACCGCGTCGACCCTGTGGAACGTCACCGGCGCTGGCGCGGCGGACCCGATCTCCGACCAGGAGTCGTGGTTCTCCACCTTCCGGGTGACGAACTCCGGCAACCCGGTTCGGGCGATCACCTCCCAGCGGGTGATGTCGACGCTGATGCGTAACGACAAGATCCGCGCCTACGCGCTGCCCCCGGGATCGACGCAGGGCATCGTCACCCGCGAGCAGGTCAACGCGCTGTTCACCAGCTTCGGTCACCCCGCGTTCGAGATCTTCGACGCGCAGGTGGAGGACGCCAACGGCAACGCCACACGCCTGATCCCGGACGACCGGATCCTGTACGTCGGTTCGTCGAAGATCGGTGAGACCCTGTGGGGCACCACCGCGGAGGCGATCGAGCCGGAGTACGGTATCGACGCCAACCAGGCACCGGGCATCGTGGTCGGCTCCTACATCGACAACGACCCGGTGGCGCGCTGGACCAAGGCGAGCGGTATCGGCCTGCCGATGTTGCTGAACGCCAACGCCACGTTCATCGCGAAGGTCCTGTGATGAAGAAGCTCAACACGTTCGTGCACGTCCACAACGACGACGGCACCTCGCACGTGTTCGGCCCGAACGACACGGTCCCGGGTTGGGCGGTCAAGAAGATCACCAACCCGGGCGTATGGGCCGACGAGCCCGACGCGGAGCCTGAGCTCGAGGGCGAACCGTCGGAGTCGTGGACGGTCGCGCAGCTGCAGGCGTTCGCGAAGTCCAACGACATCGACCTCGGCGACGCGACGAAGAAGGCCGACATCCTCGCCGCGATCCAACTTGCCACCGAACAGGGCAATGGCGACACCCCTGCTTGAGCCGGCCGACGTCCAGGCGATCTCCGGCGAGACGTACGAGGGAGCCGAAGTCACTCAGGTGAATCGGTTGATCACGCTCGTCTCAGCGAAGCTGCGCAACCGTGTCTCCGGGCTCGATGAGCGGATCGCCGCCGGCACCCTCGATCCTGATCTGGTCAAGGGTGTCGGTGCGGTGATCGTCATTCGCTCCTTGGACACGCTGCGCCGCGGGCTCGGCGTGAAACGCGTCGAATACCCGGAGTGGTCCACCGAATACGCGTCCGCGAGCGATTCCGGGCGCCTGGTGTACATCACCGACGAGGACATCGCGGACCTGATCGACACCGCTGACACCGGTGACGCGTTCACCATCCGGGTTGGGCCGTGAGACTGCCCGAGCGTTGGACTCTGCTGCGTCCGGGGCCGGTCACCCAGGACCCGGTGACCGGTAACCGGATCCCCGGCACCCCAACCGAGATTCCGTGGTTCGGGCTGCTTCAGCAGCGGATCATCACCGACCCGACGGTGGACGAGTTCGAAGACGGGCATGTGGGTCAGCGATTGACCCTACTGCTCGAGCCCGGCCTGCCGGGCGGGACTACGCGCCGGGACGTGTGGCGGTTCGACGGTCCCGCCTCGGTGTCGGATCTGGTGGCCGTCAACGACACCGTCACCGTGCAGGGCACACCGCGGACCCGCCGGCCCGCGATCGGGTCTCGCCGCCCTGCCTACATCGCCGCCATCGTGCGGCACTCCAGCGACATGAGGGAGCCATCATGATCAAGTCCTGGACCGACTCGCACGGCGTGAAGAACTACGCCGACGAGCACTCCAAGGCATACCGCGACCGCGACGAGGCGAAGCCCGCCGAGCGCAGCGAGCCCGAGGAGGCGAAGCCCGAAGAGGCCAAGCCGAAGGCCCGCACCGTCACGTTGAAGACGGATGCCCAGTAGCAACTTCGTCGGAGGCGGCCGGGCCCGGCTGGAGATCTTCGAGGCGCAGACCTACCGGGAAGCCCGACGCGGGTCGACACCGGACCGCATCACCATGGCGCACCAGGCTGCCGCGAAGGCACGCCAGATCGCGCCGGTGGTGTCCGGCGCCTACCGCGACGGCGTGGATGTCGAGGTGGACGGCGACAAGGTGTTCCTCGTCGACAACGACCCGGACGCCTTCTACAAGGAGTTCGGCACCGTCGACACGCCCGCGCACGCCATCCTCACCGATGCCGCGCGGACGCTGGCCCGCTACAACGACCGCGGCGCGTTCCGCCGCAACACCGGGCTATGACGACCGCCCCGCTGCCGTTCATGCCCGGCGCGATCCGCGTGTTCCTGATCGCGCAACCGTCGTTCACCGAACTTCTTCCCGCTGAATCGTTGACGACACGCGATGTGCCGGATTCGATTGGCGGGCCGTTCGCGACGATCCGGGCACCCGGGAATGTGGGCGTGGACCCGCTGCTGCGGTCGCCGATGATCCAACTCGACGCGTGGGTGCCGAAGATCGAGATCCTCGGCGGCCTCACCGACCCCGAAGAACTCGCCTGGGATATCGCCGCGATGGCGGGCCAGTTGCTCGGCAGAGCCAGAGCGCAGGAGTTCCGAGGATCCACCTGGAAAGCGCGCTGGACCGATGGCCCGATCACCAGCGTGGACAAGACCCGCGGCGCAGACCAACCGCTGTTCCGCGCAACGGTGCGCTTCGAGGTCCACGTGCGCGCCCCCCGTACCTGAACTCTCGCTCTCTTGAGCACATCCCAGTAATGGAGGAAACGTGAGCACTCACGCCGATCCTGACAAGGCCTACGTGTGGCTGGACGGTGACGCCTACCGCGCACCGGCCGGCACCGGCATCCCCACCGACCCGTTCGCCACCGCCCCGGTCACCGGTTCGGTGAACTGGGATGCGTTCGGCGGTATCGAGGCCGGTTTCGAGCTGACCCCGACTCGGGACGTCACCCCGAAGCGGGTGTGGAACCGGCGCCTCGCCCCGTACAAGGTGATCAAGTCGCCGTCGGAGGAGCGAGTCAAGCTGCGGGCGGTGGACTTCTCGGTCGCGACCGCGCTGACCACCCTGCAGGGCGGCTCGATCTCCGAACTCTCCCCGGGGGTGTTCCGGTGGAACGCCGGCGACGATGAGGACTTCGCTGTTCTGCTGGCCTTGCGTGACGAGGCCGCGAACCAGGTGTTCTGGTCGCCGCGGGTCACCCTGACCACCCCGCCGCCGCGGACCTTCGGCCAGGAAGAGCTGGACGGGTTCGAGTTCGAGCTGCTCGCGTTGGAGCCGTTCGTTCCGCTGACCTCGTTCAACCCGCTGCAGGTCGCCTACACCGTGACCGTCCCGGCGGGCACCACGGCCGGTACGTTCCCGCTGACGTTCAACGGCCAGACCGCGAGCGGCATCGCCTACAACGCGGCCACCAGCGCCGTGCAGTCGGCACTGGCCGCGCTGTCCACCATCGGCAGCGGCAACGTCACCGTGACCGGCACGCCGGGCAACTACAACATCACCATCACGGTGCCCGGAACCCTGTCGTCCACGGGCGCGTCGCTCACCCCCGCCGGTGAAGTGACGGTGAGCGCCGCCTGATGGCAGCTACCGCACCGAGGAAGGCAGCCGCGCGGCGTACCGCGCCCGCGGCTGCCCGCCGCCCGAAGCTGGCGGCCGTACCCGCACCAGAGCCGGTGGACATCCTCGCCGAGTTCGGCACCCAGGAGAAACCGCCGGTGCCGATCAAGGTCGGCAAGGTCGAATGCGATGTGCTGCGCGGGTTCTCCGGCGATCAGGCGGTGGAGTTCCACCGCCTGGTCGGGGAGACGAAGTTCGAGGACCTGCTGAACCTCATCACCACCAACGGCTCGGCGCTGTGGCAGGTGATCGGTGAGATGACGCCGGACTTCGCGTCGCGGGTGCTCAACAAGCTCATCAACCTGAGCGAGCTGTACGAGGGAAACCTGCTCGCGCCCTCGCCGGGCTTCGGGATGAATCCCGCTGGGGCGCAACCTTCGCAAGAGTCCACCGCCACCACGGAGTAAACCTCCGGGTTGCGCTCGCGACCATGCCATACACGGACGTCGCGGCTCTGATCGAGGACGCCGAAGCCCGCGACCAGCAAGCGGCGAGGGACTCCGAAAACCTCGCCATGCTGGTCGACCGCGTGGACTTCGAAGTCGGATTCGAGTACGTCTCCGGCGTCACCGACCCCGACGACCCCGAGATCGCGCGGGAGCGGGCGCTGCGCAAGAAGCACGGCATCAAACCGCCCTCGATGCCGATCTACGCGCCGGTGGCGCAACGCGCCCCGGAGATCACCGCGGAACTCGTCGAACGGTACCGGGCCGCGCAGAAGCCCTACCAGATCCCGGAACCCAAGCAATCGAAGCTCGACCTGCTGAACAGGTCACGCGCAGAAGCGGGGAGGTGAGCCCATGGCCGGTGGCCGCATCGACATCCTCGTAGCACCCGATCTGCGGCGTTTCGTCCCCGAGATGCGCGCAGGACTGCAACCCGCGGTCGGTGTGGCGGGGGCGATCGGCGCGAGCCTCGGGCTGGCCATCGGTGGGGCGGCTGCCGCGTTCGGCAAGGTGATCGAGGTCGGCAACGAGTTCACCACCTCGATGAACACCATGAAGGCGGTCGCGGGTGCGACTGCCGACGAGATGGCGAGGGTCTCCGAGCGCGCCAAGCAGCTCGGTAACGACGTCACCCTGCCCGGCACGTCCGCCAACGATGCCGCCGCGGCCATGGCAGAGCTTGCCAAGGGCGGGTTCAACGTCCAGCAGTCCATGGACGCCGCGAAGGGCTCGCTGCAGCTGGCGGCGGCCGCGCAGATCAAGGCCGCTGAGGCGGCGACGATCCAGAGCCAGGCGCTGCAGGCGTTCGGCCTCGGTGCGTCGGAGGCCACTCGTGTCGCCGACGTGCTCGCCAACACCGCCAACGCTTCCAGCGCGGAAATCAAGGACGTCGCCTACGGCCTGCAAGCCGGTGCCGCGGTCGCCCACCAATTCGGGCTCACGGTCGAGGACACCGCCACAGCGCTCGGCCTTTTCGCCAACAGCGGCATCCAAGGCTCCGACGCCGGTACCCTGCTCAAGTCCGCACTGTTGGCCCTCACCGACACCGGCAAGCCCGCCCAGGAATCGATCAAGCAACTCGGCCTGACGATCTACGACAACAAGGGCCAGTTCACCGGGCTGCGGAACCTGTTCGTGCAGCTGGACGCCGCCGCCGAGAAGATGACGCCCGAGATGTATCAGGCCGCGACAGCGACCCTGTTCGGCTCGGATGCGATGCGTCTGGCGGCCATCGCCGCGGAAAAGGGTGCCAGCGGCTTCGACCAGATGCACAACGCCATGAGCAAGCAGGGCTCCGCCGCCGAAGTCGCCGCAGCGAAGATGCAGGGCCTGCCCGGCGCGATGCAGATGGCGCAGAACGCCGCCGAAAACCTGGCCCTCGAGGTGTACGACCTCGTCAAAGGCCCCATGGAGCAGTTCGCCAAGGGCGCGGCCGAAAACATCGCCGCGGCAACCCCGAAGGTTGTGGCCGGACTGCACGGGGCCGCTGACGCTGCGGTCGACGCCGGGCGCGCTATCGCACCGGTCGTGAAGTGGTTCGCTGACCTCCCCGGCCCGGTGCAGGCGGCCACTGCGGCGGTGATCCTGTTCCGCACCACTGCTCTCGGCGCCGCCCTCACCACTGCCGCAACGACCACCACGGCAGCGCTTGGCAGCTTCGTCACCCAGGCCCGCGCGGTGGCGACCGCGACCGGCGGTGTCACGACCGTGGCCGGGATGGGTTCTGTGGCCATGGGCCGCTTCGGTTCCGCGGTGCAGCAGCTCGGCACGACGGTGCCCGTGGTGACGCGGATGCAGGGTGCGTTCATGAACACCGCAGCCAGTGCTTCGGTGTTCGCGCGCACCCAGGGCACGATCGCCGCCGCGGCGACTGGTGTGCGCTCGGCCGCGGGCAGTGTGGTCAGCCTGCTCGGCGGCCCGTGGGTGGTCGCTGTCGTCGCCGCCGGCGCTGCGCTGTTCCAGCTGTGGAACGAGATGAAGAAGGGCGAGGACCACGCCAAGGCGATGCAGGCCGCCCTCCGTGAGATCGGGGCTACCCGTAGCGAACTCGCCGAACTGTTCGCCCTGAACGGGGGCGCGTTCGACGCCCAGGCTATCTCGAACGTGACCGCGCAGGTCGGGATCATGAAGAAGTCGCTGGACGACGCGGCGAACTTCAAGCCCGGATTCCTGGAGCGGAACTTCACCCCGCCGTGGATGGACTCCGCCCGCAACAAGCAGTGGTACGCCGAGCAGTGGGAGGGCGCGAAGAAGGTCATCGATGACCTGAAGCTGTCCGACCAGCAACTCGCCGAAACCCTCGCCGACACCAGCAAGTTCAACGATCTGGCGGCGAAGCTGCGGACGATGGGCACCCACGGCCGGTTCGCCCTCTCCGAGCTGCAGGCGATGCGCGACGAGATCGTCAAGACCCAGGAGGTCGCGCGCAACACCACGCCCGGGTTCGCGACCCTCACCCAGGCGGTGAAGGTCCTGTCGGATGCGTCGTCCTCGGCGGCCGACCGGATCGACGCGATGAAGACCGCGCTGGACGTACTGTCGGGCAAGCCGATCGCCGCACAGGAGGCGCTGAGCAAGTACAACCAGGCTGTCCGCGACACCGCGCAAGCCACCTCCGAGGCGTGGGACGCCTCTCAGGGCTTCGGCGCCGCGCTGATCGGGCAGAACGGGCAGGTCAACACCGCCACCTCCAACGGTCAACGGCTCATGGACGCCCTGATGCGGATCCGGGATGTCACGATCACCGCCGCGGAAGCTGGCGTCGACATGGGCCCGATCCTGGCGAAGAACGACCAGCAGTTCGCCGACCTCGCCCGCTCCGCCGGGTTGACCGCCGACCAGGTGCAGCAGATGGCCGCCCAGCTCGGCTACCTGCCCAAGGACATCACGATCCTGGCGAACTTGAAGAACGCCGACTCGGTGGAGCAGAAGCTCATCGTCATCCAGGGTCTGCTGCGCACCAACGCACAAGGCGCTGACATCCCGGTCGAACTGCTGGGCGAGGAGGCCAAAGCAAGGCTGATCGAGATCGGCGCAAAGGTCGAGCAGGTCAACGGCAAACCGGGTGTCGTGCACATCTCCGCCCCGGACGCGCCCGCGGTGATCGCCGAGCTGGACAAGCTGATCGCGAAGAACCTTCCGCCGAAGACGCAGAAGGTGAAGCTGGAGTACGACACCTCTGGCTATTCCCTGCCACAGAATGTGCGCGAGCGGCTGCACGAGAACATCGACGACATCCCCATCGCGCCTCGCGCTGAAGGTGGGCTCTCTGGGCCGCTGCCGTCTCAGGCGACGATCCAGGCCCCGCAGTCACGGCTGTACCAGTGGGCCGAGCCAGAAACCGGTGGTGAGGCGTTCATCCCGTTAGCGCCGTCGAAGCGGTCCCGGTCGGTGAATATCCTCGGGCAGGTCGCCGGCATGTTCGGCATGGCTGTCACCCCAATGGCCGACGGCGGCGTCGCGCTCAACCGCGCCATGAACTTCCTGCGCGGCCAGTCCGGCAAGGCGTACCAGTACGGCGGCGTCGGCAATCCCTCGTGGGACTGCTCCGGGTTCATCTCCGCCGCCTACGCCTTGCTGAAGGGTTTGGACCCGTTCACCCGCTGGTTCACCACCGAGAGCAACTTCCCCGCCCTCGGGTTCCGCTCCGGCCTGGACCCGTCCGGCCGCGGCCTGTCGGTGGGTATCTACCGCGGCGGCGGCGGCCAATACTCGCACATGGCTGGCCTGCTGGCCGGTACGCCGTTGGAGTCGGGGGCCAACGGCGTGCGAGTCGGATCCGGGGCGCAGTCGGCCACGAGCGGCAATCTGCCGCTGAAGTACTACCTGCCCGTCTCCTCGTTCAACCCGCCCGGCACGAGCGCCGGAAGCGGTGTCAGCTCGCGGTCGCGGTCCACGGAGAAGAAACCCACCTGGGACGCCGGTGACGACCTGGAGCTGGAGTCCGCGCGGATCAGCCTGAACAAGGCCAAGACTCAGCGCGACGAGGAGCTGAAGGACCCGAAGAAGTCCGCCGACGACAAGCGGCAAGCCCAGATCGACGTGCAACGCGCGGAGTTCCGGGTGCAGGAGCTGGAACGCAAGAAGGAGCAGGCCAACACCACCAGCGGACCCGTGCCGGAGGCGCCGCCACTGGAAGGTGAGCTGTCCGACGACCAGATCCGCCTCGAAGAGCTGCAGATGGCGATCCGCCGCGCCCAAGAGGACCGGGACCTCGTCTACGACGACCCGGAAGCCACCGACGACGACCGTCGCGCAGCGGACCTCGACCTACGGAAGGCGATGAACGCGCTCGTCGCCGAGCAGAAGAAGCAGCGCGAAGAAACCAAGGGCGCGAGCGGATCCGGCAGCGACTACAGCAGCCCTGTCGAACTGCTGGGCGATGCCGCAAAGGCGTTCGTTACCGGACAGCTGTCCGACGTCTTGAACGTCGTCGGCCTTGGTGGGGACATCAAGGGCGTCACCGGTGCCGCCATCGGCATCGCGGCTGACCAGTTCCAGAAGGCGCAGAAGGAGAAGGACAAGAAGAAGCCTTCCCCGGCCAACCCCAGCCAGGACGAACTGGCCAAGCAAGGCCCCGTCGTCCCCGGCACCGCGAACTGGCTCGAGGAGATGATGAAAACCCTACGTATCCCCGCGGTGATCCGCGACCAAGGCGGACCGCTGCCGCACGGTATGGCCGCCATCAACACCTCCGGCGAAACGGAATGGGTGCTCAACGGGGCTCAGTTGCGCGCCGCGGCCACCGCTCGCCCAGCCCAGACACAGACGATCGACAACCGGATGGTGATCGAGAACCTGCACACGGGGATGTCTGAAGGGGAGTTCAACCGGGCGCTGCGGATGCAGCGGATCGAGCAGCAGGACCGGGCTCGGGCGTGGGTGCCGCGCATATGATCGAACCACCCGAGGACGTACTCGTCGAACTCGAAGAACCCAACGGCCGCCGGTGGACCCTCGCCGGTCCGGGTCAATGGGATCAAAACGTGTGCCTCGCCGACGAGGAAGAAGGCACCGACTTCGACGGCATGTACGACGCGCCGTTCACCGCCATCTACAACTCCACAGCCTTCCAGGTCGGCTCCACCTTCGGCGGACTCCGCGAGGACCACTACGACTTCATCTTGGCCGTGCATATCTTCGGCACGAAGGATCGGCCGTGGCGCCATGTGGATTCGGAGTTCCGCAAAGGCCTCTCGGCTAAGCGGGACTCGAAACTGTGGGTAATCACCCAGGATTCGGCGCGGCATCTTCCCGTGCGATTGGGCGGGAAGGTGAAGATCAAGGCGGTCAACGACCCGATCTCCGAGCAGTACGGGAAGGTGCTGCTGCCGCTCATCGGTGCCTACCCGCGGTGGATCGGCACCCCCGAGATCTCGGAGTTCGTCACCACCACCGACACCACCAGTGGCGGTGACGAACTCGGCTACGTGTGGGTGTCCAACCCGCTGCCGGAGGACTACGAGATCTACCCGCAGTGGCGGATCCAAGCTTCCGCAGAAGGCATGGTGGTCACCCTCCCGGACTACTCGTGGGGCAACGACGAATACGAGCGCGCCGAAGAGGACGCCCTCCGACGCATCGAGCTGGCGCCGCTGATGCTGGGTGAGCACCTGTACATCGACACCGACAAAATGGCGTTCAACGGCCAGTTCAACACCGCGCTGAAGACCGAGTACCCGCAGCGCATGAACGGCGTCAGGTTCAACTACCCCATCCCAGGCAACACGCCCCGCACTCAAGTTCCCGTCACGGTTTCCGGCGCCCCGGCGGGGACCGGAATCCAGGTGATCTGCCCGCGGCCGTGGCCGCGCCCGTGGGGTCTGGAGTAAGCGATGACCTCTGTCGAAACGATCGACTTCGACGCCGTATTCGGCGAGATCGTCGAGAACCTGCGCAAGGACCAGGAACGCCGGATCAAGCGGCCGCTGGTGCGGCTGTGGGACGGCAACTGGAATTTCATCGGCGAGGTCCACAACGAGATCTCCGCGAAGTTCACGCTGCCAGAGAACGAAACCGGCGTCGGCACGATCGAACTCCCGTCCCGCTACTACCTGTCGCGGTGGCTGACCGACCACGACGGCCGCTCCACCGCCAACGTCCACATCACCGTCGACAAGGACGGCGCACGTTGGGGCGGGATGCTCGACGACCTGTCGCAGCGCAAGGACGAAGACGGACAACGGATCGTCAAGGCCACGTTCAAGTCGGATTACGAGCACCTCAAGCACATTCTGGCGTACTCGAATCCGTTCCTGCCGCCGGAGATCCAGTTCCCGCGGTTGTGGATCCTGTTCGGGCCCGCGAAGTGGGCGCTGAAGCTCACGCTGTTCCTGAACATCCTGCGGCTCGAGGCGAACCTGTGGACGCTGCCGGACGACCCGATGGACCCGTCGCAGTGGCTCAACCTCGACCAGTCCACCTGGTCGCAGGTCGTCGCACCTGACCCGATCGGCGGCGACTCCAGTCAGTTCGCCATCGTCCACTCCCGGTTCAAGTACATGCACGACGTCAGCAAGCGCATCGTCGCCGACGCGCAGCTGACGTGGGAGCCGCGGCGCTACCTCGAAGGCGACCCCGATCCATGGCCGGGCGCTAACCTGCGTCCCGGAACGCTGGTGTGGGACCTGGTCGACAACTCGGGCGCTTTCCAGGAAACCAACCTCGGCGGTGACCTGTTCAGCGGCCTGGTACGTGGGTTCACCGGCATCGGGGCCGACGGCATGACGCAGGGCGTCAACGTCATCGACGACCCCACCTTCCCGCCGGAGTACTCCGAACCCGGGTACAGGGGCACCAACCCCCGGGCTCCGGGCATCATCCTGCGCGACGGCGACCGCACCGGGATCAAGTCCAACGAGTTCCACTGGAAGCCCGCGACAGACACCGAGTTCGTCACCGGCGGACACTCGATGCCGGGCGTGAACGAGCTGATCTCAGCCTGCGTCGCAGGTGAGACCATCATTCATGGTCCCGACGGGGACGAGCGGATCGACGTACTGGCTGCTCGTGGCGGGCCCTTCAGGGTCTGGGCTCTGACCCCGGACGGGCGGCGCGTCGCTGCCACGGCATCGAGGGCCTTCCTGAAGGGGCAAGCAGAGCTATTCGAGTACGTGCTCGACGACGGCCGATCCATCAAGACGACCAACCTGCACCGGTTCCTCTCGCGCGAGGGATGGAAGCGGGCTGTCGAGGTGGAGGTCGGTACGGCGATTGCCACAGTGGACCTCACCGGGCCGCCGGATGGCGAGTTCGACCAGCGGTCCCGAGAGATCGACGACGACGAGTACCAAAACCTCCCGGAAACCAGGTCTCTGATCTTCCGCGAGGTGGTGGAGATCCGCCCGCTCGGCACCGCCGACTACTACGACATGACCGTTCCGGGTCTGAAAAACTATGCGGCACAGGGTGTTTGGAACCACAACACGGTGAACATGCTGGGCGATCTGATCGCCGCAGCTTTGTTCGTCCCGCCCATTGGCGGCATGGTTGACGCCCTGCTGAAACCCCTGTACACCGACGTCTTCCTGGCGTTCATGAAGTGGCAGGACATACCTCGAGCCCAAAGGTTGGGGTGGTCGCACTACCTCGAAACCTGGTGTGAGGGCAGCGACCGCGCCTACACGCTGTCCGCTCTCATCGCACTCCGCACGGGCATGTGGCGGACGAGGGAGCAAACCACCCACTCGGTCACTGTCGCCGACGGCGTGGAAAACCTGCGGATCGGGCAGCGCGGCAAGGGCAACGCGTGGCTCGGCACCCGCATCGGCACCACCGTCCAGGACTGGGGCCCGCCCGGGAAGGTGTACGTCGACCGCATCACCGAACTCGTCCTGTGGTGGGACCGCAAAACCACCCCGCACTGGGACATCACCGTCGGCCACCGCGAACCTGAAGACCCGGTGATGAAGGCGCTCGAGATGTTGCAAGAGGTCATGTCAATCGCCCGCGATCTGGGCGTCGCGTAGGGAGCGTGTGTGGGGAAGATCTGGCGGATCGAGGACATCGACCCGAACAACCCGGAGGAGCGGTTCCTCCCGGCCCTGCAGTTCATCCCGGTGGGGTTCGGTAGTGATTCCGGCGGCCGCAACCGGATCGTGTTCCCGGAGGCGCTGGCGCGGGCGATCTCCAAGCATATGACCGAAGCCGGTTGCCCGCCGATGGATCCCGCCCTGGCGACGAAGAAGGTGATGCGCCCGTACCGCGGTGAGCAGCACCAGCTCAACGCCATGGGCACGTGGGTGCCGGTGGACGAAGAGGAACCGGAGCCGGTGGTGATCCAGGACCCCGCCACGATGACGGTGCGGGAGCGGGAGGCGCAGATCGAACGCCTCCGGTATATGGGCTACCGCATCAACGAGCCCGAGGAACCGCAGCGCACCGCGCGGGTGGTCGACGCCGTCGACGAGCCCCCGCAGTTCGACCCGACTACGCACACGGTCACCGAGGTCAACGCCTACCTGCGTGACTCGAAAACGAGCGACCTCGAGCGCCGCCGCGTGCTCTACGCCGAGCGCAAGAACAAGGCGCGACCCGGAATCCTGAAACGCCACCAGGGGTGAGCATGAAACTGCTGGACTTCTCCGCCGCGCTCATCGACCCCCAGGCGATCAAGGATGCCGGATACAGCGGGGTGGTCCTGTACATGTCGGACCGGCGTCCGGGCGCGGAATGGATGCTCGCCAAGCCCGCCACCCGCGAGTACTGCGATCGGCTGCGCGCCGCGGGACTTGAGATCGTCAGCAACTACCAGTTCGGGAAGGGCGAGACCTCGGACTGGTACGGCGGCTACGACGGCGGCGTCCACCACGCGGAGATCGCGCTGCGCTACCACCGTGCGGCCGGCGGACCCGACCAGCGCCCGATCTACGCCCCTGTAGACGCGAATCCCACGTTGGAGCAATGGAACCAGTTCATCGCGCCGTTCCTGCGGGGCTGGGCGTCGGTGGTCGGGCTGGAGTGGACCGGCATGTACGGCAACTTCCGGTGCATCAACTGGGCGCTTGAAGACGGTGTCGCGACGTGGTTCTGGCAGCACAACTGGTCCGGCGGGTTCGCCAACGACGACCACCCGGCCGCGCACCTGCATCAGATCGAGATCGACAAACGCAAGGTCGGCGGCGTGGGAGTGGACGTCAACGTGGCTTTGAAGCCGGACTACGGCCAGTGGTCGGTGGCGCCGGCCCCTCTACTCGAACGGGAGACCATCACGGTGACCAAGCCGGACTATCAGGAACTCGACCGCATGGGCGACTCGGCGTCGTCCCGCCACGGTGCGCGCATCGAGAACTTTCTGCTCCACACCCAGGAAGGCAATGGCACTGCGGAGAGCCTGGCCAACTACCTGAACAACCCCCGCAACGGCGTGAGCTACCACTACACCGTCCGCGACGGGGTAGTGGTCGACGTGGTGGACACCGACCTGGCCAGTTGGTCGGTGCTGGACGCGAACTCGTCCACCATCAACCTCTGCTTCGCCGGCAGTCGTGCGGGATGGTCACGTGACGAATGGATGGCCATCCGTGATGACCTCCGGATCGCTGCGTGGCTGGCAGTGCAGGATGCTCAGAAGTACGGATACGACCCGCTCGTCATCGCGCCACCGTACGAGCGCCGCTCCGGAATCTCCGACCACCGATACGTGACCGACTGCCTCGGCATCGGCACACACACCGACGTCGGCCCCAACTTCCCGTGGGACATCTTCGAGGCCGACGTGTGCGAGTTCGCCACCGGCGCGCCCGCGGGCCCGCCGCCCAACGCGATCAACGACGTCGAGGCCGCGACCCCGTGGCTTGGCGCACGGCGCACAGTCGGTGAGAACGCCACCCCCGACGGCATCGGCAGGTACGCAGAGTTCGACAACGGCCACATCTACTGGCATCCCGCGACCGGCGCCCACGCGATCCCGGCGAGCTTGTTCGGCAAGTACTCCGAACTCGGCTGGGAGCAGGGGCCGCTCGGCTATCCGACCACTGAGTGCACCGTGCTGCCCCAGGGTGAGGTGCAGGGATTCCAGGGCGGCGCGCTGTATGGGAAGGACGGTGACAACCGGCCGCCCGTCTGGGTGCACGGCGCGATCCGCGACCGCTGGCACCGCAGTGGCTCGGAAACCGGCCCGTTCGGCTGGCCGCTTGCCGATGAAGAGGAACTGCCCGGCGGGGAGGTCCGGCAGCGCTTCGAACACGGCCAGATCATCTGGCCCGGCCGCCGCGACACCGTCGCCTTGCTTGACACCGAAGGTCCGGACACCCCTGTCCCGGACCGCGACTGATGAAGGGATAGACCATGAGCAAGCTGATTTCCACCCTGCGTACCGAGCCCATCCGCGCTCTCCTGTGGCCCGTTCTGGTCGGCATCGCTGGCTACCTCGTCGTGCGCGGCGTTGTGGATCAGTTCTCGGCGGACATGATCCTCGTCATCGTCGCGGCCGTCCTCGGGATTCCCGCCGCGGAGGTGGCGCGCGCGAAGGTCACACCGGACGAGAAGCTTCGCGCGGGGATGCCCCGTGAGCGCGGGTAGTGCTCCTGCAGCTATGGGCGGCCGAAGCAGACGGTGAGTCGGTGCCCATCGGCACCGACTCACTGCTGCAGTACGGGGCCATCGGCGCGATCGCCGCGATCTGCATCTACGCCGTCTACAAGCTGTTCAACTCCCTCGTCTCCTCTCATGCGGCGGAGATCGACCGGATCACGGCGTCGCATCATGACGCCATCGCCCGCGCCGACGCCGCCTACGACAAAGAGGTCGCCCGCGGTGATCGGCTCGAGATCGAGTTGCGAGAACTCAACAAACTCATCAACGACAAGCTCGCCGGGGAGCTTGTGCGAGCAACTGACGCCATTCGGGAGGCGTTCGAAACCATGCACGAGCGACGGCGGCTGTGATGCCGGACAAATACATGCGTGATAACGACAGCATCGAGAACACGCTGCGGCAGACCCACGAAACCGTGGGTCGGCTGCGGACTCTGCTCGATGACCTGGCGCACCAAATCAACGATCTGGAGTCGGAGATCAAGCAGCCTCGCGAGAAAGGGCCGCAGCCGTGATGGATCAGACGAAGCTTGTGGAGGCGGTCGACGCGCTGACCTCGGAGGTGGGCACTCTCTCGCAGCGAGCCGACACTACCCAGAAGGTTCTCGAGCGCATCGAGAAGGTCGCTGCGGACAACAGGCGCAACCGGGTGGGGATGGCAGTTCTGCTGGTCCTGATCGGTCTGATCGTCTACCTGTTCTTCCGACTCGAGGCGACCACCCGTGAGGTGCGGGAAGTCCAGGAGCGGACGTCCTCCGAGATTCTGTGCCCTCTCTATGAGGTGTTCGCGACATCCATCAAGGTGAACCCGCCGAATCCGAATCTGACACCGGATCAGGCGAAGGCGCGGCAACACGCTGCGGACACGATCCTGGCGGGACTCGACACGCTCGGATGCGGTGATTCTCCGGTCGGGAAGTAGTCCGTGACTACTCCCAATATCCCGGAGATCCCCGACAACGCGTTCGTTTTCGGCTCGGACTACGGGTCGAACCTCAACGAGGCATCTATCCAGGCCCTCGCCACCGGTGGGGCGAAGGTGTCATTCACTGGGGTGCAGGGCGCGGTCAACTCCCAGGTGCGGACGCCGCTGGACAACACCCGTCTCATCGCCGAAAACGCGAAGGGATCAGCGGACATCGCGGTGTCGACGTCGCAGGCGGCGGCCAACGCCGCCGCGGCCGCCGGCGAGAAAGCCGACATCGCCTACGACAACGCCCATTACTGGTCCGTGGAGTGCGTCGTGGCTTCGGCCGAGGTGCGGCTCGGCGTTAACGAGCTACTCCTCGGCCCAGTTTTGAACGTGCCGGACGGTCTAGAAGCACTGCTGACTGACGTCCACTTCGCGCTTATCACTCAACCGGGCGGCTGCACGATCGAGGTCAAGCGGTGGAATGCCGCGGGGGTTTCGGCGGACGTGATCCACACCCAGGTCCTCGGGGCGAACGTCACCCGCTACAACGCCAACGCGCTCGCCATCGAGGCATTCGACAAAGAGCGCTTCTTCTACAACGTCACGAACGTCGTCGGCACCACTGCTCCAGTTGTGCTCCAGATCAACGTTTCCGGCGTGTACATCCCTGAGCCCTGATCCGAGAGGAAGCCGTGAAGGTTTTCCACTGCGTCGCAGCATCCACGAATTACGAGTCGCACTGGCAGATCCCCGACTACCGCTGGGCATTGTGGTGCGCGGCCTTCCAAGTGAAATCGCTCGACGGGTACTTCGACCTGACCCCGGCCGAGTCCGCTATCCAGGTGCTGACGTGGGCGATCGACCGGTTCGACACCGACACCGAGACGTTGCGGAAGCTGCACTCGCCCGAAGATCGGCTCGACCTGCGAGCGAATAAGCGCCACTTGCAGGGCATCAGAAAATTCCTGATCGCCAATGGCGGCACGATCTCCGGCGCCATCGACGAGAGCGAGCTGACGCCACCAGAAGGAGACACGGTTGTCGTTCTTGATTCGCCGTAACCTGCCCTGGGCGTGGGCTGGGTGGATCGACGACTTCAACAGGGCGCCGGAGAATCCGATCAAACAGCCGTGGGGGCACTTCGGTGACGGCAGCAAGGCCGACCTCAACGGCTCGGCGGAAATGCACATGCCGGCCAACTACTCGTCGGTCGTCGGCGGTGGTGAGTCCTACGAGTTCCAGCCCTTCACCCCGAATTTCGGGATGGAGTGGGAGATGTGGTGGCCGGTCGAGGGACTGGTCGCGCAGTACTTCAACCTCTGCATCATGGAGAACTGGGCCAAGGTGGGCCCGTCGTTCGCCAACTCGGTGCTGATCCGCTTCCGTCACGCCCCCGTCGTCTCCTCCGATGACGTGCACATCATCGAGTTCGACGGCCTCATGTCCTCCGGCAACGACCTGGCCGGGAACACCTCACCCGTCCCGTACTACGGCAACTACGTCACATGCACAGTTCTGATCGACAACGACCAACTCTGCCGGGTGTACATCAACGGCGTCGCCCGCTGCCAGGCGCAGCTCACCCCCACCCACCGCCCGCACCCGGGTAAGCGGGGGTTGAACTTCTTCAACAATGCCCTGTGCGACGCCTGGATCCGGTGGGTGAAGATCTACGACCGGCCCACCGACTTCCCCCTGAGCACGTCGTGGAACAGCGTGCTCTACGACGACTTCAACCGCGCCGACGGTCCGCCCGGCAACGGGTGGACGCAGTTCGGGACGAACGCGGGCATCGTCAGCAACTCGTGGTCGGCCACCGGAACGTCCAACAGCAGCGCGGGACTGATCCGCGACACCGGCATCACCAACGGCAAGCAGCGCGTCGAAGCCATCGCCGGCGGGAACAACAACCCCAACTCCAGCGCCGACAGCGGCCTGATTCTGCGCTGCAACTCCGCAGGCACCGAGGGGCTGGCCGCGAACATCCTCTCCGGCCACGTCTACCTCGCCCGGTTCACCGGATCACTGTCCAGTCCGACGTTCGCCAACTACGCCCACACCCCGGCCACTGTCGCCGCGGGCGACAAGATCGCATTCTCCACGGCTGGCGATTACGCGTGGATCGAAGTCAACGGGGTCGTTATCTGCCAGGCCCAGTTGTTCGGTGCTGTGCCGTCCGGCAACTCGTGGGCGGGGCTTCGAGTGGAGCGCAGCGGGTCGAACTCTCATTCGTGGAATGACGCCCGGATCTACTCCGGCGTATAGCAGGAGGCCACTACGTGACCGTCATTACTGAAACCCTCACCGACCTCGCGGGCACGCCGCACACCGACGAGGTGTTCTTCTCCAGCTACATCCTGCGGGAGAACGACGACGGCGACGCGATGATCACCACGTCCGTCCGCTCCTACACGCCCGTGAACGGGGTGATCACCACCGAGGACCTCGACCCCGGGCCAGCGCGGGTGCGGATCGGGATGGACACCTACAACATCACGATCCCCGAATCCGCCACACCCGTTCGGTTGTGGCCGTTGATCGAGACCGGGCTGCCCGCGCCGCCCACCCTCGTCGGCGCTTACGTCGTGAACGGCGGCGGCATCGCGCGCGTGCAGAAGCTCACCGAAAGCGAGTACGCGGCACTCACTCTCCCCGATCCGGAAACCGAGTATTCGGTTGTCCCCGACCCTGAATAGGAATCCTTCATGGCCACGTTCACCGGCAAGTTCTACGGGCTGTTCTTCAAGTCGCTCTTGAACAAGGAGATCGACTTCGACACCGACAACATCAAGATCATGCTGTGCACGAACTCGTACACGTTCGATCAGGACACCCACCAGTACAAGAGCAGCATCACCAACGAAGTGTCGGGCACCGGCTACACCGCGGGTGGGCAGACTCTCACCTCGGTGACGGTCACCTACGACGCGCCGACCAACACGATCAAGCTCGACGCCGCAGACCCATCCTGGACCGGATCCACCCTTACCGGTGTGCGGAAAGCCGTCATCTACGACTCGACCCCGGGCACGGACGCGACTCGCCCGCTGATCGCCTACCTCGAGTCAGATGCGGACCTGTCCACCACCTCGGGCACGCTGTCCATTACGTTCGACGCGGCCGGAATCGCTACCGTGACGGTCGCCGCGTAAGCCATGCCGAAGTTCACGCGCGGCCAAGAGCCGGTCGCGATCCGCATCGGCACCGAGCCCGTACTGCGCAAGTACATCGGCGACCGGCTGATCTGGGACGGCACCCGCTCCGTCGTCGCGCAGGCCCAGCGCGCCACCGCGACAGCGAGCGCCCGTCCCGGGACCGTGTCGACAACGGTGACAGTGCCCGCGATCGTCGCCACCGCTGCGGCCGGCGCGTTTCCCGCCGCAGTTACGGCGACCTCCAGTGGGCAGGCGACAGCGGCCACGGCCACCGCACTGGTCCCCGCCCACGCTGTCCATGCGGACGCGCACGCGGCGGCCGTGGTTGCCACTGCGGGCGCTTCGGTGCTTGCTGCGGTGGGGGAGCAAAACTTCGACGCGCAGGCCAACGCCACCGCGGCGACAGCGGCGTTGAACTCGTCCCCGACTGCGGCCACGGCTTCGGCGGACGCCGCAGCGGGCGCCGTGGCGGCGACGGCTTCCACGCTGGTGTACGACGCGATCGGGCAGGGTTCCAGCTTCAACACCGCCACCCCGGCTACGGCCACAGCTGCTGCGGTGAACGCCGAGATCTCCACGAGCGTCGCCGTTCCCGCCCTGACCGCGACGGCTGCAGCTGCAGGACGTACCGCCACGCCGTCGGCTACCGCCACCGCCGCGGCGACCACTGCCACAGCGACGGCGACAGCGGTCAACGCGACCGGCACAGTGGTGAACCTCGCCAACTACACCGACGACTTCAACCGGGCCAACAACACCAGTCTCGGGTCATCGTGGACCGAGACCGGCGGTGACCTCGGCATCATCTCCAACCAGCTCGCAGTCCAAGGCACCACCGCGAACAGGCGCGCAGCGATCTACAACAGCCAGACCGTCACCCCATATCAGTCGGTGGAGTTCACGATCGGCTCGGCGCCGAACGGTACGGCGGTCGCCGGTGCGGTGCTGCGCTGCAACTCGGCCATGACCGAGATGGTCATTCTGGGCACGTACAACGGTGGTTGGAATCTCGGCCGGATCACCGGTATCAACGGAACCTACACCGCCATCGGTTCCGGCACGGTCACCATCGCCACCAACGATGTGATCCGGTGCCAGGTCGATGAGAACAATGTGTACTCCGTCTACATCAACGGTGTGAAAAATGGGTCGTCGTATCGAGATACGACGTGGGGCGACTCCAGCCACCGGTATCTCGGGTTGTTCGTGCAGCGCGTCAGCACGACCAACAGTCACTCGATCGACAACTTCGTCGGCAAGGACGTATCGCCCTACGTCCAGTTCGCCTCCGACGACTTCAACCGGGCGAGCCTTGGCAGCAACTGGACCACCAGGTTTGGGCCGCTGTACCTGGCGTCCAACGAGCTGTCAGCCGTCGGGCTGGCGTCCGAGCCGATCAGCTTCGGATTCTGGAACGCGGCAACGTCGCCGTCGGCCGACATGGCAGCCCAGGCTCGGATCCGCTGGAACGGTAGGAATCCTCAGCACAGCTCGATGTCGGTGTGCGTGCGCGCCGACCCGGCGAGCAACCACGCTGGCGTGCACTACTGGCGGGTCGCGGACAAACACGGCATCTGCATGTACTCGTGGGACGGGACGACGTTCACCTCTGCTACTGGCCTGGCTGACATCATCACCACCACGAAGGCCGCGGAGGGCGCCGTGATGCGCATCGAGGCAAGAGGGACGGTGTACACGGCGTTCTTGGACAACGTGCCGCAACTTCAGGGAACGTTCACGACGGCGCAGGTTCCGCTGACCAACCGGTATGCGGGCGTGCACGGCGAGGACGACTCTGGGGTAAGTGGCGGTGGTGAGCCGCCCGCGAACTTGGACGACTGGGCGGCCTACTCTCTGCCCTGATCCACCTCAGCGACACAAAGCCGCCCCGCGGTTTCGCACCTGCGGGGCGCTTTTGTCGTGTCCGGACACCAAACCGCCCCGACCTACGCATCAAGGTCGGGGCGGCCTCCGCCGTGCCTGCGGTGTTTACACGGCGAAGATTCTGTGGGTGACGCTCAGTCCACGGCCTTGATCAGCCGGGGGTCTTCGGTGATGATCCGCTTCCGGGGGGCATCCTTCCCGCGAGGGTCGACATTCCAGTTGTCGTTGGCGGGGCCGTCCGGACCAGGGATCTTCTCCTGCACGCGCTCTCCTTCGATTCGTGTATCTCCTGAAATCCCCGACGATCGCCGGGGAAGACTGATCAGCGCGCGTACTCGCGGTACACGGGCTTGCG
This sequence comes from Nocardia sp. CY41, assembly GCF_009829325.1. Lineage (GTDB taxonomy): Bacteria > Actinomycetota > Actinomycetes > Mycobacteriales > Mycobacteriaceae > Nocardia. The sequence goes on from NZ_VUOS01000007.1 coordinate 191,271, forward strand.
GGCCAACGCCCTTCCGGCGCCGGTGAGGCAGTAGCCGCGGCCGGTGCCCTGAGCGAGGCCGGAACGCTGGAGTTCGGCGGCGTCCTGGGCAGCGACCCGCTCGGACAGGTCCGTAATTCTGGACAGCTCACGGACGGGCAGGCGGCGGTCGGACTCGGCGAACAGCGCGCCCAGCAACTTGGCTTGGTTCTCACTCAGCGGCATCGGCGAACCCATCGAGCAGTTCGTGGGCGTGGTCGATCGCCCGGTCCTCGAGGAGGTCCGCGTATTCCTCAGCGGTGTACGAGTACCCGTCGTCACCGACGATGTAAACGGTCCCGTCGATGGAGGATTCGAGGTAGCCGATCACCGGTCGGCCCACTCGCGGATGGCTACGGCGAAGCGCAGCAACTGCTGTGGCGACTGACCGGCGTTGGCCTTCGCCACGAGGGTCAGGTACTGCTCGACGGTGTACGGCAGCCCGTCCGGGCCGACGACCATGGTGCGGCCCTCCAGACGTTCTTGCCAGGCGGAGACAGCGTCGTTCATCCGAGCACCACCGACAGGCGCTTGAGCGCGGCCATGAAGAACTCGCATCCGCCGTGCCCGCCATGGAGGTCCATGCCGAAGCGGGCGTGCTCGATGGACTCGATCATGGCGTTGGTGCAGGGTTGGGCCCGCCACCGGTCGAGGGTGTCGGGTGCCGCTACGGGGCTCACCGGGCAGCCTCGTAGCGATGGGGGCCGGGCTCGGGCCGAACCAACGCGGCGTAATAGACCGCGGCGGCCAGTAGCGCGATTGCTACACCGACGACGAGAACGGGTAAATACTCGGGCATCTGGTACCCCCTGGCGCGTTGTGTGTTCTGTTGGAATGGGCACACGGTGCCGGAGAGCTCGTAACCTCCCGAGGGGCGAGAGGCTACGAAACGAATCGCCTGGTTCGGGGGTCCAAGCTCGGATCCGGCACCGTGTGCTAACTTCACGTTAAGTGCAGGCCAACAGATGAATGCTCCCTAATTGCTCCCTCTTTCGGTGCTACGGTGGGGGTATGCAGAAGAACGAGGCCGTCGGCGAACGCATCGCGCGTATCCGCAAGACCCGCGGCCTGACCCAGCACCAGCTCGCCTCCCTCGCCCACGTCGGGCGCGGATACCTCTCCCGTGTCGAAGCCGGGATCGACTCACCCACCTCCATGTGGGTCGGCGGCATCGCGTCCGCCCTGGGCGTCGATGCGTCGATCCTGATGGGCGCCGAAAGCGAAGCCGCGAGCCTCGACCGCATCGTGCCCACCGTGCGCCAGGTCGTTGCCTCGACCGACCCGCTGGCAGATGTCGATCCGCTACCGCTCGACATCCTTCGGCTCCGGGTCGATGAGGTCGCGCGCTGGCGGCATGAGGGCGCGTACTCGAAGATCGTCGAGGGCCTTCCCGATCTCGTGGACCACCTGCTCGTCGCCGGGCAGCGCGATGGAGCGGCGGCCTACGAACTGCTCGTCACCGCCTACCGGGCAGGGAACACGCTGGCGCACAAGACGGGCCACTACGACCTGTCAACTCTGGCCACCGACCGCATGGTGTGGGCGGCCGGGAACGCCGAGGATGAACTGCTTCTGGCCACGGCCCAGTACGTGAAGACCGCCGCTCTCGCCCGTGTCGGTGCGATGGAACGCGCGGTGCGGTTGACCGATCGGACGATCGCGACCGTCGAGCCGTACGCCGACGACGAGATGGGCGCGGCGGTGCTGTGCGCTCTCCACATGCGCCGAGCGGGCCTGGCATCGACCGCTGGGGACGCTGAGACCACCGACACTCATTTCGCCGAGGCCTACGGCTTCGCGGAGAAGATCGGGGACCGGCAGGCGCACGGCACGGTGGTGGGCCCCACGAACGTCAAGCTGTTCGAGCTGTCGGCGGCGGTCGATCTTCGCCAGGTGGGCAAGGCGAAGGAACTCGCGGAGCAGACCCAGATCCCGACCGACTACCCGCGCGAACGCAAGGCGCACTTCTACCTCGACGTGGCGCGAGCGCACCTGAGCGCTGGCGAGCCGGACGCGGCCGTCGATGCCCTCGTCGACGCGAAGGAGTCGGCGCCGGAGTACTTCCGCAAGTCCCGTTCGGTGGAGACGGTGATCAAGACGACCGCGGCGCACGAGCGGCGAGCGTCGAGCAAGCTGCGGGCGCTCGCGCACTACGCGGGGATTCAGGACTGATGCTGCCAACCGAACCAGGGGTGTACCACGATGCCCGCGGCGATGAGTGGGTCTTGCACGAGGATGGGCGGTGGCAGTGGACTGGCCGGCGGATGGGGGATGGGTCGCTGTGGCCGGTGAACGACCATCCGGGAGCCTCGACGGAGGCGCTGGCCTCCGCTACGCCGAGCGAGGCGATCCTCCCGCTGACGCGGGCATCGCTCCCGGACTGACGCAAGCAAAAGCCGCCCCGAATCCGGGGCGGCTTTCGTCATGTCTGGGGGTGTTGGCCGTCGTCGCGCCAGCAATGCTCGTCCAACGGCGGCGTGTAGACCACTCCGTCGCAGGCGTGGCAGCGGTGGGTGCGGTGCCCGTTGCGTCCCTCTACCCGGCAGGGCAGCCAGACGGGGGTGAAGGTGCCGTGAGCGAGGACGTGACCGTTGGGGCAGCGGACCGGCCGCGTCTCCGCAGCGCGTCCGTCGGAGAGCCGCACGAGTTGCCCAGGCTCGCCGCGGCGTCCGTCAGGTCCTACGTAGTGCTGCCGCATCCACTGATCGTGGCACACCCGACCGACAGCTACTTCCTGCCGAGGATCCAGACGAGGAGCCAGATCGGTGCCCACATGCCGCACGTCACCAAGGTCATGAGTGCGTGAAAGCCATGGTTGGGTCCGACGCGATACCCGCCCACCCGCGCGGAGGCGTTGACGACGACATTCTGCATCACCTGCGGCGGCGCGGGCGCGTAAGTGGGCTGTGGCTGCATGATCGGATACGGGGCGGTCGGCGGCTGATGGATCGGGGCGTGCTGCTGGACGGGGACGGGTGGGGGCGTGAACGGCACCTCGGGCAGGGGGACGTCTCCGCCGGAGTTGATGAGGTCCCGCAGCGTCCCGTCGACGAGCTTCATCAGCCCGGTGTGGGCCTCTTCCGGTGAGTAAGCCTCCCAGCTGAGGTTCGGGAACTCGGCGCATCGGGCGACGAATTTGTCACCGTCCCGCAGCACTCGGTAGGTGTAGCGGTCAGCAGTTGGGTACTGCGGTCCGGTCATGAATGTCCCCTCGGGGTCGGGCAGGTTCCCCCTGCGATTGGAATGCCCTGCGCACAGGCTGTCGGGCTGCTCATCGTGAACAACCGGGTCGTGTTACGCGGGTCACAGCGTGTCTGGTGTGGACACGCTGTGAGCGGCGCTCAGGAGTTGAGTCCGGCCAAGAATTTGCGCACCGCGTCGGTGAAGTCGTCGCACTCGGCGCAGGCCGCGATGTTCCCCAAGGGGATCACACCCGTCTCGGCGAGCCCGGTGATGGGCAGGGTGCACAGGCAGATGTGGAGGCAGCGCGGGCAGAGCGCGATGCCGGTCGGATCGCCGACGGATACCTCCACCCGCATGGCGTTGCTCATGCCTTCGATCCTCCCATCTGCATCCCGCCGCCGTGGCGTTCGAGCCATTCGACGAGCGGCTCCATCCCGTACCGCAGCAGCTCGAGCTCGCGGGTGAAGGTCTCGCGGCACTGCTCGGGTACGTCGAACGCGAGGGTGATCGTCACCGGATCACGCCGAGCATGTCCGGGCACGACACGTCCACCATGGTGCCGAGGGTGTAGCCCAACTGGTGCGGGTAGTGGTCGACGGCCAGGTGCTCGAGCGCGGCCCGTTTCCCGGCGGGGGTGGGGTCGGCGCGCAGGATCCCGCACACCTCGTTGGCGGTCTGGATGATCTCCGGCTGGAACTGGCGGTTGACGCCGCCGAGCAGGAGGCGGACCTCCATCTGCTGACCGTCGGTCCAGCCGGGCCACGGGGCGGCGTTGGCCGGCGAAGGGGTGAGCGCGAGCGCCGCGGCGGACAGGGCAGTGATATCGATGCGGATTCGCATGAGGATTGCTCCGTGGAGGTGGAAGTCATGTACCCGGCTATCGTCAGATATCTCTGCACAAGCTCACCGGACCCGCGGTGTCGGCCGACGAGGTCGGTCCGGTGGACGTGGTGCTGCTCTCGCACGACGAACACGCCGACAACTTGGACGACTCCGGCCGGAAGCTGCTGACCACCGTGCCGACCGTGCTCTCCACGCCAGGCGCCGCCACTCGCATCGACGGTGTGCGCGGACTGGAGAACTGGGAGACCGTGACGGTGCACGGAGTGCAGGTGACCGGTGTGCCCGCCCTGCACGGACCGGAGGGATGCGAGCCGTTCAGCGGGATCGTCACCGGGTTCGTGCTGCGCGCCGACGGGCAGCCGACGGTGTACGTCTCGGGTGACAACGCCTCGGTGGACGTGGTGCGGAACATCGCCGAACGGATCGGTCGCATCGACATCGCCGTGCTCAACGTCGGCGGCGCGAACATCGGACGTTTCGGCGACACCGACGTCACCCTGAACGCGCGCACCGCGTTGCAGGCGGCCGAGGTCCTCGGCGACGCGGTGATCGTGCCGGTCCATTCCGATGGCTGGGCGCACTTCAGCGAGACGCTCGATTACCTCGGGCACGTCTTCCGTTTCGGCGGCCGCGCCGAGCAGTTGCGGGTACCGCCGTTGGGTCGCCCGGCCACCGTGTGAGGCGGGCCGTCCGCGCTCAGCTGGGCAACGTGCCGAGAAACTCGCCCGCGGCGCGGGGCGCGGGTGGTCGCGGTGCGCGCTCGGCGCGTCGGTCGTGGCGCGGGCCCCGCCCCGGGGCGACGATGACGGTATGAGGATCGGAGTACCACAGGAGGTCAAGGAGCAGGAGTTCCGGGTGGCCCTGACGCCGGCGGGCGCCGGGGAACTGGCCGGGCAGGGACACGACGTGCTGGTGCAGGCGGGCGCGGGCGTCGGATCGGGATTCCCCGACGCCGACTACGCCGCGGCGGGGGCCCGCCTGGTCCCGGACGCCGACCAGGTGTGGCGGGAAGCCGAGCTGGTGTTGAAGGTGAAGGAACCGATCGCACCGGAGTACCCGCGGATGCGCCGCGGGCAGGTGTTGTTCACCTTCCTGCACTTGGCGGCGTCGCGCGACTGCACCGATGCGGTGCTGCGCTCGGGTATCACCGCCATCGCCTACGAGATGGTCCGCGCTGCCGACGGGTCGCTGCCGCTGCTGGCCCCGATGAGCGAGATCGCGGGCAAGCTCGGCGCCCAGGTCGGCGCGTACCACCTGATGGCCCCACTCGGCGGCGCGGGACTGCTGCCCGGCGGGGTTCCGGGCGTGCGGCCGGCGGAAGTCGTGGTGCTCGGCGGCGGCGTCGCGGGGTCGAACGCGGCCGCGGTCGCCGTGGGCATGGGCGCGCGGGTCAGCGTGCTGGACACCAACCTGCACCGGTTGCGCGAGCTCGACGCCCGCTTCGACGGGCGGATCGCCACCGTCGCGTCGAACGCCGCCGAGATCCGGCGCGCGGTGCTGTCGGCCGATCTGGTCATCGGCGCGGTGCTGGTCCCCGGCGCGCGTGCGCCGGAACTGGTCCCCGACGACCTGGTCGCCGGTATGCGCCCCGGTGCGGTGCTGGTGGACATCTCCATCGACCAAGGCGGCTGCTTCGCCTCCGCGCGCCCGACGACGCACGCGAATCCCACCTACCGGGTGGCGGATTCGCTGTTCTACTGCGTGGCCAACATGCCGGGCGCGGTGCCGCACACCTCGACGATCGCGCTCACCAACGCGACCCTGCCCTACGTGCGGGCGATCGCCGACCTCGGCTGGCAGGAGGCCTGCGCCACGCATCCCGATCTGGCGCACGGGCTGACCGCGGACGCCGGGCGGCTGCTGTCGGCGGAAGTGGCGGCCGCGCACGGGTATTCGCGGCCGCTCGGCGTCGCGGGCTGACTACTCCTGCTCGGTGCGGCCCTCGCCCATGAACCAGTCGGGCATCCCGTCCGTGGGCAGGTCGCGCAGCTTGTCCGGGTTGCGGACCACGTCGATCGCGACGATGCGTCCGTCGTCGACGGTGAAGGAGAACACGCCGGTGTGGGTGCCGTCGAAGACCACCAGCCCGGGCTGACCGTTGACCAGCACCGCGCGACCCCAGCCGCCCACCGCGGACGGCGAGTGGTACCAGCCGAGCAGCAGCTTGGCCACTAGTTCGGCGCCGCGCACGGGCTGCCGGATCGCGGGCACCTTGCCGCCGCCGTCAGCGGTGAGGCTGACGTTCGCGTCCAGAACACCCAGCAGGGCGCTGAGGTCGCCGGAACGCCAGGCCACCGAGAATGCGGACACCACTTTCTTCTGCTCGTCCGGGGAGGCCGGGAAGCGCGGCGTGCCCTGCTCGACGTGCTTGCGTGCCCGCGAGGCGAGCTGACGGACGGCGGCCGGGGTGCGGCCGACCACTTCGGCGACCTCGGGGCCGCTCATGCCGAAGACGTCCTGGAGCACGAACGCGGTGCGCTCGGCCGGGGACAGCGACTCGAGCACCACCAGCAGCGCGGTGGTGACCCGTTCGTCCTGCGTGATCCGGTCGGCCGGGTCGTCCCAGCTGGTCACCTCCGGCTCCGGCAGCCATTCGCCGACGTACTGCTCGCGGCGGACGCGGGCGGAACCGAGGTGGTCGAGGGCCAGCCGGCCGGTGACCGTGGACAGCCAGGCGCGCAGGTTGTCGATCTCGCTCGCGGCGCCCGCCTCGTACTGGCGTTGCAATCGCAACCACGCCTCCTGCACGACGTCGTCGGCGTCGCTGAGACTGCCCAGCGTGCTGTAGGCGAGCCTGCGCAGATACGGGCGGTGCTCCTCGAACCGCCGCGCCAGCTCGGCCTGGTCGAGGGACTCGGGGGAAGGCTGTTCGGAAGTCACTGCTGGTTCGCCGTTCGTCGTTCGGGCCCCGCCGGGCGAGTTTATGGATGCGTCACCGGGAAGACGACGCGGGGGCACAGAGTGTGACACGGGCCGTGCGCGCCGTTCGACGCACGCCCGATACTGTCGCCGAGTGCAGAAGGGGACCTCCACCGCGCTCGGTTTGCTGCTCGGATTCGCGCTCGATCGAGCGTTCGGGGATCCGCGCCGGTGGCATCCGGTGGCCGGATTCGGCTCTGCGGTAGCGGCACTGGAGTCGGTGACCTACGCCGACCGGCGCGCGGCGGGGTTGCTGCACGAGACGCTGGCCGTCGGCGCGGTGGTCGGTCTCGGAGCGGCGGTGCGGCGCGGCGGGGTGGCCGCGACCGCCGCGGCCACCTGGACCGTGTTGGGGGGACGCAGTCTGGCCCGGACCGGTCGCGCGATGGCCGACCGGTTGGCCGGTGGCGATCTCGACGGCGCTCGCGCGCTCCTGCCTTCCCTGTGCGGCCGCGATCCGCAGGCGCTGGACGCGGACGGGCTCGCTCGCGCGGCATTGGAGTCCATCGCCGAGAACACCTCCGACGCGGCCGTCGCGCCGGTGGTGTGGGGAGCCGTGGCGGGCATCCCGGGGCTGCTCGGGTATCGCGCGGTCAACACGCTGGACGCGATGATCGGCTACCGCAACGAGCGCTACCGGCGTTTCGGCTGGGCGGCCGCCCGTGTCGACGACGCGGCCAATCTGATCCCGGCGCGGGTCACCGGGTTGCTCACCGCCGCCCTCGCCCCCTTGATCGGCGGCGGGCCCGCTGCCGCGCTGACCGCGTGGCGGCGGGACGCGGCCGGGCATCCCAGCCCCAACGCGGGGGTGGTGGAAGCGTCGATGGCCGGTGCCCTCGGCGTCCGGCTGGGTGGCCGTACCGAGTACCCGCACGGTGTGGAGATGCGCCCGGTCCTCGGCGACGGCCCGGCTCCCACGCTGCACGATCTGCGCCGCGCGGTCCGCCTTTCCGAAGCCGTGCAGATCACCGCCACCCTGCTGGCCGCCGCCGTCGCCGTGACCCGGCGCTGAGCCGTTCGACGGAGTCGCCGCTGTCGAGACGGTGTGCGTATCGCGCGTACGGCGGCCCGGGACCGGCGCGGGTGCCGTCGGCCTCGCGAGTCCGCGTGCTGATCCGGATAGGCTTCCGCGATGCGGATCGGGCTGATGACCATCGTCGTGGCGGAGTACGACTCCGCGATCGACTTCTTCGTCGATTCGCTGGGATTCGAGCTGGTCGAGGACTCGGCGGCGCGCACGAACGACGGTCGCGCGAAGCGGTGGGTGGTGGTGCGCCCGCCCGGCGCCGAAACCGGCATCCTGCTCGCGCGGGCCGACGGTGCGGCGCAAGCCGCGGTGATCGGGCAGCAGGTGGCGGGTCGGGTCGGTTTCTTCCTGCAGGTCGAGGACTTCCAGTCGGCGTATGACCGGATGGTCGCGCGCGGGGTGGAGTTCGTGCGGGCGCCGCGCGACGAGCCGTACGGGCGGGTGGCGGTCTTCCTCGACATCGCCGGGAACCGGTGGGATCTGCTGGGCCCGGATCGGTCCTAGCTCGACGAGTGCCGAATTGCGGCGATCACCCGCGGCCGCGGCCGTAGCGGTCGGCCAGGCGGGCTTCCGTGGTCGGTGCGGCGGGCGCGGCCGGAGTGGTCGAGGGAATCGGCTCGGATCGGGGCCGCTCGGTCGGAGAGGGCGCGGGTACCGGCTCGGCGGCGGAGCCTTTCTCCTTCCGCCGTTCGCGGATCTCCGCGTAGACGAAGTAGCCGAGGCCCAGCGGAGCCATGATGCCGAAGGCCAGCCATTGCAGGCCGTAGGACAGGTAGGGGCCCGCGTCCAGCTGGGGGAGCGGAGTCGGGGTGAACGCGCCCGGTTGGTTCTCGCTCAGCTGCAGGTAGCCGCCGCGTTCGCCGCCGGTGGGAACGGCGGTGAGGGGCAGTTGCAGAACCGTCGATTCCTGGGCGGTATCGATGGAGTACACCTGGCGATAGCCGTCCTGAACGCTCGGATCCTTGCCGGGTGTGACGCCCTCGGACATCCGGACCCTGGCCTCGATGCGCTGCGGTCCCGCGGGCGGCTCGGGGACCTGCGGCGGGCGGGTGCCGTCGACCGCCGATACCAGTCCGCGGTCGATGAGGAGAACGCGGCCGTCGTCCAACCGGAACGTCGCGAGCACCGCGTACCCCGGAGCGCCGTCGAGGTGGCGCAGCCGCACCAGCACCGTGGAGTCCGGCAGGTAGCTGCCGGAGGCGGTGACCCGCCGCCACTCGGTGTGCTCGCCGCCTCCGGGGAGCACGGTGGTGACGTCGACGGGCTCGGCTTTCACCGAGTCGGCGATCAACTGGTTGCGGTGCGAAGTGGCCGTGTTCTTGCCCAGCTGCCACGGCGCGAGCACGGTGAAGCACAGGTAGGCGAACGCGGCGACCAGCACCGCCAGGATCAGCCAGCTGGGGCGCAGCAGGAAGGCGAGCCTGCGCATCAGGATCGCTCGTCGGAGACGAGGCGCGGATCGGGCGGTTCGGCGGCGGCCAGCTCGGCGCGCACCCAGTCGAGCAGGCCGGGGACGGCGGCCTCGATCTGCGCGCGCACGAGTTCGAAGTCCGCCGTGTCGCCGTAGTAGGGGTCGGCCACGTCCTGGTCGTCGGCGTCGGGGTCGAAAGCGCGCAGCAACCGCAGTCGCTCGGCCGGGATCCCGAGCCGGGCCAGGTCGCGCTGGTGCGAGCGGTCCAAGGCGATCACCAGATCCGCGTCGCTGTGCTCGGCCCCGAACACCGCGGCGACGTGGCCGGTCGGGTATCCGTACTTGCGCAGGGTCGCGCAGGTCCGCGGGTCGGCGTCGTCGCCGACGTGCCACGACCCGGTGCCCGCGCTGCTCACCCGCACCCGGTTGGCGAGCCCGGCCCGGTAGAGGTGCGACGCGAAGATCTTTTCCGCCATCGGAGAGCGGCAGATGTTGCCGGTACAGACGAACGAGACGTGCAGCTGGCCCACGCCTGCCATTCTGGCCGGTCCCGCTCCCGCAGCGCCACGTAGGGTGTGATCTCGTGGCCGAGGACACCGTCGATCGCGCGAAACTGCGTCACCACGGCGACGTGGACGCGCGCCCGGGCATGCTCGATTTCGCGGTGAACGTCCAAGGGACGGCGCCCCCGGAGTGGCTGCGCCTGCGCCTGGCCGGACGGCTGTCCGATCTGGGCCGCTATCCGAGCGCCGAGGACGCCGAGGCCGCGCGCCGGGCGGTCGCGGCCCGCCACGGCCGTGTTCCCGGCGAGGTGTTGCTGCTGGCAGGGGCGGCGGAGGGTTTCGCGCTGCTGCCCCGTCTCGCGCCGCGGTCGGCCGCGGTGCTGCACCCGTCGTTCACCGAGCCGGAACTGGTGTTGCTGGAGGCAGGCGTTCCCGTCACCCGGGTCGTTCTGGAATCGCCGTACCGGCTCGATCCCGCCGCGGTGCCCCCCGAAGCCGACCTGGTGGTGCTCGGCAACCCGACCAACCCGACCTCGGTGCTGCACCCGGCCGATACGATCCGCGCGCTGCGCAGGCCGGGGCGCGTCATCGTGGTCGACGAAGCCTTCGCCGACGCGGTCGCGGGCGAGCCGGAATCGCTCGCCGCCGACCCCGCGCCCGACCTGCTCGTGTTGCGCAGCCTCACCAAGACCTGGGCGCTGGCGGGCCTGCGCTGCGGCTATTTCCTGGGAGCGCCCGATGTTCTCGCGCGCCTCGGCCGAGGGCGGCCGCACTGGGCGCTGGGCACCCTGCAACTGGAGGCGATCGCCGCCACCGCGAGTCCGGCGGCCGTGGCCGAGTCCGAGCGCTGCGCGCGGACGCTCGCCGTGCACCGCGCCGCGATGATAGAGCGCCTGACCGGCCTCGGCGTCGCCGTCCACACTCCGGCCGCGGGGCCGTTCCTGCTCCTGCGCGTGCCGGATGGCGAACTGCTGCGCAAACACTTGGCGGTGGAAGGGATCGCGGTCCGGCGCGCCGACACCTTCCCCGGCCTCGGCCCGGACCATCTGCGCGTCGCGGTCCGCGGTGCGGAGGAGGTCGATCGGCTGGTCGCGGCGTTCCGGTCGGCAGATTTCGGGATCGAAGCAAAGGAAGGTGGACGATGACCGCGCTCGCGGATCTCATCAGGGTGCTCGACGGGGCCTACCCGCCCGCGCTGGCCGAGCCGTGGGACTCGGTCGGCCTGGTCTGCGGTGACCCGGCCGAGGAGCTGACCCGGGTGCTGTTCGCCGTCGACGCGACCGCCGCGGTCGTCGAGGAGGCGATCGACTGGCGCGCGCAGGCCCTGGTGGTGCACCACCCGCTGCTGCTGCGCGGTGTCGACACCGTCGCGGCGAGCACGCCGAAAGGCGCGCTGGTGCATCGGCTGATCCGTTCCGGTTGCGCGCTGTTCACCGCGCACACCAACGCCGACTCCGCCGCCCCAGGTGTCTCCGACGCACTCGCCGCCGCACTCGGACTGACGGTGACCGGCCCGCTGGACGCGAAACCCGAGTCGGCGGTGGACAGCTGGGTGATACAGGTGCCGCGCACGCACACCGACGCGGTGCTCGCCGCGCTCTTCGCCGCGGGCGCGGGCCGGCAAGTGAACCATTGCGACTGCGCGGTGCGAGTACCGGCCACAGCGCAGTTCCGCCCGATGACCGAAGGCTCGCCCGGGCAGGAGACCTTGGGCGAACTCCAGTACGCCGAGGAGGAGCGGGTGGAGGTCGCCGCCCCCTCGTCGGCACGCTCCGCCGTGCTCGCCGCGCTGCGTGCCGCGCATCCCGGCGAGGACCCGGTCTATCACATCGGTGAACGCGCTCAGCTGCCGTCGTCGCTTGGCCTCGGCAGGGTCGGCACCCTGCCGGAACCGGAATCGTTGCGCGCCTTCACCGATCGCGTGGCACGCGCTCTTCCGTCCACCGCATGGGGTGTGCGCGCCGCCGGTGACCCGGACCGCGCCGTCTACACCGTCGCCGTCTGCGGCGGCGCGGGCGACTCCTACCTCAGCCGCGCCACCGCGTTGGGCGTCGACGCCTACGTCACGTCCGATCTGCGCCACCATCCGGTCGACGAGCACCTGCGCAAGGGCGGTCCCGCGTTGGTCGACGCCGCGCACTGGGCCACCGAATTCCCTTGGTGCGCGCAGGCCGAAGCGGTTGTGCGCACCGCCCTGCCCGGCCTGGAAACCAGGGTGTCCACGTTGCGCACCGACCCGTGGACCGTGCGCGCCACCGGCTGAGCGCCCGAAACCGTTGGCACGCCGAGGGACTGGTCACGGCGTGTCGGGGCGTGTCCGCGCCGGGCCGGGACAGGTTGGGCGGTTCGGGTGAATCGAGTAGTTCGTGCGGGGTACAACTACCGCATGAACTTCCCGGTTGATTTCGGGCTCGTGCAGATCGGGCTGATCCTGCTGCTGGTCGTCGGTGTGGCGCTGATCGTCTCCGGTCTGATCGCCTGGCGCCGGGCGGGGATGCGGCCGCTGCTCGCGCGCGGGTCGGGCGGGCTCGCGCTGCTGCTGGTCGCGGCGGTGCTGCTGTGGGTCGCGACCTTGTTGCAGACGTACCTCGGACTGACCGGCGAGATCAAGGCGGCGCACGTGGTGGCCAAGCCGGTGGCGGGGCAGGAACACCAGATGGACGTCGACCTCGTCCTGTACGGCGACGACGACCACCCCGAGCAGCGCCGGACCTATCGGGTGGAAGGCGACATGTGGGTGCTGCAAGCCGGCATCGTGGAATTGGAGCCGTGGGTCAACGCCCTCGGCTTCCATTCCGGCTACCGGATCAGCCGCCTGTACGGCCAGCGCCTCGACGGGGTCGCGACCCAGCAGAATCAGATCTTCCTCAACGACGGCGACCGCGACTTCTTCGCCGACATGCGCGAGGGCCGCTGGTGGACCCAGCCGTTCGTGCGCTCCGCGTACGGGAACGCGGTGATCGCGGTGCCCGGCGAGTACGACGTCTACATCTCCCGCGACGCCATCAAGACTCGCACCGTCGGCGGCTGACGCCGGTTCGCCGATCCGGCGGGGTACGGTGGAACCTTCGGTCCCGTCCACCCCGCCCAGGAGTTTGTCCGCGTTGAATGTCGAACCCCCGATCCAGGCCGAGCTGCTGCGGCTCGCCGCCGTCGACGCCGAGCTGACCCGGATCGCGCACCGCCGCACCGTGCTGCCCGAGCAGCAGGAGGTCGCACGGCTGGAAGCCGAGCGCAACGCGCACTCCGACGCCGCGGTGGCCGTGCAGATCGTGCTGGACGACCTCGACCGCGACATCCGCAAGCTGGAGGGCGAGGTCGAGGCGGTGCGCAAGCGCGAGGAGCGCGACCAGGCCATGCTCACCGCGGGAACAGTGAACGCCAAACAGCTTTCGGAGCTCCAGCACGAGCTGGGCAGTCTGGAGCGGCGCCGCTCCGTGCTGGAGGACGAGCTGCTCGAGGTGATGGAGCGGCGGGAGGCCTCCGCGGCCGACTACGAGCACGCGGGCGCGCGGTTGAGCAAGACCGAGGACGAACTCGCCGCCGCCCGGCGGCAGCGCGACGAGGCGCTCGCGGATCTGGACGTGGCGCAGACGCGCTGCGAGACCGATCGCGTCGGCGTGGTGGCGAAGGTCCCCGGCGAACTGCTCGCCATCTACGACCGGCAGCGGCAGCAGCACGGTGCGGGCGCCGCGCTGTTGCAGGCTCGCCGCTGTGGCGCGTGCCGCATCGAACTCGATCGCGGCGAGATCGCGCGCATCGCCAAGACGGCCCCGGACGTGGTCGTGCGCTGCCCGGAGTGCGGCGCGATCCTGGTCCGGACCAAGGAATCGGGGCTGTGAGTTCGCCGCGACCGGTTGCCGGGCACCCGCGATGACAGTGCGCGAGGTGATCGTCGAAGCCGACGGTGGCTCGCGCGGCAATCCCGGCCCGGCCGGTTACGGAGCCGTGGTCTACGACGCCGACCACGCCCGGGTGCTCGCCGAGCGCCGGGAGTTCCTCGGCGTGGCCACCAACAACGTCGCCGAGTATCGCGGTTTGATCGCGGGGTTGGCGGCGGCGGCCGAACTGGGCGCCGAGTCGGTCGTGGTGCGGATGGATTCCAAGCTGGTCGTCGAGCAGATGTCCGGGCGCTGGAAGATCAAGCACGCGGCGTTGATTCCGCTCGCCGACCAGGCCCGCAGGCTCGCCGCCGGATTCACCCGGGTCAGCTACGGCTGGATTCCGCGCGCGGAGAACTCGCACGCCGACCGGCTGGCGAACGAGGCCATGGACGAGGGAAGCGGCGTCGCCGAGAACCGTGCGGCGGTCGCGGACGCGCGCACTGCCGAGGCCGCCGATCCGGCCCTCGCGGTCACCGAGCGCGAGCTGCCGAGCTGGATCGATGAAGTCAGGGACGTGCACGCCGAGCAGGCCGCCCCGGCGCAGCACGGCCCGGGCTGGACGCGGGCCACCGGTCGTCCCACCCGATTGCTGCTGCTTCGCCACGGCCAGACCGAATTGTCGGTGCAGCGGCGCTATTCAGGTCGCGGCAATCCGCCGCTCACCCCGCTCGGGCGGGAACAGGCCGCCCGCGCCGCGAAAATGCTCGCCGCCAAAGGCGGTATCGCCGCGGTGGTCAGCTCGCCGCTCGGCCGGGCCCGGGAGACCGCCGAGGCGGCTGCCGCCGCGCTCGAGGTACCGGTGGAGATTCACGACGGGTTGATCGAGACCGACTTCGGCGCGTGGGAGGGCCTGACCTTCGCCGAGGCCGCGCAACGCGATCCCGGCCTGCACGCCCGCTGGATCGGTGATCCCACGGTCGCCGCGCCCGGCGGGGAGAGCTTCGAGCAGGTCCGCGCGCGGGTGGCTTCGGCTCTGCGCGAACTCGTCGAGCGGTATTCCGGCGCCAATGTGGTGGTGGTCAGTCATGTGACCCCGATCAAGACGTTGCTGCGGCTGGCCCTCGATACCGGCCCCTCGCTGTTGTACCGGTTGCATCTGGATCTGGCGTCGCTATCGATAGCGGAGTTCTATCCCGACGGCGGGTCTTCGGTGCGGTTGGTGAACGATACGTCCTACCTCTGAGGCCGCCGCCGCACCGGAATCGAGGGCGAATGCGGTGCGCGGAGGGCGAATTATGCCCCATTGCAACACATTTGCGTTTCACAATCGCGGGATGCGGTGAATCTCACTTCAACTCTGCCTTGCGCGCCGAGTAGCGGTAGGCTTCCCGTCGGTCAGGCACAGGCGTCCCAGGGCCTGCTTGGTCGGGGTCGACGCAGTGGCCTCGGTCGATGCTGCTCGTGGGATGGTTTCGCGCGGGCAGTGTGGCCCGTGGGCCGCGTCGCGGCAGAAAACACCTGTGCCGTCGAGTGGTTCGATGAGAGTGCAGGTTCGATGAGCAGTCCGATCAAGGTTGTCGTTCTCGGGGCGGGGATCGGAGGACTCACCACCGCGGCCGCCTTGCGGCATGCGGGTTTCGGCGTCGAACTATATGAAGCCGGTCCGGAACTGCGGGCGCAGGGCTTCGGACTTTCCGTGCAGGCCAATGGCATCAACGCGCTGCGCACCCTCGGCCTCGGGCTCGACGAGCAACTGCTCGAGCGCGGCGGCCGGGTCGAAACCTTCCGCTTCTGCAACCCCGACGGCAGCCCGATCCGGGTGCTCCCGGTGCATCGGCTCGACGCCCAGCTCGGCGCGCCCGCCGTGGCGCTGCACCGCACGGACCTGCACGACGTGCTGCTCAGCGCGATCGGCGACACGCCGACTTTCACCGGCGCACAAGCCACCCGCTTCACCGACGACGGCGAACACGTGCGCGTCGAGTTCGCCGACGGCCGGGTCGCCGAGGGTGACCTGCTCGTCGGCGCCGACGGCATCCACTCGGTGGTGCGCGCCCAATTGCACGGCCGCGCCGAGCCGCGCCCCGGCAATTTCGTGTGCTGGCTGGCCTGCATCCCGTTCGAGCACCGCAACGTCGCCCGCGGCCTGTCGGCCCATTTCTGGGGCACCGGAATGCGTTTCGGCATCCACGACATCGGCCACGGCCGGGTCTACTGGTGGGGCACCAAGACGTTGCCCGCCGACGAGGCCTCGAACTGGCAGGGCGGCAAGGAAGACCTGCTGCGCCTGTACGCCGGATGGGCGCCGGAGGTGCGAGCCTGCATCGAGCAGACCGACGAATCGGCGATCCTGGCCGTGCCCGCGCAGGATCGCCCGCCGCTGGCACAGTGGGGCCGCGGCCGGGTGACGCTGCTCGGCGACGCGGCGCACCCGATGCTGCCCAGCCTCGGCCAGGGCGCGAACGCCGCCATCGAGGACGCCGTCGTGCTGGCCGGTGCGCTGCGCAACGCCCTGGATCCCGTTGCGGGGCTGCGCCGTTACGAGAAGCTGCGCGCCGACCGCACCGCCATGTTCGTCAACGGGTCGGCCTCGCTGGCCAAGATCGAGCAGACCACCGATCCGCGCCTGGTGCGGGTGCGCGACAACTATTTCCGGCACGCGCCCACCGAATTCTTCCTGCGGGAACTCGGCAAGCCGATGTCCTTCCCGGCGCCGGACGGGCCGACCGCGCGCCTGCCGCGTCCGCTCTCGCCGGTCGAGCGCTGGCACTGGATCGCCGATCAGCTCGCGCCGCTGCACATCCTGTCGCGCGTGCGGATCCGCGGGCGCGTCGAGGCGGAGCAGATCCGCGCGGGCCTGGACGAGGTGCAGCGCCGACATCCGCTCCTGCGGGTCGCCGTCGCCGCCGAACCGGACGGCACCGCACCGCGTTTCGTGCCGGTGCAGGCGCCGATCCCGCTGCGGGTGATCGAGTCCGAGGACAGCACCGACTGGCTGGCCGAGGCCGACGAGGTGGAGCTGCGCGAACCGTTCGACTGGCGCACCGGCCCGCTGGCCAGGGCGGTGCTGATCAAGGAGACCGACGGCACCAATGAGCTGATCGTCACGCTGCACTACGCCGTCGCCGACGGTGAGAGCGCGTTGTCGGTGGCCGAGCAGGTGCTCCAGGTGGCCGCCGGGGAAGGGGGCGATTTCGCGCCCGCGCCGGTGCGGCCCGGTCCGGAGGAACTGTTCCCGCCGCGCTTCCGAGGTGCGGGCGGTGCGCTGCGCACCGCGGGATCGTTCCTGCGCGACCAGAAGTCGCAGCTGCGCAAGCCCCGCAGGCTGGAGCCGACCACGCTCGCGCCGCCCGCGCAGCGGCGCAGCCGGGTGGTGCACCGCAGCCTCGACGGCGACCAGCTCGAGGCGCTCACCGCGGGATGCGACCGCCACGGCGTCGGTCTGCAGGCCGCGCTTTCGGCCGCGCTGCTGATCGCGGCGGCCAGGGAGGCCGGCACCGAGAAGGCGACCTGGTACACCGTCGGCAGCTCGGTCAACTTCCGCGACCATCTCGACGGCGCCGCCGGTGACACCGAGGTCGGCACCTATCAGGGCATGATCGCCACCCCGGCGAAGTACGCGCCGTGGGCCTCGCTGTGGGAGATCGCCGCGGAGATCGAGCGCGAATACGGCGCGCGGATGCAGCGACGTGATCACTTGTCCGCGCTGAACCTGTTGAAGGTGGCCGCGCCGAAGTCGGTGGCCGCCAGCGCGTCCACGGTGAAGCTGATGGACACCCGCGGCCCGGGTCATCTCTGCATGACCTACCTGGGCAGCTACCCCTTCCCGGACAAGATCGGCGCCTGGCAGCTGGAAGGCGCGCAGTTCGTCTCCGGCATGTCCGTCAGCGGCTTCATCATGGCCACCGCCAACGCGACGCACAACGAGTTGTCGCTCAACATCGGCTACGTCGAGCCCGCGGTCTCGCGCGAACGAGCCGATCGGCTCGCCGACGAAAGCGTGCTCGCGCTGCTGTCGGCCTGCTGACCAGCCCGCATACACCGCGATACAACAGCAGAGTCGCGGCATCGGCAGAGCCGATGCCGTGATTCGCGATATCGATAACTGGATAAGTGTGGTAGCAGCTTTGCGTGTCAGCGATCAGGGTGGGGTTGGGTAGATCCGCGCACGGCCGGTGCCGCGACTGTCGCGATAGGAGTGACTGTGACATTCGAACCGAGTGCTACTTCCGAGAGACCCCCCGAAGCCTGGCCGGTCAGCGCGTACCAGCGCGATGTGCTGTCGGTCGCCTACCGGTATGCCCCGGCGCCGGTCACCCGAAACGCCTACTGCGCGTTCCTGGACGAGCCTTTCGACATGGCCCGGTTGCGGGCGGTGGTGCGCCGGGCACTGCTCGCCGATGACGCGCTGCGCCTGCGTTTCGAGTTCTCCGAAGGCCGTTTCTGGCAGTGGGTTTCCGACGAACTACCCGAGGTCGAGCTGGTCGATCTCAGCTGGGCGTCGGATCCCGCCGCGGCCCGCCGTGACTGGGTGAACCGGGCCAACGTGACGCCGTCCCCGCCGCGGCAGCCGTTCCGGATCGCCGCGCTGGTCGACGGGCCCGACCATTTCCATCTCTACGTGGCGATGCACCACGCCATGATCGACGGCTGGGGCGTGAACGCGCTGTGGAGCGCCCTGGTGGACAACTACAGCCGCACGGATCTGTCGCTCGAGGAACTCGCCGAGCCGGATCCGGTGACCGAGCAGACCGACCGCGGCGCCGCGACCTACCGCAAGATCGCCGCCGAGCACGAGGAGTACCTGTCCTCCGCACAGTGGGTGGCCGATCGCGACGCGCTGGTGCGCCGCTTCGAAGGCGTGGTCCCCGCCCTGTTCTCCGGCCGTGCGAGCACGCCCGACGTCGATCGGGGACGGCAGCGCGTGGTCGTGGAGCCCGCGTTCCTCGACCGCATCCGAGCCACCGGCTTCTCCGTCTTCGCGTTCACCGTTTCGGCGCTGGCCGCCTACCTGACCACCATCCACCGCTCCGAGGAGGTGGTGATCGGGGTCCCGATGCTCAACCGGCACAGCCCGGAGACCTTCCGCACCTCCGGGCACCGCACGAACGTGGTGCCCCTGCGCATCCGCGTCGACCCGGCCCGACCGCTGTCGGCGGTCGCCACCGAGGTGGCCGGGCAGATCCGGGAACTCAAGCGCTACGAGCGTTTTCCCTACGGTGATCTGGCTCGCGCGCTCAGCAGCGACCCGACGGCGCCGCCGCTGTTCGATGTGGCGTACTCCTACATCAAGATGCCGCCGTCGGATCACCTCGACAAGATCCTCGGCACCCTGGACATCGTCAATCCGGGCACGGTGCTCGAGGCGCTGAACATTCTCGGCGTCGAGCACGCGCGGGACGGCTCGCTGAACCTTCAGCTCTACTACGACCGGGACGTGTTCGACGAGAACTTCCCCTTGGAGTCGGTCGTGCGCGGCATCGGCGCCCTGCTGGTGGCGGCGCTGGACCGGCCCGAGGAGCCGATCTCGGCGCTGCCGCTGATGCCCGCGCGCGAGCGGGCGGCCATCGCCGCGTTCGAATCCGGTCCGCGCGAGGAATTCCCGTACACCACTCTCGACCGGCTGGTCGCCGAGGTGGCCGCCCGGCATCCGGAACGCATCGCGATCGAACCGGTCGCCGGGTCGGGGGAAAACCCGCTGCGGTACGCCGAATTGTCCGCGCTGGCCGACGGATTCGCCGCCCGGCTGCGCGCGCTCGGCGCGACCGGCAACGAATGCGTGCCGGTGGTGCTCACCCGCTCGACCGAGATGCTCGTCGCGATCTTCGGTGTATTGCGGGCCGGTTGCGCGTACGTGCCGCTCGACCCGGACTTCCCGGCCGCGCGCATCGAGACCGTGCTCGCCGATTGCGGGGCGCGATTCGTCGTGGCAGGGGAGCGGCATCGGGCGGTCTTCTACGAGCTGGGCGTCACCAGGATCGCGCCGGCCGACATCGTCCCGGGGCGCGGCATCGAGAATGTCTCGCACCCAGCCGATCTCAGCTACATCATCTACACCTCGGGTTCCACGGGCGTGCCCAAGGGCGTGATGATCGAGCATCGGTCGGTGGTGAACCGCCTGACCTGGATGCAGCGGCGCTACCCTCTGCACGAGGCGGACGTCATCCTGCAGAAGACGCCCGTCACGTTCGACGTGTCGGTGTGGGAACTGTTCTGGTGGGCGATCACGGGCGCCCGGGTCGCGCTGCTGGAACCGGGCGGGGAGCGCGATCCGCGCCGCATCGCCGAGGCGATTGCCGCGCACGGGGTGACGGTGCTGCACTTCGTGCCCTCCATGCTGGCGGCGTTCGTCGACGAGCTGGCGGCCGATCCGGCGGCGGTCGCGCGGATCGGCAGCGTGCGCCGGGTGATCTGCAGCGGCGAGGCGCTACCGCCGGCGCTGGTGCGCCGGTTCCACGCGGTCTTCGCCGCGGCCGGGGCGACAGCGCCGCAACTGGTGAACCTCTACGGCCCGACCGAGGCCACCGTCGACGTCTCCTACTTCGACTGCCCCGCCGACGAACCGCTCGACGTGGTGCCGATCGGCCGCCCCATCGACAACATCGACCTGCTCGTGCTCGACCACATCGGACGCCGGGTGCCGGTCGGCGTGCCGGGGGAGCTGAACATCGCGGGCGTCGGCGTGGCCCGTGGCTATCGCGGCAGGCCGGAGCTGACCGCGGCGGCGTTCGTCGACGATCGCGGGGTGCCGGGACGCCGCCGGTACCGCACCGGCGACCTGGCACGGTGGCTGCCGGACGGCAACCTCGAGTACCTGGGCCGCTTCGACGACCAGGTGAAGATCCGCGGCAACCGGATCACCCTCGGCGAGGTGCAGAACGCCATGCTCGGCTGCGCCGGGGTGCGCGCGGCGGCCGTGGTGGACGAGGTCTCGGAGGCACACGGCGTGCAACTGGTCGGCTACTTCGTCGGAGAGGACGTCTCCGGCGAGCGGATCGCCGAGCAGCTCGCGGCCCGGCTGCCCCGCTACATGGTGCCCTCCCGATTGATCCGGGTCGACCGCATTCCGCTGACCCGCAACGGGAAGCTGGACCGGCGCGCGCTCGCCGAACATCTCGTGCTCGGCCACGGCGCCGAGCCGGTCGTCGGCCGCGAGCCGCGCACCGCTGTCGAAGCCGGGCTCGCGCAGGTCTGGCAAACCGTGTTGGGCGTCGAGTCGATCGGCGTGCACGACAACTTCTTCACCCACGGCGGCGATTCCATCCTCGCGTTGGCCGTGCGTACCGCGGCCGAGCGCGCCGGGCTCTACTTCGACGTCGACGCCTTCTACCAGGCGCCGACCATCGCCGAGCTGGCCCGTGTCGTGCGCGACGACCGGCGCGAGGACCGCGAGCTCGTCGCGGCGCCCCTGCAGACGGTGCCGCTGATCGACCGGGCCGCGCTGCACCAAGCCGAGGACGCCTTCCCGGCGACGGCTCTGCAACTGGGCATGCTGTATCACAGCATCGAGCGCACCGACTCGGTCACCTATAAGGACGCGTTCCGCTATCGGCTCGAAATTCCCTGGGACGCGGCGCAGTTCCGGCAGGCCGTGGACCGGCTGGTACGGCGGCAGCCTGCGCTGCGCTCGTCGTTCGAGCTGAGCAGGCATTCGGTCCCGCTGCAGATCGTGCACGTCGCGCCGCCCTACGAGGTCGAAATCATCGACCTGGGGGAGCTGGACGAGGCGGACGGCGAGGACCTGATCGAGATCTATCTGCAGGAGCGCACCCACGCCCAGTACGACATCTCGGCGGCCCCGCTGTTCGCCATCCGGGCATTCGTCCGTCCCGGCCCGCAGGAACCGGTCGGCACGGTGGACCTGGTGCTGAGCTTCCACCACGCCATCCTGGACGGCTGGAGCGTCGCCACGTCGGTGCTGGAACTGCTGCTGGACTACCTCAACCACCTCGGCATGACCCGGACCCAGGTGGAGGCCACCCCGCATCCGGCCACCGTGCTGGCCGAGTACGCGCAGGCCGAGCAGGTCGCGGCGCACGACCCCGCGGCCCGCGCGTACTGGCGGACCGCGCTGGCCGGGGCCGAACCCACCGCGCTCACCGCGCTCGGGGTGCACCAGCCGGTGGTCGCGGGCGTGCCGCAGGCCCGGGCGCTGGTGCCGCGCGCGCTGGCCGAACGGGTGTCGGCGTTCGCCACGCGCCACCAGGTTCCGGAGAAATCGGTCTATCTGGCCGCGCACTGCCTGGCGCTGCGGGCGCTCACCGGCCGTACGGACGTCACCACCGGCGTGGTGAGCCACGGCCGCCCCGACCGGGCCGGCGCCGAACGCGTGGCGGGATTGTTCCTCAACACGCTGCCGATCCGGTTGGACAGCACCGCCACCACCTGGCGCGCCGCGGTGGAGCAACTCGCCCGGCGCGAGCGCGAGGCCTACCCGTTCCGCCGCTACCCGCTGCGGTCGATCCTCGCCGACGGCGGGCCGGTCTTCGAGACGGCGTTCAACTTCGTCAACTATCACGTCTTCCAGCCCATGCTGGTGCTGGACGGGGTGCGCCTGCTGGACTTCGACGCACGGGAGGAGACCAACTTCCAGTTGCTGGTGACCGCGGCCACCGACCCGCGCGACGGCCGGATGTGGTTGCGGGTCGACGGCGATCACACGCTGACCGCCGAGCAGTGCGAGACCGTGGCGCTGACCCAGCTGCGCATGCTGGCCGGTCTCGTCGCCGATCCCGACGGGCCGATCGATCGCGGCGTCGGTCCCGCTACCGCGCGCGACGTGGGCACGCTGGTGGCGGAGGCGGCCGCGCTCAACCCCGCCCGCGTCGCCCTGGCCGGTGACGACGAATCGGTCACCTACGACGAGATGATCGAGCGGTCCGATCGCCTGGCCCGGCGCCTGGTAGGCCTCGGGGTGTCGCCGGGCGACCGGGTCGGCATCCTGATGGGGCGCCGACCGCAGCTGGTGCTGCTCGTACTCGCCCTGACCCGGATCGGCGCCGCGTGCGTCCCGCTGGACGTCAGCTACCCGCGGGCCAGGCTGAATCTGATGATCGACCGCGCCCGCCCGCACCGGGTGATCGCCGACAGCGCTTATCGCGACATCGTCGACGACGCCGCCTTGGTGCTGGACAGCGCCGTGCTCTTCGACGACTCCGTGCCCGCCGCCGAGGTCGTGCTGCCGGACCACGTCTCGCCCGACGCGGTGGCGTACGTGTTGTTCACCTCGGGGTCAACCGGGGAACCCAAGGGCGTCGCGATGCCGCACCGCGGCTTGACCTCCCTGGTGGACTGGCAGAATCGCGCGGTCACCGGCACCGGCCTGCTGAGCACACTGCAATTGGCGCCGTTGAGTTTCGACGTTTCGTTCCAGGAGATCTTCACCACCCTCGCGGCCGGTGCAACGCTGCGGGTGAGCTCGGCCGATCTGCGCTCGAACGTCGAGCAGTTGTTGCACACGGTGGTGGAGGAGGGCATCGAACGGCTGTTCCTGCCGTATGTGGCCTTGCAGGCGTTCGCCGAGGCCGCCGTGGGGCGGCGGATGTTCCCGACCGAGCTCAAGGTGCTGATCTCCTCCGGCGAACAGCTGCGCATCACCGATGAGATCCGCGCGCTGTGCAAAGTGGTGCCGGGCCTGGTGCTGGAGAACCAATACGGCCCCACCGAATCCCACGTCGCGACCAAGTTCACGCTCACGGGTCCGGCCGACGAGTTCCCCGCGCTGCCGCCCATCGGCCGCGCCGTCGACGGTGACACCGTCGAACTGCTCGACAGCGCCCTGCGGCCGGTGCCGGACGGCGTGATCGGCGAGATCTACCTCGGCGGCCGCAGCATCGCCCGCGGCTACGAGGGCAGGCCCGCGCTCACCGCACAGCGGTTCGTCGCCACGCACGCGGGCGGCATCCGCTACCGCACCGGAGACCTCGGTGTCCGGTTGTTCTCCGGCGACATCGTCTGCCTCGGCCGCAGCGACAGCCAGGTCAAGATCCGCGGGTTCCGGGTGGAGCCGGCCGAAGTGGAACTGTGCATCCTCGGCCTGGTCGAGAAGTTCCCCGGCATCACCGAGGCCGCCGTCGTGGCCCGCGGTTTCGGCGGCATCGACGGCTCGCTGATCGCGTTCCTGGTCGGCGCGGCCGAGCAGACCGATCTGGCCGCGCTGCGGCACGATCTGCGTTCGATGCTGCCCGCGCACATGGTGCCGACCCGGTTCGTCTGGCTCGACGAACTGCCCCGCACGCCCAGCGGCAAGCGTGACGACGCGACGCTGCGCGGCTACGGGGAGGACGCGACGGATTCGGTGTCGGCGCGACGCGAGCCCGCCGACGAGTACGAGCGGTCGGCGGTCGAATTGCTGGCCGAGTACGCGGGACTGCGCGCGATCGGCGTCGACGACGACTTCTTCGCCGCGGGCGGCACGTCGATCGGCGCGATGCGCGTGGTGATGGCGTTGTCGCGCCGCTGGGGTGTCGAGGTGCCGCTGGACGCGTTCATCGGCGCGCCCACCGCCGCCGGGCTCGCCACGCTGGTGCGGGCGGGCGACGTCCGGCGCACGTTCGACCCGTTGGTGCCGATCAGCGTGGGCGGCGCCAAGCCGCCGCTGTTCCTGGTGCACCCGATCGGCGGGAACGTGTTGTGCTACCTGGCTCTCGCGCGGTATCTGGATCCGGATCGCCCGGTGTACGGGCTGCAGGCGGCGGGCGCAGATCCCGGTAGCACGCCGGAGAAGACCGTCGCGGCGATGGCCGAGTCGTACTTGCAGGCGGTGCGGCGGGTACATCCGACCGGCCCGTATCACTTGGCGGGCTGGTCGTTCGGCGGCTACGTCGCCCTGGAGATGGCTCGGCAGCTGCCCGAACGGGAGGTGTCCAGCGTGACGCTGCTGGACACGATGGCGCTGCGCGCCCGCACGCGGACCCCGATCCCGCAGGAGAAACTCATCCGGTGGTTCTTCCTCGAGCTGCTGTGGTACGCGCGCGGGAGTCGGTCCGCCCTGGTCGATTTCGAGCCCGACGTGCACAATTCCGAGGAGTTGGTCGCGGCGATGCTGGCGGAGTCGGTGCGGTCGGGCATTCTGCCCGCCGACAGCTCGCCGCAGGCGATCCGGCGGCTCTACGAGGTGTTCTACGCCAACTACTCGGCGATGCTGGACTACGAGCTCGCGCCGTACGACCGAGATATCACGTTGTTGCGCGCGACCGACGGGTTGCCGCCGGGCGTCGACCTGGCGCACAAGACTGTCGGCAGTATGTTCGACAGCGCGGACAACGGCTGGAAGCGGTACGCCGCCCGCCGGTTCACGGTGATCGACGTGCCGGGCGATCACCTGAACATGATGAGCGAGCCGAATATCGGCGAGCTGGGACTGCGCCTGGACGAGGTGCTCTCGGCCGCCGACCCCGACCTGGATCGCGAGTGGGACGAATCCATGCTGGACGCCTGAGCGTCGCTCACGCTTTCGCCACGGCCGCCGCCTCGCGCAGTGCGGCCGCGGTGAAGTCGTCCAAGGGGTAGAACAATTCGATGGCCGGCTCCGACAGCATCACGTCGGCGGGCGCGCCGAAGGTGGCCATCGTGCTGAACATCGACAATTCACCGACCGGCGTCCGGATCCGGATCGGTACCTCGAACGGGCTCGGCGGTGCGCCTGCTTCCGTTTCCGCCCCGCCCGCTCCGGCCGGCTGGGGGTAGGCCGACACCTCCTCGTACAGTGCGGCCAGTTCCGCGTCCCCGCTCGCGCCGACCTGCCTGCCCAACCGCTCCAGGAACAGTCCGCGCACCTGAGCGAGGTTGGCCAACCGGGCCGAGAGCCCGTCCGGGTGCAGCACCAGCAGCTGGAGCATCGCGTTCGGCGTCGTCATGCTCGGTGGGGCGCTCGCGCTGCTGACGATCGCCCGGCGCCCCGAGGTGCCCGCGCGTCACGCGCAGGTGGTCGTAGCGGTCAACGTGCTGTCGGCCGTCGGAATGATAGGACTGGCGGGATCGGGCGTGCTCGCGCTGACCGGCCCAGGCGTGGTGTTCCTGCTCGTCGGCGCGGTGGCGGTCGCCGCCTTCGCCGGTCTGGAATTCGCCGGTCTGCGCGCCCTGAGTGCACGGCGGTGACCGCGCACGGCGACGCCCGGTCCCGCTCGGCCGACGAGGCAGTTTTGGCGCGGTTGCTGGACGCGCAAGTCGCGGCCTGGGCGGCAGGCGACGGTGCGGCGTGCGCCGCGACCTTCACCGCCGACGCCGATTTCGTCTCGGTGATCGGCGAATTCATCCACGGAGCCCCGGACCTCGCGGAGGTGATGCAGGAAGGATTCGACGGCTTCATGAACGGAACCCGCCTCTCCGAGCCGGAGATCACCACGATCCGCTTCCCGGCACTGGACGTGGCGATCATGGTGACCAGTGGGGTCTGGGTACTACGTCACGGCTGCGGCGAGTGCGCGCGGAGGACAGATCCGTGCAGACCGGAGTCGCCGTGCGGCAGGACGGACGATGGTTGTTCACCTCGTTGCAGAACACGAGGATCGTTTCCGCCGCGTCATGAGCGAGCCGCGCCACCAGGAGGCGAGGGCGTCGCCGGAAAACCTTTGCGCACGACCTCGCCTACCGGTAGAGAAATCCGAATGGAACCTCCACCCGAGATCAGGCTGCTCGTGCCGGACGACTGGGCGGTGTTCCGGCGCATCCGGCTGGCGGCGTTGGCCGATACGCCGCAGTTCTTCGGCACCACCCTGGCCGAGGCGCAGGCCCGCACCGAGAGCGGCTGGCGGCGCGCGCTGTCGGATCGGGCGCAGTTCGTCGCCGAGTCGGGCGGTGCCGAGATGGGTACGGTCGCGGGCATGCCCGACCCGGAACGCGGTGGGGTACACCTGATCTCGATGTGGGTAGCGCCGCGGGCGCGGGGTACCGGTGTGTCGGACCTGCTGGTCCGCGCGGTGCTCGACTGGGCGGTCGCGGGTGGGCACGACGTCGTCCGCTTGGAGTTCGCCGAGCACAATTTCTTCGCCGAGCGCCTGTACCTGCGTCACGGCTTCGTGCGAACCGGGGGCGGTGGACCGATCGCCCCGGGTGATCCGCGCCGGGAATTCGAGATGGAGTGGCGGCCTCCGAGGTCCGGTTTGCCCGCCCATCCGCAGGGTATCCGGGCGGCGACGGCATCCGAGACGTCCGTCCCGCACCGCGACGCCGAGCACAGGAGACAGCCATGAACGATCGCAAATCCGCGGACAAGGCGACCTACGACGCGCCGGGTACCGCCGATGTGCCGTCCGGGATCGGGCGGCCTTCCCAGGATGCGGCGGACGCGGTGAGCGATGCGACCAGCACGAGCGGGAACCCGGAGCCCACGGCGGACACGCCCGGCGAGGACCGCGGTGACGTCACGGGGACACCCGGTGCGGCACAGGTGCCGGAGGACGCGGCCGTGCAGGCCAGCGGCGCCTACGGTGTGGCGCCGGAGCCCGAGACGGTGACTTCCGGGCAGGATTCGGGAGACACGGTGGCGGAGTCTCGCGGTGGCGGTGCGGGAGACGAATCAGAAGCGGTGACTTCCGCGCAGGCCCCCGAGACTGCGGCTGCGGCGGCCGGTGCCGCTGCGGGGAAGCCGGAAAGCGTGAGTTCGCGTCCGGACGACGCGGCGGAGTCCGCCGCGGCCGGAGGCAAGACCGAGACGGTGACTTCGGCGCAGATCTCGGAAGACGCGGCGGCTGAGTTCGGCGGTGCCGCCGGTACGGGCGGCAAGGCGGGAACGGAGACTTCCGCGCAGGCCCCGGAGAGCGCGGCGGCGAAAGCGGCTTCCACCGGCGCGGGCGGCAAGCCGGAGACGGTGACCTCGGCCGAAGGCCAAGCGGGTGCGGGCGGCCTCGCCGACGCGGCAGGAACCACGGAGCCGGGATCCACCGCACGGTTCTCGGCCGCGGACGCCGACCGGCGGGAGACACCGATATCGGAGTCGGTTCGACGCGCTGCCGAGCGCGCCGAACAAGTCGAGGCGGACGCCGCCGCGGCAGCCGAACGCGGCGCCGCGGGCATCCCCGGACCGGTGATTCGTCCGGGCCGCACACTGCTGGAGACGCTGCGCGACAAGCCGATCCTCGCCGCCATTCCCGCCTCCACCCTCGCGTTCATCCTCTGGCGCGCGTTCCGCCGGCGCTGACTCGGCCCTCACACGCGACGTCGATAGACCTGCCGAGACCCGCCCTCCGGCCCGGGAGCCGCGTCTTCCGCGGGATGGAAGCCCATGCTCTGGTAGAACGCGCGCGCACCGCTGGCGACTGCGCCGGGATGATCAGGGCCGAAGGTGACCACTTCGAGCGTGCCCGGGGCGGGGACGTACCGTCGGATCGCGTCCGCGATCAAGGTCCGCCCGATGCCGTGCCCGCGCGCTTGTTCCGCGACGACCAGCCAGCGCACCCGGTAGACCGGCGGCCTCGGCCCGAACAGGAGGCCGCCGAGCACCTCCGCGCCCGCGGACCGGGCGACCAGCGCGGTACCCCGCTCCACGTGCCGCAGCACGGCGGCACGGAATTCGGCGTCGTCGGCGGTCGCGCCGAACCAGTGCTCGACCTGACCCGCCAGTTCGGATAAACCGGCGAGGTCGTCCTCCCGCGCAAGCCTGACAATCATCCGCGTCATCGTGACAGCATCGGCCGGCTCCGTCGACTCGGGGGCGGCCTCAGCCGGTGCGCCGCCCGAGCGCGCCGTCGAGTTCGGTGAGGAATCGTTCGAGGTGAGGGTCGGTGTCGGGGAGAGCGAAATCCGCGACGTCGCACCAACGCGCTCCGTCGAATTCGCGCGGATCGAGGGCGTGGCCGTGGGCGCGGTCGCCGCGGATGACGTACCAGAGGCTGACGTCCTCGTGAGCGTCGGAGCCGACCGTGGTGGTGACGGTGAGGAACAGCGGATCGGGTCCGATGACGTCGAACCGCGCCTGGATGCCGATTTCCTCGGCCGCTTCGCGCCGCGCGGTCTCGAGCGGATGCTCGCCGGGATCGACGTGCCCGCCGGTCGGCAACCACAGCCCGGAGCGGCGGTGCTGCCCGAGCAGCACCGCCCGCGCGCGCGGATCGACCAGTACGACATAGGAGACCAGATGCCGCGGCGGCGTGGCAGGTTTGAGCCGCCGGAAAATGTCGTCGGTCGACGCAAGTCAGGCGAGCGTCGTGTCGAGGTGCTGCTGCTCGAGCCCGTCGAGCGGCGCGATCCGGCGCACGACGTCGACGACCACGGCGGAATGCATGGCACGCACTGTAACGCCGGGCACCGACAGCTTCGGTTCCGCTCGACGCGTGTTCTTTCGCAATTCACTCGGCGCGGCACCGAGATGCGGCCCGGCGCCATAAGACCCGGGCCGCTGACCACCTATGGCCGCAACACCGACACCAGGAATTCGGTCTGGTCGTAAACCGCTTTCTCGAAGACCTCGTCGAAATGGATGTCGAAATGCCCGGCGGGATAACGCTTCACCACCGCGTGCTTGGTGCGCTCGGCGGCGCGCAGCGCCGATTTCACCGGTGCCACGGAGTCGTCGTCGCACAGCGCGTACAGCACCGGCATCTTCAGGGCTTTCGCGCGTCGCCCCGGTGCGTCGAAGAGCGCGGAGAACGCCACTCGCGCGGCGACTTTCGGCTCGTAGGTCTCGCTCTCGTCGGTCAGCCTGCGGAAGCCGTCCGGCACGTCGGGCGCGCTCATCAGCGCCGCGGCGCGTTTGCGTCCGGCGAGCCGGATCCCGGTGGGCTTGCGCCGGATCGGCGCGAGCAGCAGATCGGCGGCGGCGATGGTGGCGACCTTGATGGAGCTGATCGGCCCCTTGGCCAGTGCCGAGGACAGACCGCTGGTGAACGGCACCTGCGCGACCACGGCCGCGAGGTAGGCGTCGTCCGGCGCGACGGACAGCACGTGACCGCCCCCGAAAGACGTGCCCCACAACGCGATCCGGGTCGCGTCGATGCCGCGCAGTGTGCGCGCGTACGCGATGGCGGCATGCCAGTCCGCGCGCTGGCGCGCGATGCTCAGCAGTTGGCGCGGTGTGCCCTGACTGGCACCGAAATGCCGATAGTCGAAGACCAGGACCGCTATTCCCGCGGCGGCGAATCGCCGTGCGTACCGATCCAGTCCCATTTCCCGATTGGCCCCCAGGCCGTGTCCCATCACCACTAGCGGGCGGGGTTTGGGTGCGCCGTCCGGGCGATATAGCCACGCCGCGCACTGTTCGCTTCCGGAGGGGAAGCCGACCTCGACACGTTCCATGGCCACCAACCGTACCGAGTATCCTGGGACGGCGGACGAGTTGGTCGGGCGGCCGCGGCGTCGGGAACGGGCACGGCAGTGCCGCCGCCCGGCGCCGAGGAAAGTCCGGACTCCACAGAGCAGGGCGGTTGTTAACGGCAACCCGGGGTGACCCGCGGGAAAGTGCCACAGAAAACAAACCGCCCACGGCCTCGCGGCCGTGCGGTAAGGGTGAAACGGTGCGGTAAGAGCGCACCAGCGCCCCGGGTGACCGGGGCGGCTGGGTAAACCCCGCCCGGAGCAAGGTCGAAGGTCGCACCGTTCGCGGTGCGGCTGCGCAGGCGCTCGAGGGCTGCTCGCCCGAGCCTGCGGGTGGACCGCTCGAGGCACCCGGCGACGGTGTGCCCAGATGGATGGCCGCCCCCCGGCCCCAGGGCCGGGGACAGGATCCGGCTTACAGACCGACTCGTCCGCCCGCCGGGGTTGCTTCGCACCCCTGCCCGAAGCCCCGGAGTTCCGTGCCGCGGTCGATTGATCGGGTATGCGAAGCACGCCTGAAGGATCGGGGGTCAGCACATGAGTTTGGCCATTTGGTAGATCGCCTTGGCTTCCTCGGCGCTGGGCTGGGTGGCGCCGCCCGCGCGCTTGGTGATGTTCGCGACGACGTCGTCCTCGGACTTACCCGCTTTGATGTCCCCGCAGGTCTCGGTCAGGATGCTCGCGATCTTCGCGTCGTCCTTGCCTTCGGCCAGCTTGGGGAACGCGCCGCGGAAACTGACGAGGAACGCGCCCGCCTTCACGCTGTCGATCTGGGCGGCGGCCTGCGCCGCCGTCGTGGTGGCGGACGAGGTGGCGTCGCTGGTCTTGTCCTCGCCGCATCCGGTGAGGAGCAGGGCGAAGAGGGTGGCACTGGCCGCGATAGCGGCGGTAGTTCTTGTCACGAGGCGGCATGCTATCGGGCTGGAACCGCCGCCGCCTCCCGTCAGGTGAACGGGAGGCGACGAGTAGTGGGAAAAAGAATCGCGCGGTCAGACCGGGTCGATCACGAAAACCTGAGCCCAGTACGCGGCCTGCTCGGGGCCCAGCAGAGGCAACAGGTAGTCGTACAAAATCGATGACATAGGCGTGAAGCTCCCAAATTGTCGACGTGTGGGACATTTCCGAAGGTGCGGGCGAACCGGACGCCCGTCACGGCGGGCCACGTTAGCAGCGCGACCTCGCTCATGTCGCGCGGCCGGAATTTCCGTTGTCCGATTCGTTCGGAACTGGCCCTGATCGTGATCGACGTCATAAAGTAGTCGCCGTTGGCAAGGCCCGATGCGGGGCAGCAGCGGGCCCTTCGTTCTTCGATCGCGGGAAAGCAGGTCTCAATACATATGCGAGTAGTTCGCTCCATGGTCGCCGGCGCATTGGTCGCGGGCGCCGCTTCGGTTTTTGCGGTGCTGGGTGCTGGTTCGGCGAGCGCGGTCGCGGTGACCCCGCTGCCGGGTGGGGTTCAGGTCGACCTGAGTCCCGCGGACACGGTATGGGTGCACCAGAATCACGTCGGCCTGGCTCTGGCCGGGCTGCCGCACCCGTCCGCCGCCTCCTTCGGCGAGGCGCTGGACGCCGCGGCTCAGGTGTCGTCCTCGGTGCCGGGTGGCCGGGTCACCTTCACCGTCTACGGGCCGTTCGACCAGTTGAACGGCACTATGCTGGCGCTGCAGTAGGACCGGCGCGCAAGCGTGGAACTCCACCAGCGGATCGTCTCGGCACCGGTGAATTTCGGTGCCATACGATCGGAGTTCGGCCTGGCCTCGGCGTATCCCGCCGAGGCCGGCGCGGAGGCCCGCGACGCGGTGGACGCGTTCGCGGGCGACCGGGTCGATCGCACGGACATCCCGTTCGTGACGATCGACCCGCCCGGGGCCATGGATCTGGATCAGGCCCTGCATATCGAACGCACTCCCAGCGGCTTCACCGTGCATTACGCCATCGCCGATGTGGGTGCCGTGATCTACCCCGACGGCGCGCTCGCCAAAGAGTCCGGCGCGCGAGGGCAAACCTTCTACCTTCCCGACGGCACCGTTCCGCTGCACCCGCCGGTGCTGTCGGAGGGTTCCGCGAGTCTGCTTCCCGACCGGTCGCGTCCGGCCGCGCTGTGGACCATCGAGCTCGACGACCAGGCCGAACCGGTGCGGTTCTCGGTGGTCCGCGCCTTGGTGCGCTCCCGCGCCCGGCTCGACTACCTCCGCGTGCAGGCCGACGCGGAGTCCGGAAGCCTGCATCCCTCGATCGCGGCCCTGCCGGAATTCGGCACGCGGCGCATCGAGGCGGGAGTGGCGCGCGGCGCGATCGGGCTGCGGTTGCCCGCGCAAACCATCATCGAGGACGAGCACGCCGACGGGCACTGGCGGCTGGTGGTGGAACCGCGCACCGCCGCCGACGACTGGAACGAGCAGGTCTCGCTGCTGACCGGCATGTGCGCGGCGCGGATCATGCTGGACGGGGACGCGCCCGCCCGGGAGCGAGTCGCGCTGCTGCGCACCATGCCGCCCCCCTCCGAACCCGCGCTCGAGTCGATGCGCCGTACCGCGCAGGCGCTGGGCGTGGCCTGGCCCGACGGCGAACCGGTCGGGCAGATGCTGGCCCGGCTGGACACCGGCACGCCCGCGGCGCTGGTGCTGATGTCCGAGGCGACCACCCTGCTGCGCGGAGCGTCTTACACCGTGGTCGACGGCGCGGCCGGGGAGCCGCCCGGGCCCGACACCCTGCGGCACAGTGCGATCGGGGCCCCGTACGCGCACGTCACCGCTCCTTTGCGGCGGTTGTCCGACCGGTTCGCGACCGAGATCTGCCTGGCCCGGTGCGCGGGAGCCGAGGTGCCGCGCTGGGTGCGGGACGGGCTGACGGGCGCGGCCGACGCCATGCGGCGCAGCGACAGCGTCGCGGGCAAGATCGAGCGCGCCTGCATCGATCTGACCGAGTCGAGCGTGCTGGCGCGGCGGATCGGTGCGGAGTTCGACGCCGTCGTGGTGCGCGAGGCCAACGGCAACCGACCGGCCGTGGTCTTCGTCGCCGACCCACCGGTGCTCGGGCCGTGCGGGGGAAATCCACCGGAAGGCGAATCGGTGCGGGTGCGGCTGCTGTCGGCCGACCCGGCGGAGCGGAAAGTGTTCTTCACCTATCCTGCGTGAACGGCCGCGGTGCGACGGCGAGCGGCCGGATCACCCCGTGATGACCGCTCCGAACACCGCGGCGGCAGTGGCCGGGTAACGGCTCAGCTCGCGCCCGGCCGCGGCGTCCTCCGCCGCCGCGAGGAGCTCGTAGAGACCGGCGTCCTCGCCGGCCGCGACGGCCTCGGTCGCCCGGTGCAGGATCGCGTCGTGCGATTCCACCGCGTCGCGGTGATCACCGAGCACGGTTTGCAGCTTCTTGGCGCGGCCGCCGCGCTCGGCGGCCTCCTCGCCGAGCACCTGCTCCGCCGCCTCGCACGCGTACCGCAGGCGCTTGGCGCTCTTGCGGATGTCGTGCAGCAGCTCCACCCGTTCGCGTGGGTCGACGGTGGGCTCGGCGCGGACCAAGGTCTCCACCCGGTCGAGGTCGCGGCGCAACACTTCCCCGAAGACGTCCGTCGCGGACGCCGCGGCGCGGGAGTGGCGCAAGGGCGGATCGGTGCGCCATCCGGACAGTTCTTCCCGCAACGCGCGGTAACGCGCGTCGTCCAGCGCGGTCAGCACCTCGTCGTGCGCCGCGCGATAACGATCCCGCTCGGCCCGCACCAGACGCGCGGTGACGGCGTCGACCGCGGCCGGGTCGGCGTGCTCGGCGTGCTCGGCCAGCAGCGCGGCGAACCGGTCGGCGCGCACCTCGGCGTCCCGCGCCGCGCCGAGCAATCCGGCCAGCCACTTGAGTTCCGCGCCCATCGCGCCGGCCGATTGCTTGACCAGCAGTTTGCCGTAGGACCGCAGCACACTGCGCAGCCTGCGGGTGGCCACCCGCATCTGATGGACCGAATCCGGCGCGTCGGCCCGGACCTCGGGCTCGGCGGCCAAGAGCCGATCGATGTCCTCCCGCAGCGCGTCCACCAGTGCGTCCCCGGCCGTGACCACCGTGCCCACCCCCACTTTCGCGAATCGGTCGGTCGCTTCGACGAGATGGTGCGTGATGCCGGGCTCGCTCGCCGCGTGCCCGGCGTCGTCGACGATGTGCAGGACCGAGCCCGGCCAGGCCCGGTGCAGCTCCCACGCGCTCACGGCCGGGCAGACGATGTCATGGCGGCCCTGCACGATCACGGCGGGGATGTGCGAGATCACGCCGATGTCACGCAACAGCTGCCCCTCGTCGAGGAAACCGCCGTGGCGGAAGTAGTGGTTCTCGATTCTGGCGAAGGCAAGCGCGAATCGCGGCTCGGAGGTCTCGCTCACCCGATCCGGTTGCGGCCGTAGCGAACTCGTCGCGCCCTCCCAGCTCGACCAGGCTATCGCGGCGGTGCGCGCGATGTCCTCGTCGGGCGAGTGCAGCAGCCGGTGGTAGACCTCGACCAGATCCTGGTCGCGTTCGTCCTCGGGCACCGGCGCGAGGAACTTCTCCCACTCGTCCGGATAGACGTAGCCCGCTGCGCCGTTGTAGTACCAGTCGATTTCCTTGCGTCGCAACAGGAAGATGCCGCGCAGCACCAATTCCGTCACGCGCTCGGGGTGCCGTTGCGCGTAGGCCAGCGCCAGCGTGGAACCCCACGAGCCGCCGAACACCTGCCAGCGGGCGATGCCGAGATGTTCGCGCAGCGCCTCGATGTCGGCGATCAGATGACCGGTGGTGTTGTGCTCCAGACTCGCGTCGTCGGCCAGGTGCGGGGTGGACCGGCCGCAACCACGCTGGTCGAACAGCACGATGCGATAGGCGGCCGGATCGAAGAACTGTCGATGGAACGGCGCGGTGCCGCCGCCCGGCCCGCCGTGCAGGAACACCACCGGCTTGCCGTCCGGATTGCCGCTGACTTCCCAGTAGACCGACTGGCCGTCGCCGACCGCCAGCATGCCGGAGGCGTAGGGCTCGATCGGGGGATAGAGAGTGCGCATCCGGCCGCCCGGCTCAGAACGCCAGACCCGAGGCCAGATCCGGGATGCCCAGCGCCTCCACGGCCTGCTGGCGCACGTCGGGGCAGGCCTTGACCGTGGCACGGTCGACGATCGGCTTGTCGGCCAGCACCGCGGCGTTGATGCCGCCGTTGCGCAGTGCCCACTCGTGGACCAACGCGTTCAGGCCGATCTTGCCCAGGGTGCCGCCCTGGATTCGCCAGTTGGACAGCTCCGGCCGGATCATGTCGCACAGCTGGGTCGCGGCCGCGTCGGAGATCTCCGGGCTCGCCGGTGTGGTGCGGCCCGCGGTGGTGCCCGGCGTGGCGGTGGCCGACGCCGTGGTCGAACTCGAGCTGCCGGTGGGGGCCGGTCCCGAGTCGCTGCCGCAAGCGGTCAACGCCGCGGCGGCGAGAGCGCCCGCCACCAGCAGGGTGCTGCGTGAAATCCAACGGCTGTACGGCATGGGTACCTCTGGTCGTGTCGGTATTGTCGGCATCGAGTCTGCCATTGTTTTCGCCGACCGGCCCGAACCGGCCGTTTTCGGTGGGAATAGATCAGCGCAACCGTGCGCGCAGCTCGGACCGCCCGGTGTGCACAAGTCACCGACGGGACGAGGAGTGTCGGTTTAGGCTGGGTTCGCAACCGGCGCAGCGAATCCGGCAGGTGGAGCGCTGACTGCGCGCCCGAAGTCCTTCGCGCCGTCGGAGCTAGCGATCGACGCGGATCATCGGAAGCTCTGGTCGTACCTTTGCGATGGATTCGAAGTCGGCGTCCGCGTGCAGGAGCGTCAGGCGGTGCTCGAGCGCGGTGAGAGCGATGACGATGTCCATCGGCGACGGCCCGCGATGGTGGCCGATTCGGATCAGGTCACGCTGCACCGCCAGCACGTGACGCCAAGGATCATCGAGCGCGGGGTACCAGCCGAACGTACGGCCCAGCACTGCGAAGAACGGTTCGAAGTCCTTGCCCGACCGAACGGAGACCATGAGTTCGGCTTCGACGGGCGGGCAGACGGCGACGAGTCCTTGTGCCACTTGGCGCGGCCACGGGTCGTGCACCTGGCCACGAAGCAGTCGCCACACGGCCGAGGTGTCGGCGAGGTAGGTCAACGCCGGGACCGCTCCTCGCCTGCCAGCACGTCGAAGTCCAGGATTTCCTCGGCATTGGCCTGCAGCCAGGCCAAGCCGCGGGCGCGATCGTCCGCGGTCAGGCCCGCTGCGATGGCCAATGCCCGGTTGATCGTGTCACGCTTGGTCCGCGTGCCCAGCTGCTGCTGCGCGAACGCCAGTGCGCCGTCATCGAGGTCGACTATGGTCCGCGACATGGCTACACCTCCCTTGATATACGGATATCAGAGAGTATATCAAGGGAGGCCGTGATGTCAGAAGCTGTGCTCCGGCCCCGGGAAGGTGCCCCGGCGCACTTCGTCGGCGTAGGCCGCTGCGGCAGAGCGCAATTCGTCGCCCACGTTGCCGAAGCGCTTGACGAACTTGGCGGTCTTGCCGCTGGTGTAACCGGCCATGTCCTGCCAGACCAGCACCTGCGCGTCGGTGTCGGAGCCTGCGCCGATGCCGACCGTCGGAATGGTCAGCTTGCGAGTGACCTGCCCCGCCAGCTCCGCCGGGACCATCTCCATGACCACGGAGAACGCGCCCGCCTCCTGGACCGCGATGGCGTCGGCGATCAGCTGTTCGGCGCCGTCGCCGCGGCCCTGCACCCGGAATCCGCCGAGGGTGTTCACACTCTGCGGGGTGAAGCCGATGTGCGCCATGACCGGGATGCCCGCCGCGGTGACGAGCGCGATCTGCTCGGCGACCCGCTCGCCGCCCTCCAGCTTCACCGCATGCGCCCCGCCCTCCTTCATGAACCTGGTCGCGGTGGCCAGCGCCTGCTGCGGGGAGGACTCGTAGGTGCCGAACGGCAGGTCGGCCACCACCAGCGCGTGCGGCGCGCCGCGCACCACGCCGCGTACCAGCGGGATGAGCTCGTCCACGGTGATCGGCACGGTGGTGTCGTAGCCGTACACGACGTTGGCCGCGGAGTCGCCGACCAGCAGCACCGGGATGCCTGCTTCTTCGAACAGCCGCGCCGAGGAGTAGTCGTAGGCGGTGAGCATCGCCCAGCGTTCGCCATCGGCTTTCATCTGCTGCAAGTGGTGCACCCGGGTCTTGCGCACGACCTTCTTGGGCTCCGCGGGCGCCGCACCGTAGGCAGGGGTTTCCGAATCGGATACGGACATCATCGTCCCTTTCGTCTGTGTCGCCTCGGGGCCCGTCCGGGTCCCCGGGATTGTCTGACGAGAATCAGTGTGCCACCCGCCACCGACCCGGATTAAGGCCGATGACCGGTGCAATTGGTCACAGCGCAGAAGTTTGCCCGGGGGCGGTGCCCGCGGGTGCCCGGTGGCAATATCGGAGGCATGTCGACGGTGCGGAACGGGCGCGGTGCGCTCTCGGTGGCGGTGCTGGCGTCGGTCGCTGTCCTGATGTCGGGGTGCGCCGTCACCCGCACCGAATCGGGGCAGCCGACAACGACGACGCCGCCCACCGGGTTGGAGAAGTTCTACGGCCAGACCGTGCAGTGGGGCGACTGCACCGGATTCGGCGGACCGGACGACCGGCTCCCGCCGAGCGCCGAGTGCGCCCGGATCACCGTGCCGGTGGACTACGCGGCGCCCGAGGGCGCGACCGCGCAGATCGCGATCTCGCGCACCCGGGCGACCGGACGGCGGATCGGTTCGCTGGTGATGAATCCGGGCGGGCCGGGGGAGTCCGGTCTCGGCCTGTCGTCGCTCGGCAACAAGACCGAGCTGGCCGAGCGCTTCGACCGGATCGGCTTCGACCCGCGCGGCATCGGCTCCTCCCTGCCCACGATCGTCTGCCAGACACCCCAGGAACAGGACGCCGAGCGAGCCGAGCCGGAGGAGGACTACACCCCGGCGGGCATCGCCGACGCGGAGGCCGACAACCGCCGGTACGCGGACCGCTGCGCCGAGCGCACCGGCAAGGAATTCCTCGCCCATGTCGGCACCCGGGAGGTCGTGCAGGACCTGGACGTCATGCGTGCGGCGCTCGGTGACGAGAAGCTGACCTACGTCGGGTACTCCTACGGCACCAAGATCGGTTCGGCGTACGCGGAGAAGTTCCCCGACCGCGTGCGCGCCCTGGTGCTGGACGGCGCCATCGACTCCTCACAGGATCCGGTGCAGGAGTCGCTGCGCCAGGCGGCGGGCTTCCAGAAGGTGTTCGACGCCTACGCCGCAGACTGCGTGCAGCAGCCGGGATGCCCGCTGGGTTCGGACCCGGCGCAGGCGGTGGCGCGGTTCCGGGCGCTGGTGAACCCGCTGTGGGACAAGCCCGCGCAGACCACCGATCCGCGCGGGCTGACCTACGGTGACGCGCTCACCGGCGTACGCCAGGCGCTCTACACCGACGAGTTGTGGAAGGTGCTCACGCTCGGGCTGTCGGAGTTGCGGGACGGGCGTGGCGATACGTTGCTCGCGCTGGCCGACCTGTACGACGGCCGCCGCGACGACGGCACCTACACCAACACCACCGACGCGTTCAACGCGATCCGCTGCGTGGACGATCCGCGCATCACCGATCGCGCGGTCACCGGACGCCAGGACGCGGAGTACCGCAAAGCGGCCCCGTTCCTCGACGACGGCCGCGGCACCGGCGCTGCGCCGCTGGAGCTGTGCACCGCCTGGCCGGTGCCGAACACGAGCGAACCGCATCGCATCGCCGTGGCGGGCCTGCCGAAGACGGTGGTGGTCTCGACGACCGAGGACCCGGCGACGCCGTACCAGGCCGGAGTCGACCTGGCCGCGCAGTTGGGCGCCGCGCTGATCACCTACCAGGGCAACCGGCACACGGTGGCGCTGGCGGGTGGCGTGCCCTGTGTGGACGACGCGGTCATCGCCTATCTGGTCGATCTGACCGAGCCTGCTCCCGGCCTCACCTGCTGAGCCGCCGGGCACGGTTGCCGACCGGTGGCGCCGCGCGGCCGTTTCCGGAAAAACCTCACAAAGGGGACGATCCGGCTGTGCGGAGTCTTCCGA
The DNA here is from genome assembly GCF_009829325.1 of Nocardia sp. CY41. Taxonomy (GTDB): domain Bacteria; phylum Actinomycetota; class Actinomycetes; order Mycobacteriales; family Mycobacteriaceae; genus Nocardia. Next base: position 230,331 of record NZ_VUOS01000007.1, read on the forward strand.
AAAAATCCAGGTCAGCAATCTTAAGCGTGTATGTAACACGGATTTAACGCCGGATGCTTACGCTCGCGGGCATGGATCGCCAGAAGGAATTCGTGCTGCGGACGCTCGAAGAGCGGGACATCCGCTTCGTACGTCTCTGGTTCACCGACGTCTTGGGCTACCTGAAGTCCGTCGCCATCGCCCCCGCCGAGCTGGAAGGCGCGTTCGAAGAGGGTATCGGATTCGACGGATCGGCCATCGAGGGCTTCGCCCGGGTCTCCGAGGCCGACATGGTCGCCCGGCCGGACCCGTCGACCTTCCAGGTGTTGCCGTGGGCCACCAGCAAGGGCCACCAGCACTCCGCGCGCATGTTCTGCGACATCACCATGCCGGACGGCTCGCCGTCCTGGGCCGACCCGCGCCACGTGCTGCGCCGCCAGCTGAACAAGGCCGGCGATGTCGGGTTCAGCTGCTACGTGCATCCCGAGATCGAGTTCTTCCTGCTGGAGAACGGAACGCGGGACGGCGCCCCGATCCCCGCCGACAGCGGCGGCTTCTTCGATCAGGCGGTGCACGATTCGGCGCCGAACTTCCGCCGTCACGCCATCGACGCGCTGGAGTCCATGGGCATCTCCGTGGAGTTCAGCCACCACGAGGGCGCACCGGGCCAGCAGGAGATCGACCTGCGCTACGCCGACGCGCTGTCCATGGCCGACAACGTGATGACCTTCCGCTACCTGATCAAGGAAGTGGCCATCGACGAGGGCGTGCGCGCGACCTTCATGCCCAAGCCGTTCGCCCAGTATCCGGGCTCGGCGATGCACACGCACATGAGCCTGTTCGAGGGCGAGACCAACGCCTTCCACGACCCGGACGACCCGATGAACCTGTCGGAGACGGCGCGCGCGTTCATCGCGGGCATCCTCGAGCACGCGCCGGAGATCAGCGCGGTCACCAACCAGTGGGTGAACTCCTACAAGCGCCTCATCCACGGCGGCGAGGCGCCCACGGCCGCCTCGTGGGGCCGGTCCAACCGCTCCGCGCTGGTGCGCGTGCCGATGTACACGCCGAACAAGTCGTCCTCGCGTCGCGTCGAGATCCGCAGCCCCGATTCCGCGTGCAACCCCTACCTGGCCTTCGCCGTGCTGCTCGCGGCCGGTCTGCGGGGCATCGAGAAGGGCTACACGCTGCCGCCGGAGGCCGAGGACGACGTGTGGTCGCTCACCGTCGCGGAGCGTCGAGCGATGGGCTTCCGTGAGCTGCCCGGCACCCTGGACGAGGCGCTGCAGGCGATGGAGCGCTCCGAACTGGTCGCCGAGACCCTCGGCGAGCATGTGTTCGACTTCTTCCTGCGCAACAAGCGCCGGGAGTGGGCGGATTACCGCAGCCAGGTCACGCCGTTCGAGCTGAAGGAATACCTGGGGTTGTAATACGAGCGATGCCCCGGGGCGGCGTGCCCCCGGTCGCGGCCGGGTAATTTGAGAACCATGGTCCGGCCCCCGTCTGCGCGCTCCGTCGTCCCTGGTGTCGGTCGGCTCGGATTGCTCGAGCCGTCGGCTGCCGCGTCGCTGCGCGATCTGGGGTGGGACAACGTCGAGAGCATCCCCGTGCTGTGGTCGCTGTCCCGCGCGCCGGACGCCGACCTCGCGTTGAGCACGCTCATGCGCCTGCGCGAGAGCATCGGCGACGGATGGGACGCCGTCGATTCGGCGATCCGCACCGATACGGCGTTGCGGGGCAGGCTGTTCGCGCTGCTCGGCTCGTCCAGCGCGTTCGGCGACCATCTCGTCGCGGCGCCGTCGGCGTGGGAGGGGTTGCGGCGCAAGGAGCTACCGGTCCGCGACGAGCTGATCGCCGATCTGCTGGCCGTCGTCGAGGCCGAACCCGAGCGAGGGCCCAACGCGGCCCCGTTGCTGTTCCGCGCCGGGGTCTCGGGGCCCGAAGTGGTGGCGTCGCTGCGCAAGCGGTACCGCGATCATCTGATGCTGCTGGCCGCGCTGGATCTGGCGGCGACGGTGGAGAACGAGCCCGTGCTGCCCTATCAGGTGGTCGGCAGGCAGCTCACCGACCTTGCCGACGCCGCCCTGACCGCGGCGCTGGCGGTCGCGGTGGCCCGGGTCTGCAAGGACGAGCCGGTGCCGGTGCGGCTGGGCGTGATCGCGATGGGCAAATGCGGTGCGCGCGAGCTGAACTACGTCAGCGACGTCGACGTGGTGTTCGTCGCCGAGCCCGCCGACGCCACCGCCACACGCTTGGCCGCGGAGCTGATGAGCGTGGCGAGCCAGGCGTTCTTCGAGGTCGACGCGGCGCTGCGACCGGAGGGCAAAGCCGGTGCGCTGGTGCGGACGCTGGATTCGCACATCGCCTACTACAAGCGGTGGGCGCGCACCTGGGAGTTCCAGGCGCTGTTGAAGAACCGCCCGGCCACCGGCGATCTCGCGCTCGGCGAGCAGTACCGCGCCGCGCTGATGCCCATGGTGTGGTCGGCCTCGGAGCGTCCGGATTTCGTCGCCGAGGTGCAGGCGATGCGCCGCCGCGTGGAGGATCTGGTACCCGCCGACCTGCGGGAACGCGAACTGAAATTGGGGCGCGGCAGCCTCAGGGACGTCGAATTCGCCGTGCAGCTACTGCAACTGGTACACGGGCGGGTGGACGAGACGCTGCACGTGCAGGGCACCGTCGAGGCGCTGACCGCGCTGGCCGCGGGCGGGTACGTCGGCCGCGACGACGCGGCCAATCTCACGGCGTCGTACGAATTCCTGCGGCTGTTGGAACACCGCCTGCAGCTGCAGCGGCTGCGTCGCACCCACACCTTGCCCGCCGCCGACGACGAGGAGGGCATGCGCTGGCTGGCCCGTGCCGCGCACATGCGGCCGGACGGCAGGCAGGACGCGGTGGGTGTGCTGACCAGCGAGATCCGCCGCAACGCGGTGCGCGTGCGGCGCTTGCACGCCAAATTGTTCTACCGGCCGCTGCTGGAATCGGTGGTGCGCATGGAACCCGATGCGCTGCGCCTGAGCCCCGAAGCCGCCATCCGGCAGCTCGCCGCGCTCGGCTACGCGGCGCCGGAGCACGCCCTCGGCCACCTGAAGGCCCTGACCGGCGGGGTGTCGCGCAAAGGCCGCATCCAAGCCCTGCTGCTACCGACGCTGCTCGAATGGCTCGGCGAGACACCGAATCCCGATGCGGGCCTGCTGGCCTACCGCCGGGTGTCGGAAGGGCTCGCCGACCAGATCTGGTTTCTGCGCGAGCTGCGCGACGAGGGGGCGATCGCGCAGCGGCTCATGATCGTGCTCGGCTCTTCGGAGTACCTGCCCGATCTGCTGATCAACGCGCCCGAGACGATCCGGATGTACGCCGACGGTCCCGGCGGCCCGCTGCTGCTCGGTCCGCAGCCCGACGAGGTGGCTCGCGGCATCCTCACCGCCGCCGCTCGCTACGACGACCCGAAACGAGCGGTGGCCGCGGCGCGTTCGCTGCGCAGGCACGAGCTCGCGCGGGTGGCGTCGGCCGATCTGCTCGGCATGCTCGATGTGCCCCAGGTGTGCCGGGCGCTGTCGTCGGTATGGGTCGCGGTGCTGGAGGCGTCGTTGCGCGCGGTGATCCGGGCGGGCGAAGCGGAGCGGGGGGCGCCCGCGCCCGCCGACATCGCCGTGATCGGCATGGGGCGGCTCGGCGGCATGGAACTGGGCTACGGCTCCGACGCGGACGTGCTGTTCGTCTGCGACCCGCGCCAGGGCGAGGACGAGACCAAGGCCGTGAAGTGGGCGATCGGGGTGGCCGACCGGGTGCAGCAGCTGCTCGGCGCGCCCAGCACCGATCCGCCGCTGCACGTGGACGCCGGGCTGCGGCCGGAAGGGCGCAACGGCGCGCTGGTGCGCACGCTGGCCGCGTACGCCGCGTACTACGAGCAATGGGCGCAACCCTGGGAGGTGCAGGCGCTGCTGCGCGCCCACCAGGTGGCCGGTGACGAGGAACTCGGGGTGCGTTTCCTGCACGTCATCGACAAGGTGCGCTACCCGGAGGGCGGGGTGTCGGCCGAGGCGGTGCGCGAGATCCGGCGGATCAAGGCCAGGGTGGACGCCGAGCGGCTGCCCCGCGGCGCCGATCCGGCCACACACACCAAGCTGGGACGCGGGGGACTGGCCGACATCGAGTGGACGGTCCAGCTGGTGCAGCTGCGGCACGCCCACGAGGTGCCCGGCCTGCACAACACCTCCACGCTGGAGGCGCTGAATGTGATCGAGCGCACCGGACTGCTGGACGCGCAGGATGTGGCGCTGCTGCGGGACGCGTGGCTGACGGCCACCAACGCCCGCAACGCCTTGGTGCTGGTGCGCGGCAAGCCCACCGACCAGCTGCCCGCCCCCGGCCGCCTCCTGTCCGCGGTCGCCCGCGTCGCGGGATGGCCCAACGACGACGGCAGCGAATTCCTCGACCACTACATGCGCGTCACGCGGCGCGCCAAAGCTGTCGTCGAACGGGTCTTCGGCGCCTGAGCCGCGCTCCGCGCCGGTTCTCGCGCGGCTCCGGCTGCCGGATTCACGACTCGAGCGTGAGCCCGGCGCGGGTCGCCCGTTGCTCGCCCCAGTCGTAGAGGGCGGTGAGGACGGGAACCAGGGTGCTGCCTTCGTCGGTGAGGGTGTATTCGACCTGCGGCGGCACCGTGTCGTAGACAGTGCGCCGGACCAGGCCGTCGGCTTCCAGTTCGCGCAATTGCTGCACCAGCATCTTCTCGCTGGTCGCCGGCATCCGCCTGCGCAGCTCGCCGTAGCGGTGCACTCCCTCCTTCAAGTGGGCCAGGATCACCGGCTTCCACTTGCCGCCGATCAGGTCGACGGTCACCTCCACGGCGCAGTTGTAGCGCTTGCCGGGCACCTGTCCTCCGAGTACTCACCGAAAAGTGCGTTCTTGTAACACTGTAATCGTCGCGCTTCCATGGATGCCGTTCACCGGAAACCACACGCGCACTTGGAGCGAAATTCTATGAAGGTCATCGTTTTCGACCGATTCAAGCCCGGCGTCACCCTGGAGACGATCAACCCGTATCTGCCCGAGGAAGTCGCCAATGTGTGGCGACTGTGGAAGGCGGGCATCGTCCGGGAGAACTACGCTCGCGCGGACGAGCCCGGGGTGGTCATCGTGTTCGAGGTCGACAGCGTCGAGGAGGCCCGCAAGTACGTCGCGGACTTCCCGCTCACCAAGGCCGGGTACCTGGACTGGACGTTCGTCCCGGTGCAGGCTCCCTTGCCGCTGGAGGCGTTGATGGACCCGGCCGTGGACGTCGCCGAACCCTACGACCGGACCGCGTGAGCATGCGGCACGCATTCGGCTTGCGCATCCCGCAGACCGTGCCGGACGCCTGCGATCCCGCGCGGATGGCGCTGCTCATCTACGACATGCAGGTCGGCATCGTGCGGCAGATCCCCGGCGGTGAGGAGATCGTGCGCGCGTGCGTGCGGCTGCGTGACGCCGCGCGGGCGGGCGGCTTCCGGGTCTTCTACACGCGACACATGTCATTGCCGGTCGCGGCGTCGGGCGTCGCCCAGTTGCGCACCGCCATGTCCTGGCAGCGGGTGGACGACCCGGCGGCCGTGCGCTCGAGCTTCCCGCAGGGTTCGCCGCAATTCCACCTGGTGCCCGAGCTGACGCCCGGTCCGGACGAGGTGGTGTTCGACAAGATCACCATGTCGGCCTTCGCGGCGACCCCGCTGGATTTCGCTCTGCGCGACTGCGGCATCGACACCTACGCCGTGGCGGGCATCGCGATGGAGGTGGGCATCGAGCCGACCGTCCGGCACAGCCTGGATCTGGGCTATCTGCCGATCATCGTCACCGACGCCTGTGGAGCCGGTCATCATGCGGCTGCCGAAAGATCGCACGCCACCTTGGAGTTCGCCGGGGGATCGCTGACGACGGACACGGCGGGACTGAGCGAGTTGATGAGACGGGGCTCGTCGTGAGGCGTTGAACGCGGCACGATCAGTCCGGTGTTCGCCGGTTCGGACCGCACCGCCTAGGAGTTCGGATGCGTTGCGCTGGTATGCCGCCGCCGAATGGCCCACCACCGGGTTGGTCGTGCTAAGGAGGGCCGAGATCCGCGTGGGGCAGCGGCCTCCCGCCGAGGCCGAGCACGCCGAACGCGCGCTCGCCTGCCGAACTCCGAGCGCCGGGTGTGCGACTCGGAATCGCCCCGCCGGTCAAGGCTTGGAAGCGATCGACGAACCGGCTGATGGCCGGCCGGTCTTCGTCACCGAGCCCGTGCGCGGTCGTCACGGTGACCAGGTCGCCGGACTCGATCCGCAGGACATCCCAGCACCACGGCAGGACGGGCGCGTGCACGCTGCGCCCGTTACTGCTGATCGTGATGGACGAACGGGACACCCCCGGAGTCACGGCCAGGTCTTCGGCGATCGCGGCTGTGAGCGGTCCCTTCGCGCGGAATTCCTCGACGTACATTCTCGACCCCGTCACGTCGTCGGCAGTAGTGAGCCAGTGTAGACGTGCGGCGCATCTCGCCCGAGCGCACAGAATCCACACCTGCGCTACACCGGCTCTTCGAAGACGGTGCCTAGGCTCGACCGCATGCGTAAATGGATGGACCGGGCGTTGCTCGGTGTGGGGTGGTGCGCAGTAACCGCGGGCGCCCTCGGGATCGTGCTGCATTTCGGGGCATGGCAGCGGCGCGGGCTGGTACTGCTCGCGTCGGGGGCGTCGTACTTCATGGTCGGGGCGTTCGTCGGCCTGGTGTTGTTGCTGATCGCGCGTGGGTGGCGCAGTGCGGCCGTGGCCGGTGTGCTTGCCGCGGCGGTGTTCTGGACGCTGGTGCCCGCGTTCGTGCCGGAGAGCCGGGCGGCGAGCGGTCCGGAGATGACCGTCATGCAGTCGAATATCTTGTTCGGCGGGGCCGATCCGGCCGCGGTGGTGCGCGCGGTGCGGCACAACCGGGTCGACGTGCTGACGGTCGACGAGCTGACCGGCGCCGCGCTCGAACGCCTGGCGGGTGCGGGCCTGCTCGCCGAATTGCCGCATCACTACGCCGAACCCACCCGTGACGGCGGTGGCGGCACCGGCATCTTCAGCAGGCACCCGCTGCGGGACAGCAGGAAATACGACGGCTTCGTGCTGAACAATGTCTCCGCGACGCTGGATCACCCGGAACGAGGGCCGATCACCGTCTTCGCCTTCCATCCGGTCCCGCCGCCGTTCGACTTCCCCGCATGGCAGGCGGAGATGCGCAGGATTCGCGAAATCCTCGACGCGCATCCCGGTCCCGCCATCGTCGGTGCCGACTTCAACGCGACCCGCGATCACGCGGCCTATCGCGATCTCCTGCGCGGCCGCTTCGCCTCGGCCGCCGATCAGACCGGGGCGGGCCTGCTGCCCACGTTTCCCGAGGACCGCCGCTGGGGCCCGGTGATCGGCATCGACCACATCCTCTTGGCCGACGCCACCGCCGAACAGCTGCACACCCTTTCCGTCCCCGGTTCCGACCACCGAGCGCTGATCTGCCGCATCCGCCTGCGGTGACCCGGGTCCGCCCGCCGACCGCGGTGTCGCATTCCCCTGAAGTGCCCCGGGTCGGCGTGCGGCTCGTCGAGCAGCGTCCACCTCCGCGAAGAGGTTGCGCCTTGCGGTTCCTGAGCGCGAACGCGGTGATGCGCGAAACGCGTTCGTGGCGATTACGATGTGAGCGCTCGGCGGGCCCGAGACGCGGTACCGGGGAGGCGGGTCGATGCGGAAGAACAAGCGATTCGGTGTGGTGGCGGTGCTGGCGGTGGTGACCGCGGTGCTCGCCGGTTGCGCCACAGGTGCGAACGACCCTGCGGCGCAGCAGGTCTCGCCCCCGGCAGACACCTGGGAGCTGGCCGGATCGATGACGGCCACCGGCCCGAACGGCCCGCGCAAGGGCGTGCCGGACGCACCGCTCACGGCGGAGAACGGGGACGGCGGCGCCATCGACAAGCTGGCGCTCAATGCCATCGCCGACGTGCAGGACTTCTGGGCCGCCGAGTATCCCGCGCACTTCCCCGGCACGTTCAGACCGGTGGCGAGGTATATCTCGTGGGACGCCAAGGCGCCCAGAACGCAGTCGGTCAAGTTCTGCAAGTCCGACACCTACCAGGTGGTCAACGCCGCCTACTGCGGCGGAGACCACACCATCGGCTGGGACCGGGGTGTCTTGTTGCCGAAACTGGTGCAGAAGTACGGCGAGATGGCCGTGGTGATGGTGCTCGCCCACGAGTACGGGCACGCCATCCAGGGGCGGGCCGAGCTAGCCGGTCTGCTCACCCCGCCGCTCGTGCAGGAACAGCAGGCCGATTGCCTCGCCGGTGTCTTCCTGCGTCATGTGGCGGAGGGAGATTCGGCGCATTTCACGCTCAACACCACCGAAGGGCTCAACGCGGTGCTCGGCGCGACGGTGGCCGTGCGCGACCGCGACCCGAACGACCCGGAGAACGTGCACGGGTCGGCGTTCGAGCGGGTGACCGCGGTGCAGCTCGGCTACACCGACGGCGCCGACGGGTGCAAGAAGATCACCAGGAAGGAGATCGCCCAGCGTCGCGGCAATCTCCCCACCACCTTCGAGCCGGGCGAGGAGCAGGCGCAGCTGCCGGTGGATGCCGCCGCGTTGACCAGCCTGAGCAAGGCGCTGGCGCAGATCTTCCCGGTCACGCGGCCGCCGCTGTTCGATTACGCCGGCGTCGGCCGCACCTGCTCGGGCGTCACCCTCACCCGGCCGGTGTCCTACTGCCCGGGCGCGAACCGGATCGGCACCGACGTCCCCGCGCTGGCCCGCCGCGGCGGACCGATGGCGGGTGAGGACCCGCTGTCGGCGGTCGTGGACGGTGACTACAACGCGTTCGTCGTTTTCGTGTCGCGGTATGCGCTTGCGGTGCAACAGGATCGGAAGCTGCCCTTGACCGGCGCGGAAACGGCCGGGTTGCGCACCGCCTGCCTCAGCGGCGTGGCGACCACCAGACTCAGCGAGCCGGGCAGCGACCCGCACCTGTCCGCGGGCGATCTGGACGAAGCGGTCTCCGGCCTGCTCGCCGACGGCTCGGCGGCCGCCGACGTGAACGGCAAGGTCGTGCCGAGCGGCTACCAGCGGCTGGAGGCGTTCCGCACCGGCGTGCTGGACGGCGAAAGCGCCTGCCTGGCCAAGTTCCGGTAGGCGCTACACCGGCAGCGACCGCAGCGAGCTGAGCGTGCCGGCCAGCGCGCGGGCCGCCTCGGCGCCCTTGGTGCGGAAGTGCTCGGTGAAGTGCGTGACGTGCTCGCTGTGCTCGTGGAAGTGGTGCGGGGTGAGCACGACCGAGAACACCGGCACGTCCGTGTCCAGCTGGACCCGCATCAGTCCGTCGATCACCGCCGAAGCCACGAAGTCGTGCCGGTAGATACCACCGTCCACCACCAGCGCCGACGCGACGATCGCCGCGTACCGGCCGGAGTGCGCCAAGCGCTTGGCGTGCAGCGGGATCTCGAAGGCGCCCGGCACCTCGTAGACGTCGATGCCGGCGGGATCGAAACCGAGGTCGGCGTATTCGGTGCGGAAGCCCTCGTACGCCTTCTCGACGATCGAGCTGTGCCAGCTGGCGCGGATGAACGCGATGGATCCGGTGGTACTCATGGATGAATACTACTTTTCGGTAAGGTGCGCTTCCAGCCAGCCGACGACATCGTCGAGCACCTTCTGCTGCTCCGGCTCGTTGAACACCTCGTGGTAGAGGCCCTCGTAGCGGATCACCGTGAGATCCTCCGACCCCGCGCCGCGCTCGATGAGATCTGAGCTCGACGGCGCGGCGATCGCGTCGGCGGTGCCGTGCAGCACCAGCACCGGCACGGTGAGCCGTGCCAGCCGCTGCTTGACGGTATCCGTCGCGCTCAGCATCTCCGCGCCGGTGCGGGCGGGCAGCTTGCCCCGGTAGACCAGCGGATCGTTGTCGTAGGCGGTGACCACCGCCGGATCGCGGCTGATCTGCGACGAATCCAGCTTCAGCACACCCAGATTCGGGGTGAACCGGCTCAACACCGGTGCGAGCTTGCGCTGCACCGGATTGCCCGCCGGGATGTCTAGCGGCGGGGCGGACAGCACGATGCCCGCCACGTCGATCGGCGCGCGGGTGGCCAGATACAAGGTGATCAGGCTGCCCATCGAGTGCGCGACGAGGAAACGGGGCACGCCGGGCTGCTCCCGGCTCGCGATGTCGAGCATCGCGGCGACGTTGTCGGCGGCGGCGGCCATGGAGCCGATGTTGGCCTTGCCGCCCGCGGACTTCCCGTGCCCGATGTGGTCGAGCGCGTAGACCGCGAAACCGGCCGCGACCAGCCGCTGCCCGACGTGCGCGTAGCGGCCGGAGTGCTCGGCCACGCCGTGCACCAGGACGATCACGCCCCGCGCGGCGCCCTCCGGCAGCCACGCCCGCCAGGCGACTCCGCTGCCGATTCCGTCGAACTCACCGGATTCGGTGCGGATCGCGGGCAGCTCGGTGGGCGTGGCGTCGCCCGCCGTCGGCTCGGTCGTCATGCCTGGCGCTCCTGACGTCGATGGCGCGCCGAGCGTCGCGAAATGCTCGATCAGTCGCCGATTGAACTCGATGAGTCGAGCGTAGTTGACCCGAGACAGTCGTTCGTCGGTTCCGTGGATCGAGGCCAGGTCGCGTTCGTCCAGCACGATCGGCGCGAAATTGCACCGGGTGCCCGCCAGGTCGTCGTAGTGCCTGGAGTCGGTCGCGCCGGGCACGATGCCGGTGGTCACCGCGATGCCGGGGACGACGGCGCGGGCGAGGCCCGCGATCAGGTCGAAGGCGGGACCGGGCCCGGTGATCCGCGACGGCTCCGACGACATGCCGATCAGCTCGAAGTGGATCCCGTTGTCCCGCACGACTTTGCGGCAGTGCGCCAGCACCGAGGCGACCGTGTCACCAGGCAGGATGCGGAAGTTCACCATGGCCTCGGCACGCTGGGGCAGCACGTTCGCGCGCACGCCGCCGCGGATCACCGTCGGCGCCGTGGTGGTGCGCACCATGGCCTCGGTCTGCGGCTGGGCAGCCATCACCCGGGCGACCACCGGTGCCGCGACACGCGCCAGACCGAGCAGACGCCGCCGCGGGGCAGGCATGACCTCGCGCACCCGGTCCAGCATGTCCGCGATCACCGGGGTCAGGCGCAGCGGCATCGGATGGTCCTGGATGCGGGCCACCGCCCGCGCGATCCGGCCCACCGCCGTCTGCTTGCCCGGCATGGACGAATGCCCGCCGACCTCGGTGACCGACAAGCGGACCGTGGCGTAGCCCTTCTCGCCGAGCATGATCGTCGCCACCGGCTGCCGCACGCCGTCGACGACGCCCGCGGTGATCACCCCGCCCTCGTCCAGCAGCAGATCCGCCCGCACGCCCGCCTGCCGCAGATGACCGGCCATGCGCTCGGCCCCGTCACCGCCGAAGACCTCCTCGTCGTGCCCGAAGGCCAGGTAGACGGTGTGCCGGGGCCGCAATCCCGCGGCGAGCGCGGACTCCGTGGCCTCCAGGATGGCCAGCACGCGGCTCTTGTCATCGATCGCGCCCCGGCCCCAGATGAATTCGTCGTCGACCACGCCCGCGAACGGCGGATGGGTCCAGCGCTGGGCGTCGTCCACCGGCACCACGTCCTGGTGGGCGAGCAGGATCGCGGCCACCCGGTCCGGCTCGACGCCGGGCCAGCGGTAGAGCCTGCTGTGCGCGAACCGCTGCAGCTCGAGCTCGGCGTGCACGCGCGGGAAGGATGCCCGCAGATGCGCGTCGAGGCGCTCGAACGCCGCGCTGTCGGCGTCGCGCGGGTCGTCGGTGGACACCGTCGCGCACCGGAGCGCGGCGGCGAGGCGTTCGGCGGTCGGGTCGTCGACCGGCTCCGTCATCGGTCACCGGTGCGGTCGGGCAGATTCATGGGCACCGTTGCATTGTTCAACATGCTCGGGTCGAGGGCGATCGTCTTCTCGTTTCGCCACTTCACGATGCCCTCGCTGAGCCCACCGGCCAGCTCGGGACGACGCGTTCCGGTCAGCAGCGGCAGGTCGACGCGCGCGGAGGACACCGTCACCGGAGCGAAGGCGGGGGAGTGCGACCACACGTCGTCGACCACGTCGGTTACCCGCACGCCGATCCGGTGGCCGGCCGCGATCGGCCAGTCCTGCGCGAGCAGCCGGACCTCGGCGGTGTCGCTCACCGGGGCGATCCCGCGGGTGATGACCGTCGCGCGCAGGTCAGGGGCGATGTCGTAGAGCTCGACCGCGACCGTCGCGTTCGCCGGGCCGCTCAGCCGAAGGGTGGCTGTGGGGATGCCGGACAGGTGCTGGTCCGCGGTCAGCGGCGCGGAGACCGACCACAGTTCCCGGTCGGGTCCGGGGACCAGCCCGCGGTCGGTGTAGCTGCCGGTCCGCAGCTCGACCGGGACCCGCCGCGCGTCGGCGGGCGGCCAGGCGGTCTCCGCGCGCCAGCGGCCGTCGAACTGGCCGACGGTGATCCGCGGCCCGGGCACCTCGACGGCGCGGCCCGCGACGTGCTTGTCGAAGAACGCCAGCAACTCGGTGTCGAAGTGCGGTGTGCCGCATTTGTCGTGGCAGGTGCGGTGTCCCCACTGGCCGAACCAGGCCCGGTGCTCGCCGGGGCCGAGTTCGTTCCACAGATCGAACACGCGGTAGGCGCGGGTGTTGTAGTCGACGAAACCCTGGCCGAGGAACACCGGGATAGTGTTGCCGCGCAGTCGCGCGACGAGGTCGCGGTCGCGCCAGAACGCGGTGCCGGGGTTGTGGTCGCCGATCTCGGCCAGGTATCCCTGATAGCACTGCCACGGCATCTGCGTCGCGTTCGCCTGGTATTCGCCGGAGTCTTCCGGACGCGGCGGGGTGGAGGCGATGAGCAAGTGCTCCAGCCCCGCGAAATCGGCGGGGCGCACGCCGCTCTCGGTGATCGGCTTGCCCGAGAACTTCCACGAGACGCCCTGCATGTACAGGTAGGCGTAGGGATCGACGACCGGCTCGAACGCGCCCACCGCGGCGAGACCCTTCGGCGCGGCGGCCAGGCCCATCAGCCCGGTCCAGGCTTCGTACGAGGTGCCGAACAACCCGACCTTGCCGGTGGACCACGGCCTGCTCGCCGCCCATTCCACGGCCGCGGCGACGTCCGCGCGTTCGCCGGGCCCGCCGAAGTCCGGGCAGCCGTTGGAGCCGCCGAATCCGCGCAGGTCGACGACGACGTAGGTGTAGCCCGCGTTCAGGAAGAGTTCGGCGGTGAGGTTGTCGGTGGACGGTCCCCCGGTCAGGCGCGGTTCGCTCAAGTACGCCAGGTGCGCGCGATACGGGCTGACGGTGAGGACCACAGGTGTGCGGGCGTCGTCCGGGACACCGGCCGGCCGCAGGATGTCCGCGTGCAGGCGGGTGCCGTCCGCGCTGTCGATGAACGCTTGCTTCCACTGGTAGGGCACCGGCAGCGGTTCGGCGGCGGCGGTCACCGGGGTGAACGCGGCCAGCAGCAACAGCAGGCCGCACAGGGCACGGGACAGGACGGCGCGGTCGGTCACCATAGGACTATCGAGTGTGCCCGCACGGCCGTCCAGCCCCCGGAATCGGGGTAGTCGTCCAGTAGCCGGGCAGACGCCATACGGTGTTCATCCGGGCGGGTCAGCGCACACGTCGGGGAAGCTGACACCGCCCGGGGACAGCGAGGTGAGCAGCGCGGTGCGCTCCGCTGGGAATCCGTTCCCGGCGCGGTCGCGATCGACTCGGGAGTGCTCGATACGGTTGCGGCTGTGTCGCCGAGCCGATCGCCGGGCATCAGCCCGAACCGGCAGATCGGAACGACCGGCCGTTCACCCGCCGCAGACGCCACGCGGCACGTGCTCGTAGCAGCCGGGCCCGATCCGGGTGAATCGCGCACTCCCGCGGTGACGTCGGTCGGACAGATGGTCGGTCGGACAGATCATTGTGTGAGACCACGCCGCGAAAACACGGCAGCAATTGCCTTTTCGTTTCCGAGCCCGCGTTTTCCGCAGGCGAAGGAATGGTGTCCGCGGGAACCGATCGGGATCCCGACAGTGCATTCCGTGCCGGGTTCTACGGCGGCTTCGCCGGACTGTCGTGGGTAAGACTGTGCGCGTGGGTCGTGGACGCTGTCCGGCGATCGTGAACGGACGCTGCGGTATCCGCCTCGACGCCAGGTCCACGATGAAGATGCCGCAGGTAAGCATGGTTTCGGGAGGGACGAAGCCGGATACGGCGTCCGGACACGCACCGGAGCGAACCACTCGGCGACGCAACGATTTCCGTCTGGTGTTCCCGGCGGCGCGGCGTATGATCAGGCCAGTGCGAATACCCGGGGGAAGAATGAGCGAGCCGGAAACCGCGGACTGGGAACGGTTCGTGCAAGCACTGGCGCACTGTCTTGCGGAGCTGCCCTCCCGGGCGACCCTGATCATCGCCGCCCCGGGAAATCGCTATGTCCAATTTGTCCAATACGACATCAAATTGTCCGCCGAACTGGCCGGGAATCATTACCTGACCGATCCCATCCCGGAGACCGCCGCGCAGGCGTTGCGCGCACTGGGCTGGCACGAGCCCGCCGTGCGGCGCGACGCCGACAACTGGACCAGGACCCTCTTCTGGCCGATCGCGCCGAACAGCTTGCTCGAGTTCGCTCGCTCGGTGGCCGTCGGCTTGCGGGACGCTCTCGGGGTCGCGGCCCCGGTCGAGTTGCGGGCGATGGGCTGGACCGAGGCGTCCGGCGACCTGGATCTCACCGTGCTCGGTCCGATCGCGCGCCGTGGGTAGCCCGGTAGGGCCGCTGTCCGGCGGCAAGCCGCGACTACCTGGGCACTATTCTGAGAGACATGGCAGCAGGTAAGCCCACCAAGGAAGCGAAGGCCGCGGCGAAAGCGGCCCGCAAGCAGCAGTCGAGAGAACGCCGCAAACAGCTGTGGCAGGCGTTCCAGATGCAGCGCAAGGAAGACAAGCTGCTGCTGCCGCTGATGATCGGCGCTATGGTCGGCATCACCGCCGTCTTCGTCGTGATCGGCCTGATCTTCGGGCTGACCTGGTTCCTCGTCCCGCTCGGCGTGGTGCTCGGCGCGCTGGCTGCGTTCATCATCTTCGGCAGGCGGGTGCAGAAGAGCGTCTACCGCAAGGCCGAGGGCCAGGCGGGCGCCGCGGCCTGGGTGCTGGACAACCTCCAGGGCAAGTGGCGGGTGAGCAACGGCGTCGCCGCCACCACGCAGCTGGACGCGGTGCACCGGGTGATCGGCCTGCCCGGCGTGGTGCTGGTCGCCGAAGGCGCCCCGCAACGGGTCAAGTCGCTGCTCGCCCAGGAGAAGAAGCGCACGGCCCGGCTGATCGGCGACACTCCGATCTACGACGTCGTCATCGGCAACGACGAAGGCCAGATTCCGCTCAAGGACCTGCAGCGCTACCTCACCAAGCTGCCGCGCAACATCGACACCAAACGCATGGACCTCATCGAAGGCCGGCTTTCCGCGCTCAGCGCGCGCAGCGGGCCCGCCCTGCCGAAGGGGCCGATGCCCGCGGGCGCCAAGATGCGCGGAGTGCAGCGGACCATCCGCCGCCGCTGACCGGAAAGAGCCCGTTCCAGGCAAACCGGGCCTTTCGACCGCTTCGGCGGACTACGGTCGACGCCGCGTCGCCGAATCACGGGTGACCAGCCAGACGACTCGGTCGTAGGCCAGCGCGTGATAGACGATCACCAGCACGGCGAGCGTCAATCCCCAGTGCGGCAGCCCCGCCAACTGCAGCGCGAGCGCCCCGCCGCCGAGCACCGACAGTTCGATCACCAGGCGCGTGGAGCCGGACACGGCGACTCTCGCCCGCCCGTCACGGCTGGGGTCGCCGGGCACCGCGAAGGTTCCCCAGACGACTGCCGCACCTACCGGCAGCGCCACCACCAGGAGAAAACTCCACGGCTCTTCGAACGCCCGCCAGCCGAAGACGCCGAACGAGGCCACAGCGACGAGCTCGAGCAGGAAACGGGCGACGAGCATCACCGGATTCAACGACACCGGCGCAGCCTAACGGGGGTGACGCGGTGCCGGCGGGCCTGATGCCGGGCGGCTCAGCGTGAATGCACCAGCGCGGTACCGGTCGCGCGGTCGTGCATTCCGCGGCCGTCGGCGTCGGTGAACAGCGCGGGCACCACGAACAGCAGCAGCACCTGTCTGGCCAGCGCGCGGACGAAGCCGACCGGCGCCGCGGCGTCGATGCGGACCGTCCGCAGCCGCAGGAAGTACTGACCCGGGGTGAAGCCGAACAGTGTGACCGCGCCCACGCCGATGACGAACCAGATCAGCAGTGTCAGGCTCGACGCCGACCCGCTGCGGGTGATCAGCGCCGCGATGCCCAGCGCGATCAGCCAGTCGACGAACAGGGCGGCGATGCGGCGGCCCATGCCGGCCAGCGAGCCCGCTCCGGTCTTCGGCAGGCCGAGTTGTGCACCGGGGAACTCGGAGGTTGCCGGGCCGCCGGAGTCGGCCGGGGGTCCGGAGAGCCAAGAGCCGGTGATGCGTGCCATGCACCCAGGATAGGCGCGGCCGAACCGGCGGCCGGGACCGCATAAGCGCCAGTTCAGCGTCGGCGAGCGCCGCGGCGGGGGCAGGACTACCATGCATTTCGAGTCCGGGTGGTCAGCACCACGCTGCCTGACGCACGTGTAACACCGGCGAAACACAGCCTTGACTGCAGGGAAACACGGCATCCATAGCGTCTGGTCGCGACGAACCCATGCAAGCGACACTGGCTGGGAACCGATCCGTAAGGAGAACAAGTGACGTTCAGCACGGCCGACGAGGTCATCAAATACATCGCTGATGAGGACATCGAGTACGTCGACATCCGGTTCAGCGACCTGCCCGGTGTGCAGCAGCACTTCTCGATCCCGGGAAAGGCCTTCACCACCGACCTCGCCGAAGAAGGGCTAGCGTTCGACGGCTCCTCCGTCCGTGGGTTCCAGTCCATCGACGAGTCGGACATGCTGCTGCTGCCCGACTTCTCCACCGCGCGCGTCGACCCGTTCCGCGCCGCCAAGACGCTGAACCTCAACTTCTTCGTGCACGACCCGTTCACCCGGGAGGCCTACAGCCGCGACCCGCGTAACGTCGCGCGCAAGGCGGAGGAGTACCTGCGCTCCACCGGCATCGCCGACACCGCGTACTTCGGCCCCGAGGCGGAGTTCTACATCTTCGACTCGATCCGCTACGACTCGGCCATGAACGGCGCGTTCTACGAGATCGAGTCGGTCTCCGGCTCGTGGAACACCGGCGCGGAGTTCAACCCGGACGGCACCCGTAACCGCGGCTACAAGGTCCGCAACAAGGGCGGCTACTTCCCCGTCGCGCCCTACGACCACTACGTCGACCTGCGCGACAAGATCTCGACCAACCTGCAGAACTCCGGCTTCGAGCTGGAGCGCGGCCACCACGAGGTCGGCACCGCCGGTCAGGCCGAGATCAACTACAAGTTCAACACCCTGCTCGCCGCGGCCGACGACCTGCAGCTGTTCAAGTACATCGTCAAGAACACCGCGTGGCAGGAAGGCAAGACCGTCACCTTCATGCCGAAGCCGCTGTTCGGCGACAACGGCTCGGGCATGCACGTGCACCAGTCGCTGTGGAAGGACGGCAAGCCGCTGTTCCACGACGAGGCCGGCTACGGCGGCCTGTCCGACCTGGCGCGGCACTACATCGGCGGCATCCTGCACCACGCGCCGTCGCTGCTGGCGTTCACCAACCCGACGGTGAACTCCTACCACCGCCTGGTCCCCGGCTACGAGGCCCCGATCAACCTGGTGTACTCGCAGCGCAACCGCTCCGCGGCGGTCCGCATCCCGGTCACCGGCAACAACCCGAAGGCCAAGCGCCTCGAGTTCCGCGCGCCGGACTCCTCGGGCAACCCGTACCTGGCCTTCGCCGCCATGATGATGGCAGGCCTGGACGGCATCAAGAAGAAGATCGAGCCGCTGGCTCCGGTCGACAAGGACCTCTACGAGCTCCCGCCGGAGGAGGCCAAGAACATCCCGCAGGCCCCCACCAGCCTGGCGTCGGTCATCGATCGCCTCGAGCAGGACCACGACTACCTCACCGAAGGCAACGTCTTCACCGAGGACCTGATCGAGACCTGGATCACCCTCAAGCGCGAAGGCGAGATCGCCCCGGTGAACCTGCGGCCGCACCCGTACGAGTTCGAGCTGTACTTCGACGTGTAAGTCGTTCGCTCCGGCCTGTGCGGGAGCGCCTACTCGGGCGCTCCCTCGACGGTAGGCGACGAGTCCATCTGGTCCGTGATCCTCCGGGGATCGCGAAGCAGGTGGACTCGTCTGCGTTCAGGCCTCGGTGGCCTGCGCGGCGCTCCAAGTCGGTGTGCCGTAAACGTTGAGTTTGTCGATGCCGTGGTCGGTGGAGAAGCCCAGTCCGACCGCAGAGTAGCGCCAGGCAGCACCACGCGATTGCGCGGCCTCGGCTAGCGCGTCGACGGCGTATGTGCTGCCGTGGTGGCGGGATGCGAGCTCGCTGACGAGATCGCCGAGGTCGGTATGTTTCCGCGAGCCCAATGAGAGCCCGAAACCGGTGCCGCTCGCACTTCTCGAACAGCAGACGAACCAGTCGTGCCGGTGGAGGTCGGCTGCGTCGATGCCGCATCGGACGAACTCGGACAGCAGCTCCCAGGCCGGATGCCCGAAATAGCGGGACAGTTTCATCGGCACAGCTACGTCGTCGTATCGGGCCTTCAAGTAGATCTTGTGGTTCACGCCGCCGCGTGCATCCACCTCGAGCGCGGCGGCGACAGGGCTGATGAGCTTCTCGTGATCGGGCACGGTGACCAAGCCTGCGAAGCCGGGCCAGGCATTGCACAGTCTGTCCAGTGCCCCCGGCACGATTTTGAGACCGCCGTAAACCTTGAGGCGCGCCGCATGGCGTGGCGCCGCCGCATGATGGACAATTCCCGTCCACGTCGCGGAACGATGCTGTGCGGGTACCTTCGACGGATCCGGATACAGCGTCGTGACAAACGACCGCAGCATCTCGACCACGCTCTCATCACCGTTCGGGAGCCATGCGACGAGATCCCGTAGTGAGGCCAGCTGAGCGGCGACACGAGAGGCGAACCGTGTCTCCTGCGTCGCGGTCTCGGTGATGTAGCGAATGGCAGGCGTGAATTTCCCTCGGCCCCCGCTGACACTGGCTTCGAATGGAGCGCCGGAAATAGTCAACATGCTGGCCCGGTGACCATCCGGCCCCAGCGCATCGAGCCGGCCTCCACAGGCTCGTTCCATCATGGCCCGGATCGTCGCTGGGTCACTGCCCGGCGACAATCGATCGGCCACATCGACCAGGAATTCCCCGACAGGTCCAGTCATCGAAACCGTCGGGATCGGCCGGCATGGAGGAGGCCTGCGGACGGCGGAGCGGCACTTCTACCCATATCGGCAGACTCTCTCACTGAGGGGTGCAGCCCCTCACCTTGTTCTTCCCATCTCTGGGAATTGAGGCTCTCTGGGCCCTGCTCTGCTGAGGAGCAGCATGTCTTTCGATTGGCGGAGGCGCTACGTCGCCTGTGTGGCGGGAGCCCGCCACCGGTGTCCGAATAGCCGCCGGGGGCGCACTCGGGTGTGTCGCGGTCTGTAGCCGGTCGCGGTCTCCGAGGGAAAGCAGGATGTCGTGGATAGTGATGTCACCGAAATGGTCGCCGCGGCGTGTGAGTTCTTGGTGAGCCACCAAGATGCCGACGGTCATTGGCGCGACTACGAATTGCCGCCCGGCAGATCCGAATCCTGGATCACCGGATGTGTGGGTGTCGCGCTGAACGTTGCCGAGGATATCCTCGCGCCCGATCCTCGCCGTACCATGGCTCTCGACCGCGCCGTTGCGGCGTTGCGTGACTCGCAACGGCCCGGCGGGTGGGGATACAACCGAACGGTGTCGTGTGACGCCGACACGACGTCATGGGTGGTGCGACTGGTCGCCACACGCGATCCTGAATCTTCTATGGCGGCGGCGCTTTTCGGAAGCTACCTCACACCGTCCGGTGGAGTGCGTACCTTCCCGTCGCCGGTATTCGGTTCATGGGCAGCGGAACACGACGAAGTTGCTCCCATGGCAGGGCTCGCCCTCCTGGCGCTCGGCGACGAGCGCACGGTTGAGCTCATCCGCGCGCATATCGTGAGCCGCCACCGGGACCACGGCAGATGGTATTCGTTCTGGTGGCACTCGGACGCTTACGTGGCAGCACACAACTTGACGTTTCTGGCGCGGTCCGGCGGCATACCCGCGGTAATCGTCGAAGCGGAGCGGGAGCGCCTGAGTGAAGGTGTCGGCCCGGCGGACGGAAGCTTTGCTGCTGGTGTGGAGTCATCCTTCGACACCGCTCAGCGTCTGATCACCGCCGTGCGTGTAGGGGCATCCGGCTACGTCTCCCTGCTTTGTCGGGCGCTGCTGGCGGTGCAGTTACCGGACGGCGGCTGGCCCGCCTCGATGGGCCTGCTCGTTCCGGGTCAACGGACGCCGACCAGCGAGATATTCGCCGATGATCGCAGGCTACTCAGCACGGCAATGGCGGTGCAGGCCCTGACGGATGCTGTGTGCGAAACGAGGCTGGGACCCACCACGACAGATAAGACTACGACCGCTGCGCGGACGGCCGAGCCAGTAGGATCGTCGGTCAGTCGCAGTCCAGGCGGGCGTCCTGCCGACGGATGAGTGAGGATCCATGCGAGAGATTCACCCCAACGTGCGTGCCGCACTCGGCCTGGGGCGGGAGTTGCGGCACCGCATCGCCGCGATGCGTGAACGGTCCGACGGGATCGTCGCGCGCCGACCGTCCCCGAGCGGCTTGGTCATCCCCGAAGTCGACGCGACCGGACGGCTGCTCGACCTCTATCTGGCACCCGGAACCTGCGCTCGCTTCGAGAGTCGTGAGCTGGCCGTCGAAATCATGGCTGCCATCACCGAGAGCACGGAAGACGCGCGGCGGCAATATCACATCACGATGAACAACACCGACAATGTGCCGCGGCCGCTTTCGGAGGCCATGCGGGACTGGCGGCCCGAAAACGCTTCGGACCAGCAGGTTCCCAGCTTTGGGAAGGCGGAACAATGAACCTGAGATAGCTGGCGGGAGGGATCGACCGAGCATGCCGAATTACCTGGATGTCGAGCCGGATCAGCTGCGCGCGATCGCGAAGCAGCACGATCTGGCCGCCGCGAACATCCGGAAGTGGGGTGAAATCCCGCACGAGTGGCTCGCCGACTTCGAGCCCACCTACGGCATGATCGCCGATCCAGTGCGAGCGGCTCTGGTGGACTACTACAACAGGCGCCATGACACCGCCGAACGCCTCGCTGCCAACCATGAACGGTCGCGAGACGAATTGATCGCCGCCGCGCGAGCGCTCGAGATCGCCGATCAGTCCGGCGGACACCACATCGGCGGCGCGGGTAATCGTTTCGCCGACGGAGCGCCTCATGGCGGCCCGGCACCCGGCGCGCCCGCGAATCACGCGGCCCCGACAGGAGGCAGCGGGTACCCGCCTCCCACGAACGGCACCCAGCCGCTGCCCGGGCCTTCCACCTTCTCACCCGATGCGGCGGATCCGCCGGTCGTGTCGGGCGGTGACGTTGGACGCGCCGACCAGTCGCTTTCGCCATCCGCCGCCTCGGTGCCACAGGCATACGACACCACACCCACCGGGATCGGTGCGCCGGGCTGGGCGACATCGCATTCGCTCGGCGGATCGGAGCCGGGCACCGACGACTGGACCGTAGCGTCCCCCGGTGTCGACGGCCCGAGCGACCTGACAGGCATGACCGGTGACCGGGAGAGTGTCGCCGGTGCGGTCAGCGGGTCGAGTGCGCCACCGGTCGTTGATCCGCTACCGGCGGCCGCTGCCGTCCATGCAGCCGGCATGGCCATGGGGATGCCCACGCCCTTGGCAATGGGTCCCTTGGCGTCGGTGGCCCACGCGTCCGAAGACAGGCGGGGCCTCCCGTCGTTGGTGGTGGGCGTACAGGTCGACGAAGATCTGGCACTCGCCCGTACCTTGCTCGCCGGTACCCTCGCCGCGGTAAACGAATCGGCGCGTGGCCTGGAATGGGCCGTCGCGGTGATGCGGACTCCGGTCGGACCGCTCATTCTGCTGACCTCCACTGAGGGGCGTGGTTGGCTGCCTTCCGGTTTGTTCCTGCCGTCGGAGGTCACTCTGCCGTGGAAGTGGGACACCGCGCTCGACAACGCGGCCCGGCGAGCCACCGCGGCGCTGGAGAGCACCGCGGACCCTGCCCGGATGCTGGCGCAGTTCGGTTCGGTAGGCCGGCTCAGGAGCGCTCGAATCACGGCGATGGTCTCGTCTGCGGCCATCTCTGATGACCTGCTCGCAACGCTCGGTCATGATGTCGCTGTCGAGGGCGGGGTCTTGCCGGCCGAGACCGCCGTCGACTTCACTTCCCCTGGTGTCGGACTTGTCGATCGCTTGACACTGGCTGGTTCGGACGAATTGCTGCTACAGGCGGAGGCGGTGCCCCCCAACGAGATACGGGCAAAGTGTCTCGAACTGGCCCGAGTGGCGGATGCTCGGGTTCGCGCCGCCGCCCCTGACAAAGGTCATGACATTTCTGCCTACCGCGCCGCGCGACAACGAATCTTCGAAGCGATGTACGCCGGTCGCTCTGTTCCGGCGGGCTGGTGGGACGAGATACTCGCCGCCGACAGCAGGACGGCGGCGGCTTTGCGCTCACGTCAGATGGGTGTGGCCCACGCTCCGGTCGGGGGCGTCCACTCGGATGTATCGAGCGCGGAAGCACTGCGTGAATTGGTTTTCGAGCGTCGTGCCAACGAATTGCTGTTGCTGGTTGCCGCGGGCGAACCTGGTCGGCAGACCCTGCGCGACGCACTCTACGCGTACGGCCAAATCACTGAGCACCCCCAGCTGCCCGCGGCGGCGCGCGTGACGGCGGAGACGACCGGTATAGCTGTCGCGCGCTCCCACGCTGGAGTCACGCGTGATCTCGGGACGGGTTTGCCCGGTGTAAGCGTCGATCCTTCAGCCCCCGACGGGGCGCCCCCGCCTATTGCGGAATTGTTGAACGGTTCGGCGGGGTCCAAGGGCTCCAGTGAGCAGAGGAGCGCCTGATGAGCAAGGTCGACGATGCCGTCAACAAGGTCAACAAACACTATGAGTCGAGCACCTGGGACGGCGTCGGCTTCCAGGACGGCCAAGCCGAAGACTCGTTGAAGGCACTGGACGAACTGAATTCGACCGAGTTCAAAGAAGCCTTCGACAGGCTGCAGCCCGAGGTGCGAGAAATGCTCGCCAGGGACACACCCGGCAATGTCGCCGAAAAATATCCGAAGATCGTCGATGCGCTGAAGACCGGGCACCCGCAGGATGTCGTCAACGCGAAAAAGACCAAGGAAGACGAGGCTGCCACACCGAAGTTCGCGGACGGTTATGGCTGGGAGTTGCCCGATGAGAAAGAGCATTTGTATCGGGTCGACCTGTATCAGCCGAAGGGGGCCAGCGCCTCACTGATCAGCCTGATCGAGGACACCGAGTTCACGATGCAGTGGGGATTCGACACGTTGGGTGCTCGTGATCCGAAAGCTGCTCCCGACTTCACCAACGTGCTCGACGGCCAGCAGGTCACGAGTGCGGACGGGTGGTCGCAGGTCAGAAGCCAGCATGACACGCTGAAAGAGCAGTTGAGCAAGCGGCAGACCGAGTACAGCGACGCGCACAAGACCGTCAAGGTGGACACGAATGACTCTGCGGTGCTGAACTCGGACACTTTCAAGAAGCTCAAGGGAATAACCGAAGAGCTCAATGAAAAGCTCCAATTCGCGTTCCCGGGCGCCAAAGTGGTCGACGGCAAGATGACGTACAGCATCAAAGATGCCGACAATTCCATGACGACAATCGACGCTTATGAGAAAAACAAAGATTCGGGAAATTATTATCTGACGGCGCAAGCGGAGCAGACGTACTACGTGCGGCATATCGACGCTGCCGCCGAAAAGTGGGATAAAGAGTACGAGAACGCGACGAAGGAGTT
Organism: Nocardia sp. CY41; assembly: GCF_009829325.1. GTDB lineage: Bacteria > Actinomycetota > Actinomycetes > Mycobacteriales > Mycobacteriaceae > Nocardia. Next base: position 254,388 of record NZ_VUOS01000007.1, read on the forward strand.
TCAGAAAAAATCCGAAAACATCGATCAGCAAAACAACGACAACAACAACAATAATAATAATAATAACGCAAACAACAACGCAAACAACAATAATAACAACGCAAACAGTCCCACCGGTAACAACAACACCTACGTGCCGCCGACGACAACGGATACCTCTGGCCAGCAGACCAGCACTACGAACGACGACTGGGGTTCCACGTTCGAGGATCTGCCCAATCTGTCCCCCGAGACGTCGGATTCCACGACCGGGACAGATACCCAGACGATCTCGGATGACGGAAGTACCGGTACGTCGACCTCCGGTACCTACCCCATCCCCAGCGGTTCGTCGCCGCAGACCGGTGGCATCGGAACCACTTCGGGCCAGCCCACCGGTACTACCGCCGCCAGTACCGGCAGCGACAACGGTATGGCGAACGCAATGCAGCAAGCAATGATGATGAGTGCCCTGGGCGGAATGATGAATCAGGGCAACCGCCAGCCCGACGACCGAGCCTACGAGCAGCGTGAGCGGGATCGGCAGGAGGAGCGGGACCGGCGACGCGAACGCGAGCGGGATCGCAACGCCCAACCGGCCACCGCGAATCAAGCAGCGCAGCAGTCGGCTCCTCCTGGTGTGACGGCTCCGACGTACGCCGGCGCTCCGCCTGCGGTGACGACACCGGGCGCAATGGTGGATTACAAGATCGGCAATTCGACCGTGCAGGTATCCCAGCCCGTGGCGGAAGCGTTGCAGCGGCAGACGCAGAACACAGCGACCGATGCGGCAGCCGCGTACGCCGGTACAGCGGGCGAGTCCACGGCGGAACACCCCTGGGCGACAGTCAACGATGTCGCCCAGCTGAAGACGGGCGATGTCGTGCAGTGGGAGAAGCACAGCGCGCTGATCGTCAAGAACGAAACCGGTCTCAACATCTTGGACAACGGTCAACTCATCCCGCTGGACCCGAACAACCCGCCGCTGACGCAAAAGTACGGCAGTTTCACCGGCTACGCGCACCCCACGGGTCTGGATGTCGGCTCCGGTACCGCCGACCCCGGCGCTACGGCACCACCCCCGCCTACGGTCAGCACGGCACAACCTGCCGGTCCGCCACCCGTCGGCCCGCCACCGCAGGTCTGAGCAGCCGGTAGCGGGAACCTCGTGGCGACGAATTCCTTCCTTGCTACCGGCGCTACGTGGCCTCGCCATACCTGTGCGTCTGGCCGACTCACAGGTCACTGCGTTCAGGAGCGTGCGTCGGTTCTGGCCGGCGCGTCGAACTTGCGGGCCGGTACCCGCGACCGGAACAGGTGCCGACCGGGCCGGTAGGTGCGAATACGTCGAGAGTTGCCGACTACGTGCGCGCCTTCTCCACGCGCAGCGACGCGGCGATCTGGTTCGGCATCGGCTCGTGGCGCGCGTAGCTGCGGGTGAAATCGGCGGTGCCGTGCGAGATCGAACGCAGGTCGATGGCGTAGCGGCTGAGTTCGAGTTCGGGGACTTCGGCGTGGATCCGGGTGCGGCCCGCGCCGTGCGGCTCGGTGCCGAGGACGCGACCGCGGCGGCTGGACAGATCGCTCAGGACCGGCCCGACATAGTCGTCGGAGACCAGCACCCAGACTTCGGCGAGCGGCTCGAGCACCCTGATCCCCGCCGCCGCGGCGGCCTCGCGCAAGGCGAGCGCGCCCGCGGTCTGGAACGCGGCGTCGGAGGAGTCGACGGAGTGGGCTTTGCCGTCGAACAGAGTGACGCGCACGTCCACCAGGGGATATCCGGCAGTCAACCCGCGCGACGCCTGCGCTCGGACGCCCTTCTCCACCGAGGGGATGAACTGGCGTGGAACGACGCCGCCGACCACTTTGTCCACGAATTCGATCCCCGCCCCCTCCGGCAGCGGTTCGACCTCGATCTCGCACACCGCGTACTGCCCGTGCCCGCCCGACTGTTTGACGTGCCTGCCGCGCCCGTTCGCCTTGCCCGCGAACGTCTCCCGCAACGCCACCTCGTGGTCGGTCACGTCCACCTGCACGCCGAACCGGGTCCGCAGCCGTTCCAGGGCGACGTCGCGATGCGCTTCACCAAGGCACCAGAGCACCAGCTGATGGGTCTGCGGGTTGTGCTCGAGGCGCAGCGCGGGATCCTCGGCGGCCAAGCGGGCGAGGCTTTGGGAAAGTTTGTCCTCGTCGGTTTTGCTGTGCGCGCGGATCGCCACCGGCAGAAGGGGATCGGGCATCGGCCACGGTTCGATCCGCAAGGGGCTGCCGGTGGACGACAGTGTGTCACCGGTTTCGGCGTGGCCGAGCTTGGTGACGTAAGCGATGTCGCCCGCGATCGCCTGCCGCAGCGGACGTTGCTGCTTGCCGAAAGGAGCCGATATCGCGCCGACGCGCTCGTCCAGCTCGTGGCTCTCGTGGCCGCGATCCTCGAGGCCGTGCCCGCTGATGTGCACCGTGTCGTCGGCGTGCAAGGTGCCGGAGAAGACGCGGACCATGCAGACCCGTCCGACGTACGGGTCGGACGCGGTACGGATGACCTCCGCGGCCAATTCGCCGTCCGGATCGCAGCGCAACGGATGCGGTCCGGCGCCGTTGCTGGCGGTGATGGGGTGCTCCGCGGGCGTCGGGAAACCACCGGTGATCAGGTCGAGCAACTCCACGGTGCCCAGGCCCTGCTTGGCGCCTTCGGGCGCGGGCGCGGCGAACAGCACCGGGTGGAAGCTGCCCCGCGCGACCGCGCGCTCCAGGTCGGCGACGAGCGTCGCCAGGCTGATCTCCGCGCCCTCGAGGTAGCGCTCCATGAGGCTCTCGTCTTCGCTCTCGGCGATGATGCCCTCGATGAGGCGGTTGCGTGCTTCCTCCAGCTCCGGCACCTGATCGGGTGACGGGTCGCCTCGGACCTCCTCGCCGGAGGAGTAGTCGCCCACGCAGTGCGGCAGCAGCTCCACCATGCCGGTGACCGGCCGGTGACCGTCCGGATTCTTCGGGCCGTACACGGGCAGATGCAGCGGCAGGATGTTCTCCGAGGATCCGCCGCCCAGCACGGTCCGGCAGGTCTCGGTCATCACGTCGAACTCGTCGCGGGCCGTGTCCAGGTGGGTGATCACGATCGCGCGCGGCATCCCGACCGCGGCGCACTCCTCCCACAGCGCCCTGGTCGCCCCGGCGATCCCGTCCGCGCCCTCGGCCGCCGAGATGACGAACAGCGCCGCGTCGGCCGCCCGCAGCCCCGCCCGCAACTCGCCGACGAAGTCGGCGTATCCCGGCGTGTCGACCAGGTTGACCTTCATTCCGCCCCACGCCACCGGCACCACCGACAGCTGCACCGACCGGTGCTGGCGGTGCTCGATCTCGTCGTAATCCGACAGCGACGTGCCGTCCTCGACGCGCCCCGCTCGGTTGACCGCCCGCGCGGTGAGCGCCATGGCGTCGACGAGCGTGGTCTTGCCCGACCCGCTGTGCCCGACCAGGACCACGTTGCGGATCTGCTCCGGCCGCTCCGCTGTCATCACGCCGCCGTCGCCCGCGGCAGCTCCGTTGGTCTTGTCCACCATGTGTCTCGCTCCTTTGCCGACACCTGCCGTACCTCAACCTTCCCACCGGGCGGGGCGTTCCGCCGACGAATCGGCAGATCAGCGTGGGCGGTCACGGGCAGGCGGGAGAGGACTCGCCGGTCGCGCGGATCGTCTCGCAGGCCCAGCCGGTGGCGAGGCGCCAGGAGCCGTCACGCGCGACGAACGGGACGATGGTCGGCACGCGGCGCTCCGGGCCGCCGAGCACGGTGGTCGCGAGCATCTGACCGGGGCCGACCTCGGTCGCATCGACGACCGTCGTGGTGACCGGCGCGTAGACCCGGGATATCCGCGTGATCAACTCCGGATCCTTGTCGTCGTCGGCGATCCGCAGCGGCTTCTCCGCCACCGGGACCGACGGGTCGAGCGTGCGCCGCAGGCGGCCGTCGAGATCGGCGACCGCGGGGATCGACGGGCTCGGCTGGGCTCTCACCGCCGCCCCGGGCGCCGTGCCCGGGTACAGCTGGCGGACGACGCCGAACCAGATGATCGAGGCGGTCACGCCGAGCAGGGGCGGCGAACTGAATTCGTTGACCGCGACCGCGACGCCGACGTCCCGCTCGGGTAGATAACCGAGGTGAGTGGTGTAGCCCGGAACCGCCCCGTTGTGGCCGATCCAGCGGCCGTACTCCATCATGCCCAGCCCGTAGCGCAGGTCTCCGGCGAACTGGGTCCTGGCACGGAAGGTCTCCGGTTTCAGCAGATCGCCGCGACCGAGCATGCGGGCGTAGTCGGCGAGGTCGGAGACCGTGGACACCATCGTGCCCGCCGCGCCGAACAGCGCCGGGGTGGTGCGCGCGGTGACGTCGGTCGGGGCCTCGTCGAAGTGCGCGTACCCGCGGCTCTCCGGTGCGGGCATGGTGGTGTCGGTGGGATACGTCGTGGCGCGCAGCCCGTGTGCGGCGACGACATCGCCGATCACTCGGTGCACCGGTTTTCCGTAGACCTGCTCGAGCACGAGACCCAGGAGGTAGTACTCGGAGTTGGAGTACTCCACGCGATCGCGGGGCGGCATCGCCCTTTCCGGGTGCGCGAGGATGGTGCGCAGTCGGTCGCCCTCATGCCATTCGGATGCCGGAGTCTTCGCAGTCATCTGGTCGGCGAAGGCGGGTTCCTCCCGGACATCCCAGACACCGCCTTGCATGCCGAGCAGATCACGCAGGGTGATGATGTCGCCGTTGGGCACTCCCGGCACGTACCGCGCCAGCACGTCGTCCAACGAGAGCTTGCCTTCATCGGCCGCGCGCAGCACCGCGGTGGCGGTGAACGTCTTGGTGATGCTCCCGATCCGAACATGATCCGCCACGTCCATCGGACGATCGGTCGCGAGATCGGCTGTGCCGTAGGCGGTGACGAAAGTGCCGCGTTCGGGGTCGTGCACCGCGACCAGTACGCCAGGGGCAAGCCGCGCGCGCATCTGCGGCCGCACGATGCGGTCGATCTGCTCGGCTGCCTCGGCTGGAAACTTCCGGTCCGCGTGCTCGTGCGACGTACACCCGGCCGACAGCCCCATGGCCGTCGTCAGTGCCACGGCGATCGCAGCCCACGTTCTGAATCGTCCACCCATCGAGCCATCCCCCCATTTCGATACTTCTGCCAGTGTGCCAGGGTCGTGAGCGGCCGGGGTCCTGCTGAGACGCCCCTCGCGCATCTCCCGAGACGCGCGAGGAACGTTTCGTTCTGGAACGTTCGGGACTCAGGACAGCCGGCGGATGTCCCCGCGCACGCGATAGAAACCGCCGCGCGCCGACTCCGCGATGCCGTCGACCACGTACCGTGCCCCTGCCCGGCGAATGTCCTTGGGGAACTGGACATTCCATCCTTGGTGATATCCGGGTGAGACGACTCGCACGCGCAGGGAACTCCCCTGGTTCACGCATTCCACGATGACGCCGGCACCCGCGTCGGAGGTGATCTCGACGGTGCTGCTGGGCACCACCGCGGAGATCTCGGGAGCCTTCACCGACACCGTTTCCGGCAGCACGCCCTGCTCCGCATCACGGATGGCCGCTTCGCCGACGTCGAGACAGGCCAGCGTGCCCGTGGTGGTGACCAGGTACAGCTTCTCGTCGTGGTACTGCATGGAATAGGCGGATCCGCAGCCCGTGGCCAGTTTCCACACGCGGTTCCCGTCGGCGTCGAAGCAGTACACCGAGGAGTAATTGTCGCCCGCGAAGACGTAGCGCCCGTCGGGCGAGGTGGCGCAGGAGAAGACCGCGGCGTCGCACTGGTAGGTGCGCTCGGCGCGACCGCTCTTGGCCACCATGCGGACCTGGTTGCGGGCGGTGCCCGCGTAGACGGCGCCGGACTCCTGCCAGCCGAACAGGACGTCGCCGCCGGTGCCCGCATGCCACACAGCGTTTCCGCTGTCCAGGTCGTATTTCGTGACGCCGGCGGAATGCCCGTGGTAGACACCGTCGGTGTCGATGCGCACCATCCAGCCCGAGTCGCCGGTGCTGCGCCGGGTCCACAGCGACTCCTCCTCGTAGTCGATCACGGTGATGCCGCCCTGGCGATCGGAGACGCCGAGGATGCCGTCGTGGATGTCGAGCCAGTAGATGTCGACATCGGCCGCGATGTCGTAGGCCGCCCGCGGCACCTTGCCGGACAGGTCGTAGACGCGCCCGTCGTCACAACCGGCGTAGATCCAGAAATCGTCGGCCACAATGCATTTGACCGAGTCCGGCAAGCGGTACCGGCCGGTGACCACGCCGTCCGGGGTGAGGGTGAACACGTCGCCGCTCTCGTTGCCCACCCAGCAGCGGCGCTCGTCGACGAAGATGCCGAAAGCGGCGGCGCCGGAGTCGAAACTCCACAGCACGGGCGCGGCCTTCGCGGTGGAGCGGCCGCTGCTGATCGCCCGCCGGGTGACCGGGCGCCTGTCCCGCGCTCCCATCACGGCGGGCGCATAGCCCTTCCGCACCTTCTCGCCGACCTTCTTCGCCGCGGCCGCCCGCGCCTTCTCTTCGGAGGCGAACGAACTCACCTTCGTCTGCCCTTGCTCCCCGATGCGACCGAAACGGACACTCACCTGCGTGCCCGCCACGATCACCTCGTAGAACTTGTGCGCGGTACCACTGTCCTCGGACAGTTCGAGATAGGTGGTTCCCCCGATTGTCATAGCGCCTCGCCTGGTTTCGTCAGATCAGAACGAGACGAAAGTTAGCAACAGCCACCGACATTCAGCGGCAATCGGCCGCGGTCGCCTCCTCGCGGGCAGGTGTATCGCGAGGGTAGTGTGGATGGCGGTCCTCGCCGCGGAGCCCGGGACCGCGACGGTGCGTGGCGGCGCGACTTGCATACCTACTCGATCACGAACGGGTCGAGTCGGCCGTCGTCGATGCGGTTCGCTACCGCAAGCAGCTCGGGCAGGGCGGCGCCGACGCGGCGGCGGATGCTGCGTCGGTGGCCGGCATGGCCGGGAAGCTGCGGCTGGCGCAGAGCGTCTGAGGTCAGCCGGAGCCGGTCGAGGACGCGGTGATGGAAGCGGCGCTACGCGGGCGATCTTGATGCGTGGACGACCGGATCATCTCGTGGGACCGCCGATCGAGATGCCGGTGATGAATTCGGCGACGATCGTCTGATCCGGATACTGCCGCCCGTAGACGGCGACGATCGCGCCCACGCGTATGTCGGAGGCGCGTTTGGCGACCAGGACGTTCACCTTCGTGCCGGCGTCGGCACGGACCTTGACACTGCTGCTGGTGAACGCGTTGCGCACCACCAGCGTCGTACCGTCGTTGGCGGTGACCTTTCCGAAGGTCATCCCGATGCCCGTCCGGACCGGCGGCGCGGCGGCGACGGGGGGCGTCGTGCGCACGGTGGACGAGGGCGCCGTGGATGTCGGAGCACTGGTGCGGACCGCTGTGGTGGACGTTGCCGCTGCCGTCTGCGTCGGGTGATCGACGAGCAGACACCCGGACACCACCAGGAGCAGCACACCGACGCAGAGTCCGACGAACGCGGCCGCGCCCGAATGGTAGAGCCGATGCGGCTCGTCGTCCCGGTCCCGTGGCGGCAGCGGCGGCATTCCCATGGCCGTTGTGTACGAGAGTGTCTCGATCTTCGGTGCGAGCGAGCCCGGATGCACTCGAGGGGTAGTGGGTTCCGGCGCTTCGTCTTCGGCATTCGTCGGTGACCTGCGCCCGCTGCCGGAGGCGGTGATCGATCTGATCGTCGCCCTGGAAATGCTTGTGGCCGACACGGATTGGGAATCGGTGCTGAGCCGTGCCAGTCGCCCTACTCTCGCCGGGTTGCGACCGTGCGTACTCCAGCGAGGCATAGGGCAAGGTTAGGACTACGTATATCAACATTTGTTTTCACTGGCGGGAGGACCTGCCTGACCAGGGCTGATTTGTGATCATCGGGCGCAGTAACCCGGATCGGCGCGACGAACTCGACCGTGCCCGGGTCGCAGCAGAGCGCGAGTAACGTTGTGCCGCAGCGATATTGTCGTGGTCGGTCGCAGCAGCACGTGGTCCTGCCCGCGGCCGCACGACTCGTGGGCTCGGCCTCGGTTCGGTAGGCCACCGGTTGGGCGGTGCGGATCCGATGGAACCGATCGGCCGCCTGCTGCGTCAGTGTCGATGTAAGACACGTGAAGGTGTGTCGGTGTTTGTTGGTCGAACCAGGCAGTCGTGAAGTAGTAGGAGGTGTTGATGGCCGCATTCGATGTGCACCATGCTGCGGAAGATTTGGCGCGGATGGCAGCGGATTTCGAGCGTCGGGCCGAACGGTTTCAGGAGTTGGAAAGCCGCATGCAGACGCTGACCGTCACCGAGTCCGGTAAGGATGATCGGGTTCGTGTCACCGTCGACAGCAGCGGTGCACCCACGGCGATCGATCTGTCGCCGAGTTCGCGCGGGATGGACCCGGCGGTGTTGTCCGCTGAGATCATGGCGTGTCTGCGTCGGGCGCAATCGGCGTTGCGGATACAGGTCGGCGAACTCGTGCGGAACACCGTCGGCGACGACGAGGCGGGCGCCGCGATCACCGCCCAGTACGCCGAGCGTTTCCCCGATCCCGAGCCACGGACGAGCGCGCCATTCGAAGACCGTGCCGCGTCCTCGTCCGGCCACAGCCCGTCCATGACCTCGTCGACTTTCCCCGCCCACCTGGGCCCCGCGTCCTCGGAGCCGACCGCTTCGCCGCGCAGCCGCAAACCCGACCGTGACCAGATCGTCGTCCCGGATGAACCGGATCCGGAGACCGAGTACTACAACCGCTCCTGGCTGGTGTGACCGTGACCAATCCCGACGCCGTCTCCGTCGATCCTGATGAAGTGCGCAATCATGCCGCGAAGCTGCAGAAACTCATGGAAAGTTTGACGCTGTCGCTCGAAGCCGCCGACTACCTGGGCTCTGCCGACGACGGGTTCGGCGAGATTCCCCGGCCGCTCGTGCACATGGTGCTGGACGACAAGCATCGCAACACCATCGACGTGATACGCAAGCTCGCGGAGGACGTCGCAGCGCTGCCGGACAAACTCGACCTCGTCGCAGCGGCCTTCGAAGACAAGGACAGCGCCTTCGGCAGGTCGGTGACCGAACTGCGTGAAACCATCGCCGACGCACCGAGAGGCCCGAAATGAGCACAAGAGTTGGTGACTGGCTCAACGAGCACACCCCTGGCTTCGACGACCGGAAGAAGCCCGAGAACAATCCACTGATCGCGGAGGGGACCGACTACCGGGAGGAGTACTTCCAGGAGACCGTCTTCTGGATGCACGACATCGGTCTGAAGCATGACCAAGACACCGGGCTGCCAGGGGTTCTGTCCGGCACCATCGCCGGAGACGCTTGGGAGGCCTACGCCAATTTCAGAAACGCCAAGACCTTCGAGTCGATCATGGGTGCCATCGCGGCAGGCGCGTCCATAGCGGATGCGCCTGTCGATCCGTTCGGATTCGTGGGTGATCAGATCGCCGGATGGATGCTCACGCACGTCGAGCCGTACCGGAAGGTGCTGGACGGGCTCGCTGGAAACGACAAGATGGTGGCGGCGTACTCCGAGTCTTGGGGTCGTATCGCCCGGGAGCTGACCGGCATGAGCGATACGTGGCAGAAGGATCTGGAGGCTGATATCGCCACGTGGACAGGAAGCGCGGGGGACGCCTACCGGAACCGGGCCACGGATCTCATCGACCAGATCGCGGGGGCGGGCGGGGTCGCGGCCACGCTCGGCGAAATCATGGACACCCTGTCGAAGATCGTCAAAGCCTTCCGGAAGATGGTGCAGGACATCCTGACCAGTCTGGCGGGAGCACTGATCGGGTACAGCCTCGAACTCGCGGCGTCGCTGGGCGCGGCGGGCCCGCATGTCGCCGCGGTGGCGATCGCCAGAATCGGGCGCGACGGATTGAAGATCTCCAAGTTGCTTCTCGACATGGCGAACGCCTTCAAGGACGTCCAGACGCTCACCCAGGCTGTCGCCGCTGTCATCTATGCCCTCCTGGGTAAGGAAAACCAGCCTGCTCCGGCCTGACAATCGCGCTAGTACAACGAGGGGAAAGTACGCACTGTGAACTACCAGCAGGGACCGTATATCGATGGTCCCGGGAGCCGACCGTCCGCGCCTTCGCCGCAGAGCGGCCAGGCGGGTCCGGGTATCGCCCAGGAGGGGCAGAGGAGTCTTGGCGACCCGTTGCCACCCGGACGAGCCGTTTCGGGCGCTGCTGCACAGCCGGGTCAGGCCGGCTGGGCCAGTCCACCGCAACCTGCACAGATGAGCACCGGTTCCCCGCAACCGAACGCCGGGGGGTTCAACGGGTCGGCGCAAACGCATTGGGGCGGTAGTCCGATGCCGTCCAACCAGCTGTACCCGAATCCATATATGCCGGAGCCCGTTTTGTACCGCGGGACGACATATTTCGTGCCGCCGCCGATGCATACTGTCGACCGGCCGAGATTGCGGTTCTTTCAGAACGTCGAGCGCCACCCGGTGGAAGCCTTCCGGCCCGAGCCAGGCGAGACAGGCATCGTGGTCGACACGTCCTACTTCCGGTGGTGGATCGCGGGCCCGGTATATGCGACGACCGGACCGCGCATTTATGTGAACGGCACCGAAGTACCCACTGCCTCCTGGGGTCCTACCTACATCCCCGTGGCCCCTGGGCTCCACCGAGTCGAAGTTCTGACGCGGGGTGTCAACCTTCTCGTCAGGTTCTTCGTCCGCGCGTGGGACTCCGATATGGGACCGGCGGAGACCGTCGTGCCGGTAGAACCCGGATGCCGCACGACGGTGTACTACCGCTCTCCGGCGTTCTACCTTCTGCCCGGGGCAATGGGTCCGAAGCCGCCGAGGTGGCCGGGGCTCAACTGGATCCGTACCAGCTGGATCGCCTTCGGCGCACTGTTCGCCCTGATGTTTACGGCGGTGGTTCTGAACATCCTCGACTGAGCTGTGGAAGCGCCGCGCCGCTCCGGCCGCAACTGGTGCTGGGGCGGCCCGGGGTCCGATGCGTCAGGTGTAACTCGGATCGTTTTCCTCGCGAAAGGCTGTGATCGTCGCATGGACGACTCGGTCGAGTTGGGTTCGTAATTCGGTGGTGTCGGCGGGGACGGCCTTGATGGTGGCTCCGCTGCGGACGAGATAGCGGCCGTCGGGATAGTCCATCACGTGGAAGCCGCGGGAGGGCGCTGGCCGGTTGTCCCATGCGGGGCCCGCGTACACCGCGACGTGGGCGATGGTGGTGCGGGGGCGTTCGAAGAACTGCTCGGCTCGGGCGCGGGGCGGGGGTGGCGCACCCACGCGGTACGGCTCGTCGTCCTCGGCGTCGAGTTCGTGCCGAGAGATCTCGATGCCGGTGCCGCTGCCGCGTGGGGCGTCGGGCAGCAGATCGATGACCCGACGGCTCACGTCCTCCGCGCTGAGCAGCGACATCCGCACCGCCCCACCGCGATCCGGCGACGAGGTGGGTTCTTGTACCAGCAGCACGGCATGCCGATAGTGCACGGCCGCGTGCACGCGCAGTTTGTCTCTTCCGTTGAAGCCCGCCATCTCGATGCGTGCCTCGGGTTCGGCCAAAACGCGCAGTGCGCTGTAGAGGGACTCGTCCAGGCGACGGTGCAGTCCGGCGGCTTCGGACTTCCACTCCGACTCGTAATCGGCGACGGTCTCCGCGGTAGATCGGAACTGCAAGGGGTATGGCAGCACGTCGCGCTCGACGGCTCGCCACAGCACCGTGAAGCCGAGTGCGGAGAACGACCAATCCCGTCGGCTCACGAAGCCGGCTCCGTCGTCATGCACCACGGCCGTATTCTGCGTGGCACGGTGTCGGCACCCGGATCGCTCATTCGCCGATCACCGGCGGCACCGACTTCACCCTGTTCTCCGCACCGAGACCGGTGAGTTCCTCGCCGTTGCGCTGGTTCACCAAGTAGTCCTTCGTCTGGTGTTCCTTGTCGTCGTCGCCCTTACCGCGGGCGCCCGGCGCCATCATGCCCGGCATGCCGCTCGTTCCCGGTCGGCCTGCGCCGGGACGCGCGGACGCGGCGGCGGGAACGCCGCCCGGGACGCCGGGGACACCGTTGACGCTGCGGCCCGGCGCAGGAGTCCCCAGGCCGGGCATCCCCGGGCCGGGAGCGGTCGGGCTCGGCGTGCTCGGAGAGCCGGGACTCGGTGTTCCGGGGCGGGGCAGTGCGGGATCGGTGCCAGGATTTGTGCTCGCCGGTTGGGTCGACGGGCTCGTGCCAGCAGGCGCGGTCGTGGTCTGCTCCGGCGTGCTTTCTTGCTCGGCAACAGGATCCGTACTCGACTGGACAGTGTTCTCCGGCGTGTTCTCGGTACCAGGTCGTTGTGTTGGGTCCACCGTGGCGGCTCTATCGCCGGAGTCGGTAGCGGACGACGACGGCTGCCAACCGCCGTTCGACACGGACGGCTGATCGCCGGAATCGTGCACCGGGTTGTACGGCTTGGGCACCAGCGGAACGCCGGTGTCGGCTTCCCGGACGGCAGGATAGAAGACGTTCTTGACGACGTTCACGCTCGCATCGTGCGCGGCATCGTCGCGATGCTGGTTCAACTTCCAGGTCGGACCCGGCACCCAGCTCGCGACATCGCTGGTCCAGGTATGAGCCGGCGCTTCCTGGACGGCGGGCCGGGTGACCTCGATGCCCGAGCGGATGATCTTCACCTTCTCGGCGACGATCTGCACCGAACTGATCAGCCCGCTGGACTTGTCGACGTAGTCCTTGATCCCGTTCGCCGCGGCCGTCGCCGCCACCCCTTCCCATCTGCCTTCCATGGCTTTGCCGATCTCCGGCGCGAAACCCCGCAAACCCTGCTCCAGCCGATTGCGAATGGACTCCCATCGTTGATGCAGCGCGACGACATCGGTGATCGACATCGCCTGCACACGCTGATAGAGATCGTCGATCCCGTCCGGATTCTTGTACGCGGTCTCCGGAACTTTCGGCGACTGGCTCTGCAGATCGGTACCCGCTCGCATGATTTCGGCGATGCGGTTGCGTGCGATGGCCGCGTCGGGGCTCTCGTCGCGCGAACCGCTGTCCGGCGGACCCGATTTCGACTGCTCCAGCAGGGCGGCGCTGATCGCTACCAAGAACGGCAGACCCATGATTCATCCCCCGGTCAGTTCAGCAGATTGCTCGTGTCTTGCGCATTGGAGTCGTCCTGCGCGCCGATGCGGTCCACGGAAATCTGGATGGTATCACGTATGAGGGTGAGTACCTCGATGTGCTCTCTGAGAGCGGAGTCCACATCGCCATCGCCGCCGATTGCCTTCGCACCCAGCATGTTTGCCAGCTCATCGGCGCAGTCGAAGTTGCCGAGACCCGTGACCGTCTCGACGTCTTTGAGGTTCGTGCGGAGAGAGTTGTACAGCTGGATCTGGCGGTCGCACGCATCCCAGCACTCTTTCGCGACCGAGCGGTCCAAGAAGAGACGGCCCGCTTTCGCTTCGTCTGCGAGGTATCGCCAGCGCGATACCTCCTCGTCCATTGCCATAGATGATCTCCTTGGTCAACGCGGAAAGATCGGGACCAGAGTCTCAGCGGCTGTCAGCGCCCTGGCGCAAGGGGCGATCGGGTTCTTCGATGATGCATGGTTGTAAATCGTAATGCTCAGTGCGCCATGGCTTGCAGGAAAGACCAGATCGCAGTCTTCGTCGAACTTGTCTTTCGCCCGACGGTACTGAACGCCGCTTCGGTCGCCGACTGAGATATCAGTGAATTGGATGTTCCCCTCCTTCTTTTTGAAGTCATCCACTGAATGAATTGTCGACCAGACGCCGAGTGCGAAGTCCGGACTGCTCCAGTTGCAGTGCTTCCATCCGGGCTCTTCGACGCCGCTGACCCCGGACTCTTTCGTCGACGGACTTACGCCGATTTTTTGAAGTATCTGGTCCGGTACCTGCGTGCACGGATCCCACAGGGCGGCTGTGGCAGCCGACGTGTCGATCGCCGTGCTGGGCGTGGCAGTTCCGTTCGTGCCCGATTCGCACCCCGAGGCGACCAGCACCACTCCAGCGAGCGCCGCAACCGTCGCCGTCGTCCGTCGTCCCACCGAAAGCCTCCCGATCCGGGCCGTTGAAGTCGTCCCTGAAGTCTATGACGCACTCACGGGGCTGCCGGTTCCATCGGAATCGGGTGCGTTCGGATCGGGAGTCTCGGGGCCTTGCGCCATCCGAGGGGCGGAAGCGCAGGTCCGTGATGTTGCTACGAGTGGTCTCGTGGCCGGTCCGGTCCCTGGAAACCGTAGGGATGGTGCGGAGTTCGATCCGCGCAGATGATGACCAACTGCACGACGGTGCTGATGTGTGGGCGGAACGCGTCGCGCGGTGCGACGACCCACCATCGGTAGCCGGTCCGTTCGTCAGTGGGCGAGGGGAGCAGTATCTCGCCGCCGTCGGGGACGATCGTCGCGGACGCGCGCAGCAGTGCGATGAAGATGTCGGTGTCGTCGGCGAGCTGGTGGGTGTCGTCGGAGCGGACGAGAATCGTCCAGCGTCCGGAGCCGTGTGCGATGACGGGACCGAGCAAGTATTGCCTGGCGAGGTCGGCGTGGACCATCCTGCCGAGCTGTCCGGGTACCGTGACCGCGCCTACCTCCCCTGCGCGCAGAGTGATTCGTCGAGTCTCCTCGTGCACGTAGCACGGCAGCCCGTGGACGTGCCGGTAGCGCAGGCAGCGGGCGAGGGTGGGATCTGTATTCACGGCCGCTCTGTCAGCAGGAAGCTGGGGTAGGTCGGCCTCGTTCGAGGCGGTTGGATCGCATCGTTGCAGTCTCCGTTGCAGTTTCGAGGGTGGAGGTAGTTGTGTCCGGGCGGAGCGATCAGTCCCACAGTTGCGCGCAGGGGAGGTGCGGGAGATCGTCGTCCAAGTCGTCGTCGACGGTCACCGTGATGTCGGGGAACCGTTGCGCCAGTGCGCCTGCGACGCTTTCGGCCTGTTCGGCGCTCGCCTGGTAGTCCAGGCGCAGTGGGCCGGTTTCGATTCGGATGTGGCGGCGGTCCGGAGCCCCGGGGGCCGCTGCGTTCACTGCGGCCTGCTCGGGTCCGGCACCATCCGTCCGCTGTCGACCAGCACTTGCCGTGCTGCCGCTTTGCGTGCGCAGTGTTTCGCGCGGCAGGCCACATGGATCTGCATCACGTCATGGGCCTGGCGGATATCGAAGGGCTGCATCGGCGCTTGGTGGGCGGCCGCGTCACACAGCGCGATGAATTGGTACATGGCGAGGGAGTGCGTGGACACGGGAAACCTCTCTGTTTCGCGGATCGATCGGTGCCCGGTACCGGGGGCTCTCGCCACCGGCCCGCCACTCTGGCGGGCCGGTGCGCCGCAGGCATGCGGCGTCGCCCCGGCACCGGGCACCCGCGACCGAACGTAGGTTGTGCGAAAGCCGAGGTGGGAGCACGGATCGCGGTTTCCGTTCCGGCTATCCGAAGAGCCGTATATCCTGCCGGTGCAGTCGCTTTCGGGGTAAAAGCTGTGGGGAAATTCGACCAACGATCGGGGGACGCCGGGCCATGCACATGACCACGGGGGAGGTGATCCGACGGATCAGGAAATCCGTCGGCATGACGCAGACGGAACTGGGCGCGCTCATCAACTTCTCCCAGCCCGCCGTCTCCGGCCTGGAGCGCGGCGGCCCGGCCTCGCACGACGTTCGGGTCTTGCGGCTCGTAGCCCGTGCACTGGGCGTTCCGCTTGCCATACTGGTAGTGGAGTCGGACCGGGAGGCAGATGTGGACCGTCGCAACTTCTTCAAAGCAGGGGCATCGGTAAGCGCGGGGGCTGCCATGATGTCGGTATCCGCCTCCGCGAACGCCGCGTCGGCGTCCGCCGGGAAAGTCGGCGCGAGCGACGTGGAAGCCATCATCGACAGCGTGAACCAGATCCACGAACTCGATCTGGTGGTCGGCGGCGACCGGTTGTGCCGGGTGGCGGCCAACCAAGTCCGCTATGTCGAGCAGCTTCTGGACCAAGGCAGTTACACCGAGCAGGTCGGGCGGGCGCTCACCAGCGCTGCCGCCGAGATGATGACCGCCGCCGGGTGGGTGCACTACGACGCCGGGCGTCTGGACGATGCGCGGCGGTACTACGCGGACGCGGCGAACGCCGCGAATGCGGCGGGTGATGGGATCGCTGCGGCGCATGCGCTGGGGAATGCCAGCTGTCTGATGATCAGCCTTCCCGGAGACATGCGAAAGAACCCGTTGGCGGTGCAATATGTGCAGGCTGCGTCACAGGCATCGCTCCGTGATGGCGGTCCGAAGCTTCGAGCGCTAATGGCAATCCGGGAAGCTGAAGCCCACGGTGCGCGTGGAGACAAGACCGCGATGAACGCCGCGATAAGCCGGGCATTCCGTGCATACGAATCCACTCGGGGGCATGATCCGGACTGGGTGTTCTTACCTGAGTCGGAACTCGATCTCGTCATCGGGAAAGCGCAGATGTGGGCGGGTGAGTATGAGAGTGCGACTACTCATATGCAAGCCGCTATCGATGGCTCGTCGGCTTGGCCGAGAGAGCGGGCAGCGGGTCAGCTCAACCTCGCACGCAACTTCATCAACGCGGGTGACGTCGCGCGAGCATGCTCACTGCTCACCGACAACTACGACACCATCGCCGGCCTCGCGTCCACCCGCCTGCACCAGCGAATCGACGCGATCGCCAACCTGGTTCGCACGCATGCCGCGGTTCCGGAGGTGCGGGAATTCCTCGGCAGGCGCGCCGCGCAGGTCTAGCCGCAGGGAACAGAGGAGACTCCCTGATCCGGCTCGGCGGGCACGCGCGGTTCCTGCGGTACCGAGCGCGTGGTTCGTTTCGCCGTCGACGATCTGCGGCGACAGCAGGAAACTCTTCTCCGCGCCGGCAAGCCGTTCGCCGAAGGCGGCGGAGGGATGCCATCGCTGTTCGTTCGACGGCTCGCGGGATCGCGGCCGAAACTCGGCGCACGCCCGTTCGATCGGAGGCCCTTGCTCACAAGCCACCTCATGGCGGTTCAGGCACGCCGGCTCTCTAGTAGACGACCGTTTTGCCCTGCCTTCGCTTCGGCGGTGTTCGCGGGGAGCGCGGCTGTGTCATCGCCTCTACGCATCCCGGAGTCGGTGTCCTGGACCGCGATCACCGGCGCGCTGCTGGACGAAGGCGGTGTCGCACGGCAGCGACCGATCGGGTGGACCGAAGTCGCACCGAAAACGGCAGCGCCTCCGCGTCGTGCAGACGAGGAGGCGCTTGCTCGGATCCAAGGGCTCAGTAGGCCCCGTTGACGTTGTCCATCGAGCCGTACCGGTGCGCCGCGTAGTTGCAGGCGGCGGTGATGTTGGCGACCGGGTCCCAGATGTCGAAGGCGGTGCCGTCGACGTGGTAGGCGTTGAAGGTCGGGTCGATCACTTGCAGCAGGCCCTTGGAGGGGGTGCCTTTGGCGGCGTTGGAGTCCGACAGGTTGATGGCGCGGGGATTGCCGCCGGATTCCCGCATGATGTTGCGGTGGATGCCCTCGTAGCTCCCCGGAATCCCGTGCAGGCGCATGACGTCGAGGGACTGGCGAATCCAGCCGTCGAGATTGTCCTCGTAGACCGGGGGCGGCGCGGGCAGGAAGCCCTGCGGCGCCGGCGCGGGCAGTCCCGGCACCGCGGGCAGCTCCGGTAGCGCGGGCAGTCCCGGCAGGGCCGGGAGATCGAACGGCGCGGCGACCGGCGTCACCGGGGCCGCAGTGCTGTCGTCGGCCACCGCCACACCGGCGGAGAAGCCGACGGCGATCACGCCGACGGTCGCGGCGATGGCAGCGCCCTTGACGAGTGACGGGCGGCGGAAAGAAAGGCGTGCGTCAGGCATCGAGAAATCAGTTCCTTGTTCGTGCGGCGATCCGGCCGGAAAAACCAGCGCGGGATCCACGGCGAGACCTGGTCAGGTGTTCGCCGTCTCGGCTCGTGTGCGGTTTTCGGATTTCGTTGTGAAAGCCAGGGTTCGAATCCTGGCGGCGCGACGCGGTGCACAAGTCGGGGCGGTGCCCTACGGTGCCGCTGCCGTACCCGGAGAGAAACAAGCCGTTGGAGCTGTGGAGCTGGTTTCTCGGGTCTCTTCCGGACCTGATCTCAGCTTGATCACGACGGGTGAATATTTGGTGAATGAAAAATTAATGTTCGGAATTGTCGATCTTGGGTTGCCCTGGCCCGGTATGGAAACGGCGCGCCGACCTGGACTTTTGCATGTAAACGTGATTTGCGTCACAAGTAGTGAATTGGCAGTAACGAGACCAATATGTCTCGATCCGATCACTGAGACCGCTGAATCAGGGTGGATGACAACCGTCCGACGCAAGTTATGGGTGAATCGAACGCGCCGAGTGACGGCGATCGAAATCCTTCCGAGCGCATCCGAGCGTGTCGCCGTAAATGGCGGTTCGGTGCTTCGAACGCTTCTCTCGAAAGCGGAAGCGACCGTATGACAAGGGGATCACTCCCATGTTCGAACGAGATCCTCTAGCCCCCAGTGCATTGCCGGTGGCAAGGGTTCTGCGACCCCGGATCTGGAGACGGCCACGAGGCGGGTGTCATGGCCTGCGCCGGGCACTGCGAGCATCGAAGGGGCAAGGCCGTCGTAGTCGTGGCGGTGCCTGCAATCCGCCGACCAGCTCCGCGCCTTGGAATGCGGATTGCGCGACCGTGGCGGTGAACTCTTCCCGCTCGGCGACTGGATTGCGGCCGCGCGTTGCCTGGAAGACCAGGTAGTGATGGTTCGACCGGTCGCGGAATTCCTGCACGAGTCGTGGCTTCCCGACTCGTCGGCGACCGGTCACGATGACGGCACGGGTACGGGTGGTGCCCGTGCCGTGGACCCCCGTGCTCGATGCCGATTCAGCCGAGGAACTCCTCGATCAGCGGAATGGTGTCGGCGGGGCAGTCTTCGTGCACGGTGTGACCGCAACCGGGCAGCACCTCGGCGGTGGCGTTCGGGATGCGCGCGGCCAGGCGTTCGGCCTGGGTGGGCGGCAGCCATTCGTCGGCGCCGCCCCAGAGCACCAGGGTCGGAGCGCTTACGCGGGCCAATTCGGCGTCGGTGCGGCGGTAATCGAGATTCCGCCACAGCGCGAGGAAGCCATCGCGGTTGTCCGGACGTGCGAACGGCGGCCACAATTCACCGATCATCTCGTCGGTGACGAGGTGCTTGTGGTGGAACGTGCCGCGGATGCTGTCGGTGAAGAAGTCGCGGGTGGTGAGTTTCGTGGCGAGTTCACCGAGCAGCGGGGTCTGGAACAGCGGTGTCACGGGCGCCTTTTCGGCGTCGAGCCCCGGCGCGTCGAGCAGGATCAGCCGGTCGACCCGCTCGGGGTGCTGTTCGGCGAAGTACAAGCTCCACGCGCCGCCCCACGAATGGCCTACCAGCGCCGCGCGATCCAGGCCGACGGCGTCGAAGAACGCGCCGACGGCCTCGGCCATGGCGGGCAGATCGAACGCGAAGCCGGGGCGGCGCAGTTCGGTATATCCCTGACTGGGTAGATCGACCGCGTACACGGTGTGCTGTCGCGCCAGCGCGGGAATCACCTCGCGCCATGAGTACTGCCACAGACCGCCACCCGCGATGAGCACGACCGGCGATCCCTGGCCGGTCACCGTGTAATGAAACCGGGCCAGGTCGGTCTCCGCATAGCGGGAATGGATGCGGTCGAGATAGGACGGCCGGTCGGGGGAGGCCGGCGGGTTCCAGGCGTAGGCCACCGGCAGTACGGCTGCGAACAGCGCGGCGACGACGGCGGCGAGTCCGAGGGCGAGTCGACGGGTCCGGATACCGAGTCTCATGGTGCGCTCCATGGTTGGCTGAGTTGGTTTCGACTCCTGGACGAGCCGGAGACCAGCGACGTGACGCGGTGTGGTCACCCTCACACGTCGAACCCGGCATGCGGTCGAGGAGATCGGCGAAGCGCGAAGTGTTCCGGCAGATGGCATCGAGCCGAACTCGGATGGCGCATGTGCACCGAAGAGACCGGAGTGCGTGATCCGGCGCGGTTGTCAGCCGGGCTGCCCCACTGATCCCTCGATCGTCACGTCGCAGGGCAGCCGCACGGCGTCCACGAGCGTCCTGATCTATCGGTGCTCACCGATTCAAGTGTGCGCTTGCATGTGGTGACGAGTTCGACGATGTGTGCGGCGGCAGGACGTGCTTCGCCCAGGCCGCGCCGATATGCGACAGCCCCCGCGCACACGAAGAGTGGGCGCGAGGGCCGAAGCTGCTAGGTGAAATAGGTCAGCTGCCGAACCTGGCCAGAACGGCGCCGGCTTCCTGGGAGGCGGTGCCTTCCTCGGCGAGATGCGCCATTTCCGGTGCGATCTCGCGCCCGTGGTGGGCCATCGCCTGGGCGTACAGCCGTCCGGCCCGATAGGAGGAGCGGACCAGCGGGCCTGCCATCACGCCGGCGAAGCCGATTTCCTCGGCCGTCTTGGAATGCTCGACGAACTCCTCCGGCTTCACCCAGCGGTCGACCGGGTGGTGGCGGGGGGACGGGCGCAGGTATTGGGTGATGGTGAGGATGTCGCAGCCTGCCTCGTGCAGGTCGCGCATGGCCTGGGTGACTTCCTCGGGGGTTTCGCCCATGCCGAGGATGAGGTTCGACTTGGTGACCAGCCCGGCTTCGCGGGCGGCGGTCAGAACCGCGAGGGAACGCTCGTAGCGGAAGGCCGGGCGGATGCGCTTGAAGATGCGGGGGACCGTTTCGAGATTGTGCGCCAGCACTTCCGGACGCGCGGAGAAGACCTCGGCGAGTTGGTCGGGGTTCGCGTTGAAGTCGGGGATCAGCAGTTCCACGCCCGTGTGCGGGTTCGAACGCTTGATGGCGCGGACTGTTTCGGCGTAGAGCCACGCGCCGCCGTCTTCGAGATCGTCGCGAGCGACGCCGGTGATGGTGGAGTAGCGCAGGCCCATGGCCTGGACGCTCTCGGCGACGCGGCGGGGCTCGTCGCGGTCCAAGGCGGCGGGCTTGCCGGTGTCGATCTGGCAGAAGTCGCAGCGGCGGGTGCATTGCTCGCCGCCGATCAGGAAGGTGGCCTCGCGATCTTCCCAGCATTCGAAGATGTTGGGGCAGCCCGCTTCCTCGCAGACCGTGTGCAGGCCCTCACGCTTCACCAAGCCTTTGAGCTCGGAGTATTCGGGGCCCATGGTGGCGCGGGTGCGGATCCACTTGGGCTTGCGCTCGATGGGGGTTTCCGCGTTGCGGGCTTCGATGCGCAAGAGTTTGCGACCGTTCGCCGCCCGCGCGTCGGGCCCGGCGGAGATGCCCTGCGTGGCCACGGAGGGCCCCGGGAGTGCCGCAACAGGTTCCGCTGCGGAGGCGTTGTGTGGTGTCGGGGTGTCGACTGAGGTCACTTGATCGACCTTACGCCGTCGTGATCGGACGCTGGGGGGTGGTGTCGCCAGGAGTGACACGAGGAATATGGCGCTCGGTTACCGGCAGGTCGCCGTCGAGCGCGCGGATGATGGCGTCGGCCACCAGCGGCTTCATCTCGGCGACGGTCACTTCGCGGCCGAGTTCGCGGGTCAGCGTGGTGACGCCCGCGTCGCGGATGCCGCAAGGAACGATGGCTTGGAACCCATCCAGGGCGGCGTTGCAGTTGAACGAGACGCCGTGCAGGGCCACGCCGCGCTGCACGCGCACGCCGACGGCGGCGATCTTGCGTTCGGCGTACAGCTCGGTGGCGGGCAGCCAGACGCCGGAGCGGCCCTCGACACGGCCGCAGGCGAGGCCGAGATCGGTGCACACTGTGATCAACGCCTCCTCGAGGCGGCGCACGTAGCCGACGACGTCGACCGGCTCGGCGAGCCGCACGATGGGATAGCCGACCAGTTGGCCGGGGCCATGCCAGGTGATCTTGCCGCCGCGGTCGACCCGCACCACCGGGCTGCCGTCGATCGGCAGGTCGTCGGCCTCGGTGCGGCGGCCGGCGGTGTACACCGAGGGATGCTCGAGCAGCAGCAGATGATCCGATCCGTTGCCCTCGGCGCGCTGGTCGGCGATGCTGCGCTGCAGCTCCCAGGCGGCGTGATAGTCGATGAGTCCGAGATCCTCGACCACGATCGGGGTCGAATCGAATCGGGCGGACACGGTGGTGCGCGGGTTGGTCACGGCGACGACGGTACGCCCACGAGGTGAGCCGATTCCAGCACCTCGATGGAGAATCCGCACCGTCGATCGCGGTTGCCAGGGAAACAGCTGGAAGGTTGCCGCGACAGCGGCGCCGATCCGGGGACCCTGAGCTCGACGCGGCCCCGGCGCCACGCGGCCCGTCGCATCGCCTCTCACGCATTCTGAGTCGCCGCGCTACTTCTGGGTCGGCTCCGCTGATGTGAACGAGGGTCACGGTTCTGTGGCTTGGACGGGTTGCCGCATCGAAGTGCCTGGTGCGAAGAACACTCTTTTCGCCACGCGCTCCGCGAGCCGCGCCGCAGCGAATCGAGAGGCGCCGTCGTCCTGTGTCCGCATCGGTTCGGCGGGTCCCGCCAGCCCTGAGAAGCTCGGTCGAGCGAGCGATATGTTCGGTATTTCTGAGTGGGGCCGCTCGTGCGGCTTCCGCGGGTACCGACGGCGGGTGGGAGTGAATGTCGTTTCTGAGTAAGAGGTGGCAAGTTTTCCTGGCAGGTAGCGTCGCATTGATCGTCGTCAGCCTGCTGTGCGTGATTGTTTCCGACCGATTGGAGACAAACTACGGGCCTGACTTCTGCCGCCTACCGTTGTCGCCGTGGTTCTTCGTGGTGAACTGGTCTTTGATCGTCCTGGCTGCGGCCTCGGTGGTGTGCACGATCGCCGCGGCGATCGGGAGCAGGTCACCGATCATCGCACTGCTGATGCTGCTGGGACTACTGCTGCCCGGACTCTTCTTCCTCTACATCGGTGTGGCCGTCGACGGCGACTCGAGGGCTCCTGGCCATAAGGCTCCTCACCAACATCACTGCCTGAGTGTGACCCCCTTTTCGGCGACTGAGCTTTTCGATGACCAGAGCCGGAACGAACCGGCACGGTAGACCCTATGGCAGCGCTCGAGGACCGCTCGTCACTGTTCGGATTCGTTCGAACGCCCTCGTGACGGCACTGCGCCGTTCATGGATGTCGGCATCGAAGACCGGCGCCAGGTCAGTCGACCTCGACCGGCAAGGTCAGCTGCATGAGGGTCAAGTCCATCCAGCGGCCGAATTTGTGGCCTACCTCGGGAAGTACGCCGACGGTGCGGAAGCCGAACCGTTCGTGCAGCAGGATCGAACCGGTGTTGCCGGATTCGATGGCCGCGATCATGGCGTGCACCGCGCCGCCCCGGCGCGCACGGTCGATCAGCTCGGTGAGCAGGGCGGTGGCGATGCCGCGCCGCTGGAAGCGTTCGTCGACGTACACCGAGTTCTCGACCGTGTAGCGGTAGCCGGATTTGGTGCGCCAAGGCCCGTAGCTCGCGTAACCCGCAAGGGCGCCGTCGATCTCGGCGACCAGCACGGGCAGCCCCGCACCGGTGCGGGCCTGGAACCAGCCGAGGCGCTCCTCCAGGCCGACCCGCTCGGTATCCCAGATCGCGGTGGAGGCGGCGATATTCGCGTTGTGGATCTCCAGGATCGCCGGAAGGTCATCGGTGGTCGCGTCGCGGATGACGGTGGCGGGCCTGGTGTCGAGTCGATCGGTCATCGAGGGTCTCCGGGTCGTCCCACCGCGGCCGCCAGCGCGGCGCCGATGGTGGGATGGTGGAACTGGTAGCCCGCTTCCTCGAGGGCGGTGGGAATGGCCCTGGGCCCGCGCAGAATCGCCTCCTGCGCCATCTCGCCGACCAGCGCGTGCAGCGCGAACGCCGGGACCACCAGCGGAGTGGGACGACGCAGCGCCCGGCCGAGCGCGCGGCTGAACTCGGCGTTGGTGACCGGTGCGGGGCCGACCACGTTGATCGGGCCGGACACCGTGTCGTGGGTGAGCGCGAAGACGATCGCGCCGATCTCGTCGTCCAGCGAGATCCACGGCGTGTACTGGCGGCCGCTGCCCAGCCGCCCGCCCAGGCCGAGCGCGTACAGCGGGTGCAGCATGCCGAGCATGCCTCCGGTGCGCGACAGCACCACCGCGCTGCGCAACAGCACCGTACGCACACCGGCCGCCGCGGCGGGCTCGGCCGCCTTCTCCCAGTCCCGGCACAGCGTGGCCAGGAATCCCGAACCGGCGGGAGATGTCTCGTCCACCACCCGATCGCCGGTGTCGCCGCCGTAGTAGTGCACGCCGCTGGCGTTGAGCAGCACAGGCACCCCCGCGGCGGCCACCGCACCGGCCAGCACGTCGGTCGGGGTGATCCGGCTGTCGCGCAGCTCCTGTTTGAAGCTGCCGGTCCAGCGCCGCCGGCCGACGCCCGCCCCACACAGGTTGACCACGGCGTCGGCGTCGCGCAGCGCCCGCTCGTCCAGGTGGGCGCGGGCCGGATTCCAGGCGAATTCGTCCGGGCCCGCCGCTTTTCTGCGCACCAGCCGGGCGACCTCGTGCCCGTCGCGGCGCAGAGCCGCGACGAGCGCCGTCCCGATCAATCCGGACGAGCCGGCGATCACGACCTTCATACGTGCCGCGGGACCTTCCTCACAGGCCGAGATCGGCCTCGAACGCCGCTTCCTCGAGCCGGTGCCGGATCGTGGTCAGGAAGCGACCGGCGTCGGCGCCGTCGATCAGGCGGTGGTCGTAGGTGAGCGGCAGGTAGCACATCGAACGGACACCGATGGACTCGTTGCCGGTCTCGTCGGTCACCACGACGGGACGCTTCACGATCGCGCCCGTGCCCAGCATGGCCGCCTGCGGCGGAACCAGGATCGGGGTGTCGAACAGCGCGCCCTGGCTGCCGATATTGGTGATGGTGAACGTGCCGCCGGCCAGCTCGTCGGGCTTGAGCCCGCCGGTGCGAGCGCGGTTGGCGATGTCGGCGATGGCGCGGGCCAGACCGGCCAGCGACAGGTCGCTGGCGTTGTGGATCACCGGGGACAGCAGGCCCTGCTCGGTGTCGACGGCGATGCCGAGGTGCACCGAGGCGTGGTAGGTGATCTCCTTGCTGGACTCGTCGTAGCTGGCGTTGACGTTCGGGTGCACGCCGAGCGCCTCGACCACGGCCTTGGCGAAGAAGGGCAGGAACGTCAGGTTGACGCCCTCGCGGTCCTTGAACGCCGCCTTGGCCTGGTTGCGCAGCGCGGCGATCTTGGTGACGTCGGCCTCGTGCACCTGGGTCAGCTGCGCCGTGGTCTGCAGCGACTCGCGGGTCTTGGTCGCGGTGATCTGGCGGATGCGGTTGGCCTTCTGCACGGTGCCGCGCAGGTGGGCCAGCTCCGGGCTTGCCGCGGCGGGAGCGGAGGGCGCCTTCGCCGCCGGGGCGGACGCGGCCGGAGCGGCGGCCGGAGCGGGGGCCTTCTTGGCCTCGGCGGCGGCGAGCACGTCCTGCTTGCGAATGCGGCCTCCGACACCGGAACCGGTGATCGTGGCGAGGTCGACGTTGTTCTCCTCGGCCAGTTTGCGCACCAGCGGGGTGACGTAGGGGGTTGCGCCGTTGGAGGATTCGGCAGCAGCCGCTGCGGCGGGCGCGGGCTTGGGAGCCGGTGCGGGCGCGGGCGCCGCGGCCGGAGCAGGCGCGGCGGCGGCCGGAGCCGGTTCGGGCTTCGGAGCCGGTTCGGGCTTCGGTGCGGGCGCGGGTTCGGGAGCCGGGGCAGGCGCGGGAGCCGGGGCGGCGGCCGCCGGGGAACCGCTGCCGATCACGCCGAGCTGTCCACCCACCGCGACGACGTCGTCTTCCTGGGCGGTGATCTCCAACAGGGTGCCCGCGACGGGGGAGGGGATCTCGGTGTCGACCTTGTCGGTGGAGACCTCGAGCAGCGGCTCGTCGACGGCGATCTCGTCGCCGACCGACTTCAGCCACCGGGTGACGGTGCCCTCGGTGACCGACTCGCCGAGTTCCGGCATCTTGACCGGGGTGCCGTCACCGGAGGACGCGGGCGCGGCCTGGGCGGCGGGCGCGGATTCCTCGGCGGGAGCGGCCTGGGGTTCGGCGGCGGGCGCCTCCTCGGAGGCGACCGGGGTCTCCTGCGCGGGCGCCGCGGCTTCCGGAGCGGGCGCGGGAGCGGACGACTGCGCCTCACCGGCCTCGCTGATCACGCCGAGCTCGCCGCCGACCTCGACCACGTCGTCCTCGTTCGCGACGATCTTCGACAGCACACCCGCCGCGGGGGACGGGATTTCGGTGTCGACCTTGTCGGTGGAGACTTCGAGCAGCGGCTCGTCGACCTCGACCGTGTCTCCTTCCTGCTTCAGCCACCTGGTCACCGTTCCCTCGGTGACGCTCTCACCAAGAGCGGGCATCTGGACGGAGAAGGCCATGTCCGTTGACTCCTCTGACTGCTCGACGGGTTCTACAACAGTTGATCTCGCTGCGGACGCCCGCCGCGGGTCGCGACGGTAGTCCGGAAGCCACCGATCATTGTGCGTGGCACCGGAGATCCGTGTGGTTCTTGTACCGCGGTCCATCCTTGCACTCGCGCGCAAGCTACGTAGCACAGGGCGGCCAACTGCAGGGAGCTGGCAGTATGGGAGAACCGGCGGTGAACATTCTCCGGTGCAGGAAAGGAGGTGCGCGTCGTTGGGTTTGCTGGATCGTTTCCGTAACGGCGCCGCCCGGGGCGGGGGCGCTCTACGTGGGGGTTCGGTGTCCGGGCAGGACGCTCGCTACTTGGCCGACTGGGTGCGCACGCACGTGGGCGTCGAGGGCTACATCGAACCGAAGACCACGGTGACCGATGTCACAGTGGTGCTTGTTGCCGCAGATGGTGAATGGACGCGGCGGATCGTCGGCGAGCGTGGTGCGCAACGGCTTGCCAAGGATTTGCACATCCCCGTCTACGACGTGCACAAGACCGGATATCCCCAGCGGATGCGCGACTACGACGCCCGCAGAAGGGTGCAGCGGCAGCGCGAGATGGAGCGGGATCTGTACGACCTCTGAGCCGTCGGATTGTCCGTTCCGCCCGATTCCGGGTGCCTGTGTGGGGTGCCACGACGACGCGTGAAGCGTCTCCCCGAGTCGCGAGGCGCAAACCGCCTCCGAATATCGGTGGGCCGATGCACGGCGGAGCGTGGAACGCGGTCCGTTCTTCGGACCGGGGTGGACGACGCGCGTCGGCCGGGAACGCCCCGGCCGACGCGCGGACCACGCACACCGCGGCGAGGTCCTGCAAAACCGCGCTCAGCGTCCGGAACGGGACGCCGGTGCCGCCCTTGCCGATATAGCCGAACGGGCCGCCGGTGTTGTAGGCGGGACCGGCCACGTCGAGGTGGGCCCACTGCACGTTCTCCGGCACGAATTCCTTGAGGAACAGTCCGGCCGAGAGCATGCCGCCCCAGCGGTGCGGCGCGACATTGGCCAGGTCGGCGATCTTGGAGTTCAGGTCGCCGCGCAGTTCGGCGGGAAGCGGCATCGCCCAGCCGTTCTCTCCCACCTCACGGGAGATGCGGGCCACCCGGTCGCGGAACTCGTCGGTCCCCATCACGCCGGGCGTGCGGGTGCCGAGCGCGACCATCTGCGCGCCGGTCAGGGTCGCCACGTCGATCAGGTACTCCGGATCGTCCTCGCTCGCGCGCACGATGGCGTCGGCCAGGATCAACCGGCCCTCGGCGTCGGTGTTGAGCACCTCGACGGTGATTCCGCCGTACTGGGTGAGCACGTCGCCCGGGCGCTGCGCGGTGGCCGAGGGCATGTTCTCCGCCATCGGCACCGTGGCGGTGACGGTGATCGGCAGGCTCAGCCGCGCGGCCAGCAGCGTGGTGGCGATCACGGCGGCGGCGCCCGCCATGTCGGAGGTCATGTTCTCCATGTTCTGCGCGGGCTTGATGGAGATGCCGCCGGTGTCGAAGGTGATGCCCTTGCCGACCAGCGCCACCTTCTTCGGACCGCCGGCGTAGTTGATCCGGATCAGGCGCGGCGGGCGCGAGGAGCCCTTGCCCACCCCGAGCACGCCGCCGTAACCGCCCGCTTCCAGCGCCTTCTCGTCGAGCACCTCGACGGTGAGACCCGCGGCCTCCGCGAGTTCCTGCGCGCGCGAGGCGAACTCGGCCGGGTACAGGTGGCTGGGCGGGGTGTTCACGAAATCCCGTGCGGTGGCGACGGCCTCGGCGGTGAGCTGCGCGCGGAACAATGCCTCCTCGCCGAATCCGGGCTCGGGCACGAGCAACTCGACACGGGCCACGGGGCGCTCGTCCGGCTTGGGCGCGGACTTGTCCGAGCGGAACGGTGTGAAGGAGTAGGCGCCCAGGTAGAAGCCTTCCGCGGCGGCGCCGATGTCCAGCCCGGACAGCGTGGTCACGACCAATTCGGTGCCGGAAAGCGAGCGGGCGGCCACGCCGGCCGAGCGACGGATCTGCTCGGCGTCGAGTTTGTCGGCGGAGCCGAGACCGACGGCCAGGACGCTGGTCACCCGGTCCAGCCCGGCCGGGGCCGGAATCCGGGTGAGCTCCTCGGCCTTGCCCTTGGCCCCCACCGCGCCGAGCTGATCGAGCAGTTCCGCGCGCACATCGGCGGTGAGCACGTCGCCGAACAGGTCCTCGGGCACGATGGCGGGGCCGTCCTCCGAGGAGGTCAACCCGATGACGAGCACATCGGTGTCCGCGCCGATGGTCTCGGTGCGTGCCAGTTCCGGTCCGAGCGAGCGATCTGCAACAGCGGTCATTGGCACAGGCTATTCGGTCGGTTCCGGATAGCGCACCGCGACGCCGTCGAGCAGCAGTTCCACCGCGCCGTGCAGTAGGTCGTCGAAGTCCATCTCGAAGGAGTCCGAGTCGGCGAGGAGGCGGTGCAGGACGGGGCGGACCGTGGGGTCGAGCAGTTCGGCGAACTCGTGGCGCAGCGCGGTCGCCTCGGCGGCGTCGCGGGGCTCGCCGAGGCGGTCGGCGCGCTCGGAAGTCCACAACAGCGCGAGGCCCTGGACCAGACCGGAGAGCGCGAGGTAGATCGCGAAACCCGTGCGCCGGGTCAGGCCGGGACGATCGAGCGCGGCGAAGTTCCGTTCCAGGACGTCCAGCAGGGCCGGGCCGAGCGGGGGACGGGTGCGTGCCAGCAGCGGCAGCATCCACGGATGCCTGCGGTAGAGGCGCCACTCCTCGTGCGCTTCGTGCCGCAGCCGTCGGCGCCAGCCGGCGCATCCGGCCGCGGGCGGCGGGATCTCGTCGAGCACCAGCTCGGCCATGCTCGCCAGCAGCGTTTCCTGGTCGGGGAAGTGGCGGTAGAGGGTGGCGGTCGCGACCCCGAGCGCACTGGCCAGGCGGCGCATGGTGAGTCCGTCGATTCCGTCGCGGTCGGCCAGTTGCACCGCCGCCCGCGCGATGCCGACCGCGGTGAGACGCGTCGGGCGGCTCGGGCGGCGCACCGGGATCGACGCGCGGCGCGCGCGGTAGGCACGCGCCTGGCAGGAGCGCGAGCAGTACTTGCGCCGTCGGCCCGTGGCGGGCTGAGCGAGTTCTCTGCGGCAGACCGCGCACGTCATCGGCCGTTCCATTTCGACACACGAACAGGTGTGACGAAATAGTAGCAACCTGCCTTTGACCTGCCTAGATTCGATGACCGATACGGTGTTCACAGGAAGGGACGCGGATGGAGTTCACTGTGCGCCGGGCGGGTCGGCGCGACCGGGACGCGCTGATCGACGCGTTCGGCATCGCCAGCGCGGACGAGGTGGTGACGGAGTGGGTGCTGGACGGGCAGTCCGATCCGGCTTTCCGTACCGCGTTCGTGCCCGGGTTGGTGGATCGAGCGCTGCGCGACGACGAGATCTGGGTAGCCGGGCCGGGCGAGGAGATCTGGTCGATGTCGATCTGGCAGCACGTCACCTCGGTCGAGCGATTCGCCGACGAAGCCGCCGAGGCGCGGACGATGCTCGAGCAGGCTCCCGGTCTGCGCGTGGCGCAGCGGCTGGCGTATCTCACCGACCTGCTCGCCCGCGAACACCCCCGCGAGTTTCCGCACCGCTACCTGCAGGTGATCGTCACGCTGCCGGAGCACCGCGGCGAGGGGGCGGGTGCGGTGATCCTCGCCGACCGCTTGAAAGCGGCGTCCGAAGCGGACGTCCCGGCGTTTCTCGAAGCCAGCACCGAACGATCCGCCCGGCTCTACAGCCGCTGCGGATTCGCGCCGACCGCGGCGACCCACACGCTGCCGGAGAACGGCCCGACACTCATCCCGATGTGGTTCCGGCCGTAGCGTGCGCGGGGCGGGCTTGCGCCGCCGCGGTCCCGGATAAGCTCGGCTGGTGACCGAGACGAGCCTCCTGCAAGGACCCATCCACGCCGTGCACGTCGAGCTGGGCGCCACCTTCGCGCCGTTCGGCGGCTGGGAGATGCCGGTGTCCTACGCGGGCACGGTGACCGAGCACCAGGCGGTCCGCACGACGGTCGGGCTGTTCGATGTCAGCCATCTGGGCAAGGCGACGGTGCGCGGCCGAGGCGCCGCGGCGTTCGTGAATTCGGCGCTCACCAACGATCTGGGCCGCATCCGCCCGGGCAAGGCGCAGTACACGCTGTGCTGCGCCCCGGACGGCGGCGTGATCGACGACCTGATCGCCTATTACGTCGGCGAGGACGAGATCTTCCTGGTGCCGAACGCCGCCAACACCGCGGCGGTCGTCGCCGAGCTGCACGAGGCCGCGCCCGACGGCGTCACGGTGACCGACGAGCACCGCGACTACGCCGTGTTCGCCGTGCAGGGGCCGCGCTCCGCCGAGGTGCTCGACGCGCTCGGCCTGCCCACCGAGCTCGAGTACATGGCCTATGCCGACGCGGACTGGGACGGCCGCCCCGTCCGGGTCTGCCGCACCGGTTACACCGGCGAGCACGGCTACGAGCTGCTGCCCCGCTGGGCCGACGCCGAACCGCTGTTCCGCGCCTTGGTCGAGCAGGTGCGCGCCGCCGAGGGCCAGGTGGCCGGGCTGGGCGCCCGCGACACCCTGCGGACCGAGATGGGCTATCCCCTGCACGGGCACGAGCTCTCGCCCGCCATCTCCCCGGTGCAAGCGCGCTGCGGTTGGGCGGTGGGCTGGCAGAAACCGGAGTTCTGGGGCAAGGCCGCTCTGGAGCAGGAGAAGTCGGACGGTCCGCGCCGAATCCTGCTGGGGCTCAAGGCGCTGGACCGAGGTGTGCTCCGGCAGGGGCAAACCGTGCTACACGAGGGCGAGCCGGTCGGCGAAACCACGTCCGGCACCTTCTCGCCCACGCTGAAACTCGGCATCGCGCTGGCGCTGCTGGACACCGCGGCCGGCATCGAACCCGGCGCCGAGGTCGAGGTCGATGTGCGCGGCCGCCGTCTGCGCTGCGAAACCGTCCGTCCGCCGTTCGTCCGGACCAACACCAAGTGAGGGACGCGCGCACGAGCCGCCGAGGGTGACGCGGTGCGGTGCGGACCGTGGCGAAATGGCCGGAAGCGGGCCGGATAGGATCGTCGGCATGACCGCTGCCGCACAGTTCACCCGTGTTCCGCATCCCGCGCCGCTTCCGGCGCAGCGGCGACAAGAGGTACTGGCGGAGCCGGGGTTCGGGCGCCACTTCACCGATCACATGGTCTCGATCGATTACGTCGGCGGCACGTGGACCAACGCGCGGGTGGAGCCGTACGGGCCGCTCGCGCTGGACCCCGCGACCATGGTGTTCCACTACGGCCAGGCCATCTTCGAGGGACTGAAGGCCTACCGGCAGAGCGACGGCAGCGTCTCCTGCTTCCGCATCGACGCCAACGCGGCGCGTTTCCGCCGGTCGGCTCGCCGGATGGCGATGGCCGAACTGCCCGACGAGCTGTTCGTCGAGTCGGTGCGGCAACTGCTGGAGGTGGACCGGGACTGGGTGCCCGCGGCGGGCGGCGAGGAATCGCTGTACCTGCGGCCGTTCATGTTCGCCACCGAGGCCGGGCTGGGCGTGAAGCCCGCCGCGGCGTACAAGTACCTGCTGCTCGGCTCCCCGGCGGGAGCCTACTTCCCGCGGGGCGTGAAGCCGGTGCGGGTCTGGCTGTCCACCGAATACGTGCGCGCCGCGCCGGGCGGCACCGGCGAGGCGAAGGTCGCGGGCAACTACGCGGCGTCACTGCTCGCGCAGGCCGAGGCATCGGCCAAGGGGTGCGACCAAGTGGTGTGGCTGGACGCGTGTGAGCGCCGCTACGTCGAGGAAATGGGCACCAACAACCTGTTCTTCGTCTTCGGTTCCGGCTCCGAGGCGCGGCTGGTCACCCCGGAGCTGTCCGGCTCGTTGCTGCCGGGCATCACCAGGGACTCGCTGCTCACCCTCGCCGCCGACTCCGGCTTCCCGGTCGAGGAGCGCAAGATCTCGGTGGAGGAATGGCGCAAGGGCGCCGAATCCGGGGAGATCACCGAGGTTTTCGCGTGCGGCACCGCCGCGGTGATCACGCCGGTCGGCTGGGTGCGTTCCGAGGCGGGCGAATTCACCATCGGCGGCGGCGAGCCCGGCGCGGTCACCATGGCTCTGCGCGACACCCTCACCGGCATCCAGCGCGGCACCTTCGCGGACAAGCACGGGTGGATGCGTCCGATGTGACTCAGCCCGGCATCAGCATGTGCCACTGTTCCAGCGTCTGCGGACGCATGACGTAATTCTTGTCCCGGACAGTGGACAGCGCGGCGTTGGGTTCCTGCGAATACCAGTGACCCGGGTACACGACCGGGTCACCGGGAAGTCCGGCCAGGTAGCGCAGGCTGCGGAACATTTCGTCCGAATCGCCGCCGGGGAAGTCGGTGCGGCCGCAGCCGTCGACGAACAACGTGTCGCCTGCGATCAGGCGGTTGTCGAACAGAAAGCATTGGCTGCCCGGGGTGTGGCCGGGCGTGTGTAGTAACTCGATGTCGAAGGCTCCGACGGTGACCTTGTCGCCGTGCTCGCGTCCGGTCAGCTCGCTCTCCGCGATGCCGGTCACGTTGGCCACCCAGGGCAGCTCTGTGGCGTTGACATGCACTGGGACGCTTGTCTTTTCGAGCAGTTCGCGCACTCCGCGCAGGGTGAAGCCGAGCATCGTGCCGCCCACGTGATCGGGGTGGTGATGGGTGGCGAGCACGCCGCGCAGACGCAAGCCGTCGCCCTCGGCGATGTCGACCAGATCGCCCGCGGCGTAGGCCGGATCGATCACCACGCACTCGCCCGTTTCCCGATCGCCGATGAGATAGGCGAAGTTGCGCATCTGCGTCGCGATCGGATCGCCCACGGCGTAGTCGCGTCCCGACAACAACTGGCGAAAATACAGGCGCTCAGAAGACATACCGCCCACCTTATTGCCCGACCCAGACGACCCGCGCGTCACGGCCGGAAAAATTCCAGTGACTCAGACTCTCGCTCCCGGTTCGCCCGGGCAAACACCCGAGTCGGCGGCCGCGGCCGGTCAGCCGGGCTGGACGGTAAGGGACAGCACAGCCGCCGTGAGCGCCACCGTGGTCTCGACGGCGGCGCCGAGGACGTCACCGGAGAGCCCTCCGAAGCGGCGGGCGCAGTGTCGGACCAGGATCGCCGAGGCGGCCAGACCGAGCGCCACGGCGAGAGGCCCGAGCCACGGCCGTCCCGGGACGGCGAACAGCGCGACAGCGACCGCGGCCCCCGGCCAGCACACCGTCGCGACGGCCGACTGCGTGCCCGCGACCAGCACGCCGAACCCGGTCCCCGGCGCGGCGGGGACACCGCGGCAGGCGAGGATCACCGCGACGCGGCCGGTCGCCACGGCAAGGGCCACGGCGAGCCATCTGCCGGAGTCGGCCAGCGCCGCGAACGCAAACGCCTGCACCCCGATAGCGAACGCGAGGCCCGCGACACCGAAGGGCCCGGCCCCGCCGCTCTTCATGATCTGCCTGGCCCGCTCCGGCGGTCCGTAGCTGCCGAGTCCGTCCAAAGTGTCGGCAAGGCCGTCGAGATGCATACCCCGGGTGATCAGCGCCAGCGCGCCGACCACCAGCAGCCCGGCCAGCGCGGCGCTCGCCCCGGCCCGGGTGAGAGCCAAGAGCAGGCCCGCGGCCCCCGCGCCGAGCAGCGCGCCGACCAGCGGTGCCAGCAGGATCGCGCGCCCTGCCGCCGCGCGGTCCACGGCATCCGGGCCGCGCACCGGCAGCACCGTCAGCCAGGAGATCGCCAACCGGACGCCGTTCACACCGAACCTCGCGTGCTGGGCGGCGTCGCGCGCGTTGTGTCGCAGACCCGGTCCGGTCCGGCTGTCGGCCCGCACGTCGCGGACCCGGGAGCCGCGGGGAGCGGTTGTCGCCCGCTCGGCGTCGGCGGGTGAAGGACGGCGTCGCGGGGCCCGGAAGACTTCACTTGCGCAGGTCGGGCGCGGTATTCGCCGGTTCGTCGTCGGCGGTGCTGACGCCCGCTTCACCGAAGGTGGACATCTCCGCGAGCGCGGCCACCGCCGAGCGGAGAACGGGCAGAGCGGTCAGGGCTCCGGAGCCTTCGCCGAGGCGCATGGTCAGGTCGAGCACGGGGTCGAGGCGCAGGTGTCGCAGCGCGAGGTCGTGCGCCGGTTCGGTCGAGCGGTGACCGGCCAGCCACCAGGCGCTCGCGCCCGCGGCGAAGTCTTCGGCGACCATGGCCGCGGCCGTGACGACGACCCCGTCGAGCACGACGGGCGTGCGCCGGGTGGCGGCCTGGGCGAGGAACGCGGCCATCGCGGCGAAGTCGGCGCCCGCGGCCACCCGGAGCAGTTCGACCGGGTCCTTCACCACCGGGCGGGCGCGGCGCATCGCGTCGCGGATCGCGGCGACCTTGCGAATCCATCCCGCGTCGTCGACGCCGGTGCCGCGGCCAACGGCGGCGAC
Organism: Nocardia sp. CY41; assembly: GCF_009829325.1. Taxonomy (GTDB): domain Bacteria; phylum Actinomycetota; class Actinomycetes; order Mycobacteriales; family Mycobacteriaceae; genus Nocardia. The sequence goes on from NZ_VUOS01000007.1 coordinate 289,225, forward strand.
CGGTTCGGTCTTGGTGAGGCTCGCGACGAGCACGGTGGCCGGCGTCGTGTTGCCGATGCCCATGTCGCCCGCGATCAGCAGATCGGCGCCGGCGTCGATCTCCTCGTCGGCGATGGCGCGGCCCGCCTCGATCGCCGCCCGGACCTCCTCGGCGGTGAGCGCGTCCTCGCGGTCGATCGCCCCGCTGGAACGGCGCACCTTGTGCTTGGCCACCTGCGGGTCGGTGTCCGCGTCCACGGAGATGTCCGCGACCCGCACCGTCGCGCCCGCCACCGCCGCGAGCGCGTTCACCGCGGCGCCGCCGGCCAGGAAGTTCGCGACCATCTGCGCGGTGACTTCGCTCGGATACGCCGATACCCCGTGCCGGGCGACGCCGTGATCCCCGGCGAAGATCACGACCCGCGCACGCTCGAACTGCTTCGGCGGGCAGGTGCCCTGACAGGCCGCCACCCAGTTGCCGAGGAGCTCCAAACGGCCGAGCGCGCCGGCGGGCTTGGTCAGCTGCGCTTGGCGCTGTTCGGCCGCCGCACGAGATTGTGCGTCCGGAGGCGCTACCGGTCCGAATCCGTGCGTCACTATCGAGCCTTTCGGTCAGGGCGGTTGCGCCCACTACGCCGCCCAATCTTGCCATTGCCCCGTCGCACCGTGGGGCCGTGACCTGACCTCGCCGCCCCGGTTCGCCGCGCCCGCGGCATCGCCGAGCCGTCCGGCTGTCGACGGAAGCCGCATCGCCCGAGGCAAGATCGGCGTGTGCCACGCGGCACACGGGACAGGAGCCGGGGTGACCGGCTGAGGCGACACCGCGGTCGACGTCCAGAATCGGCGTCGCTCACACGAATACGATTGCAGCAAGGAAATTGCGAGGCGGTCGACCGGCTCGGTCGCGAGTCTCGCTGCGCGGAAGACGTGCTCGGACGTTATTTGAGGCGGACCGGGAGACCGGCGATGACGAAGAATGCCTCGTCGCAGACTTGGGCCAGCCGCTGGTTGAGGGTGCCGATCTCGTCGCGGAACAAGCGGCCGGAGCGCGTGGCCGGGATGACGCCCATGCCCACTTCCGGGGTGACGATCACCAGATCGCCGGTGTAGGCGGCGACGGCGGCGACCAGCGCGTCGGTGTCGGGGGAGATCGTGCCGCGCGGGGCGCCCCACGCGTCGCGCGCATCGATGCGGGCGGTCAACCAGGTGCCGATGTCATCGATCAGCGTGAAGACGGGCGGCGTCGGTGCGGTGAGGATCTCCGCCGGATCGGCGTTTTCCACGGTCGACCACCCCGCGGGTCGTCGGCCGCGGTGCCCGGCGATGCGTTCGGCGAAGTCTTGGTCGCCGGGATCGGGTACCGCGGTGGCGAGGTAGCGCACCGGGCCGCCCGCCCGGACCGCGAGGTCCTCCGCGAACGTCGACTTCCCGGACCGCGCGCCACCGAGGACGAGGGTGCTACGCGGCGCTGCGGACGAAGGGGGTTCGGACACGGGTGCACGCTATCAACCAGCGGCGGGTCACCACGCGGCTCCCGAGGCGTGCCGGGTCGCGGCGCGCGAGCGGTCAGACCGCTGCTTCGGGACTGCGGCCGAAGCGGCGACGATATTCGGTGGGGGCGATGCCGACGAGGCGCTGGAAATGGTGACGCAGGAGGGCGCCGGAACCGAAACCGCAGCGCGCGGCGATGCGTTCCAGCCCGAAGTCGGTCTCCTCGAGCAGTTGCTTTGCCAGCAGCACGCGCTGGTTGGTGAGCCATTTCACCGGGGTGGTCCCGGTCTCGGCGGCGAAGCGGCGCGCGAAGGTGCGGGTGGACATGTTGGCCCGCGTGGCCAGGTCTTCGACCGTGTGCGGCAGGTCGAGGTGCTCGTTCATCCACTCCAGGGTGGGAATGAGACTGTCGGAGGTGCAGGCGGCGACAGGGCGTTCGATGAACTGGCGCTGCCCGCCGTCACGCTGTGGCGGCACCACCATGCGCCGCGCGATCGCGTTGGCCACGCCGCTGCCGAGTTCGCGCCGCACCAGGTGCAGGCAGGCGTCGATGCCCGCGGCGGTGCCCGCGCTGGTGATCAGATCGCCCTCGTCGACGAACAGGACGTCCGGATCGACGGTCGCCGCCGGATACGCGGCGGCGAGTTGCTCCACATGACGCCAGTGCGTGGTGCATTTGCGGCCGTCGAGCAGACCCGCCGCCCCGGCCAGGAAGGCTCCGGAACAGACCGTGAGCACGGTCGCTCCGGCTGCCGCCGCGTCGCGGACGGCAGCGACGACTCGCGGGTCGAATCCGTGGTCCGCCGCGGCGGCGGGAATGGCGACCAGATCGGCCGTCGTGAGCTCCGCGAGGCCGTATTCCGGTGTGATCGTGATGCCGGGGCTCGTCGAGCGCAGTGGGACGCCCGGCTCGGCCCCGCACACCCGGAAATCGAAGCCGGGCAGCCCGTCGGCCGTGCGATCGAGTCCGAAAACCTCGCACACGACCCCGAATTCGAACATGGCCATGCGTTCGGACAGCACCACGGCGACCTTCGACAGCATGCCGCCAGTCTAGTGGCCGAATTTTTACGAACTATGTCAGCACCGCCACTTTCGGCGGGAAATGGATGAACGAAAAATTACTGCCATGTCTACTTTCCTCATCGCCCTTGCAGTCCTCGTGGCATTCGCCACAGTCATCGCGCGCGGCACGGCCCGCGCGGGCTCCTCGAACGTGATCGACCGCGACGCGGAGCGACTGCACTCGGAATTGACGGCCATGCTCGGCCGCAACACCCACCACCGCTGACGGACGGCAAACCGGTCCGCGCTCATGGCAGCCCTGCCCGGGCAGAGTCTGCCGGCCGAGCGCGCAGAGCGCTCACCGCGTCCGAACACCTCGCCCGTGTCGACTGTGCTTCGCATCCAGCCAGGTGCGGCAAACGCGAGCCACAAAGGGCCGTGAACACGCCGCGCCGAAGGCGCGGCAAAGATCACACAGCGTCGCCTGGGCCGACGCGCGGTTTGGGGGCGCGCATCTTGCGGATCTGGGAGGCGCGGACGAAGGCGTACCAGCCGAGCCGGTAACCCAGGTCGGTGGTCTCCGGGAAACGCTCCCTGACCCGGTTGTTCACGACGCGGCCGAGCAGGAAGCCCTCGACGGCCATGAACAGCATCATCACCAGCATGGCGAGGGTCACGATGGTCTGTAGCGCGGGCGCGACGAACATCGACAGGATCAGCACCAGCGCCATCGGCATGAAGAGGCCGACCAGGTTGCGCCGGGCGTCGACGATGTCGCGCACGAACGCCCGGACCGGACCTTGGTCACGCTGCGGCAGGTATTTGTCCTCGCCCGCGAGCATGCGCTCGCGGCGATCGGCGGCGGCCTCGCGTCGTCGAGCGGCCGCGGCCTTGCGCTCCTCTCTGCTGCCCCGCGCGGCCTTGCGCCGGGCGCGGGCCTCCTTCGCGGTGAGCGGAGCGGGTGCTACCGGGCCACGGCGCTTGCCTTGGGCGTCACGGCGTTTCGGGGTGGGACGGCCCTTGCCCGCGGTGGCCGTGGCCGCCGCGCGGGTGGTGCCCGCGGCCGAGTCACCGTTCGTGACCACCGTCGATTCGGCGGTCGCGTCGGTGGTGCTGGACTCGCCGCGACGGAACAACTTCACACCGACCAGGCTATTCGATGGGTAGCGCGGCGAGAAATGCGGTCCGATTCGCCGGGAGTGTGCGGGGTCACGGAGGTTGCGTGCCCCTACGGATCGGCTGGTGGCAAGATGGAGGAATAGCAGCCTGCCGAGTGGTGTTGACCGACACGACCCGTGCGCTGTTCACGGGTTGACCACAGGTTCCTCGAGGAGAGTTCATGACTGTGCAGAACGAGACCGCCACCCACGGTGTGACTCTGACCGACGCCGCCGCCGCGAAGGCGAAGGCACTGCTGGACCAGGAAGGTCGCGACGACCTGGCGCTGCGGATCGCGGTGCAGCCGGGTGGTTGTGCGGGCCTGCGCTACCAGCTGTTCTTCGACGACCGCTCGCTCGACGGCGACCTGACCGTCGACTTCGGTGGCGTCACGCTGGCCGTCGACCGGATGAGCGCGCCGTACGTGCAGGGCGCCTCGATCGACTTCGTCGACACCATCGAGAAGCAGGGCTTCACCATCGACAACCCGAACGCCACCGGCTCCTGCGCCTGCGGCGACTCCTTCAACTGAGGTAATGGCCTTCCGGCGCGGCCGCGGAGGTCGGCCGTGTTCGAACGGAACAGCTGATCTCGTGAGGACATGGGTAACTCGTCGGGAACGCCCAGGACCCGAGCGGCACTGACGTAAGACCTGAACGCAAATCCGGTGTCGCTCAACTAGTACGGCCTGAAGACCCGGAGAGGCGGCATCAGCTACGGTGAGATCGGGACTCGCGTCCCGGTCTGCACCGCCTGCCGCCTACCGTTGAAGGGGCTCAGCCACGTGTCCATCGCCGTTTCCGCGTCCATTGCGACCGATCACCTCATGCGTTTCCCCGGACGGTTCGCCGACGTACTGCTGGCCGATCAGCTCGACCATGTGTCGCTGAGCTTTCTCGTCGACGATCTGCAGATCCGTCGCGGCGGCGTCGGCGGCAACATCGCCTACGCCATGGGCCTGCTCAATCGCACGCCCCTGCTCGTCGGCGCCGTCGGCGCGGACTTCGGCGAGTACCGCGCCTGGTTGGAGAAGCACGGGGTCGACTGCTCCACCGTGCTGGTGTCCGATCGCGCGCACACCGCGCGTTTCGTCTGCACCACCGACGACGACATGGCCCAGATCGCGTCGTTCTACCCGGGCGCGATGAGCGAGGCCCGCGACATCTCCATCGCCGAGCTGGCCGAGAGCCGGGAGCTCGACCTCGTGCTGGTCGGCGCGAACGACCCGGAGGCGATGCTGCGGCACACCGCCGAATGCCGTGAGCTCGGCATTCCGTTCGCCGCCGACCCCTCCCAGCAGCTGGCCCGTTTGGACGGCGATCAGTCGGTGCAGCTCATCGATGGCGCCGCGTACCTGTTCACGAACAAGTACGAGTGGGCGCTGCTGTTGCAGAAGACCGGTCTGAGCGAGGAAGAGGTGGCCCAGAAGGTCGGCGTCCGCGTCACCACGCTGGGCGCGGAGGGTGTGCGGATCGTGGATCGCGACGGCACCGAGGTGACCGTCGGCGTCGTACCCGAGGTGGAGAAGGTCGAGCCGACCGGCGTCGGGGACGCCTTCCGCGCCGGCTTCCTCACCGCGCACACCGCCGGGCTGAGCCTGGAGCGTTCCGCGCAGCTGGGATCGCTGATCGCCGTGCTCGTGCTGGAGACCATGGGCACGCAGGAGTGGACGCTGAACAAGGAGTCCGCGCTGGAGCGCCTCACCCAGGCCTACGGCCCCGAGGCCGCCGCGGACATCAAGACGCTGCTCTGATCGATCGTGATCGACCGAAGGCGCGTACCCGGCCGGGTACGCGCCTTCGGTCCGTTCCGGCCCCTACAGCGAAACCGGATACGCGGGCTCTTGGATGTCCGGCTTGATCCGGTCCTCGACGAAGATGCCGTGCCAGACCATGAACACCAGCAAGGTCCACAGCCTGCGGCTGTGATCGGCGGTCCCGGCGCGGTGCGCGACCAGCATCTCGCTGATCGCGGCCTTGTTCAGCAGGTGATCGGTCTGCGATTCGGCGATCTGCTGCTGCGCCCAGTCGTAGAGCTCGGTGCCGCGCAGCCAGTGCCGCAGCGGGACCGGGAAGCCGAGCTTGGCGCGGTGCAGCACGTGCGGCGGCACGATGCCCTCCAGTGCCTGACGCAGCGCGTACTTCGTGGTCTCCTTGGTGATCTTCTGGTCGAACGGCAGACCCTCGGCCGCCTTCAGCACCTCGGCGTCCAGGAACGGCACGCGCAGCTCCAGCGAGTTGGCCATGGTCATCTTGTCGGCCTTGACCAGGATGTCGCCGCGCAGCCAGGTGAACAGGTCCAGGTGCTGCATCCGGGCCACCGGGTCCCAGCCGCGCGACTGCGCGTACAGCGGCGCGGTGACGTCCTGGTGGGTCCATTCCGGCCGGAACTCGCGCAGCACGGCGCGCAGCTGGGCGTCGTTGAAGCTGCGCGCGTTGCCGTAGTAGCGCTCTTCCAGGGTGAGCGAGCCGCGGTGCAGCAGGCTCTTGCCCCTGGTGCCGTCCGGAATCCGGTCCGACAGCTTGCCCGCCAGCCTGCGCAAGCCGCGGGGCAGCTTCTCGAAGGGCTTCAGCGACAGCGGCTCGCGGTAGATGGTGTACCCGCCGAACAGCTCGTCGGCGCCTTCACCAGAGAGCACGACCTTGACGTGCTTGCGGGCCTCTTTGGCGACGAAGTACAGCGGGACCAGCGCCGGGTCGGCCACCGGGTCGTCGAGGTACCAGACGATCTCGGGGATCGCCTGCGCGAACTCGGCGGGAGAGACGACCTTCACCACGTGGCGCGCACCGATCGCCTCGGCGCTCTCGGCGGCGACGTCCACCTCCGAGTAGCCCTCGCGCTCGAACCCGGTGGTGAACGTGATCAGTTTCGGGTTGTGCCGCATGGCCAGCGCCGCGACCGCGGTGGAGTCGATGCCGCCGGACAGGAACGAGCCGACCGTCACGTCCGCGCGCATGTGCTTGGCGACGGAGTCCTCGAGCGCCGCGGCGATCTCCCGGTAGCGCGCGTTCGCCGATCCGGGGGTGAACGGGCGCACCGGGAACTTCGGAGTGAAGTACCGGGTGACGGCCGGAGCCGCGCCGGGCCGCACGGTGGCGTAGCTGCCCGATTCCAGCCTGCGCACGTCCTTGTGCAGAGTCTCCGGTTCCGGCACGTACTGCAGCACCGTGTAGTGCTCCAGCGCCCGCGGATCGAGCGCGTCGCTCAGCTCCAGCACGGGCAGCAGTTCCAGCAGGCTCTTCTTCTCGCTGCCGAACGCGGTGCCGCCGGGCCCGGTGGCCAGGAACAGCGGCTTGATGCCGAACGGGTCGCGGGCCAGGAACAGCTCCTGGGTCTCGGTGTCCCAGATCGCGAAGGCGAACATGCCGCGCAGCCGCCGCACCGCCTCCGGACCCCAGTAGTGGAACGCCGCGACGATGGCCTCGCTGTCGCCTTCGGTCTGGAAGATCGTGCCGTCCGGGAACTCGGCGGCATGTGCCTCGGCGAGCTCCGCGCGCAGTTCCAGGTAGTTGTAGATCTCGCCGTTGAAGGTGAGCGCGTAGCGTTCGGGCTGCCCCGGCGGGCCCCAGCGCAGCGGCTGGTGCGAGTGCTCGATGTCGATGATCGACAGGCGGTTGAAGCCGAAGATCACATGGTCGTCGTGCCAGGTACCGCGCTCGTCCGGGCCGCGGTGACGCACACAGTGCAAGGCCTCGTAGACCTGCTCCACCGTGCCAGGTGCCGCCTCGTCAGATGCCAGGAATCCGAGCAGTCCACACACGGCGTCGGCAACCTCATTTCTCGCAGTCGGGATACGCGCCCACCGGGTGGGGCGCCAGGGGACGAAATCTAGTGTCCGAGTATGCCGCACCACCGGCGTCCGCGCGTCGTGCGCATCACGACCCGGGCGGAATCGCTGGTGACGGTGATCGCGGCGGGCTCGGCGAGGTGTCGAAGCCGACCCGACGACGAACGGGGGGTGCGTTTGGTCTACGCTGCGTAGTACTCAGGTCTCTCTCAGGCGACCCGCGCGGAACGCGCTGGCCCGGAGGGTGCCCTGAAACGAGCTTAGAACGTATCGTCGGGGCCGATCGCAGCCCCGAACGATGCACTGTCGGAATGTGTGGCGACCAGGAAGGCGTGAGCGTGGCGCACAAGGCGAGCGAAGAGATCGGGGCACGACCCGCCCGGGGTCGGCAGGGCCGCATCCTTCGGCGGGCCGGGCTGGCGGTGTCCTTGGGGATCACCGCGCTGCTCGTCTCGGGCTGCTCGATCGACAATGTTTGGCTGCGGTTCGGCTGGCCGTCGGGCATCACGCCGCAGGCCACTCGGATGCGGGAGCTGTGGACTTGGTCGGTCGTCGCCGCGCTGGCGATGGGCGTGCTGGTCTGGGGCCTGACCTTCTGGACCGTCGCGTTCCACCGCAAGAAGGCCGACTCCCCGGAGTTCCCGCGCCAGACCGGTTACAACGTGCCGCTGGAGCTGACCTACACGGCGATCCCGTTCGTCATCATCGCCGTGCTGTTCTACTTCACCGTGGTAGTGCAGAACTACGTGCACGAGAAGGTGGACAACCCCGACGTCACCGTCGACGTGACCGCCTTCCAGTGGAACTGGAAGTTCGGCTACCGCAACGTCGATTTCAAGGACGGTTACAAGTTCGACGGCATCGACGCCTCGCGTGAGGCGCTGAGCCAGGAGCAGCTCGAGGCGTACGAGGAGCGGACCAAGGACGGTCACCCGCAGCCGGGCCCCGTGCACGGCAAGCCGGAGAACGACATCCTGTCCTACCTGCACTACGACAAGGTCGAGACGATCGGCTCGAGCAACGAGATCCCGGTCCTGGTGCTGCCGACCGGCAAGGTCATCGAGTTCCAGCTCGCCGCCGCCGACGTGATCCACGCATTCTGGGTGCCGGAGTTCCTGTTCAAGCGCGACGTGATGCCGAACCCGAAGGAAAACCACTCCGACAACGTCTTCCAGATCACCAAGATCGAGAAGGAAGGCGCGTTCGTCGGTCGCTGCGCCGAGATGTGCGGCACCTTCCACTCGATGATGAACTTCGAGGTCCGCGCGGTCACGCCGGAGAAGTTCACCAAGTACCTGGACGCGCGCCAGGCGGGCAAGACCAACGCCGAGGCGCTGGAGTCCATCGGTGAGTCCCCCGTGGCCACGTCCACCACGCCGTTCAACACCAGGCGCGACGTCAAGAGCGCGGCCTCGGCCGAGAGCAAGTGAGGATTTGATCTGACATGAAGATCGAAGCGCGGATTTTCGAACTGCTCACGGTGTTCTTCATCATCGTGGCGGTGGTCTACGGCTTCTTCACCGGCCAGTCGCGCACCGGCGTCGAATGGGCGGGCACCACGGCCACGGTGCTGACCGCGGGCCTGTCGCTGATCATCGGCACCTACTTCCGATTCGTCGCCCGTCGTCTCGACCTGCGCCCGGAGGACTACGAGGACGCCGAGATCGTGGACGGCGCCGGTGACCTGGGCTTCTTCTCGCCCGGCAGCTTCTGGCCGATCACCCTGGCCGCCGCCGGTTCGGTGACCGCCCTGGGCCTGGCGTTCTTCCAGTTCTGGTTGATCGGCATCGGCGTCGTCTGCGTCCTCGCCGCGGCCGCCGGTCTGGTGTTCGAGTACTACCTCGGCCCGGAAAAGCACTGAGCCGAAGACTTGCCGAAACGGCCCCACCGGAGATCCGGTGGGGCCGTTTCTCGTGTGTGGTGGTCGACCCGGGGGACCGGGGCCGCACCTGATATGAAGGTGCGGGTGGGACGGAAGAAGTTGCTGGAGCCGACTCTGCAGGCTTTGCCGCACGGGCCGCACGGTCTCGCTCGCGACCTCGTGACGGGGTCGCAGCGTGAGCGGCTGCTGTTCGGCGTGACGGTCGTCGTCGCCGACCGCGGCTATCTCGACGCGACGGTCGCGGACATCGCCGCGTCGGCCAAGGTTTCGCGTCGTACGTTCTACCAGCACTTCCCGGACAAGGAAGCATGCTTTCTCGCGGCGGCCGACACCGGTCGCGATCTGATGATCGACCATCTCCGGCAAGTCATGCGGCAGATCCGGTCGGAATCGGTGGAGCCACAGGAAGCGCTGCGCCGCGGCATTCGCGAGTACCTCACCCTGTTGCGTGACGAGCCGTCGTTCGCCCGTGCGTTCTATCTGGAGACCGCGGTCGCCGGGTCGCGCGCGCTCGAGTCGTTCGAACGATGCCAGCGCTGGTTCGCCGGGTTCCTGCGCTCGTGGCGTGCGGAGGCGGGCCCCGCCGATCCCCCGGTCCCCGACTACGCGTACCTGGCGGTGACCGACGCGACCAACGAGGCCGTCCGCCGCACCCTCCGTGCCGGAGGCGACCTGCTCGACCTCGAGGACGCCGTCGTGCACATCCATCTCGCGTTGCTCGGGCCGACGGCGTCCGCCGACTAGGACACGACCCTGTCGCCGGCCCCGGTGAGGTTGCAGGAAGCATCGTCGCTGGTGTTGCCGCCTTCCGACACGATCGTCGCGAAGACCTCGACGCAGTTGACCACCGCGGCGCCGGATCTGTTGCCCAGCACGGTGGAGTTGCGCAGGACGACTCGGCCCACCGGGATATCGACGAGATCGGTCACCTGGCGTGGCAGGGTGTCGAGGTAGGCAGGCGCCACGTTGATGCCGCTGCCGCCGTCCGAGGCGGTGTTCCCGGTGAGTGTGACGCGGTCGAAGGTCACCACGCCCCGGCCCCGGACATCGACGCCGCCGCCGCGTCCGGCGAAGCCCCCTGGGCGGTACCAGACTCCGGGATCGACCACGCGGTTGTCGGAGATCGTGGAGTCGGTGAAGGTACAGGTGTTGTCGCATCGCACACCGCCCGCCTCGCCGGAGGAGTTGCCGGTGATCACCGTATTCCGCGTGTGCAGGTCCGAGCCCGGCACGTTGAAGATGCCGCCGCCGTACCCGGCGCTGTTGTCCCGGACCACGACGTCGTCGAGTACGAGATCCGACGAATTCGCTATGCCGCCTCCGCCGGTGTCGTAGAAGGGGATCTCGTGCTGGGCGGTGCGTCCGCCGGTCACCGTCAATCCGGTCAACGTCGTGGGTGCGGCGATACTGAGCACCCGGTCGATTCCATTCGCGTCCAGCACTGTTCGCTCGCGGCCCGCGCCGCGCAACGTCGTCGGCGCGGTGAGGTTCAGGTCTCCTGTGGTGGCGTCCGGGTTGCGGCCCTGCACCTTCCGCTGGTCGGGGCCGATCGTCAGGACGTATCGCCCGGCGGGAACCACGATCGTGCTCCCGGGATGAGCGTTGGCGGTCTGCACGGCGGCGCGCAGTGTGCAGGCGCCCGAAGGCGTGCGGCATCGCCCGTTTCCGGGATCGGCCGCCGCCTCGTCCACTGTGCTGTCCACCGTGATCACACTCGGCGGATCTCCCTCCGGTGTGGTGTCGGCATAGGCCGCTCCGGGAAAACCGGCCGCGGTTCCAGCGACCAGGGCTGTGACAGCGATTGCGCCGACCGCCGCGGCGGATGTGCTCGTCCTCATGAAGTCTGATCCGATCACGAACATGGAGTGGGGTACGCCCGCGTGCAAGTAGGGAACGCGAGTGTTTACCACTATGTCGGACACGGCCCTGCGCCGCTGGCGTTTCCGTAATCCGTTCGGTAGAGGCAGGTCAGGAGCGTGCGGGCGGAAGCGGGACGGCCGCGGGTCGCAGTGCCTGCGCACCATCGGGCGCGCCGGTGGAGGCTGCGGTGGTTGCCGCTTCCTCCGAGAGCGCGGTCTCTGTCTCGTCATCGACTTCGAGTTCCGCGGGGAGCACGCGCATTCCGATCACGGGTGAGCACGCGAAGACGATCAGAGTCGACGCCGGGAAGGCCGCGGCGATCAACAGCGTCGTCGCGGCCGAGAGGTGGCTCGCCGCTAGGCCGCCGGCGAGCGCGCCGATCGGAACGATGCCCAGGGTCGCGAACCGCCGGGAAGCGCTGACACGGCCGAGCAGCCGATGCGGTGTCAGGCGAGCGTGCATCCCGGAAGTATTCACACTGATGACGACCAGGAGGAACGACAGCAGGAACACCGCGGCGGCGTAGGAGATCCAAGCCGGGACCGGAAGATGTGGCGCGAGCGCCGGCGCGGCCAGCGCGGCGGCCATGGCGAAATAGCCGGTCACCTGCGTGCGGATCTCGCCCAGTGCCCGTCCGATGTGCTGGCCGACCAGCGATCCGACGAAGCCTCCTGTCGAACCGAGCGCGAGGGCGTAACCGTACTGGCCGGCGGAGAGTCCGCATTCACGCAACACGTAGACCGCGATCACCGCGTTGTACATACCCGCGCCGAAGTTCAGCAGCACTCCGGCTGTGACCGTCGCGCGCAGGATGCGGTGTCCCGCGACGTACCGGAGACCTTCGCGCACAGCCGTGCCGAATCCGGCCGGTTCGCTCGTGCCGGTCTTGTCCGAGCGGCCTTCGGTGATCCGCCAGACGAACAGCGTGGAGACGAGGCTGACGGCCCCCGCGACCAGGAACGCCACCGCCGCGGAGGTGGCGGCGATCAACTTCCCGGCGGCAGCCGGAATCGTCGCGCTCGTGACGGTGTCCACGGATTGCAGGCGAGCCGACGCATCCGAAACCCGTTTGCGCCCCACCAGGCTCGGCAGGATCGCGGTGTGTGCCACGTCGAAGAAGACGTTGGCCGTGCTGACCGCCGCTCCCACCAGCATCAGCTGCCAGATCGCGAGCACACCGAGGAAGTAGGCGAGTGGGATCCACATGACAGCGGCCAACCGGACCAGATCCGAGACGAGCAGGACGCGCTTGCGGCTCCACCGGTCGACCCATACGCCGACAGGCAGCGCCACCACCAGATACGCGGCGCGGGACAGGGCGGCGATCACGCCGACTTGGAACGGGCTCGCGTGCAGGACAACGACCGATGTGACGCTCAGCGCCACCACCGTCGTGTTGGAAGAGATGTCCCCGAACGCATTCGCCACCCACAACGCCCGGAAATCCGGCTCCGCGAGTACCCCCCGCAAGCGCATCCGATGTATGCTCCACACGGGCGGGAAACTTACCGAAGTACCGTCCCTATATCCAGCGGGGAGGGGAGTAACGGGGTGGACAGGGAAATCGGTGCGACTGTCGTGTTGCCGACGATGCTACGGCCACATGCGGCAGGTAATTCGAAAGTGTTGTGCAGCGGCTCGACTGTCGGGGAAGTTCTGGACTCGCTGATTCGTCAACATCCCGCTTTGAAGACGCGTATCACGACGGGGGAAAACGACATCCGGCGTTTCGTCAACGTGTACGTGGAAGATGAAGACGCGCGCGCGCTCGGTGGTGTGGCCGCTCCGATTCGGCCCGGAGCGACGGTAACCATCTTGTGCGCGGTAGCCGGTGGTTGACATTCGGCCGGCCGATAATGCGCGAATATTTTGCGATCCTGTTGCTGATCGGAATTATCGGGCACATCGCCTATTACGTCGTTCGTGACGGACCGGGCCATCTACGTTCGACATTCGCACCGGCGTTGGGGGTGCGGATACCTTCCCCCCTGAACAGCGTCTGCCACGTCGTTGCTCCTGTAGTGCTCTTCGGGGCGGTGTGGGTGGGAACAGTTCCGGCCTCTATCGCGGCCGTGCTGGTGTTCACTGCGTGGCTGATGTGTCAGCCGCACCGGCTTTCGAACCACTTGGCGTTGTCCTGGATGGCATTGACCTCGCTGATCTTCGCCGCGTCCGAGCCCGCCACGGCGATGCGGTGGCTGCTGGCGATCCTGTATCTCTCGGCAGCGGCGATCAAAGTCAACCGAGAGTTCTTGTCGGCCGAGGTGAGTGCGGCCAAATTCATGCTGCGCAGGTATGCCGCCCGGATGGGCTTCGCGGCCCCCGAGCCGGTCGTGCGGATTGCTCCGTGGATAGCCGTGCTGAGCGAGACCGGGATCGGTGTTCTCGTTCTCACGCCGGGTGGGCTCTGGCCGGCCTTCGCGCTGGCGGCTGTCGTGCATCTGGCCTTCGGCATGCTGGGGAACTTTCACTTCTCGTTGTTGGTGCTGGCCCCGTGGGCGCTGGCGCTTTCGGCGGATGGTCGCCTGGACGAGGCGGTGATCGCCGCAACGGTCGTGTCCGTGATCGCCGGTGGGCTCTGTGGCTGGTTCCTCACCTCGGCCGAGGTGTTCTCACACCGCCGCGCCGGGCGAGGGGTGAACGCGACGCTAGGTGCCGCCTACGGCGCGGTCTGCGTGGGAATAGCCGGAACGGCACATCCCTCCGCCCCGGTAGTGCACGCGGCCGCACTGGCACCGATCGTGCTAGGAGGACTCAATTTCGGGCTTCTCCTCATCGGTGTCAAGTCCGAATGGGCGTTCTCGATGTTCTCGAACACGCGTCCCTTCTGGACCGGGCGGATAGCGGGAGTTCCGGTTCCCTGGCGCGAAACTTACTTTCACGTGATCGTGCCGTCCGACGTGATCGCCTCGATCGAAACTCCGGCCCATCTTCGCAGCAAGATCTCGGACCGAACTTCGGTCTTCAGCGCTGCGATGGCGGCAGAGTTACAGAGGCTGGCTCCTGGGCGCATTGTCGTGCGGCGTGCGCGGCTCGACAGGGATCGAATGCTGTTCGTTCCGGATGACCCCGGTGCTGCCGATCTTCCGAAACGGGGGATTTTTCGACACCCCCCGATCCTGTCGCGCGATCTGCGTCTTCCTTACTATGGTTGACAGTCACGCCATCGGCGCTCCGCCAGCTCATAATTAGACCAGTAGTCCATCTCTCCGATTCGTTCGTGGCCCATCTCGTTATGGATCATTCGCACGGTGATGTTGGGGCTTGTGTCGGCATGCGCGAGCAGTGGCCTCACATGTTCCAGAAGGTGATACGTATCTTTGTTGTTCACCATGACATGTATTCGGGAGAGGCTGGGCACGGGATGCTGTTCCAGTAATCGGTCCAATCGCTCCGGTGGTGCTGTATGCGCCAGTCGAGAGTACGGCGCGAATTCCGGCCAGTAATAGAACGTCGTGGGGTCGTTCTGTGGCGCGACGGCGATGGTGAGGGAGGGGCCGGTCCAGCGCAAGGCGTTGCGAATTGCCGCGTAGGCGCCGGCGGAGGAGCCGTGCCACACCACACCTCGCAGGTCGTCGTCCCGGATCAGCGAATCGGCCAAGTCTGTGACAACGGGCCAGAATTTGTCGTCGCCGAGCAGATGCCAGCCGATCGAGCAGTCGGTCGAGTACAGCAGAATCGGGTCGCAGAGGAAAACGCACACCGCACCGAGCCTGCGTGAGCTGCCTTGGCGGTAGAAGACCGGAGGGGTGTACTTCTCCCGCTTGGCCTGACCGTGGACAAAAATATGCAAGTAGGGGTCGCGGATCGCGGCGGGCCTGCGGATCAGGAAGCGCAGCTCGTACCCTTCCGGTGTCCGTGCCGCTAGCTCGTGCAGACGCGAGCTACCGGTGACGTGCTGTTCGGTCGATTCGCGCACCACCCGGACATCGATCCCGGGCCGGGTGGGCAGGACGCAGCTCATCGCGGGACATGTCCCCGGGCGCTGTAGACCAGGCCCGGCGCGAAGGCTCGCACCACCGAGAAGACATCGGGATGTGTGGACAGATCGATCCAGATCGGTTCACGACCGGTATGTGCGGAGATGCGCTCCGCTACGGCGGCACGCTCGTCCGCGAAAGAATCCTCGTGCAGACCTTCCTCGCCCACGGCCTCGGCCCAGGGTATTCCGCTCGCGTCGAGCGCGGGTACCGGAGGACGCGCGTCGAGTGCGGGAGCGCCGTCGGAGGGTATGTCGTCTCTGGTGCCGACGATCTCGGTCAGTCGGGACTGCACTGCTTCCGTCACCGCACGCGACAGTGCTACCGCGGGATCGGAGTGCGCGCCGGAGCCGGCGCAGGTGAGCGCGAAATCCTCCGACCATATGAAGGCCACGGCGGTGGGTACCCGGAAAGGATTGGGCACCATCGCTGTTTCGAACTGGACACCGGCGCGGCGCAATTTCTCGAACAGCTCTTGGCAGTGGTCGCTGTCGACCGTGGACACGTCGATCACTCGGCGGAAGTCGGCCGTCACCGATGACAGCGACGATACGGTGTCTCGTTCGATCAACTCGTACAGCGCATGCAGCAAGGCCTCGTCCCGGGTGTTTCCGGACGCCAGGCCGGTACTGCTGGTGCGGAAGACTCCCGGACGCCAGTCGTAACCGTTGCCGAACGTCAGATCGACGAGCCCACGCGGAACCATGCTCGGCGTGGCGCTGACCAGCGTTGTCGCGTGGTACCACTGGAGATCGAGTTGCCGGACGACGTGCGCGTCCACGCGGAGCTGCAGGTCGGCGATCTCGTAGGTCAATGCCAGCTCATCGGCACGAGCCGAGAACGCCTCTGCGGCAGGGCGTTCGGCGTGGTCCAGTTCGATGCATTCCATCACTGCCGAGAGACGCGCGAGCAGCGGAGTCGAACCCTTGCCCTGCGAGACGACGAGGGTCTCCGACCGCGGCCTGGTCGCCATGACGACCGGTATTCCGATGCAATCGAAGTGTGTCACGTCGGCCACTCGAGTGATGCCGAACTCCGGCAGCAACGGGGCGATCGACTCCCATGTCTGCTCGGGCTCCCGCGCCCGGTAGGTGCCGTGGAGGTCCACGCGGGTATCAGGCACGGAGACCTGCCTCGTTGCGTTCGGCGGCGACATCCCGCAGATAGCCGACGATGAACAGAGCGAGCGCCTCCACCGCGTCGTGCTCGGAACGAAGGCCGCGGCGTGCGTATTCGGTTGTCAGACCCTCCACCGGAACGTTCCACAGCGCGCTCAGCACCGATCGCCCGACCGACCGATGCAGCGCTCGCGGGTCGACCGCGGCATGCTGCGCCGTGAACGAGGAATGGGCCGCGCGGTACGCGGCCACCGTCGCCCGATCGTGTTCTGTCTCATCGGCCAGAAGCACCGCGCGATGCGCCGGGTTCGCCACATCGAACCTGGGGGAGAAGACGACAGCCGGGTCGAGCGCGCTCGCGCCGAGCCGTTGGAGGCGATCTCCGAGCGCGACGCCTACTGTCCCGTCCGCCGGTTCGAGCGAACTGTAGGTCAGGAATTCCCGCCACACCCGGGGGAAATCCGGATGGAAGATCTGCTGATATCGCACCCGATCCAGATAGCGGATGCCCGGGCCGGCCGGATCCTCGATGAAGAAGTTGCGCCAGTCACGGTAGAACGATGTGATCCAGTCGCGCGGCACGGGCCGGACGGCCGCAGGCGCGCCTTCGCAGGCGAGTAGGGCCGCCACCGCATCCCGCTTCTTGACGTCGCCGAACTCTGGGTCGTCATCGAGGCGACGGCCGAGCCAGCGGGCGAGTTCGTCGAATCCGGCGGCTGTCAGCACCCGCACCATGTGACCCACAGTGCGTTCGGCGTAGTAGATATCGCGAATCGCGGCCAAGGCGGGTTCCGCGTCCTCGGGTGGCATGATGCGCTCGGCCACCGCTGATGCGAGCATGGCCCGGGCATTGACCAGCGGAACCGTCTGCGCTCGCTGGTCGCCGTCGGGCGCGTGCACGACCGCTACCTCGGCATCGTCCCAGATCGTCCCGTCGCGATAGGCTGCGAAAACCTCGCCGTATCCGATCATCCCCACCGGCTCCAGATCTGCCGCCCGCAAAGCCCCTATGCTCGCGGTGCCGGCTACGACGACTCCGCCGTCCAGTGCGCCGATGATTTCCTTGTGCCGGATGGTCGCAGAGTGATGAAAAAGCCCGTCGACGATCAAAACGATATCCCCGGAACGAATCGACGAATCGAATAAATCGCCGTGCGCGATCGGGCCTTTGATTCGGGCGCGCGGTGCTATTTCGAGAACTTCCGCGGGACTGATCGTCGGTCCTGTGAATACATGCAGCGTCCGCATGTGCATCGGAACCCGTCAACGGGGGCAGGATTCCGCCCCCGTTGACGCTGTTTCCCTAGTCCGCAGTGTCCGCGTCGGACACCGCAACCGGCCGACGGAGCTCGAGAGCGAACAGCTTCTCGAACTGATCCGAAGTCAATTCCGTCGCCAGGCTGACGATATCGCCGTTCTCCGAGCCGCGAACAGGCGAAATATCGGTTGGTGCGGTCATTGCATTCCCTCCCTGAGAACGGAGCGAACTCCCCGCCCCGTATAGGAGAAGTTACTGTGGAGCGATGTAGCGGTCAACCCCCGTTTTCGGAGAGAACATCGAAACGCACTGTCATATGCGCGTTTTCAGGCATCTCCTACTCCGCCTCGTAGCGCAGCGCGTTCTCCGAGCGGCAGATCTCTTCGATGCCGGAGACGATGTCGCGCAGCAGTTCCGAGGGCAGTGCGGCCGGGCGCAGGCGGCAGGTGAAGGTGATCAGGCCGTGGTCCTCGGGCGGCAGGCCGCGCGCGGCGGATTCCGCGCGCAGGTAGCGCGAGCGCACGCCGTAGGTCATCGCGGAGATGACGGTGAAGCAGCCCGTGCGTTCCCGGTGCCCCGAGAACAGATCGTGCAGGCGGTAAAACACCGACGAATAGCTCGACAGCGGCGCGAAAACGCCCACCCGGTAGGCGGGACCACGCTCCGACGAACTGAGCGCTGTATCGGCCAGATACTCGGCATCGCGCAGGGTCTGTACCTTCGGCGCGAACAGCACCGCGCCCGCCGCCGCGTTGCGCACCGGCATGCCCGCTTTGCCGGGCGCGGCGGAGGCGATGGCGCCCAGCGATTTCCGCGCCCGCGACCCGACCTCGCGGCGGGCGCGCAGCCCTCGGGTGGGCGCGGTGGGGTAGAGGCTCGACCACTGACCGAAGCGCACGGTACCCAGTTGCACATGGCCCGTGCCGACCGGACGCGCCACCTTCAGCGGCGCCGTGTCGACCCAGCGGCCCACCTGCAGTTCGGCGTTGCCGGGCCGCGCGATCTCCGCGTGGGCGTGCTCCACGAACGAGTCGAAGTCGAGGAACCGGTCGGCGTGGGTGGTCAGCCAGGTGTGGTCCTTGTCGACCTCGATCGCATCCAAGGTGAGCGCGGTGATGATGCCCGCCCGGCCGCCCGCGCCCAGAATGCGCTGGAACCGCTCGGTGTGGTGGGTGCGCCCGCAGGTGCCGATGCGCCCGTCGGTGTCCACGTACTCCAGATCGACGATCTGGTCGATGAACAGGCCGTGCTTGTGCGAGGCCGCGCTGACGCCGCCGACCGAGGCGAAGCCGCCCGCGGTGATGTCGCGGTGGTCCCCGACGACGGGCAGGCCGAGGCCGTGTGCGCCGAGCCTGCGGTCGACGTCGGAGAGCTTGGCGCCCGCTTGCACCCGGACGGTGCGCCTGCCCAGGTTGATGTCCAGCACCTGATTCATCCGGCGCAGCGATACCACGGTCGGCTGCGCGGGCAAAGTGAGCCCCTCGTCGAGCAGCTCGCCGCCGCGCACCATCAGCCGTTCCGTTCGCGCTCGGGAATCCCGCACCGTGCGAACGACATCGGCGGTATCGCGGGGGAGGTATTCCTCGGCGTTGGAGACAGTGTGCGGCGTGCTCATGGCAGAAAAGCTAACCACAGCGCGGCCCGCGCCGCTCCCCCGAAGTCGGGTGTCATCGCGACGCGGGCGCAAGGCTCTTGCTGAACAGGACGGATCCGGCGGCATCGCACAGATCGACGGTCAGTTCCCTGGATTTTCCGTCGATGCGCACCTCGCCGAAATGCTGGAAGGCGTCCAAGGGCGAGCTGTTCTGCACCGGCGGCGCGTGCACGTAGACCGCCTCCGGGCCGAACGTGCCGTCGAGCCGGTTCGGGCCGAACGCCCCCGCGTTCAGCGGACCCGAGACGAACTCCCAGAACTCGTCGAAATCGGTGAAGGCCGCGCGCTCCGGCGAATAGCGGTGCGCCGCCGTGTAGTGCACGTCGGCGGTGAGCCAGACGACGTCGGTCACCTTGTTCGCCCGGATCGACGACAGCACCTGGGCGATCTCGTGTTCCCGACCCGACGGCGCGCCCGGATCGCCGTTGGCGGGGCCCTCGTAGGCGGTGGTGTTCTTCTGCTCGCCGTCCGGGACGATCAGGCCCAGCGGCAGGTCGTTGGCGATGATCTTCCACGTGGCGGTGGATGCGCGCAGGCTGTCGATGAGCCACTTCGTCTGTGCCGGACCGAGAATATGACCGTCGGATCCGTTGTTGGCGTTGTTGGTGTCCTTGTTCGCGCGCATGTCGAGCACGAAGACGTCGAGCAGCGGTCCGCAGGCGATCTTGCGATACAGTCTGCCGTCCACCGCTTCCCTCGGCTCGAGCGGCATCCATTCGTGGAAGGCCTGCCAGGAGCGGGTGGCGAGGGTGTCCATGCGGCGTTCGGTGTAGCCCTTGGCTTCGGCGACCAGCCCGCCCGGGTACCAGTTGTTCACCGTCTCGTGGTCGTCCCACTGCACCACTTGGGCGACCGAGCTGTTGAAGCGGCGGTAGTTCTCGTCGGTCAGGTTGTAGGCGTAGTTGCCGCGGAACTGATCCAGGGTCTGTGCGACGGCGCTCTTCGCCTCGCTCACGACATTGCGCCAGATCCGGCCGTCGGGCAGGGTGACCGACTGCTGCAACGGTCCGTCGGCGTAGATCGAGTCGCCGGAGTGCAGGAACAGGTGGGGGTCGCGGGCGGCCATCGTAGCGAAGATCTTCATGCCGCCCAGTTCGGGGTTGATGCCGTAGCCCTGACCCGCGACGTCGCCGGACCACTGGAGCCGGATGTCCGCCGCGGCGGTGGGGGCGGTGCGGAAGACACCGGTGACCGGTTCGGAGGTGGCGCCGTCCTCGTCGCGCAGCGTCACCCGGTAGTGCACCTGCCGGCCCGCGGGCAGGCCGTTGACCCGCACGCGGCCGGTGCCGTCGGAATCCGGGGTGAGCAGCGGACCGGTGCAACGCCTGGCATCGGTGAACGATTCCGTGGCAGCTGTTTCCACGATCAAGGTGGCGGGGCGATCGGAGCGGGCCCAGATCAACGCACCGTCGGGGCGTGGATCACCTACCGCCACACCGTGAGTGAGCACCGGCCGCGGCCGGACCAGCGCCGGGCCGTTGCCCGGCGAGCACGCCGCCAGCGCCGGGGCCGCCACCAGTCCGAGCGCGGAAGCGCGCAAGACGGTGCGCCGGGATGGTCCTGAGGCCGAGCCGCTCATGAGGCAACCCTGCCGCAACTACCTCAACGCCACGTGAACAGGCCGGGTCCGGGCGGCCAACAAGCTCAGTGCGCCAAGCGCTCCAGCCGGTGGTGCAGTTCGCCCGCCCAGTCCACGCCGTCCAGATGCTGGTAGTCCACCCAGAGCGCGTCGAAGACATCGCGGCCTTCGGAGATCCAACCGCCGCGCTTGTCCGCCTCCAAGACCACGCTCATGCCGGTCTCGGTGGGGACGAACGTCACCTCGAGCTGGTTCAGGCGCGGGTAGCGCGGCGCACCGGCGAATTCGATCTCCTGGTAGAACGGCAGCGTCTGCGGGGTGTTGTGCACCCGGCCGGATTCCACGTCCGCGCTGCGCAGCTGAAAACCCAAGCGCTCGACGGCTTCCAGCAAGACGTGCTGGGCCGGCAGTGCGCCGACGCCGATCGGGTCGGTGTCGGCGGCGTCCACCGCGCCGTGGATCTCCACGATCGTGCGCAGCGAGACCACCGTGCCGGGCAGGTGCCTGCCGTTGTAGAACGTGATCGGCGTTTCCATCGGCGCGCGGGCCGCGAAGCGGAATTCCGGCACCGCACCCGCGGGCAGGTGCAACGGCCCGTGCACCCCGGTACGGCCGAACGGGATGTCCCGCACGCCTTCGTGATCCTCGTACTCCTGCTCGGCCCTGGTGACGAACTCGACGGCCACATGGGCGATGTCCTGAGCCACCGCCCCGCCCCGCAACCGGATCACGCCCTCCACCGTGCCCCCCGGCTGCACGCCCGGCGTGAACAACTCGGTCTCCACTTCGGCCCCACCGACCCCGGCCGCCGCCAGCAACTTCTTGAACATGCTCGTACTTTCGCCGCGTCGCCTTACCGAAGACTTGTCGTTACCTTGTCGCTCCGGACGACTCGGCCGAGTCTATGGCACCGGCGGACGCGGCAGCGCCGGCGCGGTTCGTCATGACGTCGATCGAGTCGCGGCGACGAAGGCGGCGCAAGCAGCGGAATTCTCATCGGCCAAGGATTTCGGCGCTACTGTCGGCATCGACGGCGTACGGACGGACCTGTCGGGCGGCCGCGAAGACCGTGGCGGACGTGACGCCACCGGCGAGCGCCACGGGCCGATCGAACTCGGCCATCACGCGGACTGCGGCGGCGCCGACGGACCGGTCGTGCGGCGTTCGGATCACGGCGCCGCCGCTCGAGTGCGTCCCACCGACATGCGTGACGCCCGAGCGGAATCCGATCGCGTCGGCGCCTGCGCGCAGGTCGGCCTCGGATCGGGATGCCTCAGATCTTCGTCCGAACGGTCAACGAATTGCGCGCGGCCCTCGCGTGCGGACGTGAGGGTGGCTCAGCCCGCGGCGGTATCCGGGATGCGGACGGACACGCTATCGGGGCGGCTGCCGCTGGGGACGCCCTTCTTCAGGCTGTGGGCGTAGACATCGACGTATTCCTGGCCGGTGAGCCGCATGAGCTCGTACATGACCTCGTCGGTGACGGCGCGCTCGACGAAGCGGTTGCCGCCCATGCCCTCGTAGCGGGAGAAGTCGATGGGCTCGCCGAACTTGACGGTCACCTTCCTGCGGCGCCAGCGGAACGGTCCGGGCGGGCTGACCTCGTCGGTGCCGATGACGGCGACCGGGATGACGGGGACGCCGGTTTCCAGCGCCAAGCGGGCCAGGCCGGTCTTGCCCTTGTACAGGCGGCCGTCGGGGGAGCGGGTGCCCTCCGGGTAGAGGCCGACCAAGCGGCCCTGATCGAGCAGCTTGCGGGCGGCGTTGAGCGCGTCCTCGGCGGCGTCTGCGCCGCTGCGATCGATCGGGTACTGACCCGTGGCGCTGAAGAAGAACTTCTGGAACCGGCCCTTGATGCCCGGAGTGGTGAAGTACTCGGCCTTGGCGAGGTAGTTGATCCGCCGCGGGCTCAGCAACGGAGCGAACAGCCAGTCGGCGAAGGAGAGGTGGTTACCCGCCATGATGGCCAGCCCGTCCGCCGGAATGTTCTCCACACCCTCGACCGTAGGCCGATTGTAGAGATGGATGAACGGTCCCAGCAGCACGAACTTCAGCAGCCAGTAGAACATGACGTCCTTCCCCCGGGACCGGGATAGTTGCGGGCACCTGCTTCAAGTGCCGACTTTACCGCTGGTGCAAGATCACATCCAACCGCAGCGGCGAATCTCACCACACTTCGGCCCCGACGCCGACCGATGGCGGCGCTCGGCGTGTCGCGGCAGGCCACGAGGGTCGTGGCCGGTGCCGTCACCGGCTGGTCCGTGCCACGCGCGCGGACTTGCGCGCGTCGGAGGACAGTGCGGCCCTGGCCAGATCGGCGGCGCCGATCATGCCCGCGGCCTCGCCGAGCTGGGTGGTCCGGATGCGGGCCAGCGGCCGGTGTCCGGCACCCGTGATCGCGCGCGCGTACTCCTCGCGCGCCTCGTCCAGGAACAGCGGCGCCGAACTGCTGACCCCGCCCGCGATGACCACCAGGTCCGGATCGAAGATGTCGCTGACGAACGCCAGTCCGAGCCCGAGCCAGCGCGCGAAGTCGGCCATCACCCGCGACGCGAGCGGGTCGCCGTCCTGCGCCGCGCCCGCGACCCGCCGTCCGGTCAGCGAGCCCGGATCGCGCGCCACGTCCCTGGCCAGCACGGAGTGCACCGTGTCGCTGGCCAGCATCTCGATCGCGGTCTCGGCCAGCGCGGTTCCGCTGCAGTAGCGCTCCCAGCACCCGTGTTTGCCGCACGGGCAGGGCCGCCCCTGCGGAACGACTTGCAGATGACCCAGTTCCGGAGCGACACCGTGCGTGCCCCGGTAGAGCCGGCCGTCGATGAGCAGGGCGGCGCCGATGCCGGTGCCGATCGCGACCAGCACCACGTTGTGCCCGCCCGCGGCGGCGCCGAACCGGTATTCGGCCCACATCGCCGCGTTGGCGTCGTGCTCCAGGATCACCGGCAGTTCCAGCCGCTCGGTGAGCCGCTGCGCGACCGGCGCGTCCTGCCACGGCAGGTGCGGGGCGAACCGGACGGTGGAGCGATCGCCGTTGATGAACCCGGCCACCGCGAGGCCGACCGCGCCGATGGCATGCCGACCGGACAGGTCGCGCACGGCCCGGTCCAGCGCGTCCTCCAAGGCCCGGGCCGAATGCGGCGTCGGCGCCTGGACCGTGTCGAGCACCTCGCCGCTGTCATCGATCACGGAGGCCCGAATGTTGGTGCCGCCGACGTCTATTCCGACGGTCAGCGGTCGTGTGCCGGCCATCTGATGCGTCATACCTTGATCGTCACGGGAATGTCGACGTAACGCGGGCCGTCGCCGTCCTCGGGTGGATCGTGACGATGCGGCGCACCGGTTTCCGGGTCGGCGTCGGTGGGCATGACGGGGTCGACCGGCACTCCAGCCAGCGCCTCGCGCAGCACGGTGACGATCGCGGTGCCGTGGTCGGCGATCGCGGCCAGCACGTCGTGGTGCTCCCCGCGCACCAGCGCCGCGGCCGCGCACACCGGGCACCAGCTGCAGCTCGCCCACTCGGCCTGCCCGTCGGCGGCGCGCCGCAGCACCGGTTCCACCCGTTCCAGCACCGCCTCGGCGAGCAGTTTCAACTCCTCGGCGAACTCGCCGAGACCGTCCGGCGCGGTGTGGCCGGTTCCGTCGCCGTGCGACGCGTGCGGATCATCGGTCATGGTCATGACTTTCGGACGTGTGCGCCCAGATCCGCGGATCGGGCCGGAACCGGACCACCAGGTACTCGTCCGCGAGTTCGGCGCCGTCGACCGTGCACCGCCGCAATACCGGCGCCAGGCGCACCCGGCGCCGGACCCCGTCCGCTCCCACGATCAAATCGTCCTCCACTCGGCCAAGGCGCAACGTGGCGGCGTCGACCACCGGCAAATGCATGCGCAGCGCGTACACCGACTGCAATCCGGTGCCGGATTCCCGGAGAACCAGCGGTTCGCCGGAACTCGCGTCGACCTCCGTCTGATTGTCGCTCAGCATAAGCGCAGCGTCGCCGGTGTCGCCCGCCGACTCCATCGCGCACGACAGCGCGGCCAGCGAGTTCAGCCCGATCGGCTCGGGACCGGCATGCTGCGCGATCACCACCGGGGTACCCCGCATCCTGCTCCGCAACTCGCCGATGACATCCGATTGCTCGCCGCGCCGGTTCGAATACCACTGCACCGCCGGATGTTCGGCTCCGCCGGGCGCGGAGGGCGCCGGAAGGTCGGGCAGCACCTTGTTCACCACCACGGCATCCAGCCGCAGGCCGAGCAGCGTCGCGGCCGAACGCACCCGCTCCGATTCGGCCACCGCCACCCGCTCGGCCACGGTGATCAGCCGTGCGCCGGTACGCCGGTGGTCGGCGAGCAGCTCGCGAACCTCCGTGACCGCCTTGACGATCCGTTCGACCGTCGCCGCCAGCACGGCGCGGTGCAGGTCGGTGCCGGTGGCACTCATCGCGCGCTCGTGCGGCGGCCAGATCCGTTCCACGTAACCGAGCAAGGTGCCGGGCGCGGTGACCAGGCGCAGCATGTCCGCCGAGGGCGGGCAGTCGACGACGATGAGATCCCAGTCGTCGTCGGCGGCGAACTGGGTGATCTCCACCAGCATCAGCAGTTCCTGCACGCCGGGCAGACCGGTCAGCTCGGCCGGATCCAGCGCCGCGAGATCGACGCCGTGCCGGTGCCCGCGGCCGGTCGAGAGCAACCGAGCCACGTCGCGGAAACGGTCCTCGAGCAGCGCGAGCGAATCGATCTCGATCACGTCCAAGCCCGGCAGCACGGTGGCGACACCGGTGACGGTGCCCGGGTCGTGCGGGAAACGGAAGCCGAGCGCGTCACCCAGCGAGTGCGCCTGATCGAGTGAGGCGATCAGCACGCGACGGCCCGACCTGGCCTGCGCCACGGCCGTGGCGCAGGCGAGCGTGGTCTTGCCCACCCCGCCCTTGCCGATGAACAGTTCGACCCGGGTCTTGTGCGCGGTCAGCCTTCGACCCGTTTCTTCAGTTCCTTCAGCGCGGTGTCGGTGATCACTTTCTCGGCCTTGCGCTTGAACATGCCGATCATGGGGATGTTCAGATCCACGGTCAGCGTGTAGACCACCTCGGTGCCCCCGTCGGGCCGATCGAAAAGCTCGTAGGTGCCGTTCTGCGCCTTCTGCAACTCGCCGCTGATCAGCCGCCAGCTGACCGCCTTGCGGTCGGCGCGCCAGTCGTAGGACAACACATAGGTGTCCTTGACGACCCCCGCGTCCAGCACGAACCGCGCGGTCTCGGCCAAACCGTCCGGCCCCACCTCCAGCACCTCCACCGACTTCGCCGCCGACACCCACTCCGGGTAGGACTCCAGATCGGCGATGACGGACATCACCTGCTGCGACGGGGCCGCGATGACGATCGATCTCTGGGTCCTGTCGGCCATGCGGACAGCGATTCCTTTCAGCGTCGGTGCTGGTAGATCAAGACTGGGGCGCGGGAGCGACACCGGCCGCGCGACCCGCCTCCAGCCGGGCCTTCAGCTCGAACGACATGTTCTTGCCCGCGACCCGGCGTGCGCGGTTGGCGGCGGCCAGCTTGCCCACCGGCAGCGCGGGCTGCGGCTCGGCGTGCAGGAAATAGTGCAGGATCACTCCGTCGAGCGAGGGCTCCAGCCACACTTCCATGGTTCCGGTCAGCGCCCCGGCCACCGACCAGCGGATTCCCTTCTCACCCCGGTCCTCCCGGACCTCCAGGTCCAGGTCCGGCCACCACCGGCGCCACTGGTTCGGCCCGGACAGCAAGTCGGCCACGGCGGCCCCCGGTGCGGCGACGAAGGTCTGATCTGCGACCTGGATACTGCTCACTCCGCTGAGCGTAGTAGATGCGACGCGGATCACCGCAGCAGCTGTCGCAGGCGCGCGCCCAGGCTGTCCCAGCGCCACTGCTGCTCCACGAACGCGCGCCCCGCCGCGCCCATCCGCGCGGCCGCCTCCCGATCCGACAGGATCTCCACCAGCGCGTCGGCGATCTGCTGCACGGAACGGCCGTCCACGACCCGCCCGGTCTTGCCCTCGATCACGGTCTCCGGGGCACCACCGGAATTGCCCGCCACCACCGGAACGCCGGACGCGGACGCCTCCAGGTAGACGATGCCCAGACCCTCCACGTCCAGGCCCGCGCCCCTGGTCCGGCAAGGCATTGCGAACACGTCCGCCAGCGTGTGATGCGCGGCCAGCTCACCGGACGGGACGCGGCCGGTGAACACCACGTCGTCGGTGACGCCCATGGCGACCGCGAGAGCGCGCAACTTCTCCTCGAAGGGGCCACCACCCGCGATCACCAGGACCGCGCCCGGCACCCGCTCCCGGATATCCCGCATCGCCACGATCAGCGCATCCTGTCCTTTCCGCGGCACCAGTCGCGACAGGCACAAAAGGGTCGGGCGATCGCCCAGACCGTACCGCGCGCGCAGCTCGGCCCGCGCCGCCGGATCCGGACGGAACACCTCGGTGTCCACGCCCGGCGGCAGATACTCCAGCGCCGCATCCGCTCCGAACGCGGACGCGAAACGGCGGCGGGTGTAGCGGCTGACGTAGGTGACCACGTCGGCGTGCTCGCCGATGACCCGCAGCGCCTGCCTTGCGCCGGGCAACATCGACCAGCCCACCTCGTGGCCGTGGGTGCTGGCCAGAATGCGCTCGGCGCCCGCGCGGCGCAGTGCGGGCGACATCAGCGCCAGCGGCGCCGCCGCCCCGAACCACACCGTGTCGCACTTCTCGCTCCGCAGCAGCCGCGCGGCGCGGCGCAGCACCAGCGGCGTCGGCAGCATCAGCGTCGTCGGATGGCGAATCACCTGGAACTTCTGCTCGGCGTCGAACTTCAGATGGCTGTCGCCACGCCAGCGCGGAGCGTAGACCACCAGGTCATCCGGCGGCAGCTCACCGGCCAAAGCCTGCAGATAGGACTGGATACCGCCCGGCCGCGGCGGGAAATCATTGGTAACCAGCAAAGTTCGGGCCATGCGCAACAAAATACTGTGTTTGTTTTGCCGCGCCTTCGGCGCGGCGTGTTCGCGGCCCCCCTGTGGCTCGCGTTCGCGCGACCGCCGCTTGCTCCTTCGTCGCATACGCGGCGGCCACGCGAACGCGAGCCGGGCCGCGAACGGCGGATGCTCGGTCTCGCTTCGCTCGAAACTGGGGGTTGCGGTGGGCTGGGTGCGTGGGGAGGTCTGTTCGGAACAGGGCGCGCGGCGGGGGCGGGCGGTGCTCGTGATGGCCGTCGGCTCGGTGGCTGCGTGACCGCGAGCCGGGTCGCGAACGGCGGGTGCTCGGTCTCGCTTCGCTCGAAATCGGGGGTGTAGGACGCGTTGGATCTGGTCTCTCACCGGAGCGCCTACTGCGGCTTCGCTGATGGCACGTCCTGGGGCGGGTGGGAGCTGGGTTCGGGACGCGGTGCATGGTGTGGGTGGGCGATATCGGTGGTGATCGTCAGCGCAGCGGTCGTACGGATGCGAACTGGGGCAGCCGGGCGAAGACGCCGATGCTTTCGCCGCCGTTGGTGAGGTGACCGTGGTGGCGGACAGGATGCCGGGGCGTTGCCGCGATGAGACTGCAGTGATCGTCGTGGTTGTCGCGATTGCGCCACGTGTCTCGGCCGGCAGCTCGGGCCGAGGCGCAGCGGCGACGATAACGCGATGTCAGGCTGGGTGGGGGTCAGGCGGTTCGGGTGCGGAGCCACTCGCGCCAGTCGTCGGCGAAATCGGCGCGGGTGGTGCCGAGGACTTCGCGCAGGATGCGGTCTTCGGTGGCCGGATCCTGCTTGCCCGCCGCGATGCGACGGTAGAGCTGGACCAGGCGGGGCTGGTCGTATTTCTCGGCGACGAAGGCGCAGATGGACCAGGCCTTCTCGTAGGTGAAGGCGGCGTCGGGGCCGGAGAACTCGGCATCGGTGGGCAGGTCGTCGGGGATCCGCCCGGCGTGGGCATGCGCGGTGAGCGTAGGAGCGATGTCGGCGAAGCGCTGGCCCTCGCGATGGTGAGCGGTGTAGTCGGCGAAGCCCTCCAGCATCCACAGCGGGGCGCCGTCGACGGTCTCGGCGCGCGCGGCGATGTGGGTGAGTTCGTGCCGCAGCAGACCGGCCATGCCCTCGGGATCGAGGCGGCGCCCGGTGTCGGGACCGAAGACGACACGCTGACCGGTGGGCTTGCTGCCCGGCGACCACGGATCGGCGATGGAGGCGGCAGCGACCTCGGCAGGCAGGAGGCTCGGCGAGCGCAACAGAGCCGCGAACTCGGAGGGCGACGAGGCGACGACGACGAGCGCGGACTGCGCCCAGCCGGGACCCCACACGTCGGTCACCGCGGCGGTGGCGTCGGCGAGCTCGCGCTCCAGCACGTCGATTTCGATCCGCTGGTCGGGATGACCGACGACCAGGGACTGCCGTCCGTCTCCGGTGGGCACCTGGCGGGCGACGATCGATCCGAACGGTTCGATGATGCGGCGCACCTCGGCCAGCCTCGGATCGGCGGCCGCCGCCTGACCCACCGCCTCGGCCACACCCGGTTCCGCGGCTCGCAGTTTCGGCAGCACCGTGTTCGGCACCATGAGCAGCGCGACGCACACGCCGGTGAGCGCCACCACCATCGCGACGGTGAGGCAGAACTCCAATCGCCGCCGCGCCGACCACCACGCACGCAGTCTTCTCGAACCGCTCACCGGCGGACCTCGGACGGGGCTGCGGCGCCGAGGGGCCGTGCGGTGACGGACGCGCCGCCTCGCCCGCGCGCGTCGTTCACGATCGGCCGTCGCCGGTCGGTGCTGTCGTGGGTCGTGCGGTGCCGCTGGTTGGCTCGCTCACGGCCTCTAGTATCGCCGAGCCGAATGGAACGGTGTCGAACTCATGGGGGCGACCGCGACGGGGACGCCGAAGGTGGAGGCGTGCAGCATGAGCCCGTTGCCCGCGTAGATGCCGACGTGCGAGATGTCGGAGTAGAAGAACACGACGTCGCCGGGCTGCAGATCGTCCTTGGCCACGGGGGTGCCGTAGGTGGCCTGCTGCGAACTCGTCCGGGGCACGTTCTTGCCGACCTGTTTGAACGCCCACTGGACCAGGCCGGAGCAGTCGAACTGGTTCGGACCGGTGGCGCCCCAGACGTAGGGGTCGCCGACTCGGGTGAGCCCGGCCGCCAGCGCGCTGGTGCCGCTGCCGGGAACGAGGCCCTGCAAGAGGGTGTCGCGGTCGAATCCGGGCGGGAACGGTGATCCGGCGAGGGCCGACTTGTCCTTGGCCGACAGCGCGCTCCAAGCCTGCACCACCTCGGCGATGGCGCCGCCGAGATCGCTGCGCTTGTGTTCCAGATCGATGCGCACCGCGTCGGCTTTCTGCGCGGCGGCGCGGGCGGCGTCGGCGGCGGTGCGGGCCGCCGATTCGGCCGCGGTGGCGGCGGCGGTGGCCTTGTCGTAGTGGTCGAGCTGTTCGGAGGTCTGCGCGGACACCACGTCCAGCGTGGACATCTGGTCCAGCAGTTGCTGCGGCGAATCGCTGACCAGCACGGCGAACAAGCGGTTGGTGCGGGCGCCCTGGTAGGCGGCGATCGCGGTGCGGTCGATGACCGGCTGGTAGCGGCGCACCTCGTCCCGGGCGCGGTCGACCATGTCGGTGCTGGCGGCCAGCCGGGCGTCGGCATCACGCTGGACGGCGAGCTTGGCCTCCAGTTCGGCCTCCGCTCCCAGGGCCTGCTGGTTGAGTTGCTCGGACTGATGAGACAGATCGATCATGCGCTGCACGGCCTCGGTGGCGTTCGTGGGAAGCGCTACGGGATCCGCTCCGGCCGGACCGCCGCTGTAGAGGCCCGCGGCCAGGATTCCGGCTGCCAGCGTCCCGCCCATCAGGCGTTTGGTGTGCTGTCTGCGGTGATGTGCGGCCACAGCCGGAGGTGCCCCGTTCTCTCGTGAAGCGTTCTCTCGCGAAACCGACGCGGAGGTCTTCGTCGAACCCGGGGTTTGCGGCGGGCGAACCGCGGGTAATCAATCGAAGGTCTCGGTTAGGTTACGGAACGGCCCGGGTCGATGTCCAGCAGAGCACGAAACGATCACGGAGCCGTCCTGCGGTCGGGCCGCGGCCCCGCGGCCCGACCAGCTGCTTCTCAGAAGCGGCGAGCGCCCGCGACCGGCATCGAGGAGATGGGCGCCACCTTCACGGGCTGGCCGGAAGTGGACGCGTGCACGACGTTGCCGTCACCGGCGTAGAGGCCGGAGTGGCCGCCGCCGTAGAAGGAGACGAGGTCGCCCGGCCGCAGATCGTCCAGGGACACCGGGCTGCCCGCGGCGAGCTGCGCGCCGCTGGTGCGGGGCAGCTCGAGGCCCGCTTGGCGGTAGGACCACTGGACCAGGCCGGAGCAGTCGAAGGCGTTGGGGCCCGCGGCGCCGTAGACGTACGGCGAGCCGACCTTGCTCAGCGCGGCGTCCAGGGCGATGTCGCCGGAGCTCTTGGGGGCGACGAAGGGGAGGGGAGCCGGACCGGGCAGTTCGAGGCCCGGCACGCCCGGCGGCACCGGGACTTCGTTCGGAACCTCGAAGGTTCCCACGCCGGGAATGGTCACCGGCTGGGCCGACGCGGGGGCTGCGGGCAGCAGGAACGCGCCGATGGTGGCAGCGCCGACGGCCCCGGCGGCAACAGCGCGCTGTGCGTGACGCTTGACGGCGTTGGTCGTCATGATGCGGTACTCCCAATCTGCCTCACGACGCCGCACCCGGTGGTGCCGCGGACTGCGTCGGGGCCGCACCGATCGGCGCGGCGGACTCCGTGAGGTCTCGAAAAGGTTACGAACACATCACGGTGATTTGTAAAGCGTCGACAAAGCGAAAAGCGGTCGCTCAACAATTTCACCGGCGAATCGGTGTGAGATATGTCCCATCGAATCACGAACAGATAACGGCAGCGTATTCCCAAGACCGCACAGGGTTTGGCAGCCCAGGGAACTGGCCAGTACCGGCTGAGGGCCTGGGATCGGCTCTCGGATCATCTTCCCAGGTAGATCGACAAAATGGGCCGTAGTGATCAATATGGTCGCCTGTTCGTACGCCGTAGAGTCAAGGCCTGTCGAGTAGCTCGGCGCGAGGCTGTCGCATTTCGTCCGACTCGCGGCAATGTTTGATACAGTTTTCGACTCTTTGTGATCTGAGTCTCTTTATCGCATTTCTAGATCATTTCCCGGGTATCGCCACGGAATCCCCACGGTGTCATTCGGACATTTCGTGTGGTGTTCGCGCGCTCGGTTCCTGTCGGACCGTGGCCATACGCTGCACGCCGTGTCCGACCCCGCGCCGCGCCCGCCCGCCCACCAGCTGGCTTTCGACGAGCTCGACACCCCTTTGTACGACACGACATTCGTGGTCGTGGACCTGGAAACCACCGGGACCAGCCCCGGTGCCGACGCCATCACCGAGATCGGCGCGGTGAAGGTGCGCGGCGGGGAGGTGCTCGGCGAGTTCGCGACGCTGGTCAACCCCGGACGGACGATCCCGCCCGCGGTCGTGCACGTCACCGGCATCACCACCGCGATGGTGTACGCCGCGCCCCGCATCGAGGCGGTGCTGCCCGGCTTCCTGGAATTCGCGGCCGGCGCGGTGCTGGTCGCCCACAACGCCCGGTTCGACATGGCGTTCCTGCGCGCAGCCGCGGCCCAGTGCGACACCCCGTGGCCTCCGGCGCAGGTTTTGTGCACCGTGAAGCTGGCGCGGCGGGTGCTCGGGCGCGACGAGGCGCCCTCCGTCCGGCTGAGTTCGCTGGCCCGGTTGCTCGGCGCCGCCACGCAGCCGACGCACCGCGCACTGGAGGACGCGCGCGCCACCGTCGACGTGCTGCACGCACTGATCGGCCGAGTGGGCAATCAGGGCGTCCACAGTCTGACCGAGCTACTCGACTATCTCCCCGACGTCACGCCCCGGCAGCGTTCGAAACGCGTCCTCGCGGCCGACCTCCCCGCCGCTCCGGGGGTGTATCTGTTCCGCGGTCCTTCCGATGAAGCCTTATATATAGGGACGGCCGTGAACCTGCGCCGCCGCGTCCGTAACTACTTCACCGGTTCGGAGACCCGTGGCCGGATGAAAGAGATGGTGTCACTGGCGACACGGGTCGACCATGTGGTGTGCGCGCACACGCTCGAGGCCGGGGTCCGCGAACTGCGGCTGCTGGTGGCGCACACCCCGCCCTACAATCGCCGGTCGAAATTCCCGAAGCGGGCCTGGTGGCTCACCCTGACCGACGAGCCTTTCCCGCGGTTCTCGGTGGTGCGCGAGGCCGGTAGGGACGCGCTGGGGCCGTTCCACTCCCGCAACGATGCCACCGATCTGGGTGTGATCATCGCCGAGTTCACCGGCCTGCGAACCTGTACGACGCGATTGTCCCGGCGGGCGGCGCACGAGTGCCCGCCCGCGCTCGTCGGCGCGTGTCCGGCGGGCGCCGGTGGCGGGCCGTCGACCATGACGGAGTACGCCCCCGTGCCGGCGCTCGTGCGCGCGTTGTTCGCCGGGCACAGCGACGCGCCGATCCGATCCATGCTCGATCGCATCGAAACGTATTGCCGGGCCGAACATTTCGAGGCCGCCGCGCGGCTGCGCGACCGGACGGCGCGGGTGGTGCGCGCGCTCCATCGAACGCAGCGCCTGGCCGCCGTGGCTCGTATCGCCGAACTGATCGCCGCGCACCCGGACGGCGACGGCGGGTGGGAGTTCGCCGTCGTCCGGTACGGCCGCCTGGCCGGTTCGGGCACCGCACCGCGCGGCACGCCGCCGATGCCCATCGTGGACCAGATCGTCGCCTCCGCCGAAACCGTGGTTCCGACAGGTATTTTCACGCACGCCGAGGGTTCGCTTCCGGAGCGAGAGCCGGCGATCCGGGAATCCGGGGAGAGCGCTGCGGTCGAGGACGCCCCGCTACTGCGGGGCGCCGCACCCGAGGAGGTGGCATTGATCGCCCGCTGGCTGGCGCGGCCCGGGGTGCGAATCGTGCGCACCACGGACGGGTATCACGAGCCGGCACTGGGCGCGGCGCGCTGGCTGGGCTGGGCGGAACTGGCCGACGCGGCGGTCCGCGCGCAACCGACCGAGCAGGGCTATCTCGACCGCTTAGGCTGAGCGACATGATTACCGCGATCGTCTTGATTCACGCCGACAACGGCCGCATCCCCGAGACCGCGCAGGCGGTCGCGGACACCGAGGGCGTCGCCGAGGTCTACTCCTGCGCCGGTGACGTGGACTTGATCGCGATCGTGCGGGTGCGCGACCACGAGCAGATCGCCGAGGTGGTGACCGGCCGGATCGACAAGACACCGGGCGTCGAGCGCACCACGACGCACATCGCGTTCAAGTCGTACTCGCGCGCCGAAGTGGAGGCCGGTTTCTCGCTGGGCGAGTAGTCCCGCTCAGTCCTCGACCCGGACACTGCGCACCGCGAAATAGGCGGCGTCGTCGGGCGCCAGTGCCACGACGTCGCCCGAGCATCCCGGCGCGTCGTGCAGGTGGACGACGACGTCGGTGCGGTTGCGGATCTCCACGTCGGACCCGTCGCCGACCTCGAGGCAGCCGGCCGGGTTCTCGTAGACGACGCCGTCGGCGAACAAGACGCCGTCGGCCGCGTTCGCCGCCGGGGCGGCGATGATGCCCACGACGGCGGGGACGGCGAGTAGCGCCGGGACAGTGGGTCGCATTGGCTGTGCTCCTCGTCGGTCGAACCGGTCGGCGCGGTGCCCGGCGAACTCGGCATGCGCCGGATTGCTCGCCCGACGTTACCGGCCCGGCTCCACCAGGGCCCTCGTACAGCTCAGCGTGTCGGCCGCGGCGGCAGGCGTCAGCTGTCGCCGAGGGTCTGCGTCAGCTTCGCCCAGCGCTCCAGCAGCGCGGTCGCAGCACCCGTGTCGATCGCCGCGGCGGCGCGCTCGATGCCCGCGGCGAGCGCGGCGTGCAGATCGGCGTCCGGATCGCCCGCGCCGCGCGACCAGTCGTAGGCCACGATCGCGGCGGCCGAATTCAGCAGCACCGCGTCGCGGACCGCGCCACCGTTACCGGCGAACACGTCGCGGGCCACGCCCGCGTTCACCTCGGCGTCGCCGCCGCGCAGCGCGTCCAATTCGACCCGGGGAATCCCGATGCGGGTGGGGTCGATGGTGGCCCGGCGGGTCCGTCCGCCCGAGACGATCCAGGCTTCGGTGGTGTCGGAGGTGGTGATCTCATCGAGGCCGTCGTTGCCGCGCACCACCAGCGCGCTCGCGCCGCGTTCGGCGAACACGCCCGCGATCACCGGCAGCAGATCGGCGAACGCGCAGCCGACCAGCCCGGCGCGCGGCTGCGCGGGGTTGGTCAGCGGCCCCAGCACGTTGAAGACGGTCGGGATGCCGATCTGGCTGCGTGCCGCACCCGCGTACCGCAGGGCGGGATGGAACACGGCGGCGAAGCAGAAACCGATGCCTGCCTCCCGTACACAACGCGCCACACTCTCGGGGCCGAGTGCGAGTTTGACGCCCAGCGCTTCCAGCACATCGGCGCCGCCGCTCTTGGACGACGCGGCCCGGTTGCCGTGCTTGACCACGGGAACCCCGGCCGCGGCCACCACGATCGAGGACATGGTGGAGATGTTCACCGACCCGGAGCGGTCACCGCCGGTGCCGACGATGTCGACCGCGTCACCGTCGATCCGCACCAGCCGGGCGTGCTCGAGCATGCCCGTGGCCAGTCCGGTCAGCTCGGCGGGCGTGGGGCCCTTGATCTTCATGGCGACGCCGAACGCGGCGATCTGGGCGGGGGTGGCGTTGTCGGACATGATCTCGTTCATCGCCCACGCCGTGTCGTCCGCGGCCAGGTCGCCACCGTCGGCGAGGGTTCCGAGCACCTGGGGCCAGCTGCGCACGCTCATTCCACACTTCTCCCGTCGACACCGGTTCCCGCACCAGTTTGATTGCCTGCAGCCTAGCTGTGTTGGTCTTTCCAGCGCCTGCGGCGCTGGGTGTTCGCGGCCCTCTTGTGGCTCGCGTCCGAGCGACCGCCGCTTGCTCCTTCGTCGCCTACGCGGCGGCCGCTCGGACGCGAGCCGGGCCGCGAACGCGCATGCTCGGTCTCGCTTCGCTCGAAACTCGTGGCCGGGGTGAGCTGAGCGCGTCGGCAGTCGAGTCCCGGGCCCAGGGCGCGCATTCGGCGAGCTGCGGTCGTCTTCGCTGTGGACGAAGAGGCCGGTCTCGCTTCGCTCGGAATCCGCGAGGTCGGACCGTGACGTCGGCCGGAAGCCGGCTCGGTGTCGCTGTCAGGGGCGCTGCCCCGGTTGCAGGGCGTCCCAGCCGTCGGCGATGCCGTCGTGACGCTGGGCCAGGCCCGCCATGCGGGAGCGCTCCTGGGAGCAGTGCAGGGCGTCGAGCAGCTGGACGCGCTGGAGGACGATCGTTTCGAGCGCGTCGGTACCCGGGCCGCCGACCTGCGGCGCGGGGGAGTAGCCGTCCTGCGCGGCGATCGCGCAGACGGTCTGCACGTGCTGAGGCGGGATACGCAGGTGATGGCGCAGCACCGCGGGCGCGTCGGGTGTCAGCGCGGTCGCGCGCGCCAACGCGGCCGAACACGCCTCGGCGTCGTCGAAGCCGGACGCGACCACGACAAGATCGGCTCGGTCCGGGTCCAGGCCGATATCCCGGTTCCGCCGCCACAGCCGCCGCCACAGTGGAACCCGAACCTTCATCTCAGCTTCTCCTTACCCTCGGCTGCCATGCTGGCCGGGCGTTCGTCCGCATGCGACCCGTTCCAGCGTCGCGCACACCACTCGCCCGAGGCCGCCCGCTGGTCCAGAGCCTGTCGTTTCCTGGGGTTTCCGACACGGAGGAACCAGTTTCGTACCCGGGTACGGCCGTCGTACTACGACGAGTCATACTTACCCCCGTGACGACCGCAGTAGGGACCCCAGGATCGGCCATTACCCAGCGTGTGCATTCGCTGAACCGGCCCAACATGGTCAGCGTCGGTACCATCATCTGGCTGTCGAGCGAGCTGATGTTCTTCGCCGGCCTGTTCGCGATGTACTTCGTCGCCCGCGCCCAGGCGCACGGTAACTGGCCGCCGGAGCCGACCGAACTGAACCTGAAGCTCGCCGTGCCGGTCACGGCCGTGCTGGTCGCGTCGTCGTTCACCTGTCAGATGGGCGTGTTCGCCGCGGAGAAGGGCGATGTGTTCGGCCTGCGCCGCTGGTATGTCGTCACGCTGCTGATGGGCGCGTTCTTCGTCGGCGGCCAGGGCTACGAGTACATGAACCTGGTGCACGAGGGCACGTCGATCGCCAGCAGCTCCTACGGTTCGGTGTTCTACATCACCACCGGTTTCCACGGTCTGCACGTCATCGGCGGTCTGATCGCGTTCGTGTTCCTGCTGGTGCGCACCAAGGTCAGCAAGTTCACCCCGGCGCAGGCCACCGCGGCGATCGTCGTCTCCTACTACTGGCACTTCGTCGACATCGTGTGGATCGGGCTGTTCGCCACGATCTACTTCGTCCGCTGATCGTGGACGCCGCGCTGCCGAGCGCGCGCGGTGCGACCCAGGATCTTTCGCAGAAGTCGGTTCCGTCTACTCCAAAGGGACACAGATGAGTTCATCTCCCCCGTCAGCGCCAGAGCCCGCCAGCCCCGGGAACGGCCAGGCCAGCAAGACGCGCAGGCAGCGGCGCGTTCGCCGTCGCATCGCGGGCGGGCTTGCGCTGCTGGTGGGCCTCGTCGGAGCAGGCTTCCTGGCATCGGCCCTCACGCCGGACCCGCAGCGCGCCACCGCGAACGAGGACCAGTCCGCGCTCATCCGCGAGGGTCAGCAGCTCTACGAGACGTCCTGCATCACCTGCCACGGCGCGAACCTGCAGGGTGTCGCCGACCGCGGTCCCAGCCTGATCGGCGTCGGCGAGGCCGCGGTCTACTTCCAGGTCTCCTCCGGCCGCATGCCGATGGCCCGCAACGAGGCCCAGGCCGAGCGCAAGCCGCCGAAGTTCGACGCCCATCAGATCGACGCGCTCGGCGCGTACGTGGCGGCCAACGGCGGCGGCCCGACCGTGATCCGCGACGCCGACGGCGAGATCGCCCAGGAGTCGCTGCGTGGTGGCGACATCGCCCGCGGTTCGGAGCTGTTCCGGATGAACTGCGCGTCCTGCCACAACTTCACCGGACGCGGCGGCGCGCTGTCCTCCGGTAAGTTCGCGCCGCCGCTGGAACCGGCCAGCGAGCAGCAGATCTACGACGCGATGCTCACCGGCCCGCAGAACATGCCGAAGTTCTCCGACCGCCAGCTGAGCCCGGAGGAAAAGCGCGACATCATCGCCTACGTCAAGAACGCGACCGAGGAGCATGCCCCGGGCGGCTGGGATCTCGGCGGGTTCGGCCCCGCGACCGAGGCCCTGGCCATCTGGGTGGTCGGCATCACGCTCGTGGTCGGCGCGGCGATGTGGATCGGATCCCGGTCATGAGCAATAGCGAGAAGGAGCGAGACGACATGGGTCGGCCGGATGAAGGCCACGACGCGCATCTGTCGAAGGAGCAGTCGGTGAACGCCAACCCGGCCGAGCCGACCGAGGCGGACCTCGACAAGATGTCGCGCGACGAGCTGGTCAAACTCGGTACCGAGCGCGACGGCGTCGACGTCGCCTACCGCCGCGAGCGCTTCCCGATCCCGGGCACCCGGGCGGAGAAGCGCGCCGAGCGCGCGGTGACCTTCTGGTTCGCCGTGTCCGGCATCGCGGCCGCGGCGCTGGTCGGCGTGTTCCTGTTCTGGCCGTGGGAGTTCAAGGGCAAGGACGAGGAGGGCCACGGGCTCTACTCCCTGTTCACCCCGCTGGTCGGCCTCACCTTCGGCATCTCGGTGCTGGTCATCGGCGTCGCGGTGGTGCTGATCCGCAAGCTGTTCATCCCCGCCGAGCTGTCCATCCAGGAGCGGCACGACGGTCCGTCGCCGGAGGTCGAGCGACGCACCCTGGTCGCCGAACTGCAGGACGCGCTGGATACCTCCACGCTGGGACGTCGCAAGATGATCACCCGCACCGCGGGCGCGGGCGTCGGCGTGCTCGGCGTCGGCGCGCTGCTGGTGTTCGTCGGCGGCTTGATCAAGAATCCGTGGGCCAAGGGCGACAAGTCGCCGCTGTGGGTCTCCGGCTGGACTCCGGACTTCCCTGGCGAGACCATCTACATCCGTCGCGACACCGGTCGCCCGGAGGACGTGGTGCTGGTGCGCCCGGAGGACCTGGACGCGGGCGCCATGGAGACGGTGTTCCCGTGGAAGGAGAAGTGGCGCGGTGACGAGCACGCGACCCTGCAGTCGCTGCGCGGCATCCGCAACGCGGTCATGCTGATCCGCCTGCGCACCGAAGACGCGCAGAAGGCGATCAAGCGCAAGGGCCAGGAGAGCTTCAACTACGGCGACTACTTCGCCTACTCGAAGATCTGCACCCACCTCGGCTGCCCGACCTCGCTGTTCGAGCAGCAGACCAACCGGATCCTGTGCCCCTGCCACCAGTCGCAGTTCTCCGCGACGGAGTGGGGCAAGCCGATCTTCGGTCCCGCCGCTCGCGCGCTGCCGCAGCTGCCGATCACCGTCAACGCTGAGGGCTTCCTGGTCGCCAACGGCGACTTCATCGAGCCGCTCGGCCCGGCCTACTGGGAGCGCCGTTCATGAGTCCTTCAGTCGCAGCCCAAGCCAGCGAGGCGGACGAGCGCTACCGCGCCGCCGCCTTCATGAAGCGGTCGATCAACAAGGTCTTCCCGACACACTGGTCGTTCCTGCTCGGCGAGATCGCCCTCTACAGCTTCATCATCCTGCTGCTGTCGGGCGTCTACCTGACCCTGTTCTTCGATCCGTCGATGAGCGAGGTCGTCTACAACGGCGCCTACCAGCCGCTGCGCGGCGTGACCATGTCGCGGGCGTACGAGACGGCGCTCAACATCACCTTCGAGGTGCGCGGCGGCCTGTTCGTCCGCCAGGTCCACCACTGGGCGGCCCTGCTGTTCGCGGCGTCGATCATCATCCACTTGTTCCGCATCTTCTTCACCGGCGCGTTCCGCAAGCCGCGTGAGGCGAACTGGGTGATCGGATCGCTGCTGCTGATCCTGGCGATGTTCGAAGGGTTCTTCGGGTACTCGCTGCCCGACGACCTGCTCTCCGGCACCGGCCTGCGGGCCGCGTTCGGCGGTATCACGATGAGCATCCCGATCATCGGCACCTGGATGCACTGGCTGATCTTCGGCGGTGACTTCCCCGGCGACATCATCATCCCGCGGCTCTACATCGCGCACGTGCTGTTGTTCCCCGGCATCATCCTGGCGCTGATCGCAGCGCACGTGGCGCTGGTGTGGTACCAGAAGCACACCCAGTTCCCCGGCCCCGGCCGCACCGAGAACAACGTGGTGGGCGCGCGGATCGTGCCGGTGTTCGCCGCCGATCAGGGCGCGTTCTTCGCCTTCACCCTCGGCATCGTGGGCATCATGGGCGGCGTGTTCCAGATCAACCCGATCTGGAACCTGGGACCGTACAACCCGTCGCAGGTGTCGGCGGGTTCGCAGCCGGACTTCTACATGATGTGGACCGACGGCATGGCCCGGTTGATGCCGCCGTGGGAGCTCTACCTCGGCAACTACACGGTCCCGGCGGTGTTCTGGGTCGCGCTGATCATGGGTCTGGTGTTCACCGTGCTGATCGCCTACCCGTGGATCGAGAAGCGGCTGACCGGCGACACCAGCGCGCACCACAACCTGTTGCAGCGTCCGCGCGACGTCCCGGTCCGGACCGCGATCGGCGCGATGGCCATCGCGTTCTACCTGGTCCTGACGCTGTCGTGTGTCAACGACATCATCGCGCTGAAGTTCGACATCTCGCTGAACGCGACCACGTGGATCGGCCGCATCGGCCTGCTGATCGCGCCGCCGGTCGCGTACTACCTCACCTACCGGTTCTGCCTCGGGCTGCAGCGCAGCGACCGCGCGGTGCTCGAGCACGGCATCGAGACCGGCGTGATCAAGCGTCTGCCGCACGGCGAGTACATCGAGGTGCACCAGCCGCTCGGCCCGGTCGACGACCACGGCCACCCGATCCCGCTGGAGTACCAGGGTGCACCGGTCCCGAAGCGGATGAACCAGCTCGGTTCGGCCGGCAGCCCCGGCACCGGCAGCTTCCTGCGGCCCGACCCGCAGGAGGAGAGCGACCGGCACTTCGAGATCGATCACGCGGAAGAGCACAAGCAGCTGAAGGTGCTGCAGCGCGTGCAAGAGGCGGCGAACGGCAAGAACGGCCACTGACGCCCGTCACGCGAACGGCCCCGAGTCGATCCGACTCGGGGCCGTCGTGCGTCATGCCGCGGGTGTCACAGGCGGGGAGCGGCCCGTCGTGCGGCCTCGATGGCTTCGAACTTGGCGAGATTGTGCCGGGCGTCGGCCAGCGCGTCGTGCGCGTCCGGCGGGATCGGAGGGAGTTCCGGGCGGCCGTGCGCCTCCCAGTGCTGGCGCAGCTCGTTGGTGTAGCGCGGCAGCGCGTTGGGCAGGTCGACCATGGAACCCCACAGCTGACACAGGGCGACGTGGTCGTAGGCGGAGACCCAAGCCCACAGTTCCGGTTGCACCGTCGGCCGCGGCACCAGGAACGCGTACAGCTCGTCCCGGATCCGATCGCGGCTGCGCCACAGCGGCGAGGAAGGCGAAGGTAGCTGGGGCAGCACGAATTTGCGCACCCAGGGCCCGGCGCGTCGGGCATCGAATTCGGTGGACACCGCGTAGTACTCCCGGCCGTCCTCGCAGACGACGCCGATGGAGACCAGATCGATGGTCACACCGTCCTCGATGAATTCGCAGTCATAAAAATATCGCAGCGAGATCGGTCTCTCCTCGACTTCCGGTGCCGTCGCGGCAGGTGAAGGGTTCCCCGGCAACCCTATGGTGACGTGCGCCGAGCGTCGCGCAAGGGTCCATACGGTGGAGATTTTCGCCACCTTGGTGCCGGACTCGACCCCTACCACCGGCTATCCCCACGGGGCGTGCGGTCCGTATTCTGAAGTCGTGAACTGGACCGTCGACGTACCCATCGATCGCCTGCCGGAACTGCCGCCGCTGCCCGCCGAGCTGCGCAGGCGGCTGGACGACGCGCTCGCGCGACCTGCGCTGCAGCAGCCGTCCTGGGATCCGGAGCAGGCGGCCAAAATGCGCACGGTGTTGGAGAGCGTGCCGCCGATCTGCGTGCCCGCCGAAGTGGAGGAGCTGCGCTCCCAGCTGGCCGAGGTCGCCCGCGGCGAGGCGTTCCTCATGCAGGGCGGCGACTGCGCGGAGACCTTCGCCGACAACACCGAGCCGCACATTCGCGGCAACATCCGCACGCTGCTGCAAATGGCGGTCGTGCTCACCTATGGTGCGAGCCTGCCGGTGGTGAAGGTCGCGCGGATCGCGGGCCAGTACGCCAAGCCGCGCTCCTCGGACACCGATTCGCTCGGCCTCAAGTCCTACCGCGGCGACATGGTGAACTCGCTGGCCGCCGACGCGGCGCTGCGCGAGCACGACCCGTCGCGCCTGGTCCGCGCCTACGCCAACGCGAGCGCCGCGATGAACCTGGTCCGTGCGCTCACCGGCGCCAGCATGGCCGACCTGCACAAAGTGCACGACTGGAACCGCGACTTCGTGGCCAAGTCGCCGGCCGGTGCACGCTACGAGGCGCTGGCCGAGGAGATCGACCGCGGCCTGGCTTTCATGACCGCGTGCCGGGTCAACGATCCGAGCCTGAAAGCGGCTCGTATCTACGCCAGCCACGAGGCGCTCGTTCTGGACTACGAGCGCGCCATGCTGCGGCTGAGCGAGAACGCGATCGGCGAGCCGGTGCTCTACGACCTGTCGGCGCACTTCCTCTGGATCGGTGAGCGCACCCGCCAGCTGGACGGCGCGCACATCGCGTTCGCGGAGTTGGTCGCCAACCCGATCGGCCTGAAGATCGGCCCGTCCACCACGCCCGAACAGGCCGTGGAATACGTGGAGCGGCTCGATCCGAACAACGAGCCGGGACGGCTGACCATCGTGTCCCGCATGGGGCACAGCAAGGTCCGCGACGTGCTGCCGCCCATCATCGAGAAGGTGCAGGCCACCGGTCACCAGGTGATCTGGCAGTGCGACCCGATGCACGGCAACACCCACGAGGCGTCCACCGGATTCAAGACCCGCCACTTCGACCGGATCGTCGACGAGGTGCAGGGCTTCTTCGAGGTGCACCACGCGCTCGGCACGCACCCCGGCGGCATGCACATCGAGCTCACCGGTGAGGACGTCACCGAATGCCTCGGCGGCGCACAGGACATCTCCGACCTGGACCTGTCCGGCCGCTACGAGACGGCCTGCGATCCCCGGCTGAACACCCAGCAGTCGCTGGAACTGGCGTTCCTCGTCGCTGAGATGCTGCGCTGAGTCCCCGCATCCGGGCCGCGTAGTCGTCGCCGATCCGCGGGCCGGTCCGCTAGGGGAGGGCCACGATGGTGACGGTGTCGCCCGCCTCGAGGTTGACACCGATGGCCGGGGTCTGCGAGACCACCAGCGAGCTGTCCGCCCGGGCCAGCTGCTTCACCTCGACCTGTAGACCGAGGCTCTCCAGTTTGGCGCGGGCGTTGGCCACGGTCCACCCGCGCACGTCCGGCATCTTCAACGCGTTGGAGATCAGCAGGACGACGCCGTCGCCGGATTGGATGGTGGCGCCCGCGCCCGGCTGCGTGCCGATGGCCTTGTCCGCCTCGATCGCGCGGTCGAACTGCGGTTTGGTCTCGCGTATCGCGATGCCGGCGTCGCTGAGGATCTTGGTGGCCTCGTCGGTCGACTTACCGCGGACGTCGGGAACCTTCACCGGCTGGGATCCCTTGCTGCGGTAGACCTTCACCTGCGCGCCGAGCGGCAGCACGGTGCCGGGCCTCGGCTCCACCCTGGCGACCGTTCCCTTCGGCGCGGTGCTGCCCTCTTCACCGGCGTCCACCGGTTGCAGGCCGTTGTCCCGGATGAACTGGTTGACCTTCGACACCTGGTCACCGGGCTTGACGTCCGGCACCTTGGGCTTGCCATTGGAGACCAGGACGGCGACCGTGGACCCTTTGGTGATCTTGGATCCGGCGGACGGGTCGCTGCCGACCACGCCGCCGACCGGGATGGTGTCCGACGCCTTCTGCCGGATCTCGGTCTCGAACCCGGCGTTCTGCAACGTGGCGACCGCTTTGTCGGTGTCCAGACCGGCGATCGGCGGCACCGGCGAGTAACGGCCGACACCCAGCCACCAGCCCCCGATGCCCACCAGCAACGTGAGAACCGCGACGATGGCCACCCACAGCCACACGGTGCGCCGGGACCGGGTGAGTTCGTCGGCGTAGGGCGAGTACGGCGGTGCGGGGTGAGCCTGCCGCACCGGTTGCGGCGGGTCGTAAGCCTCCGGGCCGTGATCGATGCGGGGCCGCTGCGCGGTGACCACCCTGGTGTGCTGCACCGGCTGCGGTGCGCGCGGCTCATGGGCCGACGCCCCGGCGAAGCCCGGCCGGTCGTCCGGAGCCGGCGCAACGGCGCGGTAGCTCGCACTGAGATGCTCGGCGGACTCCTGCGGCGCAGGCACCCGATACGGGGGCAGGTGCAGCGCGGCGCCGATCTGCCGCAGCGCGGCGGC
This sequence comes from Nocardia sp. CY41, assembly GCF_009829325.1. Lineage (GTDB taxonomy): Bacteria > Actinomycetota > Actinomycetes > Mycobacteriales > Mycobacteriaceae > Nocardia. Next base: position 333,601 of record NZ_VUOS01000007.1, read on the forward strand.
CATCTCGTTCGCGTCCGCGAACCGGTGCGCGGGTTCACGCGCGGTGGCCTTGGCGACCAGTTCGTCGAATTCCGGCGGCACCCCGGAGATGAAGCCGCTCGGGCTGGGCACGTCGTTCTCGATGCGTTGATACGCCACCGAGATCGATGTGTCGCCGGTGAACGGTACCCGGCCGGTGAGCAGTTCGAAGATCAGCAGGCCGAAGGAGTAGACGTCGCTGCGGGAGTCGGCGGAGCCGCTGGTGACCTGCTCCGGAGAGAGGTAGGCGGCGGTGCCGAGAATGACGCTCGCCGACGTGGTGTTCGCCGCCGCCACCGCGCGCACCAAGCCGAAGTCGGCGATCTTGACCTCGCCCGCGTCCGAGATCAGCACGTTCTCCGGTTTGATGTCGCGGTGTACCAGGCCCGCGGAGTGGGCGACGCCGATCGCCGCGAGGACCGGCTCGGCGACGGCGCGTACCGCGTGCGGGGGCATCGGGCCGCGTTCACGCAGCAGCTCACGCAGGGTGCCGCCCTCGACCAGTTCCATGATCAGGAAGGGGTGATCGCCGTCGACGCCCTGGTCGTACACCGCGACCAGCGAAGGATGCTTGAGTTTGGCGACCGCGCGCGCCTCGAACTCGAACCGCGAGAGGAACTGCGGGTCGCCGGCGAACTTCGGATCCATCACCTTGATGGCGACCGGCCGGTCCAGGCGGGTGTCGACCCCGCGGAAGACCATCGACATTCCGCCGCGGGCGATCGGCGCATCGATCCGATAGCGCCCTTCCAGCATCTGGCCGATCAAGAGAAGTCCTCCGGCTTTCACATAGTCAGCCGCTCCGTGCGGCCCCCACGATGGTATCGACTCCCACCATCCCGGGTGTCTCACGACGTGCGGCGCCCGACCGTCTACCGTTGTCCGGGTGAGTGCATTTCCCTGCAGTGACGACGTCCTTCCGCAGTCGGTGGCCCTGGTGCCGCTGCCGGAGGTGGCCGAGCGGCTCGGGCTGGTGGTGACCCGGGTGCACCAGATGCTGCGCGATCACCAGTTGATCGCGGTCCGCCGAGGCGGCGTGGCGGGCGTCCCCGAGCGCTTCTTCGACGACACGGGCGCGGTCGTGAAGCCGCTGCCGGGCCTGATCACGGTGATGCGCGACGCCAAGTACACCGACGCGGAGATCCTGGAGTGGATCTTCACCGAAGACGAGACCCTGCCCGGCAAGCCGATCGACGCCCTGCACGGGCCGCTCGCCCGGGAAGTCCTGCGCCGGGCAGCCGCGGAGCCCTTTTGATTTCAGCGCCTGCGGCGCTGGGTGTTCGCGGCCCCTTTGTGGCTCGCGTTTGCGCGACCGCCGCTTGCTCCTTCGTCGCGTACGCGGCGGCCGCGCAAACGCGAGCCGGGCCGCGAACGGCGGATGTTCGGTCTCGCTTCGCTCGGAAGACGTGGTTGCGGTGAGCTGGGCGCGTTGGAGATGAACCTTGCGGCCCGTAGCGCGCCGTTTCGGAGGCTCCTTTGCGGTGGCCGCCGCTTGCTCCTTCGTCGCGTAC
>NZ_VUOS01000008.1 GCF_009829325.1 Nocardia sp. CY41
GCGGATGTTCGGTCTCGCTTCGCTCGGAAGACGTGGTTGCGGTGAGCTGGGCGCGTTGGAGATGAACCTTGCGGCCCGTAGCGCGCCGTTTCGGAGGCTCCTTTGCGGTGGCCGCCGCTTGCTCCTTCGTCGCGTACGCGGCGGCCACGCAAACGCGAGCCGGGCCGCGAACGGCGGATGTTCGGTCTCGCTTCGCTCGGAAGACGTGGTTGCGGTGAGCTGGGCGCGTTGGAGATGAACCTTGCGGCCCGTAGCGCGCCGTTTCGGAGGCTCCTTTGCGGTGGCCGCCGCTTGCTCCTTCGTCGCGCACGCGGCGGCCACTCGAACGCGAGCCGGGCCGCGAACGGAACATGCTCGGTCTCGCTTCGCTCGAAACCTGGGGTCGAGGTGCGCTGGGCGCGTCGGTAGCGGAACGCGCTGCCCGATGCACGCGGTCCGGAGCGACTGGCCGACAGACCGCCCGAGGCCGTTGCCTGCTTCTTCGTCGAGTGCGTGGCGGCCTTACTGGTATGGGTTTCGCTCGAAGCCGGTGGTCGAGCTGGTGTGGTTGCCTCGGGTGGTGTCCGCGCGATCAGGGGTTGCGGCGTTGCCGTCGGCCTGATGCCGCGCTGGCGGTGCCACTACGGCTGGTGTGTTGGTTCGATCGTGCTTCAACGGCGCTTGCCGGTCTCGCTTCGCTCGAAGCTGGTGGTTGTGTCTGACTGTGACCTTGCTACCACGGGTTGTGCTGTTGCCGCTGGTTTGAGATCGCTGCTCTCGGGATCGCTTCCGGCTGCGGTGCCGGTTCGACCGGGTTTCGGACCGCTTGCTCGGTCTCGCTCTGCTCGAAGCGGAGTTGAGGCGGAAGGCTGTTGGGATTGTGTCGTTGGAGATCGTCTTCGATGTGAGGGTCCGGGCGAAGTCGGAGGGGGTACTGCCGCCGTCAGCGTGTGCGGCGGCTGCGGAGGGTGGCGGTGGTGAACTCGGTGGCGGCGATGCGGAGGCGGTGGTGGTGGGGGACGACCGCGCGGTGGCCGAAGACGGCGTAGTCGCTGCGTTCGATGTGCCGGAGGATGTCGGCGTACAGGGTGGCCGCGGTGCGGATGGCGGGGCGGACCCGTGGTTCGAGCAGGTCGATGCCCGGTTCGGCGCGGCGGTAGAGATCCCGGTTGACGGCGATGAGGTGGGCGAGGGCGCGGCGTACGCGCGGATCGGTCCGGCCGGTGCGGCGGCATTCGAACAGCAGTTCCTCGTCGACGCCGAACGCGGCGAGGGCGTCGGCGGGCAGGTAGACCCGGTCGCGGTCGAGATCCTCGGCGACATCGCGCAGGAAGTTGGTCAGCTGGAACGCCTCGCCCAGCGCGGCGGCGGCGGGCTCGGCCTCACGCACCGGGACGATCGTGCCGAGCACTGGTAGCAGCTGCAATCCGATCGCGGCCGCCGAGCCCCGCATGTATGCGCCTAGCTGAGCCATGGTGGCGTAGCGATTGCGGAAGGCCGGGGTACCGGGCGCGTCCATGCGCATGGAATCCAGGAACGTCCAGAAGTGCTGTGCCGCAATACCGTAGCGGTGGATGGTGTGGGTGACGGCGGCCAGCACCAGGGCACGTGGCTGTGGGCTCGCGGTCCGGCCCACGGGGGATTCGAGTGCGGCCCGAAGGTCCCGCTCGATCAGGTCGAGTTCCGCGGCGGGGACGCGATCGGGCGCCCCGGCGGGACGGTCCGCCCGGTCGACGACGTCGTCCACCATGCGTGCGAACGCGTACAGTGCGTGCACGGCGGGCCGTCGCTCGGCCGACAGCAGTCGGGTGGCCAGGAAGTAGGTGCGGCCGTGCGTGGCGGCGATCTGCCTGCACTCGCGATAGGCGAGCGGAAGCAGAGCGGAATCGGACAGCCGATCTCCGGTCATGGGGCGGCGGACGAAGCGGTGGCCTTGCCGGGCGTGGCCGCGACAGTGCTCGGCGGCGCGGTGCGCAGGCGCAGCGGGTCCACCGTGCGCAGCGACAGCGCCGCCACACCCGCGGCGAAGGTGGCGGCGGCGACGTGCCAGAAGTTGTACAGGCCGATCGAGCCGTCCGGCTGGAAGACCAGCATCAGCCAGGTGCATACGCCGACCAGCGCCATCAGCGTGGTGGTGGACAACGCGAACCCGGCGGCCAGCGCCAGCGGCCAGGAGTAGTACCAGGGCAGTGCGGCGGGCGAGAGGATGACGATCGCGACGAACGCGATGAGGATGCCGAGCACCGCCTCCCGCTCGCTGTGCCGGAACCGCCACCAGGTCAAGGCCAGCACCGCGACCAGCGCCAGCGCGCACAGCGCGCGGGTCACCTCGAGCACCGATTCCAGGCGCAGTGGGGTGATCCAGGTGACCGCGTGCGCCATCACGGTGGGCAGCGACAGCCAATTGATGATCTTCTTGGAACCGGACAGCGCGGTGAGCCAGCCGATGCCGACGCCTGCGATGGCCGAAGCGGCGACGAAGACGACGGCGAACACGCTCAGACCGAGCCCCGCGATCTTGCCGAACACGAGAGCGGGATGCGGCATGTCCTCGGTGGGCTCCGCGGCGTCACCGGGTCGCTCGCCCGCGGGCAGGTGCGCCGGATCGCGTCCGACCCGCTGCGCCGCGCGGCGCTCGCGTTCGTGCAGCATCCAGATCCAGACCAGGAACGGCAGCGCCACGCCCGCGGTCGCCTTGATGGCCACCCCGATCGCGACGACCACGATGCCCGCCACGTGGTGGCGCTCCAGCACCAGCGCGATGCCCGCGCACATCAGCCCGACCATCAGCATCTCGTTGTGCACGCCGCCGATCAGATGGATCAGCACCAGCGGGTTGAGCACCGCCAGCCACAGCGCGACGGTCGGCTTGCCGCCGAGGTGCTTGGTCAGGTACGGCACCGCCCACATCATCAGCGCCAGGCCGGGCAGCATGACCAGGCGCATCGCGATGGTGCCCGCCACCACGTTGTCGCCGGTGACGGCGGTGATCGCGCGTCCGAGCAGCAGGAAGACCGGCCCGTAGGGGGCGGTGGTGGTGGTCCACACGGGGCTGACGTTGTCCAGCAGCACACCGGGATTGGCGACCGGTCCGACCTGATAGGGGTCGAAGCCGTCGCGCAGCAGCGCGCCCTGGGCGAGGTAGGAGTAGGCGTCGCGGCTGAACATCGGCACCGCGAACAGCAGCGGCGCGATCCAGATGCCGACGATGGCGCGCAGCTCGTTGAGCGTCACCTCGGCGCCGATCCGGTCGCCCGTCCCGATCGTGGCGCGCCCGAGCCGGACCCAGGCGGTGATCATGAGCAGCACGCCGATCCAGATGCAGATCGTCGACAGCGCGTAGCCGTGCCCGAACCGCAGCCAGGACAGGTGCATGGCCTCGAGCAGCGGATCGCGCTTGCGGACGCTGCCCGCGCCGAAGCCGCCGAACATGATCATGATCGCGCCGAAGAAGCCGAGCAGGGCGGCATGGCCCTCCGGGCTCCTGGCGAAGTCGGCGCAGGTGCGCATCCACCACAGGAAACCACGGGGAGCGGCCGATTCGCGACGTGCGGAGGCGAGTGACGAGGTGCGGACGTCACCGGCGGAGGCGGCCTCTGCGGTGCGCGTTTCGGGGGATGCCATCTGGTGTCGGTCCCCCCGAATGGTCGGCGGTCGCAACCGCGAGCGAATAGGTCGGCGCTTAGTTTACGGCGTCGCCTCGAACCCTATCCGGCTGGTGCGCGGGGTCGCACGCGGAGTGCGCCCGATCTCGCCCGCGATACGGTTTGCCGCCAGTTTCCCGGAAAGCAGGGCGGTCGGCACGCCCACACCTGGCGTGGTGCCGCAACCGGCGATAACCACATTGTCGCTGGAGCGGGGGAAATTGCTCGGCCGGAAGGGGCCGGTCTGGCGGAAGAGATGGGCCGCGGAGAACGGTGTGCCCGCCAGCATGCCGCGGTCGTGCCAGGTCTGCGGCGTGTCGAGCCGGTCGACGGCGAAGTGTTCGGCGATGCCCCGGTAGCCGCGTGCCTCCAGCACGGTGAGCAACTCCCGCAGATAGGCCGGTCCCAGCCGCGGCCAATCCAGCGGGGCCGATGCGAGATTGGGGCACGGCGCCAGCAACGAGAACGGCTCGTGGCGTCCGTCCGGGCGTGCGATGAACTGGCTCGGATCGGTCAGGGCGGGTCGGGTCAGCAGCAGCGAAGGGTCGCTCATCAGCGTTCCGCGGCCCCGGCGGGCGGTGATCTCGGCGAATGTCCGATCCCACGCCTGCCCGAATTCGATGGTGTGGTGCGCCTGCACCGGCCAGTCCGCCGCGACGGCGGCGGGGATCGTGCCGTGCGCCACGACCGCCGATGGCGAAGCGCGCAACCCGCGCCGGATGCGCACCCCGAATCGATCGAGCGAGCCGAGGTCGGCGGTCAGCACGAGCGCGTCGCAGTCGAACGAACGCCCATCGGCGGTGCGCACGCGCCGGGCGCGCCGGCCCGCGTAGTCGATCCCGACCACTTCGGTGTTCAGTTCCAGCGTGCCGCCCGCTTCGGTGAACGCCTGCGCCAGTGCCGCGCCGATCGCCCGCATACCGCCCTCGGGGAAGTAGACGCCCAGCGAGGTGTCCATATGCGGAATCGCGCCGTAGACCGCGAGTGCCTCAGCGGGCGGCATGCCCGCGTACAGCGCCTGGAAGGTGAACAGCCGCGCCAGCCGCGGATCGCGCAGGAATCCGCGCACCCGGGGCCCGAGCCTGCCGAAGCCGCCGAGGCGCACCAATTCGGCCAGCGCACGGCGCTTTTCTCGGCTGCGCACCATATCCAGCGGCGAGTCGAAGTTGGTGTCCATGAACTCGGTGAACTCGGCCGCGTAGATGCGCGCCAGCCAGTCGCGCAGGCGCCGATATCCCCGTGCCTCGGCCGGACCGCCGATCCGCTCGACTTCCGCGGCCATCGCGTCCGGATCGGCGAAGACCCTGATCTCGGCGCCGTCGGCGAACCGGACGTGATAGCCCGGCGCCATCCGGTGGATGCGCAGCGCAGGCACGCAGGTCTCCGGCGCGCGGCCGACGGCGGCGAGCGCGTCGGTGATCAGCTCGGGCAGCGTGAGGACGGTGGCGCCGGAATCGATGTCGTAGTCCGCGCCCCGATAGCGCCCCACCCGGCCGCCGGGATGATCGGCGCGCTCGAGCAACGTCACCGTGTGACCCGCACCGGTCAGGTACAGGGCGGCCGAGAGGCCGGCCAGTCCCGCGCCGACCACCACGACGCGATCGGTCGGTCCCGCAACGGTTCGCACCCGATTCACCTCCTCGCCGTCCGGCGGATGGCGCGCGATGCCGTGCTCACGCCGTGCGTTCGGTCGCCGCCAGCGCCATGGCGCGCAGCCGTTCCTTGGCCACCGCGGTCGCCGAGCTGGTCTCGATGGCGGCCAAGCCGCTGTCGGTGAGTTCGGTGATCCGGCGTTCCACCTCGTCGACCGCGCCGAGTTCGACGAGCAGTACGCGCAGCCGCTGCACCTGCTGCGCGTCCAGGTCGGTGCCGATGCTCGAGCGCAACAGCGCGGCCGCGGCGGCATCGGACTCGTCGGCGCGGCGCAGCGCCTCGGCCAGCAGCACGGTGCGCTTGCCTTCGCGCAGGTCGTCGCCGGAGGGTTTGCCGGTCACCGCCGGATCGCCGAATACGCCGAGCAGGTCGTCGCGCAGTTGGAAGGCGATCCCGATGGCGGTGCCGAACCGGCGGTACGCCTCGATCAGCCCTTGGTCGGCGGCGGCGATGGCGGCGCCGAGGTGCAGCGGGCGTTCCACGGTGTAGGCGGCGGTCTTGTAGCGGTTGATGCGCAGCGCGGCCTCGACCGATTCGTCGCCGCCCGCCTCTCCGCTGACGTCGAGCAGCTGGCCGCCGAGCACCTCGGTGCGCATGTCGGCCCACACCGGCGCGAACCGGGCGATGGCGGCGGGCGCCAAACCGGATGCGTGCACCATGTCGTCGGCCCAGGACAGCGCCAGATCGCCGATCAGGATGGCCACGCTGGCGCCGAAGTGCGCCGCGTCGCCGGACCACCCGCGGTCGCGATGCCGCTGCTCGAAGTCGACGTGCACGGTGGGGAAGCGGCGGCGGGTGCGGGAGGAATCGATGATGTCGTCGTGGATCAGCGCGCAGGCCTGCACGAGCTCGAGCGCGGAGCACGCGGTGAGCACCGCGGCGGCCTCGGGCGCGTGCGGATCGCCGCCCGCACCGAGCCACCCGGTCCAGGCGAACGCGGGCCTGGTGCGTTTCCCGCCGCGCAGCACGAACTGCTCGAGCGCGTCGGTGGCCTCGACGAAGACCGGGCCGAGGCGCTCGGTCGTCGGACGGCGGGTGGCGAAGAAACTGGTCAGGGCGTCTTCCACGGCGGTGACGAAGGCGGGGGTGCCCGGCTGCGGCACCGCGGGGCGCGGCGTCTGAGTCCCGGTTGCGGCGGACAGGGGAGCCTCCAAGGTCGTGCGGATGGTGGACGCACGGGGTCGCGACGGTGCCCGGGCGCTGCGGGTGATTCGGGGCCGAGCGGAGGCTGTCGCGCGTGTCGCTCGGCGTGGCGACCAGGTCGCCCGATGCGAAGAATACGCGGGGCGTCCGAGCGACCCGACGGGGCCGCCACCGGCCACCTCTACACTGAACCGGTGACTTTCGACAACGTGCGGGGAAGCTCGACCCCTGGCCGGCCGTCCCGGACGCACCCGAACGTCTCTGGCACACCTTCGGTCGTACAGAGTCTGGGGGCTCACACGGGGCACGCGGTGCCGTTCTCCGTGGAGTTCAATCCGCCCCGCGACGCCGCCGCCGAGGCGCGGCTGTGGCGCGCCGTGCGGCAATTCGAGTGCATGCATCCCGCGTTCGTGTCGATGACCTACGGTGCCGGCGGTTCCACGCGCGACCGCACCGTCCGCGTGACCGGGGAACTGGCCCAGGAGACCACGCTGCTGCCGGTCGCCCACCTGACCGCGGTGGGGCACAGCGTCGCCGAACTGCGCTCGCTGGTCGGCGCGTACGCCGACTCCGGGATCCGCAACATCCTGGTGCTGCGCGGCGACCCGCCCGGTGACCCGCTGGGCGAGTGGACCAAGCACCCCGACGGCGTGTCCTACGCCGAGGAACTGGTGCGCATCGTGCGCGATCTCGGCGACTTCCACGTCGGCGTGGCGTCGTTCCCCCAGGGGCATCACCGCTCGCCGGACCTGGCGACCGACACCGCGTTCCTCGCCGCGAAACTGCGTGCGGGAGCGGAGTATTCGATCACCCAGATGTTCTTCGACGTGGAGCACTACCTGCGCCTGCGGGATCGGCTCGTGGCGCTGGACCCGATCGAAGGTGCCAAGCCGATCATTCCGGAGCTGATGCCCATCACGTCGCTGCGCACGGTGCAGCGCGCCGAGGAGCTGTGCGGCAGGCCGTTGCCTCCCGCCGTCATGGCGCGGCTGCGCAAGGCGGCGGGCGACGGCGGCGAGGAGAACACTGCGGCGGTGCGCGCGGCGGGGATCGAGATCGCCACCGAGATCGCCCAGCGGCTGATCGCCGAGGGCGCGCCGTGCCTGCACTTCATCACGCTGAACTTCGCCAAGGCGACCAGCGAGGTGCTGACCAACCTCGGTTACGGCGTCACGGCCACACCGGTCGGCGTCTGAACTCTCCGGTCACGCGCATCGCCGGGTGTGCTGCTCCGACGCCGTGACCGGTGGCATTTCGTCCCTCCGCCGGCGGCGGTACCTACGAGCGGGTCCAGGACGAGTACGCCGCCGATCGGTGGCACGGTTTGCCGACGAGCACGTCGGCCGGCGCGAGGGTGCACCGGCCGGACTCGGGTCAGGCCGCGCGGGCGGCGCGCGACCCCCATGCGTCGGCGAGCAGCCGGTGCGATTCCAGGCGGTCGGCGTGCCGATGAGTGATCGTGGTGACCAGCAGCTCGTCCGCCCCGCTGACACGTCGCAGTGCGGCCAGCCGCTCCACGACGGTGCCGGGCGATCCCACGAACCGGGTGGCCAGGCGATCGTCGACGAGCCGCCGTTGTTCCGCGGTGAGCGGGGCGATGGCGGCCGGATCGGGGTACTCGGCCGCGCCCGCGCCGCTGCGGATGCTGTAGACCCAGTGGCCGTAGCCCGCGGCCAGCCGCCGCGCGGTCGCGTCGTCCTCGCCGACGACCACGTCGGCGGATATCACCACGTACGGTTCGGCCAGCTCGGCAGAGGGGCGGAACGCCGCGCGATACGCCTCGATCGCGTCCAGCGCGGTGCCGGGCGAGACGTGGTAGGCCGCGGCGAACGGCAACCCCAGCCGCCCGGCCAGCTCCGCGCTCTCGCCCGCGGTGCTGCCGAACAGCCACAATCGCACCTGCGCGCCCTCACCGGGGACCGCGTGCAGCGCAACGCCTTCCGGGCTGACGAAGGTGCCCGCGAGCAGGTCGCGCACCTCGTCGACCTGTTCGGCGAAGTCCAGTGGCTGCGCGCCGCGCTGCTGCAACGCGCTCACCGAGGCGATGAACCGCGATTTGTCCGTGATGCGGCCGGGGTCGAACGGCGGCGGAACCACCACGCCGTCGCGGATCTCGGTGCGCCCGGTCACCGCGTCGGCCACCGGCTTGCCGCTCTCCGGCCGCGCGGCTTCCGCCCCGAACTGGCCGCGCCGATGACCCGACCGGCCGAGACCGAGGTCGATCCGGCCCGGGTACAGCGCGTCGATGGTGCCGAACGCTTCCACGATCGAGGCGGAGGTGTGATGACCCACCTGCACGGCCGCCGAACCCACTCGGATGCGCGCGGTGGCCGCGGCGACCAAGCCGATCAGGGTGATCGAGGAGGAACTGGCCACCGACACGAAGTGGTGTTCGGCCAGCCAGTATCGGTGGTAGCCCCACTCTTCGGCGTGCTGGGCCAGGTCGACGGTGTTGCGCAGGGCCTGCTGCGCCGTCGAGCCGGCGCTGATCGGCGAGAGGTCCAGGATCGAGAGGGGAACCGGCCGGTCGCTCATGCCGCCCGCCCCTGCCGCGGATCCTGCTCGCCCGCTTCGATCGCGACGCGCAGCCGGTTCTGCGCGGGCGCCACCGGGCAGGTCGCGAAATCGGTGAAGGCGCAGGGCAGATTCGCGGCGCGGTTGAAGTCGAGCAGCACCGCGCCGTCCGCGTCCGGTGCGCCGACGGCGAGTGAACGCGCCGCCGGGTAGGTCGTCACGCCGCTGGTCGCGTCGGTGAACAGCACCCGCAGGTCGTCCCTCTCGCCGAAGGCGACGACGCGCTCGGTCACCTCGCCGATGCGGAATTCGATGGTGCCCGCGGCGCTGTGGTGGTGTTCGAGGCCCGCCAGCACGGCTCCGGTGACCACCGTTTGCTGTCGCGCGAACGGCGTGAACCGCCCGGGGACCACCCAGCGCGGGTCGGGCCGGTAGGCCGGGATGCCGTCGAAGGTCAGCAGGGCGGGCGCAGCCGGGTCGTGCACGCGCACGGCGTAGCGGCCGGTGCGGCGGATCACCTCGAGCACCCGCCGCTCCTGCCGGACGTGCAGCCCGGGCGCGCCTTCGGTGGGCGTGACGATCTGCACGCCCGCGATGCCGAGCCCGTCGTATTCCAGCCGGTCGGCGGGCTGGGCGGTGATGAACACCTTCTCGTCGGTGACCCACCAGGTGCCGGGCACGTCCGGCAGCCGCTCGGGGCGGTCGGTGAGCCAGTGCAGCCCGGTCAGGCTGAGAAAGCCGAGCGGGTCGCGCATCTGGTCTTCTCGTGCGTGGTGCCACTGCGCCCACTCGGTCTCGAAAACGCTGGTGATGCTCGTGGTCATGACGTTCGGGCTCCTTCGTGGGCGGTGGTGCGACGGTGGGGATGGCGCAGGCCGGGGTGGTCGCGCAAGCGGGTGGAGAGCGGCATCAGGCGGTTCCCTCCGCGTCGATCCGGTTCCGCAGCGCCGGGTGTGTTCCCGCGGCGGCGACGTCGGGCGCCAGGAGCAGCGCCTGCCGCCACAGCGCGGCGTGCGCGCCGGGCGAGGATCGGATGACGCGGCGGTCGCGCTCGCCGCGGGCCGGGGCGACGGCGTGCACCCGCGCGTTGCCGGAGGTATCCGCGGCGCGCGGGGCGCGCAGTCGGGTGCGCCACCATCGGGCCGGGTCCGGTCCGAAGGCGACGGGGGCGGCGGGAACTTCCGGTGCCGGAGTCGATTCGGCGCCGGCCGGTTTCCGGTTGAAGGCGGAGTACACCATCAGGACGATCCTTTTCGGTCGGTGCCACCACGTGGTCGGCTTGTGGCCGGTGGTGGGCTCCGGTGAGCGGAGAGGGGTGATCGCGGAGGACGGGACGGGCTCCGGGCGGCTGCGGCACGGGGCCCGGCGCTGCTGCCGGTTCAGCACCCGGCTGTGCCGGTAGGTCTGATTCGGCATCACGACACCCCTTTCGCGACGGCGGGCGCCGGGATGGCCGACAACAGTTCGCGGGTGTACTCGTGCCGCGGGTCGCCGAAGATTTCGGCGGTGCGACCGTATTCGATGATGCGGCCGTGCCGCAGCACCGCGACATGGTCGCTGATGCGGCGCACCACCGCCAGATCGTGTGAGATGAACAGGTAGCTCAGCGACAGCTCGCCTTGCAGACGATCCAGCAGTTCGAGGATCTGAGCTTGGACCGAGGCGTCCAGCGCGGACACCGGTTCGTCGAGCACCAGGAGTTCGGGGTGCAGCGCCAGGGCACGGGCGATGGCGACGCGCTGACGTTGTCCTCCGGACAATTCCGCGGGTCTGCGCTGCGCGAACCCCGCCGGGAGCGCGACCTGTGCGAGCAGCTCCGCCACCCGGTCGCGCCGTTGTGCGCGATTCCCGACGCCGAACGCGCGCAGCGGTTCCTCGACGATCGCGCCCACCCGCCAGCGCGGATCCAACGAAGCGTAGGGGTTTTGGTACACCACCTGGAAGCGTTTGCGCAGCGCGCGCAGTCGCGATCCGCGGGCCTCCGACAGCGGCTGCCCGTCGAAGACGACCTCGCCGCGGTCGGCTTCGGTGAGCCGCAACGCGATCCGCGCGGTGGTGGACTTGCCCGAGCCGGATTCGCCGACCAGCGAGAGGGTTTCGCCGCGGCCGAGTTCGAAGCCGACTCCGGCCACCGCGGTCACGCTGTCGCCTCCGTGCGCGCGGAATGTCTTGTGCACCTCGCGCAGAACCAGCAGCGGTTCGCCGTCCCGGGGCTTGGGCGCGCGGTAACCGCCCGCCGGGGCGAGGCTCGGCGAGGCGGCGAGCAGGCGCTTGGTGTACGGGTGCCGGGGCGCGGCCAGCAGTTCGGCGGTCGGGCCGGTCTCCACCACTTCGCCGCCGTTGAGCACGACGAGCCGGTCCGCGCGTTCGGCGGCGACGGCCAGATCGTGGGTGATCAACAGCACCGCCGTGCCGCGCGCCGCGATCTGCTCGGCGAGCCGGTCCAGTACCCGGCGCGCGACGGTCGCGTCCAGGGCGCTGGTCGGCTCGTCGGCGATGATCAGGTCCGGTGCGCAGGACAGGGCCGCGGCGATGAGCACCCGCTGGCGCTGCCCGCCGGACAGCTCGTGCGGATACTGGGCGGCACGCAGTTCCGGCCGGTCCAGCCCCGCGTCGGCCAGCAGTTCGATCGCCCGCGTCCGCGCCGTCTTGCGGTCGGCCGGCCCGTGCACCAGCAGCGCTTCGGCCACCTGGTCGCCGACGCGCCGGACGGGGTTGAGCGACAGACCGGGATCCTGCGGGACGAATCCGATGCGGGCTCCGCGCAGCCGTCGCAGCACGCGTTCGGAGCCGGTGTCGACCACGGCGCCGTCGAAGGTCACGGTTCCGCCGGTGAGCTCGGCATGTGCGCCGAGCAGGCCGATCACGGCGTGGGCGAGCGTGGACTTGCCGGAGCCGGACTCGCCGACCAGCGCAACCACTTCGCCGCGGGCCACGGTGAGCGACACACCGTCGAGCGCGGTGACCGGGCCCGCGTCGGACCGGTATCGCACCCGCAGGTCCGCCACGTGCAGCAGCGGTGTCGCCGGGGCGCTCACGCGGGTGCTCCGTTCCCGATGACGCGGCCGAGGCGCTGGGCGGCGAGCACGACGGCGATGATGACGAAGCCCGGCAGGGTGGTCATCCACCACGCGGTCGCGAGGTAGTTGCGGCCCTCGGAGATCAACGTGCCCCACTCGGGGGTGGGCGGTTTCGCGCCGTAACCGAGGAAGCTCAGCGCCGACACGGCCAGCACCGCCATGCCGAACTCGACCGCGGCCAAGGCGAGGACGGGCTGGACCGAATTGGGCAGCACGTGCCTGGCGAGCACCGTGTACCAGCGCACGCCCGCGGCGTGGGCCGCCTCCACGTACACCGCCTGACGGACCCGCAGCACTTCCGAGCGCATCACGCGCGCGAAGTTGGCCACCAGCGAAACGCCCACCGCGACGGCCACGTTGCCGGTGCCGAAGCCGAGCGCGGTGACCAGCGCGAGCGACAGCAGCAGCGCGGGCACCGACAGCAGCACGTCGACCAGGCGCATGACGACGGCGTCGACCACGCCGCCGACCGCGCCGGCCAGCAGCCCGAGCAGCGACCCGGCGACGAGCGCGATGCCGACGGCGGCCAGGGTGGCGGTCAGCGAGAGACCGGCTCCGTGCACCATCCGGGTGTACAGGTCGCGTCCGAGATTGTCGGTGCCGAACCAGTGTTCGGCGCTGGGGCCCTGCAATTTCTGCGCGGGCACGGCGGTCAGCGGGTCGCCGCCGGCGAAGACCGACGGCGCGAGCGCCCATCCCAGCGCCAGCAGCGCGACGGCGCTCGCGACCAGCACGCCCGCGTTGCCACGCACCCGCTTCCAGCGCACGGTGGGCCGCCGCAAGCCGGGTAGCGCCGCGCGGCGCTGTTCCTCGGTGACGTCAACCACGAATCCGCACCTCCTCGGTGAACGGCGCGCCGGTCACGGATCCGGCGGCAGGGCTGACGAAAGTGGCGTCAGACACGGATGATCGCCTCCTCGGCGGTGTCGGCGGCGGCCTGCTCGGACTCGCCGCTCACGGCCGGGGAGCGGGCGGCGATGCGCGGATCGAGCAGCGGATACAGCAGGTCGACCGCGAGATTCACGCTGACGAACACCGCCGAGGTGAGCAGCACGATGCCCTGTACCACCGGGATGTCCTGCGCCAGCACCGCGGTCTGGGTCAGCCGGCCGACGCCTTGGCGCGCGAACACCGTCTCCACCACCACCGATCCGGCGAGCATGTTGCCGACCAGGACTCCCGCGATGGTGAACGCGGGCACGCTGGCCGGCCGCAGCACGTGCGTGCGTTGCACCCACCAGCGCGATCCGCCCTTGGCCAGCGCCACGTCCACGAACGGCTGCCGCCAGGTGGCTTCGAGCCCGGCGGTGAACACCTGCGCTATGACCGCGCCGATCGGCAGGGCCAGGGTGAGCGCGGGCAGCACGGTGCCGGCGAACCCGTGCCCGCCGAACGCGGGCGCCAGCCGCAACTGGAACGAGAACACCTGCAGCAGAAGCAGTCCCGTCCAGAAGGACGGCACGGAGACGCCCAGCGACGGCAGCGCGGCCAAGGTGTTACGCAGCCACGGCCGCCGGGTCTGGGTGGCCGCGAAGGCCAGCGCCACGCCTCCGGCGACCGCGAAGAGCAGCGCCGCGCCGGTCAGTGCGAGTGTGGCGGGCAGCGCGTCGCCGATCGCGCCGGTGACCGGCTGCCCGGTGGCGATGGAATGTCCGAGATCGCCGCGGACGGCGTGCCCGAGCGCGGTCCAATACTGTTCCCACAGTGGCCGATCCAGTCCGTAGCGAGCCTGCAACTCGGCGATGGCGGCCTTGTCCACCGGTGTGCCCGAGCCGCCGCCGTCGGCCGCGATCGAGACCGGGTCGGCGGGCAGCAGGTACAGCACCACGAACGAGAGCGTGAACGCCGCCCACAGCACCCAGACCGCTTGCAGGGCCCGCAGGGCCAGATAGCGTGCCATGGCTAGCGTCCGCTCAGCCAGGTGTCGAAGAACTGCAATCGCGCCGAGGCTTCGAACTTCAGATCCCGCGTGTTCGCGCCCGCCCCGATCGCCTGGGACAGCTCGACGGTCGGGATCTGCAGTCCGGCGTCGAGCACCTGTTCCTGCGCGATACGGATGAGCCGGTTGCGTGTCGCGGTGTCGATGGTGCTGACCTGCCCGTTCAGCGCGTCGTCCAACGCGGGGACGGGGCCGCGCGCGTTGAGATTGCGTCCGTCCAGACCGAAGGAGGTGCGCAGGATGTCACCGTCGGCGCGGGTGGTGTTGCTGTAGGAGGTGTCGAAGTCCTTGCTGTTCTGCCGCGCCGTGGTCTCGGCCACCGACACCAGGTCCAGCTTCAGCTCGACGCCGACCTGCCGCAGCTGCTGCTGCACCAGTTCGAGGATTGCCTGATTGCCCGCGAACACCTGGCTGAACAGCACCGAGAACGACAACCGCTCGCCGTTCTTCGCCCGGACGCCGTCCGCGCCTGGGATCCACCCGGCCTGGTCGAGGATGGTGCGCGCCTTCGCCGGGTCGTAGGCCAGGCGTGCCGAGAGGTCGGTGTAGCCGGGGGTGGTGCCGGCCAGCGTGCTGGTGGCGGGCTTGAACTGCGGGCCGAGGACGGTGTCCACCAGCTGCTTGCGATCGATCGCGGGCAGCAGCGCCTGGCGCACCGCCGGATCGCGCAGCGGCCCGCGGGTGACGTTCACCTGCAAGCCGAACGGCACGCCCGGGTTTGCGGTGCTGAGCACCCGGCCGCCCGCCGCCTCGATCTGCGGGGCGTCCTGCGGCAGCGCGTCGCTGATCGCGTCCAGCTGCCCGGAGGCGAGACTGCCGGTGCGCACTCCGGATTCGGGCACCACGGTGAACTCGATCTTGTCCAGGTAGGCCTCGCCGCGGTGGGCGAACACCGCCGAACCCCAGTGGTAGCCGGTGCGCTTGACCAGCGTCGCCGAGGCGTCCTGGCGGTAGGCCGCGTAGGTGAACGGTCCGCTGCCCACGTTGTCGCCGAGGCAGCGCTGCTCGGCCGGCTTGGCGGTGGTCACGTCGGCCTGGATGCCGAGCGCGGCGGTCGAGGACGCCTGCAGGAACGGCGCGTTGGGCTTGCTGAACTCGACCCGGGCCGTGAGCCGGTCCACGGCCGTGGTGCCGACGTAGCCGGTGAGATAACTGCTGCCCAGCGGCGCCTTGCCCGAGCCGAGCTTCACGACCGAGTCGAAGGTGTTGCGCACCGATTCCGCGGTGAGCGGCGTGCCGTCGCTGAAGGTGACGCCGTCGACGAGATGGAAGGTGAAGACCTTCGCGTCGGGGCTCGCCTCCCAGCTCTGGGCCAGCCACGGCTTCAGCTCGCCGGTGGCCGGGTCCTGGTCGGTCAGCGAGTCCACGATCTGGCGGGCGACGTACAGCGTCTGGTTGGTGCCGGCCTGGGCGGGATCCGAGCAGGTCGGCGCCTGGGACAGGCCGTAGCGCAGGGTGCCGCCGGGCTGGGGCGGGCCCGCGTCGCCGCCGAGCGCGGCCGAATCACTGCCGCAGGCGGCCACGGTGGTGGCCGCGGCGAGCGCGCCGGCCAGCGCGACGATTCGGTGACGGGTTCGAGTCACGGGGCAACTCCAGATACTTCGGTGCGGGCGAACGGCTCGCCCTGGGCGGGGTATGTCATCGGCTCACCGTTTCTTCGGCAGGCCGGGCGGGTTGATCCGCGATTCGGTGACCGTCTCGCTCTGCAGGCCCCAGCGGTCGATCACTTGCTGGTAGGCGCCGTGCTCGATGGCGTGGGCCAGCGCGTGCTGCACGGCGGTGATCAGCCCGTTGTCCTTCTTGGTGAGCACCGCGATCTCGCCTTGCAGCGCCTCGCCCGCGCCGGAGAAGGTGCCCACGATCCTGGTCTGCTTCGCGGTGGCAGCGTGGTAGACGGCGGTCGGGTTCGGGCCGAGGTAGCCGTCCAGCCGCTGCGAGGCCAGCGCCAGGTAGTAGTCGGTGACCTGCTGGAAGTAGGCGATGTCGATCGGCGGCAGGCCCTCGGCCCGGTTCTGCTCGTTCCACTTCACCAGCAACTGCTCCTGATTGGTGCCGCTGCCGACGCCGATCCGCTTGCCCGCCGGGCTCGTCCGATCCTTGTATTCCGACTTGCTCTGGATCGGTACCTCCAGCGCGACGTTGTCCTTGCGGTAGGTCGCGAAGTCGTACTTCTCCTTGCGTTCCTCGGGCAGGACAACAGCTGCACGATGAGCGGGATGGAACGAAACGCCCAGATGTAGACCCACGAGATCACCCGCAGCACGGGATTGTTCGACAACCGGGCGATTGCCAGGGCGGTGCCGAGCAGAAAACCCAGCGCCGTGCCCCAGACGGTCAGCTCCAGGGTGACCCGCAACGCCGACAGCACCGACTTCGCCGTGATGTACTGCGCGAACGTCGGCCGATCCCAGCCGGGATCGGTGGCCAGACCGTGCGCGAACTGGGCGAGCAGGATGAGCGCGACGGCGCTGACCACCCAGCGCCAGGGGTGCCGGGTCTTGGCCACGGGGGGCGTCGCGCAGGAATCGGCGGGCACGGGGACGTGGGCGCCGACCGGGCCCGCTTCGGTGGCCGTGACGGTTTCGGGGGCGACGTCAGGTGCCGTGGACGCACTCACGACGGGTCCTCGATGATCACTTCGTTCCTCCATCGGTCCCGGCGGAAGCACCCGCACCCGGTGACCGGGGGGTTGCTGCGACGTCGACGAGCCAGGTCTCTCGGTCGCTCTGGATGGTTGGCGCCGAACCCCCGGCAACGAATGTCGGGGGCGAGCCGAATCATGATGCCCAGCAAGGGAAGCGCGGAACAAGGGAAGTAATCAGCGTGAGCGTAGACCTTGTCGACGCCGATGCCTCGGATCTTTGGAGTAACCAGGGATGCGCTGCTCGCTCGCGGGCGGCGGTGGGGCCTGGTCGCGTCGCGGAGGGCGAGCGTGCGAAGGCGGGATCCGGCGGCCCGATGCAGCATACGACTATCGCCAGGGCTGGGGAACGCCGGTCGGGCACGCGGAAGTCCGTTCCGGGCAAACAGGACTCGCCAAGAAATTGCTATGCCAAATCCGGGCTGTTGGAGGCGTTTGCCGGAGTACTGTGCCCCTCGATCGTTCCGCCGATGAGGAGGTTTCGTGACCATATTGCGCCGTCTGACCCAGTTGTCCGCTGTCGCGACCAGTTCCATCGTCTTCGCGCTCGCCGGCCCGGCCGCCGCGTTCGCGACTCCGGATGCCACGCTTCCCGCGTTCTCCGATCACTCCGTGCCGGTCGCCGCCCCCGGTGACCTGTTCGGCGCCTACCAAGCCGCGATCGACGCGCTGCGCGCCCTCGGTATCCAGCCCTTCGCCTATCCGAGCGCGTCGGCATTCTGCCTCGACAACACCACGGCCGGTCTGGCGCCTGCCGTGGCGGGCGCCATCCCGGGGCCCTGGCCGAAGAACACCGTGCAGATTCCCGGCCAAGACCTCAGCGCCGTCAAAGCGGGGCAGGCCATGTTCACCTTCGTGCCCTACGGTCTCGGACCGGACGGTTCCAACACCGGGGGCATGCAGGTGGCGTGGCTCAACCTGAGCACCGGCCGTGGCGGCACGGCGGCCATGGGGCCGCTGCCGGAGGTCGCCCGCTCGATGATCCCCGCGGCCGTTCCCGCGGACCTGCGGCCCGCGGCCGAGCAGGCGATCCGGGACTTCCTGGTCGCTTCCCTCCCGATGGGTGGGGTGCGTGCGGTCCCGGTGGACACCGGCAAGGGCACCGTTCTCGCCGCGGTGTTCGGCACGGTGCAGAACGGCGCCAAGTCCTGCATGTTCTTGCCGACGGTCGGAATCACCGCGGTGCCGTGAGTTCCGCAGGCCGCGGCGCGGCCGCTCAGGTGAGTGAGCGACCTTTCCAGCGCGCCGTGCCGCGGCGGCGGGCCCGATGCGAACGCGCCCACAGCAGCAGATACGCCGCCACCGACACCGGATGCGCGACGGCGGCCGCCACATCCGCGCGGCTCACGGGGCCGCCGGTTTCGGTCGAGCGGGCCAGCAGTCGCCCGGCGACGGCGGCGAGCCAGCCGAGCAGGCCGATCCGCCGGACCCTGCCCCGGCCGGCTACCGCCGCCACGGGCGGCACCCAATAGGCCAGAGCCGCCAAGAGTCCCACCGCCGCTCCACCCGCGATCGTGCCGTCGTAGGCCGACCATAGCCACCGGGTGTAGCCCGCGTCCATTTCGGCCGCACCGCGATACATCCTGGTGCGCGCCAGCCCTCCCGCAGCCGCCAGCGCGGTGGAGTGACCGGCTCGCCGCAGCGTGCGGGCGATGTCGAGGTCTTCGGTGACGCTCCCGGCCACCGCCGTGTGACCGCCCACCGCGCGGTAGGCGGCGTTGTCGAACACGAGGAACTGACCGCAGGCCACCGCCGTCGCGGGCCGCAGGCTCCGGTCGGCCACGGCCACCGGCAGCGTCGAGGCCCACGACCAGCACAGCAGGGGCTGCACGACGGCCTCCGCCACGGATGCGGCCACTTGCATCGGCCATGGGGAGACCAGCGCGGCTCGTCCCGCTCGCAGCGCGCCGACCGCCGCCGCGAGCGCCTGCGGCGCCAGCCGCACGTCGGCGTCCAAGAAGATCAGCACCGGCGTCGACACCTCCTCGGCCAGACGTACGCAGGCGGCGGCCTTCCCGGTCCAGCCGGGGACGGGATCGGACTCGGTGCGCAGCACGGTGAAGCGCGGGTCGTCATCGATGGCCGCGCCTGCGGCCGCACCGGTGCCGTCGGTGGAGGCGTCGTCGAGGATGCGCACCGCCAGGCGCGGTACGCCCACCTGGGCGCGCAGATCGGCGATCAGATCGGGCAGCCGGTCGGCTTCGTTGCGCGCCGGGACGCAGACGGTGACCGGCTCGATCACCGTCGTCGGAGTGTTCGTCAACCGCCGCAGGGTGAGCCGGTTGTATAGCGCGAACCCCGCGCCGAGCGCAGCCACCGCGGTTGCGCAGGCAGGCAGAATCGAGTTCGCACGCAACGTCTTCGGCAGGTCGGCACTCACCATGGGGTCACGCTATCCCGGCACACCGACCCGCCGCTCAGCGATTCTGCGTCACCGAGCGCCACCAGCGGCTCAGCGAGAAGCCGACTTCCGGCGCGCCGGGCGCGGCGGGGTTGCGGTCCATGTACGCCATCGCGGCGACGATGGCGGCCACCGCCAGCGTGATCCCGCCCGCGATGCCCGCCCAGCCCGCGAACGAGCGGGTGTTCGGGTCGGCGTAGCTGACCTCGGCGTGGAGCTTGGAGACGTCGCCCGACGGCAGCTTCCAGGAGACGACGTTGTCGCCCTCGCGGTTGCCGTTGGTCTTGGCCACGCGGGCCGGGAACGCGATGGTGAACTGCACGTCCGAGCCGTGCGGCGGCACGGATTTCAGATCGACCCGCCCGCTCAGGCTGACCAGGTCGCCGGTGCGCTGGAACTGCAACTGGAACATGCCCTGGGTCTGCTCGGACAGCTGCCCGAGCTGCTGCACCTCCCCGAAGGACAAGTCCTCGAAGAAGACCTGGCTGCCTGCGTATCCGTCCTGGGCGTACTGCTCCACCCGGACCTTCGCCGCCAGCGTTTCGGGGGCCTTCAGCTGCGGGCCCTTGTCGCCGGGGTCGGCGGGCACCACGGCGGCCACGAGTCGTCCGGACACCCGGTCGTTGGACGAGACCCCCATCGACACCTGCACCCGCAGGCAGCCGGCGAGCATCGGGACCAGCATCGCCGCGAGCAGGAGGACCGAAGCGACGCGCGCGCCGCGGCGTCGGGTCCGCCGCGGCGCGAGGTCCGTGGCATCGGATTTCGTGGTGACGGGACTCGGCTGCACGGGTGACATCGTGCCAGGCCAACCGCCGGTAATGAAACGCGCCAGTCGCGGCGCGCGTCGGCGTGCTTCGCGCGGCGAGGCGGGCCCGGTCAGCGGCGCGCGCGAGCCAGGACGACCAGCAGGGGGACGCCCAGCAGGCCCATGCCGGCGAAGCCGTACCCCGCGGACGACGGAAGGTCCAGGAACACCGCGTGGGCCAGCGCGGATCCGAGCCAGGTCCACAGGAACAAGGCCACCGGGACGGTGAGCGCGATCGCGGGGCTGCGCACCCGCGCGGGATCCGGCGCGGCCCGCTCCCAGCTCGCGAGCAATCCGCCCATCAGGAGCGCGACGGCGAACCAGCCCAGGTAGTTCGTCACCGGAATCCACTCCAGCCCGGGTAGTCCGGAGCTGGTGTCGCACCAGGTCCACTGCCCGTCGGCCACCATCTGCGGATCGAGGAACAGGTCCCAGCCCACCGCGCCCGTCGCCGTCGCCACGACCCGTGCGGCCGTGCGGCGCGACACCATCCCCGCCACCACCCACACCGGATACATCCCGCCGGTCCAGGCCAGCGGGACGAGCAGCGGCACCTCGAGCAAGGCGGGGCCGAGCCGGTCGGTCGCGTACTGGTAACAGCCGAACGGAACGCCGGTCGCGGTGCCGATCACCTCCGCCGCGAGCCCGATGCCGGAGACGATGACCAGGAAGCCGACGGCGTAGCGCAAGCCCCTGGTCGTGGTCGCGTGCGCCAGCGCGGCGGCGGCGGAGAGCACCACGACCGCCACGGTGACGCGGTCCCGCGCGCTACCCGTGGCCAGCGGATATCCGATCTGCGCGGCGACCGTCAGGACGACGAGGGCCAGCGGTAGGAGGAAGGCCGCCGAGCGATACGGCGACCGGGAGTCCCCGGGCCGGCCGGATGCCGTCCGATTCGTGGCGGCACGCGGCGGGTCACCCGGATCGGTCATCGGCGCAGCCACCGCGACAGGCCGCGCCGGTGCAGGTCGCGCAGTGCGAGAGCGGCGGCCGTGCGGCCGCTCGCGCCGGAGACGCCGCCGCCGGGGTGGGTGGACGCGCCGGTCAGATACAGTCCCCGCGCGCCGGGCACCCGCTGGCCCGCCAGCTCGGGCAGCGGGCGCCACAGCATCATCTGGTCCAGCGACATCTCCACGTGCATGACGTTGCCGCCGATGAGCCCGAGTTCGCGCTCCAGCTCCACCGGCGTCTGCACGTGGGTATGCGTCACCGTGTCCGCGAAACCGGGCGCGTACGAGTCGACTTCGGCGATGATCCGCTCGCCTTCGCGCTGCGCGAGATCGGCCCACTCGGCGCCGGAGGACAGGCGGTAGGGGTGCCACTGCGCCCACAGCGACAGCTGATGCGCGCCGGGCGGCGCGATGGTCGGGTCGAGGGCGCTGAAGCTCATGGCCAGGACGACCGGGCGCGGCGGCAGGTCCCCGGCCAGCGCCGCGCCGTGCGCTCGCCGAAGCTGCGCGCGATCGGACACCAGGAATTGCAGGCCGCGGGCGGACTGGTCGGCCGGGCTGCCGGGATAACGAGGCAGTGCCGTGGTGGCGGCCCGCACCACCATCCCGATTCCGGGCCCCACGCGGATGCGCCTGCGCCAGCTGTCGAGCTGCGCGCCGTCGAAGCCGCCGGCGCGCAGCAGCTCCAGCGTGGTCAGCACATGGCAGCCCGCGACGACGATGTCCGCGCCCAGCTCTCGCCCCGACGCGGTGCGCACCCGCCAGCGCTCGCCGTCGCGGCGCAGCGCGGACACCGCGTCGCCCGCGCTCACCACCCCGCCGTCGGCACGCAGCCGCGCCACCAGCGCCGTGGTCAGCGCCCCGCTGCCGCCGACAGCGCGCCCCGGCGGCAGCGTGTGCATGAGCGCGGCGAACCCCACCATCGGCGCCGTGCCCGGCTCCGACATCGGCGGGCCGGACTGGGCGCCGAACCACGCCAGCGACGCCTTCAACCGTTCGTCCTCGAAGCAGGCGTCCAGCAGCGCGTCACCGGATTGCAGGAACTCCCTGGACAGGGCGCTGCCGCCGTCCTTCGCCTCCAGACCCCAGAACGACCGCACCAGCCTGCCCGGCGTCGGACCGCCGCCGAAGGCCCGCATCACCCGGGCGCTGCGCGGGCCCCATGCCCGCACGAAGCGGCGGTAGGCGTCCGCGTCGCGCGGGCCGCAGGCCGCCGCGATCGACGCGCAGGTCGCTTCCAGATCGCGATGGAACACCAGGGCGGGGCGACCGCCGTGCGCGGGAGTGAAACCCCATGGGTCGCAATCGATGTACCGCAGGCCGAAGCGATCGAGTTCGAGTTCCTCGATGATGCCGGTGTGGCGGATCATGATGTGCGCCGACGAACCGCGATCGACGCGATGGCCGGGGAACCGTTCGACCGTCGATACGGCCCCGCCGAGGACCTCGTCGCGTTCGAGCACCTCGACCCGGTGTCCGGCGCGGGCGAGGTAGCACGCGGCGACCAGGGCGTTGTGACCCGAGCCGACGACGACCGTCGTCACGTGACCCTCACAGCGGCAGCCGCCTGCCGAGAATCGCGAAGGGCCGGTTGTCGCCCGCGAAGACGAAATTACGGACCACGTCGGTGAAACCCTGCCTGCGGTACAGCCGCCAGGCGCGGTTGTCCTCACCGGCGACCTCGGGCGTCGACAGCAGCACGGCGCGCTCGGTGCGATCGCGCAGCAGCCGTTCCAGCAGAGTGCCGCCGATGCCGCGGCCCTGCGCGGCTGGATGCACGTGCAGCTCGGTGAGCTCGAAGTAGTCCGAGAGCAGTTCCCGCACGGAGTTTTCCGGCCAGCCCGAGCGGCGCATCCCGCTGTGCACCTGCTGGTGCCACCACTGATGCGCGGCGCCGCGATAGCCGTAGGCGACCGCCACGATCGGTGCGGTGCGCAGATCGATCCGGCCGGAGTCGTCGGGCAGCACCGCGGCCACCGCCTGCCAGCCGGGCCGGGTGGTGTGCTCGGTCCACATCGGCGCGCGATGATTCTCGGTCCCCCGCGGATAGTCCATGGCGGCCACGTAGACCGCCAGCGCGTCGTGCAGCCGGGAGCGCAGAGCCGCCACCGAGAGATCGATGACGGCGGGTGCGGGAGTGTGATTGGGCTTGACGGCGGTCATGGCTCTCGTCGGTCGCGCGGACGCGGAAGTTTGTCGGTGGGCGTCTTTATATTGAAGCTCAATTCAAACGTTCGAATACCTGTTCGGTCCGGGCGGTTGCTGGAAAGCGGTGGGGCACCCCGCCTCCAGCACGGATACCGGCCAAGGTACGCGATGGTGGAGGGACGGCGATGTCTGGTCGAGTGGAACAACCGGGCCGGCCCGGCCGGGCCGGCAAACTGCTGGAGCGCGCGGACGGGTTGCTCATGCAGGCGGCGGGGGAACGGGATCCGCGCGAGCGGTTCCGCACCGCCTACCTGGCGGCGCTGCGCGGCGCCGGCGCGGTGATCGCCCTCACGGGCGCCGATGCCGCACCCCGGGCGCGCTCGCGCAATGCGTGGGTGCTGATGCAGCGCGCCGCGCCGGAATTCGTGATGTGGGCGGATTACTTCAGCGCACGCTCGGAACTCCGGGCGGCGCTGGAGGCGGGACTGGACCGGAATGTCGACGAACACGAGGCGGACGAGTTCTCTTCGCGGGTGGCGGCATTCCTGCACGACGTGGAAGATCTCCTCGCGGCATCGGCTCGGTTGCGGCCCGCCCCTGGATTGTCCGGCGGGATGACTGCTTAGTTAACGGGCTGAAGACGGACTACGTCCGACTGCGCACATTAGGTGGTCTGGCCCTGATCGAACTCGTATCATTGGTGTCAGATGGCCGCCAAGGTCGGCTATCTGTCGTCTACCCGGAGGCGACAGCCACGTCCTAGTGCCGGGGGAGGTACCGTGCCACTCTCCGAGCACGAGCAGCGCATGCTCGAACAGATCGAGAGCGCTCTCTATGCTGAGGATCCCAAGTTCGCCTCGTCCGTCCGCGGCGGACGGCTACGTTCGACCTCGAGTCGTCGCAGACTCCAGGCCGCGGCGTTGTTCGTCCTCGGCCTCTTTCTCCTCGTCGCAGGCATCGCCGCACCAGTGAAGCCCGGCGGCTTCCCGATCATCAGCCTGATCGGGTTCATCGTGATGTTCGGCGCCGGCGTGCTGCTGCTGCTCGGCACCTCCAAGAGCATCGCCAAGACTGATCGGCCCGGCGGCCAGGCGGCGTCCGGCGGCTCGGGCAGCCGGGGTCGCCAGCGGAAAACCGGCGGTTTCTCCGAGCGCATGGAGGATCGCTTCCGGCGGCGGTTCGAGCAGGAGTAGCTCGCCCGTAGCCTGACAACTTCAGCACGACCGGCGACGCCGCACCGCAATGGTGCGGCGTCGCCGGTTCGCGTATGTGGCCCCCGTGTCGTGAATGATCTTCGGGCCATGCTTCCGCCTTCCCCCACACCTCCCCACAAAGTTCCCCACCGGGCCCCCGCGCTGCGGGCGCCAGGGTGTTTGCTGGGTGTTTTCGGGCGTTTGTCCGCAGGGGTGGCGCGTGTCGGCAGAACTCGCGAAAGTTCTCCACGGCGGTGATAGCTGGCATGACCTGCGGAATCGTCTGGGTCGGGAGCCAGATCACCGCTTGTTTCGATTGAAAGTGGGGGAAAGTGGGGTAATGTGGAGCGCGCAGTACTGAAGGGCCGACCATCGAGGTGATCGTTAGGGAGGTATCGAGATGTTTCTCGGTACCTACACACCTCGCTTGGACGACAAGGGGCGACTCACGTTGCCTGCGAAGTTTCGAGACGATCTGGCGGGAGGGTTGATGGTCACGAAGGGGCAGGACCACAGCCTTGCCGTGTACCCGAAAGAGGAGTTCACCGCGCTCGCCCGGCGAGCCGCGGCCGCGTCTCGAAGCAATCCGCAGGCCCGTGCGTTCGTCCGGGCCCTCGCGGCCGGAACGGACGAGCAGCGTCCGGACGCGCAGGGCCGGATCGTGTTGTCCGCCGACCATCGTCGCTACGCCAACCTGCAAAGGGATTGTGTGGTGATCGGTTCGGTCGACTTCCTGGAGATTTGGGACAAGCAGGCGTGGGAGTCCTACCTCGCCGAGCACGAGGAGGACTTCTCGCAAGCCAGAGACGAGTCGCTGGGCGGAATCTTCTAGCCGCGGGCGCGCGAGTGCCACGCGGTCTCTGCCCGGACGCGGACCCTGACGTACTTCCCCGACGCCAGGTGCCGAAGTTCGGTCAGAGACCACGGGGCATTCGCACTTCTATCGAAAGCACTGTGTATCAAGGCGACCCGTGTGCGGTGCGCGACGACGCGAGGCAGACTCCGGGAGGTCGAGGTGAACCGTGAACAGCGCGGTCCCCGCCATGTTCCGGTTCTGCTCGAGCGAGCCGACGCGCTGCTCGGCCCGGCCTTGTCCGAGCCGGGCGCGGTCTACGTCGACGCGACGCTCGGCCTCGGGGGGCACGCCGAGCACTTCCTGAGCACCTATCCCGGCCTCCATCTGGTCGGGCTGGACCGCGACACCACCGCGCTACAGCTTGCCGGCGAGCGGCTCGCGCCCTTCGCGGACCGAATCACGCTGGTGCACACCCGCTATGACGGCATTGCCGACGCGCTGCGGGAGGCGGGGCTGCCCGCCACCGGTTCGGTCTCGGCGATCCTGATGGACCTCGGTGTCTCGTCGATGCAGCTGGATGAGGCCGACCGCGGGTTCGCCTATTCCGTCGACGCCCCGCTGGACATGCGGATGGACCCCACCAGCGGGCTCACCGCCGCCGACGTGCTCAATACCTACAGCCACGGCGACCTCGCCCGGGTGCTGAAGACCTACGGAGAGGAACGTTTCGCCGGCCGGATCGCCGCCGAGGTGATCCGCCGTCGCCAGGTCAAACCGTTCCGTACCAGCGCCGAACTGGTGGAACTGCTGTACGCGACGATCCCCGCGGCGACGCGCCGCACCGGCGGGCATCCGGCCAAGCGCACCTTCCAAGCGCTGCGGGTGGAGGTCAACGGGGAGCTCGACTCCCTGCGGGCCGCGCTGCCCGCCGCGCTGGCCGCGCTGCGCGTGGGCGGCCGCATCGTCGTCATGTCCTACCAATCGCTGGAGGACAAGGTGGTCAAGCACGAGCTCGCCGCGCACACCGCGTCCCGGACGCCGGTGGACCTGCCGGTCGAACTCCCCGGCATGGGACCGGAGTTCCGGATGCTGACGCGGGGCGCGGAGAAGGCGACCGAGCAGGAGATCGAGGACAACCCGCGGGCGGCTCCGGTACGCATGCGCGCCGCCGAGCGGATCGAGGAGGCGCGGTGAGCGAGCAGTACCCGGCGCTTCGCCGCGCCGGCCGGGCGCGGATGTCCCGCGCAGCCGGCGGAGGCCGGATGAGACAGCGGCGCGCTGTGCCGATCCGGCGTCCCGGGAGGACAGAGGAGGGGAATCGATGAGCGTGCGGACGCGGACCGTCGAAGCGCCGGGCCGGGTCGCCCGGCGGGTCCAGGATGCCGAACGGGTGAAATCGGGCGCGGCGCAGCGCGCCTACGCGCGGCGGCGGATGCGTGCCGAGACCGGGTCGGACAGCACCTTCCTGCCTACCGTGCGGCGCTCGGCGATGGCCACTCGCATCCCGTTCGTCACGGCCATCATCGCCCTGCTCGGATGCGGCCTCGCGCTCACCTTGCTGCTGACCACCCGTGCCGCCGAGGACAGCTACCAGCTCGGTGACGCGCGGGCGACGAACCGGCGGCTGGCCGACGAGCGCGCGGCCCTGCAGCGCGAGGTCGAGGTTGCCGATTCGGCGCCGGAACTGGCTCTGCGGGCCCGCGAACTGGGGATGATCCCCGCCAAGGACCCGGCCCGTCTGCTGATCGGACCGGACGGCTCGGTCACCGTGATCGGCAAGCCCACCCCGGCGCAGGGCACTCCCGTGCCGCCGCTGAACGCGGGGCCGTCGGCGCGTTCGCCGCAAGGCGAGCGGGTGGTTCCGGTCACCACCACGCCCGGAGCTCCGGTACCGGGCAGGCCGAACACCGGGCCGCGGGCCGACGCCCAGGTGAACGCGCCGGCCGGCCCGGTCCCGGCAGCGCCCGCGGCGGTCGTTCCGCCGCAGGCGGGACTGCCCGCGCCCACGCCGCCCCCCGCCGCGCCGCGGCCGCCCGCAGACGCAACCTCGACCGACCCGGAAGCGCCGCAGCAGGCGCCCCAGGGAGTGCCGCAGTGACCCATCCCGGGCCCGCACCGCGCCGGCGACGCGGGCCTGCGGCACCCCATGCCACGGGCAGGCCGCGGCCATCCGCCGCGGCTGTCCCGGACGGTCCGCTCCGGTTGCGTCTCGGCGTCGGCCGGGTGGTCATGCTCGTCGCGCTCGCGGTGGTGGCGCTGCAATTGCTGTGGGTGCAGAGCGTCGCGGCGCCCGGGCTGTCCGCGCAGGCGGCCAGCCAGCGCACCACCCATCAACCCGATCCGGCCACCCGCGGGCCGATCACCGACCGCAACGGCAAGGCGCTGGCCTTCACCGTCTCGGCCAAGGCGCTGCACTTCCGGCCGGTCGCCGTCCGGAAGGAATTGGCGGACGCCAGGGCCAAGAGCGACAAGGCGCCGGATCCGGATCAGCGGCTGCGCGACATCGCGCGCACCGTCCACGAGAAGCTCGGCAAAGACGCGCCCGCGGAATCGGACCTGCTCGCGAAGCTGAACAGTGACGAGCAATTCGTGTTCCTCGCCCAGAACGTCGACCCGCGTATCGCGGACGAGATCACCGAGAAATTCCCGCAAGTCGGCGCCGATCAGCAGAGTCCGCGGGTGTATCCTGGCGGGTCGCTGGCGGCGAATGTCGTCGGCGCGGTCGGCTGGGACGGCCACGGGCAGGTCGGGCTCGAGTCGTCGCTGGACTCGGTGCTGGCCGGTACCGACGGTTCGCACACCTACGATCGCGGTTCCGACGGCGCGGTCATCCCCGGCAGCTGGCGCGACGAGCAGCCCGCGGTCAACGGGGCCTCCGTCGAACTCACCCTGGACTCGGACCTGCAGTACTACGTGCAGCAGCAGGTGCAGCAGGCCAAGGACGTGTCGGGTGCGGGCAGCGCCTCGGCCGTCGTCCTGGACGCCAGGACCGGGCAGGTGCTGGCGATGGCCAACGACAACACCTTCAACCCCAGCCTCGGCCCGCAGAAGTGGGCCAACGCCCAATTGAGCAACCCGTCGGTCACGGACGTGTTCGAGCCGGGCTCGGTGAACAAGATCGTCACGGCGGCCGCGGCCATCGACTACGGCCTGACCGATCCGGACGAGGTGCATCAGGTGCCCGGCGCGATTCAGATGGCGGGCGTCACGGTGCACGACGCGTGGTCGCACGGTGTCGAGCCCTACACGACCACGGGCATTTTCGGCCGGTCCTCCAATGTGGGCACGCTGATGCTCGCGCAGCGCGTGGGCGAGGATCGCTTCGCCGACATGGCGCACCGGTTCGGGCTCGGGCAGCGCACGGGCATCGGCCTGCCGGGCGAGAGCGCGGGCCTGATGCCGGACCGGGAGCAGTGGTCCGGCGGCACCTTCGCGAATCTCCCTATCGGGCAGGGTCTTTCGATGACGACGCTGCAGATGGCGAGCATGTACCAGGCGATCGCCAACGACGGCGTCCGGATCCCACCCCGGATCGTGCGGGCGAAGGTCGCGCCCGACGGCACGCGCACCGAGGAGATCCAGCCGGACGGCGTGCGCGTGGTGAGCAGGCAGACCGCCGCCACGTTGCGGACCATGTTCCAGGCGGTGGTGCAGCGTGACCCGATGAACGCCAACCAGAACGGCACCGGATGGCCCGCGGCCATCACGGGCTATCAGGTGGCGGGCAAGACCGGTACCGCGCAGAAGGTCGATCGCGCTTGCCGGTGCTACTCCACGTCGTCGTTCTGGATCACCTTCGCGGGCATGGTTCCCGCGGACAATCCGCGGTACGTGATCGGGCTCATGCTCGACGCGCCGGTCCGCAGTTCCGACGGCTCCGGCGGCGGTTCGGTCGCTCCGCTGTTCCACAACATCGCCTCGTGGGCCCTGCAGCGCGACCGCATTCCGCCGTCCACGCAGCCGTCCCGGCAATTCGTCCTGCAGGCGGGATGAACGGGTTGTCCCGCCCGGTGTGCCGGGGCTGCGATCGCTAGCGAGACATCGGATCTGTGCGGAGGAAATTGCAGGTGAGTGCGGTATTCGAGGGCCGGAGACGTGTGCAGGCCCGCCGCGCGCGTCGCGTCCTCGGGCGGTGGCGTCCCGATGCCGCGTGGCGCGGTCCGGAGCGGGCGGGCGAACCCGTAGGGTGCGGTGGGCGACCTCCCCGGCCTTGCGATGGGGCGCATGGTCCCGCTGTGACCGGTCGCCGGTAACCTGACACGTCGATCGCCGCCCCCGAAAGGAGCCTGGTTTCTGTGCAGTCCGGTCAACCGCGCGCATTGCGGCCAGAGCGTTCGCCGTCGACGCCGCTGGCGTCGCTGGCCGCCGTCATCGGCGCCGCGACGAGTCCCGAATCGGCTGTGCGCGGAGTGTCGGTCACCGGCATCGAGCAGCGCTCGAACGCCGTGTTGCCCGGTGACCTGTTCGCCGCGCTGCCCGGCGCCCGCGCGCACGGTGCGCGTTTCGCGCGGGACGCGGTCGCCCGGGGCGCGGTCGCGGTGCTGACCGACGCGGCGGGCGCGGAGCTGGCCGGCCCGCTGGACGTGCCGGTGCTGGTGCGGGAGAACCCGAGAGCGGTGCTCGGCGAGCTGTCGGCGACGATCTACGGCAATCCGTCCGAGCGGCTGCGCATCGTGGGTATCACCGGCACCTCGGGCAAGACCACGACCTCCTATCTGGTGGAGGCGGGCCTGGCCGCGGCGGGGCTGTCCACCGCGTTGATCGGCACGATCG
Organism: Nocardia sp. CY41; assembly: GCF_009829325.1. Lineage (GTDB taxonomy): Bacteria > Actinomycetota > Actinomycetes > Mycobacteriales > Mycobacteriaceae > Nocardia. Next base: position 29,663 of record NZ_VUOS01000008.1, read on the forward strand.
AGACCAGGATCAGCGGCAGGCGGGTGCCGAGCGCGCTGACCACGCCCGAGGCGCCGCAGTTGCACGCGATGTTCGCGCTGATGGTCGAGCAGGGCGTGGACGCGGTGGTGATGGAGGTGTCCAGCCACGCGCTGACACTGGGCCGGGTGGACGGGGTGCGGTTCGCGGTGGGCGCGTTCACCAACCTGTCCCAGGACCACCTCGACTTCCACGCCGACTTCGAGGACTACTTCGCCGCCAAACGCAAGCTGTTCGAACCCGATTCGCCGGTCGCGGCGCGCACCGCCGTGGTCTGTGTTGACGACGAGTGGGGGCGGCGGCTGGCCGCGGGTCTGCCGAACCCCGTCACCGTGGCGACCACCGGGACCGCCGCCTGGAGCGTCACCGGCGCGGTGGCGGCGCACGGCGGCGAACAAGACTTCACCGCTGCCGGTCCGCACGGGGAGATCGCGGTACGGCTGCGGCTCCCGGGCCACTACAACGTCGCCAACGGCCTGCTGGCGGTGGCGGTGTGCGCCGCGGCGGGCGTCGAGCCGTCGGTCGCGGCGCCCGCGCTGGCGACCGTGGACGTGCCCGGCCGGATGCAGCGCGTGGAGCGCGGACAGGACTTCCTGGCGATCGTCGACTACGCGCACAAGCCCGCGGCGCTGGAGTCCGTGATCGCCACGCTGCGAGGGCATCTCGCGGCGGACACCGCGGGACGGCTCGCGGTGGTGGTCGGCGCGGGTGGCGACCGGGACGCGGCGAAGCGGCCGCTGATGGGCGCCGTGAGCGCGCGCGGCGCCGACCTGCTGGTCATCACCGATGACAATCCGCGCACCGAGGACCCGGCGGCCATTCGCGCCGCCGTGCGCTCCGGTGCGCTGGAGGTCCCGGAAGCCGAGCGCGGCGAGGTGCGGGAGATCGGTGACCGAGCGGAAGCCATCGCGGCAGCGGTGGCGTGGGCGCGCCCCGGTGACGTGGTGCTGATCGCGGGCAAGGGACATGAGGCAGGGCAGGAGATCCAGGGCGTGAAGCACCCCTTCGACGACCGCGACGTACTCGCGGCCGTATTGGAAAGACGCAGTCCGCAAGGTAACCACGCGGAGGACTTGACGGTTTCATGATCGAGATGACACTGCGGGAGATCGCGGAGGTCGTCGGCGGCACGCTGCACGACGTCGCAGACCCGGAGGTGCGAGTGACCGGCGCGGTCGAATTCGATTCGCGCCGAATCAGTTCCGGCGACCTGTTCCTGGCGCTGCCGGGCGAGCGCTCCGACGGCCACGACTACGCGGGTGCGGCGATCGCCGCGGGTGCGGTGGCGGTGCTCGCGGCGCGGCCGGTGGGCGTGCCCGCCATCGTGGTCACCCCCACCCGCGGCGCCGTGCCGTCGAGGTCGGTTGCGCTCAGCCATGATTCGGATGGCTCCGGCGCCGCGGTGCTGACCGCGCTCGCCGCGCTGGCCCGCGCCAGCGTGTCGCGTCTCGTCGCCGCGGGCGGGCTCACCGTCGTCGGCGTCACCGGCTCGTCCGGCAAGACCTCCACCAAGGACCTGCTGGCCGCCGTCCTGGCGCCGCTGGGCGCGGTGGTGGCCCCGCCGGGATCGTTCAACAACGAACTCGGGCATCCGTGGACGGCGTTGCGCGCCGACGCGGGCACCCGGTTCCTGGTGCTCGAGCTGTCCGCGCGCGGGCCAGGGCACATCGCCGCGCTGGCCGAGGTGGCGCCGCCGGGCATCGGCGTGGTGCTCAACGTGGGCACCGCGCATCTCGGCGAGTTCGGCAGTCGCGAGGCCATCGCGAAGACCAAGGGCGAGCTGGTCGAGGCGTTGCCGCCGACCGGGCTCGCCGTGCTCAACGCCGACGATCCGCAGGTGGCCGCGATGGCCGCGCGCACGTCGGCGCGGGTGGTGACCGTCGGGCAAGCCGCGACCGCCGACGTGCGGGCCACCGACATCCGGCTCGACGACCAGGCCAGGGCCGCGTTCACGGTGCACACCCCCGCGGGCAGCGCGCCGGTGCGCCTGGCCGTGCACGGCGAGCACCAGGTCGGCAACGCGCTGTCGGCGATCGCGGTCGCGCTGGAGTGCGGCGCCGATCTGGACACCGTCACCGCGGCGCTGTCCGGTGCGCGCGCCGCGTCCGCGCGCCGGATGGACGTACGGACCACCGCGGACGGCGTCACCGTCGTCAACGACTCGTACAACGCCAATCCGGATTCGGTCCGCGCCGCGCTCAAGGCGCTGGTGAGCATGGCGCCCGCGGCCGACTCGCCGCGGCGCAGCTGGGCGGTGCTCGGCGAGATGGCCGAACTCGGCGAGGAATCCGTCATCGAACACGACGCCATCGGTCGGCTCGCGGTGCGGTTGGACGTCAGCCGGGTGGTCGTCGTCGGCACCGGGCGGCCCGCCCGCGCGCTGCACCAGGGCGCGGTGATGGAAGGGTCCTGGGGTGAGGAATCGGTCCTGGTACCGGACATCGGCGCGGCGATCGCGCTGCTCGAACGGGAAGTCGCGCCCGGCGACGTGGTGCTGGTGAAGGCATCGAAGTCGGTCGGCTTGTGGGCGGTCGCCGAGCATCTGACCGACCCGGCCGCCCGTGGCGGCGCGGCGAACAGCGGGGTGGGACAGGACACGGAGGCAGCAGGATGAGGCAGATTCTCTTCGCCGCGGCGATCGCGCTGACGGTCTCGATCCTGCTCACCCCGCTGCTGATCCGGTTGTTCGCCAAGCAGGGCTTCGGGCAGGAGATCCGGGTCGACGGACCCGCCAGCCACCAGGCCAAGCGCGGAACCCCCACGATGGGCGGCGTCGCCATCCTGGTCGGCATGTGGGCCGGTTACCTCGGCTCCCATCTGATCGGCATCGGCTACGACGCCGACGGTCCGTCGGCGTCGGCGTTGCTGGTGCTCGGCCTGGCCACGGCCCTGGGCGCGGTGGGTTTCGTCGACGACTTCATCAAGATCCGCAAGCAGCGCAACCTGGGCCTGACCGCGGCGGGCAAGTACATCGGCCAGCTGTCCGCGGCCGTGATCTTCGGCTTTCTCGCCTTGCAGTTCCGCGGTGGGAGCGGGTTGACCCCCGCCAGCAGGCACCTGTCCTACGTGCGCGACATCAGCACGGTGACCATGGGCGTGGTCGTGTTCCTGGTGTTCGTCTGCTTCGTGGTGGTCGCCTGGTCCAACGCGGTGAACCTCACCGACGGTCTCGACGGGCTGGCCGCCGGATCGATGAGCCTGGTGCTGGGCGGATACGTGATCATCACGTTCTGGCAGTACTACCACGCGTGCGAGACCAAGCCCGAGACCGGCTGCTACAACGTGCGCGATCCGCTGGACCTCGCGCTGGTCTGCGCCGCGGGCGCGGCGGCGTGCGTCGGGTTCCTGTGGTGGAACGCCGCGCCGGCCAAGATCTTCATGGGTGACACCGGTTCGCTCGCGCTGGGCGGCCTGCTTGCGGGCCTGTCCATCACCACCCGGACCGAACTGCTGATGATCGTGATCGGCGCGCTGTTCGTCGCCGAGACGGCGTCGGTGGTGTTGCAGGTCGCGGTCTTCCGCACGACGCGCAACCGGTTGTTCAAGATGGCTCCGTTCCACCATCACTTCGAACTCAGCAAGTGGGCCGAGACGACGGTGATCATCAGGTTCTGGCTGCTGGCCGCGATGGCCTCGGCCGTCGGGCTCGGGCTGTTCTACAGCGAATACCTCTCCGCGGTCGGGTGAGCGAGATGGTCGAACATTCGCCGCGGGCCCTGCGCTCACCGGGGCCGATGCTGGAATTCCTGCGGGGTCGCGACGTTCTGGTCGCAGGCTGGGGAGTGTCGGGACGCTCGCTGGTCGAACCGCTGCTCGACATCGGCGCGCGCCCGGTGGTCACCGACGGCGGCGCTGCCGCCTTGGCCGAGGCGGCCGGGCTCGGGCTCGACGTGGCCACCACCACGGAGCTGGAGAACGCGGACTGGAGCCGGTTCGCGCTGGTGATCACCAGTCCGGGCTGGCGGCCGGACTCGCCGGTGCTGGCGTCGGCGGTGGCCGAGGGCACGCCGGTGTGGGGTGACGTGGAGTTCGCCTGGTGGGTCGACCAGGCCAGGATCTACGGTCCGGTCCGCAAATGGCTGGTCGTCACCGGCACCAACGGCAAGACCACCACCACTCAGATGACCCACGCGATCCTGCGTGCCGCGGGCATCGCCAGTGTCGCCTGCGGCAACATCGGCCTTCCCATCCTGGACGCCCTGCGGCGCAACCCCGGTCCGCAGGTGCTCGCGGTCGAGCTGTCGTCGTTCCAGCTGCACTGGGCGCCGTCGGTGCGCCCGGAGGCCGGGGTCGTGCTGAACGTGGCCGAGGATCATCTGGATTGGCACGGCGGCCTGGACGCCTACGCCGCGGCCAAGGCCAGGGCGCTGGTCGGCCGGGTCGGCGTGGTCGGGTTGGACGACCCGGTCGCGGCCTCGCTGGCCCGCAAGTCCAAGGCACGCCGAACCGTTGGTTTCCGCGTCGGAGTGCCCGCCGACGGCGAGCTCGGCGTCGTGGACGGCAAACTGCTCGATCGCGCGTTCACCAAGGCCGCCATCCTCGCCGAGGTCGGCGACATCAGCCCGCCCGGCCCCGCCGGCGTCGCCGACGCGCTCGCCGCGTCCGCGCTGACCAGGGCGATCGACGTCGCGCCGCAGTTCGTCCGGGAAGGTTTGATCGAGCACAAGGTCGGTCCGCACCGGTCGGCGTTCGTGCGCGAGCTGGCCGGCGTCGAGTTCGTCGACGACTCCAAGGCCACCAATCCGCATGCCGCGCGTTCGTCGATCCTGGCGCATCCGCAGGTGGTCTGGGTGGCCGGTGGCCAGCTCAAGGGCGCGCACGTCGAGGATCTCGTCGAGGAGGTCGCCGATCGGCTGGTCGCTGCGGTGCTGATCGGCGCGGACGCGCCGGTGATCGCGGCCGCGCTGGCGCGACACGCGCCCGAGGTCCCCGTGGTGGAGCTGATCGCGGGAGACGATGCAGGGATGGGTGACGAAGCGTCGAAAGCCGCCGCGGCCGACGCCGTGATGGGGCGTGCGGTGCGAGCGGCCGCCGGATTCGCCCGCCGCGGCGACACCGTGCTGCTGGCCCCCGCCGCCGCGTCGCTGGACATGTTCGAGGACTACACCCATCGGGGCCGCAGCTTCGCCGCTGCGGTGCATGCCCTGGAAGACGGTGACCTGGGGACCACCGACGCCGGAGGTTTGCGGTGACGGCCGACCGGGGCAGGTGCGGTGTCCAGGCCCGCCCCGGTCGGCCGAGTCATCGCCCCGCGAACGGCAGCCACACCGGTGCACGCCGTCGCCGCGCTTCCGGCCGCGCCCAGGACGTCCTCCGAGAGCGACGACAGCGGGCAGGGCGGGAGAACCTTTCGTGACTTCGGGTAACGGCAGGCGTTGGACCGGTAGGACAGCCCGGGCATCGGCCGCGCGAAAAGCCGGCCCGCAAGCGCCGCGGGTCGGCGGGGCGGGACGAGGTCCCGCGTCGTGGCTGGCGCGGCCGCTCGCGTCGTTCCATCTGGTCGTGACGATCGCCACGCTGCTGACGGCGCTCGGACTGGTCATGGTCCTGTCGGCATCCGGAGTCGTGGAGTACGCGGAGGGCGGGTCGGCGTATTCCCTGTTCATCCAGCAGACGTTGTTCGCGGCGATCGGCGCCGTCCTGTTCTACCTGGCCCTGCGGGTTCCGCTGCGCCTGTTGCGCCAGGCGTCGTTCCCGCTGTTCGCGATGTCGGTGCTGGCGCTGGTCCTGGTGCTCATCCCGGGTATCGGCACGCAGGTGCAGGGGGCGCGTCGCTGGTTGATCTTCGGCCCCGTCTCGGTGCAGCCGTCGGAGGTCGTGAAGGTGACCTTGATCGTCTGGGGCGCGCACCTGCTCGTTTCCCGGCGCGCGATCGGGTCGAGCCTTCGGGACATCCTGGTGCCGCTCGTCCCTGCGGGCGTGCTGGTGTGCCTGCTGATCGTGGTCCAGCCGAATCTCAGCACCACGGTGGCGGTGGGCATCATTCTCGGCGCCCTGCTGTGGTTCGGCGGTCTGCCGGTGCGGCTGTTCGTGACGATCGCGATCTCCGGTGTCGTCGCCGCGGGCGTGCTCGCGATGTCGGCCGGTTATCGGTCGAATCGGGTCCGGTCGTTCTTCAACCCCGGCTCCGATCCGCAGGGCGACAATTATCAAGCACGACAGGCCCTGTATTCGCTTGCCGACGGTGGCATCTGGGGCAGAGGGCTGGGACAGAGCCGGGCCAAGTGGAGCTATCTGCCGAACGCGCACAACGACTTCATCTTCGCGATCATCGGCGAAGAACTGGGCTTCCTCGGCTGCGCACTGGTGCTGGGGTTGTTCGCGTTGTTCGTCTACACCGGACTGCGCATCGCCGCCCGGTCGGCTGATCCGTTCCTGCAATTGCTGACCGCCTCCGCGACGACGTGGATCGCCGGACAAGCCATGATCAACATCGGGTACGTGGTGGGCCTGTTGCCGGTCACCGGGCTGCAGTTGCCCCTGGTGTCGGCCGGTGGCTCGTCGCTCGCGATCACCCTGCTCATGTTCGGGCTCATCGCCAACGCCGCGCGACACGAGCCGGAGGCCGTCGCGGCGCTGCACGCCGGACAGGACGGCCGTTTCAGTAGGCTGTTGCGGTTGCCCAAACCCGAGGTGTACGCCCCGGCTCGGGCGAGCGCGGCCCGCCGCGGCCGGGCGCCGCGGCAGGCCGACCGCGGACCGTCGGCGCTCCCGCGGGGGCGGGGCGGCCGGTTCGGCGCGGAACCGGCGCGGCGTCGCTCGCCGGAGAGCCGCGGCACCAGCTCGGCGCGCGCCACCCGGGCTTGGGAACCCAGCTATCCGGTCAATCACGCAAGAGAACGGGGAAGATCCAGGTGATCTCGGTAATCGTCGCGGGCGGCGGCACGGCGGGCCACATCGAACCGGCGCTGGCGGTGGCCGACGCGTTGCGGCGGCTCGACGACGGCATCCGAGTGACGGCACTGGGCACCGAACGCGGCCTGGAGACCCGCTTGGTCCCGGAACGCGGCTATCCGCTCGAGCTCATCCCTCCGGTCCCGTTGCCCCGCAAACCCACCGCCGATCTGCTGCGGTTGCCCGGCCGGGTGCGGGCCTCGGTGGCCGCCACCCGCTCGATCATCGATGCGGTCGAAGCCGACGTGATCATCGGTTTCGGCGGCTACGTGGCGCTTCCGGCGTATCTGGCGGCGGGTGCGGGCGTGCTGCGCCGCAGACGTCCGGTCCCGGTGGTGGTGCACGAGGCGAACGCGAAGGCCGGTATCGCCAACAAGGTCGGCGCTCGCCGCGCCGCGCGAGTGCTCGCGGCGGTCCCGGACTCCGGTCTGCCGGACGCGCGGGTGGTGGGCATCCCGGTGCGCGCCTCGATCACCACACTGGACCGCGTCGCGCTGCGCGCCGAGGCGCGGGCGCACTTCGGTCTCCCGGCCGACGGGCCGGTGCTGCTGGTCTTCGGCGGTTCCCAAGGTGCTCGGACGCTGAACGAGGCGGTTTCCGGTGCCGCTGCCCAGCTCGCCGCCGCGGGCATCTCGGTGCTGCACGCGCACGGCCCCAAGAACACCCTCGACGTGGACCAGGCCGAGGGGGACGGCGCCCGGTACGTGGCGGTGCCGTACCTGTCCCGGATGGACCTCGCCTACGCCGCCGCCGACGCGGTGGTCTGCCGATCAGGCGCGATGACCGTCGCCGAGGTCTCCGCGGTCGGGCTGCCCGCGTTCTACGTGCCGCTCCCGCACGGCAACGGGGAGCAGGAACTCAACGCCCGCCCCGTGGTGCGCCAGGGCGGTGGCAGAATTGTCCCCGATTCCGAGTTGACGCCGAAGTACGTGATCGATGAGGTGATTCCGCTGCTCATGGACCCCGAACGGCTGATCGAGATGGGCCGGGCCGCCGCAGGCGCCGGGCACCGTGACGCCGCCGACGAGGTGGCGCGGATCGCGATGGAGGTGGCGCGCCGATGAGCGACACCACCGCCGACCGGGTGGCACCGGACACCGGCGCCGAACGGACCGGGCTGCCTCCGGAGCTGGAGCGCGTGCACATGGTCGGCATCGGCGGGGCCGGGATGTCCGGCATCGCGCGGATTCTGCTGGCTCGCGGCGGCGCCGTGTCGGGGTCGGACGCGAAGGAGAGCCGGGGCGTGCTCGCGTTGCGCGCTCGGGGTGCGCAGGTGCGGATCGGCCACGACGCCACCGCCTTGGACCTGCTACCCGGCGGCCCGACCGCGGTGGTGACCACGTACGCGGCCATCCCGAAGACCAATCCGGAACTTGTCGAGGCCGCGCGGCGGGAGATCCCGGTGTTGTTGCGGCCCACGGTGCTGGCCTCGCTCATGCAGGGGCATCGCACCCTGCTCGTCTCCGGCACGCACGGCAAGACGTCCACCACCTCGATGCTCATCGTGTCTTTGCAGCACTGCGGGCTCGATCCGTCCTTCGCGGTGGGTGGCGAGCTGAACGAGGCGGGCACCAACGCCCATCACGGCACCGGCGACATCTTCGTGGCGGAGGCCGACGAGAGCGACGGCTCGCTGCTGCAATACGACCCGGACGTCGCCGTGGTCACCAACATCGAATCCGATCACCTGGATTTCTTCGGCTCCGACGAGGCCTACGTGCGGGTCTTCGACGACTTCGCCGATCGGCTCGCCGCGGGCGGCCTGCTGGTGGTATGCCTGGACGATCCGGGCTCGCGAGCGCTGGCCGAGCGGGTCGGCGCGCGCTTGGCCGAGCGGAACGTGCGCGTCCTCGGCTACGGCTCCGGTGACCTCGCGGACGCGCCGGTCCCGGTGGGCGCCCGGTTGCACAGCTGGGAACCGCGGGACGTCGGCGGCCTCGCGCAATTCCAGCTCGCCGACGAGGTCGCGCCGCGCACGCTGCGCCTGTCGGTGCCGGGCAGGCACATGGCGCTCAACGCGCTCGGGGCCCTGCTCGCCGCTCAGGCCACCAGCGCCGACGTGGGTGAGATCCTCCAAGGCCTGGAAGGGTTCGGCGGCGTGCACCGCCGGTTCCAGTTCGCCGGGCGGGAGAACGGCGTGCGGGTGTTCGACGACTACGCCCACCATCCCACCGAGGTGCGTGCCGTACTCGGCGCCGCCGCCGAATTGGTCCAGCAGGAGGCCCGCGACGGCGCCCGCTCCAGGCAGGGGCGGGTGATCGTGGTCTTCCAGCCGCACCTCTACAGCCGCACCGCGACCTTCGCGCAGGACTTCGGCGCCGCGCTGAGCCTGGCCGACGAGGTCGTCGTGCTCGACGTCTACGGCGCGCGGGAGAAACCGCTGCCGGGCGTGAACGGAGCGCTGGTCGCCCAGTCGGTGACGAAGCCGGTGCACTACCAACCGGATATGTCGCGGGTCGGACGCCAGGTCGCGGGGTTGGCGTTGCCGGGCGACGTGGTGATCACCATGGGCGCGGGCGACGTGACGATGCTCGGCAGCCAGATTCTCGACGGATTACGGGCGCGTCCCCAGCACGGACGGTGACCGGGGGTGCGCGGAGTCGGGTCGGCGCGCGCGGCCGGGCGTCGCGCGGGCGATCGGTTCGGTGAGATCGAATGGCGCCGGATTCGCCTGTGGGGATTGCTGGGCGTGTGCGTCTTCACAGTGGTCGCCGCGATCGCCTGGTTCACTCCGGCGCTGTCGGTGCGCACGGTACGCATCGACGGGGCGGTGGCGGTGCCCGAGCAACAAGTGCGGGATCTGCTCGAAATTCCGTCCGGCCGCTCGATACTGCGGATCGACACCGACGCCATGGCTCGGCGGGTGGCGAACATTCCGAAGGTGCGCACGGCACGGGTGCAGCGGATATTTCCGTCCACGGTCCGAGTGACGGTCGTCGAACGGGCTGCGGTGTTGTTCTACGACAGCCAGGACGGCGCGCATCTGCTGGACGCCGACGGCGTGGAATTCGCGGTCGAGCCCGCGCCGATCGGCGTGCCGAAGTTGATCACCGCTCATCCCGGCCGCGCCGATCCGCTGACCAGGGCGGCGGTCGCTGTGCTCGCCATCGTGCCGCCTGCGCTGGCAGTTCAGGTGAGTGAGGTTGCGGCGCGGTCCCTTTCGGACATTTCGCTGAATCTGAAGGATGGCCGCACGGTACTCTGGGGCGGGAGCGACGACGCCGAACGAAAGGCGGCGGTGGTGTTGCCGTTGTTGACGCGCCCCGGAACGGTGTTCGATGTGTCGAGTCCCAATCTGGTCACGGTAAAGTGATCCACACCCATTGCGCCCAGGTATTTTTCGGCGGTCCGGGAGTAGTTCCGGCACGGAGAAGGGGGCCGGGGGGCAACCGTTCACCATACGACGTGTGGAGCGGCGAGACGAGCGGGATCACGCAAGATTCTGGCTCTCGTTTCGGCGCGCCTGCGCGCGTATCGCGTCGGCTGCGAATAGCGTTCCGCACCAGTCGGATACTTGACATAACGCTAACCCTATGGTTGAGCTTTAGAGTTTGCCCGAGCCGCGGTTCGCTTCTCCAGCGACCCGACCCCGGAGCGGGCCGCGAAGCGGCGTGCCGAGAATCCGGAAACGACAGGCTTTAGATCGAAGGAAGGCGAGAGCCCATGACGCCCCCGCACAACTACCTTGCGGTGATCAAGGTCGTCGGTATCGGCGGCGGCGGTGTGAATGCCGTCAACCGGATGATCGAGCAGGGACTCAAAGGTGTCGAGTTCATCGCGGTCAACACCGACGCCCAGGCGCTGCTGATGAGCGATGCCGACGTCAAGCTCGACGTCGGCCGTGAGCTGACCCGCGGTCTCGGCGCCGGCGCGGACCCCGAGGTCGGGCGCAAGGCCGCCGAGGACCACAAGGACGAGATCGAAGAGGTGCTCAAGGGCGCCGACATGGTTTTCGTGACCGCGGGTGAGGGTGGCGGCACCGGCACCGGTGGCGCACCGGTCGTCGCGCAGATCGCGCGCAAGCTCGGTGCGCTCACCATCGGCGTGGTGACCCGTCCGTTCTCCTTCGAGGGCAAGCGGCGCGGGAACCAGGCCGAGGTCGGCATCAACCTGCTGCGCGAGTCGTGCGACACGCTGATCGTCATCCCGAACGACCGGCTGCTGCAGCTCGGCGACGCGGCGGTGAGCTTGATGGACGCCTTCCGCTCCGCGGACGAGGTGCTGCTCAACGGTGTGCAGGGCATCACCGACCTGATCACCACCCCCGGTCTGATCAACGTCGACTTCGCCGACGTCAAGAGCGTGATGTCCGGCGCGGGCAGCGCGCTGATGGGCATCGGTTCGGCGCGTGGCGAGGGCCGCTCGGTGAAGGCGGCCGAGTCGGCGATCAATTCACCGCTGCTGGAAGCGTCCATGGACGGTGCGCACGGCGTGCTGCTGTCGATCGCGGGCGGGTCCGACCTCGGCCTGTTCGAGATCAACGAGGCGGCGTCGCTGGTGCAGGAGGCCGCGCACATCGAGGCCAACATCATCTTCGGCACCGTGATCGACGATTCGCTCGGCGACGAGGTCCGGGTCACCGTGATCGCGGCGGGCTTCGACGGCGGCGGCCCGGCCCGGCGCACCTTCGAGAGTGCGGGCCGCGGCACCATCGGCACGGCTCGCTCGGGCGAGATCGGGCAGAGCCGCACCAGTGAGATCACCTCGCGCGGCAGCGACAGCACCCCGAGCGCGTCTCCTACCGGTACGGCGGGCCGCGGCACGCTGCCGAGCTACCGGGACACCGAACGGCCGCGCACCCTGGGCGAGCCGACGGTGACGAGCAACACGCGATCACACATCACGCCGCCGGACGCAGGCGACGATGACGACGACGTCGACGTGCCGTCGTTCATGCGGAGGGGCTGAGCGCTGGAGTCCGGTTCCGGCGCAGGCCGGGACCGAGCTGGAAAGAGCGATCCCGGCCCGCGCCGGGACGCGTCGGCGGGACACGGGGAGTGGTGTCCCGGAGTACGACCGTCGATCGATGAAATGAATACGGGGGACGCCGGCGCGGGGGCCGGCCGGGGGGTGACCGGGCTTCGGGTGCCCGATGCGACGCAACTGTCCCGACACCGGCCGAAGTTCCGCTCTCTACCTGGGCATTTCGACGCCGTTCGCGGAGCGCCATTACGCTCGTCGCCATGACTATCGCGCCGACCATCACTGTCCGACGGGTCACCACGACCAGGTCCGGAGGCTTCTCGGCGCCCCCTTACGACTCGTTCAATCTGGGTGACCATGTCGGCGACGATCCGGCGGCCGTGCGGCGCAACCGCGACCGGTTGGCCGAGGGCATCGGCCTGCCGCCCGAGCGCCTGGTCTGGATGGAACAGATCCACGGCCGCAATGTGGAGATCGTCGACGGGCCGCGCGCCGAACCGGTCCCGGCCACCGACGCGCTCGTGACCACCGTGCCCGGGCTCGCGCTGGTCGTGCTCACCGCCGACTGCGTGCCCATCCTGCTGTCCGACGACCAAGCGGGCGTGATCGCCGCCGTGCACGCGGGGCGGATCGGCGCGCGCATCGGCATCGTGCCGCGCGTGCTCGAGGCCATGGTGGCGGCCGGCGCCCGGCTGGAGCGGGTGGGCGCGTTGCTCGGTCCCGCCGCCTCCGGCCGTCAGTACGAGGTCCCGGCGGCGATGCGCGCCGACGTCGAAGCGCACCTGCCCGGCAGCGCGACCACCACGGTCCGCGGCACCCCCGGGCTGGATCTGCGCGCGGGCATCTCCCGGCAGCTCACCGAGGCGGGCGTCGGGGCGATCGCCGTCGACCCGCGCTGCACCATCGAGGACCACACCTTGTTCAGCCATCGCCGTGGCGCGCCGACCGGCCGGATCGGCGGCGTGATCTGGATGGAGGCCACGGCATGAGCGGTCAGGCCCGGAGGCGGCAGCGCAGCGTGACCACGCAGGGCCCCGCTCATGCCGACAACAGACACGGCATGAGCGGTCAGGCCCGGAGGAGGCAGCGCAGCGTGACCACGCAGGGCCTCGCTCATGCCGAAATCGGATACAGCATGAGCGGTCAGGCCCGGAGGCGGCAGCGCAGCGTGACCACGCAGGCCCCCGCTAATGCCGACAACAGAGACAGCATGAGCGCGCGAGCCGCCGCTCGGCCGATGCCGCGGAGCGTCGCCGAGGTGCGGGCATGAGCGCCGACGCGAAGACCGAGGTGGACGGCGCGCTCGCGGCCCGGACCGCCGAACTGTCGGAGAACCTGACGGGCCTTCTCGCCCGCATCGAGGCGGCGTGTCGCGCGGCCGGGCGGGCGCCGGATTCGGTGCGGCTGTTGCCGGTGACGAAGTTCTTCCCCGCCTCGGACGTGGCGATCCTGCACCGGCTGGGCCGGCGCGAGTTCGGCGAGTCGCGCGAGCAGGAAGCCGCGGCCAAGGTGGCGGCCCTGCGTGAGGAAGACCTCACCGGCGTCCGCTGGCATATGATCGGGCGGTTGCAGCGGAACAAAGCGCGCGGTGTCGCCCGCTGGGCGCACACCGTCCACTCCGTCGACAGCGAACGTCTGGCAACCGCTCTGGATGCCGGCGCCGTGGCCGCGCTGGAGGCGGGCGAGCGCACCGAGCCGTTGCGGGTGTTGCTCCAGGTGAGCCTGGACGACGACCCCGCCCGAGGCGGTGTCCCGGCGGGCGATCTTCCCGCGCTCGCCGAACGGATTGCGGGCGCTCCGGGATTACGTTTGTCGGGTCTGATGGCCATTCCTCCGTTGGACGCGAAGGCTGATGCCGCATTTGCGCGACTTGCGACGTTGCACACGTTGTTGCTCGCCGATCATCCGGACGCGACGGAGCTTTCCGCGGGAATGTCGGGCGATCTGGAATGCGCGATCGAACACGGTTCGACGGTTGTGCGTGTCGGTACCGCCTTGATGGGTATACGACCGATAACCTCGGGCTAGCAAAGAAACCTCATCAGTCACATTCGACACATATGCTGGGATCTGACGAGGGCTGAGCAAGACTTCAACACCCGGCCGCCACCGGGGCCGAAGGAAGGTCGACCAATGAGCACGCTGCACAAGTTCAAGGCGTACTTCGGCATGGTTCCGCTCGAGGATTACGAAGACGACTACGTCGACGATCGCGCCCCCCGAGGCGTGGACGAGCGCGGTGCTCGCCGGCCCCGGCCCCGTGACTACTCCGACCGCGACGGCTACGTCGACCGCTACGGCGAGGATCGATACGGCGCAGGCCGTTTCGACGAGGTCGACTACCCCGAGCCCGCCTACAAGTCCCCGTACAAGCCGGGTTACTCGGTGTCGCGCCGCGACGACTACGTCGACGAGCCCTACGGCGACTACGACGCGCCCCGGCGGCCCACCCGGATCGAGTCCGCCCCGTCGGGCCGGTTCCGGGCGGGCGGGAGCGCGCCACCGCTGCGCGGTGCCACACGAGGCGCGCTCGCCGTCGATCCCGACGCCGAGGAGCGCAGGCTGGAGGAGCGCGTGCGTCCCGAGCCCGCCCCGGTGCGGCGGCCCGGGATCTTCGAGGACGGAGGCCCCTTGTCCAAGATCACGACGCTGCGCCCGCGCGACTACAGCGAGGCCCGGATCATCGGCGAACGCTTCCGTGAGGGCAATCCGGTGATCATGGATCTGGTGGATCTGAGCAACGCCGACGCCAAGCGGCTGGTCGACTTCGCCGCTGGTCTCGCCTTCGCGCTGCGCGGATCGTTCGACAAGGTCGCGACGAAAGTGTTCCTGCTCTCACCGGCGGATGTCGACGTATCAGCGGAAGAACGCAGGCGCATCGCGGAAACCGGCTTCTACAACCAGAAATAAGGTCGTGATCTGGGGGGTGGAGCAGACCTGGCGCCGGTTGTGCGGCGCGGTCATTTTGCGCGAAGCGATTTTTACGGCAGAGTGAACTGGTGGCCTTGTTCGCGGTGCTGTACTTCGTACTGTTCATCTTCTGGCTGTTGCTGATCAGCCGGGTGATCGTCGAGTTCATCCGTAGCTTTGCCCGAGACTGGCGTCCTACCGGTGTCGTGGTCGTCGTCCTGGAGGTGATCTTCACGATCACCGATCCCCCGGTGAAACTGCTGCGGCGGTTGATACCCCCGGTATCGCTGGGCGGAATTCGCCTGGATCTGTCGATTATGGTCCTGCTTTTCATCGTCTTCATCCTGATGTCGATCGTGGGCAGGCTCGGGCAACCGGTAGCTCCGGTGTGACAGAATGGGCCGTGAAGACAGCTTGCTAGATCTGCTAGATCTCCAAAAGACGCGTGAAGGGATCCTTCCATGCCGCTGACCCCAGCCGATGTGCACAACGTCGCGTTCAGCAAACCGCCGATCGGGAAGCGTGGCTACAACGAGGACGAAGTCGACGCGTTCCTGGATCTCGTGGAGCAGGAGCTCTCGCGCCTCATCGAGGAGAACGCCGATCTGCGCCAGCGGGTCGCCGAACTGGATGCGGAACTGGCCGACGCCAAGAAGAACCGCGGCCCGGCCGTGGCGAACACCGTGAAGGCGCCGATTCCGCAGGCCCCGCCGCCGCCGCCGGAACCGATCAAGCCCCCGGTGCCCGCCGCGCCGCCCGCTCCGATGCCCGCCGCGCCGGTGGCCAAGGACGCGCCCGGCGCGGACGCCAACCTGCAGGCCGCCAAGGTGCTCAGCCTCGCCCAGGAGATGGCGGACCGGCTGACCAGCGATGCGAAGGCCGAGGCGGAAAGCCTGCTGTCGAATGCCCGGGCGAATTCCGAGCGACTGGTCGGTGACGCCAGGACCCGGTCGGAGGCCATGATCGCCGACGCCCGCCAGAAGTCGGACGCGATGTTGTCGGACGCGCAGAGCCGCTCGGACAGCCAGCTGCGCCAGGCCAAGGAGAAGGCCGACGCGCTGCAGGCGGACGCCGAGCGCAAGCACACCGAGATCATGGCGACCATCACGCAGCAGCGCAGTGTGCTGGAGAGCCGGATCGAGCAGCTCAAGACGTTCGAGCGGGAGTACCGGGTGCGCTTGAAGTCGTACCTGGAGTCGCAGCTCGAGGAGCTGGAGAACCGTGGCTCCGCCGTCCCGGTCGACGGCGGCGACGCCTTCGTGGATGCCAACACGGCGAACAACCTCGCGCCGGCGTCCTTCGCCAAGGGTGGCAAGTAACGCGTCGCGCCCCAGCACAGCAGTTCGCATACCGTTAGAGGAACTGTCGAGCCGCCCGGCATGTCTTGGGGGTCATCATGCTCGTCTTGACACTCGTCCTTGCCGCGATCGGCTTCGCCCTGCTCGTGGCCGCGCTCACCACCGGATCGGTGATCTGGGCGTGGGGCTGCATCGTGGTGTGCGTCATCGGCGCGATGCTCTTGCTGGTGAGTGCTTTGTCCATGCGGAGTCCGGATGGTGATTCCCCGCCGCCTCCTGGTCGTCATGCCAAACGCTGACCTGCCTGACAAAGTGAGTTGACCGCTCCGGCTAGAATCAAACATGAATACGGCGTCGATCCGGCCATCACCGGGGAGCCTTCGGAAGAACGGCGGCACGGCCTGCGGGCCGGGCGCTCAGTAGAACCGAACGGGTGAGCCCGTCACAGCTCGGAATGAGAGGTCCGGTGTCCGCCACACCGGACAAGCGGGGTGGTACCGCGGTTTCGGCGCACCGGGCGCCGTCGTCGTCCCCGTGCCAACGACTCGGCACGAGGAGACGTATCCGCCATGGCGGACCAGACTTCCAGCAACAGCGCGTACCCGCGCGTCGACCTGAGCGTCGGCAACGGGGCGTCGTTCCCCGAGATGGAGCGCCGCGTGCTCGACGCGTGGGCGGCCGCCGACACATTCCGCGCCAGCATCGAAAACCGTTCCGGCGCAGCGGAATTCGTCTTCTATGACGGGCCGCCCTTTGCCAACGGTCTGCCGCATTACGGACATTTGCTCACCGGATACGTCAAAGACCTCGTTCCGCGTTTCCAAACCATGCGCGGCAAGCGGGTCGACCGGCGATTCGGCTGGGACTGCCACGGACTGCCCGCCGAAATCGAAGCCGAAAAGCAGCTCGGTATCACGGACAAATCACAGATCGATGCGATGGGCCTCGCGGAATTCAACGCGGCCTGCAAAACGTCGGTGCTGCGCTACACCGGGGAATGGCGCGACTACGTGACGCGCCAGGCCCGCTGGGTCGACTTCGACAACGACTACAAGACGCTGGACACCGACTTCATGGAGTCGGTGATGTGGGCGTTCAAGACGCTGTACGACAAAGGCCTGATCTATCAGGGCTTCCGGGTGCTGCCCTACAGCTGGTACGAGCAGACGCCGTTGTCGAATCAGGAAACCCGCTTGGACGACGCCTACAAGATGCGCCAGGACCCGGCGGTGACCGTCGACATGGCGTTGCGCGTGCCGGCCGAGCATCCGCTGCACGAACTCGACGGCGCCAACGCGCTGATCTGGACCACCACGCCGTGGACCCTGCCGTCCAACCTGGCGATCGCGGTGCACCCCGACGTCCGCTACGTGCACCTGCGCGGGGCCGACGGCAAACGCTATGTGCTCGCGGCCGAACGGGTCTCGCATTACGCGCGGGAGTTCGGCGAGGAGCCGGAGGTGCTCGCCGAGTTCGACGGCGCCGCGCTGGCCGAGCTGTCCTACGCGCCGCCGTTCGACTTCTTCGTCGGTCACCCCAACGCGCACCGGGTGCTCACCGCCGACTACGTGACCACCGACTCCGGCACCGGCATCGTGCATCTGGCGCCCGCCTTCGGTGAGGAGGACATGGACGTCGCCTCCGCGCACGGCATCGAGCTGGTGCAGCCGCTGGATCCGGGCGGCAAGTTCACCTCGATGGTGCCGCCCTACGAGGGCCTCATGGTGTTCGACGCCAACCCGGTGATCATCAAGGATCTCAAGGCCGCGGGAAAGCTGTTGCGGCACGAGACGATCGAGCACTCCTACCCGCACAGCTGGCGCTCCGGGCAGCCGCTGATCTACATGGCCGTGCCGTCCTGGTTCGTCGCGGTCACCAAGTTCCGCGACCGCATGGTCGAACTGAACAAACAGATCACCTGGGTGCCCGAGCACATCCGCGACGGCCAGTTCGGCAAGTGGCTGGAAGGCGCGCGGGATTGGAACATCAGCCGCAACCGGTACTGGGGCAGCCCGATCCCGGTATGGGTGTCGGACGATCCGGCCTACCCGCGCGTCGACGTGTACGGCTCGCTGGACGAGCTGGAGCGCGATTTCGGCGTGCGCCCGGCCGACCTGCACCGTCCGATGATCGACGAGCTCACCCGGCCGAATCCCGACGACCCGACCGGCAAATCGACGATGCGCCGAGTGCCGGAGGTGCTGGACTGCTGGTTCGAGTCCGGCTCGATGCCGTATGCCCAGGTGCACTACCCGTTCGAGAACAAGGAGTGGTTCGACAGCCACTTCCCGGGCGATTTCATCGTCGAGTACAACGGGCAGACCCGCGGCTGGTTCTACACGCTGCACGTGCTGGCGACGGCTCTGTTCGACAGCCCGGCGTTCAAGACGGTTGCCGCGCACGGCATCGTGCTCGGTGACGACGGCCTGAAGATGAGCAAGTCCAAGGGCAACTACCCGGACGTCAACGAGGTGTTCGACCGGGACGGCTCGGACGCGATGCGCTGGTTCCTGATGAGTTCGCCGATCCTGCGCGGCGGCAACCTGATCGTCACCGAGCGCGGTATCCGCGAGGGTGTGAGCCACGCGCTGCGCCCGTTGTGGAACGCGTGGACGTTCCTGCAGCTGTACGCGTCGAAGCCCGGAGTGTGGCGCACCGATTCGCCGCACGTGCTGGATCGCTACATCCTGGCGAAGCTGGCGCGCACCAGGGATGTCATCACCGAGGCGCTGGAGACCTACGACATCGCGGGCGCCTGCGAGGAACTGCGCTCGTTCGCCGACGCGCTGACCAACTGGTACGTGCGTCGCTCGCGCTCGCGGTTCTGGAGTGAGGACCGCGACGCGGTGGACACCCTGCACACGGTGCTCGAGGTGGTCACCCGGCTGGCGGCACCGCTGCTTCCGCTGATCACCGAGGTGATCTGGCGCGGGCTGACCGGCGGCGACTCGGTGCACCTGGCCGACTGGCCGAAGGAGGGGGAGTTGCCGGATGATCCCGAGCTGGTCGCCGCCATGGACGAGGTGCGGGTGGTGTGCTCGACGGTGCTGAGCCTGCGCAAGGCGCAGAACCTGCGGGTGCGGCTGCCGCTGGCCGAGGTCACCATCGCCGCTGCCGACGCCGAGCGGCTGGCGCCGTTCGCCGACATCGTCGCCGACGAGGTCAACGTCAAGAAGGTGGACCTGACCACGGATGTGGACGCGCACGGCCGCTTCGAGCTGGTGGTCAACGCTCGCGCCGCGGGACCGCGCCTGGGCAAGGACGTCCAGACGGTGATCAAGGCGGTGAAGGCCGGTGAGTGGTCCGAGGACGCGGACGGTACGGTCCGGGCGGCGGGCATCGCCCTGCTGCCCGAGGAGTACACCCAGCGCCTGGTCGCGGCCGAACCGGAGTCGACCGCGGCGCTGCCGGGCAATGCCGGTCTCGTGGTGCTGAATTCGGTGGTCACCGAGGAGCTGGAGGCCGAGGGCTGGGCGCGGGACCTGATCCGCGACCTCCAGGAGACCAGGAAGTCCGCCGGGTTGGACGTCTCCGACCGCATCACCGTGGTCCTGGACGTCCCCGCGGACCGGGCCGAGTGGGCGCGGACCCACCGTGACCTGATCGCGGGCGAAATCCTCGCCACGACGCTGACCTTCGGCGACGCGGGTCCGCAGGCCACCGATCTGGTCGGCGGTGTGCGCGCGACGATCGCGAAGGCCTGAGCGCCGGGCACCGAGTGAATCGGGGCGGAACCTGACGGGTTCCGCCCCGATTGCTGTTCCGAACGGCCTTGTGTCGCGCGGGCAGACCGCGGCAGTGATCGGCGAAGGTCGTGCGGCACCTGACGAACAGGGGCGATGTCCTCGGCCGGGCCGGACACGGTCGGCTTGCTCCCCGACACTCGAGGTGACCGTGGCGGCGGTCCGGTCGCGCACCGTGCGCTATCGAAGGGCAACTCGCTGGCAAGGCGCGATCGACTTCCCGCGCCGCCCTCTCGGCATTATTAGTGATATAGATCACATGCTGATAGTTTGCTGATTCCCGACAATTCGCCGATCTCCCAGGCACAATCTGCCATGTCGCTGCTGTTACCCAGGTGATCTCCGGGGCGGCAGTTTCTCTTATCGGCGTGTCGTACTTGGAATTTGGCCGTGCTGGAAACAGGTCCGGCGCGGGTGGCCGCGGCTCCGTATCGGAGACCGCTGTCGATGCCATGTGTTAGCCAGGCTGCCGATCGGTGGCCAAGTCAACTGCGCCCATGGAAGGGGCGAGCACGTGCCGAGAAAATCGTTGCACCGCATCGCACTCGGATTCCTGCTCTCGACCATCGCAATCGTTCTGCTCGCCGGACCCGGCTGGGCCGACACCGGCAGCGCCTCCGGCAGCGGGCCGGGTAGCGCCTCCTCCGGTTCGGCCTCGGGTAGCGGTCCCGGTGGCGACTCCGGCAGCGCCAGCGGCTCGGGCATCCTGCCGGTGCCCAGTGTGTTCGGCGTCGGCGCGCTGGCCGCGGCGACGACGCAGATCGGCAAGCCGTACGAATGGGGCGGGACCGGCCCCAACAGCTGGGACTGCTCGGGTCTGGTGCAATGGGCCTACCGTCAAGTCGGCGTGAGCATTCCGCGGACAACCTGGCAGCAGGCCAAGGCGGGTGCGCCGGTCCCGATGGGCTCGCTGTCGCTCGGCGACGTGGTGGTGCTGAATCGGGATGGCTCGCACGTCGGCATCTACGCGGGTAACGGACAAGTACTCAACGCTTACGACTGGGGTGTGCCGGTGGGCTACACCCCGCTCGACGAATTCGACATCTACGCCATCCGCCGCTTCTGAGCACGCACCCGACCGAGGGCAGCCGACGCTGATCGCGGCTGCTTCCGGGATGGCACGGCCCCGACCAGCAGTGTGGTCGGGGCCGCGTCGGCTCCGCGCTGCCCCGCCGAACAGTTGACGGTCGGCAGCCAGCTGTTCGACCGGCGGACGAATCCCTCGGGAACGGCACCGATCCGGCACATCCTGCCAGCGGGGCCCGCATTCGAGCCAAGGTGCCCAGGTGTGGTGCCGCGATACCTGCCGGCGACACTCCGGCCAGAGATCACCGGAAGTCACCACGTCGAGGACGACGGCCTCCCGTCCTGGTAGGCGGACGGTCCCGCGGCGGTTGCCGTCGGTGGAGCCGGGCCGCGCCGCCGGTTCGGTCGCCGTGGCGGTGCGGCCCGGAGGTCACCGGTCGAGGCCGTCGGCCAGGTCGCGCAGCGAGGGGCCGTACTGCGGATGGGCCAGGGCGGAGGCGAATTGCGCCACCAAGTAGTCGGCCGGGTTACCGGTGTCGTACCACCGGCCGCGGATCACCTGGCCGAAGACCGGGTTGTTCGCCGCGTGCACGTTGATCGCGTCGGTGAGATACACCTCACCGGTGCGGTGCTCGTACCACGCTTCGGTCTGCCTGCGCAGTTCCTCGATGATGCCGGGCGTGACGACGTAGCCGCCGATCGCGGCGAAGGACGACGGCGCGTCCTTCGGCTTCGGCTTCTCCCGCAGCCCGGTGATCCGCAGCAGGCCGCTGCCGTGGTCGTCGGCGACCACCGGCACGCCGTAGCGCTGCGACTCGGCGGGGTCCATCGGCATCAGCGCGAGGACGGGCGCCCCGGTGGCCTCGTAGGCATCGATGAGTTGCTGGGCGCGCGGCACCTCGGCGACGAACACGTCGTCCGGCCACAGCACCAGCATCGGCTCGTCGCCGAGGTTGCGGGCGGCGTTGAGCACGGGAGTGCCGTTGCCGTACGGCCCGTGCTGGTCGAGGTAGGTGATGTGGCCGAGCCGGGACAGCTCGCCGACCTCCTCGACCGCGTCGGCGAAGGCGGTCTTGCCGTCCGCGCGCAGCTGGGCCACCAAGGCGGGGTTGGGGCGGAAGTGGTCCTGGATCAATGATTTTCCGCCGCTGACCACGATGGTGATGTCGGTGATGCCCGAAGCGACCAGCTCACGGACCGTGTGCTCGATGACCGGCTTGTCGCCGACCGGCAGCATCTCCTTGGGGATCGCCTTGGTCAGCGGAAGCAGCCGGGAGCCGATACCGGCGGCCGGGATGACGGCCTTGCGGATATTCATGGGTCCGATCATCACATATCGGACCGCGTGCCCGGCTCCGCGCCCGCGGCACGTCGGCGGGTGTTTCGAGACTGTCGCGTACATGGTCCGTCGGGGAAAAGGGGCAGATCACAGCCGTAGTGACGGGACGAAGCGGCCGCCGCAGCCGAGCCGGAGCCGACGCCGATACCGGCAGATAACCGACAGCTAGCGCACAGCCATCCGACAGCGCCGCCGCCGGCTCCGGGTTGTCGGTGGACGGGCGTACATTGCACCCGTGCGTACCGAGAAACCGATCGTCGAGCGGGTGACCGCGCGGTCGACCGGGACCGGGACGGCACGCGGCGACGGCGCGGTGTCTCCGCGGCATCGTCCGGTGCTCGCCGACGCGGACAGCGCCGCTCGGCGTTGGGTGCTGCACATAGATATGGACGCGTTCTTCGCCTCCGTCGAACAGCTGACCCGGCCGACGTTGCGCGGCAGGCCGGTGCTCGTCGGCGGGATCGGCGGGCGCGGGGTCGTGGCCGGGGCCAGCTACGAGGCGCGGGTGTTCGGCGCCCGGTCGGCGATGCCGATGCATCAGGCGCGCCGGTTGGTGGGTGTCACCGCGGTGGTGGTGCCGCCGCGCGGAGCGGTCTACGGCGTGGTCAGCGGGCAGGTCTTCGACGCGCTGCGCAGCCGGATCCCGGTGCTGGAGACGCTGTCGTTCGACGAGGCGTTCGGCGAGCCCGCCGAACTGGCCGGCGCGACGGTCGCCCGGGTGCACGCGTTCTGCGAGGAACTGCGCGCGGTGGTGCGCGAACGGACGGGGTTGACCGCCTCGGTGGGCGCGGGCACCGGAAAGCAATTGGCCAAGATCGCCTCTGGCCTGGCAAAACCCGATGGGGTTCGAGTGATATCGCCGGTCGAACAGCCGCGCCTGCTCGCGGGGCTGCCGGTGCGCAAACTGTGGGGCATCGGGCCGGTCGCGGAGAGCCGGTTGCGTTCGCTGGGCATCGAGACCGTGGGCGCCTTCGCGGCCCTGCCGGAAGCGGACGCGATGTCGATTCTCGGCGGCAGCGTGGGCGCCGCGCTGCACCGGCTGGCGCGCGGCATCGATGACCGCCCAGTGGCCGAACGCACCGAGGCGAAGCAGATCAGCGCGGAGACCACCTACGAGACCGACATCGTCAGCCTCGCGCAGCTGCGTCCGGCCATCGAGGACATGGCCGCCGCCGCGCACCGGCGCCTGACCGGCGACGGGCGTGCGGCGCGCACCGTGGTGCTCAAACTGAAGAAGTCCGATATGAGCATCGTCACTCGCTCCTTCACACTGCCCTACGCCACCGAGGACCTGGCCACCCTCGCCGCCGCGGCGCAGCGTTCGGCGCTCGACCCGAGGGAACTGGGTCCGATCCGCCTCGTCGGCGTCGGCTACGGCGGTCTTTCGACCGTCCGGCAGGAATCGCTGTTCCCCGAACTGGATCGCGGACCGGCCGCCGAGATCGCCACGGCGGAACCCGAATCCGAGCCGGCGCACGCCGCCGACCGCGACAATGCCGCGCCGGTCCTGCCCGTCGCCGTCTGGCATCCCGGTATGGACGTCACGCACCCCGAGCACGGCCACGGCTGGGTGCAGGGCGCCGGGCTCGGCGTCGTGACCGTCCGCTTCGAAACCCGGTCCACCGGCCCGGGTCCCGCGCACACCTTCGCCGCCGACGATGCCGCGCTCACCCGGGCCGATCCGCTGGGCAGCCTGCTCTGACGGGCACGGCCCGCGGCTCGACATCGCCCGGCGGGGCGCGTACGTTCGCTGCCGACGACCATCGACGGTCCCGTGTGGATCCGAGCGGCGCCGCCCGGTGCCGGTAGCCTGGGACCTCGTGCAGCGCCGCCGGTTCGGGGGCGGCTGCCACGGTGGAACACGACACGGACCTCTCGAACGCAAAGGACGAGCAGTTGAAGCTTCGTAAGACTGGACGCATCGCGATCGCCGGGCTGGCCATCGTCGCCGCGCTTGGCCTGACCGCCTGCGGTGGCGACGACAAGGACAGCAAGCTCGCCGCCAAGACGTCGACCAGCGCCAAGGCGTCGGCGACCGCGAGCGCGAACCTGCCGCCGGTCCCCACGCCCGCGGAGCTGAACACCGCCCTCGCCCGTGCGCTGGACCCGTCGGTGCCCGCGGCCGAGAAGCTGGACAACGTCCAGGGCGCCGAGGCCGATCCGACGCTGCCGGACCGCCTGTCCCAGGCCGCGTCGGGCGCCGACGTGAAGATCGAGGTCACCGACGTCACCTCGTTCGGCGACAGCGTGAACGCGAAGGCCAAGTTCATCCTCAACGGCCAGGAGAACATCGTCGACGTGCCGTTCGTCGCCGACAACGGCAAGTGGAAGATCCAGAAGCAGTGGGCCTGCACCATGTTGACCAACCTCGGCCAGCAGTCGGCGGCCTGCAGCTGAGTTCACTCGACCGGCCGGTCGCCGCGCTCTTCTCGGCGGCCGGCCGGTCGTTGTACGAAGTGGTCTGCCGCAATAGGTGATTCGCGCGCCCCAGCGCCGGTACGCTGTTCAGAGCATGCGCAGAATCGCGTACATCGAGGTTGCTTGCGCGTACAGTTCGCCGTCTTCGGCGCCGATCAAGCGGGCCTCCGCGCTGGCCGTGGTGGAGCCGACGTGGATCGCGGTACCCGTGCAGCGCAGCTTGCGCGTATCGCCGCGCACGGCACGGTGGATGTCGATACCGATCTTGACCGAAGTGGAACGAGTCCCGCTCGCCAATCGCGTCAGCACTGCCGCGCTGAGGGCCGATTCGAGCAGTGTCGCCATGAAGCCGCCATACATCCCGCCCGCCGGGCCGAGCAACTGATCGCCCGGCTCGCCCTCGAACACCACGGTCCCGTGACCGACCTGGGCCAGCCGGAAACCGAGTGCGCTCAGGATCGGCGCGCTCGGGAAGCGTCCGTCGAGCGTTCCTTGCAGGATTTCCCGTCCGGTCATGCCGAGCAGGTCGTGAGTGGTCTCGGCCGGTGGCTGCCCGGTGTCGGTGCGGGGGCGAAGGGGTCTGAGCGCGGTCATGTGTCGACGCTACGAGGAAGCCGAAGCCCGCAGAAGTGTCGGATCCGACACTTTTGCGACCATTTCCGACGAGATCTTTACAGTCTGCGCACCTTCAAGTCGGGCATCGCGTCGTAATCGCCGTCCTGTGTGACGATCGGGATGTCATGGGCCAGTGCAGTCGCGGCGATCCAGCAATCGTTGATCGGCACTTTGCGTCCGGCGGCCCGAAGGCGGGCAACCAGCAGCGCCCAGTGCTCCGCGACAGCCTCATCCACTTCGAGTGGCTGAAATCGTTGTGCCAGCTGATAGGTCGCCAGCCGGCGTGCCGACACTTCAGGGCTCGAAGCTCGCAGTACGCCAAGGCGCAGTTCACCCAGGGTGACCGCAGAGACGCCCCATTCGTACCCGTCGAACTGTGCCGGATCGAAACGTTTCGCCTCGAGACCGATGAATATCGACGTATCGGCTAGCGCGCGTTGACTGTTCACCACGGCAGGTCGTCCGTCGTGTCGGTCAGGGTCTCGCGCAATT
Organism: Nocardia sp. CY41; assembly: GCF_009829325.1. GTDB lineage: Bacteria > Actinomycetota > Actinomycetes > Mycobacteriales > Mycobacteriaceae > Nocardia. Next base: position 55,339 of record NZ_VUOS01000008.1, read on the forward strand.
CATCTCGGAGACCCGTGGTGTCCGGGCCTAGGCGAACCAGTTCGCGAAGAACTTCCGAGGCGGGCACCCACTGACGCCGCCGAGATATCGGAATGATCTTGGCGACCGGCCGGTTGTCCTTGAGAATTTCGATCTCTTCGCCGGCCTCGACGCGACGTAATACCTCGGCGGTGTGATTCCGCAGTTCACGAGCGGGTAGCGCAGTCATGCTACAAGCGTAGAACATCTACTACAGTCGTAGCAATCGTTCCCGTCAGGTGCTCATGCCGGATTGCGCTTCGTTCGCGTGAGCGCCGGTCCCTGTGGTGTCAGGGCGTGTGCGCCGCGCACGCCGGGCTCGTAGCAGGGCGTCGGCGGTGAATATCGCCAACGCCGCCCAGATGAGGGCGAATCCGGCCCAACGCGAGGCGGGCATCGGCTCGTGCGCGACCGCGACGCCCCAGGCCATCTGGAGCGCGGGGGTGAGGTATTGCAGCAGGCCCATGGTGGACAACGCGACGCGCTGGGCCGCGACGGCGAACAGTAGGAGCGGAACCAGGGTGACCGGTCCGGTCGCCACCATCAGGGCGGTATGCGCTGCGCCGGAGGCGAATTCGCTGTGTCCGGCGAGCGCGAGAGCGATCGCGAACGCCAGCGCGAAGGGTGCGGCGACGACGCCCTCGGCGGCGATGCCGCGCAGCGCGTCCAGCGGGATCACCTTCTTCACCAGGCCGTAGGTGGCGAAGGAGCAGGCCAGGGCGAGGGCGATGATCGGTGGTCTGCCGTAGTCGACCGTGAGCACGGCCACCGCGGCCGCGCCGAGTCCGAGGGCGGCCCATTGGGCGCCGGTCAGCCGTTCGCGAAAGAGCACCACACCGAACGCCACGGTGACCAGCGGGTTGATGAAATATCCGAGCGCGCATTCCACGACGTGGCCCGAGGTGACCCCGTAGACGTACACGCCCCAGTTGAGCGCGATCGCGGCGGAGGCGACGGCCGCCAGACGCCAGACGCGGGCGCCGATGCCGCGCAACTCGCGGATCCGCCCGCTCACGGCGAGCACCGCGAACACGACGACCAGTGTCCAGATGATCCGCTGCGCGACCACTTCACCCGGACTGGCGAAGGCCAGCAATCCGAAGAACGCGGGGAACAGTCCCCACAAGAAGTACGCGCTCGCTCCGAACGCTACACCGGGGATGGACCTGCTTCGCCGCACGATCACGAACGTAGTTGTCCCGTAGCCTTGCGGTCATGTCGATTACCGTGCAGGCGTCCGGCGCCACCGGACTGACCGCGGCCGAAGTCGAGCAACGCCGCCGCGACGGTCTGACCAACGACGTCCCGGATCGGGCGAGCCGCTCGGTCCGCGACATCGTGCGCGCGAACGTCTTCACCCGGATCAACGCCATCCTCGGTGTCCTCTTCGTGCTGGTGCTGGCCACCGGATCGATCATCGACGGCATGTTCGGCCTGCTGATCGTCGCCAACAGCGCGGTCGGCATCATCCAGGAGATCCGCGCCAAACGCACCCTGGACCAGCTGGCCATCGTCAGCCAGGCCAAGCCGACCGTCCGCCGGGACGGCACGGCCGTCGAGGTGGCGCCGCACGAGGTGGTGCTCGACGACCTGATCGAACTCGGTCCGGGCGACCAGATCGTGGTGGACGGCACGGTCGAGGAGTCCGCGCAGCTCGAGGTGGACGAGTCGTTGCTCACCGGTGAGGCCGATCCGATCGACAAGGCCGCAGGCGCCACGGTGATGTCGGGTAGCTACGTGGTGTCCGGGTCGGGTGCGTACCGGGCGACGAAGGTGGGCCGCGACGCCTACGCCGCGCGGCTGGCCGAGGAGGCGAGCAAGTTCACTCTTGTGCACTCCGAGCTGCGCAGCGGCATCGACAAGATCTTGAAGTTCATCACCTACCTGCTGATCCCCGCCGGCTTGCTGAGCATCTACAACCAGTTGGTCTCCAGCGGGGAGTCGTGGCGGCCCGCCGTCACCGGCATGGTCGCCGCGCTGGTGCCGATGGTGCCCGAGGGACTGGTGCTGATGACGTCGATCGCGTTCGCGGTCGGCGTGGTGCGGCTGGGCAGGCGTCAGTGCCTGGTGCAGGAGCTGCCCGCGATCGAGGGGCTGGCCCGGGTGGACGTGGTGTGCGCGGACAAGACCGGCACGCTGACCGAGAACGGCATGCGCTTGTCGGACCTGAAGACACTGGCCACCTTCGACGACACCGAAGTGCGCACCGCGCTGGCCGCGCTGGCCGCCGACGATCCGCGACCGAACGCGAGCGTGCAAGCGATCGCCGAGGCCCTGCCGGACGGCCCCGGCTGGCAGCGCACCGCCGTCGCGCCGTTCTCCTCGGCCAAGAAGTGGAGCGGCTGCTCCTACGGCGAGCACGGCGACTGGCTGCTCGGCGCGCCGGACGTGCTGCTCGACCCGGGCTCCGCGGACGCGCGGGTCGCCGAGGAGCTCGGCGCCTCCGGTCTGCGCGTGCTGTTGCTGGCGCGTGGTGACCGTCCGGTGGACGCGGCGGACGCTCCCGGCGTGGTCCGGCCCGCCGCGTTGGTGGTGCTGGAGCAGAAGGTGCGGCCCGACGCTCGCGACACACTCGACTACTTCGCGAGCCAACATGTGGCGATCAAGGTGATCTCCGGCGACAACGCCGTCTCGGTCGGTGCGGTGGCGTCCTCGCTGGATCTGCCGGGCGGCGAGCACCCGATCGACGCGCGGAAGCTGCCGGGGGACCGCGACGGACTGGCCGACGTGCTGGACGGCAACACCACCTTCGGCCGGGTCCGCCCGGACCAGAAGCGCGCCATGGTGGCGGCGCTGCAGTCGCGCGGGCACACCGTGGCGATGACCGGCGACGGAGTCAACGACGTGCTCGCGTTGAAGGACTCGGATATCGGCGTGGCGATGGGCTCGGGTAGCCCCGCGACCAGGGCGGTGGCGCAGATCGTTCTGCTGGACAACAAGTTCGCCACGCTGCCGTATGTGGTCGGCGAGGGGCGCCGGGTGATCGGCAACATCGAGCGCGTCTCGAATCTGTTCCTCACCAAGACCGTGTATTCCGTCCTGCTCGCCTTCTTGGTCGGCGTCGCCGGAGTCGGTTCCCAGATCTTCGGCTACGAGCCCATCGGGTATCCGTTCCTGCCGCGCCACGTCACGATCGCGGCCTGGTTCACCATCGGCATCCCGGCGTTCATCCTCTCGCTCGCGCCCAACAACGAGCGGGCCCGCACGGGCTTCGTCGGGCGCGTGATGCGGTTGGCCATCCCGTCGGGCGTGGTGATCGGCGCGGCTACCTTCGTCGCGTATCTGATCGCCTACGCGGGGCCGGATGCCACCGAGGAGCAGAAGATCCAGGCGGGCACCACCGCGCTCATCACGCTGATCATGATCGCGGTGTGGGTGCTGGCCATCGTCGCGCGGCCGTACGTCTGGTGGAAAGTCGTGCTGATCGCGGTGTCGGTGGCGGCGTACGTCTTCTTGTTCAGCGTGCCGTTCACCCGGGAGTTCTTCAAACTCGATCCCTCCGACCTCGCGCTCACCGGCGCGGCGGTGGCCTGCGGCGTGGTGGGCATCGTGCTGGTCGAGGCCGCGTGGTGGGTGAGTGCGGGGCTGCTCGGCGACGAGCGGCAACTGCTGCCGAGCTCGCCCGGCGGGGCCGCCTGACAGACTGGACGCCTGACTCGCCGCGCCACGAGAAGCCTTGTGCGAAGCGGGCATTCAGAGTTGGAGTACCTTCTGGAGATTATGGAGGTACTGCTGCACCAGATCGACGCGTTCACCGACGCACCGTTCTCGGGCAACCCGGCCGCGGTGATGCCGCTCCCGTCGTGGCTGCCGGATGCGTTGCTGCAACAGCTGGCCGAGGAGAACAACCTCGCCGAAACCGCGTTCTACACCTCGCGGTTACCTCCCGAGGCGGGCGTGCCGCCGGGCGAATGGCCCGCCTTCCACCTGCGGTGGTTCACGCCGAAGGTGGAGGTGGCGCTGTGCGGGCACGCCACCCTGGCCAGCGCCGCGCAGATCCTGGTCGACATGCATCCCGGCGAGGACCGGGTGAGCTTCTACACGCGCAGCGGCTGGCTGCACGTCGACCGCACCGACGACGACGAGTTCGTGCTCGACCTGCCGGTCGTGCCGAGCATTCCGGTGCGGCCCGATCCGGCGCTCGTCGCGGCGCTGGGCGTGCGTCCGGTGCGCGCGTATTCCGGCACCGACGAGGTGATCGTCGTGGCGACCGAACAAGAGGTGCGCGATGCCGCGCCGGTGCTGTCGGCGTTCCCCGCGCTGCCGCGCGCCGCGATCGTCACCGCGCCCGGCGACTCGGTCGATTTCGTCTCCCGGTTCTTCGGCCCTGGCGTGGGTGTCCCGGAGGACCCGGTGACCGGATCCGCACACGCGCAGCTGGTTCCGCTGTGGAGCGAGCGGCTCGGGCGCACCGAACTGCGGGCCCGGCAGCTCTCGCGCCGGGGCGGCAGCCTGCGCTGCGAACTGGCGGGCGAGCGGGTGCTGCTGTTCGGACGGTGCCGCCGCTACCTCGACGGCGTCGTCACCTTGCCGGACTGAGCGCCCGCGCTCACGGCTGCGGGACCGGTCCGTCGTCGGGGCCGGGTGCGACGACGGACCGGTACTCGGGCAGCAGCGGGGCCACCGCGAAGCTGCCCGCCACCGCGTCGGCGGGCAGCGCCTGGACCGCGCGGATGCCATTGCGCCCGGCCAGTTCCCGCAACCGCGCCGGGGAGCCGCGGACGACGAGCCCGACGACACAGCCGCAACCGCCCCGCAGCCGGGCGGCGGAGAACGCGACCACCCCAGCGGCGCGATCATCGGCGGGGCGGGGGAGCAGCCAGGCCGCGTCGCGCGCCGAATCCACCGCCGCGGCAACGCCTTCCGGGACGGGCACGGCGACCAGCGGCGTCTGCACGCGGTCGATCGGCACCCGGTAGAGCACCTGGGCGACGCGCAGGCCCTCGCTGTGCGCGGGGATCCGGCCGGGAACGAGGGGTTCGGTGAACGACACCAGCGCCCAGCGCGGTTCGTCACCGCCCGCGTTCAGCGAAGCGCGCGATCGGGCGAGGTAGTCCGCGACCTGCTCACCCTGATCGGGCCCCAGCCGGTCGGTGGACACCGCGGGGCGATACGGCGGCTGCAGCGCGCCGAGCGCATAGATCAGCACGATCAGCGCGAGCGCCGCCGCACCCAGGACGATCGCGCGCCACGGCGGCACCCGGCGGTCAGGCATCGCGCAGGACGTCCAGCGCGTGTCTCAGGTCATCGGGGTACTCGCTGGTGATCTCCAGATAGCGGCCGTCGGCGGGATGCTGGAAGCCCAGCGACCGGGCGTGCAGCCATTGGCGTTGCAGCCCGAGCCGCTCGGCCAGGCGCGGGTCGGCGCCGTAGGTGAGATCACCGCAGCACGGGTGGCGGATCGCGGAGAAATGCACCCGGATCTGGTGGGTGCGGCCGGTCTCCAGGTGGATGTCGAGCAGGCTGGCCGCGTGGAACGCCTCGACGGTGTCGTAGTGGGTGACGCTGGGCCGTCCGTCGGCGGTGACGGCGAACTTCCAGTCGTTGCCGCGGGCCCGGCCGATCGGGGCGTCGATGGTGCCGCTGCTCGGATCCGGGTGTCCCTGCACCAGGGCGTGATACCGCTTGTCGACGGTGCGCTGCTTGAACGCGCGCTTGAGCACCGTATACGCGTGCTCGGACTGCGCGACCACCATCACTCCGGAGGTGCCGACGTCCAGGCGGTGCACGATGCCCTGCCGTTCGTGGGCCCCCGAGGTGGAGATGCGGTATCCGGCCGCGGCGAGGCCGCCCACGACGGTAGGTCCGGTCCAGCCGACACCGGTGTGCGCGGCCACGCCGACCGGCTTGTCCACCGCGACGATGTCGTCGTCGGCGTAGAGGATCTTCATGCCCTCCACCGGTTCGGCCTCGATGGTCAGTTCGCGCTTGGGCTCCGGGAAGATCACCTCGAGCCACGCCCCGGCGGTCAGCCGGTCGGACTTGCCCGCCGCGATGCCGTCGAGCTGCACCGAACCCTCCTCGGCGAGTGCGGCCACCGCGGTGCGGGACAGGCCGAGCAGCCGGGCCAGGCCCGCGTCGACGCGCATGCCGTCGAGCCCGTCGGGGACGGGCATGGTCCTGGTCTCCCTCATGCCGCGCTGCCCTCGCTCGCGCCGCCGGTCTTGCCGTGGCCCACCCGGGTGCCGTTCGGTTCGAAGCCGAACACGGTGAGCACCACGAGCAGGACCGCGCCGCACACGATGGCGGAGTCCGCCACGTTGAACACCGGCCACCAGCCGACCGCCACGAAGTCCACCACGTGTCCCTGCAGCGGGCCGGGCGCGCGGAACAGCCGGTCCACCAGGTTGCCCAGCGCCCCGCCGAGCACCATGCCCAGTCCGATCGCCCACCACAGAGAGCGCAGGGTGCGGCCGATGCGCACCACGCCGATGACGACGGCGGCGGCGACCAGGGTCAGCAACCAGGTCATGCCGGTGGCCATGGAGAACGCCGCGCCCGGGTTGCGCACCAGGCTCAGGCGCGCGAAGTCGCCGACGATGGATACCGGCTCGCCCGGTGTCAGTTTCGCCACCGCGATGGTCTTGGTGAGCAGATCCAGTCCGAACACCACCGCGGCGAGGACGAGCAGCGCCCGCAGGCGCTGGGGGGGAGCCGACGTGGTCGTCGGATCGGCGGTGTTCGCTGGGTTTTCCTCGGGCGGCCGGTCGTCACTCACACCGACCATCATCTCTCGAGCGGAATCGGGCCCGGTGCGCGCGTCCGATTGCCGCGCCCGGCGCACGTGCTTCGCGGGCACGCCGAGGGGCACGGCCGGACATCCCAGCTGACACTCAGGAAGCGGTCGTACCCTGATGCTCGTGACGGTGTTGTCTTCCCCCCGCCTTCATCGGAGCGCCGGCTTCGCACGGAGCGCGCGCTCGGGTGTGCTGCTCATGGTGCTCGCGCTCGGGCTCTCGGCTTTCGGCGTCGGTTGCGGTGACGGCGCCGAGTCGACCGGCGAGGCCGACGGAACCGAGCCGCTCGGCATCGGCAAGGAAGTGACCGTGCCGATCGCGGCCGCGGTGGCCACGGTCGAATCGGCCGGCGCGGAGCCCCGCTCGCTGCTGCGGCCGGAGTATCCGGCGGGCACGGTGCAGCGGGTCACGCTCTACACCGCCCACCGCATCGAGCAGCAGATCGACGAACAACCCGAGCGCGACTTCTCCACCCCTGCGCTGACCATCCCGATGACCGCGCAGACCACCGCCGAGGGCATCGACCTGACCCTGGGCACGGTCACCTCGCCGGATCCGACGATGGCCAAAGCGCTCACCAAGATCGGCGGCTCGCACGCCGGTTTCGACCTCAGCGATCTGGGCGCGATCACCGCGCTGCGGCTGGAGCCGGCGCCGGACGCGTCCAACACCGCCCGCGCCGCGCTGGAGCAGGCGTTCTACCAGGCCGTCTACCGGTCGATCGCGTTCCCCGACGAGCCCGTCGGCGAGGGGGCGGTGTGGACGGTGCGCCAAGAGGTGAGCAGCGGCGTCCTGCTCGACCAGGTGACCACCGCGACGCTGAGCAAACGCGACGGCGACCGGCTCACCATCGAGCTGCACGTGACCCAGAAGCCCAAGTCACCGGTGTGGCACCTGCCCAACAACGCGGGGACCCTGGACATCCGGGACTATGTCATGCAGGGCGCGGGCACCATCACGGTGGATCTCGGTCTTCCGCTGCCGGTGGCCGGGTCCATCACCGTCGGCGGTCACCAGGCCTACCGCGATCCGAACAGCGACAGCACGCTGCAGCAGACGATCGATACGCAGGTGTCGTGGGCCGAGTGAGCCGGGCCTATGGTCTGCCGATCGCGGTGGCGTCCGTCGCTGTCGCCGTGGGGTGCGGGTCCTCCGGGTCTGCCGAGGAAGCGCCGGAGCTGCCGCCGCTGGGGCCCGCGGTGACCGCTGCCCCGGTGATGTCCGCACCCGAAACCGACTCCGGGGTGTTGGCCGCACGGCTGCTCGGTGACGCGGACCTGCCGCCCGGCTTCACCGCCCTGCCGCCGCGCTCCGATCTCGGGACCACCCCGGCCGGCGCGTCGGCCACGAATCCGGCGGAATGCGCGAAAATCCTCAGTCCGCTCGGCGCGCAATACCCCGGCGCACTCGCCCAGGCCTCCACGCAATACGCCGGGCCGAATTTCTCCAGCATCGATATCGATGCGGCGAGTTATCCGCAGGAGGCGCTGGCGGGCGCGTTCTCGGCTGTGCAGGAGACGCTGCGCCGGTGCACGCGCTATTCCGGGGACGACGCCACCGAGATCGCGGTGGACTACCGGATCGGCGGACTCGCCCAGCCCGCCGCGGGCGCGGCCGCCACGGCCTTCCAGGTCCGCGCCACCAGCGAGGGGCTCACCCTGGGCTCGTCGGTCGCGCTCGTCCAGGTGGGAAGCACGTTGCTGCAGGTGGCGGTGACCGCGCCGGAGGCGGTGGACCCCGGTGTGCTCGGCGCGCTCACCGCGGCCCAGGTGCGCCGCCTGCAGGGTGTCGTGGGTCCCTGATTTCCGAAGATCCGGCCAATCGCGCCGGTCGCCGGAATAGGCTCGGCATGGTCCGACACAACGCCTCGACCGGAGGTTTTCCATGTCTGATGTCAAACCCGTTCCCGACGGATACCCGGTGGTTTCGCCGGGGCTGGCCATCGACGGCGCGGCGGCGGCGATCGATTTCTACAAGAACATCTTCGGCGCCACCGAGCGCATGCGGATGCCCGGTCCGGACGGCAGGATCGCGCATTGCGAGCTGATGTTCGGCGATTCCGTCGTGATGCTCGGCGATCCGGCGCCCGATATGGACTTCCTCGATCCCAAGACGGTCGGCGGCACCCCCGTCAACCTGTACGTGTACGTCGAGGACGCCGACGCCGCCTTCGCCGCCGCACTGGCCGCGGGCGCCAAGGAACTCACACCGATGACCGACCAGTTCTACGGTGATCGCAGCGGCGCCTTCGAGGATCCGTGGGGGCACCGGTGGACCGTGGCCACCCACGTGGAGGACGTGCCACCCGACGAGATGGACCGCCGGATGGCCGACTTGTTCGGCGGTTCCTGAGCCGGACGGCTCACCCGGCGACCACCGAACCACCGGCGACCCGGATGCTCTTCGGCGCGAGCGGTCGGGTGGCCGGGCCGCCGACCACCGTGCCGTCCAGCGCGAACTTGCTGCCGTGGCAGGCGCAGTTGATGGTGCCGCCCGACACCGTCGAGACCTTGCAACCGGCGTGCGTGCACACCGAGGAGAGCCCGACGAAGGTGCCCGCGGTGGGCTGGGTCACCACGGTGTCGCCCACGATCACGCCGCCGCCGACGGGGATGTCGGCGGTCTCGGCGAGCGCGTTCGCGGGTCGATCCGCCTCGATCGGCCGGTCTCCCGGAGCGGTCGATGCGGTTTCCGGCGCGGAATCGCCCTTGCCGTAGGCGGTGCAGGCGGTGACCGCCGCCGCGGCGGCGATGCCCGCACCGGCGATGACCACCCTGCGCCGGGTGCGGAGCTGTTCGTCGAATGTCATGTCGCGTTCCGTTCCGAAGACGAGGTCGTGGTGCGGCTGTGCGGCGCGGCCGGCGTTGCGCCGGTGCCGCTTTCCGCCTCGTCAACGGAGCAGGCCCGTCCCGCGGTTCAATTCGGTGTGCTCGAACGTCGCTGTCCGGCGTGTCGTGGCGCGGTGGGGAGGGTACGGACGGGCCGAGGAGAGCGAGCGGCGGACCCGGACCCCCTCATCTGTCGTGGCCGGGTCCGCCGCTCCTGTGTGGTTACCCGCGGGCGATCGATTCGAACACCTTCGGGTCGACGAGGGTGGAGGTGTCGCCGAGTTCGCGTCCTTCGGCGACGTCGCGTAGGAGGCGGCGCATGATTTTGCCGCTGCGGGTTTTGGGGAGTTCGGGGACGATGTGGATTTCGCGGGGTTTGGCGATGGGGCTGATTTCGCGGGCGACTTCGGCTTTGAGGTCGTCGATGAGCGCGGTGCCCGTGTCTTGTGCTCCGGCGGTGAGGATGACGAAGGCGACGATGCCTTGGCCGGTGG
>NZ_VUOS01000065.1 GCF_009829325.1 Nocardia sp. CY41
TATACGGCAGGGAAGTTTGGGTGAACAGCCTGGCCAGATAACCGATTTCGGGCTCGGCATCCCACAGCTCGACCGCGGCGTTGAAGAAGTCCAGGTCGCTGCGTTTCTGCCGGGGCATGAGGGCCAGCCTGCCAGAGCACTGCGCCGTTGTGGTGGCACCACTCGCATACCTTGCCGACCGGGCGGCCCACAGCACCAGGAAACGCGCTCGGGCTCGCATACCTTGCCGACCCGAGACGGTTATCCACGCATACGTTGCCGACCGGCGCCGAAGCGGAGTTGTCCTCACATACCTTGCCGACCAGTCCCCAATCTGGGGATCCGCCGCCGCTGCCAGCAAGTTATCCACGCATACGTTGCCGACCAGATCGGCCGTGTTTTCCCAGGATTGCTCGCATACCTTGCCGACCCACTCGCATACCTTGCCGACCGCGCCCCTGTATTTGCGCAGGTGACACGCACAAAATCGCGTCCGCCTTTAGTTCTTTCCTGTTGAGAACTACCTCTAGTAGGCTGGCCGTGGCTGTGAATGGATTCCGGCCCACATCACAGGAATTCTGGCCTTGACTAGGGCAACTTTCCGGTCACGCAGCAGTTCAGCCCACATCCAGCTTGCGCTTTCCCGTGCCTTCCCGTCTCGGTGTGTCTCGGGTTTACGCGTCGCCGACACGGCTCTTGCGTCACGGCGATTTAGGCGCTGCGGCGCGTGGTTCCGTACGGTTTCGCCTCATGACGGGATCACACGCAGACCGCGCCGAGGGGTTCGCCGCGAAGGCGGACGAAGCAATGTGGGCGGTGCTCGATGTGATGGACAGTTTTACCGAGCAGGACGAGTGGTCAGATGTCCTCACGCGCAGGCATTGGCGAGCCGTACTGCTCGCCTGGGCGAAAGTTCACGCAATCCAGGGTCAGACGCAGATCCATGCCATGCTTGCGCTCCTCGACAGCACGGCCGCGCGCGTCTAACTTGCCCCAGTCTCAGTCGCCTTCTTCGCGTTCACGAAGTCGGCGGTCGGCCCGCTCGAAGAGAGCACGCACTCGCCACTCGGCCTCGGCGATTTCCTCAGCAGTCGGCTCGGCATGGTCACCGCCGCGGCGTCGGGCCGCTTCCTCGGCCTGGTACTGAATCTCGTGTTCGGCTTCTGATTCCAGGGATCGGGCTGCTTCCTCGGCGCGCTCCCGGGCGGCCTCGACGGGGTGTTCGCGCTCCCAGACCACCGCGTCCCGGGCCGCGTCGGCCAGCAACCGAGACCGGCACGCCTTGGAGACCCATTCCGAGAAGTTCTCCCCGGCTTCCTGCTGTATCCGCGCGAACAAGACGTCGTCCATCTCGATGATTGCGGTTGCCATCAGCCCACAGTAGAAGCATCCTCGCGGCGGGATGCAGGTATGAAGACCACAGCGAGGACGACCAAACCCGCGCCGGCTGCCAGGCCACGCGCGGACACCGCCGGGTAGAGGCCAGGCAAGCGTTCGATCGACGTGCAGAACGCCACAACGGCCATGCAAGCGCCCATGCCGAAAAGCCCTTGGCGAGTAGCGCGATACAGCCGTGGTTGTGCCCGACGTTCCCATACGACGGCGATGCCGGCGAGATACGCCGTCGGCGGGATGAGCCAGGTCAACCACGCCATGAATACCGACATATGCATCACTGCGGCTCCCGCTGGCCCGATGGCAAGGGTAGCTTCAACCCCGCAGGCGATAACCACTGTGGCGGCCGCGGCGTAGCGGATAGCCATCAGTCGGCGTTGCCCAACTTCACCTCTCGGCGCTGACGAGCCACGAATCCCTGAGCCCATCCCATTCATCTTCCCGACGATGGCGATGGCGATGGCGTGGTGGTCGACAGCGGGTCGGTGATCGTTCCCCCGGCACCGGGACGCGCCGTACCCTGGCTCGTGGTGGCAACGGCACCGATTGACGGTAACCCCACACCATCCAGCCCCACCTCCGGTGCACCCCACAGCGGCCTGTGATGAGATCTCGAAATTCGGCCCTCTGTCGAAAACTATTTGTAGAGTTGATATCTCGTTATACCGTCAGATCGGCCGCCTGGCCGCGCGGTAGACAGATTGCCGATTCCACAGCGAGGACGCGACATGACGCTCGGCGACAGACCCCGCGGGACACCCGCTCCCGTCCATCCCTTGCGGCCACGTGGACGCTACGCCGGCCTCGTGCGCTACACCGTGATCTTTCCGATGGTCGACGAGAACGGCGAAGACACCAGCGAGAGCGTGTGTTTCGTGGTCAATGCCGAAGCGCTGCCTAGCGTCAACGACTACCTCCACTTCGAAGTGGACGGCGCAGCGCTATCGCTGGTAGTCGAGTCCGTATCGCACTGTTTCTCCGCCGCGAAGAACGGTGCTCGTGCCTTCGAGTTTCTGGTAGGCGCCAACGCCGAAGCGCATAGTTACCGCCAGGTGCGGAGGCTTCAAGACCCTGCCCAGCTCCACCGCTGGATCGCCCAGTTCCCGATGCTCGAACCCGACTGAGACGCCCTACGGTGCGGACTTGCTGACGGCTTTCTCGATCCGCTTGGCGTGCGCCATGAGCGCTGCCGCGAAGGCCTTCGCCTCTGCGGGATGCTTGTCGGCGCGCTTGGCCACCTTGTCGGCCAGGGAGGCGATTCGGCCGGTCTCGGCTTCGAACCAGGAATGCTGCTCGGCGTCGTCGTCGGCCGCTTCCTCAGTTGGGGCCTGGCCGGTCACTTGCGCCAAGACGGTCCGCACTACCTCGGCGGCTGTTTCGCGGTTCCATTCGCTGCCCGGCGGGAGTGCGACCAGGGTGGCCTCGGCGGCCTGGCGTACCAGTTCGCCGGTGATCTTCGGGCCTTTGCCGTTGGCGGCGGCGACCTGCTGGGCCAGCGCCAGGTACAGATCAGCGGCGGCCTGCTCGCTGTGGTGCTTGCTCAGCGGCACCAGCTCGCGCGTCTGACGCTCGTTGATTTTGTCTCCCATGGGAGACGAAACGATGGGTTCGGCGATCGGGGCGGCCTCGATCAGTCGGTGCGCGTTTGCGCGGCGCATCCCCCATCGTTCCGACACGTAGTCGTCGAACGTGGCGTGTGTGGCCCGATACAGCTTCGCGTCCCGGATGACCCGCAGGGCCTTGCCTGCGATGTAGAACGCTACCCGGGCCACGTCCAGGGCGGCCTCACAGGCGGCCAGGTCACCACGCTCTTTTTCGCTGAGTTCCCCCGTGGCGTCGGGCTGTTCGTAATGCTCGGGAACAATGTCCGCGAGCGACGCTGGCGCAGTGGGTTGCAGCGGCTTCGGCAGGACGGTGAGGGCGGCGTGCGCCGTGGACTCGGGGCCGGCCTGTTGTCCGTTGGCGATTTCGCGACTCCATTCGGCGTCGCGCAGTGGGGACACCGGCGGCGTGGCGCCCTGCTCCAGGGTCTGGGGCTGCTGTGAGTCCGCGGCGCCCTTGTTCTTGCCGCCGAGCTTTCGAACGGGTGGGGGCATCAGGCACTCACTTCCTGTTCTGCGGCGGCCGAGTTCGTGCGGAACCGTGCCACCAGCTCGTCACCGACTTGCTTGTATTCGCCCAGGTCATCCAGGGGGTTCTCCGCGCCATCGCCGATATCTCCGTCAGCGGCCTCGCGGTACCACTTCCAGTTGCTGATGTATGCCTGGAACACCCCGTATCCCGAGTCCTCGGCCCGCTTGCGGTACTTGCGGTATTCGCTGGAGACGTTCTCGCCGTTCTTCATGGTGACCGGGCATTTGGTCATCAGAATGTGGACTTCGATCTCCCGCTCGGTGTCGGCGGTGGCCTCCTCGCATGCCTTGTAGGTGGAGGGGATGCGCTTCATGTCGGCCCCGGTCGCGCCCGCCAGCATGATGAGGTCGTCGCTGTAGGGAATCGCGCCCTTCAGGATGGCGTCGGATTCGCCGCCTACGTCGATGATGATCACGTCGTACTGGTCGGCGTTGTCGGCGATGCAGTCCGCGATGTGTCGCGAGGGGAAGTGGATCAGGTTGAACGGCACGTCGATCTCGGCGTTGCGCAGCAGCCGGTACCAGGCGTAGCCCGTCTGCGACAGCGGATCGGCGTCCACGATCAGGACCCGCAGATCGTGCACCTGGGCGAAGTAGGCGGCCAGGAAGAACGCCGACGTTGTTTTGCCTACGCCACCTTTCAAGTTGCCGAGGGTGATGACGTACGGCTTCGGCAAGCGAAGTAAGGAGAGTGGAACGGCGGTGTCGGTCACGGAAGATCCTCCCGGTGACGGGATGGTTGGCGGGCGATATGTGTGGGAGATTAGCGCACCAACGGTCTCACATGTGCATACCGGAGTAGCATTTGGGTATGGCGAGGAAGCGGCAGACCCGCAAAGTGACCGTGACCGTGCCCGAAGAGGTCGCGGCCACTCTCGACAACTGGCGCGACGGCGGGACGATCGAGTCGGTGAGCGCGTTCGTCGCCGAGTCGATCCAGGCAGCTGTCGATCGGCAGAAGTCCCTGGCCACCATCGAATCCGTCTACGGCGGCCGACCGCCGCTGGAGATGATCAACCGCGGCCGCGAGCTGCTGGGCCTGCCGCCACTGTCGTCTGACGAACACCCTGCTGCCGGCGCCGCATGAGCGCAACGGCCCTGTCCGGGGTCGTGCTCGACCTGGCCGCTGTGCGCGGCTGGTGCCGCCGCGACCCGTATCCCCACGCCATCACCTGGGCGACCGCCGAGTCGGGCAACACCATCGTCGTACCCGCCGCCGTGCTGACCGCCGCCTACGCGCTGATTCCGTCCGACCAGCACGACATCCTCGCCGCCCTGGTGGGCATGCCACACACGCTGGTGGCCGCCTGCGACGAGGCCTCCGCCGGTGACATCGGCACCTTGCTGGCAGGGAAGTCGAACGCCGACGCATTGTTGTCGGCGGCGCACGCTGTGCGCGAATGCCTCTCTCGGCGCTGGCACGTCCTCACCGACCGCTCCGAGGTGCTGCTCGACATCGACTCGGGCACGCTGACCGACACCATCCCATAGAACGAACCAGCGGCATGATGCGAGGCGAGGACATCCGGGCAGCCCGGAAAGCGAGGGGATGGTCGATCCCGATCCTCGTCGCGGCCTTGATCGAGGCCGCTGGCCGCGACGGCGTCCATCTGATGACCCCGGCCTCGCTGAAGACGTCGGTGTCGCGGTGGGAGAACGGCCACGTCGTACCCGACGACCTGTACTCCAGGCTGCTGGCGACGGTGCTGCATCTGCCGTACGCCGGCGACCCGCTCGCTCGAGGACGTGAGTATCAGCGCGACGTCGCCGCCGCGATCACCGTGCTCGACGGGT
Source organism: Nocardia sp. CY41 (assembly GCF_009829325.1). Lineage (GTDB taxonomy): Bacteria > Actinomycetota > Actinomycetes > Mycobacteriales > Mycobacteriaceae > Nocardia. The sequence goes on from NZ_VUOS01000065.1 coordinate 5,301, forward strand.
TGGCCGACAGCGACAGCGGCAACGATCCGGCACTGGTCACCGCGGGAGCGATCACCAGCATGGGCGCCTCCCAGGTCGTGACCGGGTACCTGTTCGCGCAATCGCCCACCCTGACGGTGGAGCCAGACGGCCCGGTACACGGGGTCGCGATCGCCACCCGGATCCGAGACACGGTCTCGATGATGATGTCGATGGACTTCGCCCGCGGTGGTGGGCACGTGCGGCGCACGCTGCTGCAGTTCTTCCGCACCCAGGTCGTGCCCGAGCTGCACGCCGTGCATCCGCAGCGGGTGCGCTGCGAGATCTTCTCCGCCGCCGCCGAAGTCGTTCAGCTACTGGGCTGGAGCGCCTACGACGCCGGACGCCACCCCGCCGCGATCAGATACTTCATCCAGGGCCTTCGCCTCGCCGAGGAAGCCGGGGACATGCGGATGGACGCCCGACTGCTGGCCAACCTGTCTCATCAGAGCAATTTCGTCCACCGCTTCGACGACGCGGTCATGTACGCGCGGGCGGCGCAGTCGGCTCTGCGTGGACATGGCACCCCCAGTGTCGAGGCCATGTGCGTGATGATGGAGGCACGCGGGCTGGCCAGCCTGGCCGATCGCAAGGGCACCGCCGCCGCGATCCACCGCGCCGAGCAGCTGTTCGAACGCCGCCACGGCGACGAACCGACCTGGATCGGCTACTACGACCCCGCCGAACTCGCCGGCGACGCCAGCCACTGCTGGCGCGATCTGCAACTCGTACCCCAGACCCGCACATTCGTCACCGACGCTCTCACCGACGACACCCCACCCCGGACCCGGGCGTTCATCCAGATGGTCTCGGCCGAAGCATCCCTGGTCGCTGGTGACTGGGAGGACGCTGGGGCACTGGCCGCGGCCGCCGTCGTCAACGGCGGTGACCTGCGGTCGGCGAGATACCTCCAGTACCTGCACGATTTTTACGGTCGGCTGCCGCTCAGCGCCGGCCAGCATCCCACGCTCGCCGAGTTCGTCGACCTGCTGAACCCCCGATACCCGGCCATCGTCAAGCAGTAAGCTTTGTGATGACATGGCCGATCGCTTCTGGCCTGCGGGGGCAATGCAGCCGGACAACAGCAACTGTCTTGTCGTCGTGGCGTTTCGAGCGTGGTCGGATCTTCGCCGTTGGGGTCGGCTGACTCCTCCCAGTGTCAGCACTGTTCGAGAAGCGCTTCGAGAGCGACGCTGTCCATGTCGGCGAGCGCCAGGAGATCAGCGCCTTCTAGAAAGCCACCGGCCAGAGCCCGGACTGGGCACAGATCGCCGCCGCGGCCGCCGACCAGCACGGAATCCCGCTGTTCTCCGACGCCGACGACGCGGCCGCGCAATACCCGTGGCTGGCCACACACGGCTGGGTCTACCAACGCGGCGAGAACCTGCACTGGGGCAAACGCGCCGAAGCCGAAGTCGAACGCCGAGCACAGCTCTCCGCCACACCGCAGCCGTGACGCCGCCGCTGTTGCTCCGGCACCCGCGAGGTGTAGCTCTCCCCCATGGGACGACGCATCGACTACCACCACGACTCAAACGCGCCCGCCGCCGCCAACAGCGTCCGCCCGAGCGCCGGCGCATTCGTCCGCCGCGGCGAGACCGTCCTGCTGATCTGCCGCAGCGACAACGGAAACTGATCCATGCCCGGCGGTGCCCACGACACCGGCGAATCCCTCAGCCACACCGCGATCCGGGAGACCATTGAGGAAACCGGTGTCGAGGTCCGCCTCACCGGCCTGCTCGGCGTCTTCACCGACCCGCACCACGCCATCCACTACACCAGCAACGACGAAGTGCGGCAGGAATTCACAATCGTCTACCGCGCCGAACCACTCGCCGGACAGCCCACACCCAGCAGCGAAAGCACCCGCGTCGACGCGGAGAGGTGGGCCCGATGGCGGCGACCGTGACCCGGATCCACACCGCCGCGCCCCGTACCCTGCGCGGATCAGCCGAGGCGTTCCTGGATTCGATCGGGCCCGGCAACACCCGCCGCGCCTACGGCATCGCGGTCGTCAAGACCGTCGACCAGCTCGACGGCCGCAGTCCTGACGGACTACATCTGGACCGGGTCCACCCGAAGCTGCTCGGCGAGCCGGGCCACCGTCACCGGCGCCGTCGTCGCCCGCCCCGGCACGAACCCCAGCCACGGCAGCGTGCACAGCGCGATCGCCGACCCTAACCGGTCCGCCGGTCCCCGGCCCCGGCCCGGATCCGCGAACGCCAGATCCGCCGGGCTCAACGTGAAAAACCGGAACAACTCCTCCCGGCTGATCTGCGGGAACCCCCGCAGACGCTCCAACTCCTCGTCCGCGAACACCCGCGTCGCCACGAACCCTGACCTCCAGCCCGCCGATCAACCCTCATCGGCAGCCAAGCCGAGCACCAACCACTCCACCACGCACACCGAACACGAAACCCTGCTCCACCAGCCCACTACGCCATATCCGCCCGAAATTCGGGGTACTACGGCGACCCCGACCGGCAGGGGGTGCGGGTGGAGTTCGTGAAGGAGTCGCTGACCTTCACCGGGGAGGACTCCCCGATGGCGCATCTGCTGCTGAGTGTGATGGGTGCCTTCGCCGAATTCGAACGCGCCCTCATCCTCGAACGCCAGCGTGAGGGTATCGCCGCCGCGAAGGCCCGCGGCGCCTACACCGGCCGCAAACCCGCCCTCACCACCGAGCAAGCCGACTTGTTGCGCGCCCGCGCCGCCGCCGGGGTGCCGAAAGCGGCGCTGGCCAGGGAGTTCGGCGTCAGCCGCGAAACCGTCTACGCCTACCTGCGGGCCGAGACCGTCACGGCCTGAGCTGCGATGGTTCCGGTTTCGAACACGAAACCGAGAGCCTTCTGACGTGCTGTTGTTCGGGCTACGTCTGGGGCTTGAGGAACACCGACCGGGATCGGGTCGGCCGAGCACAGTTAGAGTTTGACGGCCACAGACTTGGAGGAGCTTTTCATCATGAACGTCCATCCCGACGTGGCGGTATTAGGGGTCGAGGAACCTGTTTGAGAAATCCGGCGTTTAGCTGTTACCGCGTATAGTAGCTGACTTATGCGGTAACCTCGGGTCCGTGGCGATGAGGGGTTTGTCTTAGGGGGCTGTTGCAGTGAATGCGGGACGAGATGGTCGAACTGCTCAGCCGCCGGACTGGTGAGGATGGGGCAGTTCGGATGCTGCCCGCGACGGCGAGTCGGCCTGTCGGTCCGACCGGACCGGGAACGCGCGAGGCGACGCATTCATGCCGTGGACAGCAGGAAAAATGAGCAATTACACCCGCCGATTATTACTCGATGCCCGTGACACATTGTCCCAGCTTCTCGAAAAATTAAGTACCGTCCGGGAAAAGCAATATCGCGATTCAAGTCATAACCTCAATGAGGTCGTGGCTGCCCATTTGGACGCCGATGGAAAATTCGTACCCAGCATTTCTGAACGCGCGTTGGGAGATTTCCAATTTAGAAGGATTTTCCTCCCCGGCAGGGAGGGGTGGAGTGAAACTTATAAAGCGGTATCCCATACCGGCGTGAGTATTTACAAGCCCGCCAGCGGTGAAAATCTGAGCAATTCCATGGCCGTTTATTTCCCGCAGAAGCATGGAGAGTACGCCAAGCGGGAAGTCGCTGCATATCGAGTCAACGAACAGCTCGGATTCAGCTTGGTGCCGCCGACCGCGATGGTCGATGGCCCCAAGGGACCGGGCTCGAATCAACAGTTCGTGCCGTCACGGCCAGCCAAAGCTACCGATATGTACGACGAACTGCAGCAGCAACAGATGGCTGTGCTCGACTACATCATCGGAAATCTGGACCGCCTGGTTCGCAACTATCGGGTAGCCCCGAACGGCGACCTCGTTGCAATCGACCACGGAAGCTCATTTCCGGAAAAGCCGGGACTGGGTATTCGATCCAAATTTGTAGATAAATTCAGAGGGGTGCCGCTGGGCGAAAAAGTTTTGGAACATGTCGATGCGGTGGACGTAAAAGTCTTTCGTGAATCATTACGCGAGCTAGAACTCAGCGATAGAGCCATCGACGGCGCAATGGAGCGCCTGAACGAAATTCGCTCCCAGAGGAGGGTGATAGGAAATAATTGGCTCGCTCCCGACTATGTACAGGATTTTGTTGATTCTTTTAGAAAACGTCTCCGTGGACCTCTTGACACGGGGCCGTAGCGACCTACCCGTCCCCTCAATGATGAGTATCGCCGATTTCAGTCCTCTTCCGGGGCGTCGGGATCGCGCAGCGGCCGGTGCGTTCCGCCGAGGTCAGGCAGGTGGAAGGCGTAGTGCCCGTCCAGGCCGATGTGGCCGCGGATGAACGCCGACATCCCCGACTGGAATACCGGGACCACGACTACCGAGACTTCATCGATCTGTACGGCCACGGCGCGATCAACGACTATCTCGGCGCTGGCCAGAGAGTTCGGCATCAGCCGCGAAACCGTCTACGCCTACCTGCGGTCCGAGACCGTCACGGACTGAGCTGCGACGTTTCCGGTTTCGCACACGAAACCGAGCACTTGTCGGTGGCGGGGGCTGGCGCGCGTTCTGGAGTGTTGTCCCAGTCGCGCACGCGACACGCGTGAACGCTGCGCGGTGCTGGTGATGAGGCGTCCGAGGTCGCCGCGTTCATCGTTGCGGCGCTGCTGGTGCTGCTGCTGATCGCGATCGCGATTGCGATCCGGATCGCAGGCGCCCACCGGGCGCGGTGGCAGATCTCGCGGGCGGTCGATATCGACCAGTCGATGCGGCATCTGGATCCGGTGCGCCGGGCGTGGGAAGCGGA
>NZ_VUOS01000066.1 GCF_009829325.1 Nocardia sp. CY41
TGGCCACCCGCTGGGAACGACGCACCGACATCCACCAAGGATTCCTCGACCTCGCCGCCGCCCTCATCTGCTGGCGAAGACTCCGCAACCGAACCTGATAGGAGCTCATAGACCGTGTCTCATGTCACTGATTTTGCTTTCGTGAGTTTCTTGTAGCCGGTCAGCGCTGCGGCGAGGGTGAGGACGCCCAGGAAGTAGGTGGCCTTGCGGTCGTAGCGGATGTTGAGCCGGTGGTAGCCGGTCAGCCAGGAGATCGTTCCCACCTATGGGGTCCGAGGCGGTCGCTGGATCGATGCCGTTGCGGGCGATCCGGACGCCGATTCCCCGGGTCTCGAACCCACTGGCGCAGTTCGGTGTGGTCGTATGCCATGTCGGCGTGCAGCTTGGCCGGTCGGCGGCTGCATGGCCCGCGCCACGACCGCACCGTTGGGATGGCTGCCACCAGTGGCCGCAGCGCTTCGGCGTCGTTGTGTCGGCAGCCGAGATCGCCATGGTCAGAGGAATTCCTACACGGTCGACAGCACGTGGATCTTCGATCCGGACTTGCCTCGATAGACCGGGCTCGGCTCGGTCACGGCGCCCCCCTTTTTTTCGCTCGCACCGATGCCGCGTCGATCACCGCCCGCCACCAATTGATGAAGCCTTCGCTGCCCAGTTCGTCGAGGACAGTGCGATGTAGTCGCCGCCACAGGCCCGCTTCGGTCCAGACGGTGAACCGGCGATGTGCTGTCGGGACGGTGACCCCGAACGACGGCGGCAGCATCCGCCACGCACAACCGCTGGTCAGCACGAACACCACCGCGGTGAACACCGCCCGCTCATCAACCGGCGCGGTCCCACCGCCTTGGGCGCGGGGCTCGAACCTCGGCAACAAAGGCTCGACCAGCGCCCATAACCCGTCCGGCACCAGGCGCTGAGACAAAACATCGACCACAACCAGACATCATGCAACACCCGATTACGACACATCACCAACGAACGACGACGACGTGAGACAGCGTCTCAGTTGCATCGGGGTTTCGCGTCTAGGCCCTCCAGACCTCTTGCCGTCGAACACGATTCACCCGACTACCGCAGGGGTGTGGCCCTGGTCGAGGCGCGCGGGACGGATTGAGCTCCGGAGTTGCGCCTTTGCGAATTGCCTTTGGCCAGTTTCGAGGTCGCTGCCGCGGCACTCGACCATCGACTGCACGAACTCGGCGACGAGGCGGCGCAGGTCCGCCATCTCCGAGCAGGCGGCAACGAGTTTGTCGGGGCAAGGCCGGCGGCCGTCGGAGAGGCGCGTCGCCCCCCGCTCTCCGCCGCCCCGAAGACACTCGCTCGTCGGTCGAACCGACGAAGAAGCACCGAGTTCAATCACACGTTTTACCTGCACATTCAGCACAGCAGAAAGAATACCACTGCACCACAAATTATTCCGACGCACGAGAAGTTTACAACGGCGCAATTCTAGTGTGTCAATACAAAATTCTGGACAAGCCATCCGACACCCGGTAGGCCGTACGCATGAAGCACTCAGACCTACATTATCGGTAGAGGGAAGGCTCCTAGAATAGCCGCATAACACCGCCCACTCCCCGGAAAAGCAGAGGCTCCTGGACGCCCCCGATCAGCACGCTCAAAGAAAAGAACGACGAGCGGGGACAGCATTGCTAGCAGCACTCCGCAGACAAGGGGCTGCGCGTGGGCCGCAATCGGAAACCTGCTGACCTTCGCCCTGCTCTTTCACCCATGGCTCCCTGCATCCGGCCCTAATAGCAAGCAGAAGTCAATGCTTTCGGGCGCATCAACGCATCCACCCGACACCTGACCATCTGGCCATCTGGCCATCTTTCCAACAAATGCTCGTGGCGCACATCACGAGCTTCTGGGCGTTATTGACCACTGCGGCGACCATCATCTGCTCCCTCACCGCGATGCTAAATCTGCGAGCCCGCGACGAACTACTCCCCCGGCTCGCAACATTATCCGCAGTAGCCGTTACCGTATGCGCGTTCTGCACATTTCCCTACATCAGCAGTAAGCGGCCGAACTCAAAGCCATGACCACGCGCCAGTGGGATCTGGGAGGGAAAATCGGATCTGCCATCTCTTGGCTGCTCAGCGACGATAAAATTCCGATACCGGGATACCGTGAGACGCGCTACTCCACCTCGCCACTCACGCCTACGGCCCTGATCGCCGCTTTCACATCGCTTGCCTCGGCCGATCCGCGGTTGTCCAGACAATACTGGGACGCATCAAAAAGTTCATGCATCTATGGCGCTTCGCCCCCCCAGTACCGAATCATCCAGGATGAATCGACCTCACTACCCCACCACTGCAACGTGAACGACGCCGCCGGAATATTTGACGGCAGCACAGGAGAGCAGTATTGGTCGCCGATTCCACCTCGAACCGGCCCCGCGCGAACTACCGCACGACACCGGCCAGACATCAAATACCAAGACCAGCCAAGCCCATCAGATGATGCGTTCGGGAGACCCACGTCGGCGCGCGACGCGACCATTGTGACTGTGACTTGGCGCGCACAGCCCCGGCGGGATACAGCCGAATTACCGGCAATCACGCTGCGCCGTGGGCACTTCTAGCGACGGCGGGACCAGGCACAGTGGCCATCTGCAACCACATCCGTTCCAACCATACTTGGTACGCCTCCGCGTCATACTCCAAGGTGCGAGTCATGAGGACGTACGTTTCGGGCTGTCCCAGCACACTCGCTGTGGCGATCACCCAGTCCAGATCGACCGCCGCCGACAGGAGGCCATCAGTCTTGAAGCGCTCCCAAATCGTCGCAACCGAGGCGTGTATCGCTCGACGTGCGGACTGGGCAGCTTCAACAAAGCCCGGTTCGCTGGATTCGGCCTCAGCAGCTACCGTTACGAGAGGGCCTACGCGCTCAACTAGCGAACGAACTCCGCAGGCGTACGCATGGACTCGCTCCTCGAGACTGGGCGCTGCCAGCGCGAGCGCGGCCCAGTCGCAGTCGGAGTCGGAGTCGGAGTCGGAGTCGGCATACTCCGTATCGGCACAGATTGCTACTTCGATCACTCGCTTGAGGAGTTCAGCTTTCGACCCGAATCGCAGGTACACGGTCCGCACGCCCACGAACGCCTCAGCAGCAACCGCGGCAAGCGTAGTCGCGACGTAGCCCTCCGCAATGAACAACCGTGTAGCGGCGGTCAGAATCCGCTTCTCGGTATCAGCCTTCCGGGCATCCCAGAGGGGGGATTGCTTCTTGGAACCATCACCCATGTCACACAGTGTAGCTGCAGCACTGCATCGCCCGTGTAAAGTGCATGCCCGCGTGCCGTCGACAACTTGCGTTCGCCGACGGTGGTCGACTCTAGTGCATCACACCATCGCGGCAATGATCCGTGAACTCAGTGCTGCGGCCTACTTATTCATGGAACCATGAGCTGGCGTTCGGGGTGGTCGCGAGATGCAACCAAGTGCGCTCCAACCAGTGACCATAGACACGCGTTGTCCAGCCAACGCTTCGTGTCATTGCGACGTAGACCTCCGGCTGGCCCAGCGTGCTGGCGGTGGCAATCACCCGATCCAGAACTACATCAGGATGAAGCAACTGGTCAAGATCCATGCGATGCCAGATGAAGGCAATACGTTCATGGATGAACAATCGACGGGATTGTGCAGCCTCAGCCAGATCTGGTTCCGCTCTTTCCGCCGCTGCTGCCACCCTCATCAAGCAGGCTGCACGCCGCATCATGTCACAAGAGCCTGAAACATATGCATGAATACGACACTCGAGAGTATCGCCATCAATGACAGTTCGACCCCATTCGCAATTCCCGGACAGGAAACCGCCGTGGACGGCAGCATCGATAATCCGATTCAAGATCTCAGCTTTGTCGCCCACCCTTTCTCTCACTTCCTCAACATTCACGCCGGCCCCATGCGCTATATCCGTCAAAGCAGTTCCGGAGTATCCACGCGCAACGAACACGCGGGCCGATACGTCCAAAATCGACTGCACTCGAGCAGCATCGCCCGGAAGGTCGCTTCCCAGCTTCGTCTCAGCATCCACCTTTGCATGATAACTGCAGTCCTGCATGATGATACTACTCATGCGCAATGCCAGTTCTCTGCTGGACACCGCCGCACTTGGCGCGAGCGGCAGACATACGGATGAGCAGACGTCAAGTCGGTCAGCAGGCGTGGGCGCCCATCGACCGCGCGGCCAGCCTCGGCCGGAGTCCCAGGCCGCCGCTCTCGCCTTCTCGCTTCAGGTGTCCCTTGACGAAAGGTTGACACTGCTGCATGCTGTAACTACTCCTACATATGTCATGCACAAGTTTGAGTTGAGGATGCGCCACCCGCCGCGACGCGGCCGAGGGCTTCCGCTCAAGTGACTCGAGACCAAACCCCTCGGCACCAGGTCAGTAACCCTGGAACACCGGTTGAGACAAGACAGCGCACCCTTTCCCACAGCGCACCCTTTCCCAAGAGCCTGGATAAGAATCTCGATACCGTGAGGAACGGGTCCAGCTACCGCTTCTTCACCCCACTTCTCAGAGCTGCAGCCATGCCAATCACACGCGGCAGCGGCCGAGCTTGACGCGACACCAACGTGCTACCCCTACCGATATCCGCATCTCTCGTCGGTCCATGGCCACTCCTTGGCCAGCGGTGTCCACTGGGATCAGATCTTCTCACCGGCAGCCCCGGCGGCCTCACATGGCGCCTGATCCTCGGCCATTTCTCCACCGCCAACCCAGCCGAGCGAATCTACCGCAAAAATTTGTTTCCAAAGGAAACGACTCTGAGATCATTCCGTGATATATTACCGAACCTTCTTGAGAATCTTTCAATCGTATGACACGATGCTGTCTGATACGCCAAGATGCGACGGCAGCGCGGGGCGTTACCTCACAATATTCGCAACACTATCAAGCCTGGCAACCCGAAAGAGAACGATCCCATGAGCGAGTTCAGCGCATCGCGCAAAATAGACGCCGTCGAATGAGTGTGGAATGATGATCCTAACTAAAAGACGTAGGCCGAACAGGTGTCTTAGTGTCCGCATTCGTCTCCTAGCCATAGCGTTGGTGCCAAGTGTCACATTGCTCACAGGAGGCATCGGCATGGCCGGCTACCTCGTCGCACGGGGGTCCACCGCCAACCACTGGGCCACGTTGATCGCTCGAAGCAGCGAACCAGTGACAAAATTCGCCGGCGCCCTCCAGGAGGAGCGTCGCGCAGCATTACTGCAGATCGCAGGATACGCGCCCGCTGACATACAGCAGATTCGGATGGACTTCGACACATCTCTGCGCGCCACCGCCGCATCGGGCGATGCACTCCGCGACATAGACCGTCAAGCGGTCGACGATGTGACCGCAAAAATGCGCAAACTCGGCGGAAGCCTTGCAGATATCCGAGCAGCGATCGATTCTGGACTCCTGTCCATGGACGACGCATATTCATTCTACAATGAGTTTTTCGATGCAACGAGCGCAGGATTGGACGTTTTGTTCCGATATGCACCCGACCCCGCGACAACCGCCGATATATCGACCACCAGTGGCGTGTACAACGCAGCTGAGGGCATGGCACGAAGTAGTGCACTCGCCATAGCTGCCACAATCAGCGGAGGCTTATCGTTACCGCAGCGAAAAGAATACTCCCGTCAAATCGGCTATTATCGCCTTGAACTCGATCGAATGTCTGACCACCTCAGCGCTCCGGAGCGTCTGCGTCTGAGATCTCTGCTGACAAGCGAAGATTGGCAGAACTTGAACTCCGCAGAAGACGCACTGATCGCCGGCACGCCGGTGGTGCTCGACCCTGTAGACTGGCAAAATGCAGCAACTGAAGTAAGCAAGGAGCTCCTCCAACTAGCTCGTGCCCATTTTGATGCCGCCCACGAGTCTGCCGCTGCCAATGGCTGGAGGATCGCACGCAATTCAATGCTAACAGGCATCGCGGCTCTGATAATGACTGTAGCGGCCATCCTTACTGCAGTACGGTTATCGAGTAGTCTGGTCAACCAACTCAAGCGGTTGCGCCGCGATACACTGAGCATGGCGGATGACCGGCTCCCCGAAATAATGGCAAACCTTCGCGCTGGACATCCGATGAACCTCGAGACAGAACTGACACCGCTACAAGGTTACGGCCGAGATGAAATCGGCCAGGTAGCGGACGCGTTCAACAAGGCGCAACTCGCCGCCATTCAAGCTGCGACGACAGAAGCTCAGACAAGAGAAGGCGTGAAGGCCGTATTCCTCAACATCGCGCATCGCAGTCAGCTCATCGTTCATCGACAATTGGAACTCTTGGATAAAGCTGAATTCAACCAGCAAGATCCGGCCATCGTGGATATGCTCTTCAAGCTGGACCATCTCGCAACAAGAGCACGACGCAATGCCGAGAACCTCATAATCTTAGGCGGCGAACAACCAGGACGACGCTGGCGGAACCCGGTTCCATTGACCGACCTTGTGCGCAGCGCTGTTGCGGAAACCAAAGAATACACAAGGGTAGATGTCCATTCACTACCCGCAGTCGCCATAATAGGAAGCGCCGTGGCCGACTTAATACATCTGCTCGCGGAACTGCTGGACAACGGCACCTCCTTTGCGCCGCCCGAGGCGAAAGTCAGTGTATCAGGAAACGTAGTCGGCAAAGGTATCGCCCTCGAGATCGTCGATCAGGGCCTAGGAATGTCCGAGACGGACATCCGAGGGGCGAATGAAGCCTTGCAGAGACCGCCGGATTTCGATCTAACTACTCTTTCCTCCGATTCGCGTGTAGGTCTATTCGTGGTCGCGAAACTGGCGGCTCGCCACGGAATCGGTGTTCGCCTCACCGAATCGGTATATGGTGGCATTCGAGCTGTCGTGCTGATCCCCTCCGGACTCACCAGTAACGAATCAGGCCGATCTATCGAGCAGCCGCACGCAGGCATGGCGGATTTTCAGTCTGAATCAGGAAGCTCGCGTGTCCGCGGACCCGAACCTGATGCTCGTGAAGCCGCTCCGCTGCCGTACGTTCCCAAGGGCCACGTCGAAGCAGGACTGCGTAGCTCGCCTGAAACAACGAGGGAGCTATGCAGAAATAGTGGCCTGAACCGGCAAAGCGGACAAGAGTCGTTCGGCGACGACGCTCACACAGTGGCAGATGATCATGTTCCACCGCTTCCGCAACGGCATAGGAAATCATTGAGAGAACCTCAGCGTGTCCGTCCATACGCCGCGAATCACGACGCGGACGACGCTGTATGGCCGATGCGTTCCGCCGACCAGGCTCGGGATCTATTCTCCGCCATTGAAGATGGCACCAAACGAGGTCGCGTATCACTGTCCGCGCGTCGGCATCTCGAAGTCGACACGGGCCGAATAGAAGGTTGACGATGATGACTGCCGACAATTCTAGACTTGACTGGCTACTCGATGATCTCGTGCACCGTCTGGCGGGCGTGCATTACGCAGTTGTATTGTCCACAGACGGGCTGGTGCTCGGCCGCTCCAAAGCCATCTCTACGGAAGACGCGGAGCACTTTGCTGCAATCGCCTCAGCACTCCAAGGTCTCGCGCACAGTGCAGGAAGACGATTCGAAGGTGGTTACGTACGTCAAACCGTCATTGAGCTCGAGAGAGCCATACTTTTCGTCACTTCCGCAGGCAGCAACGCGTGCTTAGCATTGTCGACATCAGACACCGCCAACATGGGAATGGTTGCCTATGAGATGAACCAGACCGTGCAGCGCGTTGGAACGCATCTCTCGACCGCGCCACGGCTCGCTGTTGATCGGAATAATGCGCAGCTGTCATGACCTATCGCGACATGTGGTTCGAACACGAGGCCGGCCCCCTGGTCCGGCCCTATGCGGTCACTCGCGGACGCACCAGCCCGATATACGCGGACCTTGATCTACTGACATTGGTGACTACCTCCCGGGTTCGCTTCGCCTCTCGGCGAGTCGAGCCCGAGTACGCCGCCATAATTGATATCTGCGACTCACCTCTATCGATCGCGGAGGTTGCTGCGAAACTACATCTCCCTTTGACAGTCGCTAAAGTTCTCGTCGGCGACTTGATCAGTGATGGGGCACTCATTTTCAGGTCCCCTTCCCCTGTCTCAGTTGCGAACCACGAGAACGTCGAATTACTACGGGCGGTATTGGATGGAATCCAACGTATTTGACACGGCCAGGTTGCCGAACTCGGCAGTGAAGATACTGGTAGCTGGCGGATTCGGCGTAGGCAAGACTACGCTGGTTTCCGCAGTCAGTGAAATTGCGCCATTACATACCGAGGAGTTGATCAGTGAACTGAGCGTGGGCGTAGATGATCTATCTGGGATAGAGGGGAAGGCTACCACTACGGTCGGCCTGGACTTCGGAAGGATTACCATCAATGACAGCTTGATACTTTATGTGTTCGGGACCCCAGGCCAGGAACGCTTTTGGTTCATGTGGGATGAACTTGCACAGGGCGCACTCGGGGGTATCGTTCTAGCTGACACCCGCCGCCTCGAAAGCTCCTTTGCCGCTATAGACTTCTTCGAAACTAGAGGAATTCCTTTCGTTGTCGGAGTTAACTGCTTTGATTACGCACCCCGATATCAGCTGAGCGCCATTCGAGCGGCCCTGGATCTCGATGATCCTGTCCCGACACTTCTCTGCGACGCACGTAATCGTGAGTCATGCAAGAATGTACTTCTTGCCCTGGTGGATTATTTGATCAAGCGGGCAGAAGCCTCGGCTCCACTATTAGATGCGAGACGGTAGCGATAAATTGAATATGGTTCGATTCACCCTTGACGCCTTGGTCACACATCCCGCATTGCACTGCTTTGGGCCGATGATCCAAATGTCAAGTGATCGAGATTTCGATATGCAGATCGAACACAACGACAAGTACTTCCCAGCCTGAAAGAACTCTTGTGGACAGCTATTCGAGAGGCAATAGCCGGATGTCGATGGCCGATGCCGTCTACACCCAACTGCGTGAGCAAATTATACTGGTTCAGCGATTCCCCGGAGACATTTTGAACGAAGCTTGTTTGGCGGAAGAGTTCCAAGTTTCCAAAACTCCGGTTCGGGAGGCACTGCAACTATTGTCGCGCACGGGTTGGATCGTGACACTGCCGCGCAAGGGGTACGTCGTGCGCCCGGTCGAGTTGCGGGACGTACGCGACAACTTCACTATCCGACGCCTACTGGAACCATCTCTTGCGGGCGACGCTGCATGCAACATTACTGCTGGCCAGTTCTCAGGTCTCGAGGAAGCCGTTGCGCGTCAGGCGACTGCTGGGGAGGACTTCCCTGCCGCGCTAAACGCTGCTCGCATTTTTCACATCCGCATCGCAGAGGTATCCAAGAATAGCCGGATTCAGACAATCATTGCCGACCTCCTCGACGAGATACGTCGCTTACACTACTTATTACCTGACGTCGAAGGACACATTACGTCCGCTGCGGAACTGCGCGCCCATAATGCGATAATTTCCGCTGTCCGACTAGGCGATGGCGGGCTGGCACGGCAACTGATGGCCGAGCATCTGAATGAAGTCGCCCACGTTCTTGTCAACAGTTTCGCGGGTATCTGAATTTCGTATCTTCTCGGCATCCGGCCCCAGGTGGAAGCATTCGCGATCCACCGGATCGGCCACAGCTCCGCTGACGTCGCGAGTCTCGCAGCTTGACCACCCACTGTTGAGCTGGACGTTGTGCGACAGCGCGCCAGGTGAGGTTCTCGGCGCGCTGCCCTGCCATAATCTGAGGCTGGGCGTGACGGCTCACGATTCGGGCATAGCCAGCTACGCCGACTAATCAATATTGAGCTCGTTACTTCAGATAGGGCCTCCATGCTCGGCCGTCGACCAGCGATCGAGTACAAACCCGGCACGACGTAACCCCTCCTAGGCAACGCCAGAAGCGATAGAGCTGGCGGGTGCCGTCCGGGGCGGTTTTGGACAACCGATCTTCATCACATCAGTTCTCTTCTGTTGAGCAGCGGCGACCCGACCACCTGCTGCTGTCCCGGGGCTCCGAAGACCTGGGCCGCGATCTGCGCGTCACCGAGTCCGAGGGCGGCCAGGTCCGGATAGGCCCCGCGCAATCCGGCCCAGGTC
>NZ_VUOS01000067.1 GCF_009829325.1 Nocardia sp. CY41
GGGTGATCGTATTCTGTTGGGGCAGTGTCTGTATGCCGGTGTTCGACCCAGTAGGAGAAGCCCGGATGGACCGTTACCCCCGCCCTGTCCTGTTCACCATGCCGTGGATGCTCAGTGGCCTGTCCGCGGTGCTGGTCCTCGCCGCGAGCATCGCGTCGTTCTCCTTCACCAGCACGTTGGCGCGGCTGGCGGGAGTTCCCGAGGGCCTGGCCTGGTTGTGGCCGGTGGTGGTCGGCCTCAGCGTCGCCCAGATCGCCTACACCTACGCCATGCTGGCGCGGATGCCTCACGAGCGGATCAAGCCGCTGGCCCTGGTCTACCAGTTGCTACTGGTGTCCGCAGCGCTGGTCAGCGTCGCAGGGAATGTCTCGGTCATCTCCCGCCGCCCGACCGAGCTGTCCACCGGCGAGATCACGGCCGTCGTCTCCGTCGCGCCGGCGTGCCTGGTGTGCTGCGTGTGCGGGTACGTCATGCTCGCGGTGATCATCCCCGCACGAATCGAGGCGTCGATCCGCGACATCCATATCCGCGAATCAGCCGAACGGGTGGCCAGACTCGCCCACAGTGCCGCGATCGCGGATGCCCAGCCCGCGAGCAGCGACAGCCCCGAGGAGACCCCGTGGTGGAAGCAGCACCGGGCCGGTGCGCCCGAGGATTCCTCGGAAAGCAACGACCCGGAGGTCCCCGGAAACGGTCGTGACGCGGCGGCAGAGGCCGGCCAGTCCCGGTCGAAGTAGCCGCCGCCAGCAGACATGCACGACAGACAAGGCAGGGGACTTACATGACCACTCTGTTCTGGATCGGGGCGGGGATCTGGTTTCCCAGCGTCGCCGTGATGGTTCTTTCTCGCCTCCTGCGCCGTCGAGAGGTGCAGGTCTTCCAGGCCAGCTTGCTGATGTGCGCGGTCGGATCGGTGATCCCGGCGATCACCCTTCCCGCCGTCACCAGAGAGTCCACCCTCAAGAACGTGCTGATGATCACCGCGATGGTCGCGCTGGCGATCCTGTGCACCGTCGCGCTGGTGACGCTGCGCCCCCGCCCGACCAGTGACTGAACCGGGCGGGCACCGACTAGACAGACCGGCGCCGAACCGTGGTTCCTGTCGGTGCCCGGGGTGACCATTCGAGCCGATGTCCCCGCTCCGGCATCGCAGCATCCTTATAGTCGTCTGCTAGGACGGGGGCAGATAGAACGACACGACCGATCCGGCGGGGAACGTGCCCGCGCGGTTGGCGCGCTGCTGCTCGCG
The DNA here is from genome assembly GCF_009829325.1 of Nocardia sp. CY41. Lineage (GTDB taxonomy): Bacteria > Actinomycetota > Actinomycetes > Mycobacteriales > Mycobacteriaceae > Nocardia. The sequence goes on from NZ_VUOS01000067.1 coordinate 1,250, forward strand.
CATTCGGTCGGCGTAGCGGACCAGCTCGAGGTGTTCCGGTCGCGCCGTGTCCAGCAGGCCGGTCACCGCGGCGGCGATGCAGTCGGAACTACTGGTCGGCGGCCGTTGGTTGGGCGTGCTCCACTTCGGATCTGTACGGGTCAGCTGTTGGCGCCATGTGTTCACGGTCCGGGCTTGCGCCCCGGTCAGCCGCCCGGTCGAGTAGTGGCGCGGCAACGCCGAGGATCTGCCGATCACCGAGCACGCGACCGATACCCACGGGGATATTGGTCAACTTCGCGTTGTTCGACCTGCTCGGCATGCAGCTCTCGCCTCGTATCCGGGACCTGGGCAACGATCACCTTAGTGGCCGCGGGCGCGCACGGCTCTGCACCCACTGGCATGCCCGGACGCTCACAGCGGCAGTTGGCCAAGAGTCTACCGATGTGGCTGTGGGGATTCTCGTCGTGCACGGGTGGGGTTGGGCCGTCTCTTCGCCTCCGCGCGGACCCTGTCGATCCGGTGTCGCGGCACGAGTTTGATGATGTCCCTGCGTGAGGTGATCATCAGTTTCCGGAAGACCGCGGCGATCTGCGCGTCGACCGTCCTGGAGGAGTTTCGCCGACAAAACGCTATCGCGGCGTTTGTCCACCCTGCGGCTGCCAGGATCGCGACCTCTTGCTCGGCCTCCGACAACTCGTCCCAATGTGACGGGATCGTTTTGCGGGCTGGATGATCCACCGCTACCTTACGGAACGACAACGTGCCCAGTGCCAGCCGCTGCACCTCGTTCGATTCGGGACGCAGCAACGAGCCCTGCCTTTCGGCCGCAGCGAACCCCTCGGGGCCCAGCACACCACGCGCCACGTCGATTGCTCTGGCCGTTTCATCCCCGAAGGGCCCCATGTTCCCGATCTCGGCACCCAGGCTCATGCGCAGGGTCCTGGCTCCTCCGACCAGCTGAGCGGTTTCCTCGGCGAGTGCGCGAAGTCTGGCTCGGTCGGTGCTTCCCGCCGTGATCAGGTCCGTGATGATCTGCGCCAGTGACCAACTCCGAACATGCACCGCCACCGCCGAACCCCAATGGTCGCCAGCTTCCAGTTGGTGCGCCAGTGCGGTCCGCTCGATGGCCAAGGCTTGGGTGGGATCGCCGTGCTTGGTCAGTGCGATCGCCCACTGCAACTCAGCCCAGGATTTTGTCTCGTGTGCTCCGGAAGTGGTGGCGTGATCGAGATGACGTCGCGTGACATCCAGCGCCTGCTCTTTCGAGCCGAGGAAACTCGCGGCAAACGCCTCTATCTGTGCACTCATCGCCGCGCCGGCGCGAGAGCCGAGTTCGCCGAACCTTTCGCGAGCGGATGCCAACACCGCGATGGCCCTCGGGTCGCGGTGCACCAGCATCAGCTCGGCGCCCCACAAAAAGGCGACGGGCGCGGGTAGATCGGAGGCGGCCGCGGTCTGCCGCCAGGTTTGTCTGGTCTTTGGGTCGCGGATACAGACATCGACACACGCCTCGAGCATTCGTTCGGCGTCCTCCTGCTCGCCCTGAGACAATATCTGCCATCCGATGAGAGCCATGGCTGTTATCTGGAGTTCGACGGGCTGCGGACTCAGGGCGCGTGTCGCTGTCAGAGCGCGTTCTGTCCGTTGGCGCATTTCCCGCAGAGAGGCTCGAAAGATGATCACGCGCATGGTGATCAGACTTAGCGAGATCTCCAAGCCGAGCGCGGCCTCGCCCGGTGTGGTGATGCTTGTGTCGATGGCGACCAGGATGTTGTCCCACGCCGCGCGACCCCAATTCACCAGGTCATGCTCCCGGGGGCCGAACCAATCGGCCTGCGCCAGAGCGACCTTGTCTCGGTAGTATTCGCGGTGTCTCTTGGCCAGTCGCGCCGGTTCGTCCGTCTCGTTGGTGGAGCGTGATCGCAGTTGTTGTCGGGCGAAGACGCGGATACTTTCCAGCAGGGAATACCGCACCGTGGCCGGTGTGATGTGCGCGGTCACCAGCGATTGATCCACCAGACGCTCAAGCAGACCCTCGATCTCCTCTCTCGCCACGCCGACCTCCGCGTCGCCGCGATCCGCGGATTCTCCCGACTGCCCGGAGGCAGGGGGATCGGCGCACACGGCTTCGATAGCCTCCAGGTCGGCTCCCACCTCGAGGACGGACTCGTCGGCGGGGTTGGTGTCGTATCCGGCGGCGAATACCGACATGCGGTCCAGCAGCACGCGTTCCTTGTCCGTGCACAGGCTATAGGACCAGGCGATGACGTCGCCGACTCCCCGATGGCGGGGGTCGGCACCGGCTCTGGGCCCGTGCGTCCATTGCATGCGTTTGTCGGTGGCTTCGCCGCTGAGTTCCCGCAGGATAATCGCCAGAGGCTGGTACAACAGTCGCGCGGCCGCCAGGCGGATGAACAGCGGGTTGTTGTGCACATGGCGGCACACCAGGTCGGCCATCGCGATCTGGCCGGTATCGGTGAGGGGGCGGCCCGCGAGTTCGGCGCGCACCCGGAACAGGGTCAGGGCCTGTTGCTGGGTCAACGGGGGAACCGTGAAAAGATGTTCGTCCACCCATCCGATGGGCTCACGGCTGGTCGCGAGAATACTTAGCCCCGGTGCCGCGTCCAGCAACTCGGCAATGAGCTGGCTCGCAGCCGCGAGTACGTGTTCGCAGTTGTCCAGCACCAATACGGTCCGCGGAGCACGTCCCGACTCGTCGGCGCAGGTCAGTTTGTCGATCAGTTCGTCCCGGGCCGACCGGCTCGAGAAGTCGGTGTCGAGGACCGATCGCGCGATCTCGAGTTCCACCGCCGCCGCATCCGCGGCTGCGGACAGTAGTGCCAGCCGTACGCAGTACACCGATGTGTGTCGGGGTTTGCCGAAGCGGCGGGCCACCTCGGCTGCCAGACGGGTTTTCCCGATCCCGCCCGAACCGGTCAGAGTGATCAACCGTGCCGAGCCCAGAAGTAGAGTACTGATCTTTTCGATTTCGGCCTCGCGGCCGACGAACACGTTCGAGAATGCCGGCAAATTTCCGGCGCCTTCCCAAGGGCTGGTAAGCATATTCACGAGCCTAGTCTCCCCGCGTCAATTCAATCTTTGATGATTCTGCTGCTCAATTCCGTCAGGCGGCGAGAGCGTAAATCCCAAGTTCGACAGTTGGTGGGCATGGATTGAGTCTCCATTCACCGGGGGGACCGTGCAAGGCCGGGTAGTTAGTGTTTTCGCTTTCATGCAAGGGTTTCGGGTGACCAGGCGGTGGCGCTGTAGAGGCCTGGGCCGATCCCACAACACCAGCATGTCCGGGCGCAGTAGATGCAGCAACTTGCAGGCGTAGCCGGTCTCGCCCAGCTCGGTGGGTCCGAACACTGCCCCGATCACCGCGCGGGTTCCGGTCTCCACCAGCGTCATCAATTCCAGCATCGGGTAGGCGTAATGGGCGGTGGCACGCAGCCAGGCCCGGTTCCGAGCGGTGGCGGGCACTTTCTGGGAGGTGCAGCCATCGAAGGACACCATCCGATACCGCCTGAACCGAACCCCCGGAGTCGACGGCTGTGCCAACGGCCCGGCCAGCACATCGAACAACATCCGCTTCGGCGCGACCCCCACCCGACGGCGCAAGTCCGCAACGCTTTCGCGGTCGGGGCGGGCAAGGGTATCCCGGTCAACGAGGCAGTGAGTTTGTCCCAGGCCGCCCGATAACCCACCTCGGGGAACAAGCACATCGCCAGCAGGAAATAGACCCCGACCCGAGACGGGAGATCACGCAACCGGCGCTGCACCGACCGGGTTTCCTCGATGACCGCGTCGACAAGCTCGAAGGGCACCACCACGGTCAACTCGCCCAGATGACCGGCAGCGAACCGGCCCGCGGCCACGGTCACCGACCGGGTGATCGCCGCCAACGCGGCAGGCATCGGCTGCTGCACGATCGCGTGGAGCGATGCGGTTGTGATCCAATTCCAGCTCCCGGAGGCGAGCCCGGCGGCCACCCGGGCGCGCACACCCGCGCTCGCGCGGCGAGAAGCTCCACGAGGAGCCACCCACCGGCGCGATCAGGGGAGAATGAAACGGCAACGGAACTCCTCGGCAACAGGCTGTCTTGGTCGACTACCTGAACCAACGAGCTCCGTTACCCTATGCCTGAAATCCTCAAACCGCTTGCGCCACCAGCGAAAACACTAACTACCCGGGCGGGTGGTCGATCTGCCCGTGGGCTACCTCGTGTTCGGGGTTCGGTGAAGGGTGGGCTTGTCCTACCGCGCAGCGGCTTGCGACAGCCGTTTCTTGCGGGTTCTATAATTATGCGGTATGGGCGACAGGAGTCGAGAACGCGCGGGGGTTTTGCTTGCTGATGCCGCCAGCTTCGTCGGCCGAGACCGCGAGCTGGAAAAAATCAGCATCCTCCTCCTTGGTCCGGCGCGGTTGATCACCCTCACCGGCCCGGGCGGGATCGGCAAAACACGGTTGGCCGCCGAAGCCGTGCGTCGGTTCCAGAAAGCTATGAGCACACCGGTGTATTGGGCGCGGTTGGCGCGGCTGGCCAAGGGCTCGGGCAGGGCTGCGATAGAGGAGGAGATCGCCCGGTCGGTGGTGGAGGTCGATTTTTCCGAGCGATCGGCGCGGGATCTGCTCGTGGACACTTTCACCGGCACGGACGCGCGAGGCCGGAACCCACAGGCGGTACTGGTGCTGGACAACTGTGAGCATGTCCTCACTGGTGTCGGCCAGCTGACAGCGGAGTTGCTGGAAGCGGTACCGGGGTTGACCATTTTGGCGACCAGTCGCGAGGCGATCGGGTGGATCGACGAATACCAGATTGTGGTGCCCTCGTTGACGCGGGAACAGGCCTTGGCCTTGTTCCGGCAACGCGCCGAACTCACCGGCCACCCCGTCACCGGTACCGACCAAACCGCCACCGCCGCCATGATCTGCCAACATGTGGACAACCATCCGCTGTATATCCGGTTGGCCGCGGCGCGACTGGTCTATCAACCGTTGGCGATGATCCTGCAGGGCTTGAGCGGCCGCGCCGACGACACACGCCTGCGATGGTCACCCGGCCCTGGTGTGGGGGGCGACCCACGCCATCGGAGGGTCACCGACGTCATCGCCTGGTCCTATGAGCTGTGCACCGGCAAGGAACGCCAGCTGTTCGGACGGATGTCGGTATTCGCGGCCGGATACGACACCCACTCCGCAGACAACGGTGCGGTCCTCGAGGTGGGAGCAGACCTGGAGGCTATCGAAAACGTTTGCGCCGACGACGAACTCGCCCGGCACGGCAGCGAGGGGGAGAGTTTATCGAGTGAGGAGATCCAGGGCCTGCTCAATCGTCTTATCGATCGATCACTGGTGACGGCACATATCACGCCGACCACGGTGCGGTACTCGCTGTTGGAAAGCCTGCAGATATTCGCCCAGCAACGACTGTGCCAACGCTCCACCGGCGGAGTGGACGAGCCATCACGGTTGGCCGGGCGTCACCGCCGCTACTACCGCGACAAGGTCGCCCATGCGGCGGCCACCTGTGTCAGCCCAGCCGAACAAGACCTGATGGACTGGGCCCGGGCCTCCTGGGACAACATCCTGGTCGCCATCGACACAAGCATCACCACACCGGGCGAGGCCGCGGTCGGCTTGGAAATCTGTGCCGGGCTGCTCGCCCTACGAGTGCCCTTCGTCAAGGGTTCGTTTCGGGAGATGCGGCGCTGGACCGAACGCTGCCTGCAGGCCAGCCGTGCGCTGACCCCGCAACCCACCCAACTCCAGGTCGAGACGGTGGGTTGGCTCGTATGGCTGAGTCTGATCATGAGCGAGGGCGCGGTCGCTGAGCAGATGCTCGAGGACTGTGTCGCTGCCTGCCTACCCGACCCGCATGCCAGAGCCGACTGGCGTAACACGGCCCAGACCGATATCGGCCTGCCCGCTCCTGTCGAATTGGCATGGGGCACCGAACTACTTTTTGCTCACAGCGATGTCCGAGCCATCACCGTCCTGAACCGAGCGCGCGAGAAGTTTCATCGGCTCGGCAACGGCGCCGGCGAGGCAATGAGCGACATGTTCGCGGCCACCGCCGCCAGCCTGCTCGGCACCCGACAACAGGCCTACGAGTTCGCGCGGGGCAACCTCGACCGTGCCAGGGCCTCCGGAGCGGGGTGGTTGATCTCCTGGGCGGAGCTGGTCTGGACGATCACCTTGACCAAACACGGCAACCCCACCGAAGCGTTGGCTGTTCAACGGCGGATACTGGCATATCAACTGTCCATCCGTGATCAGTTCAGCTCTGTGTATCCAGTACGATTTCGGACCTGGTCGTTGGCACAGCTCATTACCGACTCGCTCACGGCCGAAAACCCCGACCGCGACGCGCTCGTCGCACTGGCCACCGAAATCGCTCGACTCGCCGGCGGTAGCAGAACACAGCGAGGCAGGCTCGGGATGCCTATCGAAGAGATGGGGCCCTTCGCCGACGAATCCGCCAAGGCCGTCGCCGTCGCCCGCCGGATACTCGGACCCGACGTCTTCGCTGCGGAAGAAGCCCGAGGAACGCGGCTGCGTCCCGAACTGGGCGAGTTGCAACGGCTCGCCCTGGGCACCCTGTCCCTCCACACCCCATCGGACAAGGCCACCGGGTCGCTGTGGCGCCAGCTGACCGGGGCCGAGCAGCTGGTCGCTGTCCTGGCTGCGGCCGGGTGGACCAACCCTGCCATCGCCGCCCGCCGAGGCAAATCCACCCGAACCATCGATACGCAAATCGCGGCGGTCTTACAGAAACTGGCCATCACCTCACGCGAGGACATCATCGGGCACATCCCCAAAGCCCTCATCGACCAGGTCCGAACCGAAACCACCCGCCGACCCAGGGGGCCGACAAAGTCGTGATGTGAGGGTTTGACCTGCGGGTTCGAGCGTGTTGTCGTGGGCGGGCACGGCAACACCGGAGATGATCTTGGTTCCTACACCGGATCGTCCGAAAGCTGTTACCGTGCCCGCGTTGTCATACGCCTGTGCCACTTACTCAGCGACGCCTGGCGGGATCTGCGGACGGCCGATGAGCCGGGCGCCGTAGACCGTGATTTCCGCAGGTCGACCGGCAGTGCGGAATGGGGTCGGGGAACATCGTTGAGAAATCGGGCGGTAGCGCGTTATGGCAGATAGTTACTCGCTATGGGCGATAGCGCGGATAGCGACCTGGTGTTTCGACTGGGTCGACAGTGGGTCGACTCTGGAACTATGCGGGGTACAGACGACTTCGAAGGCTCGCCCGGCGGCAAACACCCAGGTCGTCTTTGCGCCACCGCTGGATTACGCGCCACTGCTCCTCACGTCCTCACGCCCCGTTCAGTGCCCGATTTCGTGGACGATGGCCTCGATGCGTGCGTGCAGGATCTCCTGCAAAATCATCCGGGAGATCGACATGTTCGACAGGTGCCCCTGCACGGTGATCACCAGGTGCGCAGCGGCGCGGCGGCATTCCTGGATCAGGTCGACGAACGCCGGTGGAAGCAGTCCGCTCTGCGGTGGCGGTTCATGGCACACGGTGGCCAGCTCGTAGCCCAGCGATGTGGCCGCAGCCCGCAACATGTCCTCGCCCTTGTTGCGGTCGCCGTCGTTGATCAGGTCATCGCGCAGGTACCCGTAGGCAAGAGGTAGTAGTGCAGTCATCATAGAACCAGTTTCAGGGGTTTGTGGCTCGTTAGCGTTGGCAGAATCCCGCCTGCACGACAGGCTCCCTTGCCGGCCTACCGACGCCATCATCGAAGGCAGGGGCTCCGATGACGCCGTTGTACCGGAGTCGTGCTCGCTGCACGACAACCTAAATCGGGCTACCCATCTGGTCGGTGTGTGTTTTTTGCGGGCCCGCCCGTGACGAGCACGCCTGTGAATTACAGCGGTGAAAAGGTGATCGTTGCCCAGGTCCCGGATACGAGGCGAGAGCTGCATGCCGAGCAGGTCGGACAACGCGAAGTTGACCAATATCCCCGTGGGTATCGGTCGCGTGCTCGGTGATCGGCAGATCCTCGGCGTTGCCCAGGATCTCGAAGGGTCGGACCGCCGAGATTCAGCGCACTTCGGCATGTGCCGGCGGGTTTCAGGTCGGTCTGGTGCAGACGCGATGCCGAGTGACTGGTATCGGGCGTGTCGCGGCTTCCGGATGGGTGGACGCGGTGGAGCCGGTCGAAGTGTGGGACGCGCTGGCATTGCCCGCCGCGGCCCGAGTTGCAGGCGCGCAGCAGGCCCTCAGGCCGTCTTGGGCCTGGTCCCGTTGCGCACGTCCGCCGAGTCCCGCTCGGCTGGCGCCTGGTTCGGCTCGAAGCCCAGGTGTTCGGTCATCTCCTCGTTCAACGCCGTCTCGAGGACGGTCTTGGTGAACTGTTTGAGCAGCCCGTTCGGCCCGGTCAGGGACAAGCCCTGTTCCTTGGCCATCCGCACCAACTCCGCCGCTGCCAGCTGTTCGGCCGACGCCTCGGCCTTCTCCCTCGCCACGGCACCAAGTGTCGTCATCACGGCACCTTCCCACTGAACATCGTTCAGCGCGTCAGGCCGCAAACACCGTTAGATCCACAGTCCCGGATCCGGGGCCGAAGCGGTAGTGAGGCGAACTTCCTCGACGGGATATCGAGGCCCCGTCGACGTTACCGCCGCTGGACTGGGGTGACGGGTAGCCCTGGCGAGGGTGTCGCGGGCGGTGGTAAATG
>NZ_VUOS01000068.1 GCF_009829325.1 Nocardia sp. CY41
CCGCAATGGGCACCTACGTCACCAAAATCTGCCGCACCGAACTAGGCACCTACCCCGACTACGAACTCGCCCAACGCTATCGCGCATGGCTCGCCGCAGCATGACTTGACACAAATAGGAGCATCAGGTGGTGAGAAGTTCGATGAGGCGGCGGTTGGCTTCCAGGGCCTGCGCTGAGGTGACCTCGGCCAGTGCGGCGTGTTCGGTGAGTGTGACGCGGAGGTGGTCGGCGGCGGGCCGGGGATCGGTATCGGTGGTGTCGGAGGTTGCGAGTCCGGTCAGGGCAGCGCGGAGCAGGCGGCGGCGTTGGTAGGTGCTCCACACTGCGTGCAGGGCCTGTTCGTCACCGTCGTGCAGGGCCGCTGCCACGTCGGCTCCGGCGGGGAGGTAGTGGTGGGCAGCAGTGTGCTGGTCGCCCATGCGTGAAATCTACAGGCCATCGCCGGTGCCTTGGAGTGCACTGTGTGGCACCGAGCCTGTGTTCACGATGTGAGATACGACTCGATGCGGGTTGCGGCGGGCCCGGTAGGTTTTCTGCTTGCTAATCTATGCAAATAGCAGGGTGGTCGACCGAAAGGCGGGAAGATGCCGGGATCGAGCAGGCCCTTGTATCAGATGAAGGCGGAGTTCTTCAAGACGTTGGGACATCCGGTGCGGATTCGGGTGCTGGAGTTGCTCAGTCAGCGGGAGCATGCGGTGTCGGAGATGCTGGCCGATATCGATGTCGAGGCGGCGAATTTGTCGCAGCAGCTGGCCGTGTTGCGGCGGGCAGGGTTGATCACCAGTCGCCGGGAGGGTTTGTCGGTGACCTATGAGCTGACCTCGCCGCAGGTGGCGCAGCTGCTGACCGCGGCGCGGGCCATCTTGACCGGGGTGGTGGCGGGTCAGGCGGAGGTTCTGGAACAGCCCGCCTGACGGTTCGGGCTCTCGGCGATCCTCGCGGCGCGTATTGGGTGGGGAAAACCGCGGGTTCCTGTTTGCATATTTTCCTACATAGTCATCTAGTTGTTTACGGAGGAGATAGTGGTGGATACCGATCACATGCCCGCGCCGGCGATGGCGCCGGTGGCCGCGCCCACTGGTCATGCGCAGGTCTTGGCGTGGGTGGCCGAGGTCGCGGATCTGACCGCGCCCGAGGATGTGGTGTGGTGCGATGGGACCCGGGAGGAGTGGGATCGGTTGACCGCTCGCTTGGTGGACAAGGGCACCTTTGTGGCGTTGTCGGGGAAGCCGAACTCGTTCTGGTGTGTCTCTGATCCCGAGGATGTGGCGCGGGTGGAGGACCGCACCTTCATCTGCTCTCGAGACAAGCGGGATGCGGGGCCGACGAACAATTGGGTGGATCCGGTGGATATGCGCACGGTGATGAGCGAGCACTATCGCGGTGCGATGGCCGGGCGCACCATGTATGTGATCGCGTTCTGCATGGGTCCACTCGATGCCGAGGACCCGAAATACGGTGTGCAGATCACCGATTCGGAGTATGTGGCGGTGTCGATGCAGATCATGACCCGCTCCGGAGCCTCGGTGTGGAACAAGCTCGGCGCGGCAGCGGAGTTCGTCCAGTGTCTGCACTCGGTCGGTGCACCGCTGAGCCCGGGACAGGCGGATGTGGCGTGGCCGTGTGACCACACGAAATACATTGCGCATTTCCCCGAAGACCGCACCATCTGGAGTTACGGCTCCGGCTACGGCGGCAACGCCCTGCTGGGCAAGAAGTGCTTCGCGCTGCGGATCGCCTCGGTTCTGGCCCGCGACGAGGGGTGGCTGGCCGAGCACATGCTGATCCTCAAACTCACTTCCCCGCAGGGCCGTACCCATTATGTGGCGGCGGCGTTCCCGTCCTCCTGCGGCAAAACCAACCTCGCCATGCTCGAACCCGCCCTGGAGGATTGGAAGGCCGAAACGGTCGGCGATGATATCGCCTGGTTGCGGTTCGGTCCTGACGGCCGGTTGTATGCGGTGAACCCGGAGGCCGGGTTCTTCGGTGTCGCCCCGGGCACCGGGGCGAAGACCAACCCGAACGCGATCGCCACCATCTCCCGTGGCAATTCGATCTTCACCAACACCGCTCTCACCGATGACGGGGATGTGTGGTGGGAAGGACTCACCGACACCCCACCGCCGCATCTGACCGATTGGCGTGGCAACGACTGGACTCCCGAGTCCGCGACCGGGCCGGCCGCGCATCCGAACTCGCGGTACTGCACCCCGATCGAGCAGTGCCCGTCGGTGGCCCCGGAATGGGACGACCCGGCCGGGGTGCCGCTGTCGGCGATCTTCTTCGGCGGCCGCCGTGCCACCACGATCCCGTTGATCGCCGAATCCTTCGACTGGACCCACGGGGTGTTCACCGCCTCGGTGCTGTCCTCGGAAACCACTGCCGCCGCTGCGGGCCGGGTCGGTGTGATGCGCCGGGACCCGATGGCGATGCTGCCGTTTCTCGGGTATCACGTCGGTGACTACTTCGCGCACTGGCTGCACCTCGGCGAAACAGCGGACCCGGGCAAGCTGCCGAAGATCTTCCAGGTCAACTGGTTCCGCCGCGACGCCGACGGACGGTTCCTGTGGCCAGGATTCGGCGACAACGTGCGCGTGCTGAAATGGGCGCTGGAACGGATCGAAGGCACCGCGGCAGCCGACGCCACCGCGATCGGCTATGTCCCGGTGCCGCGCTCGCTGGACCTGTCCGGATTCTCCGAAGCGGACCAACGCTCGGCACGGGCCGCGCTCGAAGTCCACCACGACGAATGGGCCGCCGAAGTCGCTTCCATCGAGGATTGGTACGCCAGCATCGGTGCCGACACGCTACCCAATCCGCTGTGTGATCAGCTCGCCGCGCTGAAGAACCGCCTGGCCCACACCCCGGCCCGACCCGCCGACACCGCCGCAGGTGCGTCGTGACCCTGCGCGCGCTGCTGCCCACTCGGGCGGACTGGACGCCGACGCTGCGCCGCCCGGGCCCGGACTTGCTCGCCGGTGTCATCGTCGCGCTGGTGGCATTGCCGTTGGCACTCGGGTTCGGGATCAGTTCCGGTCTCGGTGCCGCTGCGGGCCTGGCCACCGCGATCATCGCCGGTGTGGTGGCCGCGGTGTTCGGTGGCTCCCGGTTCCAGGTGTCCGGTCCTACCGGCGCCATGACCGTGGTGTTGCTGCCGATCATGGCCGAACACGGCGGACCCGGCGTACTCGCCGTCGGATTGATGGCCGGTGTGGTACTGGTCGTTCTCGCCGCCGCCGGTGTCGGTCGCGCGGTCCGCTATATGCCGGCGCCGGTGATCGAGGGATTCACCGCGGGTATCGCTGTGGTGATCGCGTTGCAGCAGTTCCCATCGGCCCTCGGCGTCGGCGAGGCCGAGGGCGAGAAGATGTGGCAGCTGGCCTCCGACGCAGTCGGCCGCTACCTCGACCATCCCCACCCCGCCCCGCCGGTCACCGCGCTGCTGGTCGCCGCCGCCGTGCTGATCGGCGGCCGCTACCTGCCCAAACTGCCATTCGCGCTCCTGGCGGTCGCGGTCGCCACCGCTGTGGCCGGACTCGCCGGGCTCGACCTCACCCGTATCGGGGCCCTGCCCGCGGGGCTGCCCGCCCCCTCCCTCGGGTTCCTCGACCCCGGCCAGCTCGCCTCGCTGATCGCTCCCGCGCTGGCCGTGGCCGCGCTCGCCGCGCTGGAATCACTGCTGTCGGCCACCGCCGCAGATTCGATGTCGGTGGGCACACGCCACAACCCCGACCGCGAACTGTTCGGCCAGGGCCTGGCCAACATCGCCGCACCACTATTCGGTGGCGTCCCCGCCACCGGCGCGATCGCCCGCACCGCCGTCAACGTCCGATCCGGTGCCCGCACCCGCCTCGCCGCCCTCACCCACGCGGTCGTGCTGGCCGCCCTGCTCTACCTCGCCGCACCACTGGTCGCCCAGATACCGCTGGCCGCCCTCGCCGGTGTCCTGCTGGCCACCACGGTGCGGATGGTCGAAACCGCGTCCCTGGCCGCGATCGCCCGCGCCTCCCGCGGTGACACCGCGATCATGGTGATCACCTTCGCCGCCACCGTCGCCTTCGACCTCGTCACCGCCGTCGCTATCGGTGTCGGGATCGCGGTCCTGCTGGCCCTGCGTTCGGTCGCCCGCGAAGCCCGCCTGGACCAGGTCCCCCTCGACGAGGGCGACCACCTCACCGAAGAACACGACCTGCTGCGCGACCACATCGTCGCCTACCGCATCGAGGGCCCGCTGTTCTTCGCTGCCGCGCACCGATTCCTGCTCGAACTGGCCGACGTCTCCGACGTGAAAGTCGTCATCCTGCGGATGTCTCGCATCACCGCCCTCGACACCACCGGTGCGCTCGTGCTCAAAGACGCCATCGGAAAGCTCGAACACCACCACATCACCGTCCTCATGTCCGGGCTGCGCGCCGATCACCTCCGCCGCCTCACCGCGATCGGTGCTCTACCTGCTGCGGGCGAGGAAGCAATCTTCGACAACACGGTCGACGCGATCGCTCACGCGCGCGGCGAACTTCCCGAACCCGTCAGCGGAATTCGATGAGCGGCGAACCGGCAACGCCGACCTTGACCCAGCGTGTGCGCTATATCGCCGGCGCGACCCTGCCACCGTCGATGCACCAATGGGTGATCGACGACCTCACCGGCCCCGGCGCGGCACGCCGATACCATCTGCGGATCCTGCTGCCGATCATGGCACCGCTGTGCGTGTTCCTGCTCATTCCGGGACCGCTGTGGATGGGGTTGGCGATGATGGCGCTGCTGTACCTGCCACTGATCTACTTCACCACCGCGCTCATGTACGTCTACCGCCGCCACCGCCTTGCCAAGCACGGACTCGACCCGGCACTGGCCGATGCGCGAGAGCGCCAGAAACACGCCGCAGAACGCGAGGCCTACGAACGACGCCACGGGCGGTGAAGCGCTGTCGGCGTCGTCCGATACAGTCCCGCATCCCCACGTCTCCGAAAACACCGTCCGGCATGTCCCCCGCAGCTCGATTCCTCGAAGACATGCCTCATTCGTCGTCACGAGAGTCGGGATCGCGCAACGGTCGGTGGGTTCCACCGAGATCGGGTAGATGAAAGCTGTAGTGCCCGTCGATGCCGATGTGGCTCCTGATGAACGGCGAGAGCCGGGCCACATCCGCATCCAGCACCGGGTAACCCTGGCCGCGCAGCTCGGCCAGCACGCGGTCCATGTAGACGGTGTTCCACAGCACCACGCAGTTCAACACCAGGCCGAGCGCGGAGAGCTGGTCTTCCATCCCTTCGTAGTAGACCCGGGTCATCTCGCCTTTGCGGCCGTGGAAGATCCGGCGCGCGAGATCGTGGCGGCCCTCGGTGACGTTGGCCTGGGCTTTGATCTCGCGGCGGTAGGGTTCGTCGTCGGCGAGCCGCAGCACGTGCAGGGTCTTGAAGATCCGCCCGAAATGCGCGACCGCGTGCCCGAGTGAGGTCGGTTGTCCGTCGCGGGAGATCATGCGTGTGACCTCGTGCGCGGACACTTCGCCGGTGTGGATGGATACCGCGATCCGGCACATGTCCTCCCAGTGCCGGCCGATCCGCTCGACATCGATGCGACCGCGGGCGGCCTTGTCCAGGGGGCCGTAGTCGGCGGCCGGGTCGATGCGCCACAACCGCTGGTCGGGCAGGTTTGCCAGCTGCGGGCGGTATTGGCGGCCGAGCAGGTGCAGCAGGCCGAACACGATATCGCTGTAGGAACCGGTATCGGTGATGATCACCTCCGGCACCGTCCCACCCTGCTGTCGCAGCACCACATCCACCGCATGCAGCGAATCACGCGGGGTCCCCGACAGCACCTGGGCGGCAAGTCCGGAGGCTTGGTCGTTGATCATGTTCAGCCAGGTGATCCCGCGTTTGCGGCCGAAGTACTTCGCGTTCGGGCGGGCGTGGATGGTGCGCACCGGGACCACGAACCGCAGCCCGTCCACCGACGCGACCAGCCCACCGCCCCAGGCCTGGGCCAGCGGGATCCGGGCCTGGGCCTCGACCAGGGCGGTGTTGGCGGCGGCCAGGGTGTCGAACCGGATGTAGGACTGGTCGACGTGGTGCAGCCGGTCCCGGGTCAACGCTTCCACCCCGGGGCTGGTGACCGGCCCGAACCCGACGTTCATCGCGTGCGCGCACAACACCGCCGCGACCGACAAACCGAGATCGGCGACCCGAGCCGGATTGCCGGAGGCGTGGGTGAAGGCCTCGGTGAACCCGGGATGCCACGACATCACCTCCAGCACCAGCTCGGGCAGATCGATGCGCGGCAGCATCGCCTCCACCCGGCGGCGCAGATCGGTCAGGCTCGGCGGATCGGGTACCGCGGTCAGCGCGGCGGCGTGCAGCTTGCCGTCGTCGTCGACCGTGGCCGGCGTATCGCCGTCGAGCCGGGCCGCGACCTCCCGATACGCGGTATCCAGTGCTTCGGCATGCTCGGCGAGTATCGTCGACGGCTCGTGCGGTAGACCGAGTGCGTTGAGTCCGGCCTCGCGGGCGGTTTCCCAACTCGCGCCGGTCAGCAGGTGCGCGCGAGGATCACGCCATTTCGACGAAGCCTCCACGAAGATGTTGCGGTGCTTGAGATGACGGTGGAACTGCTCGAGCACACAGAACGTGTACGCGGCCCGATCGACGGTTTCGGCCGGGCGACCGGTCACATAGACCAGCCGGGACCACGCGCCGCCGATCAGGTCGTGATCGACCCGGTGAGCATCGAGCCACCGCGCTCCCGGCTTGCCGGGTTTCGCCGTGATCAGCTCGGCCAGAATGCGCATCGCAGCCAGTACTGGCGCACCCTCAGGGGTCGCACCGAAGGCCAGGCCGCGCAGCAACCGGGGCAGAAAAGGCCGCACGGTCGCGAACCGGCCGGCCAGCTCCTCAGCGCGCTGACCGTCCAGTTCGGCGTCCCCGGGCGGGACCAATTCGTCGATGACCGCGACCGCCGACCGCAACACGGTGCCGGTCACCTTCGCCTCGATCAGATCCCACACCACCCCCAGCTCGATGCCCTGATCGATCTCCACCATCTCCAGCAGCACCCGCACCGCCTCGGCCAGTTTGCCCGCGTTCCGTGAGACCTGCGGATAGCGGCGCAGCTTCTCCTCTTTCGACTGCATTCGATGAATGCTGTATCAAAAGCTTTTTCGCACAACGTAGCTCGTGATCAGATGGATTCCGTCGCGCCCGGTCCTCACAACACCGGGGGCGCGGCACCCGCAGGTAGGCAACGGCCCCGGCTCCCTCATTAGCCGACAGTGAGGGAGCCGGGGTCGTTTCGGCTCACGTCAGGGTGCGGTTATGCGTTGCAGTGTTCGCGGGTGGCCTGGACGTCACCGACTGCCCCCGCCAAAATCCCCACCCTCGGAGCCGCCGCCGACACGCACGGAATCGCAAGTGTCTTGAAACCAAGGTTCCGGGGGCTGTTCTACATCCTGGGCTACCTCATTCCGGCGCAACTGCGCGGGTCTGAGCGGGTCAGTTCAGACGGTCAGCAGTTCATCGAGCCGGGCGCGCTGCTCAGGCGCAGTCTGGAAGAACCAATTCCCCTCGCCGTCGATGTGCACCGGAGCCTGCCCGACCGCATCGAGCAACGCGTGCAGCCGCGGGTACGGCGCGGCGCGGACTCGCTCGACGATTCCGGGCTCGCGCCACCACTCGACCGAGGCGGAAGAGAGATCGACTCCAGCACAGCGCAACCGCGCGGCCATGACCGGGTCGGCGGCGAGAGCATCGGTGAACATGCTGTCGTCGGCCGCGACGACGGTGTAGTCCAGGACCAGTTCCTCTCGAGGCACCGTCATATGCGAGCCCACCGAGAGCCGACCTTCGGCATAGGCCGCGCGCGATGCCGCTCCACCTCCAAGTGTGATCGGCCGCGCGGCCGATCACCGGCATCGGCAACGAGGCGCGAGCCTCCGGGTACTGCGTCACGGTCGCGTCGATCCACCGACCCGATCCGGGCAGCCACAGCACACAGTGCCCGTTGAAGTGCTCTCCTTCGAAGAATGCCCCACCGCCGCCGTAGCGGGTCAACGTCCCTCGCGTGCGATGGGCGATCACCAGCTCGACCGCGGTCGGTCGGGCTTGGACACCGATCATGTCGTAGGCATGCTGCAGCGTGATCGCAGCCGAGACACACAGATTGGCCTGCACACCGCGGGAGAGGTGCAACAACAGCATCGGCGGCAACATCTCCACCAGCTGGTCCGGCGGCGCAGCGGCGAGCATGTTCGCGATGACCTGCGGCGGGATACCCAACCGGCCCGCGGTGTAGCCGCTGCTGCGTGCGCCAGCCCGGCCGTTGGATCGGCGTGCGTGGTCTTTTGGCTTGCGCCCCTTGGACTTCGGCATCGGTAACTCATCCCCCTCCATATCAGCCTGGCATAGACAACCAGCATGGCCCGAGCCGCCGACAACGTGGCCTGAACTGCGAGTGTGGTCAACTCACCGCCGAGTGTCGGTGTCCTGCGCCACAATTCGTCGATGGGGACATCAGCGAAGCACACAGTGGAGATCGGATACGCGACGGGCAAGGACATTCAGCGGCACTTCCGTCGGTGGGCCCGATCGGTGGGGGTGGAGAGCAGTCCGCTGGGCCGGATCGGGCCCACGCTCGCCGACGCGTGGGCCCGCGACCAGCTCAGCTCGACCCTGGTACCGGACCTGCCTGGCGTGCTGAGCGAGATGATCGCCGCGCAGGGTCCTGAAACCACCATCTGTTCGCGCAGCATCGTGCTCAGCGCCCGTGTGGATGGTCGAGTCATCGGCGGCCTGGTCGCCCGGCCGCAACGATGGCTCATCGACGGTGTCCAGCCCTTCGGCGTGCAGGCGCAGATGCAGACGCTGGTGCGGGTGATGAAACTCGAGATCGTCACCGTCGAGCCGGAGTATCAGCGCCGACGTATCGCCACCACCATGGTCGAATACGCCCTCGAGGTGCTGGAGAAGGCTCACGTGCACCTGGTGTACGGGTCCTTTCCCGCCGATCGGCAGTTGGGGCCGTTCTACCGGTGCCTCGGATTCACCGTGCTCAAGCAGGGCTACGGCATCAGCATCGACGGAGCGACCGGCGCCCCGCTGGCCATCGCCACCGAAGACGACGAACGCACATTCGCCAGAAAACTCGGCGACGGACCGGACATCGACATCAGCCACCCCGGCGAAGCGCCCATCATTCGGTAGACCGACAGCACGTCAATCACAAGCTCAGTTCCGTGCTCGAAACCGGAATCTTCGCACAACAGTCGTCGGATCCCGGCGGCCGGTCGAGAACTCTCCTGGACGCGACTTCGGCCCCGGTGCAGGATCCGGGGCCGAAGCGGTAGTGAGGCGAACTTCCTCGACGGGATATCGAGGCCCCGTCGA
>NZ_VUOS01000069.1 GCF_009829325.1 Nocardia sp. CY41
CACCGAACGCGCCGCAGCCCTTGCACCGTGGATCGAGTACTACAACACTCGACGACGCCACAGTGCACTCGACGGTCATCCGCCCATCAGCCGACTGCAACCAACCTGATGGCCGGGTACACCTAGCTCGGCTCCATGTGCTCGTGTCGAGTCCCCGACGCGCGGGCGATCACTTCCCGTATCGCCGCCATCGGTGCGCGGCGCGGCGCGGGTGCTCTGCTCTTCGGCAGGGCGCGCAGCACCATCCCGATACCGCAGCCGGCCACGATGGCGAATGCCGCCCATTCCGAACCCGAGAGGACCGTGACCGGGCCCCGGTCGAGGAGCCGATGCGGCGAGACCATCGTCCAGTCGAACGATTCGGTTCGAATCGGCGCCACGGTCGAGGGCCGCCACAGGATGGCGATGGCCAGAATGCTGCCCGCCGTTCTGGGCTGGATGTAGGACGCGCAGTAACCCGCTACCACGGCGAGCGCGGCAGTGCCGAGGTTGCGCACCCCACCCGGCGGAACCAGGGCCGCGAACAGCGCCACCGCTGTGAGCAACCCGGCACCGATCAGCGGATCAGACATCCGATTTCCGCCGAGGTATCCCAACAGGATCAACCCCAGCAGCAGGGGCACACTCCACGCGGGTCGCGGTCCGCTGCCCACCGCGCTGCCGGTGGCGCTGAGCCCGACCGCCAGATAGATCATGATTCCGTCCCGGCGTGGGAGCAGCCATGCGGCGGCGGTCGTGGCCAGCAGCGTGCACAGCGCCGTCACGACGAGTTCGATGCTGCCGTCGCCGTGGCGGAAGCGCCACTCCGCCACGGCCAACTCGCTCATCACGAGCACGATCGCGGCGATGACGGGGCTCAGCGGCAACTCCGGATAGATCGGCTCCGGGGTGAAGCGCTGCCGGGTGAGCACCTGGCAGGCCAGGATCAGTACGCCCACCGCGGCGAGCAACCACAGCGGCGGCGATCCGAACACCGACCACACGTGCGGTTCGGACGTCGCCCGATGCGGGTTGCCGAGCAGTCCCGACGCCTGCGAGAGCGTGATGACCACGAAACCCCCGACACCACCCAGCACGAACCCCGTTCCCGGTCCGCGGCGGCCGAGTACGGCCACGCCCGTCGCGCCGAACAGGATCCCGCTGCCTATCGCATCGAGGTAAGCGGTGGTCGTGAGGATGTCGGGGGAGGCGCTGTTCGCTTCGACGGTGTGCGTGACCAGCAGCACCAAGGTCGCCGTGAGCGCGATCCACCACGCGGTGCGCGCCCGAGCAAGGCTGACCGCGACCACCGCGGTGACCGCCGCGACCAGCACACCGATCGCCGCCTCGCGCGGCACGCTGAGCACCAGCCGGTTGACCTGATAGGGCGTGCAATGGCAGGTGCGACCGAAGCTGAGCGGGACGACCAGAAGCAACCCGGCCACCGCGGTAGCCAGGAACGCCGTGACGCCTTCGAGCACCTCACTCCGCCGCACCACTCCACTGGCGTACCCAGCGAGGCCGAACCGAACATCACGGATGATCCTCGCCGGGGGGCCTCTCACGGGAGTACACCGATGTGGTTGCTGTCGGGGCTATTGCGGTGTTGGAAGTGCGACGGGCCGGTTGTGTCGCGGCGCAAGTGGGGTAACGAAGAAGGCACCGCTGATCGAGGCGGCGGAGCGGAGAGTCCAAGCGGCTCTACCCATGCCGCACGTGGCTGTCGCGGCAGGCCCGGATGCGCGGGTCAAGTGGCACGATCCGGAGCTGACCCCGCTGGAAGTGAAGCGCGACATCATCCGGTCGCTGGTGCGGGTGACGATTCTGTCCGCCGCGGGAAAACAACCCGGGGTTCGGTGTACCCGCTGGCGTGGACTCTATTGCTGGCGGCCGTTGGCCGATGGCGGCCGAAACTAGTACTGACAGTAACTGGATACCTGTGGCATGGTGCGGAAGGATCAGAGGATGACCGATGTAGTCGACGTCCGGGCAGTGCGGAAGGCCCGACGCGCGGAATTGGGTGCCTTCCTCAAATCCCGGCGAGCACGTATATCGCCAGAGGATGTCGGAATTCCGGCAGGAACACGTCGGCGAACTCCCGGATTGCGCCGCGAAGAAGTCGCCCAATTATCCGGAATTGGAATAACTTGGTACACTTGGCTTGAACAGGGTCGCGAAATCAACGTCAGTGTGCAGGTTCTGAATTCGGTGGCGCGGACGTTGTCGTTGGATGCGGCGGAGAAGGCGCATTTGTATCGGTTGGCGGATGTGCCGACGGTGCCTTCGGTGGATGCGGGGTCGGCGTTGCCGGAGGAGTTGCAGGTGATTTTGGATCATTTGGAGCCGTTGCCGGGTGTGGTGTTGAGTGCGAGGTATGACGTGTTGGCGCACAACTCTTCGTATGAGGCGTTGTGCCCGGGGTTTTTGGCGGGAGAGCGGAATGTGGCGCGGCGGGTGTTCTTGACTCCGGAGTGCTGCAACGCGTATCGGCATAATTGGGATGATTTGCGGCGGATGGTGGGGTATCTGCGGGGTGCGTACGCGAAGAACCTGGGGGACCCGCAGTGGGAGGACTTCATCGCGGAGTTGTGTACCGAAAGCGAGAACTTCGCGTCGTTGTGGGCATTGAATGATGTGGCGGTGCCGCTGAGCCGGACGAAGTCGGTGCGGAATTTGGCGGTGGGGGAGTTGGAGATGTTTTTGACGAGTATGTCGTTGCCGTCGGTGCCGAATGCGTGGATGCAGGTGTATACGCCGGTCGATGAGGTGGCGTGGGGCAAGTTGCGGGCGTTGTTGGCGATGAGTGCGGAGGAGCGGGCGCGTCCGTGGGCGGAGCATCGGGAGATGTATCACGCGGCAGCGGGGTGAGGGCCATGAGTGATCTGGTGCGGTGAGCGATTGCCGCGCTTGGGCGCACCGGATTGTTTCAGGCTCGCCGGTGGACTGAAGTCGGCAGGACTGAACGGTCCCACGGTGTTCGGACTGAGCGAACACCTGCGCCGGATCGTCCAGGTCTTCGCAGAGCAGGTCGAGTACGGAGCCGTGTCGATCGAGAGCCTCCTCCGCCGCCGCTCGGAACAGCTCCTCGCGGCTTTGGAAATGGTTGTAGAACGATCCCATCCGACGTCGGCTGCCCTGGGTGATCTCGACGATCGGCACTTCAGCTTTCCGTCCGCTATCAGCGCTTGCGCTGCCGACACGAGTGCGGCGCGGGTGTGTTCCTTGCGGCGCTCGAGCCGGTTCGGCTCGGGACCGGTCTGTGCGGCATCGCTGCATCACCTCATCTGACGTACGCGCTCGCCATCGTAACTTCTCTTGTCAATCCTGACGAAATTGTCAGATACCCTTGACTGCGGATACCTTCGTAAGTGACGATATCGTCAGCAACCGGAGGGAGTGGTAGATGAGCGGCCATCACGACGTGCACAGCGGCCTGCACAGTGAGCACGGCGCGCTGCCGGGAGAGCATCCCGGCCGGGCGCGCAATCCGGTCGTCAAGGTGCTCGACCTCGCGTGGCTGGAATTCGAGAAGCCCGATCTCCGCAAAGCCGAGGTCTTCGCTCAGGCCTTCGGCTTCGCCACGGCGCTGCGGACGACCGATCGGTTGCAGCTGCGGGGAACGGACCCAGGCGCGCCGTGTGTGCTGATCCGGCGCGGCGCTCGATCGCGATTCGTCGGCCCGGCATTTCGCGCCGCCGATTCCGCAGACCTCCTGCGCCTGTCCGAGGTGTCCGGCGGCCGAGTGGTACGACTGGACGAGTCGCTCGGGGGGTCGACCGTCGATCTTGCCGATCCGAGCGGGCTGCGGGTGCGGGTGGTTGCCGACACCCATGAGCTCGCGGCTCTCACCCCGCAGCAACCCCACACGCTGAACATGGGGCACGAGGTGGTGCGAGTCAACGCCACGCAGCGGCCGGCGCGAGCCCCGGCGCGGGTACAACGGGTAGGGCACGTCGTCGTGCAGACCACGAAATACCGGCAGACTCTCGACTGGTACCTGGACAATCTCGGATTGATCGTCAGTGACTTCCTCTACTATCCCGGTCAGCGGGAGCGGGGCCCGGTCATGAGTTTCATCCGCTGCGATCGAGCGGGAACGCCCGCCGACCATCACACGCTCGCCCTGACCTTGGGCCCGTCCAACCGGTACGTGCATTCGGCATATCAGGTGGCCGACCTCGATGCCCTGGCCGCGGGCGGTGAGTATCTGCGCGAACACGGTTATCGCCGATCTTGGGGAATCGGCCGGCATATCCAGGGCAGCCAGATCTTCGACTACTGGCGTGATCCGGACGGGTTCATGGTCGAGCACTTCAGCGACGGCGACATGTTCGATTCCACGGTGGAGCCCGGCTGGGCTCCGATGACCGCCTCGGGTCTGGCTCAGTGGGGACCCCCGGTCACCACCGACTTCCTCGGCATCAAGCCCGGAGTCGAGTCATTACGTGAACTACGCGCGGTCGTCGACGCGCTACGCGAGGACAACGAATTCGATCTCCGCCGCCTGCGCGGCCTGTTGAAAGTAGCCAACTCATGACCATCTCCGTACTCCGCACCGCCGACGGCTGGTGGGTGCAAACGCCCGCTGGTGCCGCCCGGGTCGACACCGCCGCGACCACCACTCGGGAGCTCCTGGCCGACCGCGACGCTGTCATCGCCGCGTCCGAGTCCGCCGATGTCGTTGCGATGGGGAGTCTTTCCCTGATCTCACCGGTATCGACGCCGTGCCGCGTGGTGGCGCAGATGACGAACTTCGCCTCGCACGTGAAGGATTCGGGTGGCGATCCCGAGACCGTGCCGCTGACGTTCTTTCGCAAGGCCTCGGGATCGATCAGCGGCCCCTACGACGATGTGATCCGGCCCGCGCACGTGTCCCTGCTGGATTACGAGGTGGAGATCGGGCTCGTCTTCGGCCGGGAGATGCCGGTGGGCTCCGATATCACCGCCGAGAATCTCGCCGACTATGTCGCGGCCCTGGTTGTCACCAACGACATCTCCGCTCGCGATGTGCAGCTGCCGAAGACCCAGTTCTACGAGGCGAAGTCGTATCCTACCTTCACTCCGGTCGGGCCGGCGCTGGTGCTGCTGGAAGCCGACGAGCTGAAGCGGTTCACCGACCTGCGACTGCGGCTGTGGGTCAACGGCGAACCGCGTCAGGACATGACGGTTGCCGACATGATCTACCGGCCGGTCGAGGCGCTGCGGGAACTGACCCGCTTCCAGCGCATGGATGCCGGCGACTTGCTGCTGACCGGGACGCCGGTCGGTACCGCGATCAGTGCCCCGCCCAAGCCCGTGGAAATCATCGGCTCGCTGCTGCCGCCGAAGGTGAAGTGGAAGCTGTTCTTCTCCGGCCAGGCCAAGAACCCGAAGTACCTGAAGGACGGTGACATGGTGGAGGCCACGATCGCGACCGACGACGGCGCAATCGACCTCGGCCGCCAGCGCACGGTCGTGAGGTACAGCCGATGACCGCAACCGCATCGCCCGTCGCCGCGTCCGAGGACCTGTTGTGGCTGCGCGGTGCGGCAGCGGGTAGTGGTCTGGCGTTGTTGATGGCCGGCGCAGTTTCCAGCCATCTCCGCAACGGTGATGGGGTCGGTGAGTTCGCGCCCACACTGGGTAGCGGCCTGGCTGCCTTCGCGTATGTGGCGGCGGTGAAAGGTGTGCCCTCGTGAACTCGCTGGCGGTCCGAGTCGTGATCGTCGGCGCAGGCCCGACCGGGCTGACCGCGGCCACGCTTCTGGCCCAGTACGGCATCGAATCGTTGGTGCTGGAGCGGTGGGAGGGCGTTTACCCACAGCCCCGCGCTGTTCATCTCGACGGCGAGATTCGGAGGATTTTGGGTCGACTGGGCGTCGGTGAAGAGTTCGACGCCGTTTCCCGGCCGGCGTTGGGTTTGCGTTTGGTGGATCCGAATCACCGCGTACTGGCGCAATTCGATCGGGACCCGACGGCCGGTCGCAACGGCTATCCGGAGGCGAACCTGTTCGATCAGCCGGAACTGGAAGCGATTCTTCGTCGCAACCTGGCCCGGTATCCGGAGGCGACGGTGCGCGGCAACGCGGAAGTCACCGATGTAATCGACGAGGGAGACTGCGTCCGTGTGGAATTCAACGATCGATCAGGCGGGGGGATCCAGTCCGTACGGGCGGACTATGTCTTCGGTTGCGACGGGGCGAACAGCCTGGTGCGTGGTCGGATCGGCGGACGTATGCGGGACCTGCGATTCCAGCAGCGCTGGCTGGTGGTCGACATCGCGACAACGGCCGAGCTGCCCCACTGGGACGGTGTGCACCAGGTCTGCGATCCCGATCGCGCCGCGACCTACATGCGCATCGGAAAAACCAGGTATCGATGGGAATTTCGCCTATTACCTGGTGAAGACGCCGACGACTATCGGGATTTGGCTGCGCTGCGGCGGTTACTGGCCCCTTGGCTCGGCGACAGGCGTGCGCAATTGGTGCGAGTCGCCGAGTACACCTTCCGCGCGCAACTCGCCGACCGGTGGCGTAAGGGGCGCGTATTCCTGCTCGGCGATGCGGCGCACCTGACCCCGCCGTTCATCGGGCAGGGCATGGGCGCGGGCTTGCGCGATGCTGCGAACCTCAGCTGGAAACTGGCCGGCGTGTTGCGCGCCGAGCTGCCCGAGTCTGTGCTCGACACCTATGAGCAGGAGAGAAGGCCGCACGCGCACAAAATGATTCGGCTGGCCAAACTGACCGGGCTGACAATGACCGAGGGGGGCGAACTGGGTAACCGATTGCGTGGCATGGTCGCGCCGCATCTGCATCACATCCCGGGGTTGACGCGGATGGTCACGAGCGGCGAATCTCCACCGCTGCGGGGCTCCTCGCTGGTGGCGGCGAGACGGATAAACGACCGGCTGACCGGTCGTTTGGTTCCGAACGATCGAATGGCGCATGACCAGCGCGTCGACGACGTCGTCGGTGGTCGATACACCGTCATCACCCGCGCGAATCCGTCGACGCGAGATCGCGACGTGGTCCGGCAACGGGGCGGCGTCGTAGTATCTGCCCCTCGGGATTCGGAGTTGTACCGCTGGATGCGCCGCGGCCGCGCGTCGACGATTGTGGTCCGGCCCGACGGAATCGTGCAGAGCTGCCAGGGGAATCTGTCTGCGCTGTGTGCCTCACTTCCGAGCTTCAGGGCGGGCGTGCGACGATGAGCGGCGTCGTCCATGCCGCACCAGTGGTCGCCGACCAGTCTCGGGTGCTCACCGCAGCACACGCCTACACGTCGACCGGTCGATAAGCGGCCGTGCCGTGCGACTCGGCGTGGTTGCGCATCGTCAACAACATCGGCGACGTGGATCACGAGTTCCGCTATCCGCGGGCACCTTCCTGGTGCTGGTCGTAGAGCCGTTCCATGCCGATCGCTGAAAGATGCAGTGCGAGTTCAGAGCTGGGGCTGTGGCGGCAGGGCGGTGGTACTGAGTTTGTGTGCCGATCGTTTGTTCATTCCGAACATACGTAGGAC
This sequence comes from Nocardia sp. CY41, assembly GCF_009829325.1. Lineage (GTDB taxonomy): Bacteria > Actinomycetota > Actinomycetes > Mycobacteriales > Mycobacteriaceae > Nocardia. The sequence goes on from NZ_VUOS01000069.1 coordinate 7,480, forward strand.
ATGGAAGGCCATTTCATCGGTTCTCGCCTCGACGTCTGATTCCGGGTGCGCGTCGAGCAGTTGCAGGAGCCCTAGTAGGGCCCCGCCTGCCGCCATGACCGCCATATCAGGGTCCATCGGCTCGAAGCGGCCAGCCTCTTGCGCGGTGATGATGTCGTGGCGGGCGCGTGGAGCCAGACCTTCGTCGCGCAGCAATACCGACATCCCCGAGTTCAAGATCACCCGGATCATTTCCGGAACCTGCCGCTGCAAGCGTCCGGTCATGCGAAAACTCACCGCGAACACTTCGGCCGGGTCGTCGTAGAGGGCGACGATACCGTCGCGCATCTCGCTGTAGACCTGCAGCGCCGAGCGTACCGCCGCGTCGAAGAGCTGTTCCTTCGATTCGAAGTGGTTGTAGAAGGAGCCGAATCCGACGTCGGCGGCGTCGGTTAGCTCCTGAATGCTCACCGCCGTTCGGCCCTCGGACAAGAACTTCCGGGCAGCGCCGAGTAGTGCGTTCCGGGTGCGCTCGCGGCGCCGATCGACACGGTTGCGCACCACGGGTTCGGTGGTCATCAGGGCCTCCTACATCGGAATCGTCACCGAAATCGTATCTGAGCAAAACGTCAGTCTGTGCATATGCCGTCTCGGGTGCCGTCATTATTATGACTGAACTCTCATATGTGATGAGTTGATCAGTATTGTAATTGTGTGATAACAGGAGGCCGAGATGGCGCAACGTGCGAACCGTTGCGATGGGTGGCGCGGGCTGCCTGGCCATGCACCGTGAGTCGTTTGAAAAGCGCCGTTCGCTGAGGGTCATGCGGGCACCTGCGGTGTGGGCCGCCTCTGATGCCCGCCTCTGGGGTGGTGCTCCGCAGTGATGTATCGATCGGGTGTGATTCTTGCGGCATCAATAGATTACTGTAATCTAATCACGTCTGATGTAATGATCACTTCTGTTTCCGCCCGCAGCCGGACGAAGCGCAGCCGAGCGTGTCTTGTGGGGTCAGCGGTCGAGCGCTTCGACAGCCACATCGTCAGCCCCTGTTCGATGCGGGAGGTGGCGACGGGATCGTGTCCAGTGAAGAAGGCCGTCGATGTGTTGCCAGGTGCGGTGGGTGGCGTCCGGGTCGTGGTCGGGCAGGCTGGAGTCGGTGTAGAAATGGCCGGTACCGGGGTAGGAGTGCAGAGTGGCCTCGGCGCGGGCATGAGCCGAGCTCGCCTGGTAGGCGGCCAGTTGGTCGGGTGGTGCGAATCGGTCGCCGGCGGCGACGTGGGCCTGTACCGGTGTGCCGAGGGGGATGCCCTCGGGGACAATGGTGGTCGCGTGGAGGAGGAACACGCCGGCGGCTGCGAGCCGGTCGGGCCACAGGCTGCCGATCACGCCGACTCCCATCGAGAATCCACCGAGAACGGTGTCGGCGGGTAGATCGCGTACGGCGGCGCGGGCCCGGGCCATGATCGTGTCCCAGCCGATGCGCTCCATGAGGGCGAACCCGTCCTCGAGTGCCGGCGCCGAACCGTGACCGGCCACGACCGAGCCGGCGAACAGGTCAGGTGTGAGGACCCGGTGACCGCGGCCGCGCAGGCGCTCGGCAGCGCTCAACTCCACCGGTCGCAGGCCGAACATCGAATGAAACAGGACCACGGTGAGTGGGTCGTGCGCACTAGGTTCTGTCTCCCAATGAGGTGAATTGATCGGCCCCGCGGTCGGGGTCGATCGTGCATCATGTCGTGCGTGGCGACCGCGATCGGTGATCGATACCAGGTTCTGACCGACAAGCAGTGGGAACT
>NZ_VUOS01000070.1 GCF_009829325.1 Nocardia sp. CY41
GCCCTGCTACACCACTACCGCCGCCTGGCCACCCGCTGGGAACGACGCACCGACATCCACCAAGGATTCCTCGACCTCGCCGCCGCCCTCATCTGCTGGCGAAGACTCCGCAACCGAACCTGATAGGAGCTCTTACGGTCCCACGGCTACCTGCCGATGCGTCGTCTCCTGCTGACCGGTCCGCCTGGGACCGGGAAAACGATGACTGCGCATGTGTTGGCCGGTGAATTGCGGCTACCGCTGTTCCAGGTCCGTCTCGATGGGTTGATCACCAAGTTCATGGGCGAGACTGCGGCGAAGTTGCGGTTGATCTTCGATGCCCTCGCCGAAACGTGAGGGGGGTATTTGTTCGACGAGATTGATGCGCTCGCCGGTGAGCGCGGGTCGACCAACGACGTCGGCGAAATACGACGGGTCCTCAACTCATTCCTGCAGTTTCTGGAGATGGACCATTCCGACAGCCTGGTGATAGCCGCGACCAACCATCCACAACTATTGGATCGAGCTATCTTTCGGAGATTCGACGCGGTTATCGACTACCCGCTTCCCTCACCCGGCGTGGCCCGGCAGGTGATCCGCAACCGCCTGGCCCACGTCGGCGTCGGCCGGCTTGAATGGGCCAAACTTGATGCCGAAACCGAAGGGCTCAGCCACGGCGAGATCGCCATCGCCTGCGACACAGCAGCCAAGGACGCGATCCTGGCAGGAGGAAAACAGGTGACCACGGCAAGCCTGCGCGCAGCTCTTCGCGAGCGTCGCCAGCACGCGATCTAACGCGGGCCGGTTCTTGTGGCACAACGAGACAAGCCCCACCTGATTGTTTCGACCGCGCAGTCGGCGCAGTACAGTCCGCCTCCAAAAGGCAACAGTGAGCCACCACCCGACCCGCCTCCCGACCGCGGTGCCCACGGAAGGAAGCTCCGCGGCGACCTCCAGCAGGCCGAGGCTGCCGCTCGCTCGCGGCGCAGCAGTCGAGGCGTGACGGTTGCGGGCGCTATCGAAGGGGTGTATGTCGTCTTCGAAAGTTTTCCCGGTATCGAGCTGGCACTGACCACGTTGGATCCTCAGCAGGGAAAGGTTCGTCCAGAACTTCGGGCCGTGCAGGAAGTCCTCGACGGCAACGGGAATCTGGTGCAGCGAGCCACGGTGTTCGTCCCCGACGGCGCGATGGCCTACTTCTTGCAACGCATTTCCGCCTATCTGGAATCTGCGAGCGAGCAGAAGACAGCAAACAGCCACTTCATCGACCGGATCCACGACATCAGGGCGGCGACTATCGAGAGCTTGTGGACCGACCCACCCCAGGAATTCCCTACCCTGGGCGAGTCGGTCTGGTGGGAGGTGTGGCTGCGCCGCCGCGACGGTGGCGAGGCTGCTCGTATGCGGGAGGCGGGCGAGGGGATAGGTGTGCGTGTCGGTCGTCAGGTGCTCGGCTTCGGCGATCGGTCCGTCGTCCTCGTGCACGGCACAGTCGAGCAGTTGGCGTCGGTGCCCGACATACTGGATGATCTCGCTGAGCTGCGCCGACCGCACGACCCCAGGTCCTTCCTCGCCGACAGTAGCGCCGCCGAGCAGTATGAGTGGGCTGAGGAACTACTGGACCGAATCCAGACCGCAGACCACTCCTCGCCCGCAGTTTGCGTTGTCGACAGCGGCGTGTACTGGGAACATCCACTGCTGAAGACATCGCTCGACGAAAGCGATTGCCAGGCCGCTGACCCGTCGTGGCCGCGCCACGATGACCGCGGCCACGGAACGGAAATGGCCGGGTTGGCGTTGTTCGGCGACCTGGGCAACGCCCTTGCCTCCGACACCACGATCCGGCTCACCCACCGCCTGGAATCGGCGAAGATCCTTCCCCCGCCCCCTGCGGACAACGAACCCGAACTGTTCGGCGCAGTGACCGCCGATGCGATCACATACGTCGAGATCGAGCAGCCGCGCCGGCGCCGCGTGTACTCCCTCGCAGTCACGGCCCACTGGCCTACCCCGCCTCCCGCGGAACGTTCACCGGCGTTGGGGCAACCCTCGTCATGGTCGGCGGCACTCGACGCACTGGCAGCAGGTCGACGTGTCGATATGCGCAACGGGCATCTCACCTTCCTCGAGCAAACCGATGAACCCAACCCCCGGCTGTTCTGTGTTTCGACCGGCAACGTCCAGCGACCAAGGTGGGGCGAAGACCACCTCACTCGCAGCGACACCGAGCCAGTCGAAGACCCGGCCCAAGCATGGAACGTCCTCACCATCGGCGCCTATACCGAGCTCGACACCATGGCCGGCGCACCGGCAGAGTTCGTTGGCTGGACACCGGTCGCGCCACGGGGAGAACTCTCACCGGTCAGCCGAACCTCGCTGCTGTTCGGAAAACAGTGGCCGGTCAAACCCGACATCGTTCTCGAAGGGGGAAACATCGCAAGGTCGCCTGCTGGCACCGATTTCGACAAACCTCCCAACCTACAGCTGCTGACCACGCACGCGCCGATCCCGCCCGGGATGACCAGTCGGCCGTTCACCACTACCCACGCGACCAGCGCAGCAACCGCACAGGCCGCCGCGATGGCGGCCCAGATCACCGCTCGATACCCCTCGCTGTGGCCAGAGGCAATCCGCGCGCTGCTGGTTCACTCCGCTGAATGGACACCCGCGATGAACAGGCAGTTCGCCGCGGAAAACAAGAAAGGGGCACGCGTCGCGTTACTGCGCCGCTACGGCATGGGCGTGCCCGACCTGCTGCGCGCAACCCGCAGCGCATCGGATGCATTGACTCTGATCTCCCAAGCAGTCATCCATCCCTTCGAGCAAGGGAAAATGCGCGAGATCCACTACCATAAATTGCCTTGGCCCGCAGAGGTTCTGGCGGGTCTCGGCGAAGCTCCGGTCAAACTGCGCGTCACATTGTCCTATTTCGTCGAGCCCAACCCGGCCCGACGTGGATGGCGTCAACGCTACAGCTACGCCTCCCACGGCCTGCGGTTCGACATCCGCCGAGCCACAGAAGGCACCGAAGAGTTCCAGCAGCGAATCAACCGAAAAGCGTTGGCCGAAGACGAAAAACGTCCCCCCTCTGCCGAAGAAACCGGAGAATGGTTCTTCGGAAGTCGCCAGCAGCAAGCCGTCGGTTCTCTACACAGCGACATCTGGAGCGCCGCGCCGGGCGTGAAGCGTGTAGCTGTCCTCCTGCGCTGTCACGCGCTCCGAAGCGGTAGCCGTGACAACGGAGATCATAAAGTCCGACCCGGCAGATGCCTGCCACCGCGGTTCAGGTGTCTCGGTGTGTTCTGGGTGCTGCGGGTCACCGCTCACTTGCGGGGGAACGACCACCCCAGGGCCCCCGGTGGGGCACTGGTGAGTCACACGGAAATCGGGTTACAACCAGTGGCGCAGTCGGGTCAGGTCGATATTTCGGACAGTCCCCACGCGCCGAGCGGGTCGCGAGAGTACCAGTGGCCGGTCCACTCCCGACCCGACTCCGGGGCGTCGTAGAACTGGCCGTCATCGGGCAGCTGCGGGGTGTGAGCGTGCACGATGCCGGGCTGGGCGCGGTAGAGGCGGCGGGCGCGTTCCACTGAGCGGGCAGCGTATTCGGCGCGGTAGGCACGCTGGGTGACCAACCACTCCTCGCTCGTGCGCGTGCCGGGCCGGCCGCCGTAGTCGAGGGGGTAGTGCATCTGATACTCCAGCCGCGCCCACTGCTCACCGGCGCGGTCGTGCAACCACGCGATCCACGCGGGAAGTTCTGGCTGCGCGGCAAGCGCTCGGGCAGCGAATCCGGTACCCGCGGTAGGGTTTTTCGGGTCGCGCCGCACCACGGAGGAGTCGATGCGGTTGCGTTCCAGGTCCTTCCAATGCCTACCTCCCATAGCAGACAACTATAGATCTTGATTCGGGTCGGTGGTGCCGGTTCCCCTCAACCGGCCCCCCACCGAGAACGGACGAAAACGGACAGCCAGAGACTGGCCTGAGTCCTGGTCGCGGGTGGTTAATGGGATATGCGGGCCCACCACAGAATCCGAGCAAATATCATCGGGCGCCGCATCGACCAGGAGGCAGCGTCATGCCTATTTCTCCCAATCAGGGCTCGACCGGAGGCGGGACCACGGTCACCATCACCGGCACGAACCTCGCCGGCGCCACCGCGGTGCACTTCGGTTCGAAGCTGGCCACGATCACCGCCAACACGGCCACCTCGGTCACCGTCACCTCCCCATCGGGGGCGGGCACGGTCGCGGTGACGGTGACAACGGCGGGTGGGACCAGTAACCCGTTGTCGTTCTTCTACGTCGGGGCACCGTTCAAATCCAGTTTGTCGCCGGTCTCCGGAGTGACGGCGGGCGGGAACACGGTGACCATCACCGGGACCGGCCTGTCCAGCGCCACCGCGGTCGCGTTCGGCGCGAACTCCGCGACCCCGACGGTGGTCAACGACAGCACGTTGACGGTGACCGTGCCCGCGGGCGCGGCGGCCGGGGCGGTGGGTGTCAGCGTCACCACCGCGGGCGGCACCAACAACGGTCTGTCCTACACCTACGTCGACACTCCCACCATCGGGACGCCGTCCCCGGCGTCGGGTCCGACCTCCGGTGGCACCGCGGTGACCATCCCGGGCACCGGCCTGACCACCACCCAGTCGGTCACTTTCGATGGGGTCGCGGCACCGTTCTCGGTCATCTCCGACGCCTCGGTCGCGGCGGTCACCCCGCCGGGAACCGCGGGCGCGGTCGATGTCGTGGTCACTACCAGCGGAGGCAGCGTCACCGGGACCGACGCGTTCACCTACGTCGCCGGACCGGGCATCTGACCCCGTCGTCCGCGCGGCGCAGCGCGGTCCCCGCAGGACCGCCCCCGCCCGGCCCCGAGGCAACCTACCTGCCTCGGGGCCGGATCCGGTGTCACTACCGCGCGAGCTTCCTTCACCCGAACACCCTTGCCCCACGGCCGGGCCGGGCCGTGGCCTGCTTCAGAAGGAGCACTGTTCCATGGCCCCAACCATCACCTCCCTGTCCCCGACCGCGGGACCCACCACGGGGAACAACAACGTCACGATCACCGGCACCGGGTTCAGCTTTGTGACGACCGTGCGTTTCGGCACGGTCGCAACCACTTTCACCGTCGAGTCCACCACACAGATCACCGCCCTCGCCCCACCCGGATCGGGCACGGTGCAGGTCACCGTCACCACCAGCCCCGGCGGCACCAGCAACGGCGTCCCCTACACCTACGCCGGCGTGCCCACGCTCAGCGGAGTGAGCCCCAACCAAGGACCCACCTCCGGCGCGAACACCGTCACCCTCACCGGCACCAACCTCACCGCAGCAACAGCGGTCACCTTCGGCGCGACCGCAGCCACTTCCTTCACCGTCAACTCCAGCACGCAGATCACCGCCGTCGCCCCGCCGGGGACCGGGACCGTGCAGGTCACCGTCACCACACCCGGTGGCACCAGCAACAGCGTCTCCTACACCTACACCCCCGTGCCCACCCTCACCTCGATCACCCCGAGTTCGGGTCCGGCGGCCGGTGGCACCACGGTCACCCTCACCGGCACCAATCTCACCGGAGCCACCGCGGTCACCTTCGGCGCCACCGCGGCCACCTCGTTCACCGTCAACTCCAGCACGCAGATCACCGCCGTCGCCCCGCCCGGCTCCGGGACCGTGCAGGTCACCACCACCACACCCGGTGGCACCAGCAACGGCGTCGCCTACACCTATATCCCCGTGCCCACCCTCACTTCCGTTGTCCCGAGTGCGGGCCCGGCCGCCGGGGGGACAACGGTCACCCTGACCGGTACCGGTCTGTCCACCGCCACCACGGTCCGGTTCGGGACTACGGCGGCCGCGTTCACGGTCAACTCGAGCACACAGATCACCACCATCGCCCCGCCAGGGACCGGGACGGTCGCGATCACCGTCGTCACTCCCGGTGGCACCAGCAATGGTGTCTCCTACACCTACGCCGCAGTGCCGTCGCTGACCGGTGTGAGTCCCAACCAAGGACCCACCTCCGGCGGCAACACCGTCACCCTCACCGGCACCAACCTCACCGCAGCAACCGCGGTCAGCTTCGGCGCTACGCCCGCGTTCTCGTTCACCGTCGTCTCCGCCACGCAGATCACCGCGACCGTTCCCCCCGGTGTCGCCGGCGCGGTGAACGTCACCGTCACCACACCCGGTGGCGCCGCCACCCTGCCCAGCGCCTACTTCTACCTCTCCATCCCCGCCCTCACCGGCGTCTCGCCAAGCTCGGGTCCGCTCACCGGCGCCAACACCGTCACCCTCACCGGCACCCACCTCCTCGGCGGCACCGCAGTACTGTTCGGCGCCACCGCCGCCACCGCCGCCACCGGGTTCATGGTGGTCTCCGACACCCAGATCACCGCCACGGCCCCTCCCGAAGCCGCCGCCACGGTCGCGATCACCGTCACCACCCCCGGCGGCACCAGCAACAGCGTCTCCTACACCTACCTGCCCGCACCCACCATCACCAACATCAACCCGACCCAGGGACCGACCTCCGGTGGCAACAGCGTCACCGTGACCGGCACCAACCTCGCTCAAACGACCACCGTGCTGGTCGGCGGCGCACCCGCGGCATTCACCATCGTCTCCAACACCCAGATCGTCACCAACCCGCCTCCCGGAGCCGCCGGAGCGACCAACCTCACCGTCACCACACCCGGCGGCACCAGCACACCAGCGGTTTACACCCGAGTCCCCCCACCCGCCATCTGATTCGACAACACCCGCAGTGACGCCGGCCCCGCCAAGAGCCAAAACGTTTCCCCCGAAAGCGCTGCGCCCACCGCTGAGCGATGTGCCGAGGGGCCATCGGCGGTTGTCGTTGGGGCACCGCCCCGCATGGACCGCGACTGAAGCCGCGCCGGATTCGTCGTGCCCAGTGAGGTCCTCCCCAGCGAGGCCGCCGCAGAGCCGAAAGGACCCACCCACCCTGCGATCAGCCCGAGTGGCCCGAGTGGCGCTCCGTCGGCGGCAGCGGAAAACGTTGGCAACCATTCCCGATCGCACCGGCTATGCGAAGTTGACCGTAGGAGCTTTTCGCATCAACCGTCGTCTGGAGAGGAACATTTTTCGGCGGGCCGACCATGTCGGTCAGCCATGCCACAGTTATGCATGTGAGCTACCAATATTCGAGTTTGGCTGTGGCGATCGCTGACAAGTTCTGCCCGCTGCGTCAGTACTTCGATCGGCGCTTCCCGCACATCGGGCCCGTGCAAGCTGACTACCGGGCATCCTCGGGCCCCCTGCTGGTCGAGGGCTCCACAGCGAATCCTGGAACCCTGGGCGGTGCCTTCGGCTTTCTCATGCGTTTCACCCTCGACGCCGACTATCGGCCGCAGGTCGCTGTCGCACACCCAGCGATATCCGGCACGCCGAACTACCTCAGTGAAGTCCTGAAGGTAGCGAGGCTGGCCAGCGGGGCGGCCCATCGGCCTCTGCCGGAGCAGGCGGTCGCGACCGTCATTCGTGCGAGCTGGGCGCTGGCGCTATGCACGCAGCTGTACCGCAACCCCTACACCTTCCCCACCTCCCCGCTGGCCGGTCTCATTCGCGACGGCCGCTTCACCGCCGACACACTGCTCACGCTGGCACCGGACGAGGCGGTCGTGCAGCTGCGAGCGCTCTACATGCTCGCGATAACCGAACTCTGGGAGCTGCTGCTGTCTGCGCCGCCGTCGGCGGTGGCGTTGGGGCCGACGTTCACCGCGTCCCGCTTCTGCCGCGCCGACGCCGACATCATCGTCGACGGTGTGCTGCTCGAACTGAAAACCCGGCTCGGGACCGCCAAGAAGTCACGACGAGCCGACGCGCTGTCACTCGCCGACATCTACCAGATGATCGGCTACGCACTGTTCGACACCACCGACACGTTCCGAATCCACACGATCGCCCTCTACTCCGCCCGCTACGGGGTCCTGCACCGCTGGCCGCTGCAACAACTACTCGACACTCTGGCCGACGAGCCGACCGACCTCGCCACCGAACGGGCCAACGTGCTGAAACTACTCAGCTCGCAGCACGGCCTGACAGCATGAGCTCAATGATCCTTTCCTGGGCCTGAATGTCGTCGACGACGGCGAGCCGGACGTTGTAATCAGCAACATCGCCGAAAACCATCGGTGCAGTTCTCGCCGCAGTTGTGTCGCTGGAACCTTTCCAACCCACCGGTCGAGGTGACGCCCTCGGCCGACTCTTCCAGAGTCCCCGGATGGACCCTGCCCACATGTGCCACCGCACCGTCAGCGCCGTCGACCCCTGCCCGGTTGTCACTCAGGTCAACCGCCGCAGTCTGGGTGCACGAGTCGACTGCAGGCAAAGACAACCGACTCCGTTCACCCGATCTACGACAAAACAAGATCCCCGCGCCGGGCAACCCACGGCCGATTACTGGCTGATGGCCACCAACGCCTGGCCGTGAAGAACCTGACCATCCGGTCTGCCAGGCCGGACTCGAAAATTCGACGAGCATCCTCGATTTCGCGCACATTCTAGTGAGCTGGTGTCAACAACCTGCCCGGCCCCAGCCGCTCGACGCCCTGCTAATTTGCCTAAGCCAGCAGCTGCTCGGCCAGCCTCTTGTGATCCACCGCCGAACGATCGCTCAGCGGCGTTTGTTCATGTTGGGAGTGTCTGATCTCCGGTGTATCTGATCTCGGTCTGACTGGCCGAGCCTGAGGGTTCGGCGGGAAGGATCATTTGATGTCGGAGACACTCGAATCCGTGGTGGATGCGGTGGATCAGAAGAAGCT
>NZ_VUOS01000071.1 GCF_009829325.1 Nocardia sp. CY41
GGGCCGCTACCGCGACTGACAGATGTCGAGGCCGTCACCGCCGCCTGGGTGTCGTGGTTCAACGGGTCCCGGCTGATGCACCGGCTCGGCCGCAAACCACCGGTCGAGTACGAGGCAGACTACTATGCACAACACGCCACGCAACCGGTGGCTGACAGATAACCGGGTGTGCACGGAAACCGGGGGGATTCACGAGCGCCCTGGATGCGAACGCTGATTCACGCCCGGGAACAGGAGTAGAGACGTGGCCACCCTGAACGAGCAATACAGCGAGGTCATCGCCGAACTGCAACGCCGTGGCACGACCCAAGGAGCGAAACCCTTGTGCGACTGAGCGAACGCATCGCCCAGCCCGATGACCAGATCCGCACGGTCCCCGATGACGTCCACCGGCAGGAGCTGTCACTGCGCAGTCGCGAAGCCCGCTCCCTGCTGGAGAAGGCGATATGGGAGTTCGAGCATCCGACGACCTCAGCCCCACGCCCACCGAGCGCACCCACGTCACGGAACACGAATGGGACGCGGCGGAGGAGATGGAGGAGTCCGAACACTAGTCGCCAGGGTTGGACTGGTCGATTCGGTCCAATTTGTCGACGAGATCGGCCGCGGACTGGGCCACCACATCCGGCAGCGCCCCGAAAGCGATACCCATCTGAAGGTGCTCGCTGCTCGCCAGCAGTCGTTGGCGAGCCTTCTCATCAGTGGCCGCGCTGGCACCCTCTACGATCTCGATGGCCATGTCCGCGATCTCGAGGGCGCACTGCCAGAACTGCTATGCCTCATCTCGCTCCGCCGCGGTCAGGTCGTCGGGAAGTCGTCTCGATCGTGCTGCTGGTGAGCCCATTCGGAGCACTGCCTGAGCCGAGCGATATCGGCAGAGATCTGGGTGATCAGGTGGTGGGCGTAGTAATCACGCCACGCGTGACTACGCGGCACCATGTGCGGCTCGAGTTCCGAGCCGATGTTGAGTTCGGCAGGTCCCGGATCCTCCTCGTACAGAGGCAGTTCGCGGTGCAGGAGTAGAGGATCGTCAGGTGCGGTTCCTTATCGGTCACAGTCTCCATAGTGAAGGCCGTACGCGATCGGTGGGGCATGACGGCGGCAGTGCGGACTATCGGGGGCACCGCGGTGCCGACTGCTTCGATCCGGCCGCTTTCGGGGCCGACCGGAATCCGGCGGATTCCTACCGTCCAAATGCAGTGTCGGTGGGCCGTGAGAGCATCGAGCCATGCCCAGCACGCACGGCGTGGAGATGCGGTTGACCGGTGAGCTGTCCGACATCACGGCGATTCTCGATATCCTGCGCACGGTCGGCGTCGAGGTGGCCTGCAACGGCCGCACCCACTCACGCCGGGACGGGAACGGCGTGAGCGCATACGCGGAAAGGCGCGACCTGGGAAACGGGCATCAAGAGCCGCCGCATCAATCCCGACCTGGTCCAATCCCAGGAGCCGGAACTGTTCGACCAGTGCACCGAGCAGAAACTCAACGCCAAGAAGTTCGAGACCCTGCTCAAGACGTTGGGCCGCGCGGGCGACTACGAATCGTTCCAGGAGATCAAGCGAGCCCGGCAACTCAAGATCACCGAACAGTAACCCGGGCAGGGGCAGGTTCCCATGCGAATGTTCGATCGCATCCACCGGGGAGACGTCCGCGATGTCGTGGCCGCGGAGATCTTCGGTCCGCCGCCACCTGATCATGTACCCCTGGATGCGCAGATCCTGCGGCACATCGTCGGTGAGTGTGTGCGGGTGACCGCCGATCAGTGCGCGGACTGGGTCACAGCGATGAAGGAGGCCGGGCGCGCCCCCTTGCCCACCGCCACCTCTGGTCTGCTGCGGTTGCCGTTCGAGTCGATGTGGATCGAATGGGAAGCCCGCGGAGCGCTAGGATTTTCCCCGCACAGCCGCCGCAGGCGGCGGCCTGGGTCGCAGGCTACTCACCGCCCGAGTGGGCACCGGCCGGATCTGCCCAGCTCCTCGAGTTCATGTCCTTCGTCGGGTTTCCGGACAAGATCATCTACTACCCGTGGATCGTGGTGGCGTTCATCGACGAACGCGGAGGACTCCTCGAGATGGGCGTCAGCGGCGTCGACCCCGCGCAGGGTGCGCAGGTGTCCATGCCCACGCTGCCCGCGTTCATGGCCATCGCGATCATGAACTGCCGCAACACCGAAGTCATCGAAACCCGAGATCGCAGCCGCGAGGCCCGCCGCCCCAGAAAGGGCAGCACCAGGCCGAGCAAACCGCTGACCCACCACGTGATCACCCTACCCGGAAGCCCACCGCGGTTTGGAAACGCCACGGGCGCTTCGGGACTCGGTGGCGGCCCGGCGCCGTGGCACCTGGTGCGAGGTCACTTCAAGACCTACACCGCCGAGGCGCCTCTGCTGGGCAAGCACGTGGGCACCTACTGGTGGCAGCCGGGCCGTCCGCGGCGACCGGCAACACGGAGTAATCCAGTCCAGCTACACCGTGATCCCGCCCCCGCCACATCAGCCGACCCGACGAAAGGCACATCGTGAGCACCGCATCGTCCCCGACCGACCGCCACCAGCCACGAAGATCGACCTTCGCAACGGCAGGTATTACATAGAGACCGACTCGTACGCCACGTTCGCCGCCGAGCTGAGCAAGGCCGTCCAGACCGGGTGCACCAACCGGTTTCAGCGTCGTGTTGCTGGGCTACTCATGGGCGGATTCGGAACCGACCCGTCCGCGCGAGCGCACGCTGACGGTCAGCGACCTGACAGCCGATGAACTGACCGCGCTGGCCGCTGGTTCGGCGGACGCACTGGACAAGGTGATCACCCGCGCTGTCTACGCCCGCAACTCTCCGCCCGATTTCACCTACGAGGGCACCAGGGCATTCGCTTTCGACACCCAGTAACCGGACACGGGGGGCGTCGACGGACGGGCCGCACAGCCGCATTCGGACCGGTCGCTCGCCGCCGCTTGCTCCGGCAGTGTCGGTGGCCGATGGTTCGATACTCGTCGAGGCCGAGGTCCCGGTCCCCTTCGGGACAGCGGTCGAGGAAAGCCCTGGTTGTGGTTCCAGGGCCTTCCGCCTACACCCGTTGCGCGATAACGAATCCTGCGCCCTCGGCCTGCGGATCCGGATAAGGTGCTCGACGTGACCGAACGCGGTGAACAGAACTGGTACCCCATCTCCCGAATCGGATGGTTCACCGACCACATCCGCGAAGGTATCGATGTTATTCGGGGCCAGATCGACCTGTTCGCCCCGGCGCTGGACGAGCCGTACCGGCTCGACGACGACACGGTGAACCACTGCATTCGTGTCTACGAGAACCAGCGTGAGGATCTGGTGCTGTTCCGCAACCAGGCCGACCGCTGGCAACGGGAGCTCGGCACCACCGAGCAGCGGACCGCGGTGAACACGTACGTCGCGGCGATCGATGAGCTGGAGAAGCTGACCGGCGATGTCTTGATGATGTGCGCGACGCTGTCGGAGCAGACGATCGAGAAATTGATGGCCAAATCCGATGAGGAAGCCGGGCGCGAGGCGCTGATGCGGCTGGTCCGAGACGGCCGAATCTGACGGTAGACTTCGTCGACGGAAACCCCGGAACGATCCCTACCGGCTACCCCTCGGGTGGTCAGGCATATCGCCGCGGTTGCGTCATTCGTCGCCGCTGACGTCACTGGGCGGCTGGTTGTAGAACCCGGTCGCTTCGGCGATGATCTGCCGAATCCTGGTCTCGGACAGTGCTTCCGACGCGGCGATCTGTGCTGGGGTCCGGTAGTGGGATTGCCGCCAGATGCGTTCGTTGCGGTCGTGCAGGCGTAGTGACCAGGGGCTCGGTGGTGCGCCCTCGGCCGGGTGACCGTATCCGGGGCCCACCCCCAATGGTCGGTGCCTTCTCTCCGGACCCAATGCATTTCAGCTGGTCCTGGTACTGGTCGCAGCGTGCAAGGCGTGCACACGCTCGCCGAGTTCACGGACCGCGGGCTGGCGCCGGTAAGGGGTGAGGTCGTCGAGCAGCGTGGTGAGGTGGCCGACGACGCGGGTGGAGGTGACCTGGTCGGTGAGCAGGTCCGCAACGTGGCCGGCGAGGTTCAGGGCGTGGTCGAGGTCGGGTTCGCGCTGGCGTACATAGGTGGTCGGACGGTCTCGTGTGAGCACCGACGAGCAGATCGCCGCCGAACGGCGCCGCCGCGCCGAAGAGGAGGCGGCCGAGCGGGCGCACCACGCGCTGCGCGACTGCCCGGACTACCGCGGGTGCCTGCGATCGCCCGTGCCCTCGAGTGGGCCGTGTACCCCGCGAGCGCGGTGGACGGGCTACCTGGGAGCGTGGAGCTGATCCGGGTGTCGATGTTCGAAGTCGTTTTCAGCCGTCGCTGCACGGGAACTCCCGCGAAGGCGCACTGCGCTACGCCCTGCTGGCCACCGGCGTCGCCTGCTTCGGTGACGCGTGCGCGTCCTGCCCGCTGCCCACACAGTGCACCACCGCAGCCAGTGGGCGCACGATCACCATCGGCGCTTACGAGCGCTACCTGGCCACGGCCCGGGAGCGTCGAGACGATCCTGTCTGGAAAGCCGACTACCGCGGAACCCGCCCCAAAGTGGAACGCAAAATCGGTCATCTGATGCGCCGCCGCCACGGCGGGCGCCGTGCCCGGATGCGCGGACCGGTCAAGATCGGCGCTGATTTCGGCCTGCTGGCCGCCGCGGTCAACCTCGCCCGCCTCGCGGTCCTGGGCATCGGCCACACCACCAGCGGCTGGACCACGGCTCGGGCCTGACGATACCGGCCACCGGAACCCTCATACACAATCACCACGACCCTGACACGGCCCGACACCGACTAACCCGGGCACCGTCAACTGGTCGATCACTCCAACCTTCCCGGCACGCCACAGCCCACACACTGCCCGTTCGACACCAGACACCTAGAGCACGTCCTCACCGGAGCGCAGGCTGATGTAGCGCAAACAGCGGGTGCCCGCAGTCGCAGCAGGTCGCGGCTACCGTAACCCGGCTCAGAACTCCCGAAGCGTCGCCGCCGGCCGCCGCACCCGTTACATCGGATTCGGGGAGGAACGGGAGGAATGGCGGCGACTGGCGGGCCCGGTGCGTGTGCTGCGGTGGGCGTGCCGGTCGCCTACGATGCGCACGGCGGGGTCGGCGGTCGGGTCGGGCAGTGCAGCGCCGCGCTGGTGGGAAGTGAATATCTCCCGGCTCACCAACGCGGGCACAGGGTGGATTCTGGTGAACCGCGAAGCCCCTCCGACTATCGGGCCGGACCGTGGTCACCAGTGGCGACCGATCCGGGCGGCGATCGGTGCGGTGACTGCGGCCGGACACCTCACCGTCCGGGTGTTCAGGTCGATCGTGAACCGGTCCTTGGAGAAATGCCCTTTCACCGACGGCGACGGCTGCACCTTGATCAGATTTCGAACCCCGTTGTCGTCCAATAGTTTCAGCAACTCTCCCGCCCCATAGGCGGCATCACCGAACACCGCGGCGGCGTCGTTGTCCCGGCCTCCAACTCGGCACCTGCCGCAGCGAGCAGACCCCGGATCGCCGAGCGGACCAGGGTGATGGTGTCCATCGTGGCCACCGCGTCATACAACGGCGTCGAATCCAGCACCCGACGACGACCCACGAGCCCGGCCTGGTTCCCTGGACGGCTTCGCCACGGGAGTGGAGTGCAGTCTGGACGCACCCTTCGGGCATGCCGGGGACCGGCTACACCGATGGATGTTCACCACCCCCTACTTTCGCGCAATGCGTGGGGAGTTCGATGGCAGCCCCGGTCGGGTGCCACAGGGCGTCGCGAGCGGCGGGGTGGGCGTCGACGATGCGTTCGCTCGGCGGTATATGGACGGTATCGGGGCCGAGATCATGGGCACCGGCAAGTTCGGACTGCCTGGCTGGCACGAGGACAAGAACTGGCAAGGCTGGTGGGGCCCCAACCCGCCGTTCCATACTCCGGTCTTCGTGCTCACTCATCACCCTCGGCCCGCGCTCGAGATGGAAGGCGGGACGACCTTCCACTTTGTCGATGCACCGCCGGTTGAGGCACTCGAACTCGCCCGTGCGGCTGCGGGCGATCGAGACGTCCGGATCGGTGGCGGAGCGACGATGCTACGCGATTTCCTAGCACCTGCACATTGTGCAGGTGCCGATCCTGCTCGGTCGCGGTGTCCGACTCTGGGACGGATTGGAGGACCTCCACGATTCCTATAACGTCGAAGTGGTCTCTGCTGCCAGCGGCGTCACCCATGTGACGTTCGATCGAGCGTGAGGTCGAAGTCGCCACCGCAGCTGGACGGCACGACGGTCAACACTCACGATGATTTCGAACACGCTCAGCTGCGTGCAAGGTACCAGAACAGCGGCACGGCGTGCGCGGGTGATGCTCGGCCGCCACGATGGCCGCCCTACCCGCGGTGCCACGGCACCCAGGTGTACGCCGCTGCCCGCGCTGCGGGGGATCGCCCGAGAGGAGGCCAAGCAAGCTATGCGAACTGCCACCATCGAACCCGGGCGTGAAACCGTCGAACGCGTCGTGTGCGCGTCGCTCATCGCTTCGCTCACCGAATCTGAGTCGTGCACACCTTTGTGAAGTCAGGGACGTCCACCCTGCGATGGGCGGCCCCGGCCTTAATCTGGGCCTGCAGAACGTCGCCCTCAACCCAGGTTGGAATCTCGCCGCCATGGTGCGCAGCTGGGTACCGCAGGCCTGCTCGACACGTACGAAACTGAGCGTCACCCCGTCGCCGAACGGGTCGTCGTGTTCACCCAGGCACAGTCGGCGCTCATCGGCCCCGGCGACGAGATCACTGGCCTGCGGGAACTCTTCGCCGAACTGCTGCGCAAGCCGGAGGTACTGGGGACATTGCGGCGCTGATGTCCGGCGCGGACATCAGCTACCCCGCCGACACCGCCGATCCGTTGGCCGGCCGCTGCGCCCTGACGTGGTCGTGCACGGTGATCACGGTCCGATACGCCTTGCCGAGCTGACCCGCGCCGCCCGGGCACTGCTGCTGGACTCCACGGGTGCCTACGCCAGGGGCACCGCGCTATGGCGAGACCGGGTCGACGTGGTCACCGGCCCACTGCAGGGCACGATCGCGACCGCGTTGCTCATGCGCCCGACTGCTTCATCGCCTGGTCTGCTGGGGACGCCGGCACGCTGCGTGCTTCGCTCACCCACCACTTCGACCTTCCCCATGACCAGAAACGCCGTCCACCAGCAATGGCCATGAACCGTTTCGGTCACGGCGTGTAGCGCTGCATCGCAAGGAACACCTGTTGCTGGGCGGCGAGCTTTTGCTGCTCGGACAACATGCCCTCGGCAGCGGCTTCGGCGATCTGCTCGAGTCGGCCACAGATGACCGCGGGGTCCGGTCGGGTTGTCTGCTCGGCCTGATCCCGAACGGCCTGAGCACACCGGATCACGCCGGTGATCGCGCTCAACGGCAACGTGATGATCGCGCCCATCATCCCCACCGCCGACCTCCCCTCCGCCTGCGCGTGCCAGCCTCGGCCGCTGACCGGCTGGTCTCCTCCGGCGCCACACCCCGCCGAGACGACCGCCGGTGACGGCGGACTCTGCGCAGTCCCCACCACGCCACGGCCGCGGCCACACCCAAGTACTGCAGGTAGGCGACGATCACCAGCGGCCCGCCGAAGTCGCGCCACCACCCCCGCAACGCAACCAGCGCCACCCCACCGAGAGCGAGTAGCACGACCCCGAGTACCAGCGCTGGGATCCGCAGCGGCGCCAGTTGCGCATCGAGTCCCAAGTCCCGACGCCGGCGGTATGCGGGTGTCCGCGCCGTCGGCCGGGCGCGGGTCCCCACTCTCGGTGGCGGGATCGGACCCGGCGGACGAGTTCGATGCTGCAGTGGTAACCATGGATTCTCCGGGCGCCGATGCTCCGATCGGCTGAGGTCGCAATCCGGCTTCGAATGATCGTCGGTAACGACCGCGCCATCCTCGGCGACCGATCCGACAGTTGACCGGTTACCCACCACGCGCCAGTTCTCACGCAGAGGCCAACACTTCCCGCCACAGCCTCGAGTTTCCGCGCGGCGTCGACAGCACCCTTCCCCAGGCCCCGACGGTGAGTTGGGGGAACCGGTCGGACGCTCCACGCTCAGGCCAGCGACACGGCACCGCAGGCCCAGTCCTAGCGTCACGACCGAACCTGCGGTGTTACGGCCAGTGCCCGAACGTGGATGCTTCAGACCCCGGCCTCACCCAGCAGCCTCCTACGCCACGCTGACATGTCAAGTGGCCACCGTGGGCCGAGTCCACATATCCGCCCTCCCGATTGCCCCATCGATGTCGTGGTCCAAACCACCACGATCACGGGCAGCTGGCGCTTTCTCCGAGCAGGAGCCCGGCGACGGTTCGCTCGATCCTGTCGAGCATGTGGTGCACCGCGGTGAGTCCGAAGCGCGGGCGCGCGAGCTCGCGAGGCACCTTCTGTGGGCGGTGATCGCGTGCTCGGACAGGAAGGCGGTGGTGCACATCGTTGAGGATAAGGTCGTGGTGGGCGACATCGCGCAGTGGCCCGAAGCCGCATCGACACAGTGACTGTGTGACCGGTAAGAGCCCCTAACAGGTTCGGTTGAGTGGCGGTGATTCTCGTTGCGGTGCAGTATGTTTCGTCGTGGCGGCCCCGTGGATCGTGGACGACGAGTTGTGGACAGTGATCGAACCGCTACTGCCGGTCCGGGCACCAGGCACGCCGGGG
>NZ_VUOS01000072.1 GCF_009829325.1 Nocardia sp. CY41
CGAACTCCCTGGCCAGCGCCGCTTTCGGCACCCCGGCGGCGGCGCGGGCGCGCAACAAGTCGGCTTGCTCGGTGGTGAGGGCGGGTTTGCGGCCGGTGTAGGCGCCGCGGGCCTTCGCGGCGGCGATGCCTTCGCGCTGGCGTTCGAGGATGAGGGCGCGTTCGAATTCAGCGAAGGCACCCATCACGCTCAGCAGCAGGTTCGCCATCGGTGAGTCCTCGCCGGTGAAAGTCAGCGACTCCTTCACGAACTCCACCCGCACGCCCTTGCCGGTCAGGGTGCGCACCAACCGGCGCAGATCATCCAGATTGCGGGCCAGGCGGTCCATGGAGTGCACGATCACGGTGTCACCGTCGCGCACGAACCCGATCAGCTCCTCCAGCTGCGGGCGGGCGGTGTCCTTGCCGGAGGCCTTGTCGATGAAGGTGCGCTCGACGGCGATCCCGTCGAGCTGGCGGACGGTGTTCTGGTCGACCGCGCTCACCCTGATATAGCCGACGCGCATAACTGACCTCTCTGCCACTTGAAATGTCAAGTTGAAGTCTAAGAATCCAGCGGACGCATGTCAAGAAATGCAGAAGCAGACTCTATTCTGACGCTTTTCAGTCCGGTCACCGCTGTGGTGTTGGGGTGTACACCCCAAATTCACACACCGGGACGGTTCAACCGTAGATTCACGCGAGCGCCGCTCGCCCGAACGTCGATCGGTAGGGAGCCACGTACGTAGACAGGTATATGCCGGTGTGAATGACCGATGTGGGGCCGGTACCTATCCGATGAGGATGGTTGTCGTGCAGCGAGCGCACCACCGGTGACAACACCGTCACCCGAAACCGCCCTCGACAACGGCGTCGGTAGGCCGACAAGGAAGTCGGCCGCACAGGCGGGATCCCGCAACGTCACCAACCAGGAAACCCATTCTGATGTCCACTAACCCGTTCAGCATGTTCGGCTTGGTCGCCGCACTCGACGGCCGCAACATCCAAGCCCACCTCACCGGCACCGTCGCCGACTGCACGGTCTGCGCCACCGTGTCCGGCCCGGTCACCGCCTGCCCCGCCGACCACGTCGCCGAGATCACCCGCACCGCGCAACGCCCCTTGGCAGCCACCGACATCGTCGACCACCTCGGCGCGGTCGGATACATCGTGGCCTCGTAGGCCCGTGACGAGCACGCCTGTGAAAAACAGCGGTAAGGGCATGGGCTGATTGGACCCTGCGGGCGGGTCTACCGTCCGGTCGATGCTCCCCCTACCCCCGAATCGCGGTGGCGGCCAGGCGGAACGGGTGATCGCTGCCGGGGTTGACCCACACGTCGGTGCCGTCGGGGATGATCTCGGGCAGTCGGGAGCCCAGGACCGATACCCAGCAGGGCACGGGTAGGTGTTGTTTGTGGAGTTCGGCGGTGACGACGACCACACAGGGGATGTCGTCAGGTGAGAGGGCGGTGCGGGGCCGGTTGTCCTCGTCGCAGGCAATCTCGACGACGGTGTGCAGCAGGGTGGGGACGATCTGGTCACCGCAGTCCTGCCCGGCGGCGATGAGCCGCAGCAGGGCGTCGATGGGGTCACTGGAGGTGTCGGGAGTCTGCGGCCGATAGCCAGGATTCGGCCGGAAGGGTCCGAGCGTGCCGTTCTCCTCGAGTCTCCAGCCACCGACCATCACCTCCACCGGAGGAGTGTCCCGGGTGGGGTCCCCGGACCAGTTCGGGTCGAAGAGCACGAACCAGTCGCCGTGGCGGACTGCCGAGGACGGATCCATCGGTCACTTCCCATTTCCTTGTTCGATCGTCACGAGCCCTCCGGCGGCGCCGGTGTGTTCCCGGGCCCCGGATAGGTCTCGAACAACTTGCCACCGGAACCGGGGGGCCGCTGCACCCCCAGCCAGGTGGGCATTCTGTCGCCACGAGGTGCCGCTGTGACGGCCTCGTCGATAGGGGCGTGGATGTTCCCGGTCACCGTACCGGTCGAGTGGAGGTAGTCTGCCGCCATGCGCGCGGTGGAGGCGTTGGGCGCTGCGCTCGAGCACATGACGAACACATGCTCGCCTGCCGGGTTTCGCCTGATGGCACGCGCGGAATTCTCGACCGCCGCGAGCATCCGCCCGAACTCCGAGCCGTCCACGTCCACATCGACCCATATCGGGAACAGTTTGGAGCCCCTGTTGACGCTGACGGTGGCGGAGTCGGGGTTGTCGGAATGAGCAATGAAGTAGTTGGGTGGTTTACCCGACTTGCGGACCGCCTCGGCCCACGGGGCATCTTCCGGCGGCGATAATATCCATCCCCATTGGCCCTTCCGGACACGCACGACTTGCGTGTCGGCCTGTCTCGTCTCCTGCGCCGCCCACAGGATGTGACCATCAACTCGCGCCCTGTCTCTTTCGAAGATGGCTCCGATGGGGGTGCCGTGAGCGTCGAACAGGGGGTTGCTCCACACTTTCGATGGCTGGAACCTGATCGGCCGGCCACCCCTGGTCGTGCCCGTCCACCAGGTCAGGCGATCGCGTCCTTCACGGTCTCCGTGAGAATATGCGTGCATCGAGCCTTCAGACGCGTCGGCGAAACCCCTGATCCGATTGGCCCGTCCCTGCCCCATACGGCGGACCGCGCCTTGGAGGCGATCACGCAAACCGCGCCAGGCCGCACCCGCCGTCCCGACCACGCTGCTCCTTCCTCCCGCATGTAGGGAGATTTGCCACATGCCATGAAACGACGACTACCACTGACGGGGCCGGATGATGATCGCCGCGCGCCTGTACCAGAAATTGGCGTTGTTTCCTTCATTGCCCATGTAACCCTCGATTTCCGACGCGAACGGCTCCAGCGTCGACTTAGATGCGCCCGTACACAACTCTTCATCCCGGACCTCCCGCACAGCGGGCTCACCGGACGCCCCTGACCGGTCGATCAGCCACGTCAATGTGATGGTCGACCCGCGCAGCTCGCCGACATCTTCCGAATCCGGGACCAAAGGAAGGCTGGAGAGCACCGGAAGGCTCGCGGGGTCATCGGGCACGGGCTCCACCATTTCCCCGTCTTCATCGAACTCCATGTCAAGGCTTTCGACGCATTTCCACCCGTCCTCAACGCGCTCCCAACGCTGACGATAGATACCCATCCACGAGGTGTAGTCGTCCTCCTCGTAGGAGTCCTCGACCTCCGCGAGGGCCAGCGACATGTCGTATCCGGCGATGTCGGCCGCGGCGAGCATCATCCCAGTCCGGGCAGCATCGCCGCCCTTGAGCTGATCCCACCCGAATCCCTGCTGGGAATACTGATGATCCAGCAGGTAGACGAGTTGATGAGGTGGGCGTTTCTCCGGCTGGTCGTGGAAAGACTCCATCGGTGTGGTGAAATGCGCGCGCAACTGCTCAGCCAGTAACGCGACCGACGGATGCGTGGCGAATGCGGCGGCGTCCGGTCCGGTACGCCCCTTCGCCACCAGGTTGTAGGTCAGCGTGATCCGGAAACCGTCGGTGACCGGCAGCACCTCGTGCTCGCAGTCGCCATAGAACGCGACGAAGGACAGCTCCTGCGGCGAACCCCGGTCGGTGACCTTCGTCCCCTGCTGCTCGATCACCAGCTCCCCGCCGGTGAACGTCGAGGGCAGAGTCACCACCAACGTGCCGATCATGCCGTCGGCCTTCTCCGAATCCTGGTGGCGCGCAAAGAATTGTCCCGGCTCATACACCAGCATCGAATGCAGCTCCGCCGACAACCCGCAGTCCGGCGCCAGACCCAGTTCGGCCCGCAGTATGTCCAGCATGGGCAGCAACGTCTCGCGCCACTGCCGCTCGTCGACCGTTACCCGCTCCCGCGGAACCTCCCATGTGTCACGCACAGTCGCGTCCAATAGGGTCTGCTCGCGCATACCGTACCGCGCCGGCCGCGCGACCTCGCACAGTCGCCGCGCCTGAGCCGGCGTCACGGGCAACCGGATCGGCCCCACCCCCTCTACCTCGATCAGCAGGTTCTCCGCCGAGCCCGTCCGACGCGCAGCAAATGTACCCGTCGGCGGCACCGAACCCATCAGCTCGCCGATTATCCGTAGTGTCTTGTCCGTCATGCACTTCTCCGGTGTTCGACAACGTTCGCGGGCATCCTCTCAGGGCCCACCGACGATCCGGTCCCCGATGCCGGAAACATCGGGGGCTGAGAGTCGGCCGGGCCCCGGCCCGGTCTACGCCGTACGCAGGTAAGCCATTACGGCACCCCGGTCAGTGCGCAAATTCCGGCTCGCGAATCCAGTAAAGTCAGGTGTCACTCGTCGTCGCGGGCGTCGGGATCGCGTAGCGGCGGTGGGTGCCGCCGAAGTCGGGCAGGGCCAGGAAGGAGCCCCGCGTGGCAGCACCGAAGCATCCGGACGAGTTGAAGGCTCAAGCGGTCCGGCTGTCTCTGGAGTCGGACCCGAAACGGTCCGCATGGCGCAAACGGTGCGTCCGGTTCACCGGTGCGAGATCGATCCGCGCCGCCGGATGGTTGCCGAACCTCGCCGCGGGGCGCGGCGGGCGGTTTCATCGCGGCCGCCACGGCGTCGGCGGGGCGGGAGCGGGGAGTTTGCGCGGAGAGCGCTGACCAGTTGCCATTAGGATCGAGGGAGTCGTCGCCGGGGATTGCCGGGATCCTCGCCTGGGACCGGGACTCCCTGCCCCTTGCAGCGGCGACCGGCAGCGGCCTGGGAACGCATACTTCTCCTTCCGGGCCGCTGTTCGTGGCCCTGCCGACGATGCGAAGGCGAGGCGAGCACCCCGGACCAGCATGCCGCCGTGCGCACCTACGCCGCGGCGATCGACGAACTCCGGCCAGACCATCGAGAAGCTACTGGCCATGTCCGACCTCGAAGCCGGACTCGACGCACTGAAACGACTCGGCCACCAGCTTCCCGACTGACCCAAGGGATGAAAGCGTCATCCCCGGAGTCCCGCGGCAGCGCGAACCGTTCTCGAATGTTGCCATGGTGTGTGGTGCCCGCTGGGATACTTCCGGGTTGGGGTATGAGGGGTCGCCGTAGTATCGGCCGAATTTCGGGCGGATATGACGTAGCTGCCTGGTAGAGCAGGGCTTCGTGTTCGGGGTGCGGGGTCGGGTGGTTGGTGCTTGGCTTGGCTGCCGATGAGGGTTGATCGGCGTGTTGGAGGTTGTGGTTCGTGGCGACGCGGGTGTTCGCGGACGAGGAGTTGGAGCGTCTGCGGAGGTTCCCGGGGATCCGCCGCGAGGAGTTGTTCCGGTATTTCACGCTGACTCCGGCTGATCTGGCGTTCGTGGATCCGGGCCGCGGGCGGGGTCCGGCGGATCGGCTGGGGCTGTCGATCGCGTTGTGCACGTTGCCGTGGCTGGGGTTCGTGCCGGACCGGCTGACGACAGCGCCGCCGGTGGCGGTGGCCTGGCTTGCCACGCACTCGCCGGACACTCGCCGACTGGTCCATTTGGCATTCGCGATAGTTACCGAGGACGAGCAGGACGAAGATGCTGTCCAGGTTCGTTGCTAGCCCTACGCAGCGGGGATGTGTACGTGCCAGGGTCGCGCCGCTGTTCGTTGCTAGCCCTACGCAGCGGGGATGTGTACGTGCCAGGGTCGCGCCGCTACGCCGATCCGGCCGCGTACCTGCTAACCGCCGAGCAATGGACACCGCAGCGGGCCGAGTTCTGCCGACTGGTCGGCAAACCCACTGATCCCGGCGAGGGGTTGGCTGCGGTGACCGACGAGCTGCACGAGGCGGTCGGTGAGCTGGAGGCGGTGCTGGCCGGCGGGGACGGGCCGGTGCGCGTGGACGAGGGCGGGGAGCTGGTGATCTCGCAGCCCGGGAGGGGTAGCGGGTCAGCGGATGCCGAAGCGGCGGGCACGCAGCTCGGCCAGCACCCGGCGCACCGCAGCCGGGTCGGCGTCGGTGAGGATTCGCCTCGGCAGCGGCGAACGCCGATCACTTCCGAGACGGGATCGCCCAACCCTGGAGCCCGAACGCCTACCCCGTGTATCACTTTGCTCTCGCAGGGCGGGTCGAGGAGTTGTTTTCGGGGCTGTCGGGTTACCCCTGAGCACATGACCACGATCGAAAACAGACCAGCCCGAACCTCTTTCGTTGCTGGGGCGTTGTCCGCGCAGGCAGTTGCGCATCACGGCCGCGGTGAGTCGTCGACGATTCCTCCCGTCCTTCACCCCGCCGCTCACCAGCGGTCACCGCGTCCGGCGATCGGCAACGTCCATGCCGTCGTCCGAGAAGGTGAGCGCGACCAGCTGTATCGCGTCCTGTGGTGGGACGCCGAAGGCAACGCTCTGATCGCCAACCCCGCCGGCTGGCTGGAAATCGCTGCCAACCGGCCCGGATTCCTCCGCCTGGAAGGACGACCACCGCCACCAGCTGAATAAGGCAGCGCGCCCATGTGCGCCGACTGTCCACCAGCATGTTTCACGCACGCTTGATGGAACGTGTGTCAAAAGCTTTGTTGCACAACAGCACTCGTGATGAAATGAATGCGTCGTGCCCGGTCCTCACAACACCGGGGGTGCGGCACCCGCAGGTAGACAACGACCCCGGCCCCTCATCAACCGACTGTGAGGCAAGCCGGGGTCGTTTCGGCTCCCGGACCTGAGCGGTGCGGGGATGGTGGGCGTGAAGACCCGCCCCCTGGTGAGGAGTGATCGTGAAAGCGTGAGCGGGCGCAGATCTTGGAAACACAGGCGACGAGCGGCAACAGTGCAGCTATACGGGGACGGCGCGGACCGGGTACCCCAGATACACACTCGACAAAGTGATTCCGACCCTGACCGCCGACAACTCACGCGAAGTGGGCGTTATCCGTTGGGTTGGGGCCCATCGAGGGAGCCTCCGGTTGTCCACATCTGGTGTGTTGGAACTGCGTTGGACACCGCCGGGCTCGCCATTACGTTCCCGAGCGCAGTTGCGTGTGCAGCCGCTCGTACTTGTCCACATCGTGCAATTCTCCCGGGGTGAACGGGGAAGGCTCGCCACCCATCTGCTGATACCGCTGCCTCATCGGTTCCAGATCGAACAGGTCCACCGGGTCGGTGTCGGCGCCCGACTGTTCGAGTTTGTGCTGCCAGTGCCCGTAGCGGTCGCTTCCCGCCTCGACCTCGGCAGCCCACTGCGACGAGGACGTCAACATGTCGTGGTCGAACTCGGCGACGGCGCTCGGCGGTTTTCCTGCCTGCTCCAACCCGAAGTTCATCAGGACCCGCGAATGCCGGCCATGAAAGTCGCCCTGCCAGGCGTGCGCGGAAATGGCCTGTTTCTGGAACTCGGTGGTAACCTGATACGGGTTGTATCCCGGTTGCCTCCTGGCGTTGTTGTACCAGTCGGACAACTGTTCGTAGAACTCGCGCGTACCGTCCACGCCGCCGAAATTCGGGTAGACGATCATACCGTGTTCGGGGGGTTTGAGTCTGCCGACATCGACGACCAACCCTTCTGGTGGATGGTATGCCCTCAACGGATCGTCTCTGATTGCGGTGAGCTCCTGTTCTGTGGGCGGTGCGTCCAGCCAACGCACGACATGCGCGCCGGGCCGGCCCTCGACCTTGGGCTGAAACACGACTCCGTGGGGTTCGGTACGGAACGGCCCCGGCACATGGGTGAGTAGGGGGTTCTCCTCGACGGCGGCCAACTCGCTGCGTGACAATGGCCGCGACAAGACGGCTATCCCCCACTTCCCCACCACTCCCATCTGCCCGGCAAACTCCGGACTGTGCCGGATTTGCAGCCTGCGATGTGTTTCCGCCATGAGGTCCACCGACATCTCGCGGTCGAGGTTGCGCCGCGCGAACAGTCGGGCATCGAGCCAGCTCGCCCACCCCTCGGGCCCGTCGAAGATCGTTTCCGGCCGCGGCTGTCGGGAAATGTAGGCGATGTCGCGGAACTTGTCCTCCATGAACAGGCTCATTTCGAGCGCCCGCTCGGCGTCGGTCCGGATACCGTGCGCTGCCTCCAGTCGGCGTATCTGCTCCTCGATGGGCAAGTCCAGAAATCCGTCCTCGGCGGTCGGGTCCGGCCCGTGGACCGGTCGCCACGCACCCGCACCGGATCCCGGGTGTCCGGCGGCGGTATCGCGGCCGGTGTGCGCGGCCGGACCGATCCTGTCGAACTCGAAGGCAAGCTCTTTGTCTTTGTGCGTGGTCTGCCCGAGGCCGTCCCGTATCCGGTGCGGGACCTCATGGTGGTCTTGGCCGACTTTCGGGCCGGCTTTGCTGGCAAGCGCGTCGACGAGGCGCCTGGCCGCCTGCACCATTTTCGCGATGGCCTCACCACCGCCCGACCCGGTCATCGAGGTTTTCCTGTCGCTGTGACCGGACTGTCAGGCAGCGTGGCCGACAGTGGTGAAGCCGACCTCGGTCAGCGCCGGGTCGAACGGGTCGGG
>NZ_VUOS01000073.1 GCF_009829325.1 Nocardia sp. CY41
CCCCGGCGTGCCTGGTGCCCGGACCGGCAGTAGCGGTTCGATCACTGTCCACAACTCGTCTTCCACGATCCACGGGGCCGCCACGACGAAACATACTGCACCGCAACGAGAATCACCGCCACTCAACCGAACCTGTTAGGAGCTCTTAGTCGCATTGCCGAGGTCCGCGAACGGTACGGCCCGGATCATGTCGTAGCCAGGTCGTTGGCTGAGGCCGCGCCTGAGCTGATCGAAGCAGTTGACCGTACCGAGAAGCTGTTGCGTGAATAGTCAGCTGTTCATCGTCGGTCACGTGTAGTACGGCCGCGCTGAAGGAGTCAGGCCCCGCTCAATGCGAAGCGCGATTGACGGATGGACGTCCAGAGAAGAAACGTCGCTCGGTGCAACCCATCTGACTTCCTTCGACTCCGAACTGGTTCGGAGTTCGCCTCCGATTGGGTCGGCGCGAAAGCAGATGGAGAATTCTTGACGGACTTCACCATCGTCGTATGCGATGACGTGCTCCGGATTCGAGAATATTCCGATGAGGTCGGTCACCTGGACGTCGATGCCGATTTCCTCTTTGACCTCTCGTACGAGCGCCTGTGTCACCGTCTCACCCGCTTCGAGCCCGCCCCCAGGGATCGAATAGTGATCATTGTCGGTGCGGTGGATCATCAGGATTCTGCCCTGTGAATCGCGCACAAATGCACTAACGGCGACCTTGACGCTGTTCGGCGTGGGCGCGTCAGGGTCGTGGAAATAGTCGGTCCGGGCCATGAACGATCACCTTTCGGGAGTCGCATTCGACCATACGTGCTCGAAGCTCGTCATATACGTCTCGAACATGTCGCCAGCGGGCAACTGGCGCAGGACCGCCGCCGCGAGCGGGCGCAGCTGGAGGCGGAGGAAGCCCGATTGCACCTCGTTCACGGGGTGTTGGTCGACATGGCGTGTGCCGCTGACGACGCGTCGGAGGCGAAGGACTACTCCGACAACGAGTTCGAGATGTCGAGGATTCGGCATGTGGGGGCCACCGGCGCACAGGTGCACGCCGAGTGGGTCTCGGTGTGGAACCGAGTGCTCGACTACCGCCACGATCCGGCGTCGGCGGCGAAGATCCGCGCACAGATTACAGCTGAATCGGGCCGTTCACGGCGGGAGCGTTCCCGTGGGATCGAGCATTCGCGATGAGCAGGTTTCACGATCCGGATGGCAAGCGGTTCGGTGTCCCGACCTGGCCGTGGGGTTTGGCGCCGCAGCATCTGCGGACCCGCCGCCAGCTCGCCCGTGAGGGCAAGAGCCCCGGTGGTGAGTACGAGGCGCAGGTGCTGCGGGCTCGGGGTGGTTCGCGGGGACCGCTGAAGGCGCACTTGTACGACGCGAATCGGAGGTGCCGACACGAGTTTCGACCGAGGCGCAGCTGGAGGCATTGCAGCTGGCGCGGTGGACGCGCTCTGCGATGGCCGCGGAACGGCGAGGGGTGGACGCGACGGAGATGCGCGAGTTCATCGCGCAGGCCCGCGCCGACATCGCCGCGCGGCCGGTCACAGCCGCAGATCGCGGCAGGGAAGGGAGCGAACCCGATGAACCACAAGAAGAAGGGCGTCGACCGCTACACCGCGTTGGAGCGGCGCCACCGTGCCCAGATCGTCGGCGGGCTGCGTGACAGGGCCTGTCCTACCGGCAGATCGGCGAGCAGCTGGGTATTTCGCTGGCTGAGGTCGAGTCGTGCCTGGGTGAGGCTACCCGGTTGCGTGAGCAGGGGCTGACGAAGCAGGAGATCGCCGAGGAGATCGGCATCCCGTACGGGTCGTTGGGGGTGCTGGCCGTGCAAAGCAGCAAAGGCCTGTCGGCTCAGCAGGACGCGGCGCTGGCGGCGCTGGTCGACATGCACCGGATGCAGGTCGATGTCTTGGCCGAGTTCAGCAGCATCAGTAGCGCCTACGACCTCGCCGACGCTCTGCTGAAGCGGCGGATGGGTGCATCCGCTGCTGTCGGTGCAGCGCGGTCGGGCGTGGGTGTACCCGAGGCGTGAGGTGGCCGAGCGGTATCTGGGGTGGCGGCGGCCCAAGGACTGGAAGCCGCCGTTGATGTACGTCAACCACTACCGCGCCGTCGCGCAGGCGCGGGTGATGCTGGTCGGTTCCGACCCGCAACTGTGGGTGTCCGAGCGCGTGCTGCGCCGCCGCGCCGAAGTCGCTGCCGCCGAGTCGAAGTCCGGGCACGTGGTGTTCAGCGACAGCGGACCCCTCGCAAGGGACGCCCGCACGTGCATGACGGGCGGTTTCTCGGCGAGGTCGGCGGCCAGCACGGCTGGTGGGCTGGAGATCGAGCTGAGCGCCAAGGACCGCGTCCACATGGACACCGCGCCGCGCGGGACAGCGAGGACGAGGCCGTGATGGGCCTGCTGTACCTGTGCCGTTCCCAGCGCGTCATGAACACCGTCAATGCCGCCTACCAGCGGCCTCCCCGCGAACTCGCCGCGGTCGAGCTGCTGTTCGCGATCGGTGACTTCGACGAGGAGTGGAGCCAGTTCTTCACCCGCCGAAACCAGGGCCGCGCCGCCCGCAAGACCCGGCGCCCGAACCTTCTTCTCACTCAGGAAGCGTCATGAGCAACTGCCAGCCGATCATCACTCCCCAGGACTGCCACCCAACCGGCAGCGCGCAAGTCCCCACGACCGGCCAGACGCCCGCGCCGCCAGTGGAGCCGGGTGCCGGTAGCGGCCTGGTGCCGCAGGCGCCGCCGATCCGCCACGTCGAAGGTTGGGATCTGCCGCTGCTGGAGTTGTCCGCGGTCGGTGACGCGGCCTCGACAGCGACGGTGTGCGGTGTCGTGATCGTGGCGATGCTGGTCATGATCGTGGCCGTCGCGGCGCGCTGGCCGTTGGCGCCGCACCGGTAGCACAACTTCGCGATCGGGTCGCTGCTGCTGCCCGCGGTGTCGGCGATGGCCGGCGGATCGTGGATCACCCCCGCTTCCCTGTTGTGGTCGGGTGCGGCACGGGTCGCCGACGGCGACCTGGGCGGGCTGCGCACGATGGTCGTGCTCGGTGCCCCGGTGGCCGCGCTGGCTGCGACGTACTGGTGGGCGTCGTTCGTGCACAAGACAACACCGTCGGGTTGAAGAACCTGGGCCGTACTGAGCGGGTGCAGGCGGCGCTGGCCGCACGCCAGTTCGCCGGGGACGGCCCGCGCGGCGCGGTCGGTCGGTGCCCTGTTCACCACAACGGACGGGATCGTGCTGGGGCCGCTGGCGGACCGGCGCTCGGCGAACCCTCTCGGTTTGTGGTCGGCGCTGACCGCGCGGCATGAGGCGTGGATGGTGGTGCCGCACAAGGAAGCGCGCCGCCAGATGGCCGCGTTCGGCACGACCGGTTCGGGCAAGACGGAGCTGATCAAGCGGTACGCGGTCGGGATGCTCGAATACGAGTGGAACGCCTGGCAGCGGTGGAAGGACGTGCCGGGCATTCGGGGCAAGCACCGGCGCGCGCTGCTGGTGGTCGTCTCCTGCAAGGGCGGCAACGACGACAAGGTATTGGGCCACGAGTTGCCGAGATCGCCCAGCGCCGCGGGATTGCCGCCGACCGCCGTGGGCTGTTCACCGCCGTCTACACCCCGGCCGCCGCAAGCAAGGGTGCGTGAGCCGTGACCGGACTCAGCTCCGGTGCGGACGTGGTGCGCAGCAGCGATTCTGCTGCGCACCGCAGCGCACCAGACGATGCACAGGCCGGTGCACGGACCCGCGAGCAGGTGTCGGCGGTCCGGTTCTTCTGGGGTGAATTGCTGTTGGTCGCGGCGATGTCGATCGCGGGCAACCTCGTTTACGTACGGATCAACGCACCGGATGGCAAGCAGCCGGTCGCGGCGTTCGTCGCCAGTTTCCCGCCGATCGCGTTGCTGGCAGCAACCCACGGCGTCGGGCTGCTCGTGCGCGCCCAGAACAAAGCCCGCCTGGAATACTGGGCTGTTGTCGCACTTACCGCCGCCATCGCGGTCGGCGCGTTCCGGCTGTCGTTCGACGCCCTGCGCGAGCTGTCGATTCAGGTCGGGATGAGCGAACACCTGGCATGGCTGTTCCCACTCATCATCGATGGCGCCATCGGACAGGCCACCGTCGCCCTGCTCGTGCTCGCACGCACCGACCACACCAGCACCGAACCGACGGTGCGCACCGCCCCGGAACCAGTGCAGCGGCCCGAGCCGGTACGCACCGTGTCTGTGCGCGAGGTCCACACCGAGACCCGGTCGACCTCGACCGAACTCACCGCGCAACAGGCGCCCCCGGAGCTGTGGACCGTCGAGCAGACCGCGATCGAAGCCCCTACGCACCACGCTGCGGCGCCCGGTGCGGAGGTCGACCGGTGGGCGCGGGTCGCCGAACTGCTGTGCAGCGCTGACCCGTCCGGGCGGCGTGACCCGGAGAAGGTGACCGATATCTTGCGCCTGCGTCACGAACAGAACTGGTCGCACGCGCGCATCGCCGAACACGTCAGCCTTAGCTCGTCCTCGGTGACCCGCACTCTCACCGCGGCCTAGGAACACGTTCAGGAAGGAGCCCACCAGTGACCGGCGTGGTCAACATCCGACTGTCCGGCGCCGCCGTCGCCTCCGTGACAGCGATGCTCACCGCCGCCGGATTGGACATCCAGCTCGGCGAATGCACCTATCCCAACCGCAGCGGGTTCGGCGTGCGCGCTTACGGCGAAATCGCTGTCAGCCTCCGCAACGGCGGCACATAGGCAGCCGGAAGTAGCACCAACAACCGCACACAATCAGGCCCCGCTGGCATCACCAGCGGGCCTGCTCGTTGTGGTAGGGGCCGGAAACCGATTCGGATCTGATCCGGACCTGATCCGATTTTGATACGAGTCCGAATCCGATCAAAGTCGGATCAGGGGACGCGAAAAAGGTGCGCTGAGCTGGGGTGTTTGGCGTCGTCTCCCTCCCCACCCAGCCGACACTCTCTAACGCTTCCTGTCAGAGGGTGTCGGCCGGGTGGGGAGAAACCCACCACCAAACATTGGGAGGGAATGGACCAGTAAGGGGAGACCACAAGCAAGGGAGGACCACAAAAGTAGGGTTGGGTGGGCGGTTGCGTCAGGTGCAAACGTTGCGTCTAGAGTTGCGCCACCTACGGTGGCGTGTTCGCGCGCCAGAGCGCGCTCAGTGCTGGAAGCAAATCAACTGCGGGCGCGGCGTTCTCGGGCACACGACTCCCAGCGGAGCGGGTGTGTGCAGTGCGCGGTCGGGTCGTCGGCGGGCAGTGACCTGCCCCGCCAAGCGCTGGCAAGACATATGCTCGCCAGCACCAGGAGTCAGTCACCCGTTTGCCCAGTCTCGACACCCAGGCAACCCTGAAAATGCGACATCAACAGCAATATTCATTTGACCCGCCCGAGGCATCGCACCGTCCTCGGCATCGATCCGCCACTGAGAGTGCACCCGGGCCGTTCACTCAACGCTCCTAGTGCCGCGTCCAGGAAGGTTGGTGCTGTAACCCCGCCACTGGGGGTGGCAGTGTGATCATCGGCCGGTGACCGGCGATGCTGCCGGTGGAGGTGGTGCCGGTGGCTCGGAAGCCGGATGTTTTCGTCAGGGCGGTGAACCTTGAGGAGGGCCGCAAGCTGGCGCAGGTCGCGCGCCCGAGCAAGCAGCCGATCCGGATGCGCAGGGCGGTGATGGTGATGGCCTCGGCGCAGCATCAGACGGTCGGGTCGATCGCGAGGCTGATGCGGGTGTCGGAATCGCATGTGCGTCAAGTGATCCACGATTTCGATGAAAAGGGGTTCGACGCACTGGACCCAAAATGGAAAGGGGGCAGGCCGGTCAAGACAGATTCGGTGACGCGTGATCGGATCTGTCAGATCGCCCGGTGCTGCCCCCGTGACCTGGGCTGGTCGTTCTCGGCCTGGAGCCTGTCGAAGCTGGCAGAAGTTTTGCGGATCAACGGAATTGCCGATATCAGCCGGGAAACGCTGCGGCGGATCCTCAAGGCTGGTGGGGTGTCGTGGCCGGCCACCAAAACCTGGAAGGCCAGCAACGATCCGGAATTCACAACCAAGATGGCGCGGGTGCTGGACCTGTACGACCATCCGCCCGCCGACGGGCGCGTGGTCTGCGTGGACGAGTTCGGGCCGCTGAACCTGCGGCCCCGTGGCGGCCGGGGTTGGTTCCCGAAGCAGCGACCTGCCAGATTGCGGGCCACCTACCACCGCACGCAGGGCGTGCGGCACATGTTCGGTGCCCTGGACCTGGCGACCGGGCAGCTGCATTACCGGATCCGGGACCGGAAGCGGTGGACAGAGTGCCTGGCGTTCCTGAAGTCCCTGCGCGGCCGCTGCAGGAGAAGTTGTACTTGATTCTGGACAACTACTCCGTCCACAAGCGTCGTGAAGTGCGGGAATGGTGCACCGCCCACGACGTCGAACTTGTATTCCTGCCTACCTACTCGTCCTGGTCGAACAGGATCGAGTGCGAGTTCGCGGCGTTGCGCTACTTCGCGCTCAACGGCACCGACCACCGCAGCCACGGCGAACAGGACGACGCCGTCACCAGCTATATCCGCTGGCGCAACCAGCACGCCGCGCCGATCCGCGACTTCGCGGTCGGCTCCAAGGTCCGCCATCCCGATTACCTACCGAACGTTGGGTGACGAGGCAGTAGATCGTAGGGATTTCCCCCATACCGGCTTGTTGTGCCGAGTGAGATTCTCGCGTTGTGTCGTGGCGGCCACGCCTTCGCGGGACTGACCAGAAGCGCACGCCGGGCGCTGGCGATCAATTCGCGAACATAGCTCTGTCGATTGCCATGCTGAGTTTGATCGTGCGAGGAGGGTTGAGGAGGTCGCGATGCCGCTGAATGTGGATACGCAGGAACTCGTCGCTGTCGCGGCGAAACTTGCCGCGATAGCGCGTGATGCTGGCGCGGCGATGCCTGGTGGATGGGTTGTCCCCGCGGGGGCAGATTCCGGCTCGGCCCAGGCGGTGCCGGAGTACAACGCGCAGGCGGCGTTGGTGGTCAACGGCATGATGTTCACGTGGAATAAAATTTATCGTCTTGCATATAACGTGGGGGCTGCGGCTGTCGACTACACCGAGGCGGATGACCGAGGCGCCCGTGAAATAGGCGGCAGCGGCGGCGACATCGTTGCCAACCCGGTCGGCGAGGTGCAGGAGGTCAGCCTGCGCCAGCCACCGGCGATCGGGATTCCGGTTGGTGGTGGCGAGGTCGAACCATTGATCTTCGCCCAGCAGTTGCATTCGGGTCCAGGGCCCGGCCCGGCCATGGGATTCGCGATCGAGTTGCGCAAGTTTGTCGGTGGCCCGCATCTTGTCGCGACCGAGGGTGTCGGCTCGACGGTGCAGGCGCTGCAGCGCTGGGAGCCGGTGGGCAGTGAGGCCGCGACCGAACTCGGTCAGTACCGGGGGTGGCTCGACCAACTCGGTAGTGCGATGGGGCTGCTTGCCGACGGGATCGATACGTACAGTGATGCGTTCCGGACGGCAAAGGCGAAACATCCGACTCCGGAGGAGATCATCGCCGTGCGCAAGGAGTTGCTCGCCGCGATGCGGTCGAAGAATCAAACTCGAATCCAGGCGGCGCTGGCGAAATTCACTGAACAGAACGCCCGTTCGGCCGAGACGATCACCGGCTACTCCGCCGACCTCGGCTCGACAGTCGGCGCGAGCGAAAGCGCCGGAAAGGGCAGCGGCGGCGGCGACAGCAGCGCGTTGACCCAGATGCTGCCCGCCTTGATGAGCGCGATGGCCTCGGCCGGAATGCCGCTGAGTCAGCTCGGACAGTCGGACACGTCGGACGCCTACGACGACTACGGCCTCGA
>NZ_VUOS01000074.1 GCF_009829325.1 Nocardia sp. CY41
TCCATCCGATGCCACCGGTACCCGGCGACACCACCCCCCGGATCATGCGAAAGACAGGGGCAAGAAGTCATACCGGGCCCGGCGACCGAGGCCCTGGATCGGACCCACGAGAAAGGTAACGGGGCCGAAACGGCAGCTGTCTGGTGGAACGAACCGTGCCAGGCCGCCAGCTCCCGTCTTCGGAGAGACCTTGACGGTCAGGGGATGGATAGAAGTCCGGCCGGCCCGATGCGACTCGTTCGCTCATAAGTAGGGGCAAGAAGTCATACCGAGCCTGGCGACCGTGGGCCCGATCTCGGTACCCACGAAAAAGGTGACGGGGGCGGGCCACGACATGCACCACATTCACGGCCCGACGCCGCCTCCTGGGACGCTTCCGCCTGCAACACCAGCCGGTCGTCCATCCGTGCCGGGCCAGGTGTTCCCCGGCGCTCGGACAGGCGGTAGCGGTTCGATTACTGCCCACAACTAGTCATCCACAAGTCACGGCTCCGCCACAACTAAAAGTCCTGCATCGCAACGATACTCGTCGCCGCCCAATCGAACCTGTCAGGAGCTTATAACAAGATCGAACCCCTATAACAAGATCATCACGGTTTCAGGGATTGCCAATCCCTGCAAAACGCGCCATGATGGTGCGGGTCCATACGTCCGGGCTGTAACACTCGGCCGTCTACACAGGAACAACCTGGACAAGGATACTTCCTGCTAATGCACAAAGAAAATTCCCAAATGGCAGAGCATAACTCATCATTCGCGTACCCCTTGACCGTTCAGCAAGAAGCAGTCTGGCTGTCCCAGCAGCTGAATCCCGATAAGCCGTTCAATATTGGCGGGTACCTGGATATTCACGGCGAGGTCGACCCTGAAGCGATAATTGAGGCATTCCGTCGCGCGATAGCTGAAGCTCCCACGCTTTTGGTGAACATCAAAGCTGGCCACGGTGAGCCGCGTCAATACCGCAGAGAGTTGGGGTCCTGGAAACCCGCGGTCACGGATTACAGCCTCCTCGTCGATGGGGAATCCCGCGCGCGGACGTTGACCGACCAACTGGTGCGGGAACCGTTCGATTTGGAGAAGGGGTTCCTGTTCCGGGCGGAATTGATCAAGATCTCGGAGGATCGATCCTTCCTATGCTTCGTCGCTCACCATGTCGTTGCCGACGGAGCCAGTTGCATGATCATAGGACATCGGGTAGCGCAATTGTACTCTGCCATTCTGGGGGGCGCCGCCGTGGAACGGCCCCGTTACCTGGACCTCGAGGGTGTTAGAGATGAGATCGAGCGGTATAGAGATTCGGCAGGGTTCCAACGCGACCGAGCGTTCTGGAGCGAATATATCGACCGCACCGTGGAGCCTTTGAGGCCAGCGAGACAAGCATCGCCATGCGATGGGCCGACGATTCATCATCGGATGGATATGCCGTCGTATCGGCTACGGCGGCTGGCCGAGGTGTCGACAGCGTTGAATGTGCCGCTGCCAGCGGTATTGACCGCTGCTACAAGCCTCGCATTTCGGACATTTGCGCGAACCAACGATTTCTACGTGCAATTTCCTGTCGCGAACAGGGTGGGCCGTGCCCGTTGGACACCATGTCTGATCGCAAACGCGCTGCCATTACGGGTGACCCTTGAGCCCGACCGTCGCTTCAGCGAGCTCTGCTCAGATGTGGCCGCGACCATACAGTTGGTACTGCGACACTCGAAGTACGACACAACCGATATCCGACGCGATTTAGGCGCGACCGATAAAACCGGTGATTTATTCGGCCCTGCGGTGAATGTCATACCGTTCCTTGCTTCGGTGCCCATCGGCAGCGGGCGAGCCGAATTCCGTCCGCTTCCCGAGCTCCCGGCATCGGAGCTGTCGATCATGTTCAGCTACGACGTCGATCAAGGTACCGACGCGCTCATTGGGATAGCAGCGGATAGTCGTTTATACAGTATAGATGACCTCCATAAATACATGGAGGCAATTAGCTCGTGCCTCCATCAGGTCGTCACCGATCCGGCCGTCCGGCTGGCCGATATCGAGGTGATGGACCCCGCCGAACGCGGGCGGGTCCTCACCGAGTGGAACACCACCACCGCCACCATCCCGGTCGATCCCCGCACCACCATGGTGGACCAGTTCCAGGCCGCGGTCGCGGCCGCACCCGAGGCCGTCGCGGTCATCGACGGCGCCACCAGCTACACCTACCGCCAACTCAACACCCGCGCCAACACCCTCGCCCGCACACTCATCGATACCGGGGTCGGCCCCGACCGTGTCGTCGCTGTCGCCGTGGACCGGTCCTTCGACCTCGTGGCCGCCTTGCTGGCCGTCCTCAAGGCCGGCGGCGCCTACCTGCCCATCGATCCCACCTACCCCACCGAACGCCTCACCTACATCCTCACCGACGCCGACCCCACCGCCCTGCTGACCACCCACACCCTCCACCCCCTGCTGCCCGACACCTCGATCCCCACCCTCCACCTCGACACCACCCACACCCACGACGTCACCGATCTCGACCTCGACACTCCCGACGTCACCGACCTCGAACGCCGCGCCCCGCTGCACCCGAACCACCTGGCCTACGTCATCTACACCTCCGGCTCCACCGGCAGACCCAAACCCGTCGCGACCACCCACCGCAACGTGGTGGGTTTGTTCGCCGCGACGGTGCCACAGTTCGGCTTCGACGCCACCGATGTGTGGGCATGGGTGCATTCACCGGCCTTCGACTTCTCGGTGTGGGAGTTGTGGGGCGGGTTGCTGCACGGCGGGTCGGTCGTGGTGGTTCCCCGCGAGGTGAGCCG
Organism: Nocardia sp. CY41; assembly: GCF_009829325.1. Lineage (GTDB taxonomy): Bacteria > Actinomycetota > Actinomycetes > Mycobacteriales > Mycobacteriaceae > Nocardia. The sequence goes on from NZ_VUOS01000074.1 coordinate 2,802, forward strand.
GTCACCGCTCGAGTTGTGGGAATTGCTGGCCACCCACGGGGTGACCGTTTTGAACCAAACCCCCTCCGCGTTCTACATCGACCATCTCCGCGTCACCGGGTCACATGCCGTGGACACGATCGTCTTCATCGGTGAGGCGTTGACCCCCCCGGTGATCGAACGCACCCGGGACGTATTCCCCGGGATCCGGGTCATCAACGGCTACGGCCCGACCGAAACCACCGTCTACGTGACCGCCCACGAGGTGGGCGGTGGGGGTGTGGTGTCGGTGCCGATCGGTCGTCCGATCGGGAATGCGCGGGTGTGGGTGTTGGATTCGTGGTTGCGTCCGGTGCCGGTGGGGGTGGCGGGTGAGTTGTATATCGCGGGTGCGGGGCTGGCCCGGGGGTATCGGGGCCGGGCGGGGTCGACCGCGGCCCGGTTCGTGGCCGACCCGTACTCGCCGGCGGGGGAGCGTATGTATCGTTCCGGGGACCTGGCGCGCTGGAACGATCGGGGGGAGTTGGAGTTCCTGGGTCGTGTCGATGACCAGGTCAAGATCCGTGGGTTCCGGGTCGAGCCCGGTGAGGTCGAGGCCGTGTTGGCCACCCATCCCGGTATCGCCCGGGCCGTGGTCGTGGCCCGCGAACTGCCCGGCGGTGACAAACAACTGATCGGCTACGCCGTACCCCACACCCACACCGACCACACCGACGGTGTCGCTGGTGGTGGTGTCGCTGTCGACGGTGTCGCTGGTGGTGGGGATGTGGTGGATGCGGTGGCGGTGCGGGGGTTCCTGGCGGCGAGGTTGCCGGAGTTCATGGTTCCCGCCGCGGTGGTGGTGGTGGATCGGTTGCCGTTGACGGCGAACGGGAAACTCGACCGCGGCGCGTTGCCGGATCCGGTGTTCACCGGTGGGGGTGCCCATCGTGAACCCCGTAACGCCGAGGAACGGGCCCTGGCCGCGATATTCGCCGAGGTCCTGCGGTTGGATCGGGTCGGGATCGACGACTCGTTCTTCGATCTGGGTGGACACAGCATCCTGGCGATCGAGGTGGTGTCGCGGGCCAAGCAGCAGGGCATCACCTGCACCCTGTTGCAGGTGTTCGAGCACCGCACGGTGGCGGCGCTGGCCGCGGCAGTCGACGCGGCAGGCACGAGGGTGACGCTGGACGAACCACCTGGTGGCGGTGTCGGCGATCTGCCGTTGCCGCCGAACGTGCACTACATGCTCCAGCGCGGCGGGAACTACGACCGCTTCGCCCAGACAAGGGTGCTGGAGCTGCCGGTGGGTATCGAGCGCTCGCAAATCGTCGCGGTGCTCACCGCCGCGGTGGACCACCACGACATGCTGCGCGCCCGGCTGCTCGCCGACGGCGAAAACGGCCCGTGCATCGTGGTGGGCCCACCCGGCTCGGTCGACGTGGACGCGCTCGTGCACCGCATCGAGTTCGACACGATCGAGCCGATCGAGCTGCACGAGTTCGCCATGACCGAACTGGACACCGCCGCCAACCGACTCGATCCAGCGAACGGTACGGTCCTGCAGTTCATCTGGCTGGACCCCGTCGGGGCGGCGGGCGCACGCACCGGCGCGGGACGACTGATCGTGCTGGCACACCACCTCGTCATCGACGGCGTGTCCTGGCGCATCCTGGTGCCGGACCTGGTGGCCGCCTGGGCTCAGGTGTCGGCCGGCAACACGCCGGTGCTCGCGGAGACCGGGACCTCGATGCGGCGCTGGGCGCACGCACTGATCGAGGAGGCACACTCCGAACGCCGCCACGCCGAGTCCGCCTACTGGCACGACGTTCTCGCCGAACCCGACCCGCTGATCGGCGGCCGGGAACTGGACCCGGCGATCGACAACACCGGCACGTTACGCATAGTCGAGCGCGAAGTGTCCACCGAGGTCACCACCGCGCTGCTCACCACCCTGCCCGGCCTGTTCCAGGGCAGCGTCAACGACACGCTGCTGGCCACCCTGGCCCTGGCGTTGGTGCGCTGGCGCGACACCGAACCGACGGCGCTGCTGCGGCTGGAAGGCCACGGCCGGCAGGAAGAAGTCGTCCCCGGCGTCGACCTGTCCCGCACCATCGGCTGGTTCACCAGCATCTACCCTGTGCGACTGGACCTGGCGGGGATCGACCTCGATGACGCGCTCTCCGGTGGGCCCGCGCTCGGCGACGCGATCCGCGCGGTGAAGCATCAGCTGCTCGCGGTGCCGGACAAAGGTATCGGCTTCGGCCTGCTGCGCTACCTCGACCCCGAGACCGCGCGGCAGTTCCCGAAACGTCTCCCGGGCCGGGTCGGCTTCAACTACCTCGGCAGGTACTCCGCCGGCGACATCCCGGCGGAACCGGAGGGCCTGGGCTGGCTGCCGACCGACGACCTGGGTGACGTGCACGTCCGCGAACATCCGGACGTGCCCCTGCAATCGGCGATCGACGTGAACGCCGTCGTGATCGGTGACCGCCTGCGCGCGAGCTTCGGCTTCCCCGCAACTCTGCTCACCGATGACGAGGTCGCCGAGCTGGCCGATCTGTGGATCGAAACGCTCGGCGCGGCAGCCCGTTTCACGCAAACCTCGGCGGCACGGACCGCCGCCGAGGAAGAAGCCACGGCCACCGCGCCACTGGCTCCTCCCGCGGCGGGCGGTCTCGGACTCGACGTGGTCCTGCCGATCCGGCTCGGCGGCGACGAACCCGCACTGTTCTGCATCCACCCGCAGTCCGGGATGGCATGGACCTACCTGGGATTCGCCGACGCGCTGGCCCCCGGCCGTCCGATCTACGGCCTGCAGGCCCCGGAACTCAGCGGTCACGAACCGTCCCCGCGCTCGATCGAGGAGTTCGCCGACCGCTATGTGCGCGAGATCCGCGCCCTGCAACCGGAAGGTCCCTACCACGTACTCGGCTGGTCCTTCGGCGGGCTCATCGCCCACACGGCGGCGACGAAGCTGAAGGCCGAAGGCGCTGAGGTCGGCGTGATTGCGCTGCTGGACGCCGACACCGCCGATATCGACGGCGACAGCATCGAGCCGCTCACCGTCGGCTCGTTCATCAACACATTCGGCTCGGTTTTCGGTATCCACGATGTCCCCGCCGAGGTGACCGTGCAGCAGGCGGCAGACCTGATCCGGGAACGGCTCGGCGGTGTCTCACTGCTCGACGCCGCCACCCTGGAGCGAATGGTAGGGGCGTACAACGCCGCCACCCGGACCAGAACCGGCTACCGCCGCCCGATGTTCGACGGCGACATCGTGTACTTCAGCGCGACCGTCGACACCTCCGACATCTTCGGTCCGGACGGCTGGCGACCGTACGTGACCGGCGAGATCACCAACCACGACATCGAGGCCACGCACACCGAACTGACCGCACCGCACGTGTTGCCGGTCATAGCGCGCGTGCTCGACGCACATTTGGGAGGCCGAGCACGAAGTCTGACTGATCCACAACGATCGACTGAGGACAATCCAGATGGGCGTGTGGGGTGAGGTGTACGTCAGTGGCACCCGGCTACCACGGCTGATCGAGTCCGACCACGTGACCGGTCCCGACCGATCCAGCCGCAGCACCTCGGCGAATATCGCGGCCAGAGCCCGCTCCTCGGAGTTACGGCGTTCACGATGAACACCCAGCCGGTGAACACCGGTTCCGAGAGCGCGGGCGGGGTCCTGTCAGGAAAGGCAAACGCGGGCGGGTCTGTGGAGGCCGGGTCCCGGGCGGTGGACCCTGCGGTCGATCTGCAAAATATCTTTAACAATGCACCAATAAATTCGGAGGAATTAGATATGAACATCTTGATACCAGTCGCCGAGAAGGTATTTTCACGAATTGAAGCAGGGTTTAGAAGGGCATCCGTGCCGGGGGATCACACTTTCTTTGATACTGACGAATTCCCCTGGGTGAGGCGAATTGAGGATGAATGGCTGCTGATACGCACAGAGCTTGATCGGGTGCTTATGGATCGCGACCATCTGCCAAACTTCCAGGATATATCGGTGGACCAAGAAATACTCACCAATGACGACAAGTGGAAGTCATATTTTTTCTATGGGTACGGCTTCCGTTCTGACGTCAACTGTGCCCGATGCCCCAACACGGCGCGTATTGTATCGCAGATCCCAGGAATGAAGACGGCATTCTTCTCAATCCTGCTGCCGGACAAGCACCTCCCAGCGCATCGCGGGCCATATAGTGGCGTGCTACGCTACCATCTCGGTTTGCGAATCCCGGAGCCCGGCGACGGCTGCAGGCTCCGTGTCGACAAAGATATTCGCCATTGGGAAGAAGGATCTTCGCTAATTTTCGACGACACCTACGACCATGAAGCATGGAACGATACGAGCCACGTGCGTGTCGTCCTATTTGTGGATTTCGTCCGCCCTATGCGGTTCCCGATGAATTTTCTCAATAGGGCGATACTCTACGTGATCAAATTCACGCCGTTTGTCACTGACGCCAGACGTCGAGAGCTCGACTGGGAGAAGCGCTATGCGATGTCGAGGACCCAGGCGAATGAATATTGAACTGAAACTTCTTGGTTGCACGGTAGTGGTCCCCGCTCGCACCTGGGGCCTCCAGATCGCCCCGCCGGTATTCGTATGGCGCGAAGCGGGCTCACTCATCGAACCCATGTACGAATACTAGCGCGTAGCCACCGCACGCTTCGGGAGCCAGGACAAAGGCAGAGCCGCAGGTCAGATCGTATCGGCCGCAAGTTGCCGATCGGACGGTCGCCCACACCGGATTCGTCACTTCGCCGCTTCCCCCACATCGTCAGGCGGTCGCGGCAGCGAGCTGTCGCCTTAGAGCGCCTATCAGGTTCGGTTGCGGAGTCTTCGCCAGCAGATGAGGGCGGCGGCGAGGTCGAGGAATCCTTGGTGGATGTCGGTGCGTCGTTCCCAGCGGGTGGCCAGGCGGCGGTACTGGTGTAG
>NZ_VUOS01000009.1 GCF_009829325.1 Nocardia sp. CY41
GCTCCGGCTCGACCGACGCGCTGGACTGGCTCGCCCTCGACGACCCCACCCTCGTCGCCGAGATCGCCGCCGAATCCCCCCGCCCGGTCACCTACGCCCACCGCACCCGCGCCCTGCGCGGCAGCGACGCGGCTTTCGTCGGGGAGCAGATCCTGAGCTACGACGACTTGGCGGCCGCCTCCGCGCAATTGCGCGACCGCGCCGAACTCACCTACGAGTCCGAAATAGTGCAGCACGAGGAACCAGGATCGTCGGCCGCTTTGATCGAACTGGTCGCCGCAGGCACGGTCGGCGCATCGGTCGTCCTGGACGACGACAGTGCGGTGCCGACGGGCGAATGCGCGTAACCGGTTGATCGGCCCGGCTCGCCGGAGCCGGGCCGATCAACCTCCGGCGAGGCGATCTCAGCCGAAGTGGACGAGTGAGACAGTCCCCGCGGCAATGCAATACACCGCGAACGGCAAGAGGGTGCGGGTCTGGAAGTACCGCTCCAGGAACCGTACTGCCAGCCAGGACGACAGCCCGGAGACGATCGCGCCGACCAGCACCGGCCCTCGGATGCCGTCGGTCTCCGGGCCCACCAGTTCGGGAATCTCGAGCAGACCCGCGCCCAGAATCGCCGGGGTGGCCAGCAGGAACGCGAACTTGGCCGCGTGCTCGTGCGCGAGACCACGCCACAAACCGCCGACCATGGTCAAGCCCGCGCGGCTGAAACCGGTCAGCAGCGCGCCGACCTGGGCGAAGCCGATCCCCAGCGCATCCGGCGCCCCGAGGGCGGCCAGCGGCCGATCGGATTGGCGACGGGTCTCCGCCTCGGCGGTGAGCGTGCCGCGCCGGGCCTCCTGCCGGGCGAACCGTCGGCCGTATTCGGCCAGGGACGGCTCGTTTCGTCGGCGCAGTCCCTCGCCGATGATCAGCACGACACCGTTGAGCGCCAGGAAGAAAGCGGCGTAGACGGGCGTCCCGAACACGGCGTGCAGCGGATGCTCCAGCAGAAAGCCGAGGACGCCGACGGGAATGGTGGCGATGACGATCAGCCACGCCAGCCGCTGGGGAATGGTGTCGAGCCGCCCGGTGCGCAGCGTGGTGAACAGACCCGCGACGATCGCGCACCAGTCGCGCCAGTAGTAGCCGAGCAGCGCCACCGCGGTCGCCACGTGCAGCGCCACCACGAACGCCAGATACGGTGCGCCGGACTCGCCCTCGCCGGTGAGCTTCGCCCAATCGCCGCCCAGCCATGCCGCGACCAGCACGGAGTGGCCGAGGCTGGAAATCGGGAACAGTTCGGTGACACCCTGCACCGCACCGATGACAGTCGCTTGGAAGTAAGTGAGCATCGTCCCCGAGTCTCGCACGCCCGCAACGCAATCATGGGAGGGCCTCCGCTCGGCCGGGAGCCGGTCGGCGACGACAGCTGTCCCGCCGCGGCCTCGCACCGCTGCGGCAGTGCCGTGCAGTCGAAGCCGCGGACGGACCGCTCAGGACGGCGAGCCGGTGTCGGGAGCCGGTCGATCGGAAGGAATCGACCGGCGGTCGGCAGCGAGGGGGTAGGTCTGTCGAGCGCCGGAGTGTGCAGGTGGCGATGACGTTGCGGCGCTGTGCGTCCGGATCACATCCGCGGGCCCGAACGGTGTCGACGACCCACCATCGGAGAGGTCGACGCGTTCAGTCCGCGGCGCGGCCGGTTTCGGCGAGCAAGTCGAGTGCGATGTCCACGATGAGATCCTCTTGCCCGCCCACCAGCCCGCGGCGTCCCGCCTCGAGCAGGATCGTGCGCACGTCTATCCCGTAGCGCCGCGAGGCGGTTTCGGCGTGCCGCAGGAAGGACGAGTAGACCCCGGCGTACCCGAGAGTCAGGGTTTCCCGGTCGACGCGCACCGGGCGATCCTGCAATGGCCGCACCAGGTCGTCGGCGGCGTCTTGCAGGGCGAACAGATCGCAGTTGTGCTTCCAGCCGAGCAGGTCGGCGACGGCGACGAACGGTTCGATCGGGCAGTTGCCCGCACCGGCCCCGTGTCCGGCGAGCGAGGCGTCCACGCGATCAGCGTGGCAGGGCCGTCCCACCGGTTCCATCCCGATGCCCACGCGGCCTCCGTCCGCGCGGCCGCCGAGGGCATCGGACTCACCCTTACCCGGCGGGCTCGAATGTTGCGCATACCGCCGCCCTGAGCGGAGCGCACGAAGAAGACCCCGTCCGGCCCGGCAGCCGGACGGGGTCGACTGTCCCCCAGCGACGTCGCTGGGATCCTTCCCACTATCTACTTGGCCGGCGCCACTGGCGGCTGGTTGATCGTGGTGAAGTACTGGATCGCGGCACCGAGCGCCACCGGAGCGGTGACCAGGATCTGACCGGCCACGGTGCCGAGCGCGCCGACGGCGATGATGCCGCCGAGGCAGCCGATGGCCGCCGCCGGGATGAACGCACCGAACAAGCCGACGATCGTCGAGGCGGCGACGGTCGCCCCGGCGATGCCGCCGAGAACGCAGCCGACGGCGCCGCCGCCGAGGCCGCCGACCAGGGTGCCGATGGTGGCGCCCATGGTGATCGTGCTGGTCAGTCTCGTCCAGGCCGCCTGCTCACGGTCGTAGTCGGTCTTCCAGGGCGCTTTGTCCTCGAACGGCAGGGCGACCGGCTTGTAGACCGCGTGCGCCAAGTCGAATCGCGGGGTCAGCGTCGCGGTGCGATCGGCGATGTCGGCCGCGATCGGGAACTCGAAGTCATCCACCCGGAACGTCAGCGGCATGCCGGTGAGCACGGCGCCGTTGGCAGCCTCGACCTTGAACACGCCGTCCTCGACGACCATGGAACCGGCATCGGTCGTGACGATGGACTGGGTGTCGGTGGCGCGTGCCGTGAAGCCGACGGCGTCATCCGCTTCGGGCTGGGCACCGGCCGAGCCGGAGGCGATCCCGACCGCGGCGACGAGACCGGCGGCCACCGTAACGATTTTCCTCATCTTTTTCTTTCCTCTCGGCTTCCTTGTGGGTTCGGGCGCGCCGAGTGCGCCGCACGCCGGACGCGGATCACGTCCGGCACCTCCCGCCGTGATGTGCCATGGGGTCCAGGTGCGACCCACATCACTTCTACGCAGGAACTAGTGGCACGGTGCCCGACCACGGTTTACGCGGTCAACGCATCCGGTCCGCTCAGCGGACCCGACCGGGTCGAGAGTGCTGATGTTCGGAAATTCGAGACGCTTCGCGCAGGTACCGGAGTCCCACTTTCGAGCACGACGGCATCGCCGAGGCGCGGCACCGGAAGCCGCGAACATCCGCTGAGCGGGGTGCGGGGACCAGATCCGCGAGGGGCACGCTAAGCGATCTTGGCTATCGCGCAGCGGGCACTACGGCAGTTAGCCGCGAGTGACCTCTTTGGTGAGGGTGACTGGGGTGAAGGCTCTTCCGCCAGAAATCCGGCGGTAGCGAGTTATGGCAGATGGTGCGCCGCGATCTGCCATAAATCCTTAACGCCGGATTTCCGGCCGACGCTCCCTATCCCGTGCTGCGCTCGGCAGACGGTCGCCGATTGTGGGATCGGCCGTGGCCAGCGCCTCGGCGATCGACATACCTGTGCGTTCGGCGAGAATCAGCCGCTCCCGAACTTCGTGCGGCGTGCGGGGCCGATAGCCAGGACCGGTGCCACAGCAGCCGCCGTAGAAGTTCAGCCCGGAAGTGAGCACGGCCTCGAGCGCTCGCCACCCTGTCTTGTCGACCTTCCTGGGCACCTCCAGGTGCGGCCCGGCGTCGATGAGATCCCCACGGCATTGCGGGCAGTGCTCTGGCCCATGTCCGATCGAGTGTTTGTAAGAAACCCGGCAGCGCAGGCACACCAGATGTGTCCGGCTGGGGTAGATACACATGTGGGCAGCGTACATTCGCGGCTCTATCGGGTCGAGCCATTCCTGAGCTGGACGGCACAAGGCCCAGACTCTGAGAAGTCACGCCCCGATCGGTCGACTCAGTACCGAATCGACCACTTCCGCGGCCGTGTTCAACTCTGCGCCGGCGTCTGCCAAGCATCGTTCGCAATCGCTCAGCACCCGGCCTGCCGGGCGATACCCTCGCCGGGTGCCCTACAAGCCTTCCCCCGCACCGCAGATGTGGCGCACGGCAGAGCATGAGGTCCGTACGACCCCACATGCCTGAGCGTCGTCGTAGCAACCTGGTCGCGGTGTGGCGACGGCTACGTCGGCACGCGGCAAGAATCGGCCGGATGGACGAACTCCCCGGCCGACGTCCGCTAGGCCGAGCGCGCCGGCGAGCCAAGCGTCCGATTGATTCCGAGACCCGCGGACTTCAGCTGAACCGACATCCGGTCGAGGTTCATCCGCGCAGTGGTCGTGGACATTCCCACCGCTCCCACCAGCACCGATTGCGGGCCGAACACGGGGACTGCCGCACTCACCACGCCGAGGGATACCTCTTCGGCCTCCACAGCCAGCATGTTCTGCCGCACGGTGGCGAGCTGGCGATACAGTTGCGCGGCCGACGCGACCGTCCGCCGCGTGAACGTGAACAGCCCGTGGTCGACCACTTGTGCGACCACATCGCCGGCGGAGAACGCCAGAATCGCCTTGCCCGTCGCGGTCGCGTACAGCGGCAGCCGCCCCGCCACCCGCGTCGGGATCTCCACCGCGCCGTGACCGGACAGCTTCTCGATATAGAGCACATCCAGACCGTCGCGGATCGCGAAATGCACCGTCGCGCCGGTCGCGCCCTGCAGTTCCTGCAGATACGGCAGGGCCGCGTCGCGGAGAACCCGTTGCGTGGGCACCAGCTGCCCCAGCTCGAACAGGCGCAGGCCGAGCCGATACTTCGTTCCGGCGCGTTCGAGGACACCCCACTCGACCAGAGCGTTCGCCAGCCGATGCGTCGTCGCCTTGGTTACGCCGCTGCGACGGGACAGTTCGGTGAGCGACAAGGCCACCGAGTCGGCGTCGAACGCTTCGAGCAGCAACCGCGCTTTGCCGAGTACCGATTGCATAAGTCGAGCGCCTCCGACGAACCCAGGCGGTCCACTCGCCGGACCAAGTGCGGACACCATACCGTTGCGTATTCGTCGCTGACGATTTACCCACCGCGGTGCTCATGCGCTCGAAACCGAGCACAGGCAGGCCCGAAACTCGTCGAAGAGAAGTTCGCTGTCGGGTTCCCACGAGGTATATACATCTGTTACATTACCGATGCGGAGCCTATATAAACACCTGCTGCTCTTCGTCCGCACGACAAGGCCGTCGCAAGGACATCCGACCCGACAATGACGTCGGAAGGCCGACAAAGCCGTCGGCCGCCCAACGGATAGCGCCACACCGCCAGGTGCAGGCCCGCCCTCGCATCACCCGGCGTCCAGGCGAGTCGCGCTGCGCGGTGCGGAAAAGGCCGCAACAATCGTGGGCGACTCGCCGCCAGATCGGACATTGAGCCGGAGGAAACCATCGACATGCCGATCAACTTCATGAGTGGGCTCGATTTGATCGCCGCGCTCGACGCGCGCAATGTCGAAGCCCACCTCGCCGATGCCGTCGAGGGCTGTACGGCATGCGCCACGACCTCGCGGCCTGGGCCCGGGTGCCCCGCCGGCCTCGCCGCGCAGATCCGCGTCGCCGACTCCGCACCGTCGACGCTGACGGCGATCGAACTGGTTGACAGACTACTCGCCCTGCGCCGGTCACCGGAGCCAGAAACCTCCGGCCGGTAGCACGGCTGCACAACGCACCAGCGCGGCATCTGCCGGCAGGCCGGTTGCGGTCGCCATGCACGAGCGACTCCTGTCCGTCGTTCAGGCGCCGCGGCATCTACTGCGAGTCCTCGCGGGAACGCCCGCGCGGTCGAGCGGGCATGCAAGCCGCACCAGACGTCGGCACCGCGTCTTCGGTCGTCAGCGGCGTGATTCGAACGGTCGCTCCCAGAAGATGCGGCGCAGCGCTCGAAGGTCCGCGATCCGGTCGACACCAGGCGACCGGCGAACGCAGCCGCGACGGGACGCGAGCCGTCGGGATGGCGTCAGCTCTGCGTCGTGGTCTGCGTGCGGGGGAATCGGTGGCCCATGACATCCGCCCACCATGCGCTCAACGCGCTGGACTCGGGCCAGATGATCCGGTCTCGGTCGTCGTCGATGCTGGGCACGTTCGCGTCCTCGATCACGATGCAATCCTTTGCGCCATCAATCCTTCGGAAGAAGCACCTCCCGCTCCGGTCATCGAGCGGTGGCACTGATTGCGTACCGGCGCGACCGCGCTGTCGGGCCGATACGTGCACCGGGTACCACCGCGGACCGTAAACAAACCGTTCTTCCGGTACCCGCCCCGAATCTCCGTCACACGGTTCTCCTCCGGCGAGGGTAGGTCTCGGGCCAGGGCATTTGATCGGACTTCTACGCGTTCTCCGGGGATCGAGCGGGCTCGTCGCGGACCCACGCGTCGGTCTGGGTCAGCCAGAACAGATAGGCCAGCGCCGGGAGCACCGTGACGGCGGCGACCGCGACCACGGCGAGCAGTCCGACCAGGGTCGCTCGCGCACCCGCGGCATCCGCGATGAGCATCTCGTCGACCAGGATCCACGGCGTCTGCGCGACCGCCCACCCGACGACGATCGCGGCGACCGCGACCGTCGCGGGCACGCGGGCCCACGCGAATCGGCGCCGGTACACCAGCACCAGGGTGAGTACACCCGCGGCGGCCGAGAGCGCGATCAGCGGCAAGGCGCGCCCGAGCAGTCCAGCGCCCAGGGTCGGTGCATCGTGCCGGATCGGAGCGATCGCGGCGATCGCGACCGCGCCGGTCACGCCACCGACGATCAGCGTGCGGGAGCGCAGGTAACCGGCGAGCGTGTCGTCGCCCGAACGAGCGGCGTCCGCGGTGAGAAAGACCCCGGCCAGGAAGGCGGACGTTCCGACAGCCAGCGTCCCGCCCAGGATGGATGTCGGATTCAGCCACGAATGCACCCGGTCGCCGTACCCCTCGGCGGGCACCCGGCCGGACGCGATCGCGCCGACGGCGGTGCCGAAGAAGAACGGCGTGATGAGCGACGCGCCGGCGAACAAGGCGCCGAACAGGCGAGCCTGGCGCAGGGTCGCGGAGTACTTGCGGAACGCGAAGTTCGCCCCGCGCAGCACGATACCGAGCAGGGCCAGGCTCATCGGGACGAACAAAGTGGTCATGATCGCGGCGAACGCCGTCGGGTAGGCGGTCCACAGGAACACCAGGATGTAGATCAACCAGACATGATTGGCTTCCCAGACCGGCCCGATGCTGTAGTCGATGAGCACGCGCAGGCGGCTGCCGCGCCGGGGCCCGCCCGCGGTCAGGTCCCAGAATCCGGAGCCGAAGTCCGCGCCGGCGAACAGCGCGTACAACACCACTCCGGTGAACATCGCCGTCGCGACCACGTCCGAAAGGTCCATCGGTCAGGGCTTTCCGACGCTGCGGGCGCGCTGCGCCTGATCGACCGGCGACGCTCCCGGCCCGTACGGGGCGGTGATGGTCGTGGCGCCGGTGCGCCAGCGCCGGGCCATCGAGCGCAAGACGACGATCGCACCCACCGTCATGCCGATGTACACCAGCAGCACGCTGATATAGCTCCACCACAGGCCGGTGCTCGTGCTGGCGGCGTCGGTGGTGCGCAGCACCTGCCACACCGTCCACGGCTGGCGGCCCACTTCCGTGGCGATCCAGCCGCACTCCAGCGCGAGAATCGCCAAGGGCCCCGCCGCTACCGCAGCGCCCAGGAACCAGCGTTCGGCCAGCAGGTCGCGCCGCCGCCAGCGCAGCAGCCAGAACACGGTCACCATGAGCGCGAGCAGGGTGCCGATGGCGACCATGCTCTGGAAGGCGAGATGGGTGAGGTTGACCGGCGGCCGATCCTCCGGAGGTATGGCGTCCAGACCGGGGACCGGGGCGGTCAGGGAATTGCGGGCGATGATCGAACCCAGGCGCGGAATCTCGAGCGCTCCCCTGACCTCACCGTCGACGAGCATGCCGCCCAATCGCAACGGGGCAGGCCCTTCCGCGACGGGGGCGAGTTCGAACGCGGCCAGCTTGGACGGTTGCGTGTCGTGCACGCGCATCCCGAGCACATGTCCGATGAGGGGCTGCGCGAGCGCAGCGACGGTTGCGAAGACGAACGGGACGGTGAATCCCAGCCGGTGATGTGCGTCGCGGCGTCCCCGCAACAGACCGGCCGCGTAGACCCCGGACACCAGGAACCCGACCACCATGAACGCTCCGACCCACATGTGCGCGAACTGCAGATAGACGCCGTCGTTGAACATCGCGCGCCACGGGTTCACGTCGGTCACCTCGCCGTCGACGACGCGGAAGCCGGTCGGGTTGTTCATCCACGCGTTGACGCTGACGACGCAGAAGGTGCCGACCACCCCCGCGAGGCCCATCGGCACGAGCATGGCGAGGTGCAGGCGGGGCGCCATGCGACCCCAGCCATAGAGGTAGATGCCCAAGAAGATCGCTTCGATGAAGAACGAGAGCCCTTCGAAGGCGAACGGCAAGCCCAGCACGTCGCCGTAGCGTCCCATCAGTCCCGGCCACAACAGGCCCATTTCGAAGCTCAGCACCGTTCCGGAGACCGCGCCGATCGCGAACAGTATCGCCGACACCGTCGCCCACCGTTTCGCCAAGCCCAAGGCCGTACGGTCGTCGCGCACGATGCCACGGCGATGCACGACGTAGATCATGGCGGGGAACGCGACCCCGAAGCAGGCGAGCACGATGTGCCAGCCCAGTGAGAATGCCATTTGCTGGCGCGCGGGCAGCAAACCGGGCGGACCCTCTGCCGACGCCTGGTAGAGCGCGGCGAGCGTGCTCGACACCATGGCAGCCCCTTTCCGCATTCGCGGGCGCCGCATGCCTCACGCGCATCCGGCCCTTCCGCGGATATCCCCCTTTTGCACCTCGCCAACCACGCGAAGTAGCACGGATCCGAGTGCTCGGCGTAGCGGAGCCATCGCGTGGAGAGCGCTCGAGTGGCCGACTCGCCGCGAACCTGATGGGATCGGGGCAGGGAGGATTGCCGATGCCGAATTCTCGGCGTGATCGACGCCGATGGTTGTCCGGGGTCATGGGCGGTCTGGTCGCCACGATGTCGGTGGTCGGATGCGACACCGGCGACGGTCCGCCGGCCGGGTTCCCAAGCGACGCCACCACGTCGCCGGTGGCGCCGTTGCCGCCACAGCCGTGGACACCGGCCGAACTCACCTATCATCCGTGCAGCGTGCTCGGCCCGGACGATGTCGCCCGCTACGTGCTTGCCATCAGGAGGATCGTTCTATCTGGGAATCGCCGTATCCGGGATAGCGACGGGCGTCGACTGGGACGTGTGCGCCAAAACCGTCGACGTCGCCACCACTATCGCCGCACGCCTGCGCTGACCGGAGATTGCGGTGCATGGTGCTCGATCGGCCTACGCCAGACCATGCGGTTACCGCCCGATCTCGACGCACTCCTGCATCCGGCGGCATAATCCCGCCGGATGCTGCGCTTGCCACGGATAACGGCCTGTTGTCCGTGCCAACGCGAACCTACGGGTTGACCGACAAGGTGCCCCGCGGCCCGGCAGTGGCCCCGGAGTCCGGCACCCCCGCGTAGTCGGGCAGTTCGACGCCGTGGATGGCACGTTCGATCAGTTCGGTGAACCATTCGCCCTCGAAATCGGGACTCGGCTCGACGTCCGGGCCGGGGACGTCACGGCTGCGCGCGTGCAACCGGCCGATCTCCTGGTTGGCCTCGACGAACGAGCGCATCCGCCGCTCGTAGCCGCCGAACCCGGCCTCCGGGTCCCATCCGGCGGCAGCCAGCTCTCCGGCCAGCAGGTAGGCGCCGACCAGGGCCAGCCCCGTGCCCTGCCCGGACATCGGCGACGAACTGAACGCCGCGTCCCCGAGCAGCCCCACCCGCCCGCTCGACCAGCGCTCCATCACCACCTGGGCGACCTGGTCGAGGTAGAAGTCCGGGGAGTCGTCCAGGTGCGCGAGGATGCGCGGGGTCAACCAGCCGAGGCCCGCCATCCGCTCACGCAGCAGACGCTTCTGGGCCGCGACATCACGGTAGTCGACTTCGAACTCGATTGCGGGGAAGCAGAACATGGCCATAGCCCGGGTGGCGTCCTGGATCGGCCGCAGGCCCGCGGAGCGCCCGGACTCCTGGTACTCGAGCAGCCAGCGGTCAAGCCCGAACTCGTTGGGCACACTGTAGAAGGCCAGTACGTGCCCGAGATGGCGGACGAACCGCTCGCGCGGCCCGAAGACCATCGCTCGCAGCGCCGAGTGCAGCCCGTCCGCCCCGACCACCAGCTCGAATCGCCGCCGGTCGCCGCCCGCGAAGACCACGTCTACCCCGTCGACGTCCTGGGTGAGCTTGGCGATCCGGTCACCGAAGACGTATTCCACACCGTCGCGGGTGTCGTCGTAGAGCACCCGGGACAGGTCCCCGCGCAGGATCTCGATCTCCGCGATGAAACCGTCGCCACCATCGTCATCCGCGCGGTAGGTCTCCAGCACGTTCCCATCCACGTCCACGGTGTGTGCGCCGGCGGTCTCGGTGCGGGCCGCGCGCACAGCCGCGTCCAGCCCCATCCGCCGGATGACCTCCTTGGCCACCCCGCGCGCGTCCACCGCCTGCCCACCGGGCCGCAGCTCGGCGGCCCGCTCCACCACGGTCACCTCGGCCCCCCGCCGGCGCAGCCAGTGCGCCAACGCGGGCCCCGCGATACTCGCCCCCGCCACCAACACCCTGATACCGCTCACCGCGCCCCCTGTGTCCTCGTCCGGATGGTTTTGCTCGGGCTCGCGTCGTCGGTCACGCCCCGAATTCTGTTCACCGCGTCAGCGCTTATGCCGTCGAGCGATACGTAAAAGCCCGGAGTCGACTTCCGCATCCAAGTACCTCAATCTGTTTCTTCCCGCGCTGGAACGGTCCCGGCACGGGCTCACCGCTGTCGATGTATCCAGCGGTATCGACGACGGATCCACGCAGAATTCATCGGTGCAGCCGAATAGTCGGTGCAGCCGAATAGCTGTCGACGCGCCTGCGAACGCCCTGGACCCGGCATAATGGTGCGCCTCGCCGGCCACGTCCCAGTCGCCGGACACACTTGCCAACGACGTCGGATTCGCCGATGCCAAAAGAAGTCGGCCGCGCGGTCGAACGCCTGGCCCGCAATGCGGGGAGTGCTTCGAGCCGGCCGGCCAGTTCTGGGCGGGTGGGGGATGTCCGGGCGTGCCCGATCCGCACCGGCGGCTTGGTCGGGCGCGTCGGGACCACCGACAGGGTGGGGCGACGGCTGCTGAGCCGCACACAGCCCCGGGCGCGGTCGCGATCATTTTCGAGTCCTCCGGCCGAGGCAAATGCTGCCGGAACGTCGTCGGATGTCACCGCGCTGCGAACACCGGAAACGTGCGGAATGAGTCGGCTTGCCCGATTCGGCAGAACCCGTGCCATTGCCCGGCGCAGCGCCTGGCGGACCGTGTCGCGACAACCCGGAGCGGCGCCGCTCCGGCGGGAACAGCGACGCGCCGCGCACGCCTGGCTTCCGTCACCTCACCAGGTAAGGACCGGTTTGACGACCATGCCCGCACGTTGGTCCGCGAGCGCGGCATTGATGTCGGAATGCGGGTACGTCGTGACGAGCCGGTCGATGGGGAACCGTCCGGCGGCATGCAGGTCCAGCAGGTGCGGGATGAAGGTCGCGGGCACCGCGTCGCCTTCCAGGCAACCGCGAATCGCTTTGCCGCCCATTACGATGTCCCGCAGGTCGATCTCGGGGACCCCGGTACCCAGGCCTACCGCGACGACGGTGCCGCCGATCGCCGCTCCGGCAGCCGCGGTGGCGAGCACCCGCGCCGACCCGGTGGTGTCGAGAGCGTGCGTCGCCCCGCCGTCGGTCAGCTTCCGAATCGCGGGCACGACATCGTCGGCTGCCGGATCCAGGGCGGCGGTGGCTCCCAGTTCCAGCGCAAGCGCCCGCCGCTCCTGTGACGGTTCCACCACCACCAGTTCGGCGACCTCGCACACCAGCGCCGCCAGCACGCCCGCCATCCCCACCGCGCCCGCGCCGTAGACGACGACGCGGGAATCCCCGTCCGGGCGCAGCACGTTGAGCACCGCTCCGGCGCCGGTGAGGAACCCGCAGCCCAGCGGGGCGAGGACGGTCGGCTCGACTTCGGTGTCGACGACCACGGTGTTGTCGGCGGTGGTCAAGGCATACGCGGCGAAGCTGGATTGCCCGAAGAACCCGTCCCGCACGGGGGTTCCCGCGACGGTGACCCGGGCGGATCGGTCCGCCCGGGCGCCGAATTGATTGAGTTTCACCGCTCGCACGCAATACGCCGGCCGTCCCGCTCGGCAGTTGCGGCACGTGCCGCAGTGCCGGAAGGTCAGCACGACCCGGTCGCCGGGCCGCACACCGGTCACCGCCGCGCCGACGGCCTCCACCACTCCGGCGCCTTCGTGCCCGAGCAGCACCGGATGGTCGGTCGCGCCCGCCGCCCTGGTGACCAGGTCGGTGTGGCAGATACCGGTGGCCTGGATTCGGACGCGGATCTCGTCGTCCCTGGGGTCGTCGATCTCGACGGTTTCGACGGTGAACGGCGCGGCCGGGTCGCGCGAGAGCACCGCGGTGGTGGTCACCATAGGTCAGGCCCGCTCGAGCAGGAAGTAGAAGTACTCGCCGTCGGCGAGCACCAGATCGGGCCGGCCGTTCATGATGCCCATCAGCGTGTTCTCGTCCAGCCATTTGAAGTGGTCGAAGACCGGGCGGCTGTCGTAGACCATGGTGGCGGTCACCTCACCGCGGAATTCGATGTTCCACAGCGTGGCTTCCCCACCGCCGCCGAGCTCGACGTCGGAGAACAGCGATCCGTCCTCCGCGCGGCAGATCAACGGCTTCGCGTCCAGCAGACTGTGAAAGGTCTTGCCGTACCAGCGGCTCACCGACAACGCTTTGCGCAGCGGATGCCCGGTCGGGAATGCCGCCCCTTTCCATTCGCCCAGGATGTCCTCGGCGCGCGCTACCGGCAGATCGGCCCACAACGCATCCAGCTCGGCCGCCGTCACCCCGCTCTCCCGCTCGGCGAGATCTCGCCAGCCAGTCCCCACAGAGCCCATAACCATCCTCGTTCCCCGGTGCAGTTCCAGAACCTTTTGGTTCGGCAACTGTATATCCGAACCAAATGGTTCGGCAAGATAGGATGCGGCCATGCGCGCAGCAGGTCAGGCCACCCGCGAACGAATCCTCGTCGCGGCCAAAGCGGAGTTCGCCCGGTACGGCATTGCCGGAGCGCGCATCAATCGCATCGCCGACGCCGCCAAGGCGAGCAAGGACCGCCTCTACGCGTACTTCGCGGGCAAAGACGAGCTGTACGCGGCGGTCACCGAGGAATGGGTCACCCAGACCACCGACGAGACCGCCCTCGACGCCGCGGACCTGCCCGGTTACGTGGGCCGGCTCTTCGACCACTACGTCACCCACCCCGACAACGCCCGGCTCCAGGCCTGGGCCGAGATCGAACAGACCCACATACCCGCCGCCGAAGAGGCCATCCACCGGATCATCGCGGGAAAATTGGCCGAGATCCGCCGTGGACAGGACCAGGGGCTGGTCACCGGGGAGTTCCAACCCATCACCCTGGTCGTCATGCTGACCGACCTCGCTCGCACGGCAGCCATGCACGCCACCCGCACCGACCATCACAACGTCGCCAAACGGCGCGCCGCCACCGTACTGGCCGCTCGTCGGCTGACCAGCCCGCAGGTGGGCCCGGCGCAGGACCATCGTTAGCGCGCAGTGCTTGCCGAGCCGACCCACCAGGTGGTGGGCTGGGGGCAGCGTCACATCACCCATGCCTCGAGACCGCTCGCGGTGTCTCCCGGGAAGAAAGGCGGTGCAGCAGGTAGGCGCCGGTGGATGACCGGGCGGATCAGCGCCGAGAAGACGAGGGAGAAACGCATGACCGAGTTCGAACGCGCACCGCGGCTCACGGCGTTTCCACGCATCGATGACTACGGATTCATCTCCGATTGCGAGGTCACCGCGCTGATCTCCCCCAGCGGAGCCATCGAGTGGATGTGTCTGCCGCGGATGGACTCTCCGAGTGTCTTCGCGGCCATCCTCGATCGTTCCGCCGGCTCTTTCCGGTTCGCTCCCGCCGACTTCATGGTGCCCACCGATCGCCGCTACATCCCGGGCACGATGGTCATGGAGACGAGCTGGCGCAGCGGCGACGGATGGGCGACGGTGCGCGACGTGCTCCTGGTCGGGCCGTGGCGGCACCAGACACCGGGGCGCAGCGCCCACCGGCGCACGCCCACGGACTACGACGCCGAGCACATCCTGCTGCGGACGGTGCACTGCGAGACCGGGCAGATCCAATTCGGGCTCGATTGCCAACCGGCGTTCGACTACGGCAGGTATCGCGCCCGGTGGAACTACCTCGGCAGTTATTACCTCGCACAGGCCGCAGCCGATGGGACCGACCTGCAGCTGACGTTGAGCACCGACATGCGCCTGGGCTTGGAAGGCACCCATGCGGTCGCCCGCACCCTGCTGAAGACCGGTGACACGCGCTTCTGCGCGCTGGCCTGGGGAAGTCGCGACGCTCCCGGCGACGTCGAGGAGGCCGAGGAGCGGCTGCTGCGGACGATCCACCACTGGCGGCATTGGCTGGCCGGCGGGCGATTTCCGGACCACCCGTGGACCGCGGAACTCACTCGCAGCGCGCTGACCCTCAAAGGGTTGACCTTCGCCCCCACCGGCGCCGTCGCCGCGGCCGCCACCACGTCGTTGCCGGAAACCCCTGGTGGAGAGCGCAATTGGGATTATCGCTATTCCTGGATCCGCGACTCCGCTTTCGCCTTGTGGGGCCTGTACACCTTGGGCTTCACCTGGGAGGCGAACGACTTCTTCTCCTATATCCTCGACCTGACCGAAGAAGCCCGGGACATGCAGATCGTCTACGGCATCGGCGGCGAAACCGACCTCACCGAGCAGATACTCCCCCATCTACGCGGCTACGACAACGCGAGCCCGGTGCGCATCGGTAACGGGGCATACCGGCAACGCCAGCACGACGTGTGGGGCGCGGCTCTGGACGCGGTCTACCTCTACGGCCGACATCAAGATCAAATCGATGCGCGGGCCTGGCCGCTGCTCGGCCGTGCGGTCAAGAGCGCCCTCACCTACTGGCGCGAGCCAGACCACGGTATCTGGGAGGTTCGCGGCGAGCCTCGGCACTTCACCTCGAGCAAGGTCATGTGCTGGGTCGCCGCCGATCGCGGCGCTCGGCTGGCCCGCATCCACCAGGACCTGGAACGCGCCCAGCGCTGGCAGAAGGCCGCCGACGAAATCCACGCCGACATCTGCGCCCATGCCGTCGACTCTCGTGGGGTGTTCACCCAGTATTACGGCAGCACGTCGCTGGATGCGTCGACCCTGCTCATCCCCCTGGTTCGTTTCCTGCCGCCCGACGACGAGCGAGTGCGCAACACCGTGCTCGCGATCGCCGAGGAACTGACCGAAGACGGCCTCGTCGTGCGATATCGCGTCGACGAGACCGACGACGGATGCGCCGGGGAAGAAGGCGCTTTCACGATCTGCTCGTTCTGGTTGGTGTCCGCGCTCTCGGAGATCGGCGAGAAGAAGCGCGCGAAGCAGCTGTGCGAGAAACTACTCGGCTACGCCAGTCCCCTGGGTCTCTACGCCGAGGAGATCGACCCGCGAACCGGCCGGCATTGGGGCAACTACCCGCAGGCGTTCACCCACCTGGCCCTGATCAACGCGGTGATGCACGTCATCCAAGACGAACAAGCGATCCTGCGGCAGGCTCTCGGTGGTGAGTCCATCGCTCCGCGGCTGGATGACGCACCACTCACGCGCGGATATATCCACCGCTGACCCGAGTGACGAAATTCCTTGCTACTCAATGGTGGGGGTTTCTCGTATAAGGCCGAGTCACTTACTATCACGTCCGACTGTTAACAGGACTAAGGAATTCATTGAGAGGCTCGACGATGGCGATGCTCGGCATCGCCGCGACCGCGGCTTTCGGCATCACCGCCGCACCCGCGACCGCAGACCAGGTGGCAGACAAATCTCGCGTCGTCGAGACCGAGGACGGCTGGGAGTTGCGGATCAGCAAGACCGCGGAAGACCTGCAGCGCGTACCCAATCTCGCCGCGACGCCGTTCACCCGGGAGGGGTTCGTCACCTTGTCGGCGGCGGCCGATATCGGTGGCGAGGGACGGGAGGCGGTGAACTCCGGAACGCTGCAGCTGGGGTACCAGATCGGCTGCCAGGCCGATGTCTCCAACGGCCTTACCGTGGGCTTGTCCGGGGCGATCGGCCCGAACGCCATGGTGACCGTCGCCCCCTCGCCCGGCCTCGCGGTCGGCGGCAGCGCGCTCGCTCTGCCCAGCATGTCCACGACCATCAAGCCCGGGACCATCACCAGCATCACGCTCGGCACGAAACCGCTTGCGGGGCCGCATGGTTCCATCTCCGTCGATCAGATCCAGATCAAGATCGATGCGTGCGCGGGTGCGGTGAGCCTGCGCTCGTTCGCGATCGTCTCGATCTCCACGGCTACGGCCGACAATTCGGTCGCCGTCTACGGTGACCCGATATGGCTGTGATCGACATGCGGGGCCGGCGGCTGTGGATGGCGCCGCTCGGCGTTTCGGTTTCACTGATCATCGCCGCGGCCGCTGCCTCCGCCGAGCCGATCGTTCCGGCCGGTCCGGGAGCGGCATGCGGCGAAAGCCAGGGCTCGGCGACAGCTCCGGGATGCGGCAACGACAAGCCCGCCCCCGAGACGCGGGGCGGGCCTGCGGCGCCACCGCCGGCGCTGCCGTTGCAGGTGCTGGCGCCTCCGCCCAAAGCTTCTGCGCCCAACACGAATACGCCCGCAGGCGCACTGGTGCCGCCCGCGCCGGGGCCGGGCGGCGGCAGGCCGATCGTGCCGGTCAGGTAGCGCGGAAGGGCACCGGCTCACCCTGATCGGAACCCGCGGTCTTTCTAGCTGCCACAACGACCAACATCCCGGCGACTGCGCCGACGAAGTACGGGGAGGGCACCAGCAGAACGCCGCCGAGCACACACCATGCCGTGAGCGCCCAGCCGACGCCCGCGGGCACGGCCACCCCGCGTCCCGCGAGGTGCCAGATCAGCGCGCCGAGCAGGATCAACGGCACGGAGAAGCTGCCCGGACCGGCCCAGAACGTGAGCTCGTTCTGCAGGGACTGCGTCGTCTGCGTGGTGTCTCCGGCCGTGAGCGGGACGGCTGCCCATAATCCTCGATCGATCCAGCCGGTGACGTCGTCCCAGGAGAAGAGCGTCAGCAGAGCCAGGTGCCCCGTTCCCAGCACGAGCATGATCGCAGCGGCCCAGCGGAGCAATCGCTTTCCGTTGTTCATGGTGACCTCCCGTGTTCCTACTCCGGAGTTGTTCCGGCGTCCCACCCCACCGAAGGAGGAGTGGACGATCGCGACGACTTCCGCCTGGATCACGGTGTGGTCCAAGGTTTATACGGTGCCGTACAGTTGATCTGTACGGTAACGTATAGAACCAGCGCGATCAATGGAGGTGACCCGATTCCCGCCGTGCCCCGCACCACACGAGCCCGCTGGATCGAGGCGGGTCTGGCCGCCCTCGCCCGCGGCGGTCCGGACGCCGTCCGCGTCGAGACGCTCGCCGCCGAGCTGGGCGTGACGAAGGGCGGGTTCTACGGGTACTTCGACGGCCGCCCCGCATTGCTCACCGAAATGCTCGACGAGTGGGAACGTCGCTGCTCGACCGAGGTCCTCGCGCAGGCCGAGGCGGAAGGCGGCGACGCCGCCGACCGGATCCGCCGCGCGGGCCGGCTGACTTTCGCCGAGGACCTGCACCGGATCGATCTGGCGGTGCGGACATGGGCTCGCCACGACGAGTCCGTCGCGACCCGCCTGCGGCGTATCGACAACGAGCGAATGGCGTTCTTGCGCAGAATGTTCGGGGCATTCATCACCGACCCCGACGAAATCGAGGCACGAGCCACCCTCACGTTCGCGCTCGCGATCGGCCGCCACTTCATCGTCACCGACCACCCCGGGTACACCAAGCACGAGGCGGTCCAGCTCGCCGGGGAGTACCTTCTGCGTCCGCCGCAGTGAGTCCCGCGAGTATTTCCCACAGCCTCCCGGACGTGCGATCGGCGACAACGGTCCCGGCTCGCAGCCGAGTTCGCGGCTGGGGTCGACGCGGTTGCGGCTCGCCCCGGCGGACGGGCGACACCAACAGAGCACCCACCTGCACCGGATGGCTCTCGCGCTGCCACGGTCGTAGTGCGGGCGTTCCGATGCGGGTCGTTCACCAGCGGCCCCTCTGGCCGATAGCGGACAAGATCAGCGGGTGCCCTGCCCGAGGTCACGCAAGATCCCGAGCGCGTCCTCCAGGGTGCGGACGTAGGACACCTCGGGCGGCAACCGGACCGCGGACCACCCCGGTCCGGCGACCAGCACGCGATCCGCGACCTGCCGCACCGCGCGGATCGTCTCCGGCGCGGCGGTCGCGGGCATCTGGGACCAGAGCATGAGCACGCAAGACCGGTCATGGTGGGCGATGGCGTCGGTCAAAGCCGTGTCCGGCACCGCCGCGCCCAGCAGCAACGCGACGATGCCACACTCGGCCAGCGCGGCGCGCAGCACTTCCAGGGCCAGCACGTGGTCCTCCCCCGCGGTGCACGCCAAGAGGATCGGTGGCTGGAAACCCGGACGCCGGACCGGCGGGAACATTCGATGCAGTCCCGCGATCACCGACCAGGACAGCAGGTGCTCCACTTCGATCAGGCCGCGCCCATCGGCTTGCCCGGTCACGATCGTCGCGAACGCCGGGCGGCACAGCTCGTTCCACGTCGCGACGACCCCGTCGCGCGCCAGGCGAGCCAGGATGATCGTCAGCGCGACATCGGGTTCCAATCGTTCGACCGCTCCCAGCAGGGCGATGCGGTCCGCTGCCGAGTCCGGCGCTTCGGCGAGCGCTTGCCGCGCGGCTCCCTCTGGCGCGGCGCCGGCTCTGACGAGTTCGATCATGCGCCGCAAGGTCGCGATATCCGCTTCGGAATAGCGGCGGTGCACGCCCGGCCGGTCTCGCGGCGGTCCGATCGCGTAGCGCTGATTCCAGCTGCGCAGGGTGGCGACCGGGATGCCGAGTCTCGTCGCCACCGCGCCGACCGTATACCGAGCGGCTTGTTCCTCAGCCATCGCCGGATCGCATCCGCCCCGGGTCACGGCGCGCGATGCCGGGCGTCGAACTCGGCCGGGCTTCGATGACGCAGGCCGAGCTGCTGCCCGGCGGCGTCCGGATCAGCACGTCGTCCGCTCCTTTCCAGAAATTCGACTGGATGCATCGATTTTGCATCAATAGGCGCGTAGTGTGAAGCCCTATAAGCCCAAGCTCCCTACCGGAGGACGTCATGGATCGACTCACTCTCACGCGATCACTCGGACTGACAGCCGGCGTCGGAGCGGCCTGGCTGGGTCTGCTGGTCGCCGCACCCACTGCCACCGCCGCCCCGGCGGAGTGCCCCGCTCCGGGTCCTTCGACGACGCAGGACGCGGGCGCGGACGGGCCGTGCTCGGCGAACAGCGGCGCAGGCGGAGCCGCGGCCGCCTATGGCTTCGATGGAGCAGCCAGCGCCGACGCCGAGCCGACCAGCCTATCCCTCGCAATCGCGCAGAACGGCGGTCGCGCGAGTTCCGACTCGACGTACCTTTCCGGTCCCGCCGCGATCGCCATCGGCCCCGGGGCGACCGTCACGACAACCGGCGTGCGCCCCGGGTTGTCGATCGGCATCGCGGGGCCGGGCGCGACGGTCGCGGTCACCGGTGTCACGCCGCCGACGTGCAGCGGCGGTCTCGCCTTCGCGGGCGACTTCCAAACGTGGCAGGGTTGCTTCTCGCCTCGATAGTGCATCATTATGCGAAACATTGCGGAGGTGCGGGTGGTTACCCGCGACGTACGAAGGGGATCGGGAATGAGCATCGCGTCGTCCGAAGCAGCCGTGACCGACACGGGCGGCTCACTTCCGGTCCTCGGCGCCGCGACCTCCTTCTCGCTGTGGCGAGACGCCGTGCGGCGCGCAGTACTCGAGGAAGTCGGTGCTTTCCTTCCCCGAGCTTGCCCCGACACGCTGCGTCGCCTGGGCGCACAAGACGTTCTGCGCCAGTACGCCCTAGGCGGAAAGTGCTTGCGGTCGACGTTCATGTATCTCGGCTGGCTGTGCGGGGCGCCGGACGACCCGACGGCGCTGCGCGCGGCGGCCGGTTTGGAACTGCTGCACGCGTTCGCGCTGCTGCAGGACGACGTCATGGATCGATCCGCGACCCGTCGCGGGGCCCCGTCGGCCCATGTCCGGTTCGCCGCGGTGCACCGCGGCACCGGCGCGCCCGGCTCCTCCGTCCGATACGGCGAGTCCGCCGCGACACTGCTCGCGGACATGTGCCTGGTATGGGCCGAGCAGATGCTGCGCGAAAGCGGCGTCGCCGAGTCCGCGCTACGACAGCATGCGGGTGGAACTCGCGACGGGTCAGTTCGCGGACCTGCTCAACGACGCGCGCACCGAGCCGCCTCTGGCCGCGGTGCTGGCGATCGCCCAAGCCAAGTCCGGCAACTACACCGTGCGCTGCCCGTTGGAGATGGGCGCCGTGATGGCCGGATGTGACGCGAACGTCCTGGACGCCTTGGGCCGATACGGCGCCGCGGTCGGTGAGGCGTTCCAGTTGCGCGACGACATTCTCGGAATTTTCGGATCCCAGGCCGTGACCGGAAAACCCGCCGATACCGATCTCGGGGAACGCACGGCGACCAGCGTGGTAGTCCTCGCACGGGAGATGGCGACTCCGTCGGCGCGGGCCGAATTGTCGGAACTGCTGCATCGCCCCCGGCTCGGCGCCGCGGAGATCACCCGCGCCCGGACGCTGATCAGCGAGTCCGGTGCACCCGCGCGGATCGAGGAGATGATCGCCGAGCGGGTGTGCCGGGCACGCAGTGCACTCGCCCCCGCGCTCTTCGCCGCACCGATGCGCGCCGCCCTCGGGAGCATGGCCGCCGCCTGCACCGAACGCGACGCCTGACAGGAGGTTTCAGCGATGCGCAGAATCGAAGGCGCTACCGACCGGGTCGTGATCGTCGGAGCCGGTTTGGCGGGGTTGTCCGCCGCCTTGCACCTGATCGGCCGGTCCCGCGAGGTGATCGTCGTGGAACGCGATCCGGTACCGGGGGGACGCGCGGGCCGCGCGGACCTCGCGGGCTACCGGCTCGACACCGGCCCCACCGTCCTGACCATGCCCGATCTCGTCGAAGGCGTCTTCGCGGCAGCCGGAGCGCGGGCCGCCGACCACTTGCGGCTGGCGCCGGTGGAACCGGCGTACCAGGCGCATTTCGCCGGAGGCCGGACGCTGCAGGTGCACACCGGCGCCGAGCGGATGGAAGAGGAGATCCGCCGCTTCGCAGGCGCGGGCGCGGCCGACGGCTATCGCCGTCTGCGGAATTGGCTGACGCGTCTGTACCGCGCGGAGATGGATCATTTCATCGCGGCGAATTTCGACTCCCCGCTGTCGATGGTCACTCCCGAGCTGGCGCGGTTGATCGGCTTGGGGGGTTTCGGCAGATGGGATCGCGCGGTCGCGCGTTACATCCGCGATCCGGATCTGCGGCGCGTCTTCACCTTTCAGTCCCTGTACGCGGGCGTAGCCCCCAGCCGGGCGCTGGCCGCCTACGCCGTCATCGCGTATATGGATACCGTCGGCGGCGTGTTCTTTCCGCAGGGTGGCATGCGGACGCTTCCGGATGCGCTGGCCGGTGCCGCGACCGAGGCCGGGGTCCGATTCCGCTACGACACCGCGGTGAACGCCCTGGAGCGCACGGGATCTCGGATCACCGGTGTGCGCACCACGGACGGCGAGCGAATCCCCTGCGACGCGGTGGTGCTGACGACGGAATTGCACGAGGCGTACCGCCTGCTCACGCGCACACCACGACGTCCCGTTCCGCTGACTTCCGCCCCGTCGGCGGTGATCGCCCATGTCGGGTGCGCGCCCGAAGCCGGGACAGCGCACCACAACCTACTGTTCGGAGCTGCCTGGGCGGAAGCGTTTCGGGACGTCATCGACCGCGGGCAGGTGATGCGGGATCCTTCGCTGCTGGTCACCCGTCCCACGGCGACCGATCCGTCGTTGGCTCCGGCGGGACGGGACCTGTTGTATATCCTCGCGCCGGCGCCGAACCTCGAACGCGGCCGGATCGATTGGGACCGTGCGGGAACGAGCTACGCCGAGCAGATGCTCGACATCGCGCAGGATCGCCTCGGTTCGCGGTTCGCCGATGTCGACTTATTGCGCGTGGATACCCCGACCGACTGGGCGCGCCGCGGCATGCTCGCCGGAAGTCCGTTCGCGCTCGCCCATACCTTCACCCAGACCGGTCCGTTCCGGCCCGCCAACATGATCCGCGGCATCGACAACGTCGTGTTGGCCGGTGGCTCGACCGTGCCGGGTGTGGGCATACCGCCGGTGCTGATCTCCGGCCGTCTGGCCGCGGATCGTGTCACCGGCCTCCGGCCCGCCCGGCGGCGTGGCGCCGTCCCCGTGCGAGCCGCGCTCTCCACCAGCCGCATCGATCGATGAGTGATCGGAATCGAGATGACCAGCACCGACCTCGACACCACCCGGCCCGGCGATCCGGAATTGCAGCGGTCCTACCGGTACTGCCGAAAGCTCAACGCACGCCACGGAAAGACCTTCTTCCTGGCGACGCGACTGCTGGCACCCGACCAACGCCCCGCCGTGCACGCCTTGTACGGGTTCGCGCGCCGAGCCGACGACATCCTCGACGATCTCGATCCGCGGCGCGAGCCTGCCGAGAGGGCTCGGCAATTGGACGCCCTGGCGGGATATTTCCGCGACCGCGACGCCGGTGCCGACGGCGTTCTTCCCGCGGTTCTCGACACTGCCGAGCGCTATCGCATTCCCCCGGCTCTGT
Source organism: Nocardia sp. CY41 (assembly GCF_009829325.1). Taxonomy (GTDB): domain Bacteria; phylum Actinomycetota; class Actinomycetes; order Mycobacteriales; family Mycobacteriaceae; genus Nocardia. The sequence goes on from NZ_VUOS01000009.1 coordinate 23,020, forward strand.
TCGACGCTTTCCTGGCCTCGATGCGGATGGATCTGACCGTCACCGACTATCCCGACCGCGCCGCACTGGACACCTACATCTATGGTTCGGCCGAGGTGATCGGATTGCAGTTGCTCCCGATCCTGGGGGCCACCTGCGCCGACGAGGCAGCGCCTTATGCGGCCGCCCTCGGCAAGGCCTTCCAGCTCACCAATTTCCTGCGGGATGTCGGCGAAGACCTGTTGCGCGACCGGGTGTATCTCCCCGCCGACGAACTGGCCGCGTTCGGAGTCGACCGCGACCTGTTGCACTGGTGCCTGGCGCGGCAGCGTACCGAGCCAAGGGTTCGCGAGGCCTTGGCCGCGCAGCATGCGCTCACCCGCGACATCTACCGCTTCGCGCGTGACGGAATCGCCCTGCTGCACCGTCGTTCCCGCCCGTGCGTCACGACGGCGGCGACGCTCTACTCGGAGATACTCGACCGTATCGAGGACAGCGGGTTCGCGGTCTTCGACCATCGCGCCACCGTGCCGAACCGGAGACGAGCCCGAGTCGGCGCAGCCGGTTTGATCAATGCCTGGTGGGCACGACGCTCACACAGGTGACCGTTCGGCAACACGCGCACCGCACCCCGACGGCGCTGTCCGGCCGATTGATCCGCCCGCCGGGCGTGGGAGGCCGTCATCAGTATCCTGATGTCGTGATTACGCTCAGGAAAGAAGACGGCGCCGCAGACCTCGCGGGTATCGCGAAATTGAGTGTGGGAGTCAGCTGGGACCCGTCCTCCGGCACGAGCGGCGGCGCACTCGGCTGGGCACGCCGCAAACGCGGGGTGGACCTCGATCTGATCGCCGTCCTCATGCAGGGCAGCGAGCCGGTGCGCTTCGCGGGACTCGATTCGCTCGACCCGCTGGGCAACGGCTCGGTGGCGCACACCGGCGACGAGCAGACCGGCGCCGCCTCCGGGGACGACGAGACCATCCACGTCACCTTCGCCGACGTCCCCACCGCGATCGACGCGATCATCTTCGTCGCCGCCGCCTTCAAGAAGGGCAGTTCCTTCGAGAAGGCGAACAACATCTCCTTCAAGATCTACGACGCCACCGGCGGCAGCAGCCAGCAAGTCGCGGATATCTGGCCCTCGCTGCTGGGCACCGACAACGCCAACGCGGTGGCGCGCGCGTTCCGCAACGGCGACCAGTGGCAGCTCGAAGTGCTCAACCGGCAAGGCAAGATCAAGCAGGGTGACATGCAGGCCCTGTTGCGCTTCGCCATGCAATAGCACCCGGGGGGCAGGCTTTTCGAATCGCGCTGATACGCGGATTCCGACAATCGGTGGACCGCCGCGGTTAGTCTGGGCCAATGCGATCTCGGTTCCGTCGGTACGTCCTGGCCGCGCTCGCCGGCGCGGCATCCACGCTGCTGCTCACCACGCAATCCCCGGCCACCCCGCCGGTGCAGCCGGTCGCAGGCCTACCGGCGCTGGGCGGGGACTTCCTCTGGGGGGTCTCGACCTCCGGATTCCAGTCCGAAGGCCATACGCCGGACAGCAATTGGACGCGGTACGTCGGCGCGACTCCCGGTTACGACGGCCTGGGCGATTCGGTGGACTTCTACGGCCGATACGCGTCGGATATCCAACTCGCGGCGGACCTCGGGGCGCGGGTGTTCCGGATCGGGATCGAATGGGCTCGAGTGCAACCGGCGCCGGGAGTCTGGGACGAGGGCGCGTTCCGTTTCTACGACGCGGTCATCGCGAGCGTCGAGCAGGCCGGGATGCGCCCCATGATCACCCTCGACCACTGGGTGTATCCCGGCTGGGCGGTCGATCGAGGGGGCTGGCGCAATCCACGCATGGTCGACGACTGGCTGGCCAATATGCGCGCCGTCGTCGATCGGTACGCCTCGCGCAATCCCTTGTGGGTGACCGTGAACGAACCCGTCGCCTACATCATGCACGAGGTCCGCCGGGGCGCCGCGGACGCCGGAGAGATGCTGGAGCGGGTCGCGCAGGTGCACAACGCCGCCTACGACTACATCCACCAGAGGCAGCCCGGCGCGCAGGTGACCAGCAATGTCGGCTACGTCGCCGGATCCGAGGCGCAGGTCAACGGGCCGTTGATCGACCGCATCGCCGATCGGCTCGACTACGTCGGCGTCGACTACTACTTCGCCTACGACCCGGCGCGGTCGTTGATCGAGTCCATCGTGCGGGCCAGTGGTTCGGCCATGCCCGATCTTCCCGGCCCTCAGATCTGGGATCTGCCGTTGCGCACCGAGGGCATCTACTATGCGCTGCAATACTATTCGCGCCGATTGCCGGGCAAGCCGCTGTACGTCGTCGAGAACGGGATGCCCACCGAGAACGGCCGTCCGCGGGCCGACGGCTACACCCGCAGTGATCATCTGCGCGACACCGTCTATTGGATCCAGCGCGCCAAGGCCGACGGCATGAACATCATGGGCTACAACTATTGGAGCCTCACCGACAACTACGAATGGGGCAGCTACACACCACGTTTCGGCCTCTACACCGTGGATGTGCGCACCGACCCGACGCTCACCCGCCGTCCCACCGACGCCGTCGGCACCTACACGCAGGTCATCGCCGGGGGCGGAGTCCCGGACAGCTACCGTCCCACCCGTGGCCCGGCCCTGTGCGTGTTCGTCGATCCGCCTGCCAGCTGCCTCAGCCCGGTAGCGGAAAGGTAGCCGCGCGACCTCAAGGCGTGCGCCATTTCTCGTCGGTCAACAGGCTGCTCGCCTGCGGTCCCATCAGGAGCATGCCACCGTCGACGACGTAGGACGCGCCGGTGACATAGCCGGCCTCCGGCGTGGCGAGGAACGCCACTACGGCGGCGACCTCCTTGGCGTGACCGGTTCGTCCCAACGGAACGCCGGGGCGGGACTGCTCACGGGGGTCGACGTCTTCCTGACCGGTCATCGGTGTCGAGATCTCGCCCGGCGCCACGGAATTGACGGTGATGTCGTGTTCGGCGAGTTCCAGCGCCAGCACCTTCGTCAGCGCGCCGAGCCCCGCCTTGGCCGCGCAGTAGGGCGCGGCGCCGACGCGCGGGGCGTGCTCGTGCACGCTGGTGATGTTGATGATCCGTCCGCCGTTGCCCGCGGCGATCATGTGGTCGGCGGCGCGCTGGGCGCACAGGAACGCGCCGTCGAGGTCGACCGACAGCACGTGCCGCCAGGTGTCGAAGTCCATCTCCATCACCTTCTGCGCCGACCCGGTCCCGGCGCAGTTCACCAGCACATCGACGCCACCGAGTTCGTCGGCGAGTTCGTCGACGACCGACGCGGCGGACGGCAGGTCCGACAGGTCCAAGCGGCGCACGGCCGCGGTCCTCCCCTGCTCGCGGACCTGTGCGGCGGTGTCCTGCGCGCCGCGCTGGTCGCTGCGGAATGTCAGCCCGACGTCGGTCCCGCCCGCGGCGAGCGCGACGGCGATCGCCGCACCTATCCCGGAGTCGCCCCCGGTCACCACGGCTCGTCGCGGAGCGCCTGCTCGTTCTTCCGGAAGTGGAGCTGTAGTACCCATGTTCCGCGACTACCCGGACCGGCACGGACCACACCGTGGCCCGCAGGCCCACGCCCTGACCCGCGCTCGACCTCGCCGACGTTACGGCCTCCGATTCCGGGTAACCGGCCTGGAACGAGCCCAGAGGAGGGCGACGATGGCCGCTGATGCTTCCTGGTGGCGCGACGCCGTGATCTACGAGATCTACATCCGGAGCTTCGGCGACGGCGACGGCGACGGTCTCGGCGATATCGCCGGCATCCGATCTCGGCTGCCCTATCTTCGGGATCTCGGCGTCGACGCCATATGGATAACTCCCTGGTATCCCTCGCCGATGGCGGATGGCGGCTACGACGTCGCGGACTACTGCGACATCGATCCCCGGTTCGGCACACTCGCGGACGCGCAGGAATTGATCGACGAGGTCCATGCGCAAGGTATGCGCATCATCGTGGACCTGGTCCCCAATCACACCTCCGATCACCACCCGTGGTTTCAGGAGGCGCTGGCGGCCGGGCCGGGTTCACCGGAGCGAGCCCGCTATCTGTTCCGGGACGGCACATCATCCGGCGGTCCGCCCAACAATTGGCGAAGCGTGTTCGGCGGCCCGGCATGGACTCGCGTGGCAGATGGCCAGTGGTACCTGCACCTGTTCGACGCTCACCAGCCCGATCTGGATTGGCAGCACCGGGACGTTCGCGCCGAGTTCGAGTCGATCCTGCGTTTCTGGCTGGATCGCGGGGTGGACGGCTTCCGTGTCGACGTGGCGCACGGCTTGATCAAGCACGCCGATCTACCGGATATCCCGACCGATCACGAGGACATGCTGGAGCCGCCGGATCGGACCGACCATCCCCACTGGGACCGGCCGGAGGTGCACGAGATCTATCGGAGCTGGCGCGCGATCGCGGAGTCCTACGGCCCGGATCGGGTCTTCGTCGCCGAAGCGTGGGTGGCCAAACCCGAGCGCCTCGCCTGCTACGTGCGTCCGGACGAACTGCACACCGCGTTCAACTTCGACTTCCTGCGCTGTTCCTGGCACGCCGACGCGCTGCGTGCCGTGGTCGATTGCACGACCCGAGCGCTGGATGCGGTCGGAGCGCCACCCACCTGGGTGCTGTCCAACCACGACATCACCAGGCATGTGACCCGCTACGGCCGGGCGTCCACCCGCGGTGGCGGTTCGCAGCACGAATCGCACGGCCCCGTCGATGTGGCGCTGGGGCGGCGGCGCGCCAGAGCGGCGTTGCTCCTGATGCTCGCGCTTCCGGGCAGCGCCTATCTCTATCAAGGCGAGGAACTGGGTCTGGAAGAGCTCGAGGACCTTCCGATAGAGGTGCTGCAGGACCCGACGTGGGAGCGGTCGGGCCGCACGGCGCGCGGGCGGGACGGGTGCCGCGTACCGCTGCCGTGGAGCGGATTCCGTCCGCCGTTCGGGTTCAGCCCGGGCGACACCCCGCCCTGGTTGCCGCAGCCACAGCGCTGGGTATCGCTGACGGCGGAACTGCAGAAGCGGGAGCCGGACTCGATGCTCGCTCTCTATCACCGAGCGCTGGGTGTGCGCCGGAACCACTCCGCGCTCGGCGAGGGCGGGTGGTCCTGGCTGCCGAGCGCTACGGGGGTTTTGGCACTCCATCGCACGCCCGGCCTGGTGTGCATCGTGAATATCTCGGGTGGGCCGACCGCGCTGCCCCGGCACGAGCGGGTGTTGCTGTCCAGCGAGCCGTTGCCGGACGGTGCTCTGCCTGCCGACAGCGCCGCTTGGCTCGAGGTCGCAGACCACCATGTCCCCCAGCGAGCCGCAGCGACATCCTTTCCCACCGACGGGGTACCCGGGCGATGGTGAGGAGGTGGCCCATGCCGGCGACTTCGCGAGGCGATGCCGAGCGGTGCGGCCGATGAAAGTCGTCGTCACCGGCGCCAGCGGCAATGTGGGAACGGCGCTGTTGCGCGCCTTGCGCGGCGACGATTGCGAGATCGTCGGCATCGCCCGGCGCGCACCCGATCGCGCATGCGAACCATACGCGGCCGTCCGGTGGGTGCCCTGCGATATCGCTGCCACCGGCTCCGCCGAGATACTGAATGCCGCGTGTGCGGGCGCCGACGTGCTCGTTCATCTCGCATGGGCGATCCATCCGCGTCTGGGTGATCCGCCGATGCGCAGAACGAATCTGATCGGCACCGAAAACGTGCTGCGCGCCGCGGCGGAGACGGCGGTGCCCCAGCTCGTCGCCGCGTCCTCCTGTGCCGCCTACGCCCCGGCCGAGCGGTGGCGGCGGGTCTCGGAAGAGTGGCCACTGTCCGGCGTGCTCGGCAGCGCGTACAGCATGTCCAAGGCGGCGCTGGAGACACAGCTGGACCGCTTCGAGGCTCGCCATCCCGAGATCCGTATCGCGCGTGTCCGTCCGTGCGGGATCGCGCAGGCCGAGGCCGCCGCGGAACTGGCGGACTGGATCCTGCCGCCCTGGTTGCCGCGGCGACTGATCGGCACGCGCCTGTCCCCCGTGCCACTGTGGCGCGACTTCCGGCTGCAACTGGTGCACAGCTCGGACGTGGCCGCGGCGATCCGGCGGATAGTGCAGCACCGTGCGGCGGGAGCGTTCAATCTCGCCGCCGAACCCTGCCTGGGCGCTGACGCGCTCGCGGCGATGTTCGGAGGGTTCCGCCTGCCCGCGCCCCGGCGCGCGCTCGACGCCGCCGCGTGGGCCGGCTGGCGCACCGGGCTGCAGCCGCTGCACCCGGCGTGGCTGACCCTCGCCGACCGCGCTTGCTTGATCGACTCGGCCAAAGCCCGCCGAGAACTCGGCTGGGCGCCTCGTTTCGGCGCGCACGACATCTGCGCGGAACTCGTGGCCGCCATGCGTACGGGGCAGCCAGGTCACAGTCCGCCACTCGCGCCGGCTCGCAGCCCAGGACCCGGACGTCCGTCGCACCAGAGCCAGCGCCCGCACGGCGGGCACCGCGCGCACCGATGAGCGACAGCGCTCGCCGGATCGTCGCGCCTCGTGTCGTTGCGGAAGACCGGCTGCCGAAACCCGTATCGTCGCCAGCGAAACAGCAACACCTCTCTTGCTCGTCCTGCGCTGGGTTAGGCACCGGAAGCCATCTCGAACAGCCGACCGTACTGGTAAGGAGAGCGATGTTCACCCATAACAAGGATCTCCAATTCGAAGTTCGCGTGGACCGTCCCGATCCGCGCTTCGCAACCCTGCTGCAAGAGCAATTCGGCGGCGCCAACGGCGAATTGAAGGCCGCCATGCAGTATTTCAATCAGGCGTTCATGCTGCGTGGCAAGCATCCGAAGACCTACGACCTGTTCATGGACATCGCCACCGAGGAGCTCAGTCACCTCGAGATCGTCGGCGCCATGATCACCATGCTCCTCGACGGGCTCAACGACGACTTGAAGCAGGCCAACCAGCGGTGCGACTGGATGCCGGTCGTGGCGACGCCCGGCGGACGTGACGAGGTGATCCATCAGGTCGCGGTGAATCCGATGTACTTCGCGCTGAGCGGCGGCGGCCCCGTGGTGAAGGACTCGGCGGGTGTGCCGTGGACGGGCGCGTACGTCGACGCGAACGGGGAGCCCTCGGTCGACTTGCGCAGCAATCTCGCTGCGGAGTCACGCGCCAAAATCGTCTACGAATACCTCAAGCAGTTCACCGACGATCCCGGTGTGCAGGACACGCTGTCGTTCTTGATGACGCGCGAAATCGCGCACTTCCAGCAGTTCACCGCGGCGCTGAACGAATTGCCGGTCAATTTCCCGCCCGGTGCGCTGCCCGGCGACGACCGGTTCCAGAATGTGGCGTTCAACATGTCCAACGGCGCCGCGAGTGCCCGCGGCCCGTGGAACGAAGGGCAGGGACCGTGGCCGTCGGGCACGGAATGGCGCTACATCGACAACCCGGTCACCGAGTGGCTCCGCTCCGATGACCGCGTGAATCATGGCGCCGAGACCAACCCGGAAGGCGAACCCGCGGTCCGCGGCACCAAGCCGTTCACGCACGAGTCGCACATTCCGGACTGACCTCGGGTAGTGCCTTGTGCCGGGTCCGACGCGACACTTGGCGCTGACGCCGGCGGCGGGCGGGGGGCCGGGGGGGCCGCCCCCCCGGCGGGCCGGGAACCGGGGGCGGGGCCCGCCCCCCCTGTGGGGGCTGCGGCGGGCGGCGGGGGGCCCCGGGGGGCCCCCCCGCCGCCGGCGTCCGTGACACGGTCCGGGTCAATGCTTCGGCTTGCCGATCATGTCCTTGGCGCGATCCATCATTGCGGCGAACGGGCCGACCAGAACGTTCGCGGTGGCCGATTCCACGCCGGGATGGGGCCGGGTCGGCGCCATCGTCTCGGCGAGTTCGACCGTCCGGCGCAGCCGCTGCAGAGTCTCGTCGTCGAGTTCCGCGCGCAGCCGATTGAATTCCTCGCGTTCCTCATGGTCGGCGTGCGCCAGCACAGCTTCGCGCAGTTTGGCCAGCTTGACCTGGAATTCCATCGAGCTGATGGACAGCGACTCCAGATCGGCGAGCTGCTTTTTGGCCTTGTTCTCCTCTTCCAGCCGTGCGTCGACGATGGCGCCGCCGTCGCCGAGCTCGCGCCGGGCGCGCGGATGGATGATTTCTTCTTCGGCTGTCTCGTGCACCGCGAGCAGGCGGCGCAGCTCGAAGAACTTGCTCTTGCGCTCCACGGGATCGGAGGTATCGGCGGTCTCGACGAACAACTGCCGGATCCGGTCGTGCTGCTGGATGAGGAAATCGATTGCATCGGTGGTCGAGTCGATCGTGGTTGCCATAGTTGATCTCCCTCGCACTTTCGGGACGGGCTGACGAACTACGTCCGTCGCGGCGGTACCCGACAGTGCGCGGGCGAAACCGCCCGACCGGCCGGTCAGGCGTTGACGGTGCCCGTGATGGGTGCGGGATAGACCGAGGTCGGCACGCGGTGTCGCCACGGGCGATGAATCTCCGAACCCGGCAGCGAAGCCAGTTCCGGAATCCAGCGCCGCACGTAGTTCCCGTCCGGGTCGTAGCGTTCGGCGCTGCCAGCCGCTCCCGGATCGAAACGCCCTGCTTGCTGCCAGGTCAAGCGGTCGCTCGCGGCGTCGTCGAGCAGCCACCGGCGAAAATGCTCCGCGCCGATCCGCCAGTCCACACGCAGTGTCGTGGTGAGGAAACCGGCGGCGATCACGCGGGCGCGCTCCGGCATCCATCCTTGCGCCGCCAGTTGCCGCATGCCCGCGTCGACGATCGGATATCCGGTGCGGCCGTCGCGCCAAGCGCCGACGACGACGGGATCGTGCGTCTGCCGCTCGTCCGGACGATCACCGGACCGCGCGATGTCGGCCCGCGCGACGAGGAACTGCAGATGGAAGTCGCGCCGGGCGAGCTGGCGGACGAACGCGCGTCCATCCGTCGTCGCCATGTCGGTGTGGTACGCCATTTCGGCGGCGGACAGGCAACCGAAATGCAAGTACGGCGACAGGCGCGCGCATCCCTCGCGGGTGAGGTCACCCGTCGACCGGCCGAGTGATTGCCGCCGGTCGGCGGTGCAGCCCCGCCACAGTGCACGACCCGTGATCTCCCCTCCCACCGCCAGCTGCGGTGAGATGACCGCGTCGCCGAGTCCGTCGAACCTCGGCACGGGATCACTGTCGATGCGGGGGACGATCAATTCGGTGGGCTTGCCCAGTGGACGTCGCTTCGGCGCCGCCAGCCATCGGCGGAAGTAGGTCGCGAAATCCGGAACCTCGTCGTCCGGCCGGTGCTGGACGCAGTCGGCTGGATCCACGGCGGTGAGAGTGGCGGGATGGGTGTGCAGCAGACAGCTGCGGCGCTCCAGCCGTTCGCGTAGCGCCCGGAGCCTGCAGCGGCTGTACCAGGTGGTGTCCTCGGCGATATGGACGCTGTCGGCGTGCACCTGGGCGGCAACGCGATCCACCGCGTCGACATAGTCTCCGTGCCGAACCACCAGTTGTCCTCCGGCGCAGCGAAGCTCGGCGTCGAGTTCGGCCAGCGCGGCGGAGAGGAAGCGGAGCTTGTTCCCGGCCGGTCGGGCGCTGCCGACGATGCGATCGTCGACGACGTAGAGCGGAATCACCGCCGCGCCCTCGCGGACGGCGGCCAGCAGAGCCGGATTGTCGTGGACGCGCAGGTCACGAGTGAAGAGTGCGATTGTTACGGCCATTCGAGATTCTCGACGACAGGCATCCGTCGCGAGGATCGACGACGGCGGTATCGGACGGTCGGCGGCGTGCCACGCCGATGCGGGCGGTATCGAAGTAACGAGCTTTACGCCAATGCTGCGGGACAGCGGCTGTCATGTCAAGCCGAGCTACCGCGCACGCCGGGATCAGCGTTCTCGGAACAGATCGATGAGCCAGGGCTCCAAGTCGGCGCTCAGCACGGTCAGATCCGGCTCGTCCGACTCATCGAGCGCGTCGGCGGTGAGTTGACGGACGGCGTAGACGACGGCCATATAAGCGGTGACGGACAGCAGCGGCTGCCGATTCCCCGTCGCGCTTCGCACCAGACCTCGGATGTACTCCGCGAACAGCCGGATCGACTTCCGTCTGCGCCGACGCGCGGCCCGACCCAATGCGTCGATCTCCACCTGGTAAGCCCGAGCGACCACCAGATCGTTCTGCAGTGAGCCGAGGTACTGGCCGAGCGCCTCGGCGACGATGGACCGCCGGTCCCGGCCTGCCAGCTCCGCGCCGGTGAGCTGGGTCAGCAGCACCTGAATGAAGCGGTCGTAGCCCGCGAAGACGCACTCGTCTTTGTTGGCGAACGCATCGTAGAAAGCCGCCAGCGATACTCCGGCCCGCTTCGCGACGTCGGTTGGGCCGAAGCCGGCGTAACCGCGCGCGGCCAGTAGTTCGGTCACCGCCACCAGCAGCCGTTCCCGTTGCGCCGCCATCACTTGCTCTCGCCCCAGATTGTGGCGGCCGCGCGGCAAGGCAGCGGGAAGTGTGAAGAACACTCCGTCTCGCACCGGAACGATCGGTGCGTCGGCGTCGGCGGGCGCGGCGGACACTCTTGCAGACTACCGAGCCGGTCGCGCCCACACCGAGGCGAGCGGGCCCCCGGCCGCTGCCGCGCTGCGTCGAACCAGCGGGTATGGGGGCGGCCGGAAGGGGTAGCCGCAGCATATGACCGACAGACCACTCGCACTTGTCACCGGAGCCTCCAGTGGTATCGGCTTCGAATTGGCCCGGCAGTTCATCGAGCACGGCTACGACGTCGTGATCGCCGCGGAGGACGATGCCATCGAGACCGCCGCCGCTTCGCTGCACCACCCGCAGCACGAGGTGCGGCCGGTGCAGGTCGACTTGCGGACCGCCGACGGTGTCGAACAGCTCTACCGCGCGGCCACCGAGAACGACCGCAAGCCGGACGCCGTCGCGCTCAACGCGGGCGTCGGCCGCGGAGGCGCCTTTGCCGAGACCGACCTCGGCGACGAACTCGCCGTCATCGATCTGAACGTTCGCTCGACGGTGCACTTGGCCAAACTGGTCGTGTGCGACATGGTCGCTCGCAACGACGGCAAACTGCTGTTCACTTCGTCCATCGCCGCCACGATGCCGGGCGCCCGGCAAGCGGTGTACAACGCGTCCAAATCCTTCATCCAGTCGTTCGCCAAAGCGTTGCGCGAAGAACTGCGCGACACCGACGTCACCGTGACCGCGCTGATGCCCGGCCCGACCGACACCGACTTCTTCCGCCGCGCCGGGATGCTCGGTACTCGCATCGGCCACCTACCCAAGGACGACCCCGCCGACGTCGCGCGCCAAGGCGTCGAAGCCCTGCTCGGCGACCGGCAGCAGATTTTCGCCGCCTCGCTGCTCACCAAGGCGTTCGGACTGGCCGACCACGTCCTGCCCGACGCGGTCAAAGCCAAGGCCAACCGCATCATCTCCGCGCCCACCCGGGCCGCCACCCGTTGACCGCTCGTCGGCGCCGATGAAGCGCTTCCCGGCCGTGGCTCGAACGGGTGCGCAGCGAGCACCGAACCAAGCGGCGCAGACGCCGCGCGCCCGGCCTATCGCGACGTACTGGTGGTGGAATTCGCACCCGGCCGAACCGAGCGCCTTCCGGTGTCGCCGTTGCGCGTGCCCGGGGCCGGCACCGGCCCCGGGCCACGTCCACGGTCAGCCGAGTGGCAACTCCAGACAGGAGGGCGCGTCATCGGGTGCACTGATCGTGATGGTCGACCCGACCCGGTTGACGCTGGAATAGAACGGGTCCATGCCGTCGACGACCAGCACCACTCGGTGACCGTCCGGCACGTCGTAGGCGGCGCCTTGCAATTCCCACGCGACAGTGGCGGGTAGATCCGACTCGATCGTCTTGGGCTCGTGCGTAATGATTCTCGCCGTGCCGTCCTCGGCCACGTCGAGCAAGTAGGCCACGACCGTCGCGGACTCGTCGGAGCTGTCGACGGTCAGTTCCAGCCGGGGCACGCCACGGATCTGCCGGGCGATGCCGCCTCGCGCCGCCAGCAGCGGTCCCGTCGACCAGACCAGGGCATGCGCGCGGTCGATCTCGTCGGTGCGGTAGATCTTCGGATTCCCGGCCCACTCTTCCTGGCCGGTCCGCATGAGCTTGTCCATGGCCACGACCTCGGGCTCGGCGCCGACGACGAAGCTACGCTGCCAGCCGGACGCGAGGTCGGGGCTCAGGCCACCGTCGCCGCCCTCGCGCACATCGGTCAGGAACAGCGATTGGGTGTCGGTGGTGACGTCGGCCCACGATGCCTTCTCCTCGCGCCGCGCCGGTTCGACGATCATGTTCTGGCCGTCGCCCGATGCGGGAGTGGTCACGTACGTGAACATGACCTGGTTGCTGATCTCGGGCCATTGGTCGACGCCGTTGTCTTCGTCCTTGAGGTAGTGATCGAGCCAGGCATAGGCCTCGAGCAAGGGCACGTTCGGTCCTGCGCCGTGCGCGGGCGGAGCGATCAGGCCGGGGCCTTCCGGCGCCGCGTGGTCGCCGATCCACATGTTCAGCCGTTTCGGTCGCGGGAGCTTCTCGAAGGTCTCCAGCACCTGGTTCACCGGGAAAAGTCCTTCGTGCCAGGTGTTGGAGAAGAAGGTCGGAATCTCGCGGGAACCGGCGTAGCGCTCCGGGGCGCGGTCGTTGCCCCAGTCGACCACCGGATCCATGTCGTCACCGGCGTCGAACTTCGCCAGGATCTCCAGCGCCTCTTCGTCGAACTTCTCCTCCTGCGCGCCGCCGGTCAAGCCGATCAGCGCCTCGACGGCCCGCAGGTGGCGGGTGCCGTTGTCGTACATGCTGGTCGCCAGATTGCCCCAGGTGCTCAGGGCGACGACGACATCGACGCGTTCGTCCTCCGCGGCCACGAGCTGGCTGATGCCCGAGCCGTAGGACTCGCCCATGAAGGCGATCCGGCTGGGCGCGAGGGCGTCCATCGCGTAGGTGAGCACCGTGGAGCCGTCTGTCCGGTCCTTCGGACCGGCGACATCGACGGTGCCTTCGGACGTGCCGAACCACGGCACGTCCGTGCCAGGAAGGGCGGACAGCCCGATGCCCCGCGGCGTGTAGGCCAGCACGTGGTAGCCCTTCGCCGCGAGTGTCAGGTAGGCGTACTCGAACAACGGCCACCCGAACGGTGTCCACCCCGCCGGGAAGACCACCAGCGGGCACGGCTGGGTGGTGGTCTGCCGCAGCATGTGCGCCGACAGCTTGATCCCGCCGGACACTTCGATGCGCGGGAACGTCGGCACGGCCACGTTAAGTGCCCGGTTCACCAGGTCCGCCACGTCGCCGGGCACCAGCCCTTCGCCACTGCGCTCCCGCACCGCGGTCACCAAGTTCGACGCGAACTGCACTGCTTCCGGGCGAACCTGCCCCTGGGGGTCCCAAGCCCCTTCCAGGGCGATGCGTGCGAGCTGTTCCGAGGTGGTCCCGACGATCGAAACTCCTTGCGACATACGCGTCATCGATCCTTCCTGCCAGTTGCCGAGGAACTGCGGACCGCAGCAGCGTGACATGGCGGGTAATGAATCGTCCGCGGAATCGGCGAGGCGTTCTCCGTTCGCAATCGGCTCTTGACCAGCGGAAACGTTGCAATATTGGACTACCGTCCGCACGCTCGGCGAGTTGGGGTCCGCCCTCGGCTCGGGTCGGCGACCGAGTGCACGTGCACCGATTGCCGGTGCCGTGCCCGACCCGTAGGCGAAGCGATGCCGCGCCGGACTTCAGGGCCGTAGCACGTACTTCCCGCGCACACCGCCCTTCGCGACCGCGCGGTGCGCCGCGGCGGCTTGCTGGAGCGGTACCGCGGCGTGCACCCGCACCGGAAGACGGCCGGTCGCGGTGTCGTGGAGCAGCTGCGTGAGCCGGGCGGCCTCGAACCGCGTCTCAACGGCACGCACGGTGATATCGCGTTGCTCGGCCGGCGCCAAACCCGGCCGCACGCCGACGAAGAGGCCACCGTCGCGGACAAGGGCGAGCCCCTCCTCTTGGAGCGCCGCACCGTCGGCGACGGCGTCCCAGCCGGGCACGGCCGTTGTGGTGAAGTCGGCGCCGAGACCGCGCACGAACTCCTCGTCCTCGGCGCGTGCCAGGCCGGTGACCCGCCAGTCGCGGTCCTGGGCGAGCGAGACGACGTACCCGCCGACCGCGCCCGCCGCCCCGGTCACCAGCAGGCTGCGGCCGCCGCCGTCGCCGAGCAGGTCGACCGTCTGTGCCGCGGCCAAGCCGTTCAGTGGCACCGTGGCCGCTGCGATCAGGTCGAGTCCGTCGGGCACCGCGACGATGTCGCTCGCCGAGACGATCAATTGTTCGGCGTAGGTGCCGAAGTCGCGGTCGAATCCGCCGAGCATGCCCGCGACGCGGCTGCCCACCCGCAGGTCGACATCCGGACCGGCCGCGGTGACGGTGCCCGCGAAGTCCGAGCCCAGGCCCGTGTGGTCGGGCTGGTCGATCAATCCGAGTTCGTGGAACACCCCGGCGGCGATCGCCAAATCGACGGGATTGACCGTGGCCCCGGCGATCGCGACCCGGACCTGGCCCGGACCGGGGTCCACGACCGGTACGTCGATGATCTCGATGGCGTCCGGGCCGCCCGGCGTCCGGACGACCGCGGCGCGAAATGTGGTGAACATGTGCTGCCTCCTGTGGAGTTGTCGGTACTGCTACCCCACAATGGGCGAGTAACTCTCTAACAGGAAGTACGCACTTCGAAGTGCGTATGCCACCGCGCGGTACGAAGGAGAGGCCGATGCCGACCAGGACGGCAGCCCAGCGACGGGCGCAGGAAAAGCTGGACTACGACGCGTTCTTCGCGCAGTGCCCCAGCCGTCAGCTACTCGACCGCATCTCCGGCAAATGGGTGGCGCTGGTGCTCGCCGCGCTGGGCAGCGACGGTCCGCACGACGGAGCGGAATGCTCCGGCGAGCCGCGAGCGCTGCGTTATTCCGAGCTGTCACAGCGACTGGCCGGGGTCAGTCAGAAGATGCTCACCCAGACCCTGCGCTCCCTCGAGCGCGACGGACTGCTGACCCGTACGGTCACACCGACCGTCCCCGTCACGGTCACCTACGAGCTGACCGACCTCGGGCTCTCGCTCCACGAGATCATGCGCGGCGTCAAGATCTGGGCGGAGACCCACATGGACGCGGTGCTCGCCAATCGTGAGAGGTACGACGCCGCGTCCACCACGCCGGAAGCGGCGAGCTGACTTCGAGCGCCATCCCATGCCCGTCGACCGCTGTGACGGCGGAGAACGCTCAGTCGGCGAGGGCTATGCGCAGGCGTTCACCATGCTGTTCGCTGACGGAATGTGCGCGCGACGCGGCAAGCAGCACGGTGCGAGTCCGTAGTCCCCCGGACCGGTCGCCGCGTCGCGCAGGAATCACTTCTTCTCGGCACCCAGTTTGATCGGCACCGAGAGCGGGCCGACCGTGAAGAAGGACGGCGAGTATGGGATCTCGGCGGGGTCGATGGCGAGTTCGAGGTCCGGCAGCCGCCGGTAGAGCGAGGAGAGCGCGAGCCTGCCCTCGAGACGGGCCAAGCCCGCGCCGATGCAGTAGCGCGGGCCGTGGCCGAACCCGAGATGTCCGCCCCGCTGGCGCCGGGTGATGTCGAACTCGTTCGCGGTCTCCCCGTACTCCGCCGGGTCGATCCCGCAGGCTTGGTAGGCGACGCCGACCGCCTGCCCCTTGGGGATGGTCACACCGGCCACGGTGACTTCCGTCAGGGTGAACCGCCAGCTGGTCATCATCACCGAATGGCGATAGCGCACAGTCTCTTCCACCACATCGGCCCAGCGGTCCTCGGCCTTGGCGAGGGCGAGCTGATCGGGATGTTGCGCCAGCGCGAGGATCGCGTGTCCGAGCATGTGGACTGTGGTCTCGTGGCCGGCCACGAGCATGATCCACAGGACGGCGACCAGTTCGTCGGCCGTGAGCTTGTCGTCCTGGTCGCGTGCTTGCACCAGACCCGTGGTGAGGTCGTCGCCGGGCTCCGCCTGCTTCCGGTCCGCCAGCTCGTACAGGTAGGTCATCAGCGAGTTCTGGGTCGCGAACGCCTCTTCCGGCGGCGTGGTGTGCGCCAGCAGGGTCGCGGTCCAGCGCCGCAGCCGATCCCGCTCGTGCTCCGGCACGCCGAACAGCTCGCAGATCACCGCCATGGGCAGCGCCTCGGTGAAGGTGGGGACCAGATCGACGCCGTCACCGGCGGCCACCACCTCGTCCAGCAGCTTGTCGATGATCTGTTGCACGCGCGGCTCCATCGCCTGCACCCGGCCCGGCGTGAACGCCTTGCTGATAAGGCTGCGCAGCCGCCGATGGTCGTCGCCGTCCTTGGTGGACAGATGGTCGCCCTGCACGACCGCGCGCAGCGGCCAGTCCTCCGGAATCGAACCGTCGTGCAGGGCGGGCCAATGCTTCGGATCCCGCGCGAATGTCTTGTTGTCCCCGGCGAGGATCTCGCGCACCGCCTCGTGCGTCAGTGCGAGGTAGGCGGGTACGCCGCCGGGGAACTCCACCTCGACCACCGGCGCGATCTCCCGGAGCCGGATACAGGTGTCCAGCAGATCTTCGTCCGCCGCGGGGAATGCGGGCAAGCTGGTTGTCATCGGTGTCCCTTCTGCGCGTTCGCCCTCCGACCGCCGTGACGACGGTCGTGCACGAGTATCGAGCCGGGCTGACCGGACGGGCCGACCAATCGGCGATTCCTGCCCCCAACCAGAATCCGCGCGTCGCAAAACGGAATTCCCGTGCGCGCGTCCGCTGCCGGATCGAGCTCGTCGTCGCAAGAGCGATTAGGGTGGCGGTGTTCGCTGGATTCTCGGGAGGAATCGTGGGATCGAAGACGGTGGCGGGACGCGCTGTACACGCGATGAACGCCGGAGTGTCCGCCTTGCTCGGCGCGCCGGTGCTCGGGCAGCTGCTCGGCAAGGGATTCGTGGTGATCACCTATGTGGGGCGTCGGTCCGGGCGAACCTTCAGCACACCGGTCAACTATCGGCGCAAAGGCGACGAGCTCGTCATCGGAGTCGCTCTGCCGGACAAGAAGACTTGGTGGCGCAACTTCCTGGACGAGGGTGGACCCATCACGCTGCATCTGGACGGCGTGGACAGGCCAGGACATGCGGTAGCGCGGCGCGACGAACGCGGCCGCGTCTTCGTCGACGTCCGCCTCGACGGCCGGAACTGACCGCCACCCGCCGGAAGAGCCCGCCGCGAGACGCCTGGACTGTGGCGCACCCGGTAGACGTGTGGCGGGATTCTGCGGCTGCCCCTCTGGCTATACGCTCGCCGAGGGCTTCATCTGGGCGACGATCGCGGCCCCCATCCACCGTCGGAGATAGCGCCGCAGGTCGTCTTCCCCGCGCGGCGGATTGCCCGGGGAAATGAAGAACGACTGCATCGTGCGCAGAACGTACTCGACGAGTTCGTGCAGCGACTCGTCGTCGTACCCGTAGCGCGCCCAATCGACGTCGAAGCGTTTGATCATCGTCATCCCGAAGGCTTGCGCCTCCTCGGAGGTCAGGCTCTCCGGGTGCACGTTCGAGTACGTGCTCGACAGCAAGATGCCGAGATGCGGTATCCGGCGCACCTCGGCCAAGGTGTACACCACGCCTTCGGTCATCGCCTCCACGGCGTCCTCGATACCGCTGACATGCCGGGTCAGCCGATCGAGGAAACCGTCGACCGACGCCATCGCCGCAGCCGTCATCAGCGCGTCCGCACTGGGAAAGTAGCGGTAGACCGTCTGACGGATAACTCCCAGCGACTCCGCGACATCCGCGATGCTGATCTCCGAACCCGTCTGCCCGATCAGCTCGACAGCGGCGTCGACGATGCGGCGAGCAGCTTCCTCGTCGTTCTTCGGCGGACTCCCGCCCCACCCGCGCCTTCCTGCCACTGCCCGCTTCCTCGACTCGAAGCTCCGTCGCTTGCGAACCCCCTGGATGGAAGCCTGCCGACCATCCGGATCAAGGGCTCGACCGTATCACAGGGCCATCGCACCGGGGCCGATTCATCGATTCTGATCATACACTTGGACAGTTGTGTGTATGATCAGCGCCACCGCGGCTCGGCGCATCCGGGTGGTGCCGCCGGACCGTTCATTTCCGAAAGTCGAGGTATAGCCACGTGACCGATCTGCAAGTCCGGAAGATGCGCT
This sequence comes from Nocardia sp. CY41, assembly GCF_009829325.1. GTDB lineage: Bacteria > Actinomycetota > Actinomycetes > Mycobacteriales > Mycobacteriaceae > Nocardia. Next base: position 41,176 of record NZ_VUOS01000009.1, read on the forward strand.
TCGCATTCGCGGACTACGACGTGCCCTTCTTGTGGAACGAAGAGAATCCGGCCTTCTCGTCGATGGCCAACGCGGTGTCCTTCCTGGCGATCGGCTTCGAGAAGATGATCGTCAACATGATCCGCGAGGCCATGCCGCTGATCACCGACCCGGAGGTCGCCGAGGAAGCCGACGCGTTCGTGCGCCAGGAGGGGCAGCATTCCACCGCCCACCGTCAGCACGCCAACGCTCTGATCAGGCGCTATCCGGGGCTGCAAGAGACGCTCAACGAGGTGATCGGGGAATTCGACCGCCTCACCGTGAACACTCCGGTCGAATATCGGCTCGCTTATACCGCCGATTTGGAGGCGACCTTCACCCCGGTGTTCAAACTGATGCTGGACAACGACTCGACCCTGTTCCGGCCCGGGGACGACCGCGTGGCGTCGTTGTTCATCTGGCACTTCGTCGAAGAGGTCGAACATCGCAGTTCCGCGCTGATCATTTTCGATTCCGTCGTCGGAAGCGACGTGTACCGCATGCGGATGGCGCCGTCGATCTTCCGACACGTGATGAAGGTCATCAGGATCGCCTGCGCAGGCTTCAACAAGCATGTCCCTCTGGAGGAACGAAGGGTCGACGCCTTGTCGATGTTCGCGACGTACCGGCGCGGGCAGAAGCTGCGTAAGTTGTTGCCCTTTCTGCACGCGGAGGACAACGGCCCGATGCCGCGCGCGTTCGATCATCTCCCGCTCGGCGAGCAACTCGTCGCGCTGGCGGGCATCATCCGCAGCCAGCTGCCGAAGCACAACCCGGATCACGAGAAGCTGCCCGCACTGGCCGACGTGTGGTTCGAGCGCTACGAGGCCGGCTACGACGTCTCACACTGGTACACCGCCGACGCGGTCGCGCCCTAGGAGCCGGACCGATGGCCGAACATTGCGCACCCACCTTCGAGCAACTCGCCGCCGCGCTCGGTTTCTCCTGTGCAGAGGCGGGCGGACCGGTCGAAGTGCGAAACCCGTTCGCGTTGGAGAACTGGACGCTGCCCGTCCTCGAATTCACCATCGTCCTGGGCGCGATACTCGCGCTCGTCTACGCGATCCTGCGATTGCGCCGCCACGGCGACCCCACCAATCTCGTCCTCTGGTTCGGCGCGACCGCATACCTGTTCATCATCGAGCCCCCGCTGTACTTCCCCGCGGCGTTCGGCATCGATGCGCACGTCGACACGATGTTCGCGCACAACTTGTTCACGGTGGAATTCCTCTGGGGTCGATTACCGCTCTACATCGTGGCGATCTATCCGTTCATGGCCACGCTGGCGTTCGAGATCGTCAGGATGCTGGGAGGCTTCCGGCAGCACGGCGTTCTCGTCGGATCCGTGTGCGTCGGTTTCGTCCACCATGCGTTCTACGAGATCTTCGACCACCTCGGTCCGCAGTTGCGCTGGTGGGAGTGGTCGACCGACAACCCGATGAATCAGCCGATGTTCGATTCGGTGCCGCTGCCGAGCGTGGTCGTGTTCGCCGCCCTGTGGCCGATGTCCCTCGCGTTTTGCGTGCAATTTTTCGTCGGCCGCGACGTCGACCGGGGACGAACCTTCTCCGGCCCGGAGTTGGTCGGGCGCACGGCCGTCATCGGCATACTCGCGTCGTTGGGGACCGCCGTGCTGCCCATTCCGGCGACGGTGTTCGGCATGGGTAGCACGACAGTGCGCGGTATTCTCTACGCCGCCGAACTGATCGTCGTCACCATCGTCGCGGTTGTCGTTCTCTGCGGCCGATGGCTGCGGCTACGGCGCGAGGCGGCGGACGCGGTGCCCTATCGGAACGACTTCATCCGTGTTTACAGCGTGGTGTACCTGTGCGTGATGGCTTTCCTCTGGGCGACCGCGTTGCCCGATTTCTTCGGCGCCGTCGACGGGGTGACCAGCGAAGGAGACCCCATCGGCAATCTCTGGTACACCCTCGCCTGCTTCGTCGTCGCGTCTTTGTGCGTGCTCGCCGTGTTCACGGTGCCGCGGAGAAAGGCAGCGGAAAGCACTGTTCCGGCAGCCGCAGAAGCCACGGTGAGCCGCACGGCGTAGCGGCAAGCCGACGGGCGGCCGCAGCGGGGTGTGACGCCCGGCTCGCCGGGATTTTCCGGCCGGGCGCGCGGGTTGTACCTGGGGCCGATATGAGGAGGTCATGTGGCACGGGAGTACAACCGGAATCCCGCGGCGGTCGCCGCCTTGTCCCCTGAGCAGTACCACGTCACTCAGGAGAACGGTACCGAGCGGGCGTTCACGGGCGAGTACTGGGACAACCACGAGCCGGGCATCTATGTGGACGTGGTCTCCGGTGAACCGTTGTTCGCCTCGGTCGACAAGTTCGACAGTGGCACGGGATGGCCGAGTTTCACCAAACCGCTCGAAGCCGGGAACGTGGTGGAGAAGCGGGACTTCAGTCATCTGATGGTCCGGACCGAGGTGCGTTCGGCGTTCGGGGACAGCCATCTCGGGCATGTGTTCACCGACGGTCCCCGCGCGGCGGGCGGCTTGCGGTACTGCATCAATTCGACAGCGCTGCGGTTCATCCACCTCGACGACCTCGAGGCGGAAGGCTACGGGCAGTACAGGACTCTCTTCACGAAGGAGGAGGCGTGACCGACACGCGGAAGGCGATTCTGGCCGGTGGATGCTTCTGGGGCATGCAGGACTTGATCCGCAAGCAGCCGGGGGTGGTGTCGACGCGCGTCGGCTACACCGGTGGGCGCAACGACCATCCCACGTACCGCAACCACCCGGGCCATGCGGAGGCCGTGGAGATCGTCTACGACCCGGCCCGGACGGACTACCGGGAATTGCTGGAGTTCTTCTTCCAGATCCACGATCCGACGACGAAGGACCGTCAGGGCAACGACATCGGGACCAGTTACCGTTCGGCGATCTTCTATCTCGATGACGACCAGAAGCGGATCGCCCTGGACACCATCGCCGACGTGGACGCCTCGGGCCTGTGGCCCGGCAAGGTGGTCACCGAGGTGACCCCGGCGAGCGAGTTCTGGGAGGCCGAGGCGGAGCATCAGGACTACCTGCTGCGCTACCCGGACGGCTACACCTGCCACTTCCCGCGGCCGGGATGGAAGCTGCCGAAGCGGCAGACCACCGCACAGTAAGACGGACAGCTCGGCGGGAGCGCGCCCCAGCCGCCCGCTGAGACGTTCGAGCCCGCAGTATGCGACTGCGTCATCGTGCCCGGTGGCGCAGTCGCCGCGTTTCCGGGGCTCGGACGCGATCCGGCTCCCCCGCTGTGGGGAGAGACCGCGTTCGGCGGCCTATACGATCGTCGACGCCTTCAAGTCCGGACATCCATGCCATCGACCCGAGGTAGGCCAGATGATGCGCAGCGGCGCAAAGGTTCTCGACGTGGTGGGCAGCCGTCGGATGGCGGTGGCGACACTGGCCACCATCACCGGCTTCTACTACCTGTTCGTCGCGTTCACCAACTGCGTGGACACCGACACCAACCGCAACGGGGTGGCCGCGGTGCTGTCGATGAAGGCGACCATCCACCATTCGGGAACGGACTGGCGCGCGATCACCAACGGCAATGTGGCGCTCGTCGCCTATATCCTGGTGGTGATCTGGGAGTTCTTGATCGCCTTCGTGCTGCTGGCCGCGGGAGCCGCGTGGGTGCGAGCGCTGAGCGGACGGCCGCGCCGGATCCGAGCCGGTCTCGAGGTGGCGGCGAAATTGTCGAGCCTGGGCTGGACGATGGCGGTGATGCTGTTCGCGGGTGGGTTCCTGACCGTCGGCGGCGAGTGGTTCCGCATGTGGGCCAACGACGACGTGAACGCGTCGTCGGCCGCGCTGCAGAACTTCCTCATCGCAGGCGTCGGCCTGATCCTTGTTCACCTGCCGGAAGCCGAGCCTGCCCCGGCTGCGGAAAGTGATTCGGCCGCAATAAAATCGGAGTAGAGCCGCAGGCGACAGGTCGCGGAGGTCAGCGGCCGTTGCGCTCGAGTTCGTTCAGCTGCTTCTGTAGACGTTCCAGGGCAGCCCGGATTTCGTCGATCTGCGCGTTGAGTTCGGCGATCTTCGCGCGATCCGGCGGCGGCGCTTGCGCGGGCGGTTGCGCTGCCTGCGGCGGCACGGGCTGCTGACCCGGCGGCAGTGGCGCGCCCGGCCCGCCGCCGGGTGGTGTGGCGAGCCGGCCGGTGCCGGGACCGAAGACCTGGTCCAGTGCCTCGGCGAGGGTCGGCGCGTAGCCCACGAGGACGCCGCCCGTGCCGGGTTCGCGGTAGCTGACCAGCACTCGCGCCAGCTGCGGGAACGTCGAGGCGTTCGGCGCGGTCGAGATCCGCTCGGTGAAAAGCGGCTCGGCGTAGAGGACGCCGCCGTCGGCGATCGGCAGGGTGAGCAGGTTGCCGTACTGGATCCGGTTCGAGCGCTCGAGCAGAGTCCGCTCGGAGGCCACTCTGGTGTCGGAGATCATCGAGTTCTGGATCTGCTGCGGCCCCTGGGTGAGCGTGTCGGTGGGCAGCTGCAACACGTTGATCTTGCCGTAGTTCTCGGGGTCGGAGCGGACCGAGACATAGGCGGAGAGGAATTCCCTGTTGTATCCGACCATCGCACTGGCCAGCCGGAACGACGGTTCGGCACTGCCATGATCGCCGATCAGGACGTAGAACGGCGGTTGGTGCGGATTGGTCTCCACGGTGGGGTCGCTGGGCACCGACCAGAAAGCGTTGGTGGTGAAGAACTCGCGTGGTTCATCGACGTGGTACTTGGCGAGCATCTCCCGCTGGATCGTGAACAAGTCCTCCGGGTACCGGAAGTGGGCGCGCAGCTCCGGACTGATCGATTCCTCGGGTTCGACCGTGCCGGGGAAGACCTTCATCCACGCCGCCAGGACGGGATCCTGCCGATCGACCTGGTACAGCGTGACCGTGCCGTCGTAGGCGTCGACGGTGGCCTTGACGGAGTTACGCACGTAGGACACCTCCCGGGGGGATCCGCGGGAGCTGTCGTGCCCCGGCTCGAGCGCTTCCAGCGAGCTGCGCTTGGCGTAGGGATAGCCGTCGATCGCGGTGTACGCGTCGACGATCCAGACGATGCGGCCGTTCACGACGGCTGGATAGGGGTTGTTGTCGGTCGTCAGCCACGGTGCGACGAGTTCGACGCGATGGCGCGGATCGCGATTGAAGATGATCTTCGACTCCGGACCGATGGCCTTCGAGAAGATGATGTTGCGTTCGGTGTATGTCACGGCGAAGGCGAGGCGGTTGAGCCAATTCCCGATCGGGACCCCACCCGCGCCGGTGTAGGTGTATTTGGTGGTGTCGGTGTCGTACTCCCGAGGCTCGGCGCCGCCGCCCACGATGGCGTAGTCCGGACTGGCGTGGGCGATCACTTCCCCGAAATACACGCGCGGCTGATCCACTCGGATCACCTGATGACCGGACGCTTGCGACGCGATGTCGCCGACCGCGTAGATCGGGTACCCGCTGTTGCTGCTGGCGGCGTCGCCCGCGGCCTCGCGGACCGCAGCGTTCACCCGGTTGGCCGGTGCGGCGACGAATCCGTTCCCATGCGTGTAGACGGTGTGCCGATTGACCCAATGGCGCTGGTTGCCGCTCAGCGCGCTCGGGGTCAGCTCGCGCGCCGCGACCACGTAGTCGCGTAGTTGCCCGCCGACGCGGTAGCGGTCCAGGTCCAGATGCGGTGGGAAGCTGTAGAAGTTCTTCAGCTGTTGCTGCTGGGTGAACGTCCGGGAGAGCACGTTCGGGTCCAGCAGGCGCACGTCGGCGAGCGTGGTGACGTCCGCGGGGACCTCGGAAGGCGACTTGCTACCGACGCCCGAATAAGGCTGGTACTCGACCCGATCACCGCCGATCCCGTACGCCTGCCGGGTGGCCGCGATATTGCGTTCGATATACACGCGCTCCATGTCGGCGGCGTTCGGGCGGACGGAGAACTGCTCGACGGCCAACGGCCAGACGGCACCGACCAGGATCGATGACAACAACAGCAGGGCGGCGGCCATCGCCGGAATCCGCAAGTCGCGCACGACGACGGCGGCGAAGACCGCCGCGGCGCAGATGAGGGCGATCGCGAAGAGAATCAGGCGAGCCGGAAGCACCGCGTTGATGTCGGTGTAACCGGGCCCCGCGAAGGTGGGTTCCTTGCTGCGGCTGGAAAGCAGCGAATACCGGTCGAGCCAGTAAGCGATGGCCTTCAAGAGGATGAACGCGCCGGCGAGGATCGCGAGCTGGACGCGGGCCGCGCGGGTCAGGCCACCCGCTTTCCTGGACAGCCGCAGCCCGCCGAGCAGATAGTGCGTCACCACTCCGGCGACGAAGGCGAGGACGACGGCGATGAACAGCCAGTTGACGACGAATCGGTAGAAGGGCAGGTCGAATACGAAAAACCCGACATCATGCCCGAATTGCGGATCCGGCACACCGAAGGACCCGCCGTGCAGAAACAGTTGGATCGTCATCCAGCTCGACTGCGCGGCGAGGCCGCAGATGAGCCCCAGCGCGGCGGCGACGCCGAGACCGAACCGCAGCGGCCGCCGGACCACCACGGCCCGATACGGGCGGAGGCTGTCTTCTTCCTCGGACTCGGGAACGAACAGCGGGCGGAATCTGAACGCCAGCCACATCGCCGTGAAGAGGACGCCACCGATGACCAGTGCGATGACGAGGAACAGCGACAGGCGCGTGAGCAGCACGGTCAGCCAGACACCACGGAATCCGACTTCGCCGAACCACAGCCAGCCGATATAGGCCCTGATCAGCCGGGGCACGATCAGCAACAACACGACGAACACCGTGGCGGCGATCACCAGCACCCGGGTGCTGCGATGCAACCGCCGCAGGCTGGGGCCGTCGCGCGCGCTCATCTCCCACTCCCGTGGCCGCCGCCCGGCCGAGCGAGGGACGACCGAGGCGAACCACCAAGCCCGATACTACCGGGGCCGGGTCGCAGCATCGTGCCCGATCACGGCCGGGTTCGCGGGCTGCGGAGGGTCAGGTCGGCGCGGCCGCGAGACCGTCGTGGACGACCTTGGCGACAGCCGGGTGAGCCAGGTATTCGGCGATGCTGTGTGGGCGGTCTTTCGGGTTGTCCACCGGGAACTCTTCGAGTTGCCCCTGCCAGGTGTCCCTGCGCGCCACCACGTCGATCGACCTCGCCGGAGACGAACTGCGTATCCCGATCACGGCGCAGTCGACGCTCGGCGAGGCCTTGGCCGATCCGAAGGCGGCGGCCGCGCTGGCCGACATGTTCGGCGGCATGTCCGCGAGCATGGGTGACGCGACGGCGCTCGGCGTGGACATGATGCGGATGATCGCCTCCATCCCGCTCGACCGACTCACCGGCTTCGGCGTCGACCCGAAGCAACTGGACGCGCTCCTGGCCGCCGCCGACGACTGATCACCCGGTTCCCACCCATCCGGCGACGGCGGGGGCGCCCACGACCGGGGCACTGCCGCCGGGCACCGTCGCGCGGTGCAGTCCGCGACGGTCGTAGGCGTACGTGGCCGTGACGCCGAGCACCAAGCCGATGCCGAGACCGAGCAACGTCATCCACAGCCCGGCACCGAAACCGGCTTCGGCGCGGGCATCGAAGAAGAGGATGGCGCGCACGGCCAGGTAGATCTGGTGCATCGGTTCGAAGGCGGCCAGTTTCGCGATATAGGCGGGCGTCGCCTCCAGCGGGACGGTGGCGGCCGACGACGGCAGGCCGAGGACGACGAACAGGATCAGGTTGACCAGCAGTCCGGCGGTCCCGAATGTGGCCAGGACGGCCAGTGCGGTCACGCCCACGGCGACGATGGCGAGTGTGCCGTAGAGCCACAACAGCAGTGGGCTGTCCAGCGGAACCCGCAGCACCGCGGCCACGGCGAGGAATATCCCGGAGAGGATCGGCGCCGCGGTGACGATGACCGCCCATTTCACCAGCAGGGTGCGGAGCCGGGAGATCCCGGTGGCGGGCGGGTGGACGAACCAGGGGCCGTACTCGGTGGGAGTGAATCCGAGGACGGAGTCGACGAGCGTGTGGATGATCATGGCTCCGGTGAAGCCCGCAAGCAGCAGGATCAAGGTGTAGAAGAAAGCGACCAGGCCTTGGCCCGCCCCATCGTCCATCGGGCGATACGGCGCGGTGACGATCTGCACCGGATCGGCGAGCATCAGACGGGCGGCGCCACTGACCTCGACCGGCGTGCCCGGCCCCGCGGCGAGGGCGGAGTTCACCTGGTCGGTCAGGTTCTTGCCGACGGTCTCGTCCACCTGGCTCAGCGCACGATCGGCGATGCGCTGCATGATGCCGGTCGTGTAAGGGCCGATTCGCGGGTTGGTGTTGATCGTGATCACCGGGCGCTCGATCTGCCCGGGCACCACGGCGCCCGTGCCCAGGATCGCCAGCCGCTTGGTGAAATCGGACGGGATGACGATCGCGCCGTAGACCTCGCCCTGCTGCAATTGTTTGCGCGCCTCGGCGATGCCGACGACGTGCAGGTCGATCTTGTCCGCCGGCATACCCGCGACCAGTGCGTCGGTGACCTGGGCGCCGACATTCGCGGGTTTGCCGTCGAGCGTGTCGCCGACGTCTTGATTGACCAGGGCGATCGGAAAGTCGTGCAGGTTCTTCTCGGTATTGCTCGCGTAGCCGAGGTACATCGTGCCCAGCAGCGCCGCGAAGACCGTCAGCACTGCGATCGGGGCGGTGAAGGTCCGAACCGTCATGCGAGTCAATGTAGTCACTGCCTACAAAGTAGGCAACGCCTACATTTTGTTATCCTGCATACACCATGCCGATCACTCGAAGCCGGTCCTACCACCACGGCGACCTGCGTGCCGAGCTGCTCCAGCGCGCCGAGGCGACGCTGCGCGAGTCCGGCGTCGACGGCCTGTCACTGCGCGGACTGGCCCGTGACGTCGGAGTCAGTCACGCCGCTCCGACCCGGCATTTCAAGGACAAACAGGCGCTACTGGACGCCATCGCGGTGTCCGGATTCCAACGTCTCGCCGCCGCCTTGGAGCAGACAGCGGCCGCGAGGTCGGCCGACGGGCACATCCGGGCCCTCGCCCGGACCTATCTCCATTTCGCGACCGAGAATTCGGAACTCGTCGCGTTGATGTTCGCGCGCAGGCACAGCCCCGCCGCGGGAGACGCGATGTCCCGGGCCGTGGACGCGGCGTTCGCGACGCCGGTCGCGCTCATCACCGAAGCGCAGAAGCGGGGAGAAGTGATCGCGGGCGATCCGCGGCGCATCGCACTGTCCGCGGTCGCCGCGCTACAAGGTCTGGCCACCTTCGTCGGCTCGGGGGTGATCGCCACGGAGACCGCCGACGAACTGGTGGACGAAACCACCACCCACATGATCGAAGGCCTGCGCCCGAGACCGTGAGTCCGCGCGCAGCCCTCTTCGCTCAATACGCGATGAACAGGATTTCGTCGCGCGAGTACTCGTGCCCGGGGTGGTTCTCCGCCAGGTGGGCTTGGGTCTTGGCCACGAGATCGTCCTCGTCGGTTCCGACGATCCGCTCTCCACAGGGGCAATTGAGATTTCGCTTCATCAGCGTCCTTCCTCCTCGAATCGACAGTCTAGGACGCCGCCGCGGGGCAGACCCGCCGAGTCAGCCACGCGACCATTCGTGGCCCCAGTAGCTGTCGGCGGTGATCTCCTCGGCGCTGTAAGTGGATTCGTCGACCAGCATACCCTCGGTGCCGTATTCGAGATCCCAGCCACCGGGCGTGCGGACGTAGAAAGAGATCATCTTGTCGTTGGTGTGCCTGCCGAGCGTCGACGACAGCGGGTAGCCCGCGCGCATGACGCGGTCGAGCGCCCGGCCGACGGAGTCGAGCTGGTCGACCTCGACCATGATGTGCACCAGGCCCGGGCCCTCGGGACGAGTCCCCGGGATCAGCGCGAGGCTGTGATGGCGCTGGTTGACGCCGAGGAATCGCACGCGAATCGGTCCCACCTCGGGTGGGGCGGGCACGCGGAACGAGCCCCGCGGCAGGAATCCGAGCACCTCACAGTAGAAACGGTTCGCCTCCTCGAGGTCGGGCACCGGCAGCACGACGTGGCCCAGCCCCAGCCCCTCGGTGACGAAGCGGTTGCCGTGCACGGTGACGACCGGGCTGTGGTCGAGGACCGGACCATGGAAGACCTCGACGGTGAATCCGGCGGGATCGGTGAAACGGAAGGCTTCTTCCACGCGCAGCGCGTCGACCTGATCCTGGGTCAGTGGCGTGACAGCCACACCCACCTGCTCCAGCGTTTCCCGCACCCGGGCGAGCGCGCGATAGTCGCGCACCTCCCAGCCGACGGCGAGCACCCGGTCCTGCTCGGCGGGAACGAGTTCGAAGCGGTAGGCGTGCTCGTCCATCCGCAGATACAGATTGTCCGGATTCGGTCCGGTGGCCTGCGCGAAGCCAAGGACGTCGAAAGCGAAGGCGCGCCAGGCCGCCACATCGGCGATGGCGACTCGGACGTAGCCGAGCGAGGCGATGTCAGCCATTGATTCGTCGTACTCCTCAGGAATAGGTGACTTGCACCGTGTCGGTGACCGGGACCGCCTGGCAGGCCAGCACGTATCCCTCGGCCAGATCGGCCTCGTCGAGAACTTCGTTGTGCCGCATCCGCACCTGCCCGGAGACGACCCGGCAGGTGCAGGCGCTGCAGGCGCCCTCACGACAGGAGTAGGGCGCTGCCAGCCCGTTGGCCAGCAGGACGTCGAGCAGCACTTGATGGCGCGGCCACGGCAGTTCGCGCGTCTCGCCGTCGAGTTCGACTTCGACCGCGGCGCTGTCGCCGGAGTCGGCCACCTCGGGTGCGGCGCTCTCGAACGGGTTGCCGTTGAGCGAGACGAATTTCTCGACGTGCACGCGCTTCTGCTCGGCGCCCAGTCCGATCAGCGCCGCGGATACCGCGTCCATGAAGGGACCGGGGCCACAGACGAACGCCTCGCGCTCGGACCACGGTGCGGCCAGCGCCGCGAGCTGGGCGCGGGTCGGCAGTCCTTGCACGCTCTCCAGCCAATGCACCACGACCAGGCGGCCGGGATAGCGGGCGGAGAGATCGGCGAGTTCGGCCGCGAAGATCACCGATCGTTCGTCGCGGTTGGCATAGATCAGCGTGCAGTGCCCCACCCCGGCGGCCAGTATCGATTTCAGGATCGACAGCACCGGGGTGATTCCACTGCCGGCCGCGAACAACAGCAGGTCGTCGTCGAGCGACGCGGGAGTGAAGACACCGGCGGGCGGCAGCGCGTCGAGAACCGTTCCCGCGACGGCGTTGTCGCACAGCCAATTGGATCCGTAGCCGTCGGGCGTCCGCTTGACGGTGACCTTCAGTGGCCCTTCCTCGTGCGGCGCACTCGACAGGGAGTAGCACCGGCTGACCGAGCCCGTCAGCTCGCTCGGTATCCGCAGTGTCAGGAACTGGCCGGGCCGGTAGGCGATCGAAGTCGATTGCTCCGTGGCGGAATCCAGTTTCAGTGAAACCGCATCATCGGTCTCCCGGATTACCTGCACCACGCGCAGGGGCACGATCGCGCTAGGGTGGCTGTCGGGGTCATCGGGAACCTGCTTCGGCACCACGGCCGCCCGATCCACTGTTGTGTCTCCTCTCCGGTCGTCCACGGCGTGTGCCGCGCTCACGGCACGTCCCCGTCCCGCGTGCCGATTCCGAGGCGACCGCCCGCAACGGCGGCGTCGATGCTGTCGCGCAGCGCGACGCAGGTCCGCACCCGCGCGCTGTCCGCCCCGGCGAACTCGGCGCACGCCGCCACCGCGCCGGTGGTCCACTGCACGCTGGTGTGCTGCGGGCTGTACTTCTCGACCAGCACGCAGGTGTCGCAGGTACGGCAGGTGATCCGTTCCATCGCGATCCGCTCAGGCTCCGGCGGCGGTGCGCTGCCCGGCGAGATTCTCGGCGACCTCCGCCTCCCAGGCAGTGACCGCCCGGGTGGTGTCGACCTCGAACTCGAAGCGGTCGGTCGTCGTCTTCGGGTCGATCTCGGCCACGTCGGTGTAGAACTGCTCGTACCAGCGGCGCAACTGGTAGACGGGTCCGTCCTCCTCGCACAGCAGCGGGTTGTCGATGCGGGTCTTGCGCTGCCAGATCGCGGCGTCCTGTTCGAAGCCGCGGCCCAGGCCGCCGGCGAACTTCGCCGCGATGTCCTCGGCCTGCTCCGGGGACACGCCGTGCGGCTTCTTCACGATCGCGCCGTACTGCAATACGAATTTGGTGGGTGACACGGGGTAGTGGCAGTTGATGAGCACACCCTCGACCGTCAGTCCAGCGCTCTCGCTGCGAAGGTGATCGATCATGTAGGAGGGGCCGTAGTACGAGGCGTCGGAGTGCAGGACATTCTTGCCGCCCAGCGCCTTCGCGGTCTCCCCCATCATGTCCTCGCGCGACACCGACGTCATGTACTGACTGGCGATGTGACCTTCGAACACGTTCTTGAAGTAGGTCGGGAAACCGAAATGCACGTAGAAGAAGTGCGCCATGTCGACCACGTTGTCGATGACCTCGCGGCAGTTCGCGCCGTCGATCGTCATGGTGTTCCAGGTCCAGTCGGTCCACTCGTCACTGAACGCCCCCTCGATGCGCGGGATCGTCACCTGTTCCGGGGGCGGATTGCCCTCCGGGTCGTTCCATACGAACAGCTGCTTGTTCTGCTCGAGGGTCGGCCACGAACGGGTCCGCGCCCGGGGTGGAACGCGGCGGCCGTAGGGAATGCCGGTGCAGCGGCCGTTGCCGCCCCAGCGCCAGTCGTGGAAGGGGCAGGCGAGCGAGTCGCCCTTGATCCGGCCGTCGCCCAGGTTTCCGCCCATGTGCCTGCAGTAGGCGTCCAGCACGTGGAGCTCTCCACCCGCACCGGCGAAGACCACCAGTTCGGTGCCGAAGATCTCGACGGTGTGCGGTTTCCCGTCCCGGAAGTCCTGTGCGAGGCCGAGGCAGTGCCAGCCGCGCGCGTACCGGGCGGGCGGAGCGCCCGCGTCGATCACTCGGACCTCGGTGTCGGTAGTCATCGGTTCCTCCACAATTCGCGCACGTTTGTCACCTCGATATTTCGGTTCGGCATGCGGGGCGGAAATGCGCAGTCCCACTGGCCGGGAGGCGCTCAGGCGCCATCGAGCCGCCCGAACGCGGAGCGGTAGAACAGCAGCGGCGCGGCTTCCCGATGCTCCGACAGGGCGGTGACGCGCGCGATGACGATGGTGTGGTCACCGCCGTCGACCTCCTGCTCGACCTCGCAGTCCAGCCACGCCATGCTTCCGGCCAGTCGCGGCGAGCCGTTCGGCGAAGGCTCCCAGTCGACCCCGGCGAACTTGTCCGTGCCGCTGCGCGCGAGGCGGCGGCAGATGTCCTGCTGGTCGTGGGCCAGGATGTTGACGCAGAGCCGGCCCACCGCCCGGATGCGCGGCCACGACGTGGAGGTGCGCGCCGGGCAGAAGCAGACCGCGGGCGGCTCCAGCGACAGCGCCGAGAACGACTGGCAGGTGAATCCGACCGGCCCGTCTTCCGAGTGCGCGGTGATCACCGTGACGCCGGTGCAGAAGCGCCCCAGCACGGCTTTGAAGTCGCGCACGTCCAGCGGCGATCCGTTCATCTCCAGCACCGGTTCCATCGGGCCTCCTATTTCGATCAGGCATATACCTGACAGCTATGACAGCAGCTGCCGCCCGAGGGAGGTCAAGACCGGAGTCCGGCCACCGGGATACAGATCCGTAGAAGCTACGTAGTTCTCCCGATTCATCCCGGTCGCGGATTCGCCAGTGTGATGGGAGACACAGAAGTCCGGGCAGGTAATGCCTGGTGACCTGCCCGAATGTGACCGACGGAGGTTCAGATGACCGTCACCCTGCTGCCCGAAGCCGCCCGGGCTCCCCATCGCGCCCGGCCCGGAAGCGTCGAATCCGGCTCCGCGGGCGTCCCCGTCTCGATGATCGAGCGGATGACCCTGATCCTGGACGCGTTCGACGCCGCCACGCCGACGCTGACGCTGCTCGGCCTGGTCGAGCGCACCGGCCTGCCGCGCTCGACGGTCCATCGGATCCTCGACCAGATGATCCGGCTGCGCTGGCTGGCCCACACCTCGGGCGGATACCGGCTCGGCATGCGCACCCTGGAACTGGGCGGTCTCACCGCGGATCACAACGAGATCCGCGACGCCGTCAGCCCGCTGTTGCACGAGCTGTGCCAGCGCACCGGCATGGTCGGCCACCTCGCGGTGCTCGACGGGCGCGAGGTCGTCTACCTGGACAAGGCCGGTGGCCGCTTGGCCGCCATGCTGCCGACCCGCCTAGGCGGCCGCATGCCCGCGCACTGTACGGCGCTGGGCAAGGCGATGCTGGCCGCCCTGGAACCGAGCATCGCCGAAGCCGCGTTCCATTCCCGGCTGCCGCGCCTGACCGCGCACACCATCACCGAGCCCGACGGGTTGCACCGCGCGCTGGCCCAGATCCGGCTGCGCCAGGGCGTGGCGGTGGATCGCGAGGAATCGATGGACGGAATCGCCTGTGTCGCGGCGCCCTTGCGCGGTCGTGGCACCGCCCCCGCGGCGCTGTCGCTGTCCGGCCGGGCCGAGGCGATGAGTTTCGACAAGCTGGCGCGGGTGCTGCTGGAGATCTCCCACGAGGCGGGCCGGACGCTGTTCGGGCGCCGGGCGCGCTGGCGATAGTTCGAATCCGCATATGCCTGAGCGGTACAGTCCGACCATGACCGATGGCGGCACACCCGCGGTGCCCGACCTGCCGACCACCGCGTGGGCCGTGCTCGGCATGCTCTCGCACGCCGACGAACTCTCCGGCTACGACCTGAAGAAATGGGCCGACTGGAGTCTGCAGTTCTTCTACTGGAGCCCGTCGTTCAGCCAGATCTACGCCGAACTCAAACGCCTGGAGAAGCACGGCTACGCCAGCTCCCGCACGGTCGTGCAGGAGGACGGCGTGCGCGGCAAACGGATGTACGCCATCACGCCGGAAGGCCGTGCGGCCGCCGCGAACTGGGTCAATCACGCGCCGGTCGAGGCGCCGGTGCTCAAGCACAGCGTGATGTTGCGGGCATGGCTCGGCAATCTCGCCGAGCCCGACCGGCTGCGCGACATCCTCACCGAGCACATCGCCTACGCCGAGAAGATGCGCAAGCGCGCCGAAGCCGACGCGCAAGGCGCCGAGGCGAATCCGGACTGGGCTTATCCGGAACTGGTGCTGCGCTGGTGCGTCCGGCACTACGAGGCGGAGGTCGACTTCGCCCGCGAGCTGCTCGCGGATATCGATCGCCTCACTGAGTGAGACGCCGCCTGGTTGTTCCAGCCTCGCCATATTTCTATTAGGCATATGGAGGTGGCGGACGATGACCGGTGAACTGGACACGGTGCCTGCCGCGGTGGCGGCGATCGCGAGCGGCGGCATGGCGCTCGTGGTGGACGACGAGGACCGCGAGAACGAAGGCGACCTGGTGCTCGCCGCGGAGATGGCGACTTCGCAGAACATCGGATTCCTGGTGCGGCACACCAGTGGCGTGCTGTGCGTGCCCATGGCGGGCGAGGATCTGGACCGCCTGGAACTGCCGCCGATGACGGCGGTCAACCAGGACCCGAAGGGCACCGCCTACACGGTCTCGGTGGACGCGGCGGCGGGTGTGGGCACCGGCATCTCGGCCGCCGACCGGGCGCACACCATGCGCCTGCTGGCCGATCCCACCGCCACTCCCCGGGATCTCACCCGCCCGGGGCACGTGTTTCCCCTTCGAGCGCACCCGCGTGGCGTGCTCGGCCGGCGAGGGCATACCGAGGCCGCCGTCGACTTGGCGCGGATGGCGGGTTTGCGCCCGGCCGGTGTCATCGCCGAGGTGGTCCGCGAGGACGGGTCGATGGCCCGACTGCCGGAGCTGCTGACCATGGCCCGTGTGCACGGGATCCCGATCATCTCCATCGCCGACCTGGTCGACTACCGCCGACGGCGCGAACCGGGCGTCGCCCGGATCGTGCAGACCCGGCTGCCGACCCCGTTCGGCGAGTTCCGGCTGATCGGCTATCGGGACGCGACGAACCACGCCGAGCATCTCGCGCTGGTGTTCGGCGCACCGGGCGAGCACGGCGTGCTGACCCGGGTGCACTCGGAATGTCTCACCGGTGACGCGTTCGGTTCCCTGCGCTGCGACTGCGGCGAGCAACTCGACGCCGCCCTGCGGGCCGTGGCCGCCGAAGGCCGCGGAGTCGTGGTGTACCTGCGCGGCCAAGAGGGGCGCGGCGTCGGGCTGCTGAACAAATTGCGCGCATACGAGCTGCAGGACGGGGGCGCCGACACCGTCGACGCGAACCTGCGGCTCGGGCTGCCCGTCGACGCCCGCCACTACGGCGCCGCGGCAGAAATCCTGGCCGACCTGGGTGTGCGGTCGGTCCGGTTGCTCAGCAACAACCCGGCCAAACAGGCGGGCCTGACCGAATACGGCATCGCCGTCGAACGGCGAATCCCCTTGCAGGCCAGCCCGACCGAGCACAACGTGCGTTATCTGCGCGCCAAGCGCGACCGCATGCGCCACCAGTTGACCGAGGTCGACACCGCTGTCGCCGTCCGATGAGCGGCAACGGTTCGATCGGTCCGCTGTCCTGGGGACGCCGTCGCAGCCTCCGCACCGGCGGATCACGCGGGCACGCCCACCGGAGTTGAATTTGTCCAGAATGCTCGTGCGCGCCACGCGCGGTACCTAGGGTTGACACCCATGGCGCGGCGTCCCATCGGCAATCTCCCTGCCGAGGTCACCAGCTTCGTCGGGCGCCGGGAGGAACTCGCCGCGGCGAAGCGTCTGCTGCCCACGACCCGGGTGCTGACGCTGCTCGGTCCGGGCGGCGTCGGCAAGACCCGGCTGTCCCGCCAGGTCGGCGTGGCGGTCGCGCGCGCGTTCCCGGACGGGGTGTGGCTGGTCGAGCTGGCCGACGTGCACGACCCGGACCTGGTGACGGTGACCGTCGCGGAGGCGCTGGCGCTGCGCGACGACACGGCGACACCCCTGCGGCGGCTGACCGAGTTCCTCGCGGACAAACGGTTGCTTTTGATCCTCGACAACTGCGAGCACCTGATCGACGCCTGCGCGGAACTGGTGGGCCGAATCGTCGCCACCACTCCCGAGGTGCGGGTGCTGGCGACCAGCCGGGAGGTGCTCGGCGTGCAGGGGGAACAGGCCATGCCGGTGGCTCCCTTGCCGCTGCCGGACGGAAAGACCGAGGACCCGGACGGAAAGACCGAGGACAGCGATGCGATGCGGCTGCTCGCCGAGCGGGCGGGCGCGGCCAACCCCGGTTTCGCGGCCACGCCCGCGAACCGGGACGCACTGGCGGCGATCTGCCGCAGGCTGGACGGTATTCCGCTCGCGTTGGAACTGGCCGCCTTGCGCTTCCGGATGTTCACTCCCGAACAGATCCTCGCCCGGCTCGACGACACCATGGGCCTGCTCAGTGCCGGGCCGCGCCTGGCGCCCGAACGGCAGCAGACCATCGAGGGGGCGATCCGCTGGAGCTACGACCTGTGCACCCCGGCCGAGCAGCGGTTGTGGGAGCAGCTGTCGGTATTCTCCGGCGGCTTCGATATCGACGCCGCCGAAGCCGTGTGCCTGCCGGCTCCTGGGGCGCGGACGCTGTTCGACGCCCTGACCGGCCTGGTGGACAAATCGGTGCTCAGCCTGCGCTACGACGGTGATGTCGGCCGGTACTCGATGCTGGAGCCGATCCGCCAGTTCGCCCACGACCGGCTGGCCGAACGGGGAGACGAGCCCGCGATCCGAGCGCGTCACCGCGATCACTACCGGCGGCTGGCGCTGCGCGGCCGGACCGCGTACTGGAGTTCCGACGACGTCGACTGGTTCCGCGAACTGAACCGCGAGCACGCGAATCTACGCGCGGCGCTGCAGTTCGGCCTCGGTGACGCACCGGAGGCGGCGCTGGAGATGGCCGCGGTGCTACGGCCGTTCTGGGAGCACAACCGTTTCCTCACCGAGGGTTACCGCTGGCTGACCGACGCGCTGGCGAAGCTCGAGGAACCCACCGAGCTACGCGCACGCGGGCTCTCCGCGGCCGCCTCACTCGCGGCGCTGCTGTCCGATCGCGTATCCGCGCGGCAGTTGGTGGACGAATGCGTCGCGCTGGCACGCAGAGTCAACGCTCCCGACATTCTCGCGGAGGCGATGCTCGACTCGGCGTTGCTCGCTTTCAACGACGGCGACACCGCCCGCGCCCTCGAATTGGCCGAGACGGCGACGCACCTGGCCGCCGAATGCGGGCACAACGCGATGGAGATGGACAGTCTCGCCTTCGCTTTCGTGTGCGCGCTGGTGCTCTCCGACCCGCGCTCCACCGCTTTCGCCGAGCGGCTCCTGCGGGTCGCCACGGAACGGGGACCGTCTCTGCTCGGCGGGCTGGCGCAGTGGTCGATGGGGCTGGACCATTGGCGACGCGGCGATCAGGACGCCGCCACCGGCTATCTCGCCCGGTCGATCGAGATGTTCAGCTTGTTCGACCGGTGCGTCTGGCTCGCCTCCGGATTCGAAGGACTGGCCTGGACGGCGGTGGCCCGAGCCGACTTCGAACGCGCCGCACGTCTGCTCGGCGCCGCGGAGATCCTCGCGCGGAGTACGGTGCGCCTCGCCCACGCCATCACCGGCGTGCTGGGTGACAAGATGCGTGGCCGTGTGCGAGAAGCATTGGGCGAGCGCGTGTTCCAGGAGAACTTCGACAGCGGCGCGACGATGTCGCTGAGCGAGGCGATCGACTACGCGCTGGGGCGCGCGCCTGCGGCTGCGCGACCGCCGCGGCCCGCCGCGACCGACCCGCAGGCGGCGGACGTCCTCACTCGCCGGGAGAAGGACGTCGCCCGCTTGGTGGCCGCGGGTCACAGCAACAAACGCATCGCCGCGGAACTGGTCATCTCGGCGCGCACCGCCGAGACCCACGTCGAGCACATCCTCACCAAGCTCGGCTTCACCTCGCGGACCCAGATCGCGGGGTGGGTCCGCGATCACGAGGTGTGATCGACGTAGGGCCGCGATCACAACCCGCCGGTGAGGAAGTCGGCGACAGCGCGTTCGAACGCCGACTTGCGCTCGATCTGCACCCAATGACCACAGCGGGCGAACACGCGCAGATCGGCATTCGGTATCTGGCGTGCGGGCAACAGCGCCGCCTCCACCGGCGTCACCCGATCGTCGCGTCCCCACAGGATCTGCGTCTCCGGACGCAGGCCGCGCAACCGGGACCACAGCGGGACAGGTTCGGCGAGCGCGGGATCGACGAACGTCGCGTAGGCGTCGCGCAGCGCGGCGATGGCGTCGGGATCCGCGGCGGCGGCCAGCCGGGCATCGACCAGTTCCTCGGTCAACGTCGCAGGATCCGACACCATGGCGCGCAGCCACGGCATGAGGCGCTCCCTGGTGGGATCGGCGCTGAACTCCAGCAACCGCGTGATGCCTTCGGACGGTTCCGGCCCCAGCACGTTGACCCCGACGCCGCCGGGCGCCATCAGCACCAGCCGGTCGACCCGCTCGGGATGTTCCAGCGCCAGCAGCGTCGCGACGGCGCCGCCCATCGAATTGCCCAGCAGGTGTACCCGATCCAAGCCGAGGTCGTCGACCAGTCCGAGTACCGCGTCGGCGGAGATGCGCAGGTAGTTGCGTTCGTACACCGCCGGGCGGCCGCTCGCGCCGAAGCCCGGCTGATCCACGATCAGGCAGCGGAACCGTTCGGCCAGCACCGGCAGGTTCGCGCCGAAGTTGGCCCAACCCGACACGCCCGGTCCGGAGCCGTGCAGCAGGACCAGCGGCGCGCCCGACCCCGCCTCGTGGTAACGCAGCCGGAGACCGCCCGTCGTGCTCCAGCGCGTGGTGTTCTCGGCGGTGAGCGTCATCAGATCATCCGATCCGTCACCGGCAGCCCGAACGCGTCCCGGCCGTAGAGGACCAGCGCGCGCTCGACGTCGTTGATGACGTGCACGCTGCCGGCGTGCGCGTCTCGCCAGTGCCGCTCGATCGGATTCGGCTTACGGATCGAGTGACCGCCGGAGTTGTCGAACAGCAGGTCGATGGCCTCGATGGCGCGTTCGGTGCCGCGCACCTGGTCGCGCCGGCTGCGCACCCGCAGTTCGAACGGGATCTCCTCCCCCGCTTCGGCGTAGCGTAGCTGTTCGCTGATGTTGCGCTCCATCTGCAGCACGGCCGCGTCGATCTCGGAGGCGGCGCGAGCGACCCGGACGTGCGCGAACGGATCCTCGGCGGCCTTCTGCCCGCCATAGGAAATCCGCACCCGCTCGCGCATGCGCTCGATGTGCGCTTCGTACGCGCCTTGGGCGGCGCCGATGATGGGTGCGGTGATGGTGTTGGAGAACACCGCCCCGAACGAGATGCGATACAGCGGAGCGGTATTGACCTCCTGACCGGGCCCGCGCAGCTCGGCCTGGTCACTCGCGCTGTAGGTCCGGTACGCGGGCACGAACGCGTGCTCGATGACGATGTCGTTGCTGCCGGTGCCGGACAACCCCGACACATGCCAGACGTCCTCGATCCGGTAGTCGGTGCGCGGCACCAGAACGGTCAGGTATTCCGCTCCCCCCTCGTCGTTCGGCACGACCGCACCGAGGAACGCCCAGCGGGCGTGATCGCACCCGGAGGAGAAGCTCCAACGACCGCTGATCTCGAAGCCGCCCTCGACGGGGGTGAGCTTGCCGGTCGGCGCGTACGACGACGAGACCAGCGTGTCCGGATCGGCGCCCCACACGTCCTGCTGCGCGTGCAGCGGGAAAAGCGCCAGCTGCCACGGGTGCGCGCCCAGCACCGACGACACCCACGCCGTGGACGGGCAGGCGGTGGCGATGGCGCGGATCACTTCGTAGAACGCGACCGGTGAGGATTCGTCGCCACCGAAACGGGACGGCTGCAGCATGCGGAACACCCCCGCCTCGGTCAGCTCCCGGATGCTCTGCTCGGGCACTCTGCGCTGCAGATCGGCGTCGGCCGCTCGCTCTCGGATCGCGGGCAGCAGATCCCGTACCCGATCGAGCACCTTGTTGGTCATATGCGGTAGTCCTCCTCGTAGTGCCGTCTTTCGACGCTAGGCCGGTGCGGTGTCGTCGAATCCGATCCATCCCGATGACCGGAACCCACCACCGGATCAGTTGGTGCGGGCCGCGGCGGCGCCGGCGCGGCGGCCGAAGAAGGTGCCGTCGCCGAGTGAAGTGCCGCTGATGTAGCCCTCGCCGTGCAGGTTGCTCGCGGCGCGGCCCGCGGCGAACAATCCCGGGATCGGGCCGCCGTCGATGTCGAGCACGGCGCCGTCCAGCGAGGTGTGCAGACCGCCGAGGGTGAAGACGGACGCGCCGGTTCCGCGGCGATCGCCGGACTCCGACGGCGGCCGCACCCCCTCCCGTACATCGATCGCGGCCAGCGGTGGCGTGAGCGGCCGCACCCAGCGCGGCGCCTTCCCGAATTCGGGATCCGTGCCGTCCGCCGCGTGGCTGTTGTAGCGACGGACGGTGTCGGCCAGCGCCGCCGC
Source organism: Nocardia sp. CY41 (assembly GCF_009829325.1). GTDB lineage: Bacteria > Actinomycetota > Actinomycetes > Mycobacteriales > Mycobacteriaceae > Nocardia. Next base: position 62,705 of record NZ_VUOS01000009.1, read on the forward strand.
GGGCACGCCCATCAGCCCGGCGAGTTCTTCGGGCGTCTCCGCCACGTGGGTGGGCCGCACACCCCAGCGCTGTGGTTCCGGCACTTCGTCGAAGGCTCGTTCGTCGAGCACGACCCAGGTCCGCATCCCCTGCCGGAACAGCGCCGCCTGGCCGATCCGGCCGGGATAGGTGTCCTCGTTGACGAACCGCTGCCCGTGCACGTTCACCACCATGCCGCGCGCGGCCAGACCGGGAACCAGCGAGATGCCGACCTGCCCCGCGGACATGTGCCGCACCGCCGCGCCGAGCGCCTGCGCCATCCGGATGCCGCTGCCGTCATCGGTGCCCGCGCTGACCTTGGTGTGTCCCAGCAATCGCGGCGCGTGGGCGGCGAGCATGGCGTCGTTGTCGACGAATCCGCCGGTGGTCAGCACGACGCCGCGACGGGCGCGAATGGTCAGCTCCGTGCCGTACCGCCGAGCCATCACGCCGACGACCGTGCCGTCACCGGCCACGATCAGGCAGACCGCCCTGGTGTCGAAAAGCGCTGCTGCACCGACGGATCGGGCGGCCTCGGCGAGGCAGTCCATGAGCAGCTTGCCGCCGAAATCGGCGGCGGTCGGGCGGTGGCCGCGGGGCGCAGGCGCGGCGAGGTCGGCGAACGGCTCGCTGTTCTCCCCCAGCCACATCAGCCCGTCGTCCGTCGGCGGGACCCAGGCCGGCGCATCCCACAGGCTGGGCTTGAACGGCACGCCGCGGTCGGCGAGCCAGTGGAAATGCGCGACGCTGTCCGCGCTGTAACGCGTGATCTTGACCGAGTCGGCGCCCGGGCCGAGCGCGGCGGAGAGAAACGCGGCCATCGCCGCCGGGTCGTCGTCGAACCCGCACGCCTGTTGGATCGGTGTGCCGCCGCCGAGATAGATCTCGCCGCCCGACAGCGCCGACGCGCCTCCGGGACCGCTCATCCGATCGAGTATCAGCACCTGCGCGCCGCCCGCTGCCGCCTCGAACGCCGCGGCCGCGCCGGCACATCCGTAACCGACCACCAGCACATCGGTCTCGATGTCGTAGGCGCGCACATCGGCGGCGGCCCTCGGCACGACCGAATTCCGATCACTCATATGTCGACCTTCCCGCTCGGCGCTCGGTGGCCGGGCGCCCATCTTGGTGAGCGACCTTCCGGTCCCGATCAGCGGGACTGCGGACCGTCGCGGGCACGCCGGGTGGCGATGGTGTGTGAACGGCGTCACGTCTGCGTGGGCGCCAGCGAGGAGGAAGAATTCATGCGGGTCCTGGTCACCGGAGTGTCCGATCCGACCGGCCGCGCGGTGGCGCGCATGCTGCTGGCCGCGGGCCACGACGTAGTCGGGTCGGACCGTGTGCGGCACCGGTACGTCGACCCTCGGGTCCAGGTGATCACCGGTGACCCGGACGATCCGGCGAGCTGTGCGCGGGCCGTCGCCGAGTGCGCGGTGGTGGTGCATCTGGGCGGTTCGCTCGCCGCGAGCGCGGCGGCAGCCCGAGCGGCCGGTGCGCGCATCGTGGTTCCCACGGTGGCGGGAACGGATGCCGCCGCCGAAGATATCGTGCGGTCCAGCGGTGCGCGGGCTCTGCTCGTGCGCACCGCGCCGGTCGCGGGCAGGCGCATCGAGCGCGAGAGCTGGCGCATCCTGCGGCGGCTGCTCGGTTCTCGCCGAGCGGGCGGATTCCAGGTGCTGCACACCGACGACTTCGAACGGTTCTTGGTGCTGGCGGCGGAGTCCGCGCGTGTCGGCGTGGTCGAATTGGCCGCGCCCGGCGTGGTCTCCGGCGCGGACGTGCGCCGTATCCGCGCGGCGACGGGTAGACGATCGGTCCGGCGGATGGCACGTGATCGGACGGCGCCGGAGGTGGATACCAGTGCGGCGCAGGAGGAATGGGGATTTCGCTGCGGGTGGACCGCGTCCGAAGTCGCGGCGGACGTCGTCCGCGGACTGGCGGGCCGCAAAGTCGACGGCGACGAACTCGTCGCACGCACCGGGGCGATTCCGCTGCCCGGCTATGTGGTTCCCAGCCGTGCGGCCACCTCGGACGGCCACGCCCTGGTGTCGGTGGCGCCGGAAGGTCTCGAGGGTGAGTTCGACGATCGCGTCGATCCGGCCTACCCGGTGCACACCGCGACGAACACGTCCGAAGCGCTGCCCGGACCACTCACGCCGCTGACCGTGGATCTGCAGGCGGGCGCGATCCGGCTGGCCAACGCCGCGATGGGCAGGATGATCGCGCTGGACGGGATCGCACTGGAGCACTGGACCAGCCGGGTCACCACCGTGCTCGGGCACCACATCTACATCAACGCCTCCATCGGGGTGCTCGCCGCGGAGAACATGCCTGGCTGGGACGAGCAGAGCATCCGCCGTGACGTCTACGGCAACATTCCCCCCGAGATCTCACTGACTCCGCACGGCAAGCCGCCCACCCCGACCGGTTTCGCCAGCACCCGCGCCACCTGGCGCGCGGCCGGCCGGGTGCTGCGCACCGCGCTGCGCTATCGCGAGACCACCGACGGCATCAACGCCGCCGCACATCAGGAATCGCTGGGCGCCGCCGCGATCCGCGAGCTCACCGACGAGCAACTGCACGCGCGGGCCCTGTTGTGGCGGGACCGGTTGAACCAGTCCTGGGCGGCGGCGTCCATCGGCGTGATGATGACCGGCGCGGCCACTGCCATCCACTCCCGCGGCAAGGAAGCCGCCGACGTGCCCATCGACCTGGAACGGTTGGAGTCGGCAAGGACCATGCTCGCGGTGGAACGCCTCGCCGCGTTGTGCCGTGCGGACGCCGCGTTGCACGACGCGGCGCATACGGGCGATGTCGCCGCCGCCCGGGCCGCCTCCCCGGCGTTCTCCGCCGCGCTGGACGAGGAGCTGCGCCGGATCGGGCATCGCGGCCCGGGCGAGTGTGAGCTGATCAACCCCACCTTCGGCGACCGGCCCGAACTGCTGGTGACCGCCGCCGCTCGCGCCGCCCAGATGCCCGCGCCCAAGCGGGAACCGGTCGACCCGTCGCCGAGCCGCACCGCGCGGATGGCGGCGGGCGCGACCATGGCGCGCGAACGGGTCCGCGACGCCGTCGTCCGGTACACCCACTGCCTGCGTCTCGCCGTGCGCGAGCGGGCCGAACGGCTGATCCGGCAAGGGCTGCTGCAACAGGCCGAGGACGCCTGTTTCCTCACCCTCGACGAGATCCTCTGGGCGCCCGCCGACCTGACCGAACGCGTAGCGCGACGGCGCGCGGAACTGATCCGCTTGCAGAGCGTCCGCATGCCCGATGTGATCGCGGGCGACTGGGAACCGCTCCCGGACGCGGACGCGTTGACGCCCGGAGACAGCCTGACCGGCATCGGCGTGAGCCCCGGCGTCGTGGAGGGCGCCGTGAAACGCGTGCTGTCCCTCGACGACGACATCGAACCGGGCGACATCCTGGTGGCTTCGGTCACCGACACCGGGCACACCGCGATGTTCGCCTACGCCGCGGCAGTGGTCACCGACATCGGCGGTTCCGCCTCACACGCCGCCATCGTGGCCCGGGAATTCGGCATTCCCTGCGTCGTCGACACCAAGACCGCCAGCACACGGCTGGCGGACGGTCAGCGCGTGCGCGTCGACGGGTCGGCCGGCACGGTCACCCTGCTCGTCGACGCCTGAGCCGGGGGCCGGGGGCGCACATCCCGGCCCCCTTTACCGGTTCGGCGTCGCCGGGCCGCCATCCCATGGAAGGAATGATTCAGTGACGATTTCGCGTGCTCTACGCGGGGCGATGACCGGTGTCGCCGCCGCATTGATCGCCGTGTTCCCGTCGACCACCACCGCCTTCGCGGGCCCTGCGATTGTGCACACAGCGCATGAGCGCTCCATGCAGCTCTCGACGGCGCCGAATGCCAGGGACATCGGCGACTACCCGACCCAGGGCAATGGCAAATTGCGTACGGGCGTGGTCTTCCGCACCGACGCCCTCGACAAGCTCACCGCCGCCGATCAGCAGAAGCTGGTGGCGGCGGGCATCACGGCGGTGATCGATTTCCGCAGCCCGAACGAGTCGGGAGCCAACCCCGACAAGCTTCCGGCGTCGATTCCCGCGCTCGCGCGCCCGGTGTACGACCCGGCCAACGACTTCTATCTGATGGTGGGCAAGGCGATTCAGGGCGGTCCGGCCGTGCAGCAACAGACGTTCGGCGACGGTAAGGCCGCGGGCATCATGCGCGACTACTACCGCTGGATGGTCACCGACGCCACGGCGCGCGCTCAGTTCGGCACCGCCATCCGGGATGTCGCCAACGCGACCGGTCCGGTGCTGTTCCACTGCACCGCGGGCAAGGACCGCACCGGATGGATGACCGCGATCCTGATGACGGCGCTCGGCGTGCCGAAGGGCCAGGTCTACAAGGACTATCTGGAATCGAACGACAACCTGGCGGCGGGCAACAAGGCGCTGATGGACGCGCTGGTGGCCAAGGGCGTGGTCACCGACCCGGCGCTGTTCGATCCGATCCTCGGCGTGCAGAGCGACTTCCTCGACGCGGCGTTCGACCAGGCCGGCGCGTCCTTCGGATCGTTCGATCGGTTCGTCACCGAGGGGCTGGGCGTGGACAGTGCGACGCTCGAGGCGCTGAAATCGAAACTGCTGCCCCGGTAGTCGAAGGCGAGAAGCGGGTCCGGTGGATCGTTGTCCACCGGACCCGCTCAGTCGTTCGACCCGCCGGAGGTGAACCGCGGCGGTATCGCTGGCCGGGGCGTGAACTCGGCCGCGCGACGAGTTCGTCGATGGGGCTCAGGGCGTGCTGTCCTGGAGACGAGAGGGCATCGGTTGCCCGAGCGGGCTCCCGCTGAGTCGACCGCGGCGATTTACATGCGCATGGAGACCGCGCGGTCACCGCCGTGGATGAGTACTCGTACTACTGAAGGTGCGGCCACCCACCTGCGATGTCCGACTTTCGTCATAGGAAAGATGCCTCTGACTGCTGATGTCCCGAACGTGATGGGAAACAACACTGGCACTAATCGCTACGGCGTCAGCGGTCGAGTCGAACGAGGAGACGAGCAGTGGTGCAGCGAGAGTTGCGCGGGACGGTCGTGAAGAAGTCGCGTGGGTTGCTCGATGGAGCGAATCCGTATCGGCGACTGCATATCCGGCTGCGGGATGGCAGCACGATAAAGGTCCGTGTGAACCGGACCTCGTGGAAGATGCTGCAGGTCGGCGACTCGGTCGTCCAGCGGGACGGAGCCGATCCCGTGCAGGCCTGATCTGTCGCCACCTGTGCGGCGCCCGTTTGCCGGGCGCCGCACACGCGAGTCCTACTCCGGCGCGATCAGCACTTCACGCAGTCGCGCCAGCTCCACGGTGGTGAGACCGCTGCTCAGCAACCATTCGGCGGCGCCGCCGTGTTCGGCGGACAGGTTCGCGAGAAAACGCCCCATCACCGCTGCCTCGACGCCGAGGATGCCGGTGCTGACCGGGGGCAGCCCCGTGTACGACGGGAGTGCGTCGAGGCGGTCGCGGACTCGGTGCATGCGTTCGCCGGTCAGCGCGTAGTCGGCCGCGATCGCTTCCGGGGGTACGCCCACCGCGTCCAGGAGCACCGCTGCGAGCACTCCGGTGCGGTCTTTGCCCGCGGCGCAGTGGAACAGCACCGAATGGCGGCCGGCGTCGACGACGAGCCGCACCGCCGCCACGATGGAGTCGGCGCTGCCCGCCAGCAGCTTCTGGTACAGGTCCACCAGATCGACCCGGGTGGAGTCCGGCACCAGATCGCGTGCCGCCAGCGAGGATTGCGGCGACTTCCGCACCGGGAGGCAGACCCTCCGCACGTCGGCCGTGGCCAGCAGTCCGTAGCCCTCGCGCTCCACTTCGTCGGGCAGCCGTAAGTCGATCAAGGTGCGCAGACCGATCGGTCCGAGCAATTTCGCCATATCGGTCTCGGTGAGATTCTGCGGCGTGCTGGAACGGTAGACCACGCCGAATCGGGTTGTGCCCCCGCCCTGCACCGGGAGCCCGCCCAGATCACGCACGTTATCGATCTGCGCGAATTCGACCCACCGGTCACCGGGCACCGTCGACTCCCCCGCGATGTCAGTGGGCACGGCCGGCCGCCGCCTCGTCGGCGCGGCTCAGGCCGCACAGTCCGATCAGGTCCTCGTGCAGCTCGAACCAGACGGTGTGGTAGCTGTCCAGCACGGGCCGGGCGACCCAGGCGTGATCACCGGCCGCGATCCGCTCGATCGCGTGCGCGAACCGGTCCGAGTACCGGGCCAGCCGCGGTGCGACCGCGCCGATCCGCCGCAGCAGCGGCTGAGCGGCGCGATGCAGATCGGTCAATCGGGTCAGTACCGCACCGTCGTAGTCGGCGTCGGCGTGATCGTTGACGGTGGCCGGATCTTTCATCTGCCACGCGGTGACGATTTCTTTGAAAGCTCCGTTGAAATCGCAGAATTCGGCGTACACGGAGGCGATCGCGGCGCGGTCGACCGTTCGTCGTTCCGTCGCCAGCAGGCCGTCCAAGTGCTGTCTGCCTTCCGGTGTGAGCCGCACACCGATCGGCGTCGCGGCGCACCAGCCTCCGGCCACCAGCTCCTCGCATCGAGCGGCGACGATTTCGGCCGACGCACCCACGCCCGCGGCCAGCGCGTCGTAGGCGGCCCGGCCTTTGATTCCGATCAGCCGCAGCAGATCGAGTTCGGGAATCTCCGTCACCGTTGCCGGGGGCGCCACGTCCACAGTCGGCGCGCCTTCGGTCGCCCGCGCGTCCAGCCGCGCCGCCAACCTGTCCAGGTCTGTGCCCGCCCACTCGGCCAGTCGGCCGACGTCCGCGAGGGTGCCCGCGTCGACGGGCTTGCCTTCGACCCGCCCGGGCCAGACCGTGCCCGCGCCACCGTCGACGGTCACCACCTGACCGGCCAGCGTCGCGACGACGCCGGGGCCGCAGCCGACCACGCACGGCCTGCCGATCTCGCGGCTGACCAGCGCGGCGTGCGAAGTGGCGCCGCCCAGCCCGGTGACGATCGCGCGGGCGGCGATCATGCCGTGCAGGTCATCGGGGCTGGTGGTGGGACGCACGAGGATCACGTCCTCGCCGGCTTCCGCGCGACGCTCCGCTTCGTGCGGATCGCTGACGGCGACGCCGGACGCCAGCCCTGGACACGCGGATTCACCGCGCGCCAGCGGCGTTCCCGAATACTCGCCGGTCGCCGGGCGCAGCACGGTCCGCACCTGTTCGGCGGTGACCCGGTTCAGCGCTTCCTCCGCGCCGATGAGTCCCTCCTCGGCCATCGCCACCGCGGCGCGCACCGCCGCCCGTGCCGATCGCTTGGCGGCGCGGGACTGCAACAGCCACAGGGCGCCGGACTCGACGGTGAATTCGATGTCCTGGATGTCGCGGCCGTCGCGTTCCAGCAAGTCGGCGGCCGCGACGAGTCGGGCGTGCACCTCGGGCAGCACGGTGGCCAGTTCATCGAGCGGTCGCGGGGTGGTCCGGCCGGACACCACGTCCTCCCCCTGCCCACCGACCAGCCATTCGCCGAACAGCGCGCGCTCGCCGGTGTTCGGGTTGCGGCTGAACAGCACACCGGTGCCAGATCTCTCGTCGAGATTGCCGAAGACCATGGCTTGTACCGTCACGGCGGTGCCGAGGGTCCCGGAGACGCCGCGATTGCGCCGATACGTCTGCGCCCGAGGTGAATCCCAGGACCGGAACACCGCGCTGATCGCCGCCCGCAACTGCTCCCAGGGATCCTCCGGCACCGCACCGGCGGGGTCACCCAGCACGGTTTCGCGATATTGGGTCCGGAACCGCTCGCGCGTATCGACCGCGTAGCCCGGATTCCCGCTCTCCGCCGCCAGCGCACGCGCAACCGCGTCGTTCATGCCGAGGTTCAGCACCGTGTCCATCATCCCCGGCATGCTCACCGCGGCGCCCGAACGCACCGACACCAGCAGTGGCCGGGCGCCGGCTCCGAAGCTCCTCCCGGTGCCGCGTTCCAGGGCGGCGATGCCCGCCCGGACACCGTGCCAGACGTCCTCGCCGATCTCCCCGTGCGCCGAGAAGTCGGCCCATCCCTCGATGGTGATGACGAACGCGGGCGGCACCGGCAGACCGAGCGCACGCATGCGGTTGACGCTCCATGCCTTCCCGCCGATGCGTTCACGGGACAGCGAACAGGCGCCGTCGAGTTCGACGACCGGCCCCGCGCCCGCAGCCTCGTCGTTTCGCTCCACTAGCTCTGCTCCGGCTGTCATGTCACTCCTTAGCACTCGCTGAACACTCCGCGCCCCAGCGCGATTCGCAACCTCGGAGACCGGCCCGTGCCGGACCGGACGCGAACCGCGGCGCACACACCTGTCGCTCGTTTCGAGCCTGCCGTGCCATCGGTCACCTGCCGTACCCGTGGTCCCGCTGAGCAGGACGGTTCCGATGAGCCGAGCGGACACGGCGTGTCGTGTAACCCTGCTGGTCGTCGCCACCGTTGCTCGATCGGTTTGCCGCGCCGATGCCGGTATCCGCTTGCGGCGGTGGCGCACGGCTGCTGCGAACGCGTGACCGGGAAAGAATTCCCGGTCAACGGGATATCCGGCCGCGATCACACCGCGTCGCCCAGTCGATGCGGCACGATCGCGACATGGATCGACGCGATGCAGCGACCGGTGAGTTCGCGACGATTCCGGCGGTGCTGGCCGAGCGGGCGCGGCGGGACGGCACGCGGGTCGCGGTGGTGTCACCGGAGGGGCAGCTCACCTACGCCGGACTCGCCGCGGCAGCGCGGCGTGTCACACAGGCGGTGATGGCGCGATCGGTGCGGCCCGGCGAGCGGGTGGCGATCTGGGCGCCCAACACCCCACGGTGGGTGATCGCCGCGCTCGGCGTGCTCGGTGCGGGCGCGACGCTGGTTCCTCTCGGCACTCGACTGCGCGGTCCGGAGGCAGCGGGCATCCTCGCTCGTAGCCGGTGCCGCATGTTGCTCACCGTGAGCGACTTCCTCGGCAACGACTACCCGGGAATGCTGCGGGCATCGGGGAGCGCGCTGCCGGAGTTGCGGACCGTCGTATTTCTCGACGAGTCCCGCGAGAACAGACCCGAGGAGCTCTCATGGGCTCGCTTTCTCGACCTCGGCGAGGTGATACCCGTCGCCGAAGCCGACGCGCGGAGCGCGTCCGTGGCACCGGAGTCGATCTCCGACATCTTGTTCACGTCCGGAACCACGGGCGCACCGAAAGGCGTGCCGACCACCCACCGGCAGACGATCGAGGCTTTCACCCACTGGGCCGACGCGGTCACCCTCTCCGGTGACGACAGATATCTGCTGGTCAACCCGTTCGCCCACACCTTCGGCTATAAGGCCGGGATCATCGCGTGCCTGCTGCGCGGCGCCACCATGGTGCCGGTGGACCGCTTCGATCCGGAGCGGGTGTTCGGTGTCATCGAGCGCGAGCGGATCACCGTGCTGACCGGTCCGCCGACGCTCTTCCACGACCTGCTCGCCCACGACCGGCGCGCCGATTGTGACCTGAGCTCACTGCGCCTGGCGGGCACCGGTGGTTCCAGCGTGCCGACGGAGTTGGTGGAGCGAATCCGCCGTGAATTGGGTGCGGGAGAAGTATTCACCGGATACGGACTGACCGAATCAACCGGTGTCGCCACGGTCTGCCCACCCGATACCCCCATGGTCCTGCTCGCTGAGACCGTAGGAAAAGCATTGCCGGAAACGCAAATTCACGTCGTGGACGACGCCGGGCAGCCGGTGCCGGTCGGCCAGCCCGGCGAGATAGTGGTTCGCGGCCCGAATGTGATGCACGGCTACCTCGACGACCCCGCAGCAACAGCGACCGCCATCGATGCGGGCGGCTGGTTACACACCGGCGACATCGGCACCCTCGACGCCGACGGCTACCTGCGCATCACCGACCGCCGCACGGATATGTTCATGGTAGGCGGTTTCAACGTCTACCCCGCCGAAATCGAGCGCATCCTGCGTAGCCACCCCGCCATCGGAGAGGCCGCCGTGATCGGCGTCCCCGACGCACGTCTCGGCGAGGTCGGCCACGCCTTCGTCGTCCCCGACGGCATCGCCGAAATCGACCCCGCCGAGATAATCGCCTGGGCCCGGACCCATTTGGCAGGCTATAAGCTCCCGCGCCGCCTCGAAATCGTAGCGGCACTACCCCGGAACGCCAGCGGAAAGGTCCTCAAACGCGTCCTGCGTTCGCACGTGGCGCAACCCTGAGCACTCCGTGCCCGCTCGCACGTTCGAGGACGTGCCCGCTGGCGCTGGTTACAAAAACTGCGAGGCCTCCACTCGGCGCTCGATTGCCTCGAAAAATTCCGATATCGGTCTTCTATGCTCGACGTGGATCGGTTCGATGCCGGATCGCATCCGGGCCCGGCAAGACTCGCGCGCTGTACGAGCTGCAACTCGAGTAGGCGCGCTGCGGCATCCGGTGCGCCGCCTACACGGTGTGACCCGGGCAGATGAGCCCGGTAGGGGTCTGGTGCCAGCCCTGCGCGTCGAGCCAGTCCCGCACCGGGCCCCGCGCTTGGCCTGCATTCGTGTATTCGCGGGTAGAGGCTCTTCCGCCGTGTTGGTGGCCTGGCAGTAGAAGTCGAGGTTGCTTTCTCGTCAACTGGGCGCAACGGCCTGTTTGCGTGACAGGGTGATTCGGCGGCGTTTCGGGTCGACGTCGATGACCTTCACGTGGAGATCGTCGCCGACCTGGACGACGTCTTCGGGCTTGTCCACGTGTCCTGCGGCCAGTTCGGAGTTGTGCACCAGCCCTTCGAAGCCATCTCGGCGGTCCTCGATACGGACGAACGCGCCGAACGACACGAGCTTGGTGACGCGGCCGCGGACAATCTGGCCGACCTGCTGCACGATCTGCGGCATCGGATCCTCTTGCAGTGCCTTGAGCGACAGAGACACACGTTCGCGCACCATGTCGACGTCGAGGATCTGTGCGGTGATCTCCTGGCCGACGGTGAGGATCTCGGAGGGGTGGTTGACGGGTCGCCAGGACAGTTCCGGAATGTTGATCATCGCGGTGAAGCCGCCGATGTCGACAAATACCCCAAAGTTGGCGATCTGACGGACGGTGCCGTTACAGATCTGGCCTCGGTGAAGGGTCTTCAACAACGCCCAGTCGTGATCGCTCGGGGTCGGTTCGGTCCTCCACCGGGCCCGCAGGACACCGTCGCTGTCGGGCAGGACGGCGGTGAACAGGGGGTGGCGTTCGTCGACATACAGGGAAAGCACGGTTGCGGCACGTGCGCCGGTGACCCTCGCGGACAGTTCGGTGAACTGGGTCTCGTCAGCAATGATGCTGGTGATGTGGCTGTGTTCGTCCTCCCAGACGAGTTCGATCGAGCCTTCGTCGGGGAGAGTGGCAAGGATCTCCTCGACGTCGGTGGACAAGTCCGGCCGGACGGTGAGTCGAGCACGAGGGGTGAGTTCGGCGCGTACCGCATCCACAGTGTCGCTGGTGAGGCGGTGCCAGCGAGACGCGTTGAAAATGTAGCCCTCTTCCAAGATGACAGTTTGGTGTGTGGCAATGCACCAACGCAGCCTGGCCCAGAAAATGTCGTCGGCGGGTCGCTGTTCATCGGGCACGTCGTCGAAGGCCGCATCGTAGGGGGATGCCTCGAGCCGTTCGGGAAACAGCCCCAGTTCGCGGGTACAGGACAATGCCCTTTCACAGGGGTCGCTCGTGCCGACATAGACGTATTGGTCCCACCCGACGTGCACGGCGAACACGTCCTCTACCTCGAGGCGGCACCAGACGCCGTTGTCGCGAAGCATTGCTCGAACCAACTGCAGGCCGACGGCCACCGGAACCTGTGCGCCGTCGTGGAAACCGGTGAGGTCGGGCGGGAAGAGCCCGGCCAGACCGTGGCCTTCGATAGGCGGCTCCAGGCCGAAGTGGACGTGGCCGGCGATGTGCGGTTCTCGTATGGTCAGCTGGTGGACGCCGGTGTCTTCGGCGAAGGCGGCCACCGCCTGCAGGTAGGCGGCTTCGACCGGCCCGTGGTCGCTGACCGATTCCTCGGCGCCGGTATAGCTGCCGTGCTCGTCGCGGTCTGCGGGGTCGTACTTGGTGACCCGGTAGGTGTAGGGCAGCACGTCACTGCCCTGCCCGGCTCGATGAGGACACCGTGGTCTTCTGGCGTTCCAGGACCCGGTAGACCGTCGCCCGGCTGACAGAGAACAGTTCGGCGAGATCGGCGATGGTGTGCTCGCCGGACCGGTGCTGCTGCAGCAAATGGGACTTCACACCGCGTGCGACCAGGGAGTCACCGATCTCGCGGGCGTCGGGCACCGAACGGGCGAGCCGGTCGAGTTCGGGGACGACCAGGGGGTCGCCGGCCTGGACGGCCGCGAAAGCTTGGTCGAGACCTGGCCGGGTGCGGCGAGTGCCGGTGAGGCCGTGGTCGAGGTAGATCCGGTCTTCGGCGACGACGAGGCCACGCAGGATCTGTCGCTGGGCAGTCAGGTCCTGCTCGTCGGTGGAGCACCGAGCGTAGCCGATGAGAGTTGCGGTCACACGGGAAGCGTACGGTTGACCTCCCTCAGCGGACAGATCAGCGGACACCCTCAATGAGACGGCATCTCGCCTGGTCGGCACATCCAGACAAAGCTTCTCCCGTGTGTCCGTTGGAGGTTCGGCTAACGGACACACATCCAGCCGCTGAAATCGATCCGCCAGGACATGCCTCCCGGGGGGGCAGCCTCGGGAGTCCTGAGCCGTTACCCGCGCGTCCTACTTTGCGGCTTGTGACAGCTTCAGGAGTTCTGGGCCTTTGCGGACTGCCTGGCCGGAGGGTTTCGGGACACGATGCGAAACCGATTGCGTGCCCGCGGGTGTCGACGGACAATGCCTTCGACATCCGCTGATCCAGGCCCGTTGGCGCGGCGCCTGCTGCTTGGAGGGCAGTCGGAGTGTTCGTCGAACCACTGGCGGGGCATCGCTATTTCCGGACCGCTGACCCAGACGTAGCCCGGGCGGAGATGAGCGGGATTCTGCGTGAGCACCGGCTCGATCCGGGCGCCTCCACCATGGAGGCCAGCTGCAATGTCGTCCGGTACGGCGATGTCGGCCTGGTCTACAAGCATTACGGGGTTCAGGTTCGGATCCGGACCGAACCCATCGAAACCTTCCGCCTAGTGCAAATACCGCTGGCCGGGTGGGCCCGGGTGCTCAACGGGAGCACGGATATCGCCTCCGACCCGGCGGTGGCCTCGGTTCCGGACCCGGACGCGCCCCTGGACATGAACTGGCACGAGAGCAGCAGGCAACTCCTCGTCCGATTCGACCGTGCCGCGTTGGACGACCATTTGCGGCGGATGCTGGGCCGGCCGCCGGATCGTCCGCTACGGATGGCCGTCGCCATGCAATTGCGGTCACCGGCCGCCCGGATCTGGTTCGAATCGCTGCGCATGCTGCAGACCGACGCCGAAGGCCCCGGCCTGTTCCTGGATCCGCGGCTGCGGCCGCAGGTCGAGCAGCTGATGATGTCCCAACTCCTGCTGGCGCAGCCGAACAGCTACTCGGAGCTCCTGCTCGACGGCGCCCCCGGAAACTCGACGCCGCGTCCCATCCGCCTGGCCGAACAACTCATTGCCGACCATGCGCACGAAATGCTCACCATCACCGATATCGCGGAGGCAGTGGGACTTTCGGTGCGGAGCCTGCAGGAGGGCTTCCGGCGATATCTCGGCACCACACCGACGGCGCGATTGCGTGAAGCCCGGCTCGTGGGCGTGCACACCGCGCTGGCCGCCGCGGACCCCACCAAGACTACGGTCGCCGCGGTGGCCGCAGACTGGGGGTTCTGGCATCTGGGCCGTTTTTCTGCTCTGTACCGGCGGCGATGGGGTGTGCCGCCGTCGGTGACGTTGCGCGCCTGACCCGCCGCGCAGCGCTGAACCCGCCGCGCAGGTCGGACAGAACTCGCGCCAGGTGGATAGTCGCGGGCGGTCCGCTCCACCCATCATGAGTGCGGCGGATTTCCGCCGCACCGATACCCGATCCCATCGGCTTCGAAGGGTCAATCATGCTCTCACTCAAATCGTTTCGCCGCCTCGGTGTCGTGGCAGCAGCCACCTTCGCGGTCGCCGGGTACGGCGCAGCCCTCGCGCCGGCGCCGGCGTCGGCGGCCTACGACTGCCCGGGCGGACTGTTCTGCGGCTACGACCAGCGCGGCGGGACCGGCATGTTCGTGCAGGTCGACAACAACTGTCTGTTGCACGACATCGGCAACGAAGGAATCGGAGATCGTTTGAGCTCGTACTGGAACCGCACGGGAAAGACGGTCGGAGTCTACAACTGGACCGGTCAGGAGTGGCAACTGCTCGTCTCGGTGCCCGACAACGCCAAGGGCAATGTGCCCGCCGGCGGTGACAACAAAGCCGATGCCCTGTGGGTCTGCCACTGAGGGTTGCAATTTGCGATACTCGGTAAACCCTCCCGGCGCGCAGCCAGGAGGGTTTACGTCATCGCAGTTCGCGAACTTCTCGAGTGCGGTAGGACCACCTCGTGGACTGTGTGATCAGCGGGAAGGTCCCGGACCGTCAGGCGACTTCGTTCTTCATCTGGGCGGTGAGGATCTTCTGGTAACCGGATCCGAAAAGCCGCGGCAGCCAGTCGATTACGCGGGCATCCGTGCCGATCAGGATCTTCGCCTTGTTCTTGCGGATGCCGTTCACGATGGCCCGTGCGGCGTGCTCGGGGGTCGTCTTGGCCAGGCGATCGAAGTTGGCGGCGAGGGCGTCGCGGTCACGATCGCCGCCCGCCCGCGCCTTCCAGGCGATATCGGTCTTGATCATGCCCGGGTGCACGCTGCTGACGCCGACCGCGTGCCCGGCGATGGTCATCTCCTGGCGCAGCGCGTCGGTGAACGCGCGGATGGCGAATTTCGTCGCGCTGTAGGCGCCCTGGCTCGGGCATGCCGCCAGGCCGAACATGCTCGACACGTTCGCGATGTGCCCGTCACCGGAGGCGATGACATGGGGCAGGAACGCTTTGGTGCCGTACGCGACGCCCCAGAAGTTGATGCCGACGATCCATTCGAAGTCGGCCCAGCTGAGTTCCTCCACGTTCGCGGTCAGCGAGACGCCGGCGTTGTTGACGACCAGGTTGATCCGGCCGAAGTCCTCGGCCACCTCGTCGGCGTGCCGATAGACCGCGTCCCGGTCGGTCACGTCCAGCTTGTAGGCGCGGGCTTGGGCGCCTTCCTTGCCACACAGCGCCGCGGTCTCGGCGACGTTGTCCACGTTCCGGCCCGACAGCGCCAGCCGAGCGCCGCGGCGGGCGAGTTCGATCGCCACCGCCCGGCCGATGCCCGCGCCCGCGCCGGTGATCACGGCGGTTCTGCCCTCGAAGTTCTTCACGGTTGTTTCCTTGTCTCGCTCGGCGGTCGGTCCGCCGGGTTGCCCTGCCGGACGTCGTCACAGGGACGTGTAGCCGCCGTCGGCCACGAATTCCGAGCCGGTGCTGAAGCTCGATTCGTCGCTGATCAGGAACAGCACCAGGTTCGCCAGTTCCTCGGGTCGACCGGCTCGGCGGATCGGCTGGTTGCCCGACATACCTTGCGAGCGGTCGGAGGCAGCGGTCATCTCCGTGACCACGACGCCGGGATGCACCGAGTTGACGCGGATGTCGTCGGCGGCGAACTCCTGCGCGGCGGTCTTGGTCATGCCGCGCACCGCCCATTTGGACGCGGTGTAGCCGAGGATGTTGGAGAAGGCGATGATGCCGCCGATCGAGGAGATGTTGACGATGGAGCCGCTTCCGGCCCGGCGCATCGACCCCAGCACCGCCTTCATGCCGAGGAACACTCCGACCTGGTTGACGTCGATCACCTTGCGGAAGTCGGCTTCCGACAGCTTTTCGATCGGATCCACGTGCACGATGCCCGCATTGTTGACCAGACCCGAGACCGGCCCGAAAACCTTCTCGGTGTAGGCGACCACGTCGTTCCACGCCGACTCGTCGGTGACGTCGAGCGGAAGGAAGTTCGCGGCGTCACCCAGCTCGGCAGCCAGCGCCACGCCTTCGTCCACCAGAACGTCGGTGATCGCCACCGTGGCGCCCTCGGCGACCAACCGCCGCGCGAACGCCGCACCCATGCCCCTGGCGCCGCCGGTCACGATGACGTTCTTGCCGTCCACCCGTCCCATCAGCGTTCTCCTTCCACTGCCGGCCGCGCGGTCGCGCCCGGTCGGTTGTCGGCGATGTGACCGGCCGCGATGTAGCCGAACACCATGGCGGGGCCGATGGTCGCGCCCGCGCCCGCGTAGTCGTTGCCCATCACCGAGGCCGAGTTGTTCCCCGCCGCGTACAGGCCGGGGATTGGTCGCTCGTCGCTGTCGAGGACGCGAGCGTGCTCGTCGGTGACCAAACCGCCCTTGGTGCCCAGATCACCCGGCACCATTTCCACGGCGTAGAACGGGCCCTGTTCGAGGGGGGCCAGACACGGGTTCGGCCGCACGGTCGGGTCGCCGTAGTAGCGGTCGTACGCGGAATCGCCGCGCCGGAAGTCCTCGTCGCGACCGGCAAGGGCGAAGCGGTTGAAACGCTCGACCGTCGCGGAAAGCGCCGCGGGCGGCACACCGATCTGGGCAGCGAGGTCGGCCAACGTCTCGGCCTGCTTGATGATCCCGGCATCCAGGTACTTTTGCGGAAGAGGGCGTTTGGGGAAGTTCCCCAGGAACAGGTACCGGTCCCGGAAACGCTGGTCCATGATGAAGTACGCCGGAATGTGCCCGCCGCCCGACGCTTCCTGCTCGTACATCTTGTGGACCACGTTCACGTACGGGGCCGATTCGTTGACGAATCGCTCCCCCGCGTGATTCACCATGATGCCGCCGGGCTGCGAACGCTCGGCCAGACAGAAGAACGGCGGACCATCGGGGTTGCGCACGGACGGACCCCACCAGGCGTCACCCATGAGATCCACCGCGCCACCGGCTTTCTGGCCCGCGACGATGCCTTCACCCACGTTCTCGGTAGCGCCTACCGTCCACTCGGTGGACTGCGGACCGCTCATGTACTGCTCGCGCATCTCCAGGTTGTGCTCGAAGCCACCCGCCGCCAGCACCACCCCGCGGCGCGCCCTGATCACCACCGGCGTCCCGTCGTGCTCGGCGCGCACGCCGACCACCGCGTCGCCCTCCGTGATCAGCTCGGTCAGCGGCGTGTTCAGCCACACCGGGACCCCGGCGTCCCGCAGCGACAGCCACAACCGGGCCGCGAGCGCCTTGCCCAGGCTCAGCGGCAACCGCCCTCGCAGCTTGTTCCCGACCGCCTGCATCCCGACCTTGATCGCGGTGCGCTTGCCGGCCCAGGTGCGGGCGATCATGTTCAAGTCGTGGAAGTCGCTGACCGTGAACGCGATTCCCTTCGGCCCGGACATGGTCGGCTGGTTGATCTTGTGCAGATCGCCGCCGAGCAGTCGCCCGTCCAGTGGCGCGGGCTCGATGCTGCGCCCTTGGGCCAAGCCACCGGGGAATTCCGGGTGGTAGTCCGAATAGCCGCGGTCGTAGACGAATTCCCAGTATTTGCTGCGAGCGCCGAGATAGCGCATCATCTCCGGTCCGCGATCGAGGAAGGCGCGCTGCTTGGCCTCCGGCACCCGATCGCCGACCACCGCCTTCAGATAGGTGCGGGCCAGTTCCGGGCTGTCGGGCACGCCTTCGCGCTGCAGCACCGGGTTGTTGGGGATCCAGATGCCACCGCCGGACCGCGCGGTGGACCCGCCGAAGGACCGGCTCTTCTCGATCATCGTGACCGACAGCCCGCGGTAGGCGGCCGTCAGCGCGGCGGTCATGCCCGCGGCCCCGGAGCCGACTACCACCACGTCGAATTCGAATTCCTGAGTCATCGCGTCGCTTCCGTCAGTAGCCGCAACCGGTCAGCATGCCGCCGTCGACGACGAATTCGCCGCCGGTGCAGTAACCGGCCGCGTCCGACGCCAGGAACACCGCCACATGGGACACCTCGACGGGCTGCCCCCAGCGCGGGATCGGCAGGCTCGCGAAGAAGCCCTCGCCGTCCACCCCCGACGCCCCGGACACCGCCGCCGTCATGGGCGTGGCGATGCCACCCGGGTGCAGCGAGTTGACGCGGATGCCCAAGTGGCCCAGTTCGCGAGCGGCAGACTTGGTGATGCCGCGGATGGCGAACTTGCTCGCACTGTAGGCGGACAGACCCGCCGCGCCGACGAACCCTTCCACCGAGGAGACGTTCACGACCGAGCCTCCGCCGGTCTCGGCCAGCGCGGGTGCGGCGGCCTTGATGCCCAGCCAGGTGCCGGTCACGTTGACCGTCATGATCGCGGTGAAGTCCGCCAAAGCCATCTCGGCGATCGGGACGAACCGCAGAATGCCCGCGTTGTTCACCAGCGCGTCGAGCCGCCCGTAGTGGGTGACCGCCTCGGACACCGCGGCGGACCAATCGGCTTCACTGGTCACGTCGTGGTGCACGTATCGCACGCCGTCGCCCAGCTCGGCGGCCAACGCCATTCCCTCGTGGTCGAGCACGTCACCGAACACCACCCGCGCGCCTTCGGCCACGAACTGCCGCACGTGTTCGGCGCCCATCCCCCGCGCCCCGCCGGTGACCAGCGCCACCTTGCCGTCGAGTTGTCCCACCGATTCCCGTCCTCTCTGACCGTCGCTTCGCACCGACGCTAGGACGCCCATCGGGACGCGGCACCGGACCGTCCCGGCCACCGGGACTTGCGCCTGACCTGAGAAGTTCCACCGGTCATATTTCGATTAGGCATACAGCTCCGGCCGCCCCGTTCCGGGACGAGCCACACCGACGACACCGCTGAACGCCCGATCGGGCGATCGGGCGATCGAGAAGGAGACCGGATGAAGTTCTCGATGATCTTCGAGGCCCAGATGGCCGACCCGTCGCGCGAGCACGAGCACCAAGTGCTGCGCGACTGTGTCGAGCAGGCCGTCCTCGCCGACCAGATGGGATTCGACACCGTCTGGGCGGTCGAACACCACGGGCTGAAGTGGTACGCGCACATGAGCGCACCGGAGGTCTTCCTGACCTGGGTGGCCGCTAAGACCGAGCGGATCCGGATCGGACACGGCGTGGTGTGCATGCCGTTCAACTTCAACCACCCCGTGCGCGCCGCCGAACGCGCCGCGATGCTCGACGTGCTGTCCGGCGGCAGGCTCAACCTGGGCGCGGGCCGCGGCGCGACCCCGGTGGAGACCTCCATGTGCGGTGTCGACCCCGAGCGCACCTACCAGGAGGTGGAGGAATCGCTGCGCATGATCGGCAAGGCGTGGCAGGATCCCGAAGCCGAATTCGAGTACAACGGTGAGCTTCTGCAGGTCTCACCGCATTCGCTGCTGCCGCGGCCGGAGCAGCTGCCGCATCCGCCGCTGTTCATGGCCTGCACCAAGAAGGACACGCTGAAAATGGCCGCCGACTACGGAATCGGCGCACTGGTCCTGGGTTTCGCGGGTGTGGAGGAGATCGCGGAACTGCGGCGCACCTACGACGAGGCGATCGCCGCGCGCACGGGCGAGCGTTTCGTGTCGACCGTCGTGAACGATCATTTCGCGGCGCTGTGCCCCACCATCGTCCTCGACGACCGGGAAAAGGCTCAGCAGATCGGCGCTCGCGGCCAACGCTTCTTCGCGCAATCCATCAAGCACTACTACGGCGCGGGCCCGGCCCCCGACGAGGCGGTCGACCCGAATGCGGACGAGGTCGCCGCGATCAAGCAGGCCGCCGACGACCACGTGGCCTACCTGCACGAGGCCAAGATCCCGGTGAAGACCGGCGCCACCTCGGTATTCAATGTCGAGCACGCCTACGGCAGCCCCGAGGACGCCATCGCCTACGTCGAGCGCCTGCAGGCCGCGGGCGCCGACGAGATCCTCTGCCTCATCCAGATGGGCACCGTGCCGCAGGAGGCCTGCCTGGAGACCATCCGGCACTGGGGCGAGAAGGTCATCCCCCACTTCCGCAACAGCTGACCCGCGGCGATCGCCGAGAACAAGAGGAGTTCGACATGGTTGACCTGAATGGGAAGGTCGCCCTGATCACGGGCGCCGCCCGAGGGCAGGGCGCCGCCGAGGCGCGGCTGTTCGTGGAGCGCGGCGCCCGCGTGGTGATCACCGATGTCCTGGAAGCCGAGGGAACGCAGCTGGCCGAGTCGCTCGGCGCGGCGGCCCGTTTCGTCCGGCACGACGTCGGCAGTGGAGCGGACTGGGAAGCCGCTGTAGGTGCGGCGGTTTCGTCGTTCGGCAGGTTGGACGTCCTGGTGAACAACGCCGCTATCTACACCGCGAAGCCGCTGACCGAGACCTCGCCGGAGGAATTCGAGCGCATTCTGCACGTCAATCTGATCGGTGCGTTCCGCGGCATCCACGCCGCGGTCGGGCCGATGACGGGGGCGGGCGGCGGCTCGATCGTCAACATCTCCTCGCAGGCGGGCCTCGAGGGGCTGATGGGCCATTCCGCCTACGGCTCGTCGAAATGGGGACTACGTGGTCTGACCAAGACCGCCGCACTCGAGCTGGGCCCGGCCGGAATCCGGGTCAACTCGGTGCACCCGGGGCCGATCGCGACGCCGATGGTCCCCTATCTGACCACCGGTCCGGGCAGCTTCCCGTCCTTGCCGCTGCAACGCACCGGCGAGCCTCGAGAGGTCGCCGAACTGGTGGCGTTCCTGGCCTCGGACGCCTCGGCCTACATCACCGGCGCCGAGGTCACGATCGATGGCGGGTTGGCGGCCGGCAAATTCCTGCCGCCGGACGCGCAGCCGTAGGCGAAGGAGCGAGCCGGATGCCACTGACACCCGAAGCGCAGGCGATCGTCGACGCCGCAGACGCCGCGTTCCCCAAGTTGGGCACCGAAGTGCTCGACGCCACCGAGGCGCGGCGGCTGCTCGCCGCACGCCCCGCGGCGCCGGTCGATCCCATCCCCGTCGCGGAAGTGTGGGAGCGGCGGATCCCCGGCCCGGCGGGCGCGCCCGAAGTCCGGGTCCGGATCTACCGGCCCGCGAGCGCGGCGCAGGCGGCTCCGGTCGTGCTGTTCTGCCACGGTGGCGGGTTCGTGATCTGCAGCCTCGACAGCCATGACCGGTTCTGCCGGGCCATGGCCGTCGGAGCGGACGCGATCGTGGTATCGGTGGATTACCGGCAAGCCCCCGAACACCGTTTTCCCGCAGCGGCCGAGGACGCGTACGCGGCGCTGTGCTGGGTCGCGGGCCACGCCGACGCGCTGGGCGGCGACCCGGCCCGCCTCGTCGTGGCCGGAGACAGCGCGGGCGGCAACCTCGCCGCCGTGACGGCGTTGCTGGCACGGGATCGGGACGGACCCGAGATCGCCCGGCAACTGCTGCTGTATCCCATGCTCGACCCGGCCTGCGCCACCGCGTCCTATCGGGAGAACGCCGAGGGCTACTTCACCACCGCCGCGCATCTGCGCTGGTATTGGCGTCAGTATCTGGGCAAGCACGACGGCGTCGACCCGTACGCCAACCCACTGCACGCCGAGCTGTCCGGGCTTCCGCCCGCCCACATCGTCACCGCCGAATACGATCCGTTGCGCGACGAGGGCGAGGATTACGGGCGCCGGTTGCGGCAAGCCGGGGTCGCGGCCGAAATCCACCGATACGACGGCATGTTCCACGGCTTCATGAGCATGGCCGATCACCTGCCCGAGGCGATGCGAGCGAACGCCGCCACCTTCTCGGCCGTTCGCACGGCGCACGCCGAGCGCCGTTCCTGACCGATCCACTTCTACGGAGACCCATGACCATTGAGCGAATCGGGCCTGCCTACCCCACCGACGATGTGCCCACCACCGTGGCGCTGCTGACCGCGATCTTCGGCGCCGGACCCACCGCGGTCGACGGCGACCGATGGGCCCAATTCGACAGCAACGGCGTCCGAATCATGCTCGCGGGTAGCGACCGCCGACGACACCCCGTTCCTCGCGATCAAGGTCGACGACCTGGACGCCGAGCTGGACCGGCTGCGTGCCGAAGGATTCGAGGCAGCACAGCCGGTCACCGGACCGCACGAACGCCGAGCCGTCGTACGGCCGACGCCCGGCGCGGTCTGGCACGTCGCGCTCTACGAACCGGTCACCGCAGCTTCGACGTGACCGGACGAAGGGAACCGCGCGGGATCGAGCCCGCTCATTCGGTGCCGATCCACGCGGTCGGCTCCGGCGCGGACGGCCGCCGCCGGGCACGATTCCTCCTCCGCTTCACTCGCTTCGGGAGTTTTCCGTCCGGAGTCGCCGGAGCAGGTAAGACGACGCGGAACGATTCGGACGGCGGTCGCCGTAAGGCGCGGTCGAAGGCGCGAGCCGACGCAGGCCACGGATTGGTGACGCGCCCGCTCTCGTGCTTGTACCAGCTCGGCCCCATGGCAGGCCACACCGTCTTCGCGAGGGCGGCCTCGATCCACTGCCGGTGCGCCCGCATCGCGCCTGCCCGGACTTCGACGGCGGACGCGCCGATCCGGTCCCGCCAGCGCAGACAACGGACGATGTAGTCGATCTGGCATTCTTTCATTTCCGGGTTGCTGCCCGCGGAATTGAAGCTGTTCGGTCCCGCGATCAGGAACGCGTTCGGATAACCCGGAACCGCCACACCCAGCAGAGCTGCCGCGCCTGAGCGCCATTCGTCGTGCAGCAGCGCTCCCCCGCGCCCGCGCACGGTGATCGGGACCAGGAATTCCGGAGCACGGAAACCGGTGGCGTAGACGATCACGTCGGCCCGATGGTGCGCGCCGTCGGCGGTGCGCAGTCCGTCCCGGGTGATCCGGCTGATGGGAGCGGTGACCAGCTCGACGTTCTCGCGCGTCAATGTCGAGTAGTAGTGGCTGTCGAAAATGATGCGTTTACCCCCGATCGGATAGTCGGGAGTGAGTTTCGCGCGCAGCTGCGGATCCGCGATCCGGCTGCGCAGATACCGTCGGGCAGCCCATTCGGCGGGGCGCGCCGACCAGCCCCGGTGCATGATCGGCGCGAGCACGGCATCGGCGCCGTAGTACAGCGCTCGGCGATACATGTGGTGAGCGCCGGGCAGCCGCAGCGCCGCTCGGGCGAGCGGCCCGAAATCGGCCGAAGGCTTGGGCAGCACCCAGTGCGGCGTGCGCTGGAAGACGCGGACACGCCGGGCGGCCGCGGCCAGCGTCGGCAGCATCTGGGCCGCGCTCGAACCGGTGCCGATCACCGCCACCTCCAGCCCGGATAGGTCTTGTCCGTGGTCCCAGCGCGCGGAATGGAAGGACGGTCCTGCGAAATCAGCTCGGCCGGGAAGATCGGGGATGTTCGGCCGGTGCAGCTGCCCCACGGCGAAAACCACCACTTCCGCGTGCACGCGCTGCCCCTCGGACGTGACCAGTTCCCAGCCGCCCCGGGTTTCCGAATAGTTGGCTTCGTCGATCGCGGTACCCAATCTCAGATGCGACGCCAAACCGTGGGCGGCGACGACCTCACGCAGATATTCCAGGATCTCGGCCTGGCTCGGAAACCGGATGCGCCGACTGCGGTAGGGCGCGAAGGAGAACGAATACAGATGCGACGGCACGTCACAGGAGCACCCTGGATAGGTGTTGTCCCGCCAGACGCCGCCGACGTCGCCGCCCCGCTCGAAGATCACGAAATCGGTGATCCCGGCTCGTCGCAGCGCGACCCCCATCCCGATGCCGCCGAAGCCCGCTCCGACGACAGCTACCTTGCAGGTCATCGCGTTCGCCACCCCTCCTCCTTCACGCTCAGCACACAGTCAACGTTCAGCTACCTCATCTCTTCGTTGGCTGGAGCGTTCTGGATGGCAAGATCGTCGAGGTACTTGTCCGGGGTCGACAGCAACCAGAAGCGCGGTGGCGCACGGAACTACGTTCGTGACGTGATCAGAGGGACGATGTCCGGCGACCCGTTCGGTGCACGCAGGTCACCCGAGTCGCCCGCCCGCGAATACTGCGAACAGCACACTTTTCGCTATTCATCGTGTGATCAACCTGGCCCATCGGTGCGGACGAGATGTCCGCTATGGTCAGGATCCGGCGCCGGAATCACGGAGATGCCGTGCGCCGCAGGCGCACCGAAGCATGCCGCCGACGAGGGCGTGGGAACGGATTCGTCGGGGCGCTCGTCAACGGCACACCGATCCGGAATCCGCTGGAAGTAGATACGGGCTGCCGAATTCGCGCCCGTGTTCCGACCGTTGCTAGTCCGTGGTGTGGGCAGTCAGGTCGTCGAGCAGAATCATGACCTCCCCTTCCTGCTTCACCACCTGGGTGAGTCGGATCGTCAGAGCGACGACTTCGCCGTCGTCCACGGGATCGGCCGGTTCGTGTTCGAGACGCCGCCATTCGCCGGTCGCGGGGACGCCTCCCAGGACCAGTTCGCGCTCGTCCTGTCCGGTGCCACGCAGTCGCGCGGACACCCGGATCGACGCGTGCGGCGAACGCACCCACAGGTTCAGGGCCGCCAACCGCCCTGGGATCGACAACGCCCGGCCGGGCTTTGCCACGAGGTCGACTTCGAGGCCGTCGGTGGCCGATCGCATGAGCAGCACGAGCGCACGGTGGTCGGCGCCCGCGCCGCCGTCGGCATATACGCCGGGCCGTTTACTCGGCGCGCCTTCGGCGAACGTCGTGAGATGGGTCCGGTCCGCCCCGGCTCCGGCGAGTTCCCACTTGTCCTTGCTCTCGAAGTCGTCCAGGAGCACCTCGACCGAAGCGTCCGACATCCCTGCTGCCCTTCCCTAGCGCCCGCGCCGGACATGCTTCCGACTCCGGGCACACCCTACAAGCCATCGAATGTTGTTGCGGCACGCGGAACCGAGCATTCACCTGCAGCACACGGCTTCCGCGACCCTTCTGGATCAGCCCGTCACGGCATGCGGTCCGGCCACCACCGGCACCAGGTAAGTGCGCGCGAATTCACCCAATTGCTCGTCCGTTTCGAGTTCGGTGAGCCCGTGGGGGGCGAGGATCAGCGAGTGGACGATCCGGCACACGATCTCCGCGCGGGTGGTCAGATCCGTTGCGGGCGACAGGATTCCGCGCTCGACGGCACGCTGGAGCGCGGCGGCGGTCGTGTGGACGGACATCGCGAACGGAGCCGCGCCGTCGACGGTGAGTTTGAGGACCACGCGCGCCGGTTCCAGCGTCAGCATGCGTTCCACGAGCGGATTCGTGCGCCAGCGGGTGATGACGGTGACGAAGATGTCGACGACGAGTTCACCGAGGTCGTCGTGGCGTTCGGCGATCTCGGTGATCTCGGCGAGCACCGCGGC
Organism: Nocardia sp. CY41; assembly: GCF_009829325.1. Taxonomy (GTDB): domain Bacteria; phylum Actinomycetota; class Actinomycetes; order Mycobacteriales; family Mycobacteriaceae; genus Nocardia. Next base: position 87,994 of record NZ_VUOS01000009.1, read on the forward strand.
CACCTCGCGACTGATCACGGCTTGCACCAGGTCGTCGCGGCCGCCGACGTGGCGATAGACCGTGACCCGGTCCACGCCCGCTTTCCTGGCAACCTCCTCGATCGTCGTCTTCTTCACACCGACCTGCTCGAACAGCACCAGAGCCGCGTCCAGGATCCGGGTGACCAGGGTGCCGGCGACGTTTTCGCTGCTCGTGGCGGCCTTCGAGGCGGTGGGCATAGGCCAACGCTAGCAAAATCGAGCCCTTCTGCAACATTCTCCCCCCGTTGTTGCTGCAACATTGCAATGCGATTTGTAGCTATGTATGGTCGGGTCATGGCTGAGCAGGAGGGCGCGACGCAGCGCCGGTATCGCGACGAAGCGCATGCCATCCATGCGCGCGACGTCCATTTCGACTTCGATTCCGTGCCGATGCACTACGTGCCGGGCGAGGCTTTGGCCACCCACATCGTCAACGTGATGCACCTGGTGTTGCCCGAAGGGGAGCGCGCGATGGCGCAGGCGTTGGCCGAAGCGCTGCCCCATATCGACGACGAGCGGTTGCGCGAGGAGGTGACGGGGTTCATCGGGCAGGAGACCATGCACGCGAACAGTCACGAGGCCGCGCGCAGGCATCTCCAGTCGATCGGCTTGGATGTCGACTCGTATGTCTCGAAGGTCGCCTGGCTCGTCGACCGCATCCTCGGCGATCACGGCTTGACCGGTCGGGCGCGGGAGGAATGGCTCAAGGAACGGCTCGGCCTGTTCGCGGGTATGGAGCACTACACCGCGGTACTCGGGGAATGGCTGCTCAACGCCGACATCCTCGAGGAAAAAGGCATGCACCCGGCGATGCTGGACCTGGTCCGGTGGCACGGCGCCGAAGAGGTGGAACACCGCAGCGTCGTCTACGACGCATTCATGCATCTCGACGGCAGCTACGCCCGGAAAGCCCGCACGGCGATCCTGGCCGGCGCGACGTTGCTGCCGCTGTTCATCGTCTCGACCGCCTACCTCTACCGAAAGGACCCGTCGAGCGAGAAGGGCCGGTTCTGGGGACTGCAGTTCTGGAGCGCGACCCGGCGCGGCGTCATCCCGAAATGGACGGTCTTCTTCACCGAGATGCCGCGGTATCTGCGTCCCGGTTTCCATCCGTCTCAGCTGGGACCGATGGACAAAGCCTTGCGCTACCTCGCGCACTCACCGGCGGCGCGGGCGGCGCACCGATGAACGGATCGCCCGCCCTCGAAGACCGCTCGACGCCCGCGGGACTGCGGCTGATCGGCGGTGTCATGGACATCTACCGGAAGGTGTTCGTCACCGGACGGGCCGCCCCGCTCCTGTCCCGCCCGAACGCGGTGCGCCGCACCGGATTCGACTCGGACACCACGATCGCCGCGATCGATCGCGAAGCCGCCGACGTGGTGAGCCTCACGCTGCGCGCGGCCGGCGGCGGCCCGCTGCCCGCGTGGCGGCCGGGGGCGCACGTGGACGTCTTCCTGCCGTCCGGCCGTCAGCGCCAGTACTCGCTGTGCGGCGACCCGAGCGACCGGTTCCGGTATCGCATCGCGGTCCGCCTCATTCCCGAAGGAGGCGGCGGATCGCGCGAGATCCATCAATCGCTGCGGATCGGCGACCGCCTGCGGATTCGCGGGCCGCGCAACGCGTTCACTTTCATCGACGCGCCGTCGTACTTGTTCCTGGCCGGTGGAATCGGCATCACGCCGATCATCCCGATGGCCGAAGCCGCGGGCTCACGGGGACGTCTGGTGTACGTCGGCCGCTCGCGCGAGACCATGCCGTTTCTCACCGACCTGCCGGACGCCGACGTCAGGCCGGACGACGAATTCGGGCCGCCGGATGTCGCCGCGCTGCTGGCTCGCGCCGAACCCGGCGCGGCGGTGTACGTGTGCGGGCCGCCGCCGATGCTGGAGGCGGCACAGCAGTGCCTGTTCGAACTCAACCCGACCGCCTCGTTGCACACCGAACGGTTCTCCGCCCTCCCGGTCGCCGACGGCGCGGAATTCGATCTCACCTTGGCTAGCACCGGGACCACGATCCGGGTCGCGGCCGACGAAACGGCGCTCACCGCGATCCACCGCGAATTGCCGGACGTCGCCTATTCCTGCCGACAGGGCTTCTGCGGCACCTGCAAAGTCGCGGTCGTCTCCGGCGCCGTCGACCATCGCGACCGCGTGCTCACCGCCGCCGAACGGGAGAACCAGATGCTGGTCTGCGTCTCCCGCGCCGCGAGCGAGCACCTCGTGGTCGACCTCTGAGACCGTCACACGAAAGGGACAGCGTTGTCTATCCGTTGCCGAACGAGCGAGCCGACCCGATGAGCGTCTCCACCAACCACCCCGCGCAGTCCGTGGTGTCGACATTCGACGTGCACGATCCGGCCACCGGCGCGGTGGTCGGCACCTATCCGATCCACGATCGCCACGCCGTCGACACCACCGTCGCCGCCGCTCACGAGGCCGCGACCTGGTGGCGCGATCTCGGCTTCGCCGGTCGCGCCCGGCATCTGGACGCGTGGCGTGCCGAGATCGCCCCGGGCCGTGACGAACTGGCTCACCTCATCCACCGGGAGATGGGCAAACCGGTCTCCGACGCCAAACTCGAGATCGCCATGGCGCTCGAACACTTGCGATGGGCGGCACGCAATGCCGAGAAGGTGCTCGCCCGTCGCACCGTGCCGTCGAGCCTGCTGACGGTGAACCACGCGGCGACGGTCGAATACCTTCCCCTCGGGGTGGTCGGTGTCATCGGACCGTGGAACTACCCGGTGTTCACTCCGCTGGGCTCCATCTCCTTCGCGCTGGCCGCCGGGAACGCGGTGGTGTTCAAACCCAGCGAGTACACCCCCGGCGTCGGGCTCTGGCTCGCCGAAGCGTTCACCCGCACCGCACCCGCCGAGCCGGTGCTGCAGGTGATCACCGGTCTCGGCGACACGGGCAACGCGTTGTGCCGCAGCGGCGTCGGCAAGATCGGGTTCACCGGGTCCACCACCACCGGCAAGCTGGTCCTGGCCGCGTGCGCGGAGAATCTCACGCCGGTGCTGATGGAGTGCGGCGGCAAGGACGCGCTGATCGTCGACGCGGACGCCGACCTCGACGCCGCTGCCGACGCGGCGGTGTGGGGCGGATTGTCCAACGCCGGGCAGGCCTGTCTGGCCGTGGAACGCGTCTACGTCCATGCCGACGTCTACGACGAGTTTCTTGCGAAGCTGGTGGCGGCGGCGAGCCGGATCCAGGCCGGTGCCGCGGATTCGAAGATCGGGCCGATCACCATGCCGAAGCAGCTCTCCGTCATACGCCGCCACATCGAGGATGCCGTCGCGCGCGGCGCCCGCGTGGTGCTCGGCGGTCCGCACGCGATCGATCGCCAGTTCGTCCAGCCGACCATTCTCGTCGACGTGCCCGAGGACGCGGCCGCGGTGACCGAGGAGACCTTCGGCCCCACCCTGACGGTCGCCAAGGTCCGGGACATGGAAGAGGCCGTCGAACTGGTGAACCGCTGCGCGTACGGGCTGGGCGGCACCGTCTTCGCCCGCCGCAACGGTCGCGACATCGCCGACCGCATCCGTGCCGGTGGCACCTCGATCAACGCGTTCGTCGCGCACGCCACCATCCCCGCTCTGCCGCTCGGCGGTGTGGGCGCATCCGGCTTCGGCCGTGTCCACGGGCCGGACGGTCTGAAGGAATTCACCTACGCCAAATCGACCACGCGGCAACTGTTTCCGTCGCCATTGCCCTTGACGTCGTTCCGGCGGGATCACCGTGTGGACGCGATCGTCGACCAACTCATCTCGGTTCTGCACGGAAGGAAGCGGCAGTGACGGACGATCGGATCGAGCACACGCCCATCGCCATTGTCGGCGCGGGCTTCGGCGGCATCGGCCTGGCGATCAAACTGCGCGAGGCCGGGTTCGACGACCTGGTCGTTCTCGAGCGAGCCGACGACCTGGGCGGCACGTGGCGCGCCAACACCTATCCCGGTTGCGCCTGCGATGTGCCGTCTCACCTCTACAGCTACTCTTTCGCACCCAATCCCGACTGGTCGCGCACCTACGGGCGGCAGCGCGAGATCCTCGACTACATCCGCGCGGTGGCCACCGAACACGATGTGGTCCGGCATATCCGCTTCGGCGCCGAACTGCTGGACGCCCGATGGGACGAGCAGCGTTCGCTGTGGCGGATCGAGACCTCGCGCGGGGCGCTCACCGCGGATTTCCTGCTCTCGGCCGCCGGGCTGTTCGCCGAGGCGAAATACCCGCAGCTGCCGGGCATCGACTCGTTCGCGGGCGCATCGTTCCACTCGCTGCACTGGGATCACGACCACGATCTGACCGGCGAGCGGGTCGCGGTGATCGGCACCGGCGCCTCGGCCGTGCAGTTCGTCCCGGAGATCCAGCCGAAGGTGGCGAAACTGTCGCTGTTCCAGCGATCGGCGCCGTGGATCGTCCCGCGCATGGATCGCCGCACCCTGGAACTGGAGCGGCGGCTGCTACGACGCCTTCCCCTGGCGCAACGCGCGATCCGCGGCGGGTTCTACGCGGCGATCGAGACGTTCGGGCTCATCTCGCTGGTCGACCAGCGCTTCCGGCACCCCTACGAAGCGTTGGGCCGATGGCAGTTGCTGCGTCAGGTTCGCGATCGCGACCTGCGCAAGAAGCTCACGCCCGACTACGTCATCGGCTGCAAACGCGCCATCTTCTCCGGCACCTACCTCCGAGCGCTCGATCAGCCGAACGTCGAGGTCGTCACCCAGCCCATCGCCGAGATCCGCCCGCACTCGATCGTGCTGCGTGACGGCAGCGAACATCCGGTGGACACCATCATCTTCGGCACCGGGTTCACCTCTATCCCGACCGCCTATGAACGTGACGTCGGACGGGGCGGGCGAACGCTGGCCCAGCTCTACCGCCGGCGACCGCAAAGCTATCTCGGTGTCGCGGTGGCCGGGTTCCCCAATTTCTTCTGCACGCTCGGCCCCTTCGGAGCCGCCGGGAACCAGTCCGCGATCTACATGATCGAATCCCAGATCGCCTACATCGTCGACGCCTTGCGCACCGCGCGCTCTTCCGGCGCTCGCCGCGTCGAGGTGCGCCCGGAAGCGCAGGAAGCTTTCGTCTCGGAGATGGCCCGACGCAGTTCGTCGACGGTGTGGCTCACCGGCGGATGCCGGAGCTACTACCAGACGCCCGACGGGCTCAATGCCGGTCTCTACCCGAACTGGAGCTTCGAATACCGGCAGCGCACCAGCCGATTCGACATCGAAGCCTACGAGGTCAGCCGATGATCAACGACATTCTCACCCTCGGTCGAGGGCGCCGCGGCTATTCGGTCGAGGGCCGGGTTGTGCTGATCACGGGCGCGGGCCGCGGGATCGGGCGCGAACTCGCCGCGGTGTTGCACCGGAAGCAGGCCTCGGTGGTTCTCGTCGACGTCGATCAAGACGCGGTCGACGCGGCGGCCGCGGCGCTGGGCGGGCGGACCCTGGCCGTCGCCGCCGACGTCGCCGACCGCTCGGCGATGCAGGCGGCCGTCGACCGGGCCGCCGAGCATTTCGGCCGCTTGGACGTCGTGGTGGCGAACGCGGGCGTGGTGCCGCGCCCGGCGACGGTGCGCACGCTCGACGGACGGGACTTCGATCGGGTCATGGACATCAATCTCACCGGTGTGTTCAACACGGTGCGTCCCGCGCTCGACCATGTCGTCGCTGCCCACGGCCACGTGGTCGTGGTGTCCTCGTGTGCGGCGTTCGCACCCGGCATGGCGGGCGCACCGTACATGATCAGCAAAGCCGGGGTCGAACAACTGGGCCGGGCCCTGCGTGTGGAGCTGGCGCCCTTCGGCGCATCGGCCGGCATCGCCTATTTCGGCATCGTCGACACCCGCATGACGCACGAGACCCTGGACCACGACGAGCTCGGCCGTGAGCTGGACGAGCTGTTGCCCTGGCCGCTGAACGTGCGGATCTCGGCCGAGCAGGCGGCGCGGACGATCGCCGACGGCATCGAACGGCGCGCGGCGCGCACGATCGCACCGGTCGGCTGGGAGCCGTACGCGTTGCTGCGCGGCGCGGTCAACGTAGTGCTCGACAGCGCACTCGCTCGCGACAACCGCGTGCACGACTTGCTGCGCAGGGTCGAAGCCCGCACGACCTCGTCGTGACGTTCGCGCTCAGCCCGATCCGGCCACATCATCCGCCACCTGATCCGAAGGACCCACTCCCGTGAGCACTCCACGCTTCGACACCCTCCCCGCGGCTTTCCAGTACAACGCGACCATCGATCCCGACGCGGTCGCACTCCGGACACCCGGGGACGCTGCCACCCTCACCTGGCGCGAATACGCGGCGCGGGTGCGGCGGATCGCCGGCGGGCTGGCGGGGCTGGGCGTGCGCCGTGGCGACACGGTGGCCTTGATGATGTCCAACCGCATCGAGTTCTATCCGCTCGAGGTCGGCGCGCAACACCTCGGCGCCACCAGCTTCTCGGTGTACAACACCGCAGCACCCGAGCAGATCGCCTACGTGCTCGGCAACGCCGGTGCGCGCGTGGTGATGTGCGAGCCTCGATTCGTCGAGCAGATCCGCGCGAGCGGAGTCGAATTCGACCACATCATCTGTGTCGACGACGCGCCCGAGGGAACCTTGTCGGTCGCCGACGTCATCGCCGCGGGCGAAGCGAACTTCGACTTCGACGCCGCATGGCGCGCGGTCGGGCCCGACGACGTCGCCACGCTGATCTACACGTCGGGAACCACGGGCAATCCCAAAGGAGTGGAGACGACGCACGCGAACCTGATGTTCGAGTGCTACGCCGTCGACCAAGTGCTGGGAATCCGGTTCGGCGACACCATCACCTCCTATATGCCCACCGCGCACATCGCCGACCGGCTCACCGCGCTCTACTTCCAGGAGGTCTTCGGCACTCAGGTCACCTGCGTCGCCGATCCCACCCTGATCAGCGCCGCCTTGGCCGACCTGCATCCCACCATCTGGGGCGCCGTGCCGCGCGTCTGGGAGAAATTCAAGGCGGCAATCGAATTCGCGGTCGCGAACGAACCCGCCGAGGACCGCAGGGCGGCGCTGCAGTGGGCGTTGGCGGTGGCCGCCCAACGCAGTGCGCATCAATTGCGTGGGCAGCCGGTCCCCGAATCGGTCGCGGACGAGTGGGCGCGCGCCGACCGACTCGTGCTGTCCGGCTTGCGTGCGAAGCTCGGACTCGACCGCGTCCGCTGGGCGATGTCCGGCGCCGCGCCGATCCCGGCCGAAACGCTCGGCTTCTTCGCCGGCCTCGGCATCCCGATCGCCGAGATCTGGGGCATGTCCGAACTCACGTGCATCTGCAGCGTCAGCCACCCCGCCGACGCGAGGCTCGGCACCGTGGGCAAGCTGCTGCCCGGCATGCGGGCCCGCCTCGCCGACGACGGCGAACTCCATGTCCACGGCCCGTTGGTGATGAAAGGCTATCGCGGTGAGCCGGGCAAGACCGCCGAGGCCGTCGACCCCGAGGGCTGGTTGCGCACGGGCGATGTGATCACCATCGACGAGGACGGCTGTCTCCGCGTCGTCGACCGCAAGAAGGAGCTGATCATCAACTCCGCGGGCAAGAACATGTCCCCTACCAACATCGAGAACGCGATCAAGGCGGCGGCACCGCTGGTCGGCGCCATCGCCGTGCTCGGCGACGGACGTCCCTACAACACCGCCCTCGTCGTCCTCGACGCCGAATCCGCCGGACCGTACGCCGCGCGCCACAACCTGGCCGACGCCTCGGCGGCGACCTTGTCGGCCGATCCGGATGTCATCGCCCGAATCGCGGCGGGCATCGCCGCGGGCAACGCTCGACTCTCGCGGGTGGAGCAGGTCAAGCGGTTCCGCCTCTTGCCCACCTTCTGGGAGGCAGGTGGCGACGAAGTCACCCTCACCATGAAACTCAAGCGCCGGGTGATCGCCGAGAAGTACGCCACCGAAATCGCGGAGCTCTACCAGCCCGATCGCCCCGCGGGTGTCTACGAACCCGCCGCCACCCCGGCGGGTTCCGTCGTGACAGCCGGCTGAACGCGCGGTCAGCGCTGCTTGACCCAGAACATTCCGCGACCGGACTCCGCAGGCGCACGCTTCTCCCGCGGCTCGATCCGATCCAGCCGGTAGCCGAGCCGCCGGGCGACCGCGGCACTGCGGACATTGGCCTCGTCACAACGGATCTCGACACGGTCTACGCCGGGCAAATCCAACGCGATCCGGGTCAAGGCAGCTGCACTCCGGGTGATCACACCGCGACCGGTGTGCGCGGCGTGACACCAGTAGCCGATCTCCACCGCACCCGGACCGAGCCGGTCGTGCAGGCCGATCGCGCCGAGCACGGTGCCCGCGGCATCGAAGATGCCGTAGTTGAAGGCTCCGGCGGCGCTGGGCCAGCTCTCGTCCGTCTCCCGGCCGAACGCGCGCTGACTGTCCAGGGTGGCGGGTGCGGGGAGCCAATCCATCCAGGGGTGGATGAGGTCGTACGACGCGTTGATCGCCTCGAGCCGCGGCCGCACATCCTCCGGACGCCACCGCCGCAACAGCAGGTCGTCCACCTCGATCCGTTCGGGTGGCACGACGCCCGGCGCCAGTGCGGAACACGATTCGATGTCCATACCGCTATGGTGGTGGCCCCGCGCCTGGCCGGGCAACGGAAATATCCGGTGCCCGCGCTTTGTCACCTCCGCATCGGCGCTGGTCAGGGGGGATGATCAAGCGCCACGGAGGCGGACCTCGGCGTCCAGCTCGGCGGCGGCTCGGGCGAGCGCGGCGTCGTCCGGATCGGCCCCGAGCCGGTCGGCCAGGTCGGCTCGCGACAGGAGGAGCATTCCGCGCGGCTCGGATTCAGAGCCGGGTTCGACTTTGAGGTGTCCCTCTTCCAACACCAAGCGAGCGTTCGGTTCGTCGGTGGTCAGCAATCGGCGCAGGTCCTCCTGTGTTACTCGCCCGGAGCTCGATGCGCTGCTCGGCGTCGCGTCTGCCGACCCGCTCGTCTTTTCAGCATCCATGGTGACCGATTGCCCTGGCGAATCCACGGGAAACCAGCCCGACCACGTACGACCGCAGCGGGTTCCTGGTCGGATCAGCCTGATCAGGCGAAAGCGATGGCGGCCCCAGTGCGGCGCATGATGATCACCGCGCACACGTCGGTGCCGTAGACGACGGCGTTCACGAGCACCGAGGACGATGGCAAGGACCATTGTTAGGCAATCTAGCGCCGCTAGATCAACTCGTCAACGCGAGAGCGCAGGATGCTCCTGTCTCGAACCGGCGGCCGCGTTTGCTGTTCGGCGGTCCGGCAACAGGACAAGCATCCAGCCGGACGCCACGCGACACAGGGTGTAGGAAACCGCCTTCCGGCGCCACGAGGCACCACACTCTAGAAGGACCCCAACAGTCGAACCGACTCATTGCGCTGTCGGATGCTTCGGATGATGGAGGCACGTCATGGCGACGCGCGAGCAGGCCGCAGTCGCGGCGGGGCGGATGTCGTCGGGCAGATCTTCCGCCCGACTGGGAATACCTGGTGGTGCGGTGGGCGGCGATACTGCGCGTATGCGCGATACTCGGGCGGCTGCCCGAGCTGACATCGAACACGAACCAGGAGACCGACATTGGGGAAGTTACACCGGCCCGGGCGCCCCGACGATCTGCCCGATGCGCGATTGCTGTGGGCGCGGTGGGCGGCCGTCGCGGTCGCCACCTACGATCGCGACGAAGAGCGCGAGCCGCAGCAGCATCGTTCGGGATACTGGATCGACGACGACGGCCTGCACTGGGACGACTGCGGTTGTACCTGGTGGGTATTGAAGTGGTTCGGCGACGGCCGCGCAGTGCTTGTCGGAGAGGACGAATCGAGCAAGGTCAAGTGGTACGAGCCCGCGATCGACCTGCTGGCCGGGGCGCCGGAATGGTTACCGCGGCGCTATCTGCAGGAGCTGATCGATGACTACATGGTCGGCTGTATCTACTGGTTCGACGAGGGGGCCTGGCACCGTGCGCCCTACCCCGACGATCTGGCCGACGACGGGCTCGATTGCGGCATTTCGGCGTTGACGACACGGGCAGGTGCCGTCGGCGAGATCGCCGAACAGCTGGAGTTCGACAACACCGATACCGGAATGCCGGAGCTGTGTGAACAACTGATCGACGACGCCGAGCATGGCGCTCTCACCGAAACCGGGCTTTGATCCTTCGCCGTGGCGATGGTGCGGTTGAAGGCACAGCACTACCCCGAGGTCGATCCCCGACCACGCACCGACAACGACCTCGCCGCCATGTTCGCACTGGCCGCGCATGCCGGTCTCGACACAGCTGCCTGGACCGGCACGCTCGGCATCCGAAACTGACCCGGACGGCCCTCGGCCAGGCGGCGCGTAGATGCCCACCCGGGAAGAGTGCCGCCACAAGAGCCCTGGGCGGCAAAGGCGACACCGAGACGACTATCCGATACCCGAGCGCCGCAGAGCCCGCTGCGCGGCGTTCGCGCCGCACATGCCGTGCGCCCCCGGACCCGGCGGCGTTGCGGCCGAGCAGAGGTAGTGGCCCGGTACGCCGACGTCGTAGGGCTGCAGGGTCACGCGAGGTCCGAACAGCAACTGGGGGATGTCTTTCGCGCCGGTCATGATATTGCCGCCGACGTAGTTCGGGTTGTATTCGGCGAACCCCGCCGCGGTGCGCGCGCTCGTCCCGACAATGCGGTCGCGGAATCCCGGAGCGAAGCGTTCGATCTGGGCGGTGATCTCCGCCGTCGCATCGCCGCGATATCCGTGCGGCACGTGGGCGTATGCCCAGATCGGGTGGATGTCGCCGACCGACCGTTGCGGATCGGCGAGGTACTGCTGACCGACCAGCACGAAGGGACGTTCGGGCATACGGCCGCGGTGGATGTCACGTTCGGTCGCGGCGATCTCGGCGAACGTGCCGCCCAGATGCACCGTCCCCGCCCGGCGGGCCGCCTCCGCCGTCCACGGCACTCCGCCGTGCACGGCGAAGTCGACTTTGCAGGCGCCGGGACCGTAACGAAATCGGCTGTAGGACTTCCTGATTCGCGGAGGCAGGCGCTCGCCCATGATGTCCGCGACCGCGGTGGGCGCCAAGTCCCACATCGTCACATCCGCCGTCGGCAGATCGGACACCGACCGCACGCGAACGCCCGTTTCGATCTTGCCGCCCAGGTCACCGAGGGCCGCTGCCATGGCTTCGGTGATTCGTCGCGATCCGCCGGCGGCGACCGCCCAACCGTAGGTGTGGCCGGCGGTGAGGATGCCCAGGCCGATACCCGCGCTGAGCGGTCGGTGCAACGGATGAAACGCATGAGCCGCGACGCCGCCGAACAGCGCCCTGGCCTGCTCGGTCCGAAACAGTCCGGCCAGCAGCGCGGCCGGGGCGAGGGCGGGAATCCCGAAGCGGGCCAGAGAGATCGGATGGCGTGGCACGCGCAGCATCGGCCGCATGATGTCACCGCTCATCCGCTCGTAACCCGCGGCCGTACGCTCGAACAGCAGCCGCCACGCTCGGCCGTCGCTGCCGAGACCGGCGGCGGTCTCCGCGACCGAGCGCAGCAGCACGCCCGCGGTGCCGTCGTCGAGCGGATGGGCGCAGTCGATCTCCGGCCACGCCCAGGACAATCCGTACCGCGTCAGGTCGAGGTCGCGCAGGAACGGAGAACCGACCGCCATCGGATGGATGGCCGAGCAGTGGTCGTGCAGCAGGCCGGGCACGATCGCCTCGCCGGTGCGGGTGCCGCCGCCGATCTCGTCGGCGGCCTCCAGCACGGTGACGTCCGATCCGGCTCGGGCCAAGGTGATCGCCGCGGCCAAGCCGTTGGGGCCGCTGCCGACCACCACTGCGGTACTCATGTCGCTCTCCTGTCCTTACCGTATGCCTCAGCCGACGGCCTGCGGGGCCAGAACCCGGTCCGATTCGTCCGGCAGCATAGGCACCGTGTAGCCCGCGCGCCGCCACGTCACCTCGTGCGGGATCGGGCCGTCGGGCAGCCACGGTTGCGTCTCGACGGCGTCGCGCACACGCCAGGTGCCGCGTTCGACGACGCCCAGCGCCGCGTCGATCACCTGATACTGCTGGACGCCGCGGTGGATGGGCTGGGATTCCACCCACACCACGATCCATTCGCCCGGCGCGAACCCGACCCGGGACTGCACCGCGTTCACCAGATCCAGGTTGTGCAGGTGACCGTCGCCGAAGTTGAAGCCGATCAGCGAGTTGCAGCCGAATTCAGCTTCCCGCACGGTCCACCGATCGATGTCGGGCAGGAGTTTGTACAGCAACGAGAACAGTCCGCGTCCTTGGCTGTGCATCGAGCGCCACGCGATCGTCTGCTGCATGGTGATCTCCGCGACCGCGGGCGGGTGGCCCATAGCCTTCAGCTGGTCGATCTGGTTCATTGTCGGCCGGTGCCCGATGGTGTTGAGCTTCTCCTCCGCACCGGGCGCGAAGGCCCACAGGGCCGACGCCCAGTTGCCGGCGTACTGGCGCATCGACGGCAGAAAGGACACCAGATCCGGGCGCAGATTCCCGAGGACCGGGAAGAACACCAGCGCCGCGAGGATCACTACAGCCAGCCATGGTGAGGAGATGTCACCGAGGCCGTAGCCGGCTTGGTTGGGGAAGCCCAGGAACAGGAAGACGGTCAGGTAGGCGAACAGGACGTTCCATTCCAACGGCACCGCGAGCGGGAACGTCGAGGTGATGAACGCGTGGAAGATCACCATCAGCACCACACCCGCCAGCGTCAGCCAGTGGTTGGTGGAGAACAGCAGCACCAGCGGCGTGACGACCTCGACGGCGGTGCCGCCGACATGGGCCAGGAACGAGGCGACCTTCGACGGACGCAGGTCCCGGGGGAAGTCACGGTAATGCAACCGCTTGATCCACTTGGCGGGCACGCCCGGACTGTTGGAGACCATCGGCGGAACCACGTTGGTGAAGTGCCGCCCGAACTTCGACACACCCGCTCCGATCCACACCGCGCAGATCAGCAGTTTGGCGGCGACGATCATGTCGACGAACGGCAACACCGCGAAGAACACCAGTGCGGGCAGGTACTGCTCGCCGCGCGCGGTGAGGAAGATCGTCTTGTCCCGCAGGCCGCACAGGATGTACAGCGCGATCGGGGCGATCAACAGCGCGGGATTCACCAGGCCTGAGGTATTGCCCGGCAATACCGCGCTGAGTGAGGCGCTCGGTACACCGGGCAGCACGATCGCCGCCAGCAACGTCGCCAGGAACGCCAGATACAGCAGCACGTCGAAGACCGTGCGCGTGTCGCCGCCCGTGAACGGGACCCGCCGCCAAGGACGCAGGCGGATCGTGCCGGGGCGTGCGTAGAACAGGATTCCGCCGGTCATCGGCTTGAACTTGCCCGCGAGCGGCCCCCACGACCCGGCGATCCCGAGCGCCTCGATCAAGACGGTCCACAACACCAGCTTCTGATAGACGATCGGCTCGTTCCACCACCCCGCGACGTCCCAGAACGGGCCGACGCCGGAACTCCAGGTCACCAGGGCGACCCCGGCGAGCACCGAGACCAGCAGAACCTTGAGCAGATAAATCGTATGGATCATCCGCGGCGAGCCGAAGCCGTATTCGACCCAGTGCAGAGCGAGTGTTCTCATCCGCTCCCGCAACGGCTGGTCGAGGAATGTCGTCACGTCCACGGGCGGGAAATCCGCTGTTTTGAATCCCATTGTTCGGACCTTTCTCATCCGATGAATCGAGCACATGCGAGGACCCGGCCGAATTCGGTTCGGATCGTTGAGTTCCGCTCTCCGCCGAGCGGATTGTTGCTATGCCGTGGTGACCGCGACGGCGACCAGCTCGCGGAGCTTTCGTTTGTCGATCTTGCCGACCGGATTCCGTGGCAGCGCGTCGGTGATTCCGATCGATACCGGCACCTTCGCGCGGGACAGGGATTTCCGGCAATGCTCGACGAGATCCGCGGCATCGACATGCGTGCCGGGCATGGTCACCACTCGGGCGACGGGGACCTCACCGAGCACCGGATCGGGGGCGCCGACCACCGCGGCCTCCAAGACGGCGGGATGGGCATGCAAAATGTTCTCGATCTCCTTGGGATAGATGTTCTCCCCACCTCGCAGGATCATGTCTTTGATGCGATCGACCAGGACCAGGTATCCGTCCGAATCGAAGTAGCCGACATCGCCGGTGTGCAGCCAGCCGTCGATCACCGTTCGCGCGGTCGCCTCGGGCCGGCCGAGATACCCGCGCATGACGTTGGCGCCCCGGATGACCACTTCTCCTCGCGTCCCGGCGGCCACGGCTCGGCCATCGGCGTCCACGATCGCTACGACTTGCCCTGGCAACGGTCGCCCCACCGTGCCCGGCTTCCGCGCTCCGTCCGGCGGATTGAGCGTCGAGGCGCAGGTGCCTTCCGACAACCCGTACCCTTCGACGATCGGTACCCCGAAACGCGTTTCGAATCGCGCGATCAGTTCCGCGGGCATGGGCGCGGCCCCACAGATCGCGCGGCGTAGCGACGAGGTGTCCGGCGCCGCGTTCTCGGACTGCGCGACGAGCATCGCGTAGATCGCGGGCACGGCCGAAAAATAGGTCGGCCGAACTCGTTCCACGACGCCGAAGAACGCCGAAGCCGAGAATCGGCCCGCGATCGTGGCGCGGCCCCCGGCGAGCAGCGGTGACAGGACACCGACCACGATTCCGTTGACGTGGAACAGCGGCAGGACCAGCAGGCTGTGGTCGGTGTCGTCCAACCGCAGAGCTTCGACGAGCATCTCGCACATCGCGGCGATGTTGGCGTGGTCGAGAACCACCCCCTTCGGCTGCCCGGTGGTGCCGCTGGTGTAGATGATCAGCGCCGCGGCGCCGGGATCCACCGACACCGGTTCGGGCCCGCCGGTTTCGGGGCCGGGCCCGGCCACCTCGGTGACATCCAGCGTTCCCGCTCCGCGTCCGTCTTCGGTCACGACCACCTTCGCCCGGCAGTCGTCGATCTGATAGCGCACCTCCTCGGACGTCGAATCCGGCTTCACGGGGGTGACCGCGGCGCCGAGCCGCCACGCCGCGAAAAGAATGACGACGAATTCGAGTCGATTCCGCAAGACGAGAGCGACGACATCGCCCTCGCGAACTCCATTGACGTACAGGACGGCCGCGGCCCTGCGTACTCTTCTCGCGAAATGCTGATTATCGAGCTGCTCGCGGTCGTCCGCGATACAGGGATCGCACGGATTCCATGCCGCCCGGACCTCCGGAATTTCTACAACGTGCTGCATTCATACCCTCGACTGCTTGTGGGTGACTGGAATTACATTCCACGGTAGGTTCGGTGCCAGGCCACAGCTACGGGCCCGCATCCCAGAGTTTTCGTGCGGCTTTGTACTACCGGCACAACAGGTTGGGGAATGCCTCCGAGCGGTCGCACCGATTCCGGTACGGTCCGGACATGAGCGTTGACGTGGACAGAACCATCCGCGATGTCGCCGGACGCGTCAAAGCCGATCTCGACCGCTTGATCGCCGAGATGACCGCGATGTTCGCCGAGGTCATCCCGGAATTCCGGCACGACGACGAGGTGCGGCGGCTGATGGTCGCCAGCACCGCGTCCAACGTCACCGCGATCCTCGACATGCTCACACTGGGCATCTCCCGTGATGACATCACCGTGCCGCCCGCCGCCGCCGAATACGCTCGACGCTTCGCCCAGCACGGGATGTCGCTGGAGGCCCTCCTGCGCGCGTACCGCCTCGGCGAACACACGTTCATGCAGCGGACCATCGCCGCACTCCGGCACTCGGAGGCCTCCGCCGACCTGGCCCTGGAGACCACCAGCCGGGTGGGCCTGCTGGTCAACAGCTACATCGACCAGGTCATCGAGGGTGTCATCGACATCTACGAAAGCGAACGCCGTCGCTGGGACGCGCGCACGGACAACACCCGCGCGGCCCAGATCCGCGCCGTGCTCGACACCGAAAACCTCGACCTCGCCTCGGCGGAACACATGCTGGCCGCCTCGTTGCGGGGATGGCACGTTGCCGCGATCGTCTGGGTGCGCGAACCCGTCACGTCATCGATCGACTCGGTGCGAGCGGGAGTCTCGATGCTGCAGGCCGCGACCGGGAAGCATCCGCTGACGGTGCTGGTGGACGAGCAGAACTGCTGGGCCTGGATCTCCTCCATCGGCCGGCCCTCGCTCGATGCCGATCGCCTGGAACGAGACCTGGCCCGCCGACCGGAACTCCGCGTCGCGATCGGCGACCCCGGCGCCGGACTGGCCGGCTTCCGGCAGACCTTCCGCGATGCCCAGCGCGCGCGCAACCTGGCATTGACCGCCGACCCCACCCGCGCACTGACCTTGCACTCCCGCGTGGCACTGGCGAGCCTGCTCGTCGACCGTCTGCCCGATACGAAAGCGTGGGTGCGCCGGGTACTCGGCGACCTCATGCGCGGCGACGAGACCACCGCGCGTCTTCGTGAGACGGTGCAGACCTACCTCGAAGCCCGCGGCAGCCTCACCGACGCCGCGGCGCGCATGCATGTGCACAAGAACACCGTCCACTACCGGATACGCAGAGCCGAAGAGGTACTCGGTCATCCGTTGACGGTGAACCGGCTGGAGACCGAAGTCGCCCTGATGGTCTCCGAACAGCTGGGCCTCGACCGGATGGAGTGAACCCGCCCGGCGGTGACGGCCGCATCCGGCCGGTCGTTTTCCGGTGAGCGGAGAGGGGACACGCGTCAGCATGTGCGCGCCACGGCGATTCGTCATGGCGTGCGAAGCTTCGCGGCCCGATACTGAGGGCAAGTTGGGACCGATTCCGAGGTGGAAGATGAATGTGATCGGGGTGGCCTCGGACGGGCTTGTCGCGGCCGGTGAGACCTGGGGTATCTCCGGGCCGGAATTCCTGGCGATATACCTGCCGGTCGTGCTCGTGGCGGTGGTGGCCGGAATCTGGTTGCGCGTACGGGTCACGGGCGCCGACCCGGAGCTGGACGCGGTTGCGGCGCCGGGCGCGGAACTGACGTCACCCGAAGTGGGCATGCTCTTCGGCGACCAGAACGCCGCACTGGCGGCGATGGCACGGCTGCGCGCTGTCGACGCGATCGATTCGGGCGCCGCGCCGGTCCGCGCCCTCACAGCGCAGGAGCGCGGACAGCTGGATCCATTCACCGTGTCGGTGTACGACCGTCTGTCGGCGGGCCAGCGCAAGACCGTTGTCGGCGGATCGTCCGCCACCCTCGAGGCGCTGCGTACCAGAATGATCGACCTCGGTTACTTCCCCGGACCCGCCATGCGCCACGGGTTGCGCGACGCGGGCATGCCGCTGCTGGTCACCGGCGCGCTCGGTGTGGTGCGCATCATCGCTGGCGCCTCGCACGGAAACCCGGTCGGCCTGCTGGTGGTACTGGTGATCGCGCAGGCGTTCGCGTACTGGTTGGTGGTGCGCAAACCGCGGCTCACCGCGCTGGGCGTCCGCGCTCGCAACGCCGCCGACGAGCGCAATCGCCATCTGCGCCCGAGCAATTCCCCTTCTTTCGCCACCTACGGCGCCGAGAGCGCGGCGATCGCGGCCGCCGTGTTCGGCATCGGCGCGCTCAGCGCGCTGGATCCCGGCCTCGCCCAGGCGGTGGTACCGCCGAGCGGGTCGAGCGGCGGCGGGGACGGCGGCGGCAGCGGGGGCGACGGTGGTGGCTGCGGCGGAGGCTGTGGAGGCTGTGGTGGTTGCGGCGGCTGAACGGTCCGGGCCGCTGCCCGAGGATGCGCTCGGGATCGGTTGGCGACCGGAGATCTGCGGGTTGATAGCTGCTTTGGACGGGCTGGAGTTCTGCGAGGTCGTCGCCGAGTCGTTGCTCCAGGATCCCCACCGCGCCGGGCAGCTGATCGTCCCCGAGGAACTGACTGCGCTGCGTGCCCGAGGCGTGGCCGTGGTGCCGCACGGCATCGCGCTGTCACTCGGCGGCGCGGAGCCGGTCGCGGACCAGCGCGTCGAGCACTTGGCGGCGTGCGCGACGGCCGTCGCGGCTCCCCTGGTGAGTGAGCACGTCGCTTTCGTCCGCGCGGGCGGCCTGGAAGCGGGCCACCTCCTGCCGGTCCCGCGCACCCGCGAAGCGCTCGACGCGCTGACCCGCAATATCGCCCGAACACGCGCGGCGCTGGACGTCCCTCTCGCAGTGGAGAACATCGCGACACTGTTCGACTGGCCCGACGACGAATACACCGAAGCGGAATTCCTCTCCGAACTCGTCGAGCGTACCGGTGTCTCGCTTGTGCTGGATCTCGCCAACGTCTACGCGAACGCTCGCAACCGAGGTCGCGACCCACTCACCGAGCTGCTGCGCCTGCCCGCCGAGCACGTCGCCTACTGTCATGTCGCAGGCGGTCACGAATCCGGTGGCCGCTACCACGACACGCACACCGATCCACTCCCAGCGGAGGTGCTCGCCCTTGTCGCGGAGTTCACCGCGCGGCGCCGCGCGCCGATGATGCTGGAGCGTGACGGCAACTATCCGCCCGCGGCCGAGCTGCTCGACGAGCTGGACGCCATCGCGGCGGCCGCGGCCCGGCCGCCGATCACCATCCGAGCCAGGGCGGTGGTGGCATGAGCGCCCGGTCCGGACCGGCACCGCCACCCGGCGCCCCCCTGGCCGAGCGACAGGCAGCACTGGTGCGAGCGCTGGTCGCTGGAGCCGCCCCACCAGCGGGTTTCGATGTGGACGCCGTCGCAGCGGCGGCCCAGGCATTGCTGCACAAGCGGGCCCATGAGGTGGCGCGACGCTTCCCGCTGCTGGTGCACGCGTGCGACGGCGATTTCACCGCACGCTTCATGGCGTGGGCTCGCGAGCATCCGAAGACGACGACCGCCGCTGACGCGGCAGCTTTCGCGGCCGCCGAGGGTATCGACTGGAACGCCGCGCCGCAGCGACGGCGAGTCACCCACTTGTTCCGCCGACGTCGTGCCGGAGGCCGCAGCGCCGGCTGAGTGCCGACCCTCGGCGTCGGCTCAGGGGCGGCGCGCTTCGACAGGCATCGCGGAGTCGCCGGCGTCGCGCCGATCCTCGAGCCACACACTGACCGCCACCGTCGCATACGCAGCGACGGTCGCCATCCCCGGCAGCATCAGCATGAGCATGAGAAAAGAAAGCATGGAAAGCCCTCCCGGACAACGCGATGGAAACTGTCGCACCGGTGCGCCGCGCTGCGTCACCGTCACGCCCCGGCATACCCACGACCGGAGGTCCAATCTCGACCGAGCCGACGAGTCGATGTGATTGATCTCACTCTCTGATCAGGCCACGCCGTTCGCGGGTCGCAGGAGATAATCCACCGCTGACGCCGCATCTCGACCGAGGGGCGCCGCCGAAGTGGTACACCGGTCACCATGCGGTTGCTCATCATCTCCGATACGCACGTGCCCAAGCGTGCGCGGGACCTCCCGGAGCCACTCTGGCGTGAGGTCGACGTGGCCGACGTGGTCGTGCACGCGGGCGACTGGGTGGAGGCCGCGCTGCTGGATCGGCTCGAAGCGCGCAGCACGCGCCTGATCGGCGTCTACGGCAACAACGACGGCCCGGAACTGCGGGCCCGGCTGCCCGAGGTCGCCCACGCCGAACTCGACGGGATCAGGCTGGCGGTGGTGCACGAGACCGGCCCCGCGAAGGGGCGGGAGCAGCGCTGCGCCCGAGATTTCCCGGACACCGATCTGCTCGTGTTCGGGCACAGTCACATCCCCTGGGACAGCGTCACCGACAGCGGATTGCGCCTGCTCAACCCCGGCTCGCCGACAGATCGACGCCGCCAGCCGGAGCACACCTATCTCACGGCGCGCATCGAGTCGGGCCGATTGAGCCGGGTGACTCTGCATACCGTGCCGAAAAACTGACCGCGACGCGGCGCACTCCTTGTTCCGGCGGAGCCCCGGAATGCCTCCGGCAGCGGCGATAGTAGTGGTCCGACGGCAAGGCGAGCTGTCCTCGCACCTCCCGAACCGGCCACAACCGCTGTCGGAGGCAGCGCCAAGCCGCCGGCACGCGACGCCGCCTGTGGGCCTGGCCTGCGGGTCAGTCGCCGCGATCGCCCGCCAGCGCCAAGTGGTGGTCGCCGATGGCGGAGTCGGTGATCGCGGTGGAGATCTTCGGCAGGGCGTACGGATGGTTGCGGCCGAGCCAGTCGAGCATCTCCTCGCGGACCGCGCAGCGCAGGTTCCACACGTCGTCGGCATTGGCGGCCGACATCGTCGCGCGCACCACGATATTCGTCGGCGTGCTGTCGGTGACCTGCAGACTCCAGTCGCGACCGTCCCAGTCCGCGCGCGTGCGCAGATACTCCTGCAAATGCTTGCGCAGCAGGGGCACCGGCGTGCTGTGATCCAGGTAGAGGTAGACCGTGCCGGTGATCTGCGGTCCACCGCGCGACCAGTTCTCATACGGCTTGTTGTTGAAGTAGGAGACCGGCATGGTCAGCCTCCGGTCGTCCCAGATCCGCACCGTGAGGAAGGCGAGGGTGATCTCTTCGACGATGCCCCACTCCCCCTCCACGACGACGGTGTCCCCGATCTTCACCGAGTCGCCGAAGGCGATCTGCAAACCGGCGATCAGGTTGCTCAAGGTCGACTGCGCGGCGACACCGGCGATGATGCCGATCACGCCTGCGGAGGCGAGCAGGGAGGTGCCCAGGGTCCGCAGGCTCGGAACGAGCAACAGAATCACCACGGCGGCGGTTGTCACCACCAGCACAGAGGTGATGATCCGGCGGACCAAGCCGAGCTGGGTACGCAATTGCCGCACCCGTGTGATGTCCTGGGTGCGCCGAGCGTAGGAGCGCAGCGTGTTCTCCGCGACCGCGTCGGCGGCACGGATGACCACCCATGCCGCCGACATGATCGCCGCCGTGGCCAGAACGGTGCGGATCATCGCGTCCTGGCGCAGATCGAGGTGCGCCAGCGGGTAGGTGGCATGCAGCGCCAACGCGCCCAGCAGGACCTGCAGGGGCAATTGAACCCGGCGCAACAGTGTGGGAAGTTGGTTGCCCGGACGTCTGCGAGCAGAGAAACGCAGTAATCGATCGATCAGCAGACCGGCCGTCACGGTGAGCGCCACCGTGCCGAACACGACGATGAGCGGCCGTAGTACTTCCTCCAACAGAGCGAACTCCTTCTCCTCATCCACCTCCGAGCGAATCGATGCGGCTCGGCTTCCGTACAGGGTGGGTCGAGCTTCGGTGCCGGCTTCGGCGCAGCGGCGTTCAGCCGCGGACGTTCCGTGCCGAGCCGTCACCCGGCCAAGGCGGTGTTCCTACAGCAGTGCCAGTGCGATGCTCAGCACAGCCACCATCAAGACCCACGCCGCGACGGTCCATTCGATGGGCCCTTCGGAGCCGGAACAACCGCTGTGGTTGCGTCGGGCGGCGCGATACTGCGAGCGCGAGGCCGAAACGGACATGACATCCTCCTTCGGTCGGTTGCGTCATTCAGCGCATACCCGCTCCAGCCGTCGATCGTCGCCACATCACTGTGGCGAATCCCACGCAACCGGCCTGCCGGTCGGTACAAGCCGTTGTCGGTCAGGCGTTCTCGAGATGTCATCGCCTGCCGGACCGGCTGCGGTAGCGCAGGTCGTCCAAGGAAAGAGGCGGAACGTAACGGCTCACGAGCGTGCGGTGCCACCACGCCCTGGTGTCGGCCCACTCGCGCGGTGTCGTGAAGCGATATAGATACAGCTGTGCCCGGACGAAACGGGGCGCGGCTTCGGGAAACGGATTGTGTCGTAGCAACCGCAGCGTGGCCCGATCGTTCTGCAGTAGTCGTGCCAGGAACGGGCCCAGCCACGACTCCGCATACCCCGGTGAGGCCGCGGCGAACCACATGAGCCAATCCAGGCGCAGATGGTAGGGAGCCCACTGACGGGGAAGCCGCCGCGGATCGCCGGGCTTGCCTTTGAACTCGTATTCCTTCCACTGTGTCCGCTCCGTGACAGCCGGCTCGTCGGTGCCTTCGACGACCACTTCGTAGCGGGTGCGGCCGATGCTGCCGAAGGCTCCGTAGGTGTTGACCAAGTGATAGGGGTCGAACGATCGGTTCATCGCCTGGTGACTGGAGATCAGGTTGCGGGCGGGCCGGTAACTCAGGAAGACCACGAGCGCGGTGAACGCGATCACCAGGGCGGTGAACCAGGGCGGCGGTCCCGGCAGCGCGGGCGGGGTGGGCACCGGTAGCACCGCCGCCACCGCGGGCCCGCTGACGGCGCCGCACGCCAGGACGATCGTGATCCAGTTCAGCCAGGCGAAATTGCCCGACAGCACCAGCCACAGCTGGGTGATCACGATGACGGCAGCCGCGATGCTCGCCACCGGTTGCGGGGCGAACAACCCGAAGGGCACGACGAGCTGCGCGAAATGGTTGCCGAGCACCTCGGCCCGGTGCAGCGGTTTGGGCAGGTGGTGGAAGAACCAGCTCAACGGTCCGGGCATCGGCTGGGTCTCATGGTGGTAGTACAGACAGGTCAGATCGCGCCAGCACCGGTCACCGCGCATTTTGATCAGCCCGGCGCCGAACTCCACCCGGAACAGCAACCAGCGCGACAGCCACAGCACCAGCACCGGCGGCGCCGTGCGGTCGTTGCCCAGGAAGATCACCAGGAAGCCGGATTCCAGCAGCAGCGACTCCCAGCCGAACGCGTACCACTCCTGTCCCACGTTCACGATCGACAGGTAGAGCACCCACAACGTCGCCCACAGCAGCATCGCCGCCCACAGCGGCACCGCATCGGCCGCGCCGGCGACCATCGCCGCGGACAGCGCCGCGCCGAACCAGCACACGGCGGCGAAGAAGCGATCGGAGTAGTGGACATGGAAGATGCTCGGCGTCCGCCGGAACGAGCGTCGTTCCAGCCACCGCGGCACGGGCAGCATGCCGTGCTCACCGATCAGCGCCCGGAATTGCCGGGCGGCGACCACGAAGGCGATCAGATAGACGGCCGCGACACCGCGGGTCAGCGCTTGCCTGCTGAGCCAGTATTCGGATGCGGAGAACCAATCCATGCCCGCAACTCCTCCGACCGCGGACCTTCGTCCCACCAGGCGGCATACCCAGCCCGGGAACGGGAAAACCCGTCGCTACATCGGGTACAAGCTGTGCTTGCGCGGGTTGTGTTCGGCCGCTGCTTCCTTGCCCCGCAGGAGCTGGAGCGCATGCCGGATCTCCAGCCGCGTGCGCGAAGGCTCGATGACGGCGTCGATGTAGCCGCGTTCCGCCGCGATCCACGGCGTGGCGACAGTGGCGTTGTAGCGACCGCGAGGGTGCCTCGCAACTGCTCCGACTTCTCTCGCGTGCCGAACGACATCCGGATAATGCCTCTCGAGCTCAGGGGCCAACTGCGCCGACGATAGGGGGCTGGACGACCGGCACCGGGTTCACGAGGCGATTACCGGGCAGCTCACAACGTGCGGACGGTGACGTTGGCACAGGCCCTATGGATCGACCGCGTACGGAGGTTCCCTTGCGGCCTGGAAGGATTCGGTTCATGAGTTTCACCGGGGACGATGTCCGGGCCATCGCGCTGTCGCTGCCGGAGACATCCGAACAGTTCGCTTGGGGGATGCCGATCTTCCGCGTCGCGGGCAAACTGTTTCTCACTCTTCCGGAGGCGGAGACCTCGATGGCGGTCCGCTGCCCCGTCGCCGACCGCGACGAACTCGTCGTCGCCGAACCGGGCAAATTCTGGATCGCCGCCCACGAAGCCAACAATGCCTGGGTCCGCGCGCGCCTGACCGCCCTCGACGACCGGGACGAACTGGAGGCCATCGTGCTCGACTCCTGGCGGCAGGCCGCGCCCAGGCATCTTCTCGACGACGCCGGGTGACCTCCGCGACGTCGCCTGCGTCAGCGTGTGCGGCGCCGGCGCGGCCGGCGCGCGAGTTTCAGCCCGAAAAGCAGATCGGTATTGCGCGCCGGTGTCGGCTGTTCGGACCCCCGCAGAAGTCCCGCCTGGCGGATCCAACTGTGGTGCCAGTGGTACAGGTCCGGGAGGGTCACCTCGCACGCCGCGGCGAGCCTGCGGAGGCGGAAGCCCGCCCCCCCGATGGCTCCGGCGAAGAGTTTGCCATTGGACGCGGGGCGTGCTTCCTGCTGGACGCGGGCGTCGTAGAGCAACGGACGCGCCGCGGGCGGAATCACCCACACGTACAGGTCGGGCGCGTGGGTGTAACCGATCGGACCGTTGAAGATCAGTGCGTCGGCGGCAAGCGCGACCGTGGGGATCGCGTTGAGTTCCATCGCGGTGGCGCCGGTGAACAACGCGGTGGCAAGTGCCGCCGCGTCCACCGGATCGGCCGTGCGGGCGCGAATGCGGGCGATGAGGTCGTCATCGGTCGGGACCGTCGTCAGCCCCGGCCCGACCGAGTAGGCCAGATCCGGCGGCAGGTCCAATCGCAGGCCATGGAGCAGGAACGCGGCCTGCGCGCCACGCAGGAGCGTGATGGTGTGCCCGCGGCCGGGGCTGTCGGCCACCAGACTGCCGAGGAACCGGTACAGGCTCAGGATGTCGTTCCACTCGTCCACCAAACCGGCGCTTCGACCCTGCGGGAAGCGATCCGGCGCGCTGAGGCGAGGTTGCAGCACCGACAGCATGTATTCGGCCAAGCCGGCCCCGCGGGGACCCAGCCAGCTTCCGACGCCGTTCTGGTTCAGGTCGTGTCTGCACGGCCGTCCGGTGTGTTCGGCGAGCCACCGGCAGGCCGTCTGGATCCCCTCGGTGTAGACGGCGTCGATGCGGGCGAACTCCTCCGGTGGCAGGCTCCGGTAGGCGTCGGCCCGGAAGTTGGTGACGTCACCGTCGGAGATCTGCGGCAACAGCCCGTCACCTGCCGCGTCGGCGAGCGTGATGATGCGGGACGGCCGGTGCCCGACCTGGCCGTATCCGACATATTTGGTCGGCGGCTCAGGGACATTGATGCGCGTGGTCCGCGGCTCGGGGACACCGATCCGCGTAGTGGCGGGCTCGGGAACACCGATGCGGGTGGTGGCGGGCTCGGGAGCACCGATGCGGGTGGTCGGCGGATCGGGGGCATCGATGCGGGTGGTCGGCGGATCGGGGGCATCGATGCGCGTGGTGGCCGCATCAGGGTCGTCGACGCCCGTCGTAGCCGCATCAGGGTCGTCGACGCCCGTCGTAGCCGCATCAGGGTCGTCGACGCCCGTCGTAGCCGCATCAGGGTCGTCGACGCCCGTCGTAGCCGCATCAGGGTCGTCGACGCTCGTCGTGATCGGAGCAGGATCATCGCCGCGGTCGGTGGTCGCGGACGCGCCGCGGCGGTCCGCCAGCCACCGCCACAGGTCTTCCTCCGGCACGCCCAGCCGCTTGGAACTCTTTCTCACCTGGTCGGCGGACAGTTCGTTGTGTTCGTCCAGCTGAGCCAACCTCTTCAGCTCGGACGGACGCAGCGTGGGCACGCTTGCGTCGACCACCGCCACAACCTCCCGGATTCGGCGAACCCGTGACGCCTCACAACGGGTTCTGGATGTCAGTTGCAGAGCATTCGATCACGTACCCGCCGGTAAGGCGGTGAATTCCACCGAGTTTCGGATGTTGTCTACGTCACCGAAAACTTCACGGTCTACCGAAATCGCCATGGCCCGAATACGTTCTGCCTAGTCATGGCGCCTGTCGCCAGTGGCGACGGAAACAAGTGCGCCATGGCGACATCCGGAAAACCTACGTGACTTTGTCTACCGCGCTGGACACCGCCATTTCGGCACATCGCGCGGTGCCGTCGTTCCGAGAGCCACGCGCCGATCCTGTGCACGCCAGGATCACCAGCCCGATTCCGAGCCACTGCGCCGCCCGCATGTCCTCGCCGAGCAGGAGCAGTCCGGCGCCTGCGGCCACCGCGGGCTCCGCACTCATCATGACGCCGAACACCGCGGGCGTGATCCGGCGCAGGGCCGCCATTTCGACGGCATGCGGCACCAGCGACGACAGGACCGCCAACATCGCGGCGCCCAGCAGGAAACTCGGGTTCACCAGTGCCGCTGTGCCATCGACGAGGACCACCGGTAAGGCGAGCAGCGCGCCGAGTCCCATGGACAACGCCAATCCGTCGTGTCCGCCGGTGTGCCTGCCGACCACGGCCGCGCACGCGATGTACGCGGCCCATCCCGCGCCTGCTGCCACCGCGAACAGCACGCCGCTCCACGACACCGGCCCGTCGCTGTCGACCAGCAACAGGACGCCCGCGCCTGCGCAGACGATCCACAGCGCGTCACGCGTGCGCCGCGACCCGATCGAGGCGATGGCGAGCGGACCGAGGAAGTCGATGGTCACCGCCATGCCCAGCGGGATGCGATCCAACGCCGCGTAGAAACACACGTTCATGCCCGCGATGGCCACCCCCAGGCCCGCTATCGGAAGCAGAGCCGTGCGGTCTACCCGCAGCGACGGCCGCCACAGCAGAACCGCGAATACACCCGCGAGGACGATCCGGGCGCATGCCACCGTCACCGGCGAGGCCAACGCGAACAAATGCTTGGCGATGACCGCGCCGAGCTGGATGCTGACCATCGCGCCGACCACGAGCAGCGGGGTGGGCAGGTCTCCCCGAGGTGGGATCAGCCGCGGCGCGTAGCGCGGGGAAGCGTGCCGGGCGGAACTGACGACCACGTAATGCTCCATTCGGGCACGTCTGCGATCCGCCCGGGGCGGCAGCGTGCGTTGTCGGGCGCCTGCGGGTCGCTCCCACGACCTCGACTCGGCGCGAGGGTCTTACCGGCAGAGACAATTTCGGCTGCGTTCGCGCCGAGCAGCGGCGGGCACGCCCATGCCCCGCTACCGCGCTGGGGCGTAGCGAGCAGGCGGCTGCGGATTTGCGATCGTCACAAGATGCGGCGTAGGGCTCGGCCACAGCCCCGCGCACTCGGATGAGAGTGGTCGGCGTCGGCGCGACTTGCGCTGCGTTCGGATCTGCTGCACAGCCGGAGAACGTAAATATGCCGAGCAACGATCAGTGAGCCGGTGGATTGCCGGAAACCGGAGACAATGTTGCGAATTGCGCCGCGAGCTGTGGAGTGCCGCACAGGTACAGCGGTGATCGATAACTGCCGCTGCGGATTCCGCCACCGACCGGCAGCGCGGAAATGCGACTGCGCGAAGGACGCCGAGACTCCGCGAGACAACCGTGGACACCGGCCGTGACCTGATCGAGAGCGAATTCTCAGGGTTCCCACAACCGGCTCTCGCCAAGCCCAAATACTGATGCGGTGTCCTTGACGTGTGCTGGTCGGCAGCACTCTCCAGCCCACCCCCGAGGAGACCAGCTTGATGCACACCGGCACCACCGCGAGCATGCCGCGGATCGAGACATCCTGGCTGGGCGGGTCCATGGGATCCTCCGCCAGTCGGCGCGCGTCACGGTCCATCAACGCCGACGCGGTCGCGATCGAGACCGACGCGCTGACCGGGGCGACGGCATTCGTCGTCGCCGACGGTGTCGGAGACCATCTGCTCGGCGCCCGCGCGGCGCGCACGGTGGCCACCGCGGCGGCACGTGCGGGAGCCCGCGACGGGGCGCGAGCGGGGATCCTCGCAGCACAGGAAGAGCTGCTGCGGGAGGTCCCGGAACCCTCGGCCGACGCCGTGCTCGTGGTCGCGGTGCTACCCTCGGCCGGTCATCCGGATGGCCCCTGCGAGGTGGCGTGGGTCGGTGACTGTCGCGCGTATCGCTGGAATGGCCGGGTGCTGCATCAGATCACTTCCGATCACACCGTCGCCGAGTTCTACCGCGCCCGGGGGCGCGTCCCCACGGCGCGGATGGGTCATCTGGTCACCACCTCGGCCCGCACCGTCCGGCCGGACCAGATCGGGTACGCCGCCACCGGCTCGAGCACGGGCAGGCTGCTGCTGAGCACCGACGGAGTGCACAAGCCGCTCGGCATCGCGGCCGTCAAGGCTATCCTGGCCGAGGGTGACACGGCTTCCGCGATCGCCAACTCACTGGTGGACGCCGCGCTCCTGGCCGGAGGAAGAGACAACGCCACCGCGCTGGTCGTGGACTTGCCTTCCCGCACCGGTTAGGCCGGTGCCCGCGCCCCCGGGTAGGGGCGAACCCACCCTTCGCGACGCGAGCAAAATAAATTCCCAAATGCTATGAATCGCCGGCGGCGGCGCGCAGTATGTCGCTGTGGAGCTGACAGCCGTGCGCATCGACAAGCCGGACGACCTCAACGTCGTCATCGGACAGTCCCATTTCATCAAGACCGTGGAAGACCTGCACGAAGCGCTGGTCGGGGTCGGTCCCTATCTGCGCTTCGGGCTGGCGTTCTGCGAGGCCTCCGGTCCTCGCCTGATACGCCACTCCGGCAACGACGACTCCCTCGTCGAGCTCGCCACCAAGAACGCGGCCGACCTCGGGGCGGGGCACTCGTTCATCGTCTTTCTGCGCGAGGGCTACCCCGTCAACGTCCTCAACGCGATCAAGCAGGTTCCGGAAGTCTGCGGAATATACTGTGCCACAGCCAATCCCGTGGAAGTCCTGGTCGCCGAAACGGAACTCGGCAGAGGAATCATCGGAGTGATCGACGGTTCCGCGCCGCTCGGCGTCGAGACTGCCGACGACCAGGCTGCCCGTAAACAGTTGCTGCGCCAGATCGGGTACAAACTCTGACGGAGTGCCGCTCCGGCTCCCGTAGCGAGGTCGCACCGGCATCGAAAGCGGACTGCGGCTGCGTCAGCCGAGTTCGGCCAGCTGCGGGACGGCAGGCGCCATGCCATCGATCCACGCCGCCGGCGAGCCGGTAGTCGGAGTGACGATCGCGGTTTCGATGCCGAGTTTCGCGTAGTCCGCCATCTGCCGGACGAAGTCGTCCCGGTTTTCCGGGTTCGGCCGCGGGTTGTTGGCGATGATCGTCTTGCGAATATCGTCATAATCGCGGCCGACGTCGTCGCAATGCCTGCGCAGTACCTCGAGCTTGTGCTCGACGTCCGCGGGCGAGGAACCGAACAGGTTGCAGGCGTCGCCGTATTGCGCGACCAACCGCAGCGTCTTGCGCTCTCCCCCGCCGCCGATCAGCACTTTCGGTCGATTGATTGGCTGCGGCGAGCACAGCGTCTCGGCCAGTTGGTAGTACTTCCCCTCGAACGGCCCGTTGTCCTGCGCGTCCCACATCTGACGGCAGATGCGCAACGCTTCCTCCAGCCGCTAGAACCGCTCGGCGGTCGACGGGTAGGGCACGCCGAGCCCACGGTGTTCGCGTTCGAACCACGCGGCGCCGATGCCGAGCACGGCCCGGCCGCCGGACAGGACGTCGAGCGTGGTGACGATCTTGGCGAGCAGGCCGGGGTGGCGATAGGTCACGCCGGTGACGAGCAGGCCGAGGTCGAGGCGTGCGGTATGCGCGGCCAAGTAGCCGAGGGTGGTGTAACCCTCGAGCATGTTCGCCTCCGCGGGCAGCCCGGTCGGCTCGATCTGGAAGTAGTGATCCATGAACGACAACCAGGTCGCTCCGGACGCCTCCGCGGCCGCGCCCACCCGCGCCAGCTCACCGGCGATGGCGGTCGCACCGCCGTCGATATCGAAGACGGGGACGTGAATTCCGAGTTCCATGAACCGATCCCTTCCGCTGGGCAACCCTGTACGACCGCACACTAAGTGCTGGAGTGCGCTCCAGGTCAAGCGGTGGATTTTTGCTCCGGGCCCGAGCGCACTCGATCGGGAGCCGAAGGGCGTTCACTCAACGACTGTGCGCGGTCAGCCTGCGGTCTCGGGGCGATCGGCCAGCCCGAGCCGCAGATGTTCGCTGTGGTAGATCGCCTCGTCCAGCAGTTGGGCGACGTGGTTGTCGTAGAGGCTGTAGACGATGCTGCGGCCGGTGCGAGTGCCGGTGACCAGCCCGAGATTGCGCAGTAGCCGCAGCTGATGAGAGACGGCGGACTGTTCCATCCCGATGGCGTCGGCGAGCGCGCTGACCGGCAGCGGCCCCTGACGCAGTTCGGTGAGGATCATCAATCGGCTCGGCGTGGCCAGCGCCTGCAACGTGGTCGCCACGTGACCGGCCGATTCGGGATCCAGGCGCGCGGCAGGGCGATCCCTGCCCTCGACACCGTGTCCCATGACTGAGAAGCATACTCCAAGAACAAATGAAGACATGTTCATGCTTTCTGTTATGGTCGGCGCGTTCGCTCGACTGCTCTCCTGGAGGTGACCCGTGGCCGCGCCGACACTCGCGCCGACCCGTCCGACTCCGCCGTCCGATCGCGTGCCCACGCGCCGGACCCGGCTGTTCGCCCTGCCGGAAGTACGGTGGGCCGCCCTGGCGGTGGCGTTCTTCCTCGCCGGTCTCGCGATGCAGCTGGCCGATGGTCCGCAGTGGCTGTGGTGGGCCCTGTACCTGGCCTGCTACGCCGCGGGCGGCTGGGAACCGGGATGGGCCGGCGTGCAGGCACTCCGGGACAAGACGCTCGATGTCGACCTGCTCATGGTCGCGGCGGCGATCGGCGCGGCCGCCATCGGCCAGATCACCGACGGCGCGTTGCTGATCGTCATCTTCGCGACTTCCGGCGCCCTCGAAGCGCTGGCCACCGCCAGGACCGAGGACTCGGTGCGCGGCTTGCTCGACCTCACGCCGGACACCGCGACCCGAGTCACCGATGACGGCGCCGAGGAGACGGTGCACGCCGCTGACCTGCGCGTCGGGGATGTCCTCGTAGTGCGGCCCGGTGAACGGATCGCCGCGGACTCGACGGTGCTCTCCGGCGGCAGCGAGGTCGATCAAGCCACCATCACCGGTGAACCCCTGCCGGTCGACAAAACCGCGGGCGACGAGGTGTTCGCGGGCACGCTCAACGGCACCGGCGCGCTGCGAGTGCGCGTCGAGCGCCGGGCACAGGACTCCGTGGTCGCGCGGATCGCAACCCTGGTCGAGCAGGCCGCCCGGACCAAGGCGCGCACCCAGCTTTTCATCGAGAAGATAGAACAGCGCTACTCGATCGGCATGGTCGCGGTCACCCTCGCGGTATTCGTCGTTCCCCTGTTGTTCGGAGACACCGTCCGGCGATCACTCTTGCGCGCGATGACATTCATGATCGTCGCCTCCCCCTGCGCGGTCGTGCTGGCCACCATGCCGCCGCTGCTGGCGGCCATCGCCAACGCCGGTCGCCACGGCGTCCTGGTCAAATCCGCGGTCGTCATGGAGAAGCTCGGCGCCACCACACACATCGCCTTCGACAAGACCGGCACCCTGACCCGCGGCATCCCCCAGCTCGCCGAAATACGCTGTCTCGACAAACGATTCACCGACGCCGAGTTGCTCACGCTCGCCGCGGCAGCCGAGCGCCCGAGCGAACACCCGTTGGCGGCGGCGATCGTGCGCGCGGCCCGGCGCCGGGGTCTCCCACTGTCCGAGGCCACCGAGTTCACGGCATACCCCGGTCGCGGCGTGACCGCTCGCGTGGGCGACCGCCTCGTCGGCGTCGGCTCCCCCACCACGTCAGGACCGGCGGATGAAAGTCACTCCCTGCACATGGCTGTCGACGCATTTCACGCCGACGGCTACACCGCCGTGGTCGTCACCTGCGAACATCAGCCGATCGGAGTGCTGGCCCTGACCGATCAGCTCCGCCCCGAAGCGGAGGCCGCCGTTCGCGCGAGCACCGCGGTCACCGGCAGCGCGCCGGTGCTGCTGACCGGTGACAACCGCGCCGCCGCCGACCGGCTCGCCACCGGGTTGGGCATCACCGATGTGCGGGCCGAGCTACTGCCCGACGAGAAGGTGACCGCCGTGCGGGAACTGCAGAAGGACGGACGGAAAGTGACCGTCGTGGGCGACGGCATCAACGACGCTCCGGCCCTCGCCACGGCCGAGGTCGGCATCGCCATGGGGGGCGCCGGCTCCGACCTGACCCTGCAGACCGCCGACGCCGTCGTCGTGCGCGACGACCTGACCGCGATCCCGGCGGTGATCGCGCTGTCTCGGCAGGCACGGCGGGTAGTGCTGGCGAACCTCGCCATCGCCGCCACCTTCATCGGCGTACTGGCCGTCTGGGATCTCGCCGGAACGCTGCCGCTTCCACTCGGCGTCGCCGGGCACGAGGGTTCCACCGTGATCGTCGGGCTCAACGGGCTGCGCCTGCTGCGCCGGGCGGCGTGGGAGCGAGCTGCCGGAAGACGAGGCTGACAGCGACCGATGCCGCAGTGCGGGAACGCATCCCGCACTGCGTTACGCCCGGCTAGTCGGCGCGGACCTCGCTGCGGTCACCGCTCCAGAGCGTGTGGAACTTGCCATCGGCGTCCACGCGCTCGTAGGTGTGCGCGCCGAAGAAGTCCCGCTGCCCCTGGGTGAGGGCGGCCGGAAGGCGCTCGGCGCGCAGGGCGTCGTAGTAGGACAGGGACGAGGCGAACGCCGGCACCGGGATGCCGAGCAGGGTCGCGGTGGCCACGACCCGGCGCCAGCTGTCGATGGCCGTCTCGATCGCTTCGCGGAAGTACGGCGCGAGGATCAAGCTCGGCAACGCGGGGTTCTCGTCGTAGGCTTCCTTGATCCGGTTGAGGAAGCGGGCGCGGATGATGCACCCGCCACGCCAGATCGTCGCGAGGTCGCCGGGGCGCAGGTCCCAGTCGTATTCGGCACTGCCCGCGGCGATCTGGTCGAAACCCTGCGCGTACGCGACCACCTTGGAGGCGTAGAGCGCCTGCCGGATGTCCTCGGTGAACTGTTCCACATCGGTGGGCTTGTCGGCCAGCCGCCCCGAGGCCAAGCCGCGCGCGGCTTTGCGCTGTTCGCGGGAACCGGACAGCGCTCGCGCGAACACCGCTTCGGCGATGCCGGTGACCGGCACACCGAGATCGAGCGCCGACTTCACCGTCCAGCGCCCGGTGCCCTTCTGTTCCGCCGCGTCGACGATCACGTCGACGAGCGGCTTGCCCGTCTTCGCGTCGACCTGATTCAGCACCTCGGCGGTGATCTCGACCAGGTAGCTCTCCAGGTCGCCGGAGTTCCACTGGGTGAACACGTCGGCGATCTGCTTGGCGTCGAAACCGAGCGCGTCGCGGAACAGGTGGTAGGCCTCGCCGATCAGCTGCATGTCGGCGTACTCGATGCCGTTGTGCACCATCTTGACGAAATGTCCGGAACCGTCGGGACCGATATGGGTGCAGCAGGGCGTTCCGTCGACCTTGGCGGCGATGGACTCCAGCAGCGGCCCGAGCGAGTCGTAGGACTCCTTGGGACCGCCCGGCATGATCGCGGGGCCGTTGAGCGCGCCCTCCTCGCCACCGGAGATGCCCGCTCCGACGAAGTTCAGCCCGCGCTCACGCATCGCGGCCTCGCGCCGGATGGTGTCGGTGTAGAGCGCGTTTCCGCCGTCGATGATGATGTCGCCCGGCTCCATCGCGTCGGCCAGTTCCTCGATCACCGCGTCGGTCGCCGCGCCTGCCTTCACCATGATCAGCACGCGGCGCGGCTTCTCGAGCGCGGCGATGAACTCCTCGACGGTCTCGGTGCGCACGAAGTCGCCGTCGTCGCCGTGCGCCTCGAGCAGTGCGTCGGTCTTGGCGACGGTACGGTTGTGCAGCGCAACGGTATAGCCGTTCCTGGCGAAGTTCCGTGCGATGTTGCTACCCATGACCGCCAGACCGGTGACCCCGATCTGTGCACGCGCTGTGGAGGTCGGCATCAATCAGCTCTCTTCGTTCGACAGGGCGGCGCTCCGCGCGAAGGTGTTCGGCGGCTGCATCGTGGAGTCCGTTCCACGACGCTTCAGACCTTACCTACCGCGCCGGTGCGGACCCGGACGGCATTGCGGGCGCTCGAGGGCCACAGGCCGGCGATGTCACCGATCGACCACCGGGCCGGTGACCAACTGGTCGCGAATCTCGGCGAACGCCTCGGCCGGCTGGTAGATGCCCGGCGTCCAGAGGGTTCCGATGGAGACGCCGGCGAGTTCGGCGATCCTGTTCGTCGTAGTGGCGGCGTATCACGCACACCTCCTACCTCGCATTCCTTCCCTACGACCTGCGCGGCGGACCCGGAGCTACGGCCGCAGTCGGGCACCTGGTCGTGGCGCGGGCACCGGGTGCACGTCGAACGTGTCCGCCGACCGGGGCGGACGTGCAGATGATCCTGATCCACGGCGCCGGTGGGCACGCCGCGGCCATGTGGCCGTTCGCGGCGCCGGCGGCGGCGAAGGGTTTCGACGTTAAGGTGTACCACTACGTCCCGAACAAGGACGCGCTGCTGTACGCGCTCGCCGAACGTCACCCGCGCGAGGCATCCCTGGCGCTCCTCGTCGCGGCCGAGCGCCTGCGCGCGAGCAGCCACCGCTGCGCGAAACCATCCGGCAGCTCGTCGACGCCGTGACGCGGTTGCACACCGCGCAACCGGAGATGCACCGGCTGCTCTTCGATCAAGCGCCGTGCACACGTGAGGGCGTCGAACGCCTGCGCCGGCTCGAACAGGTACTCGCGGGCGAAGTGGAGTTCCATCTGCGCCGCCTCGACGTCGGCGGCGCCGACCCGGCGTTGACGGCCGTGCTGCTCGTGCAGGCGGTGGAGGCGCAGATCCACGGCGCCGTCCTGGACCCACCGGTCGGTCGCACCGCCGACGAGTGCGGCCGTGCGATCATCGATCTCTGGACCCGGGCGCTCACCCGTCTGCCGACGGACCGGCTGCGATGTCATCGTGCGGCTGCCCGGCGAGGTGATCCGCCCTCGAGGCAGCCCGCGCTCGGCGAAGCCGCGCCGCGATCATCCGTAGGCGATGCGCTCCAGCAGATCCAGCGCCTCGCCGACCTTGTCCAACTCACCGGTCCGCAGGCTCTCCGACAACACCTGCGTGAGTGCGTCGTTAGCGGAGGCCTGGTGACCGCACACCCACGCGCGGCCTTCTTCGGTGAGGGTCAGGTTCACCCGGCGTCCGTCGTTCGGGTCGCGCACACCGACGATCAGGCCCTGATCACGCAATCCGTCGACCACGTTGCGCATCGTTTGCGGCCGGAGCATCTCCAGTCGCGCCAAGTCGACCGCGGCCATGGCGCCGTGCCGATGCAGACGACCGAGAACTGCCCACTGCGTCGCGGAAAGCCGCCGTTCCTCGGGATCCCGCCGAGCGCGCCGCAGGATGACGGTCGACGCAATGCGCAGGCGGGCCGCCATGCTGGACAGTGCTGTGGCGTCCGCGGTCTCAGCGCTCACGGGCGGGCTCCCTCTGCTTACCTGATCGATGAACGATCCCCGGGCTGGTGATAGCTGCGGGAAGCCTACTCGACAGTAGAACCGCGGCGTCGGCTATGACGAAATCGTCATCAGGATGACCGTCGCGCCGGATCCCGCCGCGCACACCAGCGAACGGCTCGCACGCGGAGGCGGCCCGCCCCCGCCGAGGATGATCCGATAGGCGACACTGACCGCGATGGGCACACAGGCGCACGGCGGACAGCCACGACGAAGACCACCGCATCGGCGCGAAATGATCCTCGACGCCGCGGTCGACGCCTTCACGCACGGCGGCTATTACGGCACGACGATGGCCGACATCGCCGCCGCGGTCGGCATCTCGGCGACGGCGCTGTATCGGCACTTCCACAACAAGCAGCAACTTCTTGGACAGTGCCTGATGGTCGGGCTCGACAACACGCTCCACCGGCTCGATGCCGCGTATCGCGCCGACGATTCCGGTGGCGCGGTCCTGGCCGAACTGGTCCGGGTCGCGCTCGAGCTGCGCGGCCTGCCGCGCTTGTGGCAACTGGAGTTCCGCAACTTGACCGCCGCCGACAAGACCGCGGTGCTCGTCCGCGTCGCGCGGCTGACCCGCTACCTGCGGCGCACGATCCGCCTGCGCCGCCCCGAGCTGAGCGCCGCCGATGTGGAACTGCTCAGCTGGTGTGTGGTGTCGATCGCGGTCAGCCCCTCCTATCATCGCGCCGAGTTGCCCGCACCGGCCGCCGCGCAGGTGCTCGACGCCGCCGTCGCGGCCGTGATCACGACCCGGATGCCCGCGCGCCCGGCCGGCCACGCGCCGAACCGGCCACCACGCATGGAGACCGGCAACGCCGCACTCGACCGAGCGCTGCGGTCGGAGCGGATGCTCGCCGAGGCGGCGCGACTGTTCAGCACCCGCGGCTACGCCGCCGTGGGCATCGAAGACATCGGTGCGGCCGTCGGCGTGACCGGACCCGCGCTCTATCACCACTTCTCGAGCAAGGCGGATTTGCTGGACCAGATCGTCCGGCGCCAGGACGAGTGGCTGCGACTGCTGCTCGCCCGGGCCATCGCCGAGGGTCGTAGCGCCGAGGAGTCCATGCGCTCGCTCATGCGCAGCTTCGCCCAGCTGGGCGTCGACGAACCCGATCTCTTGGCGATCACCGTCAGCGAGATCCGGCATCTGCCGGGCGACGGGGTGCAGCGCTACCGACGGGTGCGCCTCGACGGCATCGCCCAGTGGGCCCGCATGCTGCAGGCCGTGCGGCCGGACCTGTCCGCGCCGAGCGCGCGGGTGCTCAGCCGGGCCGTCACCACGGTGGTCATAGATGCCGTACGCAATCCCCGCTTCCGGCGGCGTGCCGAGCTCGTCGAGATTCTCGTGGCCATCGGGGAGGGAATCGGAACCGCCGGAATCCACGGCCGAGTCGGCGCGCAGTGATTTGTACCACTTAGTGGCTATTAACTTATTCGCGCCGAATATGCGCTAGCAGCGGATTGAATGCCACCACCCAACTCGCACTTTACTTAGCGGTCATTAACATCAGATTGATTTCGAGTTGTCGGTGCCGCACAGTGTGCCGTGGGTGATCACCTGAAGGTGCGCCCGCCGATTCCCTCGCCGGTACACCGGCCGTTTCTCGAAAGGCATTGGCCCGTGAGCCATTACAAGAGCAACGTGCGCGACCTCGAATTCAACCTCTTCGAGGTGTACGGACTCGACGACATCCTGCGGACCGGAGCGTTCGGGGATCTGGACGGAGAAACCGTGCGATCGATGCTGGCGGAGGCGGCGCGCCTGGCCGAGGGACCGGTCGCCGAACCGTACGCCGAAACCGACCGCACCCCGCCCGTTTTCGATCCGGCCACGCACTCCGTCAGCCTGCCCGAGCCGTTCAAGAAGGCGGTGCGCGCCTGGTACGACGCCGACTGGTGGCGCGTCGGCAAGTCGGAGGCGGTCGGCGGGGTGCCCGCTCCCTCGATGCTCAGCTGGGCCATCAGTGAATTCGTGCTGGGGGCGCAGCCCGCGGCCTACATGTACCTGACCGGGCCGACGATGGCCCACATCATGCACGGCGTCGGCACCGAGCAGCAGCAGCGCTGGGCGCAGTTCATCACCGAGCGCAACTGGGGGGCCACGATGGTGCTGACCGAGCCCGACGCCGGTTCCGACGTGGGCGCCGGGCGCACCAAGGCGATCGAGCAGGAAGACGGCTCCTGGCACATCGAGGGCGTCAAGCGGTTCATCACCTCCGCCGACTCCGACGACCTGTTCCCGAACATCATGCACCTGGTCCTGGCCCGCCCCGAGGGCGCGGGACCGGGCACCAAGGGCCTGTCGCTGTTCTTCGTGCCGAAGTTCCACTTCGACCACGAGACCGGTGAGCTGGGCGAGCGCAACGGCGTCTTCGTCACCAACGTCGAGCACAAGATGGGTCTGAAGGCGTCCGCCACCTGTGAGGTCACCTTCGGCGGCCACGGCATCCCGGCCAAGGGCTGGCTGGTCGGCGAGGTGCACAACGGCATCGCGCAGATGTTCCAGGTCATCGAGGAAGCCCGCATGATGGTCGGCACCAAGGCCATCGCCACCTTGTCCACGGGGTACCTCAACGCCCTCGAATACGCGAAGAACCGCGTGCAAGGCAGCGATCTGACCCGGATGGCCGACAAGACCGCGCCGAAGGTGACCATCACCCGGCACGCCGACGTGCGCCGGTCGCTGATGATGCAGAAGGCATACACCGAAGGCCTGCGCGCTGTCTATCTCTACACCGCCGGGCACCAGAACGATGTGGTGGCACAGCACATCTCGGGCGCGGACGCGGAGCTGGCCGCGCGGGTCAACGACCTGCTGCTGCCGATCGTCAAGGGTGTCGGCTCCGAGCGGGCCTACCAGTACCTGACCGAGTCGCTGCAGACCCTGGGCGGTTCCGGCTTCCTGCAGGACTACCCGATCGAGCAGTACATCCGCGACGCGAAGATCGACTCGCTCTACGAGGGCACCACCGCCATCCAGGCGCAGGACTTCTTCTTCCGCAAGATCGCCCGCGACCGCGGCGTCGCCCTGGCCCACCTCGCGAGCCGGATCCGGGACACGGCTCACTCTTCCACGGGCAACGGCCGGCTCAAGGCCGAGAAGGTTCTGCTCGCCACCGCGCTGGAGGACGTCCAGGACATGGCGGGTCGGTTCACCCAGCATCTGCTCGCCGCCCAGCAGCAACCCACCGAGTTGTACAAGATCGGACTGAACTCCGTCCGGTTCCTGCTCGCCGTCGGCGACCTCCTCGTCGCCTGGCGGCTGATCGTCGCCGCCGAAATCGCCATCGCCGCATTGGATGCCGATCCCGCCGACCAGGACCGCGCCTTCTACCAGGGAAAGATCGCCGTGGCATCGTTCTTCGCCAAGACGGTCCTGCCGCACCTCAGCGCGGAGTGGTCGGTGATCTCCGATGTCGACATCAGCGTGATGGATCTCGACGAAGCCGCGTTCTGACCGGACGGATATACGCGGAGAGCGACGCCACGACCGGAAGCAATCCGGCACGGGAACAGCCTCGACTCCTCGGGGCTGGTCCCGTGCCGGGATGAAATGTCGCACGGATGGAGACCGTCAGACGGTCTCCGGCCGCACGGCGTAGATCTCGTGCAGTTCGGTCCCCGTCAGGCTCGGGTCCTGGCGGGTTCGCGCGAGCAGGCCGTGCCTGCGCAGCAACGCACAGCACTGCGCCAAACGATCCTCCCGGTCGTGCACCTCCGCGACCACGGCGCGAATCCGCGGCCAGTCCGTGTCGGCCACCCCGAGCAGCACGTCCAGCTCCGCTCGCTCGACA
Source organism: Nocardia sp. CY41 (assembly GCF_009829325.1). Taxonomy (GTDB): domain Bacteria; phylum Actinomycetota; class Actinomycetes; order Mycobacteriales; family Mycobacteriaceae; genus Nocardia. The sequence continues at coordinate 127,021 of NZ_VUOS01000009.1, forward strand.
TCGACCTTCAGCAAGCCGACCTCGGCGGTCGGACCGTGCTCGCGCAGGATCGCCGAGACGGTAGTGACCTCGACGTCCATGCGCTCACCCTCGTGCAGCCCAGCGGTGATGAGCGCGATCGCCTCGTCGTCGAGACCGCTGTTGCGCAGATAGATCTCGGTGGCTTCGTCGTCCGCCGCGCGGTCGGCATAGAGCCCGGAATTCGCCGAGGCTCGCGGATACCAGGTGAACGGCGCACTGCCGGGCGCGGTGCCGACCGCGACCTGCAGCGCCACCCCGTCCGGCACGTGCACGCCCATGTTGCGCTGTAGACAGTCGAAGGTCGCCGGGGCCGGCTCGGCGGCGATCACTCGCACCCCGGGGCAGGTGTCGGCGAACATCATCGCGCTCAGCCCGATGTTCGCGCCGATATCGAGTGCGATGTCCCCCGGTCGCAAGAGCGCGGCGGCTAGCCGGTAGAAACCGTCGGTCGACATCTCGCCCCACAACATCCGCGCCTCGGCCGGACTGGTGCAGGCGACCGTCCTGCCGTCCTCGAGCCGGAGTTGCTGGAGTTGATCGAGAGTCTTCAGCATTCGTTCAAGAACCTTTCGAGGATCGGGCCGATGACGGCCAATGCGTGCGGGTTGGTCAATTCGAGATGCCGTGCGTCGACGACCGTGTTGTGCAGGTCGCCGGTGATGAAGGGCCGCCACGTCCGCACCACGGCGTCGCGGTCAGCGCGGTCTTTCCCCGCGGTGAAGAAGACCAGGTCGCCGTCGAAGACGCCCGGCCGGTACTCCTCGGCGATGGCGGTGGCGGTCTCGAAGCTCTCCATCACCCGGTCGACCTGTTCGGCGGTGAACATGCCGGTGGCGGTGACCTGCGCGCGAATCACCGCCCAGGCCTGTTCGTGGGTATCCGCGGTCACCTCCGCGCTCAGATCGAACAGCTCACGCCAGCCGCCGAGCAGATCGGCCATCAGTTCGCCCGGCGCGGGCTCGTCGGCGGTGGAGTTCATCGACGCGGCCAGCGCCTCGGAGTCGCCGACGGCGCTGTCCATCATCGCCAGCATGCCGACCCGCTGCCCCTCCCGCTGGAGCCGGACGGCTACGGCATGGGCGATCGCACCGCCCAGCGACCACCCGAGCAGGTGGTACGGGCCGCTGGGCTGCAGTCGGCGTATCTCGGCCACATAGCGTTCGGCGAGTTCGTCGACCGAATGCGCACCCGGTTCGCCCGCCACGACGTGGGGATCCTGCAAGCCGTAGACCGGCCGGTCCTTGTGCAGATGCTCGACCACGCCACCGTAGAACCACGCCAGACCGCCCGCGGGGTGCACCGCGAACACCGCGGGCTTCGTGCCCTGCGCGCGCAGCGGCAGCAACACTTGCAGGCCCGAGCCGCCCGCCGCGCCGTCGGCCCTGGCCGCCAGCGCCCGCGGCGTCGCGTCGTCGAACATCCACGGCAGCTGGATGGTCACGCCGCGACCGCGCAACTCGGTCACCACCATCGTGGCCAGCAGCGAGTTGCCGCCGAGGTCGAAGAACCCGTCCGTGGCCCCGACGCGCCGGACACCCAGAACGTGCGCGTAGACGTCGCTGATCACTTTCTCCGTGTGGGTCCGTGGCGCCGCGAACGCGGCCGTCGATTCCTCGAACTCAGGCGCAGGCAATGCTTTTCGATCGAGCTTGCCGTTGACCGTCAACGGCAGTGCGGGCAGCACCATGATCGCCGCGGGCACCATGTAGCTCGCCAGGACCTCGGCGGCGGTCTCGCGGACCTCGGCCGGATCGATCCGCTCGCCGCCGACGACGTAGCCGATCAGCTGGTCCACCCCGCGATCGTGCCGGTGCACCGCCGCCGCGGCCTGGGTAACCAGCGGGTGCCGCAGCAGCGCCGACTCCACCTCGCCGAGTTCGATGCGGAAACCGCGCAACTGCACCTGCGCATCGGCCCGGCCCGCGTACGCCAGCTCCAGCCCGCTCGCCGACCTCCGCCACCGGCCCACGTCCCCGGATCGGTACAGCCGTGCGCCGTCGAGGTCGAACGGGTTGGCCACGAATCGGCTCGCGGTCAGTGCCTGCGCTCCCAGATACCCTCGCGAGAGCTGGTCACCGGCCACGTAGATCTCACCGGCGACGCCGATCGGCACCGGCCGCAAGCGGTCGTCGAGGACGTACACCCGCAATCCGGGGAGCGGAGCACCGATCCCGGCCGCCGCTGCCCGAGCCGGAGTGACCTCGGAGAACGTCACGTGCACGGTCGTCTCGGTGATGCCGTACATATTGACCAGCCGCGGCGATCCCGGCGCATGCGCGGCGAACCAGTCGTCCAACCGGGACGCGTCCAGCGCCTCGCCGCCGAAGACGACATAGCGAAGCGCGAGATCGCCCGCCGGGCATCCCGCGTCCCGGTAGCGGCGCTCGGCATCGGCGAAACCGTAGAAGGCCGAGGGTGTCTGGCTCAACACCGTCACGCCTTCGCGGGCCACGACCTCCACGAAGCTCTCCGGCGACCGGGAGGTGTCGTAGTCGACCACGACCACCTTGCCGCCGGACAGCAACGCACCCCAGATCTCCCACACCGCGAAATCGAAGGCGTAGGAATGGAACATCGTCCACACGTCGTCGGGTCCGAGGTCGAAGCGCTCGGCCGCGTTGGTGAACAGGGTGACCGCTTCACGATGGCCGACCGTCACGCCCTTGGGACGGCCCGTCGATCCCGACGTGTAGATCACGTAGGCGATGTTGCCCGGTCGCGCGCTGGAAACCACCGGATCCGAAGCGTCGTCGCAATCCTCGAGCAGCAGTACCGGCGCGGCGCAGTCCGGCACCGCCGCGGACATGCCCGCCGTGGTGAGCACCGCGGACGGACGCGCGTCGTCGAGCATGAAACGCAACCGTTCCGGCGGATACGCCACATCCAGCGGCAGATATCCCGCCCCCGCGCGCACGACGCCGAGCAAGCCCACCACCAGGTCGGTCGAGCGCGGCAACGCCACGGCCACCAGCGATTCCGGTGCCACGCCGAGCTCGGTCAGCCGTGCCGCCACCGCGGCGGCGCGCCGATCCAGCTCCGCGTAGGTCAGCTGCGCCCGGCCGTCGGATACCGCGACCGCGTCCGGCCGTGCGGCGGCCTGAGTGGCGAACAGCTCGGCGAGGGTGGTCTCGGGTACCGCGACCCCCGCGTCACCGGCCGCGTCGAGCACCGCTCGACGCTCCCCCGCATCCACGAGGTCGATGTCGCCGACCGCGACCGCGGTGTCCGCGGTCACCTCCTCCAGAATCCGCACGTAGGCCTGCGCGAACCGGGTCATCGTCTCCTCGACGAAGAGATCGGTGGCGTAGGTCAGGCGTCCGCGGATGCCGTCCGGCTGCCCTTGGATACCCGACCGCTCGACCAGGTTCAGGTTCAGGTCGGCCTGCGCCGGTTCGAATCCGTTCTCGACCGGCTCCACGATCAACCCGGGCAGTTCCAGCGCGGCCTTGCTCAGGTTCTGGACATCGAGCGTGACCTGGTACAGCGGCAGATGCGCGGTGGACCGCGGCGGGTTCAGCGCCTCCACCACTTGCTCGAACGGCACGTCGGCATGCGCGAACGCGGCCAGGTCCGTTTCCCGGGTCGCCGCGAGCAGCTCGGCGAACGACTGGCGCGACGACACCCGCGACCGCAGCACGAGGGTGTTGACGAACATGCCGATCAGATCGTCGAGTTCGCGCTCGCCGCGGCCGGCCACCGGGGTGCCCACCGCGACATCGCCGACCCCGGCCAGCCGCGAAAGCAGGATGGCCAGCGCGGCGTGCAGCACCATGAACACCGTCGCGTTCGCCGTGCGTGCGACCGCGCCGATCCGCTCCTGCAACGCGGCGGAGATCGCGAAGTCCACCGTGCGGCCGCGCATGGACGCCACCGGCGGGCGCGGCAGGTCGGTCGGCAATTCGAGCAGTTCGGGCAACCCGCCGAGGGTGTCCTTCCAGAAACGCAACTGCTGGGACAGGACCGAGCCCGGGTCGTGCTCGTCGCCGAGCACGTCGCGCTGCCACAGGGTGTAGTCCGCGTACTGGACCGCGAGCGCGGGCCAGAGCGGCGGCGTGCCTTGCTTGCTCGCCTGGTAGGCCATCGCCACGTCCCGCGCGAGCGGCAGCATGGACTGCCCGTCGGCGCAGATGTGGTGCACGGCGATGACCAGGACGTGCTCGTCCTCGCCGAGCCGGAACAACTCCGCGCGCACCGGGGGCGCCTGGGTCACGTCGAAGCTCGCCGACACCGTGGCGAGCACACGCTCCATCAGCCGTTCCGTCTCGACCTCGACCGCGTCGAGTCCGGCCGGGACCTCCTCGACGGGCACCACGACCTGATGCGGCGTCCCGTCGGTCATCGGGAACTTGGTGCGCAGCGACTCGTGCCGAGCGATGACCAGCGCGCACGCGCGTCGCAACGCATCGAGGTCGAGTTCGCCCTTCAGCCGGATCACCAACGGGATGTTGTAGGCGCCCACAGCGGTGTCGAGCTGATTGAGGAACCACATCCGCTGCTGGGCCATCGACAGCGGGACGAGCGCGGGACGGGTGCGCGCTACCAGGGGCACCCGGACCGCCCGCTCGGAGGTGTCCAGCCGGGCGGCGAGCTCGGCGACCGTCGGCGCTTCGAACAGGTCGCGAACACCGACGCTCACCCCGAGCGCGGTGCTCAACTGGGCGGTCACCCGGGTCGCCGACAGCGAATTGCCGCCGAGGTCGAAGAAGCTGTCGGTGGCCCCGACCCGGTCGAGGTCCAGGACGTTTCCGAACACGTCCGCGACCTGCCGTTCGGTCTCCGTACGCGGAGCCGTCCAGGCCCGTACGGCCGTGAACTCCGGTGCGGGGAGGGCCAAGCGATCGAGCTTGCCGGTCCTGGTGAGCGGGAATTCGGGGAGCACCGTGCACACGTCGGGCACCATGTGCGCGGGCAGCCGCAGCCGCGCGGCGGTCCTGACCTCCTCCGGATCCAAGCCATCGGCGCCGACCAGATAGCCGGCGAGCCTGCCGATGCCGCGCTCATCCTTGCGCAGCACGACCACCGCGTGCTCCACCCCGGGTTGTGCGGCGAGCACCGCCTCGATCTCACCGAGCTCGATGCGCTGGCCGCGGATCTTGACCTGGAAATCGCTGCGGCCGAGGTATTCCACGGAGTGTTCCGGCGTCCAGCGAGCGAGGTCACCGGTGCGGTACATGCGCGACCCCGGCGCGCCGAACGGGTTCGCCACGAACGCACCCGACGTCGCCACCGGCCGGTTGACGTATCCGCGGGCCAGTTGCACACCGGCGAGATACAACTCGCCGACCACGCCCACCGGCACCGGTCGCAGCCACGCGTCCAGCACGACGGCCTCGACGCCGCTGATCGGACCACCGATCGTGACGGTCTCGCCGGGATGCAGCGGATCGCTGATGCCGGCCAGGATCGTCGTCTCGGTCGGACCGTATCCGTTCAGCAGCCGCCGGCCCGGCGACCACTGCGTCACGATCTCCGGCGTCACCGCCTCGCCACCGGCCATCAGCACCCGCAGCGAATCCAGGCCTTCCGGCGACATCGTCGACAGCACGCTCGGCGTCATGAACGAGTGCGACACCCGCTGCGCGCGAATGAACTCCGCCAAGTCGGGCCCGCCGAACACCTCCGGCGGCGGCACCACGAGCACGGCGCCGTTGGTGTGGGCCAGCAGCAGCTCGAGCACCACCACGTCGAAACCGGGAGCGGACGCGTTCAGCACCCGCGAGCGGTTGTCCGCGCCGAAGCGTTCCCGTTGCACGGCAGCGAAGTTGGCCAAACCCTCGTGCGTGACGGCAACGCCCTTCGGCGTTCCGGTCGATCCCGAGGTGTACAGCACGTAGGCGGCGTCGCGAAAATGCGGCGTCCGCAACCGATCCCGGTCGGTCACCGCGGCCGAGGACCGCGCCTCGATCGCCTTGCCGATTTCCGGATCATCGAGCACCAGCCGCCGGACAGGGTCGGCAACCAGCTCTCGCGACGCCGAAACCGTGACCGCGACCCGCACCTGGGAGTCGGCGACCATGTGCGCGACACGTTCCGCCGGGTTCCGCGGATCCACCGGCAGGAACGCGGCGCCGGTCTTGGCCACCGCCCACATGCCGACCACGAGATCCACCGACCGCGCCAACGCCAACGCCACCTGGTCGCCCGGGCCGACGCCCCAATCGATCAGTCCGCGTGCGACACGGTTCGACCAGGCGTCCAACTCGGCGTACGACAGCGTGCGCTCAGCCGAAACCACCGCCGCCGCCGCCGGATCCACCGCGACACCGGACGCCAGCAACTCCGCCAGCACTCGGGGCGCTTCGGCCGGTCCGCCGGTGGCGGGTACCAGCGCACGGCGCTCTGCCGCGGTCAACAGGTCGAGCGCGCCCAGCCGCGCTCCCGGATCGGCCGTGACAGCGCGCAGCACTGTCTCCATCCGAGCGGCCAGACCGGCGGCCGTCCGGTCGTCCACGCGGGTCCGCTGGTAGCGGATCCGGACGTGCAGTCGGTCGGTCTGATGGGCCTGGACCGTGATCGGGTAGTGCGCGGCGTCGCTTCCGTCCGCGGCGACCACCCGCATGCCGTCGATGTCCGCGTCGCCGAGGCCACTGCTGTCGACCGGGTAGGACTCGAAGACGACCAGCGTGTCGAACAGCGGGCCGGCGTCCGCCTCGGACAGGATCCGGGGCAGTTCGACGTCGTGGTGATCGAGCAAACGGGTGTTGTCCGCCTGCAACCGCCACAGCGCGTCCGCCACGGTCGCGTCCCGCGGGACGTGCACGGCCACCGGGATCGTGTTGATGAACAAGCCGATCATCGATTCCACACCCGGCAGGTCGGCGGGACGTCCCGAGACCGTGCTGCCGAACACGACGCGTTCGACGCCGAGCAGGTTGCCCAGGACCACCGCCCAGGCGAACTGCACGATCGTCGCCATGGTGACCGCTCGTGCCCGAGCGAATTCCACCAGCTCGGCGGTGACGGCGCGATCCAGCTCGACCGCGAGGTCGACCGGGATGCCGACCGTGGTGTGCGTCCGCGTGTCGGCGACCATCGTGGGTTCGGTGAAGTCGCGCAGGGCGTCGCGCCACACCTCGAGACCGATGGACGGCTCGCGCCGATCCAGCCATTCCAGGTAGCCGCGGTAGGACGCCGCGGCGGGCAACAGTTCGGCGCGTGCGCTCACCGCGTACAGGCCGATCAGCTCGCGCCACAGCAACGGCAGCGACCAGCCGTCCAGCAACAGGTGGTGGGCCGTCAGCACCAGCCGGTAGTCCTGCGGTCCCACCTGGACGAACAGGAAACGCAGCAGCGGAGGATCGGCCGGATCGAACGGGACCGCGCGCTCGGCCGCGATCAGCTCCTCCGGCGTCGTCGTGCTGTCGCGCAGATCGACCCTCCGCCAGCGCACGACCGCGGCCGCGGGAATCACCTGCGCCGGAACGCCTTCGACGGTCCGGACGAACGCCGCGCGCAGGTTGGGGTGACGCTGCAGCAAGGCCGCCGCGGACCGCTCGAGCCGATCCTCGTCGAGCACACCGGCGAGGGCGAGGGTCGATTGCGCCGTGTAGACGTCGAGATCACCCGCCGCGAGTTCGGCGTGGAACAGCAGACCCGCCTGCAGCGGCGCCAACGACCAGACATCCCCGAGGGCGCCGTATCGGTCCGCGAACGCGTCCAGGTCGGACTGCGTGACCGCGACGAGCGGCACGTCGGCGGGTGAGAAGCCCCAGTCCGCGTCGGCCCGGGCCGCCTCCGCGATGGCGGTCACCGCATCGACCCACGCGTCGACGAGTTCGGTCACGTCGTCGTGCCCGAGCAACCGGGACGCGTATCCGACCTGTGCCGACAAGCGCGGACCGGCCTCGGTGTCCACGATGTTGACGTCGATGGTGAGGGCCGCGGCCGCGGGCATGTCCGGGTCGAAGGCGCCACGCCGGTCGAACGGCTCGTCGGTCGGAATCCACGCCAGCTCCGACAGTGCGGTGAGGTCGACGCCGACGCGGCCGAGATTGTTGAAACTGATCTGCGGCTCCGGCAGCGCGGCGAGCCGCTCGGCCGTGTCCGCGTGCAGATAGCGCAGCAGGCCATAGCCGATGCCCTTGTCCGGAATGCCGCGCAACTGCTCCTTGACGGCCTTCACCGCGGCACGCGGATCGTCCGTCTCGACGCCGTTCAGATCGAGCGCCACCGGATAGGTGTTGGTGAACCACCCCACCGTGCGGGAGACATCCGCGCCCTCGGCGATCTGTTCCGCCCGGCCGTGTCCCTCCAGCAGGACTTTGACACCCGCGTGCGCGACGCCGCGGCGGTGGCGCCAGCGGGTCGTCGCCACGGCCAGAGCGGCCAGCAGCGCGTCGTCCACGCTGCCGTGCGCGGCCTTCGGGACCACGTCGAGCAACGCGGACGTGACATCGGTGGGGAGGGATACCGTCAGATGCCGCACGGTCGACTGGACGTCGACGGCGGGATCCAGCACCGCGCTGCCGAGCAGCGGGTCGGGGGCCGTGCCCATCCGATGCCACAGTTCGAATTCTCCGGCGCGGGCCGCGGCGGCGTCGGCCACCGCGTGCGCCCACCGGCGCATGGATGTGCCCTGTGCGGGCAGTTCCACCGCGCGCCCCTGGGTGACCTGCTGCCATGCCGTCGCGAAGTCGGGGATCAGGATCCGCCACGACACACCGTCGACCGCCAGGTGATGAACGACCACGAGAGCGCGTGCTTCGGCCTCGACACCGGATTCCGGCAGCAGGCACACGACCTGCACCATCCGGCCCGCCGCCGGGTCGAGACGGTCGGAGGCCTCGGCCAACGCCGCTTCCGCCACCGCGGTGAACCCGTCGCTTCCCGGCTTCTCGTGTGCGCGGAAGGTGCGGGCGAACACCACGTCCCCGGCGTCGGCGGCGCTGTCCGGCGGCACCTCCAACCACTGGTCGCGCAGCCGCGCACGCAGCATGTCGTGCTGCCGGAGCACCGCTTGCACAGTCACGGTGACGTCCTCGACCCGCGCCTCGCGCGGCAAGCGCACCAGCATCGATTGAGCGAACCGAGGTGCGGCGCCGAGGCGTTCGGTGAACCAGGCGACGACCGGAGTGAACGGGACCCGGCCTACGCCACCACCCGGCAACTCCGCGAGCGAGACCCGTTCGGCGGCCGCGGCGACCCGCGCCAGGCCCCGGACGGTCTTGTGCTCGAAGATGTCGCGCGCCGTCACGACCACGCCGGCCGACTTCAGCCGGGAAGCCAGCTGGATCGACAGGATGGAATCGCCACCGAGGGAGAAGAAAGAGGTGGTGACACCGACCGACTCGATGCCGAGCACGTCCGCGAACGCGGCCGCGACGGTCCGCTCCAGCTCTGTCGCCGCCGTCTGCCCGTCGTCGTCGGTGACTCGGAACACGGGTTCGGGCAACGCTTTCCGATCCACTTTGCCGGTCGAGGTGATCGGCATGCGGTCGAGCACGGTGACGACCGACGGCACCATGTGCGCTGGCAACGCCGACGCGACGTGCTCGAGCACGGCGTCCGGGTTCACATCGGCTCCGGCGTCGGTCACGATGTACGCGGCCAGCAGCGGCTGCCCTCCCGGCCCGGTGCGGCTGACGGTCACCGCGGCGGCCACCTTCGGGTACGTGAGCAGCGCCGCGTCGATCTCGCCGAGTTCGATGCGCTGGCCGCGGATCTTGATCTGGAAATCGCTGCGGCCGACGTATTCCAACGTGCGCTGCGCGGTCCAGCGGACGATGTCGCCGGTGCGATACATCCGCGCACCCGGCGCGCCGTAGGGATTCGCGACGAACGCACCGGCTGTGACCGCGCGCCGGTTGAGGTATCCGCGCGCCAACTGGGCACCCGCGAGGTACAGCTCCCCCGCGACACCGACCGGCACCGGTCGCAGGCGCGCGTCCAGCACCACTGCCTCGGCGCCACGGATCGGGCCGCCGATGGCGATCGGATCGCCGGGCTGCACCGGGTCACTCATCGTGATCACGATCGTCGTCTCGGTCGGGCCGTAGATGTTGTGCAACCGCCGGCCGGGCGCCCAGGTGGCGATCAGTTCCGCGGGCACCATCTCACCGCCGACCGCGAGCATCCGTACCGACTCGAGGCCGGCGGGCGACATGGTGGCCAGCACGCTCGGCGTCAGGAAGGCGTGCGACACCTGATGCGTCCGGATCAGTTCGGCCAGATCCGGGCCGCCGAACACCTCCGGCGGCGACACGACCAACGCCGCGCAGGCCGCGTGCGCCATCAACGCTTCCAGCAGCACCGCGTCGAACGCGGGCGCCGCCACCTGCAGCACCCGGGACGTGCCGTCGACCCGGTACCGATCACGCTGCTCCGCGGCGAAGTTCGCCAACCCGGCATGCGTGACCACGACGCCCTTGGGCGTCCCCGTCGAACCGGATGTGTAGATCAGGTAGGCGGCATCCTCCACCCGCAGGACACGTCCGCGTTCGGCGTCCGTCACCGGCTTGTCCGGCTGCGCGGCGATCACCTCCGCCGTCCGTGCCTCGTCGAGCATCAGCCAATCCACACTGTCCGGCAGCGCCGCGCGAGTGGTCGCGAGCGTGATGCCGATCCCGGCGCCGGAATCGCTCACCATGTGGGCGATCCGCTCGACGGGGTAGCGCAGATCCACCGGGACGAACGTGGCGCCGGTCTTCACGATCGCCCACATGGCGACGTGATAGTCGACCGACCTCGGCACGGCCAGCGCGACGAACACTCCCGGGCCGGCGCCACGGGCGAGCAGCCCACGGGCGAGGCGGTTGGCCCTGCTGTCGAGTTCGGCGTAGGTGAGGGTTTCGGTGTCCCCGATCAGCGCCGTCGCCGCCGGGGCCGCCGCCACGGCGGTGGCCAGCAGATCCGGAAGCAGGCACGGCTGCGCGCCCTCGATGCCCCGCACGGGCACCAACCGTTCGGCGTCGGCCTCGCTCAGCAGACCGATGCGGCCGATCGGCCGCGCGGGATCGGTGACGACGGCCTCGAGGACACGAACGAATCTCTCGGCCAGCGCCTGCGCGGTCGACTCGACGAAAAGATCGGTGGCGTAGATGATCTCGCCATCGATTCCGGCGGGTTGATCGCCCTCGCGGCGTTCGGTCACCAGCACGGTGAGGTCGGCCTTGGCCTGTGCGATGCCGGGATCGAGGACTTCCACGCCGATGCCGGGCAGCTCGAATCGGGCCGCCCGCGTGTTCTGCAACCCGAACATCACCTGGAACAGCGGCGAATACGCCGTCGAACGCGGACGTCCGATGACGTCGACGAGCCGTTCGTAGGGCAGGTCGGCGTTGGCGAGCGCTTCGAGGTCGACGTCGCGCACCTCGCCGAGCAGTTCCCGGAACGATCGGTTCTCGTCGATCCGTGTGCGCAGCACCACCGTGTTCACGAACATGCCCACCAGATCGTCGAGTTCCGGCCTGCCGCGACCGGCCACCGGCGTGCCGACCGTGATGTCGTCGCTGTGCGCGGTGTGCGCCAGCAGGATCGCCAGCGCCGCGTGCAGGACGACGAACACGGTGACGCCCTCCCGGTGGGCCAGCCGCACGACGGCATCGTGCAGCCGGGCCGGCATCTCGAACCGGATGTTGCCACCGTCGGTGGACAGGGTGGCGGGCCGCGGCCGGTCCGTCGGCATGGCCAGCAGCTCGGGCGAGCCGTCGAGAACATCGGTCCAGTATTCGATCTGCCGGGCGATCGGCGAGCTGGGATCGTCCTCGGCGCCGAGCGACTCCTGTTGCCACATCGCGTAGTCGGCGTACTGGACCGCCAGCGGTTCCCACTGCGGCGCGTGGCCGCTCACCCTCGCTCGGTACGCGGCGAACACGTCCCGCGCGAGCGGAGCCATCGACGCGCCGTCGGCCGCGATGTGATGGACCACGACCACCAGCGCATGCGTGTCCGGCGCGGTGCGATACAGCCGCGCCCGCACGGGTGTCGATTCCGCGACGTCGAATCCCGCCTCGACCGCGTGCCGGATCCGCTCGGTGAGTTCCGTTTCGCCGCTGACCGGGTCCGCTGCGAGGGCCACTTCCGCGCCGATCGCCGCGACGTCGCGCACCACTTGGTGGGGTTCGCCGTCGATGAGCGGATACACCGTCCGCAAGGGCTCGTGCCTGGTCACCACGTCCAGGAAGGCCGCCCGCAGCGCGTCGGTGTCCAGCGGGCCGGTCAGGCGGGCCGCGAAGCAGATGTTGTAGGCCGAGGAGGCGGTGTCGAACTGGTTGAGGAACCAGATGCGCCGTTGCGCCGCCGCCAACGGGACCGCACCCGCGCGTCGCCGTGCGGTCAGAGCAACCGCGGTGGACCGGGTCCGTGCCGAAATCCGTTCGGCCAGTGCGGCGATCGTCGGCGCGTCGAACACGTCCCGGATGCCGACGTCGACACCGACAGCCGCCTGTGCTCGGGCCGCGAGCTGGGCGGCCGACAGTGAGTTGACACCGATCTCGAAGAGGTTCGCCGTCACGCTCACCCGGTCCGCGCCGGTCAGGTCGGCGACCAGCCGCGCCAGCACCGCCTCGGCGTCGGTGCGCGGCGAGACGAAGGCGTCGCCGACGTCGAACACCGGCCGGGGCAGCGCCGACCGATCGAGTTTGCCGTTCGCGGTGAGCGGCATCGCGTCGAGCACCTGCACGGCGTCCGGCACCAGGTAGGACGGCAAGGTGCGGGTCAGCTGCTCGCGGATCGCGCGACCGTCGGTCACCGCGCCCGGTGCGAGGGTGACGTATCCGATGATGCGTTCGGTGGTCACGATTGCCACCGCACGCGCCACCTGCGCGACAGCGCGCAGCGCGGACTCGATGTCACCCGGCTCCACCCGCTGGCCGCGCACCTTCACCTGGAAGTCGCTGCGGCCCAGATACTCCAGCTCCCCGGTCTTGCGCCACCGGACCAGGTCACCGGTCCGGTACAGCCGCTCCCCCGCCGCACCGAACGGGTTCGCGACGAACGCGCCGCAGGTGAGGTCGGCGCGCGCGTGGTAACCGCGCGCCAACTGGACACCCGAGACGTACAGCTCACCGACGACGCCGATCGGCACCGGCCGCAACCGCGCATCCAGCACGTAGGCCTTCATGCCCGCGGCGGGCGCGCCGATCGGCACCGTCGCGGCGGTCGTCGCATGTGGTGTGCACCGCTGCGCGGTCACCACCTCCGCTTCCGCGGGCCCGTACCAGTTCACCAGTTCCGCGTGCGCGAAGACGCGCTCCGCCGCGTCGACCGTGCGTTGTGCCAACGCCTCGCCCGCGACGAACACCCGCCGGATCGACGGCAGTTCGGCGACACCGGCGGATTCCAGCAGGACGTCGAGCATCGACGGCACGAAGTGCACGGTCGTGATCTCGTTGCGCGCGATGATCTCCGCGAGGTAGGCGGGGTCGCGGTGACCGCCCGGTTCGGCGACCACGATGTGCGCGCCGGTCTGCAAGGGCCAGAACAACTCCCACACGGCGATGTCGAAGGTGATCGGCGTCTTGTGCAGCACAGCGTCGGACGCGCTGTGCGGCCACTGCCGCTGGGCCCAGGCCAACTGGCTCACGGTGGCGGCATGGGTCAGGGCCACGCCCTTCGGAACGCCCGTCGATCCGGAAGTGAACAGCACGTATGCCAAGTGGTTCGGCCGCAGCGGTGTGCGACGTTCGGTGTCCGTGATCCGAGCGCCGGACAGGCTCGTCACGTCCAGCCGGTCGATCGGCGCGTACTCGAATTCGTCCGGCAGACCGTCGCCGTCGCTCGCGGTCGTGAGCACCAGCAGCGGACCGGCCGCGCCCAGCACGTGCGCGATCCGCGAGCTCGGGTGATCCGGGTCGATCGGCAGGAACGCCGCGCCCGCCTTCACCACCGCGTAGAGAGCCGTGACGAGCTCGGCCGAGCGGCGAATCGCCACCGCCACCACCGTTTCCGGACCGGCACCGCGCGCGATGAGCCACCGGGCCAGCCGGTTGACGTTCGCGTCGAAGTCCCGATAGGTCGACGTGCTGCCGTCCGGCAGGCGCAGCGCCGTACCGTCCGGGGTGCGGGCGACCTGTTCGTCGAAGACGTCGACCAGCGTCCGGCCCCCCGCGGCGGAGCCACCGGTGTCGTTCCACCGCTCCAGCACCTGCGACCGCTCCGCCTCGTCGAGCAACCCGAGCGCCCCGACGGTGGCCTCGGCGTCGCGGGCCGCCGCGTCGAGAACGCGAACGAATCGGTCGGCGAAGCGCCGCACGGTGTCCTCGTCGAAGAGGTCCATGGCGTAGGTCAGCCGCAGCGTCATGCCGGTGGGCTCGTTGTGGGTGCCGTGGCCCTCGCTGATCATCAACAGCAGGTCGTAGATCGCCGCGCTGTCGCCCGGGTCCACATTCTCCACGGTGAGGCCGGGCAGCTCGACGCGAGCTCGGGCCATGTTCTGATAGGCGAGCAGCACCTGGAACAACGGCGTGTGCGCGGTCGAGCGCACCGGGTTGAGCGCGTCGACCAGTTGCTCGAACGGCACCGTGGCGTGGTCGAACGCCTCGATGTCGCTGCGCCGCACGTCGTCCAGCAAGCTCGCGAAGGTCTGATCGAGGGAGATCCGGGTCCGCATCACCAAGGTGTTGACGAACATTCCGACCAGGTGGTCCAGCGACCGGTCGCCCCGGCCCGCGTGCGGAACGCCGACGGTGATGTCGTCGCTGCCGGACAGCCGCGACAGCAGCACCGCCAGGGCCGCGTGCACCACCATGAACGTCGTGGCCCCGGCTCGCCGCGCCAGCGATTCCACCCGGCCTTGCAGTTCACCGGGGATGGCGACCTGGATCACCGCGCCGCGCTGGGACTGTTCGATAGGCCTCGGGCGGTCGGTCGGCAACTCGAGCAGATCGGGGACGCCCGCGAGTCGGGTTCGCCAGTAGGCGATGTCGCGGCCCACGAACGAATCCGGGTCGTCGACGGAACCGAGCACCGCTCGCTGCCACAGGGCGTAGTCGGCGAATTGCACCGCCAGCGGCGCCCAGTCCGGTGCGGTACCGCCGGAACGAGCCCGATACGCCGTCACCAGATCGGTGGCGAGCGGAGCCACCGAGAAGCCGTCGCAACTGATGTGGTGCGCGGCCAGCGCGAGCGTCCACGCCTCGTCCGACAACTGGTACAGCGCCACGCGCAGCGGCACGCCCGCGGCGACGTCGAATCCGGTGCCGCAGAATTCGGCCAGCCGGTGTGGCAGCTCCCGCTCGCCGACCGCCTGCGGGGTGAGATCGCACCTCGCCAGCACGTCCTCGGCGTTCAGCACGACCTGGGTCGGTGTGCCGTCGACCGCCGGGTACATCGTGCGCAGGCTCTCGTGCCGTTCGACGACATCGCCCACGGCAGCGGTCAGAGCCGCCAGATCGAGCTCGCCTTCCAGCCGGATCGCCAGCGGCACCACGTATCCAGGTGCGGCCGGGTCGAACTGATTCAGGAACCACATCCGCGTCTGCGCGTGCGACAGCGGAATGCGTTCCGGCCGCGGGACCGGAGTCGGCGCGGGAAGACCGGGAATCGCGCGCAACCGGGCGATACGCTCGGCCAGGCCGGCCACGGTCGGAGCCTCGAAGATCGCGCGCACCGGGATGGTCACGTCGACGACGTCGCCGATCCGGCTCAATGCGCGCGTCGCGACCAGCGAGTTGCCGCCGAGTTCGAAGAAGTCGTCGTCCGCGCCGATCTCCGGCCGGTCGAACAGTTCCGCGAAGACCGCGGCGATCGCCTGTTCGACCAGGCCCCGCGGCGGCCGGAACTCGGACTCCTGCACGCTCGGGTCCGGTTCGGGCAGCGCCCGGTAGTCCACCTTGCCGTTGGCGTTGAGCGGAATCGAGTCGATCCGGGTCACCGAGGAGGGCACCATGTAGGCAGGCAGCCGGTCCCGCAGCACGGTCCGGACCTGCCGGACGTCGAGTGCCGCGTCCGCGACCACGTAGGCGACCAGCCGCTGCTCGCCGCCGCCGACGCGTACCTGCGCGACGGCCGCGTGCACCTGCTCGTGCGCGACCAGCGCCGCTTCGATGTCGCCGAGTTCGATCCGCAGGCCGCGCAGCTTCACCTGGGTGTCGGCGCGGCCGACGTAACGCAAGTTGCCGTCCTCGTCCCAGCGCACCAGGTCTCCGGTGCGGTAGAGCCGAGCGCCGTGCGTGCCGGCGAAGGGATCGGCGACGAACGTCGCCGCCGTCAGGCCCCGGCGGTCCTGGTACCCGCGAGCCAGCTGGACACCGCCGAGGTACAGCTCACCGGTCACGCCGATCGGCACCGGATGCAACCGCCCGTCCAGGACGTGCACGGTCACGTTCGCCTCGGGCACGCCGATCGGCACCGCCGCGCCCTCGACCGAGTCGATCCGGTGCGCGGTGACGCTGACCGCGGCCTCTGTCGGGCCGTACAGATTGTCGATGCGCGCGTCGCTGAAATCCCGGAACCGGCGCACGATCTCGGCAGACAGCGCCTCACCGATGCACAGCACCCGCCGCAGGGTGGGGAATTCGCGCGGAGCGGCCACCTCGAGGAACGCCGAGAGCAGCGACGGCACGAAATCCACCGTGGTCACCCGATAGTCGGCGATCAGCCGGGCCACTTCCCGTGGATCGCTCTGCGCGTCGGGACCGGCGACGACCAAGGCCGCGCCACAGGTCAACGCGGAGAACAGCTCCCAGACCGAGAGGTCGAAGGTCACCGGCGTGCGCAGCAGCATGACGTCGTCGCCGCCGAGTCGGTAGTGCTCGCGCATCCAGCGCAACTGGTTCACCACCGCGGCGTGCGGAATCGCCACGCCCTTGGGCACACCCGTCGAGCCGGAGGTGTAGATGACGTAGGCCAGGTCATCCGGACGCAGCGGGCGCGTCCGGTCGGCATCGGTCACCGCCGAGGCGTCCAGCCGCTCGGCTTCGAGGTCGCCGAGCGTCCAGGCCGGCACGTCGCCGGGCAGACTCGCCCGATCGTCCGGACGGGTGAGGATCGCGACGGGCCGTGCGTCGGACACAACGGCGCGCACCCGATCGACGGGGTGATCCGGGTCCAGCGGCAAGTAGGCCGCACCCGCCGCGTGGATGGCGTACAGCGTGGTCAGCAGGTCCACCGAGCGGCGCATCGCCACCGCCACGACGGTCTCCGGGCCGATTCCGCGCCGGATCAGCGCACGCGCCAGCGCGTTCACCCGGGCCGCGAATTCCCGGTAATCGAGCCGGGCTCCACCGGCGGCGTCCACCACCGCCGTGTGTTCCGGCGTCGCCGCCGCCTGCGCGGCGAACAGATCCGCGATCGTCACCGCCGGTGCCTGGGTGATCGCACCGCTGGACCGCTGCGCGATATGCTGCGCTTCCGGTTCGGTGAGCAGATCGATGTCGCCGATGGCGCGGGTGGGATCGAGGACGATCGCGCGCAGCAACAGCAGGTAGCGATCGAACATCGCCGTGATCGTCGACTCGTCGAAAAGGTCTGTCGCGTAGCCGAATTCGACAGCCATGTCACCCGGCTCACCGTCCGGCGCCAAGGCGTCGACCAGATTCAGGTGCAGGTCGTATTTCGCCACGCTCGGATCGGCCATCTGCGCCGACACCGTCAAGCCCTCGAACCGCACCGTCGGGATCTCGATGTTCTGGAACGAGAAGCCGACCTGCGTCAGCGGCGCGTGCGCCGTCGAGCGCGGCGGGTTCAACACCTCGACCAAGCGCTCGAACGGGATGTCGGCGTTCTCGAAAGCGGCCAGATCGGTGGCCCGGACCTGATCCAGGATCCGGACGAAGGACGCTCCGGGCGCTATGTGCGTGCGCAACACCAGCGTGTTGACGAACATGCCGACCAAGCCGTCCAGCCCCGGCTCGCCGCGACCGGCGATCGGGGTGCCGACCGCGATGTCCCCGGTGCCGGACAGCCGCGCCAGCAACGCCGCGTAGGCCGCGTGCATCACCATGAAGACCGTCGCGTCGTGGCGGCGGGCCAGCGCGACCACTTCCCGGTGCAAATCCGCGGGAAGGGTGGCCGAGACGGTCGCGCCGCGGAACGACTGCTTCGCCGGCCGCGGACGGTCGGTGGGCAGATCCAGCACCTCGGGCAGTCCGGCGAGGGCCGCGAGCCAATAGTTGGTCTGCGCGACGGTCGGGCTGTGCGGATCGTCCTCGCTGCCGAGCAGCTTCCGCTGCCACAGCGCGTAATCCGCGTACTGCACCGGCAACGGCGCCCACTGTGGCGCTTCGCGCCGGACCCGGGCCCGGTAGGCGGTCATCAGATCCGCGGCCAGCGGTGCGAGCGACGATCCGTCGAAGCTGATGTGATGGACCACGAGCACCAGGGAATGGTCGTCGGGTGCACTGCGCAGCAGCGCCACCCGCAACGGCACCTCGGTGGTGACGTCGAAGCCCGTCGTCACCTCGGCGGCGACACTCGCCTCGATCTCCTCGGCCGCGACGGTCACCGGCGTCAGCGGACGCAGCGCCGCCTCCACCGGCACGATCACCTGGTGTGGTCCGCTGTCGCTGTCGGGGTAGACGGTGCGCAGCGCCTCGTGCCGTTCGAGCACATCCGCGATCGCCGCGTGCATCGCGGTCACGTCGAGGTCTCCGGACATCCGCACGACCAGCGGGATGTTGTACACCGCTGAGCTCGTGTCGAACTGGTTGAGGAACCACATGCGGGCCTGCGCCGGCGACAGTGGGAGCCGGTCCGGGCGCTCCTGGGGGACCAGCGGCGGCCGAGTCGCCGCGTCGGCGCTACGCAGCCGCTCGGCCAGCGCACCGATGGTCGGCGTCTCGAAGATGGCGCGCAACGGCACCTCGACACCGAACGCGCCGCTGAGCTGCGCCGCGGCGCGGGTGGCCGACAGCGAGTTGCCGCCGAGGTCGAAGAAGCTGTCGAGAACGCCGACGCGGTCGATGCCGAGCACGCCCGCGCAGATGTCGGCGACGATCTGCTCGGTGGCATTGCGTGGCGGGACGAACTCGACGCCGGGAGCGAACTCCGGTTCCGGCAGGGCCGCGCGGTCGACCTTGCCGACCGACGACAGCGGCAGGGTGTCGAGCACCATGACCGTGTCCGGCACCATGTGCGACGGCAGGCGTTGCGCCGCGTAGTCGGTCAGCTCCGCGGTGTCGACCGAGCCGTCCGCGGGCACCACGTACGCCGCCAGCCGCGAGCCGCTCTCGGCGTGCACGCCGACCACGACGGCCGCCGCGACGGCGGAGTGTCCGGCGAGCACGGCTTCGATCTCGCCCAATTCGATGCGCTGCCCGCGGATCTTGACCTGGAAGTCCGTGCGCCCCAAGTATTCCAACGTGTGTTCGGCGGTCCAGCGCGCCAGGTCACCGGTGCCGTACATGCGGGTGCCCGCAGGGCCGTACGGGTTGGCGACGAACGTGACCGCCGTGGAGGCGGGCCGGTTGAGGTACCCGCGGGAGAGCTGAACACCGGAGACGTACAGCTGCCCGGTCACCCCGACCGGGACGGGACGCAACCGCTCGTCGAGGACCACCGCGTCGACGCCGCGGATCGGGCCGCCGATGGTCACCGGGTCGCCGACGCACAGCGGGTCGCTGATCGCGACCATGATCGTGGTCTCGGTGGGCCCGTATCCGTTGTGCAGCCGTCGTCCCGGCGCCCACACGGCCACCGTCTCGGCCGACACCGCTTCGCCGCCCGCCACCAGCACCTGCAGCGAGTCGAGCCCGGCGGGCGACATCGTCGCCAGCACGCTCGGCGTCACGAAAGCGTGCGAAACCTCCTGTGCGCGAATCAATTCCGACAGCTGCGCACCGGCGAACACCTCCGGCGGCGACACCACCAGCACCGCGCCGTTCGCGTGTGCCATCAGCAGCTCCAGCATCACCGCGTCGAAGCCGGGCGCCGCCACCTGCAGCACGCGGGACCGCCGGTCGACGCGATAGCGCTCCCGCTGCTCGATCGCGAAATTCGCCAATCCCTCGTGGGTCACCGCCACGCCCTTCGGCTTGCCGGTCGAGCCCGAGGTGTACACCACATAGGCCGCGTCGGCCACCCGGCAGGCGCGCAGGCGATCCGCGTCGGTCACCGCCGCGCAGGAGTACGCCGCGAGGAACGCCTCGGTGGCCGGGTGGTCCAGGACCAGCTGCCGCACGTGGCCGGGCAGCAGGGCGTGCGACGCCTCGATGCTGAGCGCGACGTCCACGTTCGAGTCCGCGATCATGTGCGCCACCCGCTCGGCGGGGTAGCGCGGGTCGACCGGCACGAACGCGGCGCCCGCCCGCGCCACCGCCCACACGCCGACCACGAATTCCACCGACCGTCCCATGGCCAGCGCGACCTGGTCTCCCGGTCCCACGCCCCAGTCGATCAGCACGCGGGCGAGACGATTCGACCACTCGTCGAGCTCCCCGTAGGTGAGCACACGATTGCCCGCCACCACGGCAGGCGCGGTGCGCTCACCGACCAGCAGCACATCCGCCAGCACCCGGGGTTTCTCGGCACGACCACCGGATGCCGGGACCAATCCCAGGCGCTCGACACCCGACAACAGGTCCACGTCGCCGACACGCGCCCGCGGATTAGCCACGAACGCGTCGAGTATCCGGTTCAGCCGCTCGGCGAACTCTTCGACGGTCTCCCGGTCGAACAGGTCCGTCGCGTAGTTGATCCGCAGCGCGACATCGCCACCCGCGGCGGTGTTCTCGGCGACGGTGACGATGATGTCCACCTTCGCCGGCTCGGCGCCGGGATCCAGCAGCTCGACGGTGAGTTCGGACAGCTCCAAGCTCGCCCGGCCCATGTTCTCGAACGCCAGATACACCTGGCACAGCGGCGCGTATGCCAGGGACCGCTTCGGATGCAGTTCGTCCACGACGCGCTCGTAGGGCAGGTCACTGTTGGCGAAGGCATCGACGTCGATGCCCTTGACGCGAGTCAGGAACTCGGTGAACGACTCGTCGGAGGACACCTCGGTACGCAGCGGCACGGTGTTGACGAACATGCCGATGAGCGGCTCGAGCGCCCGTTCGCCGCGACCGGCGACCGGCGTGCCGATCGTGACGTCCGCCGAACCCGACATCCGGGCCAGCAGGACGGCCAGCGCCGCGTGGACGACCATGAACGTCGTGACGTTGGCCGCGCGTGCCAGCCGTTCGATCCCGGCGAAGGTCTCGGCCGGAATCACCGTGTCCGCGACGTCGCCGCGCATGGACTGGCGGGGGGGACGCGGCCGGTCCGCGGGCAGCTCCAGGACCGGCGGCATGCCCGCCAGTCGCTCGGACCAATAGCGCAATTGGCGGGCGGCGCGCGAATCCGGATCGTCCGGGTCACCGAGCAGACTGCGATGCCAGACGCTGTAGTCCGCGTACTGAACGGTCAACGGCTCCCAATCCGGGGTCTTTCCCTGCACCCGGGCCTCGTAGGCGACGGCGACGTCGGCCGCGAGCGGCTGGAGCGAGGACCCGTCGCAGCAGATGTGGTGCAGGATGACGGCCAGCACATGCCGGCTGCGGTCCGCGGTCGCGAGCAGCGCCACCCGGATCGGGGCCCGCTCGCGCAAATCCGTTCCGACGGAAGCCAGGTCGCGAAGTCGATGTTCGATCTCGTCCGGGTCGGTCGGCCGCGGAGTCAGGTCGAGACCGGCGACGACCTCTTCGGCGGACAGGACGACCTGTACGCCCTCGCCGTTCACGGCGGGATAGACGGTACGCAGCGATTCGTGCCGATCGATCACGTCGGTCAGCGCGGCCCGCAACGCCGCGGCGTCCAGACGCCCGGTCAGCTGCACGATCAGCGGAATGTTGTAGGCGGCCGAGGTGGGGTCGGTCTGGTTGACCAGCCACATCCTGTTCTGCGCGGGCGCCAGCGGAATGGGCTCGGGCCGGGGCGCCGCCACCCGCAGCACGGGCCTGCCGGAACTGCTTCCGGCCTCGAGATGCGCGGCCAGTTCCGCGACGGTCTGCTTGACGAACAGGTCGCGCACCGACATGTCGCACCGGGTCACCTCAGCGATGCGCACGGCCGCGCTGGTCGCGGTGATCGAGTTGCCGCCGAGTTCGAAGAAGCTGTCGAACACGCCCACCCGGTCGGTGCCGAGAACTTCCGCGAAGACGTCCGCGATCGACTCCTCGACGACCGTGCGGGGCGCGACGTAAGCCGCGGCCGAATCGAAGACCGGCTCGGGAAGCGCGCGGTAGTCCACTTTGCCGTTCACGGTCAGCGGCACCGCGTCGATCACGACGACGCTCGACGGCACCATGTACTCCGGCAGTCGCCCGCCGACGTGGGTATGCAAGGCGTCCGGATCCACGTCGGCGCCGACGGCGGGCACGACGTATCCGACCAGCCGGGCGGCCTCCGTGCCGGGCAGGTGCACAACGACGACCGCCGCGGCGACGGCGCCGTGCGACAGCAGTGCGTTGCGGATCTCGTCCAGCTCGATCCGGAACCCGCGCAACTGCACCTGCTGGTCGGCGCGGCCGCGATATTCCAGCTCGCCTCGGTGATTCCAGCGCGCCACGTCACCGCTGCGGTAGAGGCGCTCGCCCGGCTGTCCGAAGGGATCGGCGACGAAACGCCCCGCGCTCAGCGCGGGCCGTTCGAGGTAGCCGCGAGCGAGCTGTGTTCCAGCGACGTAGATTTCGCCCCAGGCTCCGAGCGGGCACGGGCGCAAACGCTCGTCGAGGACATACGTGCGCAAGCCCGGCAATGCCGGGCCGACCGTGCTCGGTGCGCCCGGAACGGCGATGTCGGCGGTGAGACCGGTATAGGTGACGAAGACGGTGGTTTCGGTGATCCCGTAGCTGTTGGCCAGCACCGGCAGCTCCGGATTGTGCTCGTACCAGTCGGCCAACCCGGCGGGATCGAGGGCCTCACCCGACAGGACGACCAGGCGCAGCGACAGCTCGCCGTCCGGCTGACCGGCGTGCGTGTACCGCTGTCGCGCGGCCGCGAACTGGTAGAACGCCGACGGCGTCTGACTGAAGACCGTGACCCGCTCGCGCGCCGCGAGCCGCACCATGTCGTCCGGCGAGCGGCTGGTGAGACCGTCCACGACGACGATGCGGCCGCCGCTGACCAGCGGACCGAAGATCTCCCACACCGAGTAGTCGAAGGCGAAGGAGTGGAACAGCGTCCACACGTCGTCGGAACGGATGCCGATCTCGGCGCACGAGTTCACCAGGTAGGTCGACACGGCCCGGTGGGTGATCGAGACGCCCTTCGGTCGGCCGGTCGATCCGGACGTGTAGATGACATAGGCGAGGTGGTCGGGGCGCAGCACGCCCACCCGATCGGCATCGGTGATCGGGTCCGCGGCTTCCTCGGCGGCGAGGACGTCCTCGAACAGCACGACGCGGCCGGGATCGCCCGGCACGTGCTCGCGCATGTCCCGCTTGGTCACCACCGCAATCGGGTTCGCGTCGCCCAGCACGTATTCGAGCCGCTCGGCGGGATGGGCGGTGTCCAGCGGAAGGTACCCGGCGCCGGATTTCAGTACGCCGAGCACCGCGACGATCAGATCGGCATCGCGTGGCAGCGCGATGGCCACCAGCGTTTCCGGCCCCGCACCGAGCGCGATGAGCCTGCGCGCGAACCGGTTGGAGCGTTCGTCGAGTTCGCGGTAGGTGAGGGTGATGTCGTCGAATGTCACGGCGACCGAGGACGGCGTGGCCGCCGCCTGTCGTGTCAGCAGATCCACCAATGTGGCCGAGGGTGATTCGCCGTCGCGGCCCGCGAGTTCCTCGACGATGCGCAGTTCCTCGGCGGGGCCCACGAGCGGGATGTCGCCGATGCGAGCGTCCAGGGGCGAGTCCATCATCCGGTGCAGGAAATCGAGGAACCGGTCGGCGTGCGACTCGAGTTCTTCCTGCCCGTAGAGGTTCGGATTGCCGTGCAGTTCGATGAGCAGTGGCGCGTCCGCGCCCGAGCGGTACAGGTTCAGCTGCAGATCGTCGAGTGCGCCGGAGGTCAGCGCGCGATAGCGGCCGACGGCCGAGCCGAGCCGAATCTCCGAATCGAAGAACAGGATGTTCACGATCGGGCCGAACGAGTTCGCGGACGAGTCGATCGCGGCCGACTCGCGGCGCAGGTCCTCGAACCGGTACAGCTGGTGACGCATGGCCGCGACCAGCTCGGACACCGACGCGCGGACCAGCTCCTCCACGGTGGTCGAATGGTGTACGGCGAAGCGGATCGGCACCATGTTCGCCAGCATCGCGGCGGCATTGCGCAGGCGCTTGGTCACCCGGGCGGTCACCGGCAGCGACAGCACGACATCCTCGGTGCCGGTCATCCGGGCGAGGAACGCGGCGAACGCCGCGATCACCACCTGCGCGGCGGACGCGTTCACCTCCTCGGCGTAGCGGTCGAGCCGATCGGACAGTTGTGCGGGCAGCTGCAAACCGGCCACGCGGTCGACCTTGCCGGAACGGGCCGTGCGGCCGGACAGGCTGACCGGCTTCGGCAGGTCGGAAACCTTGTTCAGCCAATACGCTTTGTCCGCCTCGTATCGCGAGCTGGCGCGATAGGCGTGCTCCGCCTCGACGATGTCGTGCAGGCTCGCCGCGTCCAGTCGGGTCGGCGGCCTGCCCTCCAGCAGGGCGTTGTAATGCTCGGCCATCCGGGTCAAGCTGTTGAAGGCGCCGTACCCATCGATCACCAAATGGTGCGCGCGGCCGTACCAGAAGTAGTGGTCTTCGCCGACCCGGATCAGCCTCGTCTCGGTGAGCCGGTCACGACTCAGATCGACTGCCTTGGTGTTGTAGTCGCGGCGCATCCACTCCATCGCCGTCGCGACCGGATCCTCCGCATCGCTGAAATCCAGCACCGGCTCGTCATAGATGATGCCGCGGTCGACGAATTGATAGGGGCGGCCGTCGGATTCGACCACGCGCACCACCAGCGACTCGGTTTCGTGACCGCCGTCGTTCACCGCCCGGGTGAACGCGTCGTAGTCCACCGGGCCCTCGATCTCGACGCAATGTGCGATGTTGACAGCCGGTCCACCGGGCACATGGTCCGCAAGCCACATGCCGTACTGCGCACTCGAGAGCGGAATCAGCCCCAGATCGCCGTCGGCGGTTCCGTCTGACTTCAGATTCATCGCATGTCCCCTTATTCATACCCGGACGCGCGAAGGCATGACGGAAGCACGTCGGCTCTCCGCGTCCGAAATCTGGCTTATATAGGCACTTCGTGTACTAGGAAGCGGCGCTACCCCTGCGCTTCGCCGCCCCGTTCAGGTTTCGCGTGTAGCTCGATCCGCCGGTGCCCGACCTCCGATCGGCCTGCCTACGGCGACTCCCACACCTCCCGTTCGTCGGCATTTCCAGTCGTCTCAAAATCTGAAAACAGAACTTTTGAACCTGCGGTGAAGCATCGACACACTGGCGGGACAAGCTATCTGACAGCAGCTCGGCTCAGTCTAGTGGAATCAAAGCTCCCAGCTCCGCACGGAAGCCGGGCGTTTCGAATCTCGGTGCACGCATTGCGGGCCATCGCACACCCAGGGCGATGCGACCCCCATGTGCCCGTATCGCACAAGGAAGTGCCTGATGCCGAGGGGTGACTCCAGGTGGAGAGACCCGCGATCGGGCATCGTACATGCCGGGTCGGGGCCGGAATCAAGCCGGGATGGCCAACGCCGCGACACGAAGCGGGAAGCGACCCTCGACCGCCTGAGCTCCGGATCGTACATTGCCCGAAAAGAACGGAATCAGCAATAGGGCAATACACTGGCAATTGACCGTCGAAGCCCATCTCTGCGGCCAACCGATTATCACACTTCCGCTTTACTTGTATTTTCACCGTAGCGCCACTCGGGTACACAGAACTTATGCACCGCTCGGATGCTCATATACATACTTCCGGGCGGAATCATGCACGTATTGCGCGATATTCCCGTCGAGCGTCGTCCTCTTGTTCGGAACGATCTCGTCGGGCCGCGTCGCTTTCCGCGCTCGCCATCATCCCGGTTCGCCGAGCAGCCGAAGGCGCGCAGCCGTCGGGGAGGGGCCTGCGAATGACATCCGGCCGGTCAAACCACGGATTTACTCCGCCAACCGGATCGACGTCAGCATGACGGACACCGGCACCGCGGCCGGCGCGGACGACTTCGCGACTACATCGAGCGCGAGCGAGTCACCCTGGAGTGTCTTAATCCGCAGCGGAACTCGTACGTCGAACGAAGCCACGAGCGATCCTGTCGGATAGGTCGCGGAGGATTCTCGGGACGATGGTTCGGCAAATTCTGCCGATGTCTCATGCCCACCACCTGGGACAAATCTCCGTGTCCAGGGGATGCGGAGACGTCCACCGGTCGCTTTTCGCACCCGAAAGTCCCCGCTGTTCCGATATCGCGCACCCACCGCCGCCGAACCGATACGGAGGGCAGGCCATCGCCCCTGCGGCACAACGCCGCTGGTCCATGGTGATCCGGCGGCGGCCACGGCGAGTCGAGCTGGGCAGCCGTTCGCCCTCGGTCATCTGCCCGCCGGTCGGCGGGCGGCATCCGTCACCGTACGCGCACGACGATCAAAGGCACGTCCACCGAGTGCAACAACGTATTGCTGGTCGACCCGAGCAGCATGCTGGTGAACCCGCCTCGGCCATGACTGCCGACGACCACCAGCTGCGCGTTCGACGATTCGTCCAGCAGGGACCGACCAGGCCGGTCGGCTGTGACGACCCGCCGCACCGCGACGTCCGGATAGCGGTCGACCCACCCGGCGAGGCTCTCGGCCAGCACGGCCTCCGCCGATTCGCGGGCGGTGTCCCACCCCCGGACGGGCGCGTCCAGACCGCTGGTGTCGCTCCACGCGTGCAGCGCGATCACGTCGACTTTTCGCCGCGACGCCTCGTCGAACGCCAGCTCGATGGCAGCCGTACTGTTGTCGGTCCCGTCCACGCCCACCAGCACGGGCAGTTGCGCCGACACGGCGTCGATCGCCGAGATGCCATGGATCACCGCGACCGGGCATCGCGCGTGATGGGTGGTCGCGGTACTCACCGAGCCGAGCAGTCCGCGCTGGAACGCACCGAGTCCGCGGCTGCCCACCACCAACATCCGCGCGCGCGAGGACCTTTCGATGAGAGTCGGAATGATCAGCTCGAACGTCAGCTCGGTGGTGATGGCGGGTTCGGCACCCGGCGCGGCCGTGCGCGCCACCCGTGTCGCCTCGGCGAGGATGCGCTCGCCGTCGCCGCGCAACCACTCCAGATCGGCCTCTCCCAGCGAGATCTCGGGCCCGGAGCCGGTCGGGATCGCCATCGAAGTGAGGATGTGCAGCGCACGGCCGTGCAGCGCGGCTTCGACTGCCGCCCAGGCGACCGCCTGATACGAGCTGGCCGAGCCGTCGACCGCGGCCAGCATCGGAGAGTCGAGATCTGTTGCGTGCGGGAGGTTCTCGATGTCCATGGGATCCTTCGGGTCTGCCGGGGTCATCGCGCCGCCTGATCTTGCTCGCCGAGCAGCCGGACACCCGTCACGATCGTGGGTTCGATGGCGATGACCGTGTCCATCACCGCATCGGCCCACGGCCGCAGCAGTCGCGTATAGCGCTCCACCCGTTCGGGGTCGGTCACCGTACGGGCGAGGCCGGTCACCACGACCGACCAACCCACGTGGGTCACCGCGTCGATGTCGTCGGCCTCGTAGGCGACGACGACGGAGGGATCGGCACGGACGGTGCCGGTGAGCCGCGATGTGACCCGGGTACGCACGATGACCAGCCCGGCGTCCACGAAATGGTTGACCGGACGGATCGCGGGCAGCGCGTCCCGGGTGAAGACGACGCGGCCGTAGGCGACACCGGCCAGTAGCCGCAACGCCTCCTCGCGGTCGATCTCCACCATCGTGCGGGCCGGGACGCCGTTGTCCGCGACACGGCCGTTCGACGCGATCATGATCGCGCACCGCGGCACATCACGCGTGCATCCACTGGGGACGACCTCGCTTTCCGATCTTCGCTCGACACCACGGTTTCCCATATCATCACCGAGTTCTCCTGCCGGACAGAGCAGAAAGTCCCCGATCGGTCCCTGCTACCTGCGGAGCCGGGGCTCCCGGCCGAGTGATCGTCACGGTTCGCTCACCCCCGGCCGGGACGGCCTACGGAGGCCGGCACGCTCGCGCAGCCGCCGGATGTCCCGCTCAATTCCCTCGGCGAGCACGGCGATATCAGGGGCGGTGTCGTAATCTCCCGTGATGCCGAATGTCAACTGGTCCGCGTAGCTGAGGACCGCGATGGCGGTGCGCACCCGCATGGCGATCGGCACGGCGGGCAGGATCTCCGATACCGTGCGCCCACGGATGGTCAACCGGTCACGGGGGCCGGGCACGTTCGTCACCAGCGCGCCGACGGTTCGTTGCGGAAAACGCGCCAGCAGACGGAGACTCCACGCCAGCGGCGCGAACGGCAGCAGGCCGGCCAGGGCGAGCACCGAATTCTCGGCTTGCGCTGTACCGCCCGACTTGTGCCTGGTCATCCGCTCCCTGATCGCGTTCAGCCGCTCCACCGGATCCGCTACATCGATCGGCAGGAACGGCAGCACCGCCGTAACCCGATTGTCCATCAGATACTTCGCCTTGTCGGACCGCATGGAGATCGGGACGAGGATGCGCAGTTTGTCCGGAGCTGTCCGCTCTTCGCGCCCGGCCAGCAGGTCGCGATAAGCGCCGGCGACCGAAGCCAGGACGACATCGTTGACCGTGACGCCGAACGCCGTACCGATGTCGTGCACGTCCGACAGGGCGGCCCGTGCCACCGCATACCGGCGCTGGCGGCCGATGGGGCCGTTGAGCGAGGACTCGGCGGCCGGCGAGACCACGGCGGACACCACCGGAGCCAGACCGCGCGTCACCGCGATCACCGACCGTGGCGCGACGACGGGGAGCCGCGTCACGCCGCGGACCATATCGAGCCACCGCACGCCGGCGCGGCGGCCCTGCGTGTCCGACCCGGCGCGGCCGGGGTCCTCCGTCACGGGATCACAGAAGCTGCGAAACACCGATATCCCGGACACGCCGTCCACCAGGCTGTGATGCGCTTTGACGAACAGTGCCCACCGGTCTCCCGCGAGATGTTCGACGACGACGCACTGCCACAGCGGGTGGTCGCGATCGAGCCGCTCCTCCAGTTCCGCCGCCACCAGTTCGCACAACGCGGGATCGTCACCCGGGGTGGGCAGCGCGGTCCACCGGATGTGATGCGCGACATCGAAATCCGGGTCGTCCTCCCATACGGGCGTAGCCAGGTCCAGCGGCGCCCGCCGCACCTTCTGGCGCAGGCGCGGGTTCCGCTCCGCACTCCTGGCGATCATGTCGCCGAACTCGGTCCTGCCCGGCGGAGCGCCGGCGATGATCGCCACCGCGCCGATCCCGAGGCTGATGTGCCGGTCGGAGTCCTCCAGTTCCATGAAGCCCGAATCGAGAGGCCGTAGTTCTGTCATGGGCACGCTCATTCCGGTGGTCGATGCCCAGCGCTGCGGCCACACGGCCCGGCGAGGTACATCGCGGCACCTCGATCACCTGTTCGTCGGACCCGCCGTTCCAGTGCGTCGCCTGCGACCGGCAGGCGCGGCTGGAACGGGGACTCGTCGGTTCGTCTTCTCAGCATCGCGCGAAGTGCCGCCGGAGTTGATGGCCGAAGGTCACCGATCGCAGGGCCCTCCGGCCACGCGCTCGAGCGTCGGCCCGGCAGGCACAGGGCGGAAGCTGCGTCGCACGCGGGCAGGGATGAAGAAGTACTCGACCGGCCCGCGCCGCAGGGTGAAGAATCACCGTATGCGAACCGTACTCGTTCTCGGTGCGGGGTTCGGAGGACTGGAGCTGGCCACCCGTCTGTCGGGTTCGCCGGCCGGCGACCTCCGTGTCGTCGTCATCGACCGCAACGACTCCTTCACCTTCGGCTTCGCCAAATTGGACATCCTGTTCCGAGACGTGCCGCCGGAGGCCGTGCGCGTGCCGTACACCCGTTTCCGCCATCCGCGCGTCGAATTCCGGCAGGAGGAGGTGACCGCGATCGACCCGAGCACCCGCCGGGTCCGCACCGACCGCGGCGGGTACGACCCGGACATCCTCGTCGTCGCCCTCGGCGCCGACTACGACCCCGGCGCGACCCCCGGGTTCCTCGAAGACGGCTACGAGTACTACTCCATCGACGGCGCCCGCCGATTGCGCGAACGCCTGGCCGGCTTCGACGGCGGTTCGGTGCTCGTCGCGGTGCTGGGCGTTCCGTTCAAGTGCCCGCCCGCGCCGTATGAAGGCGCGATGCTCCTGCACGAGCAGCTGGATCGGCGTGGCGTCCGCGACCGCGCCGAGATCCGGTTCGCCAGCCCGATGGAGTCACCGATCCCGGTGTCCCCGGCGACCTCCGCCGCGATCGTCGAAGCGCTGAACCGGCGTCGGATCGGCTACTCCCCCGGGCTGCCGGTCCAGGCGCTCGACCCGAGCCGCCATGTGGCGGTCACCCACGGCGGCGAGCTGTCCTACGACCTGTTCATCGGAATCCCGAAGCACCGAGTCCCCGCGGTCGTCGAGGCATCGGGGCTCACCGAAGGCGGGACCGACGGCTGGGTCGCCGTCGACCCGCGCACCCTCGCAACGCCGTATCCCGGCGTCTACGCCCTGGGCGACTGCGCCGACGCTCCGGTCCCGCGTGCGGGCGTGTTCGCCGAGGACGCCGCCCGCACGGTCGCCGCAGGCATCGAGGCCGAGCTGCGCGGAGCGGTCCCGTCCGGGCGGTACCACGGCCGGGGCACCTGTCATATCGAGTTCGGTGACGGGCTGGTCGGCAAGGTGGAGGCGGATTTCCTCTCCGGTCCCGCGCCGGCCGCGCCGTTCTCCCCGCCGTCGGCGGAGCTGGCCCGGGAGAAGGCCGCGGCCGCCGAGGCCAGGCTGCGGCGCTGGTTCACCGGCTGACCGGCCGCTCCTGGTCCGGCTCGTCCGCACGCCACGCTCGCGTGAGCACGTCGGCTATCTCCGCCAGGCCGGGCGCCGTGGTCATCCGCCAATGCGTGGTGGACACGGCGTGGTTGTGCACGCGGCCGTCGACGACCGCACGCCACAGCGACGCGCCGACACAGCCGGTCGGGTCGTCGAGAGCGGCGGTGAAATAGACGACGTCGCCGCGGTAGACGGGCGGGTCGTAGGCTTCGCGGAGCGCGACCGAGTGCACGGCCGCGTCGAGGATGCGAGTGACGCGGTCGGATCCGAACGAAGCGAAAGGTTCGGGGAGTTCGGTCATCTTCTGAGGCAGCGCGGCCCAATCCACTTCCGCGACGTTGCCGAGGTCGCCGGCTTGCTCACCGAGCAGACCGCCCATGAGTTCGGCCACCGGCACCTGGCCTGCGTCGCCGGGCGGTGTGCCCGGCGGATCCGCCATGTAACTGTCCATCACCGCGAGCAACGCGACTCGCTCGCCCCGACGTTGCAGTTGGACGGCTATCTCGTGCGCGATGACGCCGCCGAAGGACCAGCCGAGTAGATGGTAGGGGCCGGTCGGTTGCTTCGAACGGATCAGCTCGATGTAGTGGTGGGCCCATTCCTCGATCGAACCCGGCATCACCTCGTCGGTAGCCAGCACCGGTGTCTGCAGACCGTAGAGCGGACGCTCCGGATCGAGGTAGGCGGCGAGACCGGCGTACGACCAGGAGATCCCCGAGACCGGGTGAACGCAGAACAGCGGTGCGGCCGAACCCGAGGGGCGCAGCGGCAGCAGCATCTCGAAGGCCGCCTCGGTCTCGACCGCGCCGCTCGCACGACGGGCCAGGTCGGCGACCAGCTGCGCGGGTGTGGGCGCGGTGAACACCCGCATCACCGGGATACGGGTGCCGAGCGCGGACGACAGCCGGAGCGTCAGCTTGGCGGCGAGCAGCGAGTTCCCGCCGTGTTCGAAGAAGTTGTCGTCCATGCCGAAGCGCTCGGCGCCGAGCACCGCGGCGAAGGCGTCGGCGACCGTCGCCTCGACGGGCGTGGCGGGCACGCGGAATTCGCGCGCGCGGAATGCCGGCGCGGGCAGTGCCCGGCGGTCGAGCTTGCCGTTGGGCGTCAAGGGGAAGGCGTCGAGCACGACGATCGCGGCGGGAATCATGTAGCCGGTCAGATACGCGGCGACCTGATCGCGCAATTCGGCCGGGTCGGGCCGCGCGCCGGGCTGCGGTAGCACATAGCCCACGAGCTGATCGCCCAGAGCGGCATCGGTCCGCACCAGCGCGACGGCCTGACGCACGCCAGGACACCGCACCAGCGCCGATTCGATCTCCCCCAGCTCGATCCGGAAGCCGCGCAGCTGCACCTGCTGGTCGCCGCGACCGGAATAGGCGAGCCCGGCGTCACCGCCGAACCGGCTCCAGCGCGCGAGGTCACCCGACCGGTACATCCGGGACCCGGGCGGCCCGAAAGGATCGGCGACGAACCGCGTCGCGGTGAGGCCGGGACGGCCCGCGTAACCGCGCGACAGCTGGCCACCCGCGACATAGATCTCGCCGGGAGAACCGAACGGCGCCGGTCGCAGGCGGATGTCCAGCACGTGCGTGTCCAGCCCGGGCAAGGCGCGGCCGATCAGGCTGAGCGGAGTGTCCGTCAGATCCGTGCCGACCTCCAGGAAGGAGACGTGCACGGTGGTCTCCGTGATGCCGTACATGTTGACCAGTCGTGGCGTGCCCTCCGGATGACGCTCGTACCAGCGTCGCAGGTGCCGCAGATCCAGCGCCTCACCACCGAAGATCACGTATCGGAGCGCGAACTCCCCTGGCGCGGCCGAGGCGTCCCGGTCGGCGTCGACGAGTTGGCAGAACGCCGACGGCGTCTGGTTCAGCACCGTCACCCGCTCGCGAATCAGCAACTCGCGGAACTGCTCCGGTGATCGCGAGGTCTCGTAGTCGACCACGACGACGGTGCCGCCGGTCACGAGCGCGCACCACAGTTCCCACACCGAGAAGTCGAAGGCGAAGGAGTGGAACAACGTCCAGACGTCACGCTCGCCGAATTCGAACAGGGGCTGCGCCCTGGTGAACAATTCCACCGCATTGCGGTGCGTCACCCCGACACCCTTGGGCACGCCGGTGGAGCCCGAGGTGTAGATGACGTAGGCGAGGTTGTCCGCGAGCAGGGGCGCCATGCGCTCGGCGTCGGTGAGCGGATCGTCGGTGAATTCCGCCGTCTGCTCCAGCATAACCGTGGGCAAGCCCGTGTCCGGAAGAGCGGCCTGCTCGTCAGCGGTGGTCAGCACGCACACCGGCGCCGCGTCGGTGAGAACGAAGGCCAGCCGCTGCGCCGGGTAGGTGAGGTCGATCGGCAGGTACGCGGCGCCGGCCGTGAGCACGCCGAGCAGTGCGGCGGGCAGTTCTTCGGTGCGTGGCACCGCCACGGCCACAATGGTTTCCGGCCCCGCCCCGGCTGCGATCAAGGCGCGGGCGATGCGATTCGCGCGCCGCTGCAATGCGCCGAAACTCACGGCGGCGGCGCCGCACCGGACGGCCGTCGCCTCCGGCCTGCGGCGCGCCTGCTCGCCGATCAGCTGGGGTAGCGTCGACGCGGTCTCGTCCCGAGTTTCGTGCGATCGCGTGACGGCCGGGCAGCTTTCGTCTTCATCGAGGAGATCGATGTCCCAGACCCGCACCGAGGGGTTCTCCGCGACCGCGGACACGATGCGCTCGAACCGGCGAGCGAAGGCGCGGACGGTCGATTCGTCGAAGAGTTCGGTGGCGTAGGTGAAGCTCACTGCCATCTCGGTCCGGCCGTCGTCACCGAGCCGGGGCTCGACGACCACGTGCAGATCGAATTTCGCCGCGGTGGCGCCGTTGTCGACCGCGGTGACCGTCAGGCCGGGTAGTTCCAGGGTGGGCTGCTGGATGTTCTGGAACGACAGCATCACCGGGAAGAGTGGGTTGTGCGCCCCGCTGCGTGCGGGGGCGGCCTCCTCGACCACCCGCTCGAACGGCACGTCGCCGTTGGCGAACGCCGAGAGCGCCGCTTCCCTGGTCCGGCCGACGAGGTCGCGGAACGTGGCGGCTGGGTCGACCTCGACGCGCAGAGCCAACGTGTTGACGAACATCCCGACCAGGTCGTCGAGCGCGCGTTCGCCGCGCCCGGCGACCGGGGTGCCGATCACGACGTCCGTGGCGCCGCACAGGCGCCCGATCAGTGTGGCGAGCGCCGCGTGCACGACCATGAACAGCGTCGCGTTGTGGTCGCGCGCGATCCGGCTCAGCCGCTCGTGGATCCGCGCCGGGATGGGATGGCCGATCGACGCGCCACAGGAGGAGACGGTCGACGGTCGCGGTCGATCGGTCGGCAGCTCCAGCGGTCCCGGCAGCCCGGCCAGCTGGTTGCGCCAATACGACAGCTGTTGCGCCGCAATCGAATCGGAATGATCGTCGGGGCCGATGGCGGCGTGCTGCCAGATCGCGAAGTCGGCGTATTGCACCGGCAGACGCGGCCAGTGCGGCGCGCCACCGCCGAGACGCGCCGTGTAGGCGGCCACCAGGTCGCGCGCCAGTGGCGCGAGCGACGATCCGTCCGCCGCGATGTGGTGGGTCACGATGACGAGCAGATGATCACGACCCGAGGTGAACAGCCGCACCCGGATGGGCGCGTCCGTGGTCACGTCGAAACCCGCGGACATCAGCCCGTTCACCAGGTCCGCGACTTCGGCGATGCCGTGCTCGACCGCGATGCCGTCGGGAAGAACCGCGTCCGCAGGAAGGATCTCCTGGTACGGCTGTCCCTCGGCGTCGACCGGGTACCGGGTGCGCAGCACCTCGTGCCGTTCGATCACGTCGGCGACCGCCTGACGCAGCGCGGTGAGGTCCAGGACACCGCTCAGCCGGACGGCGAAAGGCATGTTGTACGCGGGCGAGTCCGGCTCGATGCGGTTGAGCAACCACATGCGCTGCTGTGCGAGCGAAAGTGGAATGCGGTCCGGCCGCCGCGACCGCGTCAACGGCGGACGGGTGGTACCCGCCCCACAGGCGGCCACCCGCGCGGCGAGCGCGGAGACGAGCGGCGCCTCGAACAGGTCGCGCACGCCGACCTGTGATCCCAGTGCCTCGTTGACCCGCGCGACGGTCCGGGTGGCGAGCAGCGAATTGCCGCCGAGGGCGAAGAAATCGTCGTCGATGCCGACTCGCTCGACGCCGAGCAGCTCGGCGAACACCTGAGCCACGGCCTGCTCGACGGGGTTGCGAGCAGGCCGGAACGCCCTGGCCTCGATCACCGGCTCGGGCAGTGCTCTGCGATCGAGTTTGCCGCTCGCGTTCAGCGGCAGCGCCGAGAGCTCCACCAGCGTGGACGGGATCATGTACGAGGGCAGCACCGCCGAGATCCCGGCCATGAGTTCGGCACGGTCGACGGCCTGGCCGGGCCGCGGGACCACGTAGGCAGCCAGCCGATCTCCCGATGCCGAGGGGACCACCGCGGCGACCGCTTGGCTCACCGACGGCTGCGCGAGCAGCGCGGTCTCGATCTCCCCGAGTTCGATGCGCTGACCGCGGAACTTCACTTGGAAATCGGTGCGCCCGAGATATTCCAGTCGCTGCGGCTCGCCGCCGGCGGGCGCGCGCCACAAGGCCAGGTCGCCCGTGCGGTACATCCTTCTGCCGTTGTCGAACGGGTTGGCGACGAAACGACCGGCGCTCAGTGCGGCCTGCCGCACGTATCCACGGGCGAGTTGGTCTCCGGCCAGGTACAACTCGCCGGGCACGCCGGCCGCGACCGGTTGTAACCGCGAATCCAGGACGTAGACCTGGGTGTTCCATTCCGGCTGCCCGATGGGCACCGTCACCGAGTCGCCTGTTCCAGCGGGCCAGTAGGTGACCGATACCGCGGCTTCGGTGGGTCCGTAGAGATTGTGCACGTGTGCGCCGGTGACCGCTCGGACCGCGCGCACGGTCTCCGGCGGCAGCGCTTCCCCGATGACGAACAGATCGCGCAGTGTCGCGAGGTTTTCGGCCGTCGCGTGCGCGGCGAACGCGGTCAACATCGAAGGCACGAAATCGGTGACGGTGACACCGTGCGCCGCGATGGCCGAGGCGAGGTAGGCCGCGTCACGATGCCCGTCGGGTTCGGCGACGACCAGTTTCGCGCCCGACCGCAGCGGCATGAGATAGCCCCACAACGAAACGTCGAAGGTGGTGGCGGTCTTCTGCAGGTAGGCATCCCCCGGCCCCATGGGGTATCGGGCGAGCATCCACTCGATCTGGTTGTCGATCGCCTTGTGCGAGACCACCACGCCTTTCGGGCGCCCGGTCGAGCCCGACGTGAAGATCACATACGCGGGGTGTTCGGGGCGCACCTCGAGCAGCAGTTCGTCCGAGCGGATCGGCGCGCCCGAGCGCCGATCGACGCCGAGCGCCTCCAGGTGCAGGACGGTGACATCGTCGGGCGCCGGTACTTCGTCGGCGGAGGTGGTGAGCACGCAGATGGGCCGGGCGACCTCGAGAACGTGCGCGATTCGTTCGGCGGGGTGTTCGGGGTCCAGCGGTACGTACGCGCCACCGGCGGCGAGAATCGCGTACATGCCGACCACCAGGTCCAGCGAACGCCGGATCGCCAGACCCACCAGCGTTTCCGCGCCGACGCCGTGATCGATGAGCACCCGGGCGAGCCGGTTGACCCGCTCGTCGAACTCACGGTAGGTCAGCTGCTGGCCCCCGAAGACGACCGCGGCATCGTCCGGATGACGCGCCACCGCGCGCCGGTACCCGTCCAGCACCACACCCGCCGGGACCGGGTGCCGGGTCTCGTTCCAATGCACCAGAATCGCGGTGCGCTCCGCGGCGTCCAGCAGGTCGATCTCCCCTACCGCGCGATCCGCCGCATCGGCCACGGTCGCGAGGACGCCGCACAGCCGCCGGGCGAAGCCCGACACCGTGGCCTCGTCGAACAGGTCGGTGGAGTAGGTGAACGCCGCCGAGATGCCCAGCGGTGTCCGCTCGTCCTCGTGCGGCACCATGGTCAGCTCGAGATCGAATTTCGCCAGCGGCAGGGCGAAATCCAGCGCGGAGACGCGCAGTGCGGGCAATTCCAGTGTCGGGGGCGCGAAGTTCTGGAACGTCAGCATGGTCTGGAACAGCGGGTGATGCGCACTCGAACGCACCGGGTCCAGCAGTTCCACCAGGCGTTCGAACGGCACGTCGGCATGGCCGAACGCTTCGATGTCCCGGTTGCGCACCTGCGCGAGCAGTTCGGCGAAGCTGTGGCCGGGGTCGACGTCGGTCCGCAGCGCGAGGGTGTTGACGAACATGCCGATCAGGCCGTCCACCGCGGCCTCGCCGCGTCCGGCCACCGGTGCGCCCACGGTGATGTCGCGGGTGTTGGACAACCGCGCCAGCAAGACGGCGTACGCGGCGTGCGCGACCATGAACAGCGTCGCGTCGGTTCGGTGCGCCAGCCGGTTCAGCGCCGCGTGCACCGTCGCGTCGATCTTGAACTCGTGCACGGCGCCGCGACCGGAGAACACCGCGGGGCGCGGCCGGTCGGCCAGTAGATCCAGCCTCTCCGGCAGGTCGGCCAGCCGCTCGCGCCAGAATTCGAGTTGTCGCGCGAAGATCGAGTCCGGATCGTGCTCCGCGCCCAGCATGTCGCGCTGCCAGAGCGTGTAGTCCGCGTACTGGAAGGGCAGGGGTTTCCAGGCGGGCGCGCGGCCTGCGGCCCTGGCCGCGTACGCCGTCATCAGGTCTGCGGTCAGCGGGCCCATGGAGGAGCCGTCCGCGGCGATGTGCTGGACCACGCCCACCAGCACGTGCTCGGTCTCGCTCGAGCGCAGCAGACGCAGCCGGACCGGCGGCGCCACCGTGACGTCGAAACCCTCGACCACCGTGGCAACCGTGCGCTCGCGCATTTCGGCTTCGGTGACGTCGAGCACCGGCAGTTCCGGTACCGCCCCGGGCTCCGAGAGAGCGTGCACCCGTTGGCTGCCCGTCCCCTCGTGCTCCGGATAGCTGGTTCGCAGCACCTCGTGCCGCTCGACGAGATCCCGGATCGCGGCCCGCAGCGCGTCCACGTCCAACTGTCCGCTCAACCGCACCGCCAGCGGAATGTTGTTGCTCGCTGCGGCCGGATCGAATCGGTTCAGAAACCACATCCGCCGCTGCGCGAACGACAACGGCACCCGATCCGGTCGCGGCATCGGTCGCGGTGCGGGATGGCCGAGGTGAGCCTGCTCGTTCAGGCGTTCGGCCAGTTTCGCCACCACCGACGCCTCGAACAGCAGAGCGACGGGAACCCGCACGCCAAGGGCGGCGCCCAGTCGCGCGGCCGCCTGCGTCGCGATCAGCGAATTGCCGCCGAGCTCGAAGAAGTCGTCGTTCGCCCCCACCCGGCGCGCGCCGCCCGGCGGCAGGAGCAGTGCGGCGAAGATGTCGGCGACCACCTGCTCGGTCGGTGTGGCGGGGGCCAGGAACTGCCGGGTGGTGAGCACCGGCTCCGGCAACGCGGCGCGATCGAGCTTGCCCACCGGCGTCAGCGGCAGTTCGTCGAGCACCGTGATCGCGACCGGAATCATGTAAGCCGGAAGCGATTTCGCCAGAAAGTCGGCGAGTTCCGCGGTGTCGAGCGCCACCCGGACGCTTCCGTCGGTGGTGGGTGCCGTTCGTGGCAGCACGTAGGACACCAGCGCGGCGCCACCGGAGGGCAGTGTCGTACCGAGCGTCGCGGCATAGTCGACGTCCGGGTGGCTGGTCAGCGCGTTGTCGATCTCGCCGAGCTCGATCCGCAGCCCCCGGATCTTGACCTGGAAATCCACCCGCCCGTGGTGTTCGAGCATGCCCGCCGAGGTCCGACGTACCAGGTCTCCGGTGCGGTACATGCGCGCGCCGGGCACCGCCGCGAACGGATTGGCCACAAATCTGTCGGCGGTCGCCCCGGGGCGTCCGAGGTACCCCTGAGCCAGCGCCGGTCCGGACAGATACAGCTCCCCGACCACGCCGGTGGGCACCATCCGCAACCGAGCATCGAGGACATGGACGCCCAGCGCCGGTACCGGAGTGCCGATATGGGTCGCTCCGCCTGCGGACAACGCCTCCGTGCCGGTAGCGAAGATAGTGGTCTCGGTGGGTCCGTAGACGATGTAGAAGCAGCGGTCGCCGCTCGCCCACCGCGCGGCCAGTTCCGGTCCTACCCGTTCACCGCCGCACAGGATGGCCCGCAATTCGCCGAGACCGGCCGGCTCGATCGATTCCAGCGCCCCCGGCGTGATGCACAGATGCGTCACCCGCTCGCGTCGCAGCAGCTCGGCGAGTTCGGCGCCGCCGAACACCGTGTGCGGCGCAACGACCAGCGTCGCGCCCGCCGAGAAGGCGAGCAGCATCTCGATCACCGAGAAGTCGAAGCTCGGTGTGCACAGATGCGAGACGCGCGATTCCCGCCGCACCGCCCGGGCGGCGATCTCGTGCTCCACCAAGCTCGCGAGACCGGCATGCGTCACGGCCACGCCCTTCGGCTTGCCCGTCGAGCCGGACGTATAGATCACGTAGGCGAGGTGCTGTTCGGTGAGCGGACGTAGTCGGTCCAGATAACAGACGGCGTGTCCGGGCTCGGCGGCGACCTTCTCCTGGTGCGCCGCGGAGTCGAGTTCGATCCACCGCACGTCGAGCGGGGCGAGTGCGCCCACGTGCGCCGAGGTGGTGAGCCCGACGATCGCGCCGGTATCCGCGATCATGTGCGCGATTCGATCCGCCGGATAGGAGGGGTCGACGGGCACGTAGACGGCGCCGGTCTTCGCGACCGCCCACACCGCCAGCACCGACTCGATCGACCGGGTGATGGCGACCGCGACGAAGTCCCCGGGCCCCACCCCGAACCCGATCAGATAGCGCGCCCATCGCGAGGACGCCTCGTCCAGTTCCCGGTAGCTGAGCTCCCGCTGATCTGCTGGATCGCCGGTGGGATTATACCGGACCGCCGGGGAGTCGAACGCCGCGTCGACCGCGGCCGTGAGCAGTTGGGGGAACAGGAGATTGCGTGCCCGTGAATGCTGGGTGCGACGTGCGGAACGGCGTGTCGGGGTCATGCGGCGGCGGGTTCACTCTCTGGTCGATCATTGTCCGCCCTGGCGATGGAGCCAGAAGCAGTGCCTCAAATGCGTGAACCATGACCCGAGCGTGCAGAGGGACCTTAGCGAACGCCGCATCGATAGTCGCGACGAGGCTGGGATGGCTCACAGGAGTACCCCGGTCCAGATTGGGCTACGACATGGTGTGATGCGAAGAACAGTCATTTGGTCGCGGAAATTGATGTGATGAAAGTCACTCCAATTGTCGCGCTGCTGACGCCTGCCGCCGACCGGCTCGCAGCCAGGCGTAGCGAACCGGATCCGAGTGACCGACCGACGCTCCTTCGCCCGCGAGCGAAGAACTACCGGCCGGCGCCGGCCCGAGCGGCAGAGCGGCGTCGCCCCCGTAGGACCAATTGATCCTGAGGTAATTTACTCTCAAGTCAATTAACTTCGTGGGAATGGAGCCATGTGATGGCGACGAGGTCCTGGTGGGGATGGGGCAACCGGGAAGACGCGGTGACCGGCACCGAGCGAGCCGCCCTGACGAAACGCGTCGCGGCTCTGCTCCCGGACGCCGAGTTGACCGTGCACGAAGCGCCGGAGTTGACGTCGTTGCGCGTGCCCGCGCCGCGCGTCCAGGTACCCGATGCACTGGCTGGGCTGGCTTCCGACGACCTCGGCGACCGTGTCGCACACGGTCACGGGCAGGCGTTCCGCGACGTGGCGCGGTCGCTGCTGGGGCGCCTCGACCACGTCCCCGACCAGGTGCTGCGGCCGCGTACCGAGCAGGACGTGGTCGACATCCTGGACTGGTGCGCGAGCGCGGGGGTCGCCGTGGTGCCGTTCGGCGGCGGAACGTCGGTGGTGGGTGGTGTGGAACCACGGTGCGCCGACACCTACGCCGGAGCCGTGTCGCTGGACACGAGCCGCATGAACCAGATCCTCGAACTCGACCGCACCAGCCGGGCCGCACGGATCCAAGCGGGCATCCTCGGCCCGGCACTGGAAGCCGCGTTGCGGCCGGAGGGCTTGACGCTGCGGCACTTTCCGCAGTCGTTCGAGTTCTCCACGCTCGGTGGGTGGCTGGCCACCCGGGCGGGCGGCCACTACGCGACCGTATACACCCACATCGACGACATGGTGGAATCGCTACGGGTGGTCACTCCCGCCGGCATCAGCGAATCACGCAGGCTGCCCGCGTCGGGCGCGGGACCCTCGCCGGATCGGATGTTCCTCGGGTCGGAGGGCGTACTCGGCGTCATCACCGAGGCGTGGATGCGCTTGCAAGACCGTCCGCGCTGGCGGGCCGGCGCATCGGTGCTGTTCGACGACTACGAAGCGGCGGTGGCCGCCACCCGCGCCATCGCCCAGTCGGCCCTGTTTCCCGCCAACTGCCGGTTGCTCGATCCGGTGGAGGCGTTCCTCAACGCGGGCACCGGCGCGCCAGGCGGAGTGCTGGTTCTAGGATTCGAGTCCGCGGACCATCCGGTAGACGAACCGATGCGCCGGGCCGTGCAGATCTGCCGCGAGCACGGCGGCACGATCCCGGACGGCGTTCGCGCCACCGACTCCGCGGAAGACCCGGCGCGCGCGGGCGCAGCCGACACGTGGCGGTCGTCGTTCCTGCGTATGCCGTATCAACGGGACGCGCTCGCGGCCCAGTCCATGATCGTGGAAACCTTCGAAACCGCCTGCACCTGGGATCGTTTCGACGCTCTGCGCGCGGCCGTGCAGGCGGCGACCACGGCCGCGTTCCGATCCGCCGGTGTCACCGGGGTGCTGACCTGCCGGTTCACCCATGTCTATCCGGACGGCCCCGCGCCCTATTTCGGCATCTACGCCGCGGGCCGCTGGGGACGAACGGTCGAGCAGTGGGACGAGATCAAGGCCGCCGTATCCGAAGCGCTGCACGGCAACGGCGCGACCATCACCCAC
Source organism: Nocardia sp. CY41 (assembly GCF_009829325.1). Taxonomy (GTDB): domain Bacteria; phylum Actinomycetota; class Actinomycetes; order Mycobacteriales; family Mycobacteriaceae; genus Nocardia. Next base: position 168,876 of record NZ_VUOS01000009.1, read on the forward strand.
CATCATGCCGTCGGCCGCGACCACCGCCCTTGGTACGACCGCCAGCGACCCGAACCTTTCGCCACGGCGCTGCGGGCGGCCAAATCGGCGCTCGATCCCGCCGGAATCCTCAATCCCGGGGTGCTGCTCGACCCGATCGTCCCGTCGCCCGTACGGCAGGCCCGATGAGCAGGCCGGGCACCAAGGGTGTGCCGCGAGAGCGGCGGGAGGAGCAGATCCTCGACATCGCCACCTGCGAGTTCGGCGAGCGCGGCTACGCCGAGGCTTCCGTGGCCGAGATCGCCACGGCCGCAGGTGTTTCCAAACCGCTCGTATACGCCTACTTCGGTTCCCGCGACGGTCTGCACGCGGCCTGCGTGCACCGCGCCGGGAAGAGTCTGATCGATGCGGTGGCAGCGGCTCAGTTCGCGCAGGGCGCACACGACCGGGCGCTCGCGACACTGACCGGCATCTTCCGCGCGCTCGACGGGCGCACGCAGAACTGGAAGATCATCTATGACGCTACCCTGCCACGGTCGAGTGCGGCCTATTCGGTGGCCCGGGAGTATCGGAATGCCCTGAACGGCATGGGCGCGGCGGGCGTGTCGCAGGTGCTGGCCGATGCAGGCATCTCCGACGACGACGATCACTCCTTGTTGCTGGCGCTGTGGTTCAGCATCGTGTCCACCACCATCTCCTGGTGGAGCGACCATCCCGGTCACACGCCCGACCAGATGACCGCACGCTGCCTGCGGCTGTTCACCACGATCCGCGCAACGACCCTCTGACGCGTCGGGCGGTGGTCACCACGTGTCCCAGTGCAGGACCTCGGCCCGATCGATACGTTTCGCGGGCCGGAAGTCGGTGCCCAGGGTGAACGCGAGCGGGACGAACGCCGACGCTCACCGTATTACTCGGCAAACTCCTTACCGTGAGCTGAACATCGACTCGATAGCCGGCGGTTGCCCCAGCGTTCCCGCGAAAGCGTCTCGCGCGTGCCGTTCCCGTTCATGTGCTCGGCGCCAGAGCGCGCAGTGGCTCGTCGAGTTCCCGCCGGTAGAAGTCGAGGAAGCCGTCCGGGTCCGGGCCCGCGTTCTGCATCACGAGATGATCGAAGCCGGCGTCGGTGTACTGCTTGGCGGCGTCGAGGTAGCGGACCGGGTCCGGGCCGCAGGCGAAGTTGTCGAGGATGTCCTCCAGGCGGACGGTAGTGGTAGCCGCCGCGAAATTGACCGGATTCGGCAACTCGCTCATCACCTTCCATCCTGTGACGGCCCAACGCGTCGTATCCAGCACCGCCTTCGCGGCCGTCTCCTCGTCCGGCGCCCACGCCATCCCCACCTCCGCGTAGCGCGGTCCCGTGCCGCCCTCCGCGCGGTAGCGCTCGACGATCTCCGAGTTCGGTTCGGTGGCGAACAGGCCGTCACCGAGCTCGGCGGCAATGCGGGCCGCCTCCGGCCCGCCCCCGGCGACAGCGATCGGCGGGAGCGCGTCGGGCAAATCGAAAACACGCGCCTCGGAGATGGTCAGGAACTCACCGTCGTAGGACTGGTAGCCGCCACCCCAGAGCAAACGGATGATCTCGAGCGCTTCACGCAGCATCCGTTGCCGGATCCGCACCGGCGGGAATTCGCGGCCGACGACATGCTCGTTGAGACGCTCCCCCGACCCCACACCGAGGGTGAAACGATTGTCGGACAAGATCGCGAGCGTCGCCGCCGCCTGCGCGATGATCGCGGGGTGGTAGCGCAGGATGGGACAGGTCACTCCGGTCGCGAGTGCGATCCGATCGGTCTTCGCCGCGATAGCTCCGAGCACGCTCCAGGCGAACGGCGAATGGCCCTGATTGTCCAGCCAGGGATGGAAGTGATCGCTGATCTCGACGAAGTCGAAACCGGCCTCCTCGGCTCGAATCGCTTGACGGACAAGCTCGTTCGGACCGAATGCCTCGGCCGCCAGTTTGTACCCGATGCGCATCGCCACCTCCTGGTTCGGCTGGAGGGCCGGTCACCTCACGAACCGGCTCTTGGCGCGCGTACCCGGGATCCGGTGGCGAAAACTCCGCGTCGACCGCATAGCCCGGAGCTGCGGGTCATCCGGACATGCGCCGCACCCTGCCGCGAACCGGATGCCGAGCAGTCACTTCACTCACGAGTCGGCCAATAGCTGGCGGCGTGGCGGCCCTGCGGAATGTAGGCGTTCTCGTCCTCGACCTCCGTGACGCCGAGATGGAGCAAGAGCATCACGGTCACCAGGCTGATGCTCACGATCAGCGGAGTCAGCAACTACGTCGCGCCGGCCCCCGAGGGTGCGTGCATGTGCTCGGCTTCGTGCACACGCATCGCGAACATGCCCGTGTAATGCATGCCCGACACGGCGACGCCCATGACCAGCGCCGCCGCGACGGTGACGAGCGTGCCGCGGACGTGCAGCGTGAACCACAACGCCGCGGTCGCCGCCACGACGGCGATCACCATCGACAGCGCGACGATCCGTCCGTCGTAGCTGATCGACGCGTCGGATTTCATGGCGTACATGCCCGCGTAGTGCATGGCGCCGACGCCGAGACCGGTGATCCCGCCCCCTGCGAAGAGGCCCACCATACCCAGCGCCCGCTGATGCGCGATCCGCAATCCGCAATCCGATCCACACCACCACGATGGCGATCAGCGCGCTGATCAAGGTGATCGGAACGTCCTAGCGGATCGATGCGCCCTCGATCGCGAAACCGAGCATCGCGATGAAGTGCATGACCCAGATACCGGTGCCTCCGATCGCGACCGCCGCGGCCAGCAGCCACCCGTCGCGCGCGGAACCGGTCCGAGATCTGGCCATGCACCGCAGTCCTAGCAATGAACCGGTGAACGACATGACATAGGCGACGATGGGTGTGAGCCACCCGTGGCTGAAATGATCGATTTCCAGCACGCGACACTCCCTCGCTGGATAGATTCGGCGTGTCGATCGGACGACGACCGAATCTCACATATTGAAACTGCAGGTAGATAGTTTAGAGTACTACTATCCTCTTTAAAATCATAGGATGAGTCCCGAGTAGCGGGAAATGCGCTGGCATGGAAGTGAAACACATGCCCTTCGGTCAGCTCGGGGCTCTTGGGGAACGTCGCGCCTCAACAGCTAGCAGCTGGCTTCCCTATCACGCCGACAGTGCGCGGACGCGCCCTCGACGCAGGAGCGGACGAGGGGGACATGCAACGCGGCCCGCCTCTGATGCCTCGCCCGCGATCGACAGGTCTGCAGCGGAACCAGCGCGCCGAGCCGTAGACCTTGGATAACTGTGAATTCGCCGTGCGGGCGCGATCAGTTCGCGACAATGAGGGAAACGGCCTCTAGCAGGGACTTCTCATGGAAACTCACACCGACGAGATAGCTGAGAAGATCTACCGCATCTCCACGTTCGTTCCGGAGGTGGGGCCCAGCGGCTTCACGTTCAACCAGTTCCTCGTCGACGCCGAGGAGCCGTTGCTCTTCCACGCCGGCATGCGCGCGCTCTTCCCTGTCGTCTCCGCGGAGATCGCGCGGATCATGCCGGTGGAGCGGTTGCGGTGGATCACGTTCGGGCACGTGGAAGCGGACGAATGCGGGGCGATGAATCTCTTCCTCGCCGCCGCACCGCGGGCGCAGGTGGCCCACGGTCTGGTCGGATGCCTGGTCTCGATCGATGATCTAGCCGACCGGCTGCCACGCCGGTTGGCCGACGGTGAGGTGATCGACCTCGGCGGTCGCCGGGTGCGACATCTGGACACGCCGCACGCGCCGCACAACTGGGAAGCGCGGGTGCTCTACGAGGAGACGACCGGAGTCCTGTTCTGCGGTGACCTGATGACCCAGCTCGGCAATGGGCCGGCGCTCGCCTCCTCGGATCTGGTGGAGCAGGCGGAAGTCGCGGAGGATGTCTTCCATCCCACGTCTCTGGGGCCCGCCGTACCGGCTGCCCTGAACCGGCTGGCCGGACTGGCGCCGACCACGTTGGCGATCATGCACGGCTCGAGCTTCGTGGGCGACGGGACCACGGCCCTGCGTGACCTCGCGAACGTCTACCAGGCCCGCCTGGACGCCTGAGCGCCGCGCCGGATACCGAATGATGCGGCGCGGTCGCTCGCACCGGTTCATTCTCCGGCTGCGGTAGGGCGGCACCGGTTCTCGTATTCGCGTGCACGTGCAAACGTGTTTTCGACACGGCCGCAAACTTTTTCAACAGGGGGATGCGGGCACAATCACAGTTAACGCCGCCGGTGTGACACTGCGGCGATTCTGGTTGCGACGCGGCGGGCGAGACGGCGCGCCGCGGAAGAGCTTCCGCGCCGGGGAATGTGCTGGACTGTTGTCCGGGTACCGAACGAACGGGACGATCCAGACGCTCGCTAAGCGGCCTCCGCGGCGGCGGCACAGCACGATGGCGACGGCGAACGAACGCTCGAACGACCGCGCTCCACGACTCCTGGCGAACTTCCAGCGTTTCTTCGTATGTCTCACCCGGATAACGGCGTATGGTTCGCGCTATGACGACAGCGACGTCGATCGATATCGGAGCCGAACACCTCGCCTGCTGGGTCACCGTCGTCGGGCAACGGCTACACCAGTTGCCCACAGCAAACCCGAACGTCCTGCTCGCCCACGCCATGAGCGGGTTCATCGCGATCGGGCGAGCCAGCATGGCCCTACTGACCACTTCCTCGAGTCCTACCGATATCCGAGACCACGATCTCGTCTTCGAGATCACGGCCGACGCGGAACGGTGGCTCACCGATGCGGCGACCGAATCGATCGTCAACCGGGTCACCGATCGCGGGGAGCACATTCAGCGCTATCTGAGTCCCGCCGCGCTCGATACCGTGGCCAAGGCCCGCCTGCGGCGCTGTGCGCAGGCAACCGCGATCCACACCCGCGATCTGCTGGCCGGGATCGACGCCGACCCGACCGCGTCGGAGGAGATCCGCGACCTCGCGAAGGATCTGGCCGCCCGGGCGAACATCATCGCCACCGTCTACGCCGACGACCCGCAACAGCTGCTTTCGATGTCCCGCAGGTGAGCGAAAGGGGCCTGCACAGGACCTCGCCGAGCCTACGGCCGTGCGCCGACGACCGCCCGTAGAAGTCGACGAGAGCGCGTTCACATCGGCCCCGCGATGGCCGACAATGGTGATATGCCGACGGTGCTGCTGGGCGGCGACGTCATGCTGGGGCGGGGTGTGGATCAGATTCTGCCGCATCCCGGCGATCCGAGGCTGCGCGAACGATACGTCAACGACGCGCGAACCTACGTCGAACTGGCCGAACGCGCGTACGGCGAGTTCACCCATCCCGTCGGCTACCGGCACCTGTGGGGTGACGTGCTGCCGATTCTGGCCCAGATCGCCCCCGAGGTGCGGTTGCTCAACTTGGAGACGTCGATCACCGCCGGCGGCGTGTTCGCTCCCGCGAAAGGCATCCATTACCGGATGCACCCCGACAACGTGCCCGCGTTGACCGCGATAGCGCCGGTCGTCTGCGCACTGGCCAACAATCACGTCCTCGATTTCGGGATCGCCGGTTTGGCCGACACGCTGGCGGCACTCGACGCCGCCCACATCGATCGCGCCGGCGCCGGGGCCGATCTGGCGCGCGCCCGCGCTCCGGCCACCGTGGAACTCGCCGACGGCCGCCGCGTGGTGATCGTCTCGGTCGCCGCGGGCTCGAGCGGCGTCCCGGAGTCCTGGTCGGCCCGGCGCAACCGTCCCGGGCTGTGGCGAGTGGGTTACTCCCCCGACGCGGCGGCGGCCGAGGACGTCGCGGCGGAGGTGGCCGCGCACAAACGCGACAACGACATCGGCATCGTTTCCGTGCATTGGGGGCCGAACTGGGGCTATGAGGTCGCGCGAACCGAAACGCGGTTCGCGCATCGATTGATCGAGGCCGGAGTCGACGTGGTGCACGGGCATTCCGCGCATCATCCGCGTCCGATCGAGATCTACCGCGGCAAACCGATCCTGTACGGATGCGGCGACGTCATCGACGACTACGAAGGCATCCGCGGCCACGAGCGATACCACGCCGACCTGCATCCGCTGTATCTGGTCTCGCTGGAGCCCGGCTCGGCGGAGGTCCGGCTGATCCCGCTGCGGGTGCGGCACATGCGGCTGGAATGGGCTCCCCGCAGTGAATCCCGCTGGCTGTGCGAGAAGATCCAGGACATCAGCCGCGGGTTCGGCACTCTCGTCGCACCTCGGCCCGGCGATCTGCCGGTGGTGTTCAACGCAGCACGACGGTGAGATGGCGGTGGAACCATTGGACCGCCAGGTCGGCAACTTGCTCGAGCGCACCGGCTTCCTCGAACAGATGGGTCGCTCCGGGGATGATGTCCAGTTCGCTCGGACATGGCATCCGTAGCTGGGCCTCCCGGTTGACCTCCAATACCCACCGGTCGTTACCACCCACGATGAGCAGTGTCGGAGCGCGCACCGAACCCAATCGCGCACCGGCCAGATCCGGTCGGCCGCCTCGGGAGACGACCGCCGCGATCTCGGTGCCGGGTTCGGTCGCCGCCCACAGCGCGGCGCCCGCGCCGGTGCTCGCCCCGAAATATCCGGTCGGCACGCCGTCGAGTTCCGGCCGCGTCCGCAGCCAGTGGGTCACCTCGACAAGGCGATGGGCGAGCAGCGGGATGTCGAACAGGCGAGCGCGATCCCCCTCTTCCTCAGCGGTCAACAGGTCGACCAGCATCGTCGCGAACCCCGCCCGGTTGAGGACCTCGGCGACGAACCGGTTGCGCGGACTGTGCCTGCCACTGCCACTGCCATGTGCGAAGGCGATCAGCGCGGTACGGTCCGGTGGGACGGCCAGCACCCCGGCCAGCCGGGCGTATTCCGACGGCACGATGACCTCTTCTGTCCGCGTCGGGGACCGGTGTGCGGACGGCATCGAACACCTCCTGCTATCCGGCGTACCCGATCAGACCTGTCGTGCGCAAGGGGGTTCGCAGGACAGCTCGGTCGCATGCCGGGCGGTGTGAGCGGAGACCGGACCGCGGGGCGTGGCCGAACGGTCAGTCGGCGTCTTCGGATTCGGCAGACCGTTTCGTCGTCACGATGCGGATGCCCCCCGGCAGGCGGAACAGACCGCTGGATCCGTTGCGGACCCACTGGGTGACGGCGGCGATCGCGGAACCCAGCGATGTCACGCCGGCCAGCAGCGACCACGGCGTGAGCGTCGCGGACGTGTACGCGACCTGACCGATGCCGGGCACGACGAGTCTGCCATTGCCGAACGCCCAGTTCATCAAGGAACCGATCTGTCCGCCGAGATCCGATTTGCGTCCGACCATCGCCTTCAGCTCGGGACCCTTGCTGTTGATGTAGAGCACGGTGATCACCACGAGCACCGCCCCCGCCAACGTGGCCAGCGTGGCCAGCCGATCGAGCGCCTCGATGCGCAGACGCAGGTTCACCACGACCGAGAAAACGACGACGATGATCGCGGCACTGGCGAGCAGTGCCCAGAAGCCGGTGACCCGCGCACCGGGCGGGGCCGACCGCGACCAGATGTTGAGGAATCGCGTGGTGATCTCCATGCGACCGAACGCGTTCGTGCTGACCTTGCCGTCCGCGCCTGCGGCGGTGAGCCACGGCTGGAACAGCAGCACCAGCGTCACCAGGCTGCCCACCGCCGCCCACACGTAGCCCCAATGCCCGCGCAGCGCGGCCAGAATCGCCTTGGCCGGTACGGCGCCGCTCTTCGCCTCCTCGGGCTGGGCGGATCGGCCGTCTCGAGCTTCGTCCGACTGCCACGGCGTTGGCTGCACCATTGCCTCAGTTTAAGGTCGCGTCACTGCCCGAATTCGGACCTGACTCACCGTCGGCGGGAAGTGCACGATGCACTACGCCGTCGGATCTTCGGGCATCGGCCGGCGTAACCGCCGTCGCCCGTGCGCGCTCGCTGCGGCGACGTAACGATCACCGTTACCGACCGCCGCTCCTTCTTCGCCGCAATCAATTCGCCGGTGCCGGCGCGGTGGCGGCGGCGAGTCGTATATCGCGACGCAGCGCAGTCGCCGTATAGAGTTCGTTCTCAACGGGCGAAGATTTCCGATCGCCTCGGAAGAGCACAATTCGGGCAAGGTGTGGGGAGTAAAGAGTCTGCAGGTTTGTTTTAGCCACTACAACGAGCCGACACCCCGAAAAAAGCACCCTCGGTGATCTTCCCGTTACGCGCTGACGGGGAACTTGACATTTCTTTGCCTGGTGTTCACCGCTCTATAGGTGAAGCATGAAATCCGTGAGTCAGAGATAAGTTTCACTCGAGTCGAAGGATGCACAATGTCCACCAAAATCACGAAGATCCTGGCCGCGACCACGATGGCCGTCTCCTTGGGCGTCATCGCGGCTCCCGCCGCTTCTGCCGAAACGACGCCATCGGACGTCGCGACGCCGGTATGGGGCTCGGTCGTACTCTGCGTTCCGCTCGGCAGCGTTGTCTTCTGCATCTGATGCAGACGCCGTGCGACCGCGCCCAGGCGAGGTGCGTCGCACTTATCGGTCGGAAATTGTTCCAGTCCCGATACTCGGCGGTGTGCGGGGGCATCCCGCCGAGTCTCGCGCGAACAGACGCAGGGAGGTAGCGCGACAGTAGTTGCCGCCGCACGTGGATCGACCGTCGCGGCGGCACTGTCACGACTGCCTTGGTCATGTCACACCCGCTGTCGTCGTTTCGTCCACTCACCGAACGTGAGTCGAAGGAGATTGCGATGCGAGTAGCGGTTGTCGGCGCGAGCGGGCGGATCGGCCGGGATGTGACCGATGTGCTGCGGACCCAGGGCCACGAGGTCGTGGGGATCAGTCGATCAGCGGGGGTGGATGTCCGAACCGGAGCAGGCTTGGGGGACGCCTTGGCCGGAGTGGACGTGGCGGTGGACGCGATCAACGCGGCGACCACCGAAACCGCGGCGGTGACCGAGTTCTTCCGCACTGTCGCCCGGAATGTCCAGCGTGCCGCGGCCGCGGCCGGTGTGCGGCGGATCGCGCTGGTTTCGATCATCGGAATCGATCGGTTCACCGCGGGACACTACGCTGGGAAACTCGCCCAGGAGACCGCCTATCGGGAAGGTCCCGTGCCGGTGCGGATCCTGCGCGCGGCACAGTTCCACGAATTCACCGAGATGATGCTCGACTGGACCACTCGCGGTGACACCGCCTACGTCCCGAAGTATCGAGCCCAACTCGTGGCCGCCCGCACCGTCGCAGAGGAGTTGGCGCATCTCGCAGTTGCCGAGACGGCGCCCGGATCGGTCGAAATCGCCGGACCGGAAGAGCTCGAGCTCGCCGCCGCCGTAGCCGAGGTGGCCGCTCGGCGGGGTGAACCGGCCCGAGTGGAGGAGGTCGTCGACCTCGACGACCCGAATCACGAACTGCAGGCCGACGGCGCCCTTTTGCCCGGTCCGGGTGCCATCCTCGCCGGGCCTACCTTCCAGCAATGGCTCACGCGGAAGTACCCGGCACAGCCGTGAACGCCGGACCCACACCGCGGCTTCTCTTGACTTCAGGTCGACCTCAACTCGCAAGCTGAGCGCACGACGAGGAGAGGTTGATCATGACAACGTTCGGAGAAAAACAGAGCCGGGGTTACGACCAGCGGGCATCTCGCCTGCTCGGGGGTCTCTACCGCCGGATCGCCGCCGACATCGACGCGGCCACGCGACCCGGCTCATGGGTGCTGGACGTGGGGACGGGTCCGGGAAAATTGCTGGCAGAGCTGCGTTCTCGTCGACCGGATCTGCGGCTGCACGGCGTGGACCTGTCCCCGCACATGATCGATATCGCCGAAACGACGCTTTCCGGCAGTGCGGCCGAACTGGCGGTCGGCGACGTAGCCGCGCTGCCCTACCCCGACGACAGCTTCGACCTGGTCGTCTCGAGTTTGAGCATGCACGAGTGGCCGGATCCGGACCGCGCCGCCGCGGAGCTGGCACGCGTACTGCGCCCCGGCGGCGCGGTGGCGATCTACGACTTCCGATTCGTGCGCGCCGCGGCCGAGCTCAGCACGCTACGGCGCTTTTTCGACGCGGCGACGGTACGGCGGGAGACGGTGCGTCTGCGGCGTCATCCGATCGGGCTGTACGCGCGGCTCACCGCGCGCGTCGCCTAGAGTGCGGCTATGACGGGCGGCGACATCTCGATCGGTGAGCTCGCGGCACGTTTCGGCCTGGCCACCCATGTACTGCGGCACTGGGAGGACGTCGGCTTGCTCGCGCCGCGGCGGGACGGCGCCGGTCGGCGCCGGTATCACCACAACGACGCGGAGACCGTGGCGATGATATTGCTCGGCAAGCAGTCGGGTCTGGCGCTGGACGAGCTCGTCGCACTGTTCGCCGCGGCGTCCGACCGGACCGCGCGCCGCGAGCTGCTGCGCGCGCACCGAGATCAGCTCGTTCATCGGATCGCGCAGGCAACCGCCGCGCTGGAGACGATCTCACACGCTCTCGACTGCGCGGCCGAGGACTTCCGCGAGTGCCCGCACTTCCAGGCGAAGGTCGCCGACGCGCTCACGCTGGTCACGAACCGGTCAAGATCGCGAGGGTAAATCGTTACGGCACAGGGAATTCCGTCTTGACGGCGGAGTTTGCCGCGGTTCGGGCGCCGCGATGCGATTCGGCGGCAACAGGAGGGTTCGGCGGCTGTCACCGCGGATTAGGATCGATTCCTGCGAACAGTGACACCGCAGCCAGTGACACTTCGACCCGATAGAGGTGCCTCATGAGCAGGACGATTCGTGTGCCCGCCGCGGAACTCGCCGATCACGTGGGCGAATCCGTCGTCGGGTACGGCACCCTCACACAGGCGGGAGTGGTCCAGCCGGGCGGCGACCTCGTGGTCGCCGTTTTCGGCGTGGAAACCAACCGGCGCGAGAAATCTTTCACCCCAGCTCAATTGGTCGAACTGGAGGTCGACGACTGACGGCGAGGCGGACACCGCGGATGGACGACCGCCTCAGCCGATCAACGCATTCATAATCGTCCCCGCGCTGGTGGCGATGACCCCGCCGAGCATGCCGCCTGCGACCATTTTCGCCGAAGCGAGTGGACCACCGTTCCACTTCTCCCAAGCGAACTTACCGCCGGCATAGGCGATTCCGGTGACTCCCGAGAGAATCACGAACCACGTGAAATATCGGAAGAGCTGGAGGATTTTCTCCGAGTTCGGGGGAGCCTCGGGGACCGGATCGTCCACCTGAGCTAGAAGAAATGTATCGACTGCCGTATGGATCATCATTGATCTGTCTCCGTAGCGTTTCCACAGGACGAGTTATACGCAATCGCTATGACGTTCGAAGTATCGCGATCCGCAGGGCTCGCGTCAACCCTCCCGCGTGGACGAGGACATCCGCCGCGTCATGGTTTCTCCGCCAGGAGCCCGTGTCAGACGGCCTCGGACGGGTAGTGCGTGCGTGTGAGTTATGACGCTGACGGCACAGCGGCCGGTGACCTCGATCCGGTAGCCGCGCGGGCGGTGATCGAACAAGCCAAGGGCGCGGTGATGCTCGTCTACGGCCTCGACGCCGAGCAAGCGTTCGCCATCCTGCGCGTCCGATCCCAGGAAACCAACACCAAGCTGCGAGTTCTCGCGGCCAATGTGGCCGCCGAACTCCCGTCGATCGGCGTGACCGGTGAACTGCGCAGCCGGGTAGACCGGCTGCTTTCGACGGCACACGAGCAGTCTCGGTGACGAGCCACGCACCGAATCGAGGCGCCGCCGCCGAATGCCGGGCCGCCGCGGCGCCACGAACGGGCACCGTGCGCGGACATGTGATTGTCCGGGTCTTGTCCGCACTCGCCTACCCCCGCGCTACCGTTTCTGCGCAACGGCGAAGACGCGCCGGAACGGCAGCCAGGTCGTGCCGTCGGCCCGACGAGGGTAGGCGCTGCGCAACAACGGGGCCAGTTGTGCGATGAACTCCTGCCACTGCCCGTCATCGAGCGCGCCGCGCACAGGTCGCAGCGCCGTGCCGATGACCCACTCGAGCACGGGATCGTCACCGGTCAAGCGCTGCAAGTAAGTCGTTTCCCAGGCGTCGACAGCCCCGCCCGCCGCGCTGAGCAGGTCGGCGTACTCGCCGGGATCCAGCACCGCTCGCGGTTCGAGGATGCCCGCCCGGTCCAGGCTGTCGCGCCACTCGTCGCGGGCGGCCACTCGGCGGATCGCCCGATGCGCGGCGGCGTCGAAGTTCGCGGGTACTTGAACCGCCAGGAATGCGCCCGAGGGGAGCCGACGCATCCATCGGTCCAGCAGATCGGGGTGTCCTGGCACCCAATGCAGAACGGCGTTACTGATGACGACATCGGTATCCGGACTCGGCTGCCAGTCCTGCACCGCCCCGAGTGTCGCGTCGATCCCGCGCTCACGCGCGGCCGCGACCATCTCCGGCGACGAGTCCAGCGCTCGCACGATCGCGCCGAGCCAGCGCTGGGCGAGGACCGCCGTGAGGTGCCCCGGGCCGCAGCCCAGGTCCACCACCACCCGCGGTTCGTGCGCCGTCACGCGGGACAACAGGTCGAAGAAGGGGCGGGAGCGATGGTCGTCGAACGCGAGGTATTGCCGGGGATCCCACACAGGCCGCTCCAGGGTCGCTACCAAACCGTACGTACGTACTGTACGCCGGATGGTCGCCTACCTGCGAACAGGCCGCTACAGAAAGCGGACTGTCTATCACGGTTTCGTAACGGGGCAGCGTGGGTATTACATAGCTATGACGGATCACCGACCAACCCGGATCGCCGGTGTGGAACCGGGAACCGGCGCGCTCGCTTTGACCACGTGCCTTGCCTTTTCGATCGGCATCGCGACGCTTACCCAATCGGCGTTCGCCACCCTGGTGGCGTGCGTGAGCATTGTGGCGGGGCTCACGCTGGTACTGAACATCCTGCCGCACAAGACGTAACCGCACGGACCTTGCCTCACACGCCGAATCCTGGTGGCATAGCCGGGGTATCGACGTTCGATCGGAGGCGGCATGCTGTCGTTGCAGGAGATTTCGGATCGACTCGAGATCGAAGACCTGATGGTGCGGTATTCCCACGCGGTCGACACCCGGCAGTGGGACCTGCTGGACGAGGTGTTCACCCCCGACGCCCACATCGACTACTCCGCCATGGGCGGCTCGGTGGGCGATCTGGCGGCGACAAAGGAGTTCCTCGCCTCCGTTCTGCCCAACTTCCCCGCCTTCCAGCACCTGATCAGCAACTCGTCCATCCAAGTCGACGGCGACACGGCCACCGGGCGGACGATGTGCCACAACCCGATGATGGTGTCCGGCGGTGACGGGCCGCCGACGATGATGCTGTGCGGGCTCTGGTACCTGGACACGTTCGTCCGCGTAGCCGGACGATGGCGGATCAAGCAGCGCATCGAAGAGAAGAGCTTCCTCTTCGTCGCGCCCTCCGCGCCCGGCATGGGGTGACGTGGCGACGGGTCGTCACCCGGCCCCGTGCCTCAGCGTGCGGTCAGCGAGGGCGCGTCACCGGAGGTCCGAACCGGCTCCTCGGACGACGGGTTCGCGCCGCCGGCGACGGTCCGCTTCCCGGCGAGCAGGAACAGCACCACCAGCACCACGCTGAACCAGACGTAGGTGTTGCCGATGAAGTGCTGCCAGGGCGTCCATGCGGTTTCCCGATGCTCGCCGTCGGGCAGCCAGTTGTGCGGTCCGATGACGAACACCGCCGCGGTGACCACGCACGTCACCCACCACCCGATCGCGCGACGCACAGGCAGCCGGGTCGCGTATCCGACCACGGCGAACAACGCGGGTGCGATCCACACCCAGTGGTGCGACCAGGAGATCGGCGAAACCAGGAGAGTGAAGACGGCATTGAGGGCCAGCGCGAGCGCGGGCAGGTCGGCGGCCCGGCGCATGGCGGCGACGACCAGCGTCAGCAACAGAGCGCCGAGGACCAGCCAGATCACGGTGAACGCGGGCTCCGGCACTTCGAACCGCGAGAACACCGCCTGAATCGACTGATTGGTATGGAATGCCGAGCCGCTCAGCCCGGACACGTTGCCGAGACCACCGAACCAGTATTTGACGGATTCCTTGGGCAGGACCACGAAGCCGAGCGCCGTCGCCGCCGCACCGGTGACCGCCGCGGTCGCGGCCGCGCGGTAGTCGCGGCGGACCAGGAAGTACAGCACGAACGCCGCGGGCGTCAGTTTGATCGCGGCCGCGATGCCGATCAGCATCCCCCGGGGCCAGCGCGGCTTGTGCGTGAGGCAGTCGGCGGCGACCAGAGCCATCAGCAGCAGATTGACCTGACCGAAATCCAGCGTGGAGTGGATCGGCTCCAGCAGCAGACCCAACGGAGTCGCGCACGCGGTGGCCCACGCCGCCAGTCGACGCTGCGACTCCTCCGCCCATACCCGCCGTGCTACCAGATAGAGCGTGATAGCCAGCGCGGCCACCGAGGAGACGAAAAAGCTCAAGGCGGCCACGTCCCATGGCAGCATCGCGAACGGACCCAGCGCGAGCGCGGCGAACGGCGGATAGATGAACGGCAGGCCCGCCCCGATGGTCGTCTGCGGTAGTTGCCCGTACATGTCGGCGCCGTGCCGCATGGCATCCACGCCCAGGCGATACACCTGCAGGTCGATGAACCCACCGGTGATCTTGTGGAACGGCCAGACCGGTGTCAGGAGACAGAACGCGGAGAACGCGAGCGACAGGACCGGCGCCGCCCGCAGCACACGCCCGAGTCGACGGTTCTGGGACATCGGCGTTCCGGCGGGGGCGGTGACACTACTCATCCGCGGCGACTATACCGACCCATGTCACCTCGTTCAGCACGTGGGACGGAGATTCGCGACCCGCGCGTGAGGGCGGCCGAAACGGGTAAGCCGCCACCAGCACAAGCGGCAGCGGAGTTCGGCGACGGCCGTCGCGGCCTCGCCGAAGGCAGGAGGCGGACAGTGACGAAGGCGCCCGGCGCCGCGATGTTCGTACCCGAGGACGCGGATCTGGCGCGGCTGCGGAAAGCGGCCTGCGACTGTCGCGGGTGCGATCTCTACCGCCACGCCACGCAGACGGTCTTCGGCGCCGGTCCCCCGGACGCGGACGTGGTGCTGATCGGCGAGCAACCCGGCGATCAGGAGGATGTGACGGGGCAGCCGTTCGTCGGCCCGGCGGGGCGGCTGCTGGACCGGGCGCTGGCGGACGTCGGCATCGACCGCGACGCCGTCTATGTGACCAACGCGGTGAAGCATTTCAAGTTCGTGGAGCGCGGCAAGCGCCGGATTCACAAGCAGCCCGGCCGCACCGAGGTGGTCGCCTGTTCGGCGTGGCTCGACGCCGAGCTCGACCTCCTGCGACCACGGTTGGTGGTGTGTCTCGGCGCGATCGCCGCGCAGGCGCTGCTCGGCCCTGCGTTCAAGGTCAGCGAACGACGCGGTGAGGTCGTCGAGACCGCGGACTTCCGCGCGATCGCCACCGTGCACCCGTCGTCGGTACTGCGCGCGCCCGATCGGACCGCCGCCTACGATTCGTTCGTCGCCGATCTGCGCATCGTGCGGGAGCAACTGGGAAAATCCGCGGCGACGCGCTGACCCGCGCGCGGCCCATGACAGGAGTGAGCGGATGAACGCCGACGAAATCGACCCGGAACTGCTCGAACTGGCCACCAAGGTGTTCGACTTCGCTCGGCGCGGAGATGCCGCGAGGCTGGCCGCCTACGTGGACGCGGGCGTGCCGGTCGACCTCACGAACGAGGCCGGTGACACGCTGCTCATGCTCGCCGCCTACCACGGGCACGCCGAGACGGTGGCAGCGCTGCTGCAGCGTTCGGCCGATCCGAACCGGGCGAACGACAAAGGCCGGACTCCTCTGGCCGGAGCGGTGTTCAAGGGCGAGACCGAGATCGTGCGGCGACTCGCCGCGGCGGGGGCCGACCCCGACGCGGGCACCCCGTCGGCCCGCGACGCCGCGGTCATGTTCGGCAAGAGCGAGCTGCTCGAACTGTTCGGCGCCTGAGCGCGCTACCCACGTCGGCGAACGGCGGTGACGGCCTTGCGCGCGGCGACCAGAACCGGGTCCCACACCGGGGAGAACGGCGGGGCGTAGCCCAGGTCGAGCATAGTCATCTGCTCCACCGTCATCCGCGCGGTCAGTGCGACCGCCGCGATGTCGACGCGTTTGCCCGCGCCCTCGCGGCCGACGATCTGCGTGCCGAGCAAGCGGCCGGTGAAACGTTCGGCGAGCATCTTCACCGTCATCGGCTGGGCGTCCGGGTAGTAGCCGGCTCGGTTGGTGGATTCCACCGTGACGGTCACGTATTGCAAGCCCGCCGCGTGAGCGTCCTTCTCACGCAGCCCGGTCCGGGCTACCTCGAGTTCGCATACCTTGCTGACAGCGGTGCCCACGACGCCGGGAAAGACCGCGTATCCCCCGCCGATGTTCGCGCCGATGATCTGACCGTGCTTGTTGGCATGCGTGCCCAGCGGAATGTGGCGTGCGCTGCCGGAGACCAGATCCAGCACCTCGACGCAATCGCCGCCCGCCCAGATGTTCTCGTAACCGCGCACCCGCATGGCGAGATCGGTCCGCAACCCGCCGTACTGCCCCAGCGGCAGACCGGCGGCGCGGGCCAGTTCGGTCTCCGGGCGCACGCCGATGCCGAGCACCACGACGTCGGCGGGGTATTCCGCGGTGTCGGTGACGACCGCGGACACCCGGCCGTCGGCACCGGTCCGCAGCTCGGTCACTTCCGCGTCGCCGACCACCTTGATGCCCATGCCGCACATGGCATCGCGCACCAGGGCGCCCATGTCGGGGTCGAGCGTGGACATCGGTTCCGGGCCCCGGTTGACCATCGTGACGTCGTAGCCGCGCCGGATGAGCGCCTCCGCCATCTCCACGCCGATGTAGCCGGCGCCCACCACGACGGCGCGGTTGCCGCGTGCCCGCTCCAGCGTCCGGAGCAAGGCTTGCCCGTCGTCGAGGGTCTGGACGCCGTGCACGCCATCGGAGTCCATGCCGGGCAGCGGTGGCCGCACCGGGCGAGCGCCGGTGGCGATCACCAGCTGGTCGTAGGGCAACCACGCCGACGCGCCGGTCTCCCGGTCACGGTGGCGCACGCGGGCGCCCTCGACGTCGATCTCGGTCACCTCGGTGTGCAGTCGCAGGTCGATCTCGCGGGAGCGGTGTTCTTCCGGGGTGCGGGCGATCAGGGCGTCCCGCTCGTCGACATGCCCGCCGACCCAGTACGGGATGCCGCAGGCCGAGTACGAGGTGAACCCGCCGCGTTCGAAGACGACGATCTCCAGCGCGCTCGCGTCCTTCATCCGGCGCGCCTGCGAGGCCGCCGACATGCCCGTCGCGTCACCACCGATGACCACCAGTCGCTCGCTCATGGTCCCCACGCTACGGTCGGCGTCTCCTGGACGTGCGCCGGGGACGCCGTTGCACGGATTTGCTGGTTGCGCTGCGGTTGACCGATCGGTACTTCACACTGATCTTCTGGCAAACGCGGTATGAGGGCAGCGTTTTCACCCGGGAGCACGACATGACCGAGATCCGACCCCCTTCCGACGACGAACGTCGGCTCGCCGAACTGGGCTACAAACAAGAACTGGCCAGGTCCTGGTCGGGTTTCTCCAATTTCGCCATCAGTTTCACCATCGTGTCCATCCTGACCGGTGGATTGGCCAGTTACGGCATAGGTTTGGCCAATGGCGGCCCGATCACGATGGCCTGGGGGTGGCCGCTGGTCTCGATCATGGTGCTGCTCGTCGGGCTCGCCATGGCCGAGTTGGCCTCCGCTTATCCGACCTCCGGCGGGCTGTACTGGTGGGCCGCCGAGCTGGGCGGCCCGGTGTGGGGGTGGTTCACCGGCTGGTTCAACTTGATCGGACAGATCGCCGTCACCGCGGCGATCGATTACGGCGCGGCGATCTTCACCACCGTCGTGCTGAACGTCGTCGGGATCGATATCGGCACCGACCGCACCGCGATCTTCCTGGTGTTCGCCGCGATACTCGTGCTGCACGCCGTGCTGAACGTGGTCGGTCCCCATTTGTCGGCGGTGATCAACAACGTCTCCGCGTGGTGGCATGTCGGTGGCGTGGCGATCTTCGTGCTGGTGCTCGGGTTCGGCGCGCGACACCACCAGAGCGCCGAATTCGTCTTCACCGAGACGGTCGACAACAGCGCGATCGGATTCGGCGGCGTCGCGTTCAGTTTCCTGCTCGGCCTGCTGCACGCGCAGTACACGTTCACCGGCTACGACGCGTCCGCGCACATGTCGGAGGAAACGCACGACGCGTCGCGGATGGCGGCCAAAGGCATCATCAACACGATCGTCGTGTCGGCGATCGCCGGTTATCTGCTGATCATGGCGGTGACGTTCGCCATTCCGAATCTGGACGACGCACTGGATCCCGGCAAGAACAGCGGCTACCCCGTGATCTACATCCTGGAGAACTCGTTGAGCGGGTTCTGGTCGGGTCTGCTGCTGATCATCGCGGCGGTCGCGCAACTGTTCTGCGGGTATGCCTCGGTCACCTCCGCCTCCCGGATGCTGTTCGCCTTCGCGCGCGACGGCGCGGTGCCCGGGTCGAGATTCTGGTCGCGGCTTTCCGCGCGGAAGGTGCCGGTGCACGCCGTGCTCTTCATCTCGTTCTTCGCGTTCGTGTTGCTGATTCCGTCGATGCTGGTGCCCCCGGCGAACGCTCCGACCGCCTACGCCGCGGCCACCTCGATCGCGACCATCGGGCTCTATATCGCCTACGGCATTCCGATCCTGCTGCGGCAGCGGCACGGGACCCGCTTCCGTACCGGCCCGTGGCAACTGGGTGCGTGGTACCGCCCGATCGGAGTGGTCGCGCTGCTGTGGATCGCGCTGATCAGCGTGCTGTTCATCCTGCCCACCGACGCCCGCGGATATCCGTGGCATCGTGAATTCACCTGGACCACCGTGAATTACGCGCCGATCACGCTGGTCGGCGTGGTGGGCGCGATCGGGATCTGGTGGCTGGTCTCGGCCCGGGCCTGGTTCACCGGGCCGAGGCGGACGGTGGACGAGCCACCCGCAGACCAGCCGGAGGAGGAGGCACCGGCCAACGCCTGAAGCGCGGCCGCGACCGGGCGCGGCTTCCCGATTCTGGCATGTCGAATTTGTCGGCCTCGGTCGCTAGGGTGTGTCGGATGGAAAGGACCGACCTGGTGCGTTTCTCGCCCGCCGGGAGAATTGTGTTCCCGGGCAATCCGTGGCCGGAAGGGCACGCGATCGAAGAGTTCGCGTGGACCGGCCGCATGGACCAGGCCGGCGGCCTGTGGTTCGATCTGCACCTGCGCTCCGCGGCATACGACGCCGAACGCGATCCCGCCGGCGGCGAGGAGACCTGTGAAGACTGGCTGTCGCCGATCGTCTGGCAGAACTATCACAGCTGCACGCTGTCGTCCACGTACTGGGGCGAGGACGACGCCACCGGGCTGCGCGCCGCGGCGCCGGGCCGTCCCTTCCTGCTGAAGTCCGAACAGCCGCAACGTCTCACGGTCGATCCGCTGCCGCTCGCACACGCCGACGACGTCGAATACCTGGCGTTCAACATCTATCTGCTCGGGCACGACTCGGTCGCCGACCAGGAAGTGTTCTTCACCCGCCGCCCCGACGGCAGGCACGATATCGACTGGCAGGGCCGCATCGCGCTGACCTATGCGGGGCAGGTCGAATTCCGGTACCGATTCCGGGCTCGGATATCCGGCGCCACCCTGGAATACATCCGTTTTCCCGCGGAGATCTCCGCCGATCGGGCGCTTCGCCAACTCGACGCCGTCCTCGACGCACCCGAGGAGTTCGAACTGGGCTTGGTCGACGGGCAGCCCGCGTGGGTTTCCAGAATTACGGAGTAACTCCCACGTTCACGAACCGGCGGAATGGCCGGGCAGCACGCAGACCGAATCCAATCCGAGAACATGATTCAGCCGACCGAACGCCAGCCAGGAGCCGATGCTCATACTCAGTTCGACCACTTCCGCCTGGCTGTACTGGGCGAACATCCGGCTCCAGAATTCCTCGTCGAGATTGTGGTGGTCGGTGGCGTAGCGTTCGGCGTATTCGGCGGCGAGCCGGGTGCGTTCGTCGAAGGCGTCGGTGGTGCGCCACTCGGTGACGGCGTCGGCGAATTCGGGCTCGACCTTCGCCCCGTCGCGTTCGGTGCGCCAGTCCATGCAGAACAGGCAACCGTTGATCTGCGCGATGCGCAGCCGGGCGGCCTCGAATTCGCGCAGGCCGAGCGTGCTGTGCGAGTAGACCGACAGTGAGAAGTTCGAGGCGGCGATGCCGATGCCGGGCACCATTTCGCCCCAGACGTAGCCGATCGGATCCTTGCCCTCGGGGACGTCGATGATCATGGGTACTTCCTTCCGAGTTTGCCGACCGCGGGACGCAGCGGGACGTCCAGTGCGTCGTAGAGTCCTGGTTCCGCCGCTACCAGCCAGTCGATGGCGCCGACCAGGCGGCCGACGGCCGTGGCGTTGCCACCCGCGGAGCGGTTGCCGTCTTCGTCGGTCGCCTCGACGGTCACCTCGATGCGCGGGTGACCTTCGATGATCACGCGGTGCGCCCCCGCGCCGCCGTCGGCCGGCGTGGGCCAATCGGGTGCGCACGACGGATGGATGCGGGTGACGTGCTCGACGACCAGACGCGGTTGTCCTTCGACGATGCCCTGGACTTCGAAACGCACGGCGCCCTGGGTACCCGCCGCGAACTCGCCCATGGACGTCGTGGTGACGGTGACCTCCAAGGCGCGTCGGTCCAGCGTCTCGCGGATCTCGTCGAGTTCGACACCGAGCGCCCGTGCCATCAGCCGGATCTGCCCACCCCACACCATCGTCGGCACCGACGGCGCGAGCATCGGCGGCAGATAGTCCATCGACTGTCCCATGCCGACCAGGTAGCGCACCGAGTCCGGCTGATCGTAGGTGGAATAGTCGAAGATCTCCTGGCAGCGGATCGTCTCCACCGTGCTGCCGAGCCCGCTGATCAGCAGGGGCAGCACGTCGTTGCCCCATCCCGGGTCGATGCCGGAGACGAACAGCGATCCGCCGCCCTCGGCGATCGCGGCCAGCACCGGGTCGCGGATCTCCGGCGGTGCGTTGCGCGGGTCGTAGAGCGCGTAGAGCGCCGGCGTGACGACCACGGCTCCCGCGCGTAGCGCCCGCACGATGTCGGCGAGCGCGTCGTCGGGTCGGATATCACCGGAGGCCGCGTACACGATCGCTGCCGGGCGGGCGTCGAGAACCTCGCCTACGTCATCGACAGCGGCCACACCGAGTTCGCGGTCGAGTCCGGCGAGTGCACCCGCGTCGCGGCCGACTTTCACCGGATCGTGCACGAGCACCCCGGCCAAACGCAGCGCCGGGTGGGCATCGACGGCCCGGATGGCCGCCCGGCCGACATTGCCGGTGCCCCAGACCACCGTGGAGATCATCGATCGAGGGTAGCAAGCGCTTGGTCGACTGGGCGGCGTTCCGCGGAAGCGGCTCAGGTCGATACGATGCCCCCATGGCGCACCCCGCCCCGCCGGTTCCGGGGGCGACGGTCGCAGCGGACCGATCGCCGATCGAAACGCGGGGCACCGGAATCGCCGACGTGGTCGAGCGCTTCGCCGACGCATGGCGGACGGCGGCGACTCCGCCGGATCTCGCCGACTACCTTCCGGACTCCCCCGCCATCCGCCGGGTGTCGCTGATCGAACTGATCAAGGTCGACTTGGCCAACCGGTGGGGCCGCGGAGCCGCTCCGAAACGGCTGGCCGACTACGCCGCCGAGCTCCCGGAACTGCGCACCTGGCCGTTACCGCCGGATCTGATCTACGAGGAGTTCCACGTCCGCAGGCAGTCGGGCGGCACGGTCGACGTCGCCGAGTACACCGCCGCCTACCCCGACCAGGCCGACCAGCTGTCGGAAATGCTCGCGACCGACGACTACCACAGCACGCTGCTGACGGTCGCCCCCGAACCGGCGAACTTGGACGACCTCGCGGCCGGTCAGCGGATCGACGACTTCGACCTGATGACCGGCCGCGGCCGCGGCGCGTTGGCCCGAGTCTTCCTGGCGCGGCAGCGGTCGATGCAGCGATTGGTCGCGGTGAAGATCTCCCGCGACAAAGGCGCCGAGCCCCAGACTCTGGCCCAGCTCGACCACCACTACATCGTGCGAGTGTTCGACCAGCGCGTCCTGGCGGACCGGAAACTGCGCCTGCTGTACATGCAGTACGTGCCGGGTGGGACGCTGTTCACGGTGCTCGAACGCGTCCGCGCGACACCGCAGGCCCGGCGCTGCGGTGCGATGCTGCTCGACGTCATCGATGGCGTACTCGCCGCGAAAGGTGAGATCCAACCCAGTGAATCGCCGCAGCGGGCAGAGCTGGCCGGGCTGACGTGGCCCGAGACCGTGGCATGGCTCGGGCGCCGCTTGGCCGAAGCGCTCGACCACGCGGGGCGGGCCGGTGTGCTGCACCGCGACGTCAAGCCCGCCAATGTGCTGCTCACCGCCGACGGCGTGCCCAAGCTGGCCGATTTCAACATCAGTTTCAGCGGCAACGTCCCCGGAGACAGCCCGCTGGCCTACTTCGGCGGCTCACTGGCGTACATGTCGCCCGAGCAACTCGCCGCGGTGCATCCGGATCTGCCCGCGACCGCCGAGGATCTGGACACTCGCAGCGACCTGTTCGCCCTCGCGGTCGTGCTCTGGGAACTGCTCACCGGCCGGAAACCGTTCGACGACGACGCGGCGGCCGGGGGTGACCGCACCGCCCTGGACGCCATGCTCCGACGCCGATCCCGCAGCCCCCGCGCCCTGCCCTACCGGGATCTGCCCCCGGACTGCCCCGAGGCGTTGCAGCGTGCCCTCGTCCGTGCGCTCGATCCGAACCCCGCCGAACGATGGTCCTCCGGCGCCGACATGGCCCAGCAGCTGGCGGTCTGCCTCGACGCCCGCGCCCGCGACCTCGTCGATCCGCCACCCGGCAGCTGGAGGTTGCGCGCTCGCACGCTGAGGCACCCGATCATGGCCCTGGCCGTCGGCGTGCCCAATGCGCTCGCGATCCTCTACAGCTACAACCACAATCGCACACTGATCATCGACAAACTCGACGCGCAGGCCCAGCACCGCTTCGACCAGATCGCGCTGGCGACCTACGCCGTGTGCTTCCTGATCGGCTTCGTGGCGACCAACCTGCTCCTGGCGGGGCTCTGGTCGATCGCGCGCGGGCTGCGCAAGGGGCGCTCGTACGACTCGGCGACGCTCGCACGGGCCAGGGCCGACACCCTGCGGCTGGGCAGACGCAACGTCCTGACGTGCTTCGCGCTCTGGGCGATCGCGGGCGTGGCGGTCCCGGTGTCGGTGCAGGTGTCCGGCAATCAAATCACCGCAGCCTCCTACGTGCACTTCTTCCTCACCCAGATCGTCTGCGGCGCCATCGCGATGGCATATCCGTATTTCTTGGTGACCTTCTACGCGGTGCGGTCGCTCTACCCGATGTTCCTTCCCCACGGTGGGCTCGGCGCGCAGGACGCGCGTCGCCTGCGGCAGCTCGACGCCGACAGCACGTACTTCCTGGCTGTCGCGGCCGCCGTGCCGCTGCTGGGTGTCGTGGGGGCGACGTTCATCCCACCGGAGGACATCCCCGCCGTCATCGTGCCCCTGCGGGTGCTGGGCGCCGGTAGCGCTGTGGCGTTCGTCGGCGTGTACTGGCTGTTCCGGACACTGGAAAAGGATCTGGCCGCACTGGGACGCCTCGCCGCCGGACATCGGTAGCCGGAAGGGCCCGCACCACACCTCCTTCCGGCCGCTCACCTACCGGCTCCGCGGCCGGACACGTCACTGTGCAGCATTGGGAAATGGGGCGAACTCCCCGGTAGCGTTGGCGCTCGGGCCATTACCTACCGCCAGGGGATTGCGGCGCAGTTCCGGTTCGCGGCGAGTACGGTATACCCCGCCGCCCGGCGCGGGGGCGGCGGTAGGGATCGGGTGGAAAGGCAGGCGCGCGACAGTGAACGAGCGGTATTCGTCGTGGGCTGCCCGGAATACGCCCGAAGAGCTGCCGCTGGCCGCGCGCTACCAGAGCGCGGATCCGATCCTCTGGCACGGCAGCATGGTCTACCCGATGTACACCGAGCAGGTCGGCCCCGCGCCCACCACCGTCGCCTTGACGATGATCTCGGCGGCGCCTCCCGCCGGGCTGCGCGGGCTCGGGATGGGGCTGTCGGTCGTCGACGGCTACCTCGACCTGCACGGACGTTCACTCGCCGGAGTCGACGCGTGGAGCGACGCGCTGGCCGCGGGCGTCAGTTTCGCCGTCACACCCACCGCACCGGTGACCCTGGTGACCCTGACCCCGGTCTGGGTGGACGAATTCGGCACCCATAAGTCCTGGTCGGGCAACTACGGCATCGTCGTCGAGCATCAGCCCAACGGGCGGGTCGTGCTGTGGTGCAGCATCGGCGAGGGACCGCCGAACTTCGCGAACTTGGTCGTGGAGCTGTCCACCGCACCCACACCCGTTCCACCGGAGGCGTCAGCTCCCGCACCGCTCGCGCGGACTCCGATCGGCATGAGCCCGCCCGGCCCCCGTTCCGCCGCCTCCGCGGGCCCTCCCACCGCGCCGACCATGCCGGTTCCGCGAATCGACGCCGCCGGGCCCACGACCGCCTCCGTGGCACCGGTGGAGCGGCTCGCCGCCGAACCGTCCGCGGCGAACGGGCAAATGGGCCAGAACCCGCAACCGCGACGCTCGGGCAACCTGTTCGGCAACGTGCAATCGTCTCGCGCGGCACGGTCCACTGCGGATGCTCCGGGCTCGGTTTCCGGTGACCGAACTCCGGACGACACACCCGCCGTGCCGAGCCCGTCGGCCGAACCACCCGCAACCGACGCCGCGCACAGCGTGCCCGATCCATTCGGCCCCGACACGCCACTCGAAACAGAGCACATCGCCCCGCCGCCGGGCCCGCACAACCCGTCCGCGCTGGAGGAAGTACCTTCCCGCGGATTGGATTCCCATCCTCTGGCCGCGAACGAAAGAGCCACGGCGGATTCGTACGGCATGTTCGGACCGCCGGTCGCGCACACGCATCCGCCCGAAGACCCAGCCCGCTCTCTCGCCGGCCTATCGATCGGCAACGCGCCGCCCGCCCCCGCCTTCCCGCCACCTCCCCGCCCCGCGCCGAATGGTCGGCCCACCGACTCCGACCCGTTCTCGTCGAAATCCTGGACCGCAGCAGACACCGATCGCGCATTCGACCCCACCGGCACGCACTCACGGCCCCCGACACCACCTTCGCCCCCTCGGTCCGAGCCCGGACCGGCAGACCCGTATCCCTTGCAATCCTTCCCGCGCTCTACCGCAAACCCACCCCCGGCCGGCCGGGCGGGCACCGATCCCGGCCTGTTGGTCACGGACTCTTGGGCCGCGCGCGACTCGTATCCCGCGTTCGAGTCCACCGGCGCGCATCCGCAGCCTCCGGTCGCGACCGAGCCTCCCGATGCCCGCGTCGCGCAAGTGAAGCGTGAACTCGCCCCGGCGGCATCAATCCTCGGCAAACCGGTTCCCCCCACACCCGCAGCGCCCGTTACCGCGCGTGCACCCGGTCCGGCCGTCGCGAACGATCGCCCCACAGCGAGTACACCAACGAAACCGCCGAACATCGACGTTTCCACCGCACCGGCTCCCGACGGGCAGCCCGCCGAACGATCCGCGACGGTCGATGCGCCGCGCCCGAGCGAGTCCAGGCAGTCGGGCGATCCCGGGTTTCGCGGCGCGCTCTACGACCTGGGTGTCGCGATGTACCGCCGGGGCGAGGAAGAACAGGCGTGCGGATTGTGGGCCCAGGCCTCCGAGGCCGGACACGCGGGCGCCGCTTACGAACTGGGCATGGTGCGCCTACGGCGCGGCGATCCGGTCGGAGCCGAATCCTGGTGGCGCACCGCCGCCGACCGCCGCGAGCCGCGCGCCATCGCCGAACTCGCCGATCTGCTCGACCAGCTCGGCAAGCACGCGGAGGCCAAGTCCTGGCGGACTTTCGCCGCCGAGCTGCTGGATCCGGACGTGGTGGGTCAGCCGACATCCCGGTGACCCGAAAAGAACTGGCCCCCGCTGCGCGCCTGCCGTACGGTGCCGGACATGGGTGGCAGTCCCGGCATGAACGGAGCGTGCGCGGCAGGCGCGTATTACATCAGGCTGCGCACGGAGGCCTGGCCTGTGCCGGCGCACCGTATCGCTCCGATCTGCTGAATCGTTCGAGCGGAATCCGCATCGACGGCCGGTAGCGGTCGCCGAACTCTTCGTGCCCTGGCATGGGTCCAGGCGAATCGACCTTCCCGATTCGACCACTCCGTTCGGAGGACACCCATGTCCCGCCATCGTTCCCTTCCGCGCGCCCGCAGCCGTGGGAGCCGTCCCGCGAGCACGCGGAAAGCCCTGTCGCAGAATTTCCTCCGCGATGCCGGCGTCGCCCGGCTGATCGTGCACCACTCGGGCGTCACCGCCGACGACCTCGTTCTCGAGGTCGGGCCCGGTGACGGCATGCTGACCAGGCGATTGCTCGACGCGGGCAGCCGCGTCCACGTCTATGAGAAGGACCCGCGCTATGCGGCGCTGCTGGGCCGCCGGTACGCGGACGACCCGCGCATCACCGTGCGGCAGCGCGATTTCCGCACGGTGCGCCCGCCACGGGAGCCGTTCGCGGTCGTGGCCAACGTGCCGTTCGCCATCACGACCGACATCGTGCGCTGGTGTCTGGCCGCGCGATGGCTCACCTCCGCCACCCTGCTCACGCAGCTCGAGTTCGCGCGCAAGCACTCGGGTGACTACGGCCGGTGGACCAAACTCGCTGTCGGCTACTGGCCCACGACGGCGATCGAACTGGGCGCGCGCGTCGGCAGGCACAACTTTTATCCGGTGCCGCAAGTCGACGCCGCGATCCTGCGGTTGCGCAACCGGCCCGCTCCGATGCTGCCGCGCGAGTGGATCCGTGATTACCGCAGAGTGGTGGAGCTCGGTTTCTCGGGTGTCGGAGGCAGCGTGGCCGCGTCGTTGCGGCGGGAATTCCCCGCCCGCGCTGTCCACCACGCCTGCGGCGCGGCAGGCATCCCGCTCGATCAGCCGGTCGGACTCGTCTCCCCCGATCGCTGGTTGACCCTGTACCGCGCGCTGCGCGCCTGACCGGAACCGTACTTGCTACAGGAACGTATCGGATACATTCATGCATCGAGACGAGGACAGGAGCAGCGTGACCAACTTCGGCGACTACCAGAACGAGATCTACTTCCAAGGACTCGGCGGCGTGCTGCCCGATCTCCCCATGACGTACGCCGAGCTGGAGGCGAAGGCTCAGGCAGCGCTGCCACCGAGCATCTGGTCGTACGTGGCGGGCGGGGCAGGCGACGAGCTCACCCAACGGGCCAACGTGACGGCTTTCGAGAAGCTGGGACTGGTCCCCCGCATGCTGCGCGCGAGCAAGACTCGCGACCTGTCGATCCAGCTGTTCGGGATGACGCTGCCGACGCCGATCTTCCTGGCCCCGGTCGGCGTGATCGGCCTGTGCGCCCAGGACGGGCACGGCGACATCGCCACGGCGAAGGCCGCGGCCCGCACCGGCGTCCCCATGATCGCCTCCACCCTCACGGTGGATCCGCTGGAGGAGGTGGCGGCGGAGTTCGGCGACACCCCGGGCATGTTCCAGCTCTACACCCCCACCCACCGGGACCTCGCGCAAAGCCTGGTCCGGCGGGCCGAGGCCGCGGGCTTCAAGGCCATCGTGGTCACCCTGGACACCTGGGTGCCCGGCTGGCGCCCGCGCGATCTGGCGGTCTCCAACTTCCCCCAGCTGCGCGGGCACTGCCTGGCCAATTACTTCAGCGATCCGGTATTCCGCGGCCTGCTGCCCAGCCCGCCCGAGCAGGACCCGAAAACCGCCATTCTGACCTGGATCTCACTGTTCGGCAACGCGTTGACCTGGGACGATCTGGCGTGGCTCCGGTCACTCACCGACCTGCCGCTGGTGCTGAAGGGCATCTGTCATCCCGACGACGCCCGGCGCGCCAAGGACGCGGGCGTCGACGGCATCTATTGCTCCAATCACGGCGGCCGACAGGCCAACGGCGGCATCCCGGCGATCGAGCATCTGCCGGAGGTGGTGGCGGCGGCCGACGGTCTGCCCGTGCTGTTCGACTCCGGCATCCGCACCGGCGCCGACATCGTCAAAGCGCTGGCGCTCGGCGCGACGGCCGTGGGGATCGGCCGCCCCTATCCCTACGGGCTGGCCCTCGGCGGCGTCGACGGCCTCGTGCACGTGGTGCGGTCGCTGCTCGCCGAAGCGGATCTGCTGATGGCGGTGGACGGGTACCCGACGATCGCCGACCTCGGCCCGGAGGCGATCCGGCGGCTGGTCTGACCTCCGCCCGCAGCGGCCGGGATGCCATGCGAAACGCCCCGCGCGGGCGGCTCACCCCGAGGAAGGTGGGCGAGCCGCCCGCGCGGGGCGGCTCTCGATTCAGTCCGACAGCGGCGTGAAATCGCGGCTACCGATATAGTCCGGTCGCGGCGCGGGCGCGGCGAACGGGTCGACGAGCGTGTTGTGCACGCTGTTGAACACCACGAAGATGTTCGACCGCGGGAACGGCGTGATGTTGTTCGACGACCCGTGCATCAGGTTGGAGTCGAACAGCAGCGCCGAGCCCGCCCGGCCGGTGAACTGGCTGATCCCGTACCGGTTCGCGAGCGCGGTGATGTCGTCGGTCGTCGGCACGCCGATTTCCTGCTCCTGCAACGACTCCCGATAGTGCTCGGCCGGAGTGCTGCCCAGGCACGGCACGAAGGTGTGGTGCGAGCCCGGCATCACCATGAGGCTGCCGTTGATCGGATAGTTGTCGGTGAGCGCGATCGACAGGCTCACCGCGCGTGGCGCGGGCATGCCGTCTTCGGCGTGCCAGGTTTCGAAATCGGAGTGCCAATAGAAACCGGTGCCGCGGAAACCGGGCATATAGTTCACCCGGCTCTGGTGCACGTACACCTTCGATCCCAGCACCTGCTCGGCGAGCCCGAGCACCCGCGGCTGACGCACCAGGTCGGCGATCGCCTCGCTCAGTTTGTGCACTTCGAAGACCGAACGCACCCGGTTCGACGACTTCTCCACGATGACGCGGTCGTCGTCCCGCAGCGCGGGATCGTTCGCCAGCCTGGTGATCTCGCCGCTGTACTCGGCCACTTCGGCGGGCGTGAGCAGCTGGTCCAGGATGGCGAACCCGTCGGCGTCGAACGAGGCCAGTTCCGGGCTCTCGATCTCCCCCCACACCGCGGGGTCGGCACGCTCCAAGTGCGGAGCGGGCCCGCCGAGACGGGTCGGGTAACGATCGTAGCGAGCCGTCTCGGGCCGGGTTTCGGTGTGCTGCAGAACCATTGGTGAGCTCAACCTCCGATCGTCGCGGCGACCAGCGGGTAGACGCCGTCGCTGTCGTGAACCTCCTGCCCGGTGACCGGCGGGTTGAACACGCACATCATCCGCATCGTGGTGCGGACCTCCAAACGGTGCCGTTCGTGTCCGTCGAGCAGGTACATCGAGCCGGGGGCCAGCTCGTAGGTGACGCCGTTGTCCAGGTCGGTCAGCGTGCCCTCGCCCTCGACGAGCCACACGGCCTCCACATGATGCACATAGTGGAACTCGTGCACGGTTCCGGCGTCAATGGTGGTTTCGTGGAAGGAGAAGCCGACGCCGTCGCCCCCGAGGACGATGCGTTTACTGCGCCAGCCCTCACCTGCCACGTCGCGCTCGGTGCCGGTGATTTCCGCGGTGGTGCGCACGATCATGCGATTGCCCCCATTCCGCCGCACACCGACTCGACGGCGCCGGTCAGGATCTGCAAGCCCTGGTCGAGCTCTTGGTCGGTGACCGTCAGCGGCGGCAGCAGCTTCACCACCTCGTCGGTGGAACCGGAGGTCTCCACCAGCAGTCCACGCTCGAAGGCGATCTGGCAGACCTTGCCCGCCTGCGAGGGATCGTCGAACACCATGCCTTGCACCAGGCCGCGACCCCGGGTGGAGACACCGGGGAAGTATTCGGCCAGCTCCCCTAGAGTCCGCGCGATCTTCTCGCCCTTGGCCTGCGTCGCCGTCTGCAGGGCGTCGTCGGACCAGTAGTGGCGCAGGGCCGTCGTCGCGGTGACGAACGCGGGGTTGTTGCCGCGGAAAGTGCCGTTGTGCTCACCCGGCGACCATTCGTCCAGCTCCGGCTTGAACAGCACCAGCGCCATCGGCAGGCCGTAGCCGCCGATCGACTTCGACAGCGTCACGATGTCGGGGGTGATGCCCGCGATCTCGAAGGAGAAGAACGGTCCGGTGCGGCCGCAGCCCATCTGGACGTCGTCGACGATCAACAGGATCTCCCGCTCCGCGCACAGACCGGCGAGGTGCCGCAGCCACTCGGCGCGGGCGACGTTGACGCCGCCTTCGCCCTGCACCGTCTCCACGATGACCGCGGCCGGGCGGTCGAAACCGGACGAGGTGTCGTCGAGCACCTTCGACATCCACTGGAAGTCGGCGGTGGTGCCGTCGAAGTAGCCGTCGTAGGGCATGTGCGCGGCGTGCACCAACGGCACACCGGCGCCGGCGCGCTTGGCGGCGTTGCCGGTGACCGACAGCGCGCCGAGGGTCATGCCGTGGAAAGCGTTGGTGAAGCTGACGATGGTCTCGCGACCGGTGACCTTGCGCGCCAGCTTGAGCGCGGCCTCGACCGCGTTGGCGCCGGTGGGGCCGGGGAACTGGACCTTGTAGTCCAGGCCGCGCGGAGTGAACACGGTGTCGCGCAACGTCTCCAACAGGTCCCGCTTGGCCGCGGTCGACATGTCCAGGCCGTGGGTGATGCCGTCGCTCGCGATGTAGTCCAGCAGCGCACGCTTGAGCACGTCGTTGTTGTGGCCGTAGTTCAGCGCACCGGCGCCGGCGAAGAAGTCGAGGTAGTCCTTGCCTTCCTCGTCGCGCAGCCAGCTGCCCTTCGCCGTGGTGAACACGGTGGGCCAGGCACGGCAATAACCGCGCACGTTCGACTCCAGGCTCTCGAAAACAGTGGTGTCGGCGTTGATCATCGGTGATCCTCCTCGGTGGTGCGGGCGGTCGGGGCGATGCGATACAGGTCTTCGGGTGCGTGGCTGTCGGGGAAGACGCCGGCGTCGAACAAGGGACGCTTGGTCAGATCGGCGCCGCGCGCCTGCGCCACCGACGTGAACAGCGCGATGGAACCGGCGTTGTCCGGCGAGATGGTCGTTTCGAGCACCGAAACGCCCTGAGCCGCAACACTGTTGAGCAACGTGTGGAGCAGTTCGGCGCCGATGCCGCGGCCGCGCTGCGAGCGGTCCACCGCGATCTGCCAGACGAACACGGTGTCGGGCGCCTGCGGGCGGACGAAGCCGATCACGTATCCCACGACGCGGCCGTCCAGTTCGGCGACCACCGATGTCCCGGCGAAATCCCGGCACCACAGCAGATACGCGTAGCTCGAATTGACATCGAGCACTGCGGAATCCTTCGCGATGCGCCACATCGGAGCGCCGTCCCCCAAACGGGGCGTACGCAGGACCACGGCCGTTCCCGTTTCTTTCCGAGACGGGGTGGCCCCGAGAGCGGCCGCGGCGTTGCCGACGCGTGATCGCTCGATCGCCGCTGGGGACAGGGTTGGCAGTGACATACAACTCCCTCGTCGATCAGCAGTACTTTTCCAGGCTTACGAAGCGACTTTGAGGTGAACCAGTCGACTTCTTTACGGTCGTATTACGGATTGATGTCGCCGAGCCGGGGCAGCCGCACGACGAATCGCGCGCCCCCGCCGGGTCGTTCGGTGCAGTGCACCCGGCCGCCGTGAGTGGCGACCGTCTCGGCGACCAACGCAAGGCCGATGCCCGTCCCGTCGGGCGAGCGGCGGCCGCTGCGAGCGGTCGCGAATCGTTCGAAGATCCGGTCCCGGTCCGCGGGCGCTACGCCGGGGCCGGCGTCGTCCACGGTGAGCACCGCGTCGGTGCCCTCGCGGTCCACGGTGACCGCGACCACACCGCCACCGTGCCGGTCGGCGTTGTGCAGCAGGTTGGCCACCGCGCGCTCGAGTTCCACTTTGCGGCCACGCACGGTGACGTCCTGACGCACCGTGAGCAGTTCGCCCGGGTAGCGCCGGTCGCCGAGGGTGTGGACCAGCAGGTCGCGCACCGACAGCGGCTCGGCGTCGCCGTGGTGCATGCCCGCTTCCACTCGCGCCAGGGCGAGCAGGTCGTCCAGCAGTTTGCGCAGGTGGTCGACCTCGGCGGTGATCAAACCGAGCGCTCGCTGGGAACGCTCCGGCAGATCGCCGCGGTGCCGGTTGAGTACGTCGACGCTCGCCATCAAGGTGGTCAGCGGGGTACGCAACTCGTGGCTGACGTCGCCGAAGAGCCGGTGCTCCCGCTCGATACGCCGTTGCAGCGAATCCACCATGGTGTTGAACGACTCGACGGTGATCGCCAGATCCTGGTCACCGGTGGCGGGCAACCGCTGGCCGAGGTCGCCGGAGGCGATCCGCGCTGCCGTGCCCGCGAGCTGGTGCAGCGGGGTCAGCACCCGCCTGCTCGCCCACCATCCGACCCCCGCCCCGATCAGGGTGACCACGCCGGCGCACCCGATCAGCACGTTGCGCAACAGATCGAGAGCGGCGTGGAGATCGCCCGGCGATTGCGCTTCCAAGTAGCCGCGGCTGATCACGAACACCGAAACGACCAGGACCAGCGACATCAGCGCGGCGATGGTCGCGAAGGCGGCGGTCACCCGGGCGCGGAGGCTCCAGGCGTTCGGATTCCAGCGTTCGGCGTAGAGGCAGCGTTCAGCGGCGCACATCGAGGCGGTAGCCGAGCCCGCGCACCGTCACCACGATGCGCGGATCGGACGGATCCCGTTCGATTTTCGTGCGCAAACGGCGCATGTGCACGTCCACAATGCGTTCGTCCCCGAAGAACCCGCGGTCCCATACGCGCTCGAGCAGCACCGTGCGGCTGAGCACACGGCCCGGTGACTCGGCCAGCTCACAGAGCAAACGGAATTCGGTGAGCGTGAGCCGGATCTCCTCGTCGCCGCGGCGCACCACGCCACTGTCCTGAGCCAAGACCAGCGGAGCCGTGTCGTCGGCCTCGAGCACCATCTCCTGCGGCGTCTCCCGCTCGGCGGTCAGCCGGAAGCGGCGGCGCACCGCGCGCATGCGGGCGGTGATCTCCTTGATCTCGAACGGCTTGGTCACGAAATCGTCGGCCCCCGCCTCGAGCGCGGCCACCACGTCGTGGGTGTCGTCACGGGCGCTGACCACGATGATCGGAACGTCGTGATCGCGGCGGATCTCCCGGATACATTCGAATCCATCCATGCCGCCGAGCATCAGATCGACGATCATCACGTCCGGAACACCATTGCTGCGCAGATGAGTGAGCGCGTCCTCGGCTTCCTCCGCCTCGTCGACGTCGTACCCCTCGTCCTCCATAGCGAGCCGTAACGCACCACGGACCCGGTCGTCGTCTTCCACGATCATCAGGTTTGCGCTCAAGACCTTATCCCTTGCAGACATGCGAAAGCGCGTCACGATGCGGACTACCGCATCCCCATACCGACGCGACCTTCCGCTTTTCGAGCAACCTTTGCTCGGCTACGAGTACCCCTGTGCCCGGCCGGTAAACGTCCGGCAGACCGATGCGGGGCCTCTTGCTTGCTCCCTCGACGCTATACGCCCCACCGATTCAGGGGCACAAGGGGGCTGCGGCGCAGTGCGGGCCTCGCGCGCCGCGAGCACTGTACAGGAACGGTAGATTCTACGAAAAGCGCTGCATAACAACCTTTTTGGTGGTCGCCACCGAGCATGACGAGACAAGTGGCAACAGCGAGGTTGCCGAGGGAACGCGCTGCGGCAGAGTGCCTTGCGTCACATCATCCGGATGCGCCCATCGCGCAGGAGTGACGGTGACCGGCCTCACGGGGGCGCCAGCGGCCTACCGGCTATCGCGGCGGTTCCAAGCGATTGAAATTGCTCGGTGGTCGGTCGGCGCTCGGCTCTTGATACCAGAAGCGCAGATTTCTCGCGTCGAAGGTGGCGAACCACTCGTCCCAGCCCACCCGGCGCAGTACGGCCCCGCCGTATCCGGGGAAGTCGAACCGCAGCACTCCGAGCCGTCCATCGTGTTCGCTGCCCGGCACGGTCGCGGGCCGAGCGCCGCGCTGCGCGGCCCAGCGGCGGATGACGTCGTGATTCCTGGTGACGGAAATCCCGCGAGATCGGGGCGACGCCCCTGACCCACCCGGTCCGAACCGCGGATTCCGGGTGCCTGGGCGGCGCTGGTCGGTCATGACGAGCTCCTCGAGCCATCGGCATCTGTTGTCCGGTTCCTGTCTGACTACCCGCCGGTCGTCCTCGGCAAACTGGTCGGCCGAACCACACCCGGCGCGAGCGCGGACCGGTTCGCGCGGCGATCGGTGGGTAACCGGCCGATGATCGGACCGGACGAACGGAAAACCCCCGGCCGATCGCCCGAACGAGAAGGAGTTGGCATGTCCAGTGACAGCGCGGCCCAGCCGGTCCCGCCCACACCCGAGCCGGACCCCGTGCCTCCTATCCCAGAACCGGACCCGGTGCCGCCGATTCCCGAGCCGGACCCCATTCCGGACCCGAATCCCGTTCCGCCGGAACCTGATCCGCATCCGCTGCCGCCGGTTCCCGGCCCCGCGCCCCGCCCGCCGGTACCCGGTCCCGCCCCGGCGCCGCCGCTGCCGGACCCCGGCCGCCCCACACCGGACCCGGGCCTGCCGGGTCCGTCACCGGATCCCGCTCCGCCGAATCCGGTGTAGGCGGCCCGTGCTCAGTCCCGCAGCGCCTGCTCGCGCAGCGAGTTCAACGTCCGGGAAAGAATGCGGGAGACGTGCATCTGCGAGACCCCGAGCCGCTCGGCGATCTGGGTCTGTGTCAACGACTCGAAGAACCGCATGACCAGCACCTGACGCTCGCGCTCGGGCAGCTCGCCGAGCAGCGGCTCGACCGCCATGACGTCCTCGACCAGATGGTAGGACGGCTCTTCGGCGCCGAGGCTGTCCAGCAGCGGCTGCGCGGCACTCTCGGCGTCCTCGCCTGCCACCGCGTCGATGGACGAGGACTGGTAGGCGTTGCCCGCGATCAGCGCCTGGGTCACCTCGACCAGGTCGACTCCCAACTCCGCGGCGATCTCCCTGGCTCGGGGCATCCGGCCCAGCCGCTGCGACAGCGTCTCGACGGTCGGACCGATGCTCAGCTGGATCTCCTTGGTCCGGCGCGGCACCCGCACCGCCCAGGTGTTGTCCCGGAAATGCCGCCGCACCTCGCCCATGATGGTGGGGACGGCGAAGGACAGGAACGACGACCCGCGCGTCACGTCGAAACGGTCGGCTGCCTGCACCAAGCCGAGGCGCGCGACTTGCAGCAGGTCGTCGAAGTTCTCGCCGCGCCCGGAGAACTTACGGGCAATGTGCTCGGCCAGCGGCAGGCACCGTTCGATCAGCTCCTGGCGCATGGCCTCGCGGCGCGCGTCGCCGGGTTGCAGCGCGGCGATCTTCTCGAAAAGCGGCTCGATGTTGTCGTAGGTGTCCCCGCGCCCCCTCGGCTCACTCGCCATTCTGGGCACCCCGCACCCAGCTGAAGTCGATCACCGTCGGGTATCCGCCCAGCACGCTGTCGTAGGAGCCTTGCGCGGCGGCGATCGAGTCGGTCAGCGTGCGCACGATGTGCCAGCCGAGCCCGGCGTGACCGACCACCGACTCGGTGACCGCGACAGACGCGACGTGCACGAACATCTTGTCGGTGTCGTAGGTGAACTCGCAGTCGATCGTCGAGCCCGGCGCCGCGTCGAGGATGAGCGAGGTCGCCACCTCGTCGAGCGCGAGCCGGATGTCGGTCACCTCGTCGAGGGCGAAGTCGGCGATGAGGGCGACGGTCTCGGCGAGCGCGCGCAGCATGGTGAGCTGCTCCAGCTGGGCGGGCACTCGCACACCGACGGTCGTCGTGTCGGTAAAGGATCGGGAAGTCCACTCCCCCATTTGCCCATCACCACCTTGTCCTCATAGCCACTCCACTGTGGCCTGCACATCGCCGCGAGTTCTCCTGGCCGCCGAAACACCGCGGGCACCGCGGACTGTGGAGCAGATATACGCCGCGTTCCTCGTCGGAGGACGTACCCGCCGAGGCCGGATCGAAACGCCGGTCAGTCGCCGTCGATGCGCTCGTGCGCGGTGAGCAGCAGGTGGTCGAACTCCGTCCGCAGTGTGGCGGGGACACGCGTCAGACCGGGCAGATCGGCGACCAACCTGGCGGCCAGTCTGCGCAGCTTGACGTTCGTTTCCTGCGACCGCCAGCTCAGCACCCGGAACGCCTGCTCGGGTCCGATGCCGTAGATCAGCATGAGCGCGCCCTTCGCCTGTTCGATGACGGCTCTGGCGGCGTACAGCTCGGGCAGGGCGCCGGCCAGCGTCTCCTGCCGGTGTTCGGCGAGCGTGTCGGTGACATCGATGTAGTAGCCGGAGGTGCCGACGACTCGCCCCGCCTCGTCGGCCATGCGATCGGCGACCAGGATCACGTGATGCACGGCGCCCGCGGTATCGATGATGCGATGCCGGCTGCTGAACGGTTCCGCGTCGGCGATCGAGCGCGCCAAGGCGCTGGCCACCGCTTCGCGGTCTTCCGGATGCTTGTGCGTCAGCAATAGTTCCGTCGTCGGCGTCACCGCCCCCGGTGCGTAACCGTGCATCGCCGCGACCTCGTCCGACCATTCCCATCGCCGATCGGCGAACCAGAACCGGAAACTGCCCACACTCTGCGGCGTTCCCGAACCGATCACTCGGTCCAGCGCCCGGGCTTCTTCGGGCTGGACCGACCTGCTCTCACTCACCGCAGAAGTATCCGATGCCGGTGCACTCGGTGTGACCGGATCGGCAGCGGTCACACCGGGAGCGCGGGCTTCGGGGCGCCCCGCCCTTCGGCTCAGGCGTCCAGGGCTGCCCGCATGGAGGAGTAGCTGGGGAACAACGACCGCACGCCGGTCACCTCGAGTGCGCGCTCGACTCCCGGTCCGCCCGCGACGATCCGCAGATCCGGACGACCGACCCCGTCCCTACGCAGGCCGCCGAGCCGCACGGCCGCGCGCAGACTCAAGAACCGCGCCGCCCGCAGATCGATCACTACCGCATCGCACGGTGACTGCAACGCACGGTCGACCGTCTCGAAGAACTCGGCCGACACGGCGGCGTCCAACTCGCCTTCGACACGGACCACCACGCATTCCCGGCGGCGATCCACCCGCTGCGCCCACAACCGGTTGTCCCGACGACGTCCCGGTCCCGAACCATTGAGATGCACGCCCTCGGCATGCTCTCGTAGCAGAGAAATGACAGACAAGTCGAACCTCCCGTGTAGGGGGTATCCAGTCCTGGGCGTGGCGGCCGGGGACGAAGGCGGCGCGAGCGCGAATAGGTTGCCGTGCCGTCCCATCGACCGGCTGCGCCGAATGCGTCGAACCGGGGTCGGCTGTGATCTCAACCTCCCTACAGTGTGGCACGGTCCACCCGTTCCCGACAGCGTTCGGTAGGAGAACGTGACCCGCCGCCGGAGCGCCCGTCAGCGGCACAAACCGACCGTTCGGCTGGTGATATTGCCGTTGACGTGGGGTTTCATCGATCCGTCTCCGGGCATATCCCCGACATATCCCGAACGTCACGCGATGCCGGTCGTAGGGCAACCGCGCGGATTCGCGCGGCCGGAGGGTGCCCGCGACGAGAAACGGAGCACCCGGTGAAGATTGCCATGGTTTCCGAAGACGCCAGCCCCCTCGCCGAAGGGAGTCCCGCCGACGGGGGCGGCCGCGGCACCTACGTCGCCGAACTGTCGGCGGCGTACGCGCGCCGCGGTCACGAGGTCACCGTCTACACCCGGCGCATCAGTCCGCGCGCGCCCGCCGAGCTGCTCGCCGAAGGCGGCTACCGCGTAGTGCACGTCGCCGCCGGACCACCCGCTCCACTACCGAGCGACCGGACCCTGCCCTATCTCGGGGACTTCGGCACGGGCCTGCGACGGCATTGGGCCGCCGAACGACCGGACATCACCCACGCGCACTACTGGAAGTCCGGGCTCGCCGCCGAGCTGGCCGCCCGCGCGCACGGCATACCGGTGGTGCTGACCTTCCACGGACTCGGCACCGTGCAGCGGCGCTGCGAAGGTCTGGCCGACCCCAGCCCGCGCTCACGCATCCGGTTCGAGCGGCTCATCGCGACGCGAGCAGCCCATGTGGTGGCGACCTGCTCCGACGAGATAGCCGACCTGACCAGGATGGGCGTGCCGCGTTTCCGGACCTCGATCGTGCCCCACGGGGTCGACCTCACCCTGTTCACCCCCGAGGGCGCCGCGGCCGACCGGCATGCCACGCACCGTCTGCTAGCTGCCGGAGAGTTGGTGCGGCGCAGTGGATTCGACCCGGTGATCAAGGCATTGGCGGACCTTCCGGACACGGAACTGGTGATCGTGGGCGGTCCGTCCGCCGACGACGAAGACGACGCCGAGGGCCGCAGGCTGCGCCGCCTCGCCTCCGATCACGGTGTGCGCGAGCGTCTCCGGCTGACCGGACCGGTGACGCGTCCGGTGCTGCCACGGCTGTACCGCTCCGCGGACGTGGTGCTCTGCACGCCGTGGTTCGAACCGTTCGGACGGGTCGCGCTGGAGGCGATGGCGTGTGGGAAACCGGTGATCGCCACGCCCGTCGGCGGTCTGCTGGACACCGTGGTCGACGGCGTCACCGGGCGCTTCGTCGCCCCACCCGAAGCCGATGCGATCGCACGGGCTGTGCGTCCATTGCTCGCCGACGCGACGTTGCGCGAAACATGGGGCGCCGCAGGCTATCAGCGGGCCGCAGGCCGGAACTCCTGGGACCGGGTCGCCGCGGAGACACTCAGCGCCTACCACCGTGGCGCTCCCGCTCACGCGGGCGAGGTCGTCTCCTGGGCCCGGTGATCCGGGGTCTGGCGGTGGGTCAGTAGTGGTCGGCGCGGATGTTCTGGGAGGCGCTGCGCCAGCGCCACGGCGCGACCAGCCAGGTCGTCGTGAACAGGGCGAGACTCACGACGCCGGACGCCACCGCCGCGGCCGTCCCCGTGACGTAGTCGACGACGAGGACCACCGCGCCGATCAGGGCCAGCCCCAGCAGCGCGACGCCCGCCATCGCGCAGCGGTGTGCCGCCGAGACGACATTGCCCAGCCGGTGCCTGCGGAACAGGATCCGATGCCAGGACACCGGCGCGATCAGGAACACCGTGGCTCCGAGCACGGCGGCCAGCGTGGCCAGGTAGAGCGCTCGCATGCCGGGTGACAGCGCGCCGAACGACGCCTGGAACGGCAGCACCAGCAGTGCCCCGAACAGGAACTGCACGCCGGTCTGCACGACACGCAATTCCTGAACCAGGCTGCTCCAGTTTCGGTCCAGTCGTTCGAGTTCGGTCTCACCCCGCGCGCGGCGGGCCCACGCGCCGTCGTCAGCTTCGGGCACGCGCTGCCTCCCGGCGATTGCGTTTCTTGATCGCCTCGACGAGTTCGTCCTTGGTCATCCGGGAGCGGCCGGCGATGTCCAACCGCCGGGCGATGCCGAGCAGATGCTCTTTCGAGGCGTTGGCATCGACGCCTTCGGCGGTCTCGCCCTTGGCGTTCGGGCCGCGTTGCGCGGCGCGCTCGTCGGAGGGACCGCGCCGGGCTTTGGGCTCCCAGTGGTCGCCGACCTTCTCGTAGCTGTGCTTCAGCGCGGCGTAGGCCACCCGATGGGCGCGCTGCTCGTCGCCGTCGTACTGGTCGAGCGCGGCGTCGTGCGCCTCGGCGAAGGTGCGCTGCGCCTTCTTTTCCGACCGTTCCAGCGTGCTGGGCAACTCGGATTTCTTCACGTCGCCGCGTGCTGTCGTCTTGGGCATGTGTCGCTCCTTCCGCGTCCCGAGGCCTGCGGTCCGAAGGGGTCCGAAAGCCCGGTGCCGCCGCATGCGGGCCCTCTGGATATCCGGACGCATACCCGGTGAAACGTCGATTAACCCGGTGTCCGCCG
This sequence comes from Nocardia sp. CY41, assembly GCF_009829325.1. Lineage (GTDB taxonomy): Bacteria > Actinomycetota > Actinomycetes > Mycobacteriales > Mycobacteriaceae > Nocardia. Next base: position 208,981 of record NZ_VUOS01000009.1, read on the forward strand.
GGTACCACCGCTGCATGGCCGTTACCACCGATCAGCTGCTGCATGCGCTCACCCGCACGGTGAACGCGCTGGCGGCGACAGATATCCGATTCGCGGTGGCGGGCGGCTGCGCGGTCTACGCCCGTGGCGGCCCTGCCTCCCAGCACGACGTCGACATCTTCGTCAAACCCGAGGACAGCGGGCGGGCGATCAACACCCTGGCCCGGGCGGGCCTGCGGGTATGCGACCCGCCGGAGAACTGGTTGCGCAAGGTTTACGCCGACGACATCCTCGTCGACGTGATCCACCGTCCGAACGACCGCGACGTCACCGACGACCTGCTCGACCGGGCCACCGAGATGCGGATCGGGCCGGCCAAGGCCCCCGTGATCAGCGGCACCGACCTGATGGTGGACAAGATGCTCGTCTTCGACGCGCACCGCCTGGATCTGAGCCCGATCCTGCACATCGCACGCGACTTGCGCGAACAGGTGGACTGGGAAATGGTGCGCGAGCAGACCAAGGCATCGCCCTACGCGCGGGCGTTCATGGGCTTGCTGGACGATCTCGGCATCACCCGCACCGGAAAGGTGGAATAGATGGAGCAGCCGCAATACCTGGTCGCACGGTTGCGCCGGGCGCTGGCCGAGGACCCCCGCACCGCCGAACTCGGTGTGCAGGTGACCATCCGCGGCGACGTCGTGGTGCTCTGCGGCGAGGTGAGCAGCGAGAACTGCAAGCAACAGATGGAAACCGTGGTGCACGAGCAGCTTCCGCACGCACGGATCCACAACGACGTCCATGTCACCCGTCCCACGGCCCCCGTCGAGACCGAGACGCTGGAGCCGGACGGTTCCGAAAGGAGTTGAGCCGCATGCGGATAGCCGCGGTCGGTGATGTACATCTCGGCGTGGATTCGCGCGGGCAGTGGCGGCCGGCGCTGGAGGGCCTCGCCGAGCGGGCCGACGTGCTCCTGCTGGCGGGCGATCTGACCCGCCACGGCAGCGCCGACGAAGGGAGGGTCGTCGCGGAGGAGTTCGCCGACCTGGGCGTGCCGGTCGTCGCCGTCTTGGGCAATCACGACTATCACGGCGACGCCGAACACGAGATCACCGCCGCGCTGACCGACCACGGCATCACCGTCCTGGAAGGGGCCTCGGTGACTTTGAACGTCGACGGAAGCACCCTCGGGGTCGCAGGCACGAAAGGCTTCGGAGGCGGATTCGCGGGCAAGTGCGCGAGCGTCTTCGGTGAACCCTTGATGCGCGAATTCGCCGGGCACACCGTGGACGTGGCCGCCGCGCTCGGCACCGCGCTCGATGCGTTGGACACCGACATCACCATCGCGCTCACGCACTACTCCCCGATCAGCGACACGCTGCACGGCGAGCCGAGGGAGATCTATCCGTTCCTCGGTTCCTACCTGCTCGGCGAGGCGATCGACGAACACGGCGCCGACCTGGCGCTGCACGGTCACGCCCACGCGGGGACCGAACGCGGCACCACCCCGGGCGGCATCCGGGTGCGCAATGTCGCCCAGCCGGTGATCCGAGCGGCCTACGCGGTCTACGACATGCACCCGGCCGCGGTCTGAGGAACGCCGGGCTCAGAAGTCGGTCGAGATCGCCTCCACGGTGCTTCCCGACTGGGTGTTGTCGACGGCGGTGGCGACGTCGGCCTGCGCGATGATGCCGACCAGTCGCCCCTGCTCGAGCACCGGTACACGGCGTACCTGATGCTGCGACATCACCGACATCACCTTGCGCACGTCGTCGTCGGCTTCGACGGTGACCAATTCCGTGCCGCCGAGTTCGCCCGCGTCGACGCCGAGCGGGTCCTTACGCTGGGCGATCACCTTGACGACGATGTCGCGATCGGTGAGCATTCCCTTCAGTTTGTCGTCCTCGCCGCAGATGGGCAGGGCGCCGACATTCAATTCCGCCATCCGCTGTGCGGCCGCGACCACCGTGTCGCTGGAGCGGACGCATTCCACGTTCGGGGTCATGATGTCCCGTGCTGTTGTCATCGTGGTCCTCCTGGGACTTCTACGGGTTCGAGCGGCCCGGATCGGGCGGCTCGCTGACGTCGTACCCGCGTTTCGGATCGGCTAACGCGGGCATCCGAGCGGTATGGCCGCCCCGGATGGCCCCGGCTGGAACGCTCCGGGCCCTGGGCGGCATGCGCACCGAAATCGTTGCCGCTCAGCAGAAAGGACATCCGATGCTGCCAGCACCGAACGAGCCGACCGCGGGATCCGGCGCCGGAGAGCAGCACGCACCCCGGACCCACACGTTTCCGGACGACACCCGCACCAACCGCAGCCACGCCGGAGAATCCATCGAGGACGCCCGCAACTGGCCCGGCATCATCCTGGTCGCCGTGGGCATCGTGGCCATGGCGCTCACGCTGACCGCCGCCGGATACGGATTCGCGGGCTGGGCGGTGATCGCGGGGGTCGTCAGCGGCGTCTGCATCCTCGCGGGCGTCCTCGTCATCGTCGCCGAGCACCGCCGCGTCAAGGCGCGCGAAGGCAGGCGGCTGAGCGACGCCGCCGGTCACTGATCGAGCGCCCGGCCGAGCACGGTACGGCCGGCCGCGGAAACGCGGCTTCGACTCCCAGGAGAAGGAAAGAATGACAAATCAGCCCAACCGGCCCTTGGGCCGCTTCGCCCTGCTCGCCGGGGCCTTGGCGGCGAGTTCGGCGATCGCGGCGTGTTCGGGTGACGACGGCGGTCCGGCGGCGGACACGCCCGAGCCCGCGACCGTTTCGATCACCATGCCTGCCCCCTCCAGCCCGCAGGTTCCCGACACCGACCAGATCACCCCCGAGGCGGCAACGCAACTGTGCGACATGATGCGCGCCGACATCGACACCTGGCGCGGCCAAGGCGCCACCCTGGCCAAAGTGACGTTCAACGGCACCGTGCACAACTGGGCCGCCCGTAACGGCGGCCTCAACGACGTGGTCGTCACGGACCGGGGCACGGTCGACGCCCTCACCACACAGACCTGCCCGGATGTCCGTGAGCAGGCGGTGCAGGCGCTCGACGTGCCGGACCTGGCCTCGGCGCTAGCGGGGTTCGGACGATGAGCGCCGCGGGCCGGATGGGCATCGCCGTGCTTGCCGCGCTGACGGTGTGCGCGGCGGGGTGCGGCGACGAACCGCAGAAGATCGTGAACAAGGGCGGCGATACGCCGTGCAACGAATACGTCGCCCAGGATCCGGATAAACAGCGCGTCACCACCGAGAAGTTCCTCGAACAGGAACGTGAGGGTGACGGCACACCCGACGCCAGGACGGTCGACGCCGCGATCGCGGCGATCAAGCTGATGTGCGCGGCACAGGCCAACCCGGATACCCCGATCCGGAAGGCCGACCTCACCGGCATTTTCGTGCCGAAGTAGCCGGATGAGCTCCTGGAAGCCGATGTGGGGCTCCCCGGTTTCGAACCGGGCATGCCGGGCATTTCAGGAGGTAGCAAGAACCGCTTGTCGATTTGCGAATGCCGCTTCCGCCGTGGTTGTCCAGGCGCCGAACCCGGCGGGAGTGCCGCCGTTATCCGTGCGCACCCCTCGACAACGGCGTCGAGGACCGCAACGGACGGCGGGCTTCGAGACGGTCTCCGGCGTCCGATGGGGATTCCGCGAACCTTCTCGAAGCTTTGTGGCACACCCGCCCCGGGCCGCCGACGATGTCGGCCCGGGCGGCGGGGCCGTGCCGTTCGCGCCACATGGAGAGGCATTTCCGTGACTGTCCTGCTCGCCTTGCGCGCACACGGGCTGCGGGAGCTGCTTACGGCGATTCCCGCCCTGCGCGCGCTGCACGCCGTCCGCGCCACCGGCTCGTCCTCGCCGCGCCGGGATGGCTGCGCCCGGTCGTGGAACTGGCCGATTGCGTCGACGAACTCCACGCCACCCCGCTCGCGGGCGGGCTGCGCTGGAACGCACCGCCGCCGGCCTTCGCGATCAATCTGCACGACGCCGGGACCGACAGTATCCGCGCGCTGCTGGCGACCGATCCGGAACGCACGGTCACCCACCTCCACAGGGATTTTCCGCGGGTGCCGGGTCCGTTGTTCGAGCCCGAGCTGCACGAGACCGTGCGATGGTGCCGGCTGCTGGAATGGGCGGGTATCCCGGCCGACCCGGCCCGTCTGGACATCACGCCGCCGCCGGAGAGCACCGGCGAGCGACGATCCATCGTCGTCTACCCGGGCGGTACGCCCGCTCGGCGCTGGCCCGCCGAACGATTCGCGGCAGTCGCGGCCGGCCTGCGCGAATGGGGATGTCCCGTGCGAATCGTCGGCAGCGCCGCGGATCGTCCGCTCGCACGCAGCGTCGCCGCACAGGCCGGATTACCCGAAAACAGCGTGCTGGCAGGAGAACTCACGCTGCGCCAACTCGCGGTGACGGTGGCCGACGCGGCCCTCGTGCTCAGCGGCGACACCGGCGTGGGACATCTGGCCACGGCGTTCGGCACGCCGTCGGTGCTGATCTTCGGCCCCGACGCGCCCGCGGTCTGGGGACCGCCCCCGGAGCGCGCCGCCCATGTCGCCTTGTGGGCCGGGCACGCCGGTGATCCCCGCTCCGACACGCCCGCGCCCGGGTTGACGATGATCAGCGCCGCCGAAGTGCTCGCCGCCGCCGATCGGCAACTCACCAGCCAGGTGCGCGTATGAACAGCGGGCGGCACGGGCGTTTCACCCCGTCGAGACCGGCTATCTCGGGCTTATGACGTCCCTATGGTTGCACGGCGCGCAGGTTCCGGCGCGGTTGCGGTTGACGCCGGGATCGCGCTTCGACACGGTGGTGATCGGCGGCGGGCTCACCGGACTGGTGACCGCACTGCTGCTGGTCGAGAACGGCGTCGAAGTAGCCGTGGTCGAAGGCAGGCGCGTCGGTGCGGGAACGACCGGCGCCACCACTGGGAAAGTCAGCCTGCTGCAGGGAACTCGAGCTCAGCAGATCGCCAAACATCACTCCGACGCCGTGTTGCGCGACTACGTGGCGGCGAATCAGGCCGGGCAGGATTGGCTGCTGCGTTTCTGCGCCGCCCACGGGGTCGCCGTGGAGCGGGCCGCCGCGTTGACCTACGCGCAGAACGACGAGGAGATGTCCGCGGTGCGCGCGGAATACGCCGCGACGCAGAAAGCGGGCCTGCCGACCGAACTGCTCCGTGAACTCGACGTTCCCTTCCCCGCACGCGGTGCGGTGCGCCTGGCGGACCAGGCCCAACTCGATCCGATGGCGCTGCTGGCCGCGCTCGCGGCCGACGTCGAGTCGCACGGCGCCCCGATCTACGAATCCACTCTGGTCCGTGGCGTGCACCACGGCAGCGGTGAGCTCGTCGTCTCCACCGAGCACGGCGACCTCGGCGCGCGCCGGGTAGTGCTGGCCACCGGGGCACCCATCCTCGATCGCGGCGGGTTCTTCGCCCGTCTCACGCCGCAACGCTCCTATCTGACGGCGTTCAGCCTGGACCGCCCCGCTCCGCGCGATATGTACATCAGCGCCGGGAGCCCCACCCGCTCCCTGCGTCGCGCGCAGGGGCCCGACGGGGAGCTGCTGCTGGTCGGCGGCAACGGCCACGTCGTCGGCCGCGGCGGATCGACCCGCGAGAAAGTCGAGGATCTGGTGAGCTGGGCGCGCACCTGGTTCCCCGGCGCCGAGCTGACGCACCGCTGGTCGGCTCAGGATTACTCACCCGTCGGTGAACTGCCCTACGTGGGTCCGGTGCTCCCTGGGCAGAGCGACATACAACTGGCCACCGGCTACGCCAAATGGGGTCTCACCAACGGTGTGGCCGCGGCCATCGCACTGGCCGGACGTCTCACCGAGGCGCCACCGCGCTGGGCGGGCGCGCTGGCGAGCTGGCGTCCGGACGAACTCAAAGCGCTTCCCACCGCCACGAAAGTCAACGGCGCGGTAGCGCAGAAACTCTCCGCGGGCTGGCTGCGGATCGCCATTCGGCACGACGGCGCCGCTCCGGCCGAGGACTGCGGCACGGTGCTGCGCGATGGCTTGCATCCCACCGCCGTGTGCACGGTCGACGGCGTCACGAACCGGGTTTCCGCGGTGTGCCCGCACCTGTACGGCATCGTCAACTGGAACGACGCCGAACGCACCTGGGACTGTCCGTTGCACGGCTCGCGTTTCGCCGCCGACGGCACCCTGCTCGAAGGCCCGGCCACCAGTTCGCTCACTCCCCTGCAGGTGCCGCGCGACGCTCCCTGAGCAGAGCCCGACCGCGGCGGCGTCAGTCCGTCAGCGGCTTCGCGTCGGCGAGGATTCGATCCACCGTCTGCTCCACCGTCAGATCGGAGCTGTCGATCCAGAGCCCGATGCGGGGGGTGGTCGAGCGCAGCACCTCGTCCAGCCCGGCGACGGTGAATTCGTCGTAGGCGTCCTTGCCACGCGCGGCCTCGCGTGCGAGGACGACCTCCGGGCGCGGCGCCAGCACGACGACGTACAGCGGTCGCGTGACGATCAGATCCGCCAGCCACGGCAAGAATTCGCCGAGGACGACGTCCTGTAGCACGACCGTGAACCCGGCTTCGGCGTAGGCGTCGGCCGTCGCGGCGGCCAGGCTGTGCCGCAACCGCAATTGGGCCAGCGCCTCGGCCGACGGGGCGGCGCTCATCTCCGCACGCCCGTTCACCACGAAACGACGGAAGACGTCTCCGCGCACGTGCACCGAGCGCGGCAGCCGTTCGGCCAGCGCCTGCGCGACAGTGGATTTGCCCGCGGCCTGGATGCCGGTGATCAAGTAGACAGCCGGTGCCATGACCACGATCATGGCCGGTCGCGGCTGGTCCCCGGCATCCGCCCCGCCGCGCCTCAGCTCGCGGCGGCGCCTGCCTTCTGCTCGACATAGCGATTCATCGCCCAGTTCAACCCACGCATCGCGGCGTTGTACGCGGGCGGAAAGTATCGCTGCGCCCAGAAGCCGACGCGAATATCCGGCGAGGTGAACACCAGATAGCGATTGCGCTCGACGCCGCGCACGATGGAGCGCGCCGCCGCCTCCGGCGTGACCGCGTGCCGCATGAACAGGGCGACGCCTTGCTGCACCGCCTCGGCCGTGCGGTCGACGCCCGCGATGTCCACGCTGTCGACCATGGGCGTGGCCATCGCACCCGGGCACACCAGGCTCACGCCGATGCGGTGGCGCGCCAAGTCGAAGCGCAGCACCTCCGACACCCCGCGCAGACCGAACTTGCTCGCGCTGTAGGGCGCGTGCCAGGGCAGGCCGAACAGGCCCGCCGCCGAGGACACGTTCACCAAGTGGCCGCCGCGTCCGGCCGCGATCATCGGCGGAACGAACGCTTCGATCACGTGGATGGGGCCCATGAGGTCGATGTCGATGGTGCGCCGCCATTGGTCGTGCGTCAGCCGATCCACGGTGCCCCAGGTGGCGATGCCCGCCACGTTCATGACGATGTCGACGCTGCCGACCGCATCGTGCGCCTGAGCCGCCAGCGCGACGACCTGATCGTGATCACCGACATCGGCCGCCTCCGCCAGGTGGACGGTCGCACCCGCGGCGCGTGCGTCGGCGGCCGTGCGCGCCAAGCCCTCGGCGGCGATGTCGGTCAGCACCAGCGCGGCGCCCTTGGCCGCCGCCGCGAGTGCCGTACTACGACCGAGACCGCTGGCGGCGCCGGTGATCAGACAGGTTTTGCCGGCGAACTTCGTCATAGTCGACGACCATACGCAACCATGAACACCGCTGTCTATGGAACCGGCGGACTGCTCTCCCACGGCACGGGCGCCAGTGCGACCGTGATGTTGTCGCCGCCGCCGCAACGCAACGCGAACTGCGCCAGTGCGCGCGCCGCCGCCGCGGGCGACGCCCCCGCCACGTGCTGGGCCAGCGCGGACGGAGAAGGCGCGTAGTTCCACAATCCGTCCGAGCACAACAGCAGCGTCCCCGGCCCCGCGACGCGCACGGTCCGCACGCAATTGTCCGCCCAGGGCTTGGGCGGGCTGTCCGCGCCGAGCCAGCGGATCAGCGTGTGCGCGCGAGGGTCGGCCATCGCCGCACGCTCGTCCATCGCGCCCGCGTCGACGAGCGCCTGAGCCCACGAGTCGTCGACGGTCAAGCGCTGGGCGGGCTCGTCGCCCGCTCCGCCGTCCACGCCCGCGGGCAGCCAATACGCCCTGCTGTCACCGACATTGGCCACGGTGATCTCGGCCTGGTCGCCGTGGTGGGAAACGATGGCGGACACGTAGGTGCACGAGGGCGCCGGGCCGTCGGGAACGTCGACGTCGCGGACCGCCTGCGCCGCGGCCGCCAGCCCGGCCATGACGGCATCGGTCGCGGGCCTGCCGGAGGCGAGTGCGGCAGCGGTGGCGCCGACGCCGGCCCGGACGGCGGCGCCGGAGGCCACCTGCGGGCGCGACGAGGTCGACACTCCGTCGCTGACCGCGATCACGACGGTCGGGGCCACCTCGGTCGCCGCGCCGTCGAGCACCCCGGCCGCCACGGCATCCTCGTTGCGCGCGTGGACGATGCCGCGATCGGTGAGCACCGCGACCGCGCCGAGATCGGTGTCGAAGCGATCCGGCATCGTCCGGGACCGGCCGCACTGCGCGCAGTGCCCGGTCGCGTCGAATCGGTCGCCCCCGCAGTCGACGCACGGCGACGGATCGTCAGCGGGCAACGCGACGTACCGATAACCGAGTTCCGAACCGCAGGACCCGCACCGCGGGCTGTCGAGTCCGACCGCCGAGCATCCCGCGCAGCGTAGGTCGGCGCCTTCGTCGCTCATCGGACGGCTCCCACAACCGACTGTGCCGCGGCGCCCGCCGGCGCGGAATGCTCCGGAAGTCGTTGGCCCAACCGTAACCACAGTGGCTCGTTGCTGGTGCGAACTTCCACACCCTCCTCCTTCATCTCCCCGGCAGGCCGACTCCGATCGCGATAGTACGGGAGCGTTCCTGGAGGCGATCCCAGCGCTGGATCGACCCGCCCACTGCCCCGCAGCACGATAGCCGACCGTCTGCCCGCTTCCGCCCGACGTAGGGTGCTCCGGCAGGCCGACGCGGCCGGCGGGAGCCGGGGCGCTCAGACCAGTTCGGGGGCACGATGCGAGCGCCGTCCCCGCGAGCGAAACGTCTGTGGAGGGCAGCCCTGCCAGCGGCGGAAGGCTCGGATGAAAGAGGCCGCCTCCGCATAGCCGAGCCGCGCCGCAACCTGTTCCGTCGTCATATCGGTGTGCGCGAGCAACACCTCGGACATGGTCTGACGCACTTCGTCCAGCAAGGCGCGAAACGAGGTTCCCTCCTCGTGCAGCCGCCGCGACAAGGTGCGCGAGCTCATGTACAGCCCGAGCGCGACCGTCGCCTGATCGGGGATCTCACCCGGAGTGCGGACCAGGCGATCGCGCACCGACGCGGCGACCCCGGTGCGGTTCCGGTGCCGGTCGAGCAGGTCGCGGCACAGTAGCCCGCAGTTGTCCTTGGCGGCGGCGTTCACCGGCGGCAGGGGCCGGTCCAGCACGCCCCGATCGAAGACCACCGCGCTCATCGGCGCGCCGAAGATCGGCACCACGCCGAAGACGTCCCGATAGCGCTTGGTGTCGCGCGGGCAGGCGTGCCGGAAACTGACCCGCCGCACCGGGACGCCGACGGAGAACAGTTCACGATCGAAGGCGGGCAACCCGGCCAGCGCCGCCTCGGCGAAGAACGCCCGCATGCCGGGCGGAAGATCCGCGTCCTCGAACACCAGCCGGGCTTCACCGTCGGTTTCCTCGACGGTCACTCGCCCGAACGGCACCGTGCGGCCGACGCAGCGCAGCCCCACCTCGATCAGCTCCCGCGGCGTCCGGCTGCCCAGCAGCGCGAGCCCCCACGGCCCGCGCGACCGCAGGCGGTGACGGACCGCCGCCGCGAGATGCAGTCCGGGCTCGTCGCCGAAGCTGCCGAGCACCGTGTGCACTATCCGCAGTTCGTCGCGGGCGGTGATCTCGGCGCACGGATCGTCCAGTGCGGCCGGCGCCAGCGCCGTTCCGGCCAGGCACTCCGCGGGCGCCATGCCACACTCTCCGGCGATGCGTACCAGAGCACGCACACCCTCGGTACTGCGGAGGGAATCCGGATCGACCATGGCTCGTGTCCTCGATGAAGCGGTACTGCGCGGTATCGGCGCAATGTATCAATCGGGTGTCGGGCTCATCGGCGGTTCGCCGAAATGCCGGTGCGGCAGGCGCAGGCGCACGGATGCGTTCGCCCGGCAGCGGCATCTCGGCGAACCGCACGTGGTCAATCCGACACGGTGAGACCGATGGAACGCGCGAAGGCGGGCGCGAGATCCATCAGTTGTGGGCCTGTGATCGTCGCGCCGCGCAGGCTGTCGAGCCCGTCGGCGATCTCCAGCGCCGTCGCGCCGCGCAGGTCCACCTTCGCCGAGCGAACGTTGCGCAGCGAGAGGCGGACGAGTTCGGAGCCGGGCACCGTGATGTCGGTCAGGGCTGCTTCGGCGAAATCGCAATCGCGCAGCACACAATCGGTGAAGGACACCTCGCGCAGGTGGGCGCCGCGGAAGTTCACCGAGTCGAACTTGCAGCCTTCGAATCGCACCCGCCGCAGGTTGGCGCCCGCGAAGTCGACGCCCGACATCGCCCCCGACACCACCTCGCCGTCGATCCATGCCGTGTCGGCCAGCTCGGTGCCGACCCAGCGGATATGACGCAGCCACACATCGGCGAACCGGCTGTAGCGCAGACTCCCCCGGGTGAACGTGGTCGAGGTGAACACGGACTCGCTGAACCGCGCGTGCCGCACATCGAGGTCCTCCAGCACGCCGCCGTCCAACCGCACGCAGTCGTAGTCGCCTTCCGCTTCGAGGTCGCCGTCCGGTGCGGTGAGGTATCGCGCGTACGGCAGGTCGTCGAGATCGCGCGCCATGACTCCTCCAGTTCGTCACGAAGATGTGCCGGTGCCGAGTATCCCGATGCACCACGACAAGTTCGGCCGCCGATCATGTGATCACCCGCCGCTGACGTCCAGGCGGGCGGCGTGGAGAGCAGACAGCGCCTGTCGCCTCGGCTGGTCAGTGGTCGAACTCGAGCCGTTCCCAGCCCAGTGCCGTTCGCCAACCTCCGCGCTGGAATGCCCAGTCCTGGACGGCGTTCACCACGGTCTCGAATGCGGGAGAGTAGACGCCGTCCCACGGAACGTCGTCGCTGACGGTGGCACGGAAATGCGCATCCGGTCCTCCGTCGCGAAATTCGACGATGTAGCCGTGTCCCCGCTCTGCATCCACTTGTTCATCGAGGTGAACCTGGATGTAATAGTCGCCGGGTTCGGGGCCGCCGAGCCGGTCGACGATCACGAACGGCACACTCAGGTTCATGTCCGCGAGGATGTCGTGCAGCTGCGTCTCGGAAGGATTCTCGATCGTCCGGTAGGAATCTGTCGCTACGACTCTCGGCGATGTGGTCTGGTCTCGAGTCACTCCGAGCAGGGTACGGATCCAGCGCTTGCCGCACACCTGCACCCGGCGGCGCATGCCGTGCGCGTCAGCGCTCTCGGTGCAACTGGGCGAGCCGGGCAAGGGCGGGCAGCGCGGCGGCGAGAGCCTGGCGGTGTGCGGGGCCGAGGTCGCGAACCATCGGAGCCAGGTATCGGACCCGGTCGTCATGGCGAGTTTGCCGCACCCGTCGGCCCGCCTCGGTCAGGTACACGATGACGGCCCGTCCATCGTCGGGGTCACGGTGGCGCTGCACCAGCCCGTCGCGCTCCAAGCGCGCGATGAGTTGCGTGATGCCCGGCTGCGTCATCTGCTCGGTCTCGGTCAGATCGGTCAGCCGCGCCGGGCCCCGGTGAGCCAGGGTGTCGAGCACCGACAGCGTGGTGAACGGCAGCTTCTCCCGCACCGGGATACGGATGTAGACCCGGTTGAAGTCCTCGATCGCCGTGGCGAAGGCGTCCACGTCGAAATCGTCGATGTCATCCACACGCCCAACTATATACGGCACTTATAAAAGTTGATTATATAAATCGCTTACGTAAAGTGGGAGACCGGACGGCACAGGAGGGCCCGATGAGCGACGGAACCAGTGAGGTACGACCCTTCCCCTTGACGCCGACGAGGATTCACGTCCCCGACAGCGTGCTCACCGACCTGCGGCAGCGCCTGGACCTGACCCGCCTGCCCGACGATGTCGGCAATGAAGACTGGTACTACGGCGTTCCTCGAAGCTATCTCCAAGAACTCGTCGACTACTGGCGCGGTGGATACGACTGGCGCGCAGCGGAGACCCGGATCAACACCTACCAGCATTACAAGATCGAGATCGACGACGTGCCGGTGCATTTCATGCGCAGGCCCGGCGTCGGGCCGGATCCGACGCCGCTGATACTGACACATGGCTGGCCATGGACGTTCTGGCACTGGTCCAAGGTCGCCGACCTGCTGGCGGATCCGGGCGCGCACGGCGGTGACCCGGCCGAGGCGTTCGACGTGATCGTGCCCTCGTTTCCCGGCTTCGGGTTCTCCAGCCCGTTGGCCAACCGGCCGGACCTGAACTTCTGGAAGGTCGCCGACCTCTGGCACACGCTCATGACCGATGTGCTCGGCCACGAGAAATACGGTGCCGCCGGCTGCGACGTGGGCGCGCTGGTCACCGCGCAGCTCGGCCACAAGTACGCCGACGAGTTGTATGCCATCCACATCGGATCCGGACTGAAACTCGACTTCTTCAACGGCGATCGCGCCTGGGACTTCAGCGGCGGCCTGCCGATTCCCGACGACCTGCCCGCCGAGGTACGCGCCCGAATCATGGAGCTGGACAAGCGTTTCGCCGTGCACCTGGCCGCACACCTGCTCGCTCCCAGCACCCTCGCCCACGCCCTGTCCGATTCCCCGGCGGGCATGCTGGCGTGGATCCTGGAACGTTGGATCAGATGGAGCGACAACGGCGGCGACATCGAAACCGTGTTCAGCAAGGACGATCTCCTCACGCACGCCACGATCTATTGGGCCACCAACACCTCGATTCGCCTCTATGCCAACCACAACCGCTATCCCTGGACGCCTTCGCACGACCGTCTGCCGGTCGTGCAGGCTCCCACCGGCATCACCTTCGTCGGCTACGAGAACCCACCCGGCATCGGCACCGCCCAACGCGTCGAACACTTCCGCACCGGCGACCGCGCCCAGTGGTACAACCACGTCAACCTCACCGTCCACGACCACGGCGGGCACTTCATTCCCTGGGAAATCCCCGGCCGATGGACCGATGACCTACGCCGCACCTTCCGGGGACGGCGCTGACAGGCAACGAACTCGATCGTCGAACCGGACAACGCGGGAGCATGATCCCGACCACACCCGAACTTGCGTGTCACCGACTACAGCGGATTCCAGCTCCGGATCCCACCTACGAACGCAATCGCCATGGGTCCGCAGGCGCTGCTTTCAGCCACCCACGAGGGACGAGCTCGTCGCGAACATGGCCGGGCTGTCGACCGTAATCTTCCGGATTGATTGCGACCGCCCGTTTCGGGAAACCGTGGACAACGAACTATCCAGACTCGGAGGTTCGCCGGTGACCTGTCGGGAGTCTTCGCTGCACGGCGGGGGTCTCGCACGATCGCAGGAGGTGTTGCGTTGTCTGTCGACCGCCACGACGGGGATGCCGCGACGGGCGCAGACCGTCTTGGCGTCCCGGCCCCCCGGAGTGAGGCCGCGGCCGCCGAACGATTCGCTGTCCGCAGTGCTGCGGCGTTGTTGGGCGCTGCAGCCGTCGGCATCGGGTTCGGTGTGCTCACAGCGCTGGTCCGGGCGCGGTGGGAGCCGATGCAGACCGCGGATCAGGCAGTCACCGACAGCCTGGTCTCCGTGGTGGCGGAGCACAGGATTCTGCGGAACATACTCACCGGCATCACCGATCTCGGCGGGACCGGCACGCTGGTCCTGGTGCTCGCCGTCTGCGGACTCTGGCTGCTCATTCGTCGTCTCCCACGCCTTGCTGTCTACGTGGTGGTCACAGGCACAGGCGGGTTGATCCTCAACCCGATCGTCAAAGAGCTTGTCGCCCGGCTACGTCCGGCGGTGGAGACTCCCCTCTACAGCGCAGACGGGTGGAGCTTCCCCAGCGGACACGCTATGAGTTCACTGGTGTGCTACGGCGTTGTCCTGCTGGTTTTCGTGCCCACCCTGCAAGCGGTCCCACGCCGCGCGGTGACCGTGTTCGCGGTCCTCGTCGTGGCGTCCGTCGGCCTCAGCCGGATAGCGCTCGGCGTGCACTACCTCACCGACGTCCTCGCGGGCTGGCTGCTGGGGTCGCTGTGGCTCGGTCTGGCCACCGTCGCGTTCGACCGATGGCGGGGCGACGCCCGAGTCGGCAACGCGGGCCCGCTGCCCGGTGACGTGCCAACGGCCGACGAAGACGACTTGCGGCCGGTCCCGCTTCGGCACGCGCCCACCCTCCCCCACCCCTGGCGAGGAATCGGCGAACTCGCGGTCGCGTGGGTGCTGCTCGTCGGAGGACTCGTCGGAATCGGCACGCTGGTGCGCGCCCCGGAAGCCGGAAACCCGGTCTGGCGATCGGATCACAGCATCGTGGCAACGCTTGCCGAGCACCGTAACCCGACGCTCACCTCCATCCTCGGCGTGTTCGGGGAACTCGGTGATACCACCGCGGTCATCACGGTCGCCCTGATCGTCGCCGCGCTGGCGGTGGGCCTTCTCCACAGCTGGCGCCCGGCGTTGTTCCTCGGTATCGCGCTACTGGGTGAGATCACTCTGTTTCTCACCACCGCCGCGATCGTCGACCGCGACCGCCCCCAGGTCCCACACCTGAATCCCGACCTGCCACCCACCGCCAGCTTCCCTTCCGGGCACGTTGCCGCCTCGCTGACGCTCTACTCAGCCACCGCTGCACTCCTGTGGGCTGCCACCCGCAGACGACGGCATCGGCTTCTGTCCGCCGCCATCATCCTGATCCCGGCACTGGTGGGCGTGCAGCGAATCTACGTCGGTGCGCACTACCCCACCGACGTCATCGGCGCGGTCCTACTGGCATCGATATGGACAGCGATCGCCTGGTTGGTCATCGACCCCGTCGAGACCTCCGGTCAGTCGACGCAGGCGCACGTGCACCCGGCTGCGGAATCCGATGGACGGCTACCGATGTAGCCATCGGAACCGTTTCGCCCGGGAATTGATCATTCGAGGTGTGTCGGCTTGATTTCCGGCGGTCGAAGTTTCGTGACGTACTCGTGGATGACCCAGCCGAGCGGATAGTCCGCGCGCAGACGGTTCAATCGCGCCCACCACGGCGTGAGGTCCGGCAGTGGTTGCGGATACGCGCCGATGGCCGCGTGGAGTTGTGCGAGCACCGCGCGGCAGTCGCCGACGATAGGCACGTCGGCCCGGCGGTTCGTGCCGATCTCGGCTGGGTCGTATCGGCGTGGATCACCGCGGCGCCGGGTGCGAATGTCCGCGGATCGCCGGTGACGCGATCATCGAAACGTGCGCCGAGCGGGCGTTGCCCGGCTCGCCGGTCCGCGGTTCCGTGGTGAGGACGGACCGTCCTGGCACGGCGCCTGATGGGGCGCGCGTGCGGATCGTGATCTCAACCGGACCCGCAGGCCCGGCGCCGAGGGCGGGGTGGCGTTCCTTCCCCGCTCGCGGGCCGGTGGGTCAGCGCAGGGTGCGAATCCAGCGGCGAGTGTCGGCCGGATCGATGACGTCGTCGAGTTCCAGGACGGTCGCGGCGGTGAGCGCCTTGCCGTTGGTGTAGGCGAGCTGCACCAGATTGTCGAACGCTTGCTGCCGCTCACCCGGATCGTCGATGGCGGCGAGCTCTTTGGCGAAGCCGAGGCGGACCGCGCCTTCCAGACCCATGCCGCCGATTTCACCGGTCGGCCAGGCGACGACGAACCGGGGCGCGCGGAACGAGCCCGCCGCCATGGCTTGGGCGCCCAGACCGTAGCCCTTGCGCACGATGACGGTGCCCAGCGGCACGGAGAGTGCGGCGGAGTCGATGAACAGGCGACTGAACTTCGTCACCGTGCCGTCCTTCTCCGCGTCCGGGCCCACCATGAAACCCGGTGTGTCACAGAAGGAGACGATCGGCAGGCCGTGCGCGTCGCACAGGCGCAGGAACATGCTGAGCTTGTCCGCGGCGGGAGCGTCGATCGCCCCGCCGTGATGGTGGCAGTCGTTGGCGATCAATCCGAACGGCCGTCCCTCGACCCGGATCAGGGCCGTGACGATCCCGGCGGCCCAGTCGCGCCGCAGCTCCAGCACCGACCCGACATCCGCGACGGCCTCGATCGCGGCACGGATGTCGAACGCGCGCAGCCGATTCTCGGGGACGACGTGCCGCGCCAGACGCGGGTCCGGTGCGATCCAGTCCTCGGTGGCGCCTCGGAAGTAGGCGAGATAGCGACGGGCGGTGGCGACCGCCTCGGCTTCGTCGGCGGCGACGATGTGCACGACACCGTTGCGGCGCTGCACCTCGACGGGGCCGATGTCCTCCGGGGCGTACACGCCGAGCCCGCCGCCCTCGATCATGGCGGGGCCGCCCATGCCGATGTTCGCGTCAGGTGTGGCGATCACGACGTCGCACATGCCGAGCAGCGCCGCGTTACCCGCGAAGCACCGGCCGGACACGATCCCGATCAGCGGAACCCGGCCCGAGAGCGCACCCATCGCGCGAAAGGTGGTGACGTCGAGTCCGGAGATGCCGGGATAGTCGGTGTCGCCCGGTCTGCCGCCGCCGCCCTCGGTGAAGAACACCACCGGAAGTCCTTGTTCGCGAGCCAGTTCCAGCATGCGGTCGGTCTTGACGTGGTTGCGCATTCCCTGGGTGCCCGCCAGCACCGTGTAGTCGTAGGACAGCACGACCGCACGCGAGCGATCGGGACCGAATCGCTCGGCGTCGATGGTGGCGACCCCCGCGATCAGTCCGTCGGCGGGCGTGTTCGCGATCAGATCCTCCTGGCTGCGGCGCAGGCGCTGCGCAGCGACGGCCAGCGCGCCGTACTCCACGAAGCTGTCCGCGTCGACCAGGTCGGTGATGTTCTCCCTGGCGGTGCGCCGCCCGAGCCGATGACGTTTCGCGACCGCCTCCGGCCGGGCTTCGTCGAGGCCGACGCGGTGTCGGGCATCGACCTCGGCGAGATCGGCGCGCACCGCGTCCAGGTCGATCGCGGCGTGTTCCGCGATCGCGCCGTCGTGCTCGGCGGCGGCGAAGGTCAGCAGCGGCGCATGCGGATCGACGACCGCGCCGACCGCTACGACGTGGCGGCACACCCGCAGGTCCTGCTCGGCGCGCACCACGTGCTGCATCTTCATCGCTTCCAGCACCGCCACCTCGCCACCCGCCGCGACGACGGCGCCGGGCTCGGCGAGAGCGACCACCGTGCCGCCCATCGGCGATCGCACCGCTTCCTCGTCGCCTGCCAGCGTCACCTCGGCCGCCGTGACCTCCTCCGCGACCGGCGCGACGGGTAGAGCATCGAGGAAATCGCTTGCGCGCCGGACCAAATCATCGACATTCTGCTCGAACCACGTGGTCGGCACGACGCGGCCCTGCGAGAGGTCCGCCAAGACCGCGCGCAGCACGGCGACATTCGTGTCCACGCCGGTGACGACGGTCTCGGCCAGCGCGTCGGCGCACCGGCGCAGCGCGGCCGGATAGGACGGACCGGCGGCGACGATCTTCGCCAGCAAGGAGTCGAAGCGCGCGTCCTGCCGCATCCCGGTATACGCGGCGGTGTCGACCCGCACACCGGCGCCGGTCGGGGGCGCGAACCGGGTCAGCGTGCCGGCGCCGGGCAGCACGTCCCCGCCCGCGGTGACGGTTTCGGCGTTCAGGCGCGCCTGCACCGCGTAGCCGCGAGCGGACCCGGGGTCCGGCAACGCGAGATCGGCCAGCGTGGCCCCGCGGGCGAGATCGCATTGCACCGCGACCAGATCGATCCCGGTGACCACTTCGGTGACGGTGTGCTCCACCTGCAGCCGCGGGTTGACCTCGAGAAACCAGGCCTCCTCGCCGCGGACGAGGAACTCGACGGTGAGGACGCCGCGGCAGCCGACGGATTCGGCGAGCCGGACGGCCCAGCCGTGCAACCGCTCCCGCGACACCGCGGAGAGCTCGGGGGCGGGCGCCACCTCGAGCAGTTTCTGCTGCCTGCGTTGCACACTGCAATCGCGATCGCCGACGGCCGCCGCCGCTGCGCCATCCGCGACGATCTGGACTTCGATGTGACGCGCTCCGGTGACCAGCGCCTCCGCGTAGACCCCGTCGTCGCCGAATCCGGCCAGCGCCTCCGCGCGGCAGCGTTCGAAGGCCTCCGGCACGCGCGCGGCGTCGCGCACCGCCCGCATGCCGCGTCCGCCGCCGCCCCCGGCGGCTTTCACCATCACTCCGTCGGGATGTGCGGCGAGCAGTGTCTGGACCGCGGCGATGTCCGCGCCGCGGCGGGTCGCCGGGAGTACCGGGACGCCCGCGCGTTCGGCCGCCGCGCGCGCCGCGGTCTTGTCCCCGAAGACTTCCAGCGCCTCCGCCGAAGGACCGACGAACACGAGCTCGCCCGCCGCGCACGCGGCCGCGAATTCCGCACTCTCGCTGAGGAATCCGTAGCCCGGATGCACCAAGGCGCCCGGCCCCGCCTTTCGCGCCGCCGCGACGACCGCAGGCACGTCGAGGTAGGCCGCGGCGCCGACGCCGGGCAATGCCACCGCGTCGTCGGCCAGGCGGACGTGCAACGCGTCCCGTTCCTCGGCCGTATGCATCGCCAGGGTGCGCCAGCCCTGTTCCCGGGCGGTACGCACCACACGCACCGCTACTTCTCCCCTGTTCGCCACGACCAGCTGCATGCCGCCCAGTGTTATTGACGTTGACGTCAACGTCAATATCCGTCACGATGAACTCCGTGACCCAGTCCACCTGGTCGGTGCGTGCCGCGCGGGAGCGTTCGCACACCTCCCGGCACCGCGACCTGCTCGACGCCGCCGCCCGGGTGTTCGCCGAGCGCGGCTACGACAACACCACCGTCGCCGCGATCACCGCGGCGGCGGGCGTCTCCCGGGCGACGATGTACATCTACTTCGCCTCGAAAGAGGAGATCTTCCTCGCGCTGGCCGAGCGGGTCCGCGACGATTTCCTCGCCGCCCAGGAGCCGGGCATCGAGGACGACGATCCGCGAACGATGTTGCGCGCCACCATCGATTCCTTCGCCACGGCGGTCGCCGCGGCGGGTCCCATGCTGCGCCTGATCGATGAGCGCGGGGCGGTGGACTCCAAGGTCGCCGCGCTGGCCGAGGAGATCACCGAACGCCCGATCCGCCGCTTCACCCGATATCTCCAGCGCCAACTCGACGCAGGCCGCGTCACCCCGGTGACGACGCCGCGGGTGATCGCGGAAACCATCGGCTACACCCTGACCGCGGGCGTGCTCGCGCGCCGCACCGACGACGAACTCGCTCGCGCCGAGTTTCGCGACGCCATCGGGACGGTCGCGGAGACTCTGCTCGGTCTGTAACGCGCGAGACGGTTCCGGCTCCGCGCCCGGACGGGCATCCCGTCGTAGGGTGCGGTGCCTGGCTCGGACGAATGCGGACCTATCTGCCATCCGGCGGCCCCAGCGCGGCGGAATTGCCGGAAGTCACCGTGCCGGACGACAGCACGACCCGCATACTGCCCGCCTGCCCGCAGCCCGCGCGGACGCCTGCACTGGACGCGGCCATGCGCGCGGTCGCAGCGGCAGGCCTGCCGCTGCGACCGCGGACAGCACGGGATTCGCGCGCCTCGACACCAGCGGCCGCGAACCGCGCTGTGCGCGTTGTCCGCGCTCGCGGCGGACACCTCGTCGTGCCCGCCGCAGTGAAGTGATCGGCGGCGCTCAGGCGCTGCGGATGCCTTCCAGCGGCCGTGCGGAGGCCGGCGACTTCTCGGCGCGGCCGAAAGCCAGCACTCCGTCCTCGAGTGCGCCTTTGCGCAGCAGCTTGCGGTCGCGGAAGTAGTTGTTGATCACCTGCCAGGGACCGTTGGTGCCCTGCCGGGGCATCACCGCGTCGCCGCGCTGGATGTAGCCGGAGGTCAGCGCCCCGCCCATCACCGAATCGGCGCCTCGGTCGCGCTCGGCGGCGACGGCCTCCACCCGGGTGAAGCCGTGCTTCTTCATGTGGTTGAGCACGCGGCAGAAGTACTCTGCCGCCAAGTCCGCCTTCAGCGTCCAGGAGGCGTTGGTGTAGCCGAGCACCATCACCGCGTTCGGCACGCCGTCGAGCATGGTCCCCTTGTAGACCACCCGGTCGCGGGTGACCACCGGCTCGCCATCGATCTCGAGTGTCACGCCGCCCAGCATCTGCACGTTCAGGCCGGTGGCGCTGATCACCAGGTCGGCGGGCAGTTCCTCGCCGGAGACGAGGCGGATGCCCGTCTCGGTGAAAGTCTCGATGCGGTCGGTGACGATGGAGGCCTTGCCGCTGCGCAGCACCTTGAACAGGTCCCCGTTGGGCACCACGCACAGCCGCTGGTCCCACGGGTTGTAGCTCGGGGTGAAGTGCCGCATGTCGATCCCCGGGCCGACTTGCATCCGCACGGCGGCCAGCAGCAGCTTCTTGGCCGCTTCCGGATTGGTGCGGGACAGCTGGAAACTCGCGCGCTGCAAAGCGATG
This sequence comes from Nocardia sp. CY41, assembly GCF_009829325.1. Lineage (GTDB taxonomy): Bacteria > Actinomycetota > Actinomycetes > Mycobacteriales > Mycobacteriaceae > Nocardia. The sequence continues at coordinate 229,601 of NZ_VUOS01000009.1, forward strand.
TTGCGCGCCCGCCCGATCCGGTAGGCAAGCTTTTCGGGCACCTTGGCGGCTTTCATCCCCACCGCGACCGGGTCGTCGGCGGGCAGCGCGGTGATATACGTCGGCGAGCGCTGCAGCATGGTGACGTGCTCCGCCGCGTCGCTCATCGCCGGGATCAGCGTGATCGCGGTGGCGCCGGAGCCGATCACGACGATCCGCTTGCCGGTGTAGTCGAGGTCTTCGGGCCAATGCTGCGGGTGCACGATCTGCCCGCCGAAGTTCTCCTCGCCCGGGAACCGCGGCCGGTAGCCGTTGTCGTAGTCGTAGTAGCCGGTGCAGCCGACCAGGAAGTCACTGGTGTAGACCTCGGACTCGCCGGTCTGCTCGTCGAGCGCCTCCACGGTCCAGGTGGCCGTCGCACTGGACCAGCGCGCCGTGGTCACCTTCCGGCCGAACCGGATGTGCTCGGTGACGCCGTACTCCGCGGCGGTCTCCTCGATGTACCGGCGGATGTGCGGCCCGTCGGCGAGGACCTTGGTGCCGTTCCACGGGCGGAAGCCGTAACCGAAGGTGTACATGTCGGAATCGGAGCGGATGCCCGGATAACGGAACAGGTCCCAGGTGCCGCCGATGGCCGTCCGGCGCTCCAGGATCGCGTAGCTGCGTCCCGTCTGTTCCTTGGTGAGATGGCAGGCCATGCCGATTCCGGACAGCCCAGCGCCGATGATCAATACGTCGACATGCCGCGTCATTGAGGTACTCGTTTCGTCCGATCCGCCTCGCACACCGGAGGGTGCGTGCTGAGCCCAGATTACGTGTGATTCGTGGTTACGTCTAGTCACGAATAGTGACACGGCCGGATACCCGAATAAAAACCGGGCTGGTTGCAAACCGTGACCCGGCCCCGTCGAGCGGCCAGCATGGACCACTGCGGCGAGCCCACCGGGCGCACCGCCTCGATCAGTCCGTTATCGGCGCGGCCGCGGTCTCCGGAAGGGAGTTGGCTCAGCATGAGTCTGTCGTTCCACTGGTTCCTCCCCACCTACGGCGATTCCCGCGCCCTGATCGCGGGCGGGCACGGCACCTTCATGTCCGGAGACCGCCCGGCGAGCCTGCGGTACTTGAACCAGATCGGCGCCGCCGCCGAGGACAACGGTTTCGAGGCCGTGCTCACCCCGACCGGCGCGTGGTGCGAGGACGCGTGGCTGACCACCGCGATGATGGTCGAGACCACCGAGACACTCAAGTTCCTGGTCGCCTTCCGTCCCGGCCTGGTGAGCCCGACCCTCGCGGCCCAGATGGCGGCCACCTTCCAGCGGCACTCCCAGGGCAGGCTGCTGCTCAACGTGGTGACCGGCGGAGAGCCGCACGAACAGCAGGCCTACGGCGACTTCCTGGACAAAACCCAGCGCTATGCCCGCACCGGCGAGTTCCTGCACGTCGTGCGAGAGCTGTGGACCTCCACCGAGCCGGTGAGCTTCGAGGGCGAGCACATCCGAGTCCACCAGGCGCTGCTGGGCAACCGACCGGACCCGGTGCCGCCGGTGTTCTTCGGCGGCTCCTCCGAACCGGCGGGCCCGATCGCGGCCCGCTACAGCGACGCCTACCTGACCTGGGGCGAGCCGCTGCTCGCGGTGAGTAGGAAGCTGGAATGGATCCGCCGCCTGGCGGTGGACCACGGCCGTGTCCTCGACTACGGCCTGCGCGTGCACGTGATCAGCCGGGACACCTCCGAGCAGGCCTGGGCCGAGGCCGACCGCCTGCTGGCCGGCATCGACCCCGCCGACATCGAGCGGGTGCAGAGCAATCTGGCCCGCAGCGAGTCCGAAGGCCAGCGACGGATGAGCGAACTGCACGGCGGCAGCACCGACCGGTTGGAGATCGCGCCCAATCTGTGGGCCGGTGTCGGCCTGGTCCGCGGCGGCGCGGGCACCGCGCTGGTCGGCTCGCACGCCGAAGTCGCCGATCGGCTGGCCGAATACGCGCGTCTGGGCATCAAGCACTTCATCCTCTCCGGCTACCCCCATCTGGAAGAGGCCTACTGGTTCGGCGAAGGCGTGCTGCCGATCCTGGAACGCAGGGGCTTGTGGCGGCATCCCAACCGCACCGCCCGCGTCGCCGCCGCCACGCCGTTCGCCGCGTCGTCGAGCAGCTGAGCGCAACACCCCAGTTATTCCCATGCGCTGCGGCGCGGCGAGAATGGTCTATCGGTTCGGCACCGGCCGCGACCGACGGATCGTTCGCGTAAGGGAGTCATGACCACCGAATCAGCACGGCGTTGGCGCCGCCGCCTGCCCGACACCGCGACCGAGGCGGGCGCGCCCACGCTGGCGCGCAGGCTCGGCCGGCTCGATCTCACCGCCATGGGTGTCGGCACCATCGTCGGCGCGGGAATCTTCGTCATCACCGGTGTGGCCGCCGCGGAGAAGGCCGGGCCCGCCATCGTGCTGTCGTTCGCGTTGGCCGGAACGGTGTGCGTGCTGGTGGCCCTGTGCTACAGCGAACTCGCGGCGATGGTTCCGGTCTCCGGCAGCGCCTACACCTACACCTACGCGACCCTCGGCGAAGCACCCGCGTTCCTGGTCGGCTGGAACCTGCTGCTCGAGTTCGTCATCGCGGGAGCCGCGGTGGCGATCGGCTGGTCCGGGACCACGGTGTCCGCGCTGGATTCGCTGTTCGGCATCACCGTCCCGCACGCACTCGTGGCGGGGCCCGCAGAAGGCGGCGTGGTGAACCTGCCCGCCGCGCTGATCGTCGCCGCCGTCGTCGCGGTGCTCGTCGGCGAGGTGACGTTCACCGCGCGGATCACCAAGGCGCTGGTCGCGGTGACCATCGGCGTGCTCGTGCTGGTGATCGCCGTCGGCGGCCCGCACGTGAGCGTCGACAATTGGACCCCGTTCGCGCCGTTCGGCATCGGCGGGATCGTCGGCGGCGCCGCGATCGCGTTCTTCGCATTCCTCGGCTTCGACGTGGTCGCCGCGTCGGCGGAGGAGGCCCGTAATCCACGGCGCGACGTGCCCTTCGCGATCATCGGCACGGTACTCATCGCCACCGTGCTCTACGCGCTGGTCAGCGCCGTGCTCACCGGCATGGTGCCGTTCGCCACGCTGAACAACAGCGCGCCGATCGCGACCGCGTTCGGCGCGGTGCGCATCGGCTGGATCGGCGACGTCATCGTGATCGCCTCGATCATCGCGCTCACCAAAGGCCTGCTGCTGATCGTCTACGCGCAGGTGCGGTTGATGTTCGCCATGTGCCGCGACCGGCTGTTGCCCTTCGGTCTCGCGGCGACCGGGAAGCGGTCCACCCCGGTCCGGCTGACCGTGCTGCTCGGCGCGCTCGGCGCGATCATCGCGGGACTGCTGCCGATCGACATCGTGGTCGAACTGGTGAACATCGGCGCGCTGTCGGCGTTCGCGGTGGTGTGCGTTGGCGTGCTGGTGCTGCGCCGGGCGGAGCCCGAACGGGAACGCCCGTTCCGCACCCCGCTGGTGCCCGTCGTTCCGCTGCTCGCGCTGATCGGCTGCGTCCTGCTCGCGACCACTCTGGAGGCGCTGACCTGGGTGCGCTTCGGCGTGTGGGTGCTGGTCGGCATCGCGGTCTACCTCGGATACGGCCGCAAGCGCTCCACCCTCGCCGAACCGCGCCTCGGCGAGGGCCCCGCCCGCCGCTGACTCAGCCCGCCACGAAGAACAGGCCGGCGCCGTAGGCCTCGCGCGCGGAGACGAAGAATCCCTCGTCTGTCTCGCGCACCGGCACACCCGCCTTCTCGATGACATCGCGTGCGACGCGAAGGTCGCGCACGGCGATCGTCATGGCGGCCAGGTACGACGGTGCGGGCGCCGGCTCGCCCGGCAACACGGCGTCGGCCTGGGACGCGCGCACCAGTTCCAACCTCCCCGTACCCAGCTCCAGCACGGTCCGCGGCCCTTTGCCCACGGCGGGCGCCTCCAGGATGCGGCCGTAGCGTTCGACGATCCCGTCGAACTCGCCATCGGCCGCGACGATCAGCACGGCGGCGATGGCACGCGCGCCGTTCGGGTGCGCGAGGTAGCGAGGCTGGTGCACGTATTCGCGAGTCAGGTGCTGGGCGACGCCGAGGAGGGCCTCGGGCGTCGAGCTCGGATCCACGTGCACGGCCCGCGCGCGCACCGTGCGAATGCCGTCCTCGGTCTCGACGTCGCGCTCGAGGTCGAGCACGCCGGTGGCTCGCAGCCCCGCCGCCAGCAGCTGCCGCCGCGCGGACTCGGCGTCGCCGGTCTCCAGGTTGAGCAGGCGGAAACCTTCGTACTCGTCGGCCATCGCTTTGGTGTGCCAGGGATCCGGTGCGTTCTCGTCCACGATGCCGAGCAATTCCAGATAGGACCCGCCGAACAACACGCACCGGTTGGCCGTGCATCCGGGCGTGGGCGGCTCACCCGGCTGCGCGCTGAGCAGGTGCCGCGAGCGGGGGCTCAGCGTGAACCCGAGGTCGAGATAGCGGCGTTCCAGGCCGTCCAGATCGCGGGTCAGGATTCCGGTGTGGTGAAGGGCGTCGATGGGTTTCTGCACGCCGTCGATGTTTGTCCCGGCGCCGCCGTACCGCCCGTGCGCACGGCCGATTCGCCGGATTCCGGCACTGCCCTACGCTGACATGGTGGATTCGGTCATCCTGGACGACGTCGACCGAAGTTTGCTGCACGCCCTGCAGCTCGACGGCCGCGCGCCGTTCAGCAGACTCGCGCCGGTGCTGGAGGTCTCCGAACGCACCCTGGCTCGCCGCTACCGGCGGCTGTTCGACACCGGCGGGCTGCGCGTCACCGGGGTCGCCGACACCGCGCGGGTAGGCCACGCCGAGTGGCTGGTCCGTCTGCGAGTCCGTCCCGATGCCACCGCCGCGCTGGCCGACACGCTGGCGCGCCGTGCCGACACCGCCTGGGTGACCGTCGTCGGCGGTGGGTCCGAGTTGGTCTGCCTGTTCCGCGTTCCCGGCGACGCTCCCCTGCCCGAGTTGGCGCGCCATCCGGCCGTCCACGCGGTGGACGCCCACCGCGTGCTGCGGCACGTCATGCAGCGCCGCTGGCAGGGACGGATGTCGGCGCTGTCCACCGAGCAGACCGCGGCCCTGCGTGCGCCCGACACGGATCCGTCCGCGACCGTGACGCCCAGCGACCTGGATCGGCGTCTGCTCCGCGCGCTCGCCGCCGACGGGCGCGCGGCATACCCGCGCCTGGCACGAGCCGTCGGCTGGTCGGAATCCGCGGTACGGCGGCGGCTCGAGGAACTGCGTCACGCCCGGGTGCTCGGCTTCGACGTCGAGATCGACCCGGCCCTGTTCGGCTACGCCGTGCAGAGCCTGCTGTGGCTCACGGTCGCCCCGGCCCAGCTGGTCGCCGTCGCCACCGCGCTGGCCGCCGATCCGGAGGCGGCGTTCGTCGGCGCCACCACCGGACCGCACAATCTGCTGGTCTGCGTCGTCTGCCGAGACGCGGACGACCTGTTCCGCTACACCACGGAGCGGATCGCGGCGCTGAGCGGGATCCATCGAATGGAGATCAGCCCGATCAGCGGCTACGCCAAGCGCGCGGCGCCACCCCGATTCACCTGACGCATACTTGCGCTCGATGCCGAAACCGGCGGCGGCACAGTCGCTTACCCGACATCGAGTGCATCCGGGGTTCCACGTGGATCACGGCTCTCGTTGCGGCGGCACGGCTTTCGCCCGAGGGAGTTGTGAATCACAACAGCCGGACCGGCACGCCGCGGCGCGGGCGATTAGGGTCGGTCAGGTGACCTGGACCGTGGGCTTCGACCTCGACATGACGCTGATCGACTCGCGACCCGGCGTCGCCAGCGCCATCGACCGACTCGGCGTCGAGTTCGGCCTGCCGCTGTCCGGGACGACCTTCGCCGATCGGCTCGGCCCGCCGCTGGCCACCCTGCTTGTCGAAGCGGGCGCGCCCGAAGACCTCGTTCCGGCCCTGGTCACCCGCTACCGAGCGCTCTACCCGACGATCGTCTCGGCCATTCCCCCGATGCCCGGTGCGCAGGCCGCACTGGCGGCTGTCGAGGCCCGCAACGGACGAGTGCTGGTGGTCACCGGCAAGCACGCGCCGCTCGCGCAATTGCACATCGCCGAGCTCGGCTGGCGCGTCGACCATCTCGCCGGCGACCTCTGGTCGGCGGGCAAGGCGGCGACGCTGCGCGAGCAGGGCGCGAGTCTGTTCGTCGGCGACCACGTCGGCGACATGAACGGTGCGCGCGCCGCGGACGTCTTCGCAGTCGGGGTCAGCACCGGGCCGTGCACGGCCGACGAACTGCGCGCGGCGGGCGCGGACGTGGTGCTGACAGACCTCACCGAGTTCCCCGCCTGGCTCGCGACGGAATGCGGCGCGGTCACCGCCCGATGAGCGGCCCGAGAACCTCATCAGCCTGATCGGTGAGGGGTTGTCCACGGAACCGGCCGGGTTGTCATTCCTGGTAACGACGAGCCGCCGACACGGTTCGCCTGATGCAGGATGCGTTGCCGCGACAATCCGCCAGGCGCTTCACGTCCTGCTTCGACATGCAGCGCGGGGGCACATCACCACGCGACGTACGGAGCCCCATTGCGGTCGATTGGCCCGCCACTCGACTATCCCGCTCCGTCACCGACCGTGAGCACCGGTACAGCCATGGCGCGCCACGCGTGCTGACGTCGCATTTTCGTGCTGCGCCCGCACTAAACTTGCGGCGCTAGTTTAAACCTCGCTAGCCTACCGCCCATGAACCTCGAACTGTCCGGCGAGCAGACGGCGGCGCGGCAGCTCGCGGCCGATTTCGTCGACCGGGAAATCGTTCCGCACGCCGCGCGGTGGGATCGCGACGAAAGCGTGGACCGGTCGATCGTGGCGCGGCTCGGCGAACTGGGCTTTCTCGGCCTCACCATCCCCGAGCAGTACGGCGGCAGCGCGGGCGACCATCTCACCTACTGCCTGGTCCTCGAGGAACTTGGGCGCGGCGACTCGGCTGTGCGCGGCATCGTCTCCGTCTCCCTCGGCCTGGTGGCCAAGTCGATCCAGCACTTCGGCACCGAGGAGCAGAAACAGACCTGGCTCACGCCGCTGGTGGCTGGCGAGGCGCTCGGCTGTTTCGCACTCACCGAGCCGGGCACCGGCTCCGACGCGGCCCAGCTGCGCACCCGCGCGGTGCGCGACGGCTCGGACTGGGTGCTGTCGGGCACGAAGATGTTCATCACCAACGGCACCTGGGCCGATGTGGCGTTGGTGTTCGCGCGCAGCGGCGGCGACGGACACCGGGGCATCACCGCGTTCCTGGTACCGACCGACTCGCCCGGATTCACCGCGCAGGAGGTCCACGGAAAGCTGGGGCTGCGCGGACAGGCCACGGCCGAACTAGTGCTGGACGGTGTGCGTGTTCCCGACAGTGCCCGGCTGCACTCCGAGGGCAAGGGCTTCGGTGTGGCGATGGCGGCGCTGGCCAAGGGCCGCATGTCGGTCGCGGCGGGCTGCGTCGGGCTGGCGCAGGCCTGCTTGGACGCCGCCGTCGGCTATGCCACCCAGCGAGAACAGTTCGGCAAGCCGATCGCGGCCCACCAGCTCGTCCAGGAGCTGCTCGCCGATATCGCCCTCGACGTGGACGCGGCGCGGCTGCTGGTGTGGCGGGTCGCCGACCTCGTCGACCGTGGCGAGGAATTCGCCGTGGCGTCCTCCGAGGCGAAGCTGTTCGCTTCCGAGGCGGCGGTCCGTGCGGCCGACCGCGCGGTGCAGGTGTTCGGCGGGTACGGCTACATCGATGAGTTCCCGGTCGGCAAATACCTCCGCGACGCCAAGGTGATGACCCTGTACGAGGGCACGAGCCAGATCCAGAAATTGCTCATCGGCCGCGCACTGACCGGCGTCGCCGCGTTCTGACAGGAGAACATCCGATGCACCGATTCACCGACCGGATCGCCGTCGTCACCGGTGCGGCCCGCGGCATCGGCGCGGCCACCGCGCTGCGCCTCGCCGCCGAGGGCGCCGCCGTGGCGGTACTCGACCGCGACGCGCCCGACGAGACCGCCGCACGGATCACCGAAGCCGGCGGGGTGGCCCGCAGCTACGTCTGCGACGTCACCGAGCGCGCCTCGGTCGAGGCGGTGTTCGACCGGGTCGCGGCCGATCTGGGCAGCCCGCAGGTCTTGGTCAACAACGCGGGCATCACCCGCGACGACCTGTTCTTCCGCCTATCCGAGGAGGACTGGCACGCGGTGCTCGCGGTCAATCTGACCGGCGCCTACCACTGTGCGCAAGTCGCGCAGAGGTTCATGACGGCCCAGCGGTACGGCAGGATCGTCTCGCTGTCGAGCCGGTCGGCGCTGGGCAACCGCGGCCAGGCCAACTACGCGGCCGCCAAGGCCGGCATCCAGGGGCTCACCGCGACGCTCGCCCTGGAACTCGGCCCGTACAACATCACCGTCAACGCGGTGGCGCCCGGCTATATTGCCACTTCTATGACCGCCGCCACCGCCGACCGGGTCGGAATGAGCGCCGAGGACCACCAGAAAGCGGCCGCGGAACGCACGCCGCTGGGCCGCGTGGGTCAGCCCGAAGAGGTCGCGGCGGTGATCGCCTTCCTCGCCAGCGACGAGGCGAGTTACGTCAGCGGACAGACGCTGTACGTCAACGGTGGCGCCCGCTGACGACGGCGAGCGGCGTCGTCCGCAGGCGACCGGTGCAGTCGCGGGGGGTGCTGCGCTTACCCGTCGCGGCCGAGACAGCGTCCGTGCACTCCGGCTTACACGATGCCCCGCCGGTCTCGTCGTCTCACCACGGCACCGGTCCGGTGCGATCGAAGAAGCCACCGGTCGGCCCGTCCGGTGGCAGCGTCGCCAACCGCACGATCGCGTCGGTGCCCTCGGTGACGGTTTGGAAACCGGCGTGCCCGTTGAGGTCCGTCGCGGTGTAGCCGGGATCGGCCGCGTTGATCTGGAAGCCGGGAAGCGCACGGGAGTACTGCGACGTGATCATGTTCAGCGCCGTCTTCGACGCCGGATACGGCAGGCCGAGCAGGGTGGATTCGACCCGGGTGGGGTCGCAGGTGCGCGCCAGCGAGCCTATTCCGCTCGAAACCATCACGACCCGCGGCTGCGGTGCAGCGCGCAGCAGCGGCAGGAACGCGTTCGTCACCTGCACCGGGCCGAACACGTTCGTCTCGAATACCGCGCGGAAATCCGCGGCCTCGACCAGCTCCGGCGTCTTGCGGGTGCCGCCGATGCCCGCGTTGTTGACCAGTACGTCCAGCCGCGCGGTCCGTCGCGCGACCGCCTCGACCGCGGCCTCGATCGACGCGGCGGAGGTGACGTCGAGCGAGACGAACTCGACTGCCGATCCACCCTCGGCCAATTCCGCCGCAGCCGCCTGGCCCAGCTTCGCGTCGCGCGCCGCGAGAAACACCCGCCAGCCCAAATCGGCCAATCTGCGGACGGTTTCGCGTCCCAAGCCCTTGTTCGCCCCGGTCACCAGGGCGGTCGTCGTGTCGTTCACGGGGCCAGCGTCACGTGCCCGGCACCCGTCCGCCAGGGCTGCCAACTCCTGGGAGTAGCGATCCCACCCCGGCCACGATCGGACACGGCATGATCGAGCTGTGGATCGAACCGAGCTGGCCGCGTTGCTGAGACAGGCGCGCGACCGAGTGCGTCCGGGCGATGTCGGGCTGCCCGCGGGGTCGCGCAGGCAGGTGCCGGGGCTGCGCCGCGAGGAGGTCGCGCAGCTCGCCGGGGTCAGCGTGGACTACGTGGTGCGCCTGGAGCAGGGGCGCGGTCCCCGTCCGTCCAGCGCCGTGCTGGCCGCGCTCGCCCGCGCGCTGCGGCTCAACGACGAGGATCGCACCCTGCTGTTCCAGCTCGCGGGCGCGGCGCCGCCGCAGGCGGGCCGCATCGACATGGTGGTGCGCCCGAGCGTCTTGCGTCTGCTGGATCGGATGGCGGATCTGCCCGCGCTGGTGCTCTCGGCGAAAGCCGATGTGCTGGCGTGGAATCCGATGGCGACCGCGCTGCTGGGCGACTTCTCCGCCTGGCCGCCCGCTCAGCGCAACATCATCTGGCAGCGTTTCCTCGGCACCGAGCCTGGACGGGTCCGGATGACACCCGCCGAGGCCGACAACGCCGCGGCGTTCTCGGTGGCCACCCTGCGCAGCACCCGCGCGCGCTACCCCGACGATCCCGGCCTCCTGCGCCTGGTCTCCGAATTGCGTTCCCGTAGCCCCCGATTCGAGCAGTTGTGGAACGCGCGGCGCTCGGGGCAATGGCGCAGCGCGACCAAGACGATCGACCACCCGCACCTCGGATCGCTGCGGCTGGACTGCGACACCCTGCTGGTCCCGGATACCGACCAGGCCGTCGTGGTCTACTCGGCGACGCCGGGCAGCCGGGAGGCCTCGGCGCTGGAATTGCTGCGAGTGACCGGGACCGAGCAGTTCACGGTGCCGGAGTCCTCCGGCTAGCTGCCCGTCTTGTACCGGCGCAGGTACTCGCCGGTCAGCGAGGACGGGTGCGCGAGGAGTTCGGCGGGCGTGCCGGTGAAGACGATCTCGCCGCCGTCCTTGCCGCCGTCCGGCCCGAGATCGATCACCCAGTCCGCGTGGGCGACCACATCGAGGTTGTGCTCGATCACCACGACGGTGTTACCCCGGTCGACCAGACCGTCCATCAGCGCCAGCAGCGTGTCCACGTCGGACATGTGCAGTCCGGTGGTGGGCTCGTCGAGCACGTAGACGCTGCCGGTGTTCTGCAACTGCGTGGCCAGCTTGATGCGCTGCCGTTCGCCCCCGGACAGCGTGCTCATCGCCTGGCCGAGGCTCAGGTAGGCCAAACCCACCTCGTTCATCGTGCGCAGCTTGGTGTGCAGCGCCTTCTCCGCGAAGAATCCGAGCGCCTCCTCGGCCGGCATCTCCAGCACGTCGGCGATGGACTTGCCGCGCAACGTCAGGGCGAGCACGTCCTCGGAGAAGCGCCGTCCGTCGCAAGCATCGCAGTGGGTGGTCACGGGATCCATGTAGGCGATCTCGGTGATGATCACCCCGCGGCCCTCGCACTGTTTGCACGCACCCGCCGAATTGAAACTGAACAGGCCCGCGGACTCCCCCGTCGCCTTGGCGAACAGCTTGCGGATGGGGTCCATCAATCCGAGGTAGGTCGCGGGTGTGGACCGGGACGACGCTGCGATGGGCGATTGGTCCACGAAGATCGCCTCGGGATGCTCCCGGACGAACACGTCGCGGATGAGACTGCTCTTACCCGAACCCGCGACTCCGGTGACACAGGTCAGGATGCCGGTGGGGATCCCGACGGTCACGTTCTTCAAGTTGTGCAGCGTCGCACGCTCGATTCGCAGTTCGCCCGTGCCCGCGCGGAAGGAGTCCTTGACGCGGAACGGCCTGCGCAGACCGGCTCCGGTCGGGGTGTCGGCATTGCGGAGGTCGGCGAAATTTCCCTGGAAGACCACCTGACCGCCGTGCGCGCCCGCTCGCGGCCCGACATCGACGACGTGGTCGGCGATCTGGATGACGTCCGGATCGTGCTCCACCACGATCACCGTGTTCCCCTTGTCCCGCAACGCCTTCAGCAGATCGTTCAACCGGCCCACATCCCGCGGGTGCAGCCCGACGCTGGGTTCGTCGAAGATGTAGGTCAGTCCGATCAGCGTGCTGGACAGATGCTTGATCATCTTCAGCCGCTGCCCCTCGCCGCCGGACAGAGTCGAGGTCGGCCGGTCCAGGCTGAGATATCCCAGTCCGATGTCGGCCACCCGCCGCAGGGCGGTGCGGATGGCTCCGGCCAGGCCGGCGGCGGCCGGATCGGTGATCTCGTCGAGCACCTCGATCAGATCGGTGATCTGCAAGCGCGCCCAATCCGCGATGTTGCGGTCGCCGATCCGGGTGGCCAGCGCCGCCTGGTTCAGACGGGCGCCCGCGCAGGTCCCGCAGACTCCTTCGGTGAGGAACTGCTGCATCTGCTCGCGGGTCTTCTCGCTCAGCGTCGAGGTGTCGCGTTGCAGCCGGGTCCGCGTGAATTTCGTGGCGATGCCTTCGTAGTTCGCCTTCCAGGTGCCCTTGCTGAAGGTCAGCTCGACCTTGCCGCCGGTGCCGTAGAGCAGGTCGTGCAGCTCCGCGTCGGTGTAGTCGGCGAGCTTCTTGTCCGGATCGAAGCGGCCGGACTTGCCGTACAGTTGCCAATCCCCGCTGCCCACGCCGTATCCCGGCAGGAGGATCGCGCCTTCGTTCAACGACTTGGTGCGGTCGAGCAGCCGGTCGGGATCGGCGCGGACGGTGACGCCGAGTCCGTCGCAATCCGGGCACATGCCCTGCGGCACGTTGAACGAATAGTTGTAGACGAATCCCGCCGAGGGCGAACCGAATCGGGCGAACATGGCCCGCACCATGGAGTAGATGTCGGTCATCGTGCCGACCGTGGAGCGCGGCCCGCCGCCGACCGGCTGCTGGTCGATGATCACCGGCGCGGTGAGATTCTCGATGGCGTCCGCGTGCGGGCGTTCGTAGCGCGGCAGGAAGTTGAGGATGAACGCGGGGAAGGTGGCGTAGAGCTGGCGCTGGGATTCGACCGCGATGGTGTCGAAGACGATCGACGATTTGCCCGAGCCGGAGACGCCGGTGAAGACGGTGATCTTGTTCTTCGGGATCTCGAGCGACACGTCCCGCAAGTTGTGCTCGCTGGCTCCGAGCACTCGGATGGCGTCGGTCGATGCGGTGGATTCGGCGAAAGGCATACCGCACACCTTGCCATCACGGACCCCTGAAACGCTCCGGTAAGTGTGATGCAAATCACATTTACCTCAAGTGTCGGATTGTGGGCCTTCACGGCCTTTTGCGGTCCGCAGCAACTCCCCGGCTTCCGCTGACTCCGAGGCGTCGGCGGCCGTCCCACGCCCGGAATCGATTGCCCCTACAGTGTCGAAGTGCGCGACGACCCCTACTGGAATCACAACACCCACTACCACCCGTGGTTACTGAAGCAGGTGCCGCCGTCGGCCCGCACCGCACTCGACATCGGCTGCGGAGACGGCCTTCTGGCGCGCAAGCTGGCCCGTCGCGGGTTGACCGTCGCCGGAATCGATGTCGATGCCGAGCCCTTCGCGCAAGCCCCGGTGACGCCAGGGGTGTCCCTCGACCAGGCCGATTTCCTCGACTACACGGGCTCTTTCGATGTCGTCACCACGGTGGCGACCCTGCACCATGTCCCGCTGCACGAGGGCATCACCGCATTGCGCCGTCTGGTCGCACCCGGCGGTGTCCTCGCCGTAGTCGGGCTCTGGAACATGACCCTGCGCAGGGACTACCACTATCTGCCCCTGCTGCCCGTCATCCGGATGACGGACCTCCTGCACCGGTCCGGCGAGCCCGGCGTCCAGTTGCGTGACCCGGTCGACGGGTACGCCGAGATTCGCTCGGCCGTGGCGGATCTGCTACCCGGTGCGCGCATGCGGCGACGGCTCATGTGGCGCTACACCCTGCTGTGGCGAAAGCCCGCGTGAGCACCCGCTGCCGCGAACCCGCCGCTCAGCGCAGCAACTGGAGGACCGGCGCGAACTTCTCCATGCTGTCCTCGAGGACGGTGACGTAGCTGATGCCGTAACGGTCGCGTCGTTCGCGCAGGCGGTCGGCCATCTCCTCGGGGGTGCCCATGAGCAGGATCGGGTGCTCTTCCGGGGAGTCTGCGACGTCCGGCGGCAGCGCCGGGCCGAATACCTCCAAGACGCTCGCGCGTTCGTTCGGCGGGACCACCCGCTGTACGAGGATGTTGAACTCGACCTTGTCCGCTCGAGGACCGAGCAGCTCCCTCACGTAGGCGACGCGTTCCTCGATCTCGGCCAGCCCGGCCATCTGCAGGGGCCCGCCGTTGCGCGCGGCCGCCGCGCCGGTGAAGGCGATGATGTCGGCGTGCCGCGCGGCGACGCCGAGCAACCGGTCGCCCCATCCGCCGATCAGCACGGGCGGACCTGTCGGCTGCGCGGGTTGCGGCTGATATTCCGGGTCGGCGAACAGGCCGCGCAGCGTGATCACCGTCTGCTCCAGATGCTCGACGCGCTTTCTGCCGCTTTCGAACGGGATGCCCGCGGCCTCGAACTCCGCCTGCACGTAGCCCGCGCCGAGCCCGAGTTCGACGCGCCCGTCGGTGAACTGATCGGCGCCTGCCACGTCGCGCGCCAGCAATACCGGGTTGTAGAACGCGGTGTTGAGCACGTACGTGTTCAACCGCACCCGCTCGGTCGCCTCGGCAGCCAGAATCATCGCGGGGAACGGCGCAGGCAGGCCGAGATGGTCGGCGACGCCGACCACGTCGAAACCGAGTTCCTCTGCCCGGCGGCATTTTTCGATCCAATTCTCGCGGCTCTCGGGGACCACCATGTTGACACCGAATCGGAAGGGGCGCTGCGCAGTCACGTGTCCTGTCTAGCGAACCGCGCCGGAGCGCCGCACGTCGGGGCCGGTTTCAGCACTGCGCGAGCGCGCCCGCGGCGACCGCGATACCGAGTAGCGCGACGCACGCGGCCGCTGCCGGCGCCGGACGGCGCAACGCCCGGCGGAGGGGGCCAAACACTCCGTCCGGCGGAGTTCCCGGCCGGGGATCGGCGGGCGAGCCGACGCCGTGCCATGGCGACGGTGGTGACGATCAATGTCGCGATCAGCATGCTCGCATCCCTAGACCCGCACGGCGCGCGGCGCGGAGGCCGCCGGGGCAGGCTTGCGCCGCGGCGGCGCGACGATTCCGTGCTGTAACAGGCTTTCGGCGGTGTCCAGCACGGTTTCCCGGACAGGCCGCATGGTCCAGCCCAGTTCGCGCCGCGCTTTGCCCGCACTGAGCGACTCGGTGCGCCCCAGAGTGGGCACGGTCAACCGGACGCCCTTGTCGAAGAGCGCGACACAGCGCACGAGCCAGTCCGGCAGCCGTCTGGTCGGCACCCGGAACCCGCGCGGCCCGTATTCCTCGGCGAGGATGCGCGCGATGTCCTCCATCCACAAATGCTCGCCCGCGCAGATGTAGCGGTTGCCCGTGGCCTCCGGCGTCTCCAGCGCGAGCCGATGCGCCACCGCGAGGTCGCGCACGTCCACCGGCGCCCAGCCCACCCGGGGCGCACCGGGGACGTCACCGGCGAGCAACCTGCGTACGGGCTCGTGTGACGTGCTCGTCGCGGCGGACAGCAATGGTCCGAGCACCATGCCCGGGTTGACGACGACCAGCTCGAATCGTTCGCCCGCTGGGAGCTTCGCGACGAAATCCCAGGCGGCCCGCTCGGCGAGCGTCTTGCTCTTCTGGTAGGCGGGGCTGCGCTCGACCACCGTCCAGTCCGCCTCCGTGCGCAGGGCGTCCTCGGCGTGACCGTACGCGATCGCGGCGATCGAGGACGTGAGCACCACCCGGCGTACCGTGCCCGCGGCAGCGCAGGCGCGCAGCACGCGCAGCGTTCCCTCGACCGCGGTGTCGATGAGCTCGCGCTCGTCGTCGGGCGGGGTGCTGGGAAACGGAGAGGCTACATGCAGGACAGCGGCGCTGCCCGCGACAGCGGCCGCCCAGCCGTCGTCGCCGTCGAGGTCGGCTCGGGCGAATTCGAGCTCGCCCCCGATGCGCCGGGCCGCCTCGGCCAGGTGTGTTCGCTTGCCGGTGGCGGCGAGGTCGCGCACCGTCGCCCGCACGGCGTAGCCGTGTTCCAGCAACTCGGCGATGACGTGCCCGGCGACGAAACCCGTTGCGCCCGTGACCGTTACTTGTGTGCTCATGTCTACATCCGTCTCGTCGTTGGTTCTCACGACGCCCATCTGAGCGCCGCTCAGATAATCTAAGCACCGCATAGTTAGGTTGTCCAGGGCCCGTCGCATAGGCTCGGACGGTGACGCGGACCAGTTACCACCACGGCGCCCTGCGCGACGCGCTGCTGGCCGCCTGCCTGCGTTTGATCGAGACGGAGGGCCTCGCGGCGGTGAGCCTGCGCCGGGTGGCGCGCGAGGCAGGCGTGTCCACTGCGGCGCCCTACCACCATTTCCCCGACCGGGCCGCCCTGCTCGCGACCCTGTCCACGCAGGGCTTCCAGCTACTGGGCGCGCAGTTGGCCGCCGCCCGCGCCGAGGCGGAAACGCCCATGGCCGCGCTCACCGCCCTCGCGAACACCTACGTGCGGTTCTCTCGGGAACGCCCGGCCTACTTCCGCTTGATGTTCCGGCCCGAACTCTCCCAGCCCGACAAACATCCCGACACCATGGCCGCGGGCGACGCGGCCTTCGGCGTCCTGGCCGACGCCATCACGGAGTGCGTCCGAGCAGGAGCGCTGCCGGCCGACAAAGCCGACACACTGGCGGTCATGTTCTGGGGTCTCGGCCACGGCTTGGCCTCGCTGTGGCTGGACGGACAGCTGGAGAAACGCGCCGGACAATTCGGGACCACCGCCCCGGCGTTGGTGGACGATGTCATGCGGACCTTCGCGACTTTCCTGGAGCCGAGCGCGCCGCCGCTGACCTAGAGTAGACGCCAGACATTTGCTGTCCGATGCTTCCCACACCGATCCGAGAGGACGACCCGGATGACCGCGCAGCTGGATCCGACGGTGCAGGAGTTCGTCGACGCGCTCAACGCCAACGATCAGGACCGGTTCTACGCGGTGCTCACCGACGACGCCACCATGTCCGACGACGGGGTGGAGCGCAACCTCCACCAGTGGACCGGAGCGGAAATCTTCGACAGCAACGGCCGCATGCGGGTGGAGTCCGTCGGTGACGACGGCACCGAACTGGTCGCCGACTACACCAATTCCCGGTGGGGGTCGATGCGCACCACCTGGCGATTCGTCCTGCGCGACGGCAAGGTGAGCCGTTTCGAGACCGGACAGGCGTGAATGCGCTTGCCAGGCAGCCGCCGACATTGACATTCTGACCTTCGTGTTCGTCGCGCCGCGCTACGGTTCGGGTTCTCTGGCCGACCTGTTCCCCTCCGTCCTCGCCGGTCTCGGTGTACCAGGCGAGGAGGACCGCCTCGGGCTGCGCCTCGACGCCGACCAGGTCTGCGTCCTGCTGGTGGACGGACTCGGGTACGAGGATCTCGTCGCGAATCCCGCTGCGGCGCCGTTCCTGTCCGGCCTGGCGCCGATCCGGCTCACCGCCGGTTTCCCGACGACGACGGCCACCAGCCTCGCCTCGCTCGGCGTGGGCGTTCCGCCCGGTGAACACGGCATCGTCGGCTACCTGTTCCACGTTCCCGGTTACGACCGGCTCTTCACTCCGCTGTCCTGGCGGCTGCACGGCGCGCCCAAGTCCGATCTGCGGCGGGAACTGATCCCGTCGGAATTCCAGCCCCGCACAACGGTTTTCCAGCGCGCCGTCGCGGACGGCATCGCCGTCGCGCAGGTATCACCCCGCGATCAGGCGGGGTCGGGGCTGACCGAGGCGGTGCTGCGCGGTTGCGAGTTCCGCCCGCAGCTGTCGTTCGGCGATCTCGTCGCCGGTGTGAGCGAGGCATTACGCGCGGGCCCGCGCTCCCTGGTCTACACCTACCACGGTGATCTCGACCTGACCGGACATGTCCGCGGGCCCTCCTCACGCTCCTGGCAACTGGAGCTCACGCACGCCGACCGGCTCGCCGCCGCGCTCGCCGACGAGCTGCCCGCGGGAGCGGCACTGCTGGTGACCGCCGACCACGGCATGGTGCACCTGGACGATCGCCTCGATTTCGACACCACGCCCGCCTTGCAAGACGGTGTCCGGGCGCTCGGCGGTGAGCCCCGCGCCCGCCACGTCTACACCGAGCCGGGCGCCGAATCCCACGTCGCGGCAGCCTGGCAGGCGACCCTCGGCGCGGACTTCGAGGTCCTCGACCGAGCCGAAGCCGTAAGCCGTGGCTGGTTCGGCCCCACCGTCGCCCCGGCGATCGCCCGGCGCATCGGCGATCTGGTCGTGGTGGCCCGGGGCCGACGTGGCGTCATCCGAACCGGCGCCGAGCCGCTGCAATCGCGGCTGGTCGGTCACCACGGATCGCTCACCCCGGCGGAGATGAACGTCCCGCTGTGCGTGTTCCGCGCCTGAGCACCCGCCGTCGCTGGACACTCGGCGCCGGCGCTCTACGCTGAAGTCCGATCGCGGCGGGCAGCGCCGCCGAACCTTCAGGAGGAGCCCATGCACGCCACGCTGTCACGAACCGGCCGCACCGGCCTCGGGATCGCGATGGTCGCCATGGCGCTCGCGGGCTGCAGCGACATCGAACGCGCCCTCAACCGCGGCGGCGACACGCCGTGCAGCGAGTACGTCAAGCAGGATCAGGACACCAAGCGCACGACGATCACCAAGTTCGTCAAGCAGCAGAGCAAGGACGACCGCGAACCGGCCGGAACCGCCGTGGACGCGACCATGGTGTCGGTCGACCTGTTGTGCGGCGCCCAGGCCAACGCCGACACCCCCATCAAGAACGCCGACGTCGCAGGCATTTTCATCCGGAAGTGACCGCTCAGCGCGGCGGATGGGCGGCAGGCCGGTCCGCCGCAACCGGCCGGTAGGGCCCCGAACAGCTCGCCACTCCCGTCGGCGTACGCCAGAATGAGAGTGCGAATACGAGCTCACACGACGATGGGTCTTCCACGTGGCGCAGTTCCGCACCCTCACACAGCAGCGGGTCGAACTGGAAAAAGAATGGGAGCGTTGGGCGACGGCTCCACGGGTGACATCCCGGCCCAGCGCCGCCGTCCTCCGCAACGAAGTAGCGCAATCGTGGCGGCGGTCGATGTACACCGTCGATCCCGGCACCACGGTCGCGCCCGCGGTGGACGACATCGGTGATCGCTGGGCGGCGTCCCCGCTCCGGGAACCGGTGACGGCGCTGGCGGGTGAACTGCGCGCCGTCACCGAGGACTCCGGCTACCTGGCCGTGGTCACCGACAGCGCGGGCACCGTCTTGTGGTCCTGCGGCGACCGCACGTTGCGCAGGCAGGCCGAACGGGTCAATCTCGCCCCGGGCGGGTGCTGGGGCGAAAACCATATGGGCACCAACGGTTTGGCGCTGGCGCTGCACACCGATCGCCCTGCGACGGTGTTCTCCGCCGAACATCTGGTCGCCGCTCTGCACGGCTGGGTCTGCTATTCCGCGCCGATCCACGGGCCGGACGGCAGACAGGTCGGCGCGTTGGACCTGTCGAGTTCCTGGGAGCGCTCGCATCCCGCGGTGCTCACCTCGGTGCGCGCGCTGGTGACGGCGGTGGAGACGATGCTGCGCACCGCCGCGCCCGTACCCACGCCGGGGATCCGGCTGGAATGCCTCGGCGCCGCACGCCTGGTGCGCGACGGGGTGCCACTGCCGCTGCCGCCTCGGCAGTTGGAGATCCTCGCGCTGCTGGCGCTCCAGCCGGACGGCTTCACCCCCGAGCAATTGCACGCCGCCCTGTACGGCGACCGGTCGGTGTCCATCAGCACGCTCAAAGCCGATGTCTCACATCTGCGCCGCGCGATCGGAGGCGACATCAGCAATCGCCGGTACGCGCTGACCGGTCCGGTCGCCTGCGATGCCGTCGACCTGCTCGCCGCCGTCACCGCGGGCGACACCACCTCGGCGGTGTGGCTGTACCGGGGGCCGCTGCTGCCCGGATCCGAGGCGCCCGACGTGCTGCGGTGGCGCGACTACCTCGACGTAGGCGTGCGGACCGCCGTGCTCACCGGCGACCGGGCAGAGCACGCGGTCGCGTTCGGCGAACGCGCGCCCCGTGACATCGCGGTCCACGAGCACGCGCTGCGGTTGCTTCCGCCCGACGACGTGCGGCGGGCGGTAGTCGCGGCTCGGTTGCATACCGCGTTGCGCGACTAACGTTCTCACACCAACCTCGCGCCAACCTCCGCCGACCATAGTGAGTCGGTCCGAGATACATCTGCGAGGAATCATGAGCTTTGCCAGACCGGGGCCGGGACTCCGGCATCGCCGACTACCCGACACACGCCGGCCACGTCATCCACGCCGGTCGGCCGACGCCGGAGCGCACCGGGTGGACATCACCGATCGCGCCAGAACCGCCTTGCGCCGCGTCATCCACCAGCACGGGGCCGTGCTGCTGCATCAGTCCGGCGGACACCGCGACAGCGGCGAGCCCCGCTGCCTGCCCATCCGGGAATCCCGGATCGACGGCGCGGATGTCCTGCTCGGAAGTCTCCCCTGGCACACCGAGTTCTGGATCAGCGGTGAGCAATACGAGCACTGGAAGAACACCCACCTGACCGTCGACGTGGCCGATGCGCCCGGCGGCTGCGCTTCGGACGCGCTGGAGGGTCTGCGATTCGTCCTCAGATCACGGCTGCTCACCGAGGAGGAAGCAGCGGCGCTGGCGGCCGGCGGGCCGCCGCGCACCGGAGCCGACCGGTTGGCGTGACCCCTGCACGACCGAACCGGCGGATCGTCCGCCCGGGTGGGCACGACCACCCGGGCGGACGTCGTGCGTCAGCGTCCGGGCAGGAAACGCAGACTGCGGGCCACGGTCATCAGGAACGGCTGCCACCTGTCCTTCGGGTACAGCTTCGGCGCGTCCAGATTCATGAAGCGTGTGACCACGACCGTTTGCGGCTCGGTGAACTTGAGCAGACCGTCCGGACCGTGACGGCGCCCCACACCCGAGATGCCCATGCCGCCCATCGGGGCTCCGGTGGTGCCCCAGGCCGGCGCGTAGCCCTCGTCCACGCAGACCGTGCCCGCGCGCAGCCGCGCCGCGATCCGCTCGCCTTCGGACTTGCTCGCCGCCCATACCGAGGCGTTGAGGCCGTAGTCGGTGTCGTTGGCCAGGCGCACGGCCTCCTCGACGCTGTCGACCGGATAGATCGACACCAGCGGGCCGAAGGTCTCGTCGCGACCGCATTCCATCTCATCGGTCACGTCGGCGAGCACGGTCGGCTCGAAGAACAGCGGACCCAGATCCGGCCGGGCGGTGCCACCGGTGAGCACCTTCGCTCCCTTCGAGGTGGCGTCCGCGACGTGCTTGGACACCGTCTCCAGTTGCGCTTCGGAGATGAGGCTGCCGATGTCGGTCGAATAGTCGTAGGCGGCGCCGAGTTTCGCCGCGTTCACCGCGGACACGAATTTCTCGGTGAACGCCGCGGCGACCGCGCGCTCCACATACAGCCGCTCGATCGAGATGCACAGTTGCCCGGCGTTGGAGAAGCAGGCGCGCACGGCCGCCTTTGCCGCTTTGTCCAAGTCTGCGCCCGCGGTGACGATCATCGGGTTCTTCCCGCCGAGTTCGGCGGAGAAGCCGATCAGCCTGCGGCCACACTGCTCGGCCAGGGTGCGGCCGGTCGCCGAGGAACCGGTGAACATCAGATAATCGCAGTCCTCGACGATCGCGGTGCCGACCACATTGCCCGGGCCGGGGACGACCGCGAGCAGCTCGCGCGGCAGACCTGCCCGGTAGAGCAACTCGGCGCCGGCCAGCGTGGAGAACGGGGTCTGGCTGTCGGGCTTGACCACCACGGCGTTGCCCGCGATGAGCGCCGGGATGGAATCGCCGATCGACAGCAGCAGCGGATAGTTCCACGGCGCGATGACACCGACCACGCCTTTGGGCTGGTACCGGACGGACGCGCGGTTGAGCACGGGGAACGCGCCCGGTACGCGGTGAGTGCCCAGCAGGCTCGGTGCGATCCTGGCGAAATACCGGGCCGCGAACATCAGCCCCATGATCTCTTCCTGAGCCGCCCAGCGCGCCTTGCCGGTCTCGGCTTGCACCACGTCCATCAGGAATTCGCGATGCTCGACCACCAGCGCGCGGTACCGATTCAGCACGGCGGCGCGTTCGGCCACCGGCCGGGCCGCCCAGCGCTCCTGCGCGGCTCTGGCCTTGGCGAAGGCGGCAGCGACGTCGGCCGCGGTGCCGACCGGCACGCTGCCCAGCGGGTTCCCGGTGAACGTCTCGGTGATCGTCCTGCGCTGACGGTCGGCGGGCGCCTCGATCGCGGCCAGCGCGCTGAGACGGTCGAATACATCGGCTTCCGGCGCGGGCATCGTTGCCTCCTACTTGTGAGTAACCGAGGGATACACACAATCTACGCCGCATGCGGCGCGCTCTGAACCGGCCACGGGATGATTTCCCGCGCCGCGCGCCCTCCGCGCCCGCACAGGTCAGCCGCAGCGGCGCGGTCGAGTTAGAGTTATGCACTGCGGCAATCAATTTCGGCGCGGCTTCGCCGGCTCACACGAACGGACGTGAAGTCAAATCGAGTCCCGCTCACCGGGACAGGGCGGCCGGATCGCCCGGTTCGTGGATTACGTTGTGCCGATGTTCAGAGCGAGGCTCGGGGTCCGCACCCGGATTCTGGCGATCGCGCTCATCCCGAGCCTGACTCTGCTTGTCGTCGGTGTGGGTGCTACGAGCTATCTGGTCGCGGAGGGGACCAAAGCCAAGGACTGGGCGGCCGAGAACCAGAAGGCCATCCCCTCGACCAGGGAGATGATGGAGGCGGTCCAGCAGGAACGCCACCTGACGCTCGCGCAAATGTCCGGCGACGGCACCGCGGCGACCGCGCTCGGCGCCGCGCGCATGCGTCTGGACGGGGCGCTGCGCGGCCTGATCCAGGCCTCCGAAGGCATCCGCGACGTCGACGACTCCAAGCTCGGCGACAACGTCGCCAACTTCACCACCCTCACCCAGAACATGAGCGCCGTGCGCGGCGGCGTCGACGCCGCCGCGCTGCCGCCCGCGGACGCGTACATGTTCTACAACCGCCTGCTCGACGTCATCTCCGTGGGCACCAAGGTCGCCGAGCAGACCGCGCCGTACACCGAGATCGGCGTCCGGATCGCCACCGGCATGCGGCTGTTCAACGCCACCGAGGCGATGGCACGCAGCAACGCGCTGGGCGGCCTGTACATCGACGGCCCCACACCCCCGGCCATCCCCGCCGAGGAGTACATCCGCCAGATCGGCTTCTACCACAGCGAGATCGCCGCGCTCGGCGCCGAGTTGGAAGGCGCGGAGCAGCGTCACCTGCAGACGCTCATCGCGAGTCCGGCCTGGCAGCAGCTCACCACCATGGAGAACGCCGTCGTCCAGCGCGCCGTGGCATCCGCTCAGCCGCCCTCGACCGGATCGAGCACATCCGGCAACGGTGCGCGAGCGTCGAGCCCGCCACCGCTGCCGCTGCCGCTGAGCACGCAGGAATGGCACAGCGCCGCCGCCGAGGTCAACCGCGGCTTGATCGACGCCTGGACCACGCACAACCGGGCCTCGCAGAAACTCGCGGAGGACAAGGCCGCCGCGGCCGCGACCAGATCCGCGTTCGCGGGCGGCGGCGTGCTGGTGGTCAGCGTGCTGGCGTTCCTCATCGCGGTGATCATCGCCAACCGCGTCATCCGCCGGTTGAAGCGGCTGCGTGGGCAGACGCTGGCCCTGGCCGACGAACGGCTGCCGGACATGATGCGCAGACTGCGCGACGGCGAAACCGTCGACCCCGCGGCCGAATCCTCCGTTCTGGACTACGGCAGCGACGAGATCGGCCAGGTGGCCAAGGCGTTCCAGCACGCGCATTCCGCGGCCGTCGCCGCGGCGGTGGCCGAGGCCCGCACCCGGGAAGGCGTGAAGGCGGTCTTCCTGAACATCGCGCACCGCAGCCAGATCGTGGTGCACCGGCAGCTGGAGATCCTGGACGAAGCCGAGCAGCGACAGGAGGATCCGGTCCTGCTCGACACCCTGTTCCGGCTCGATCACCTCGCGACGCGGGAACGGCGCAACGCCGAGAACCTCACCATCCTCGGCGGCGGCAAACCGGGCAGGCAGTGGCGCAACCCGGTCCCGCTGGTCGACCTCGTGCGCAGCGCCGTCGGCGAGACCCTCGACTACGTCCGGGTCCGGGTGGCCCGGCTGCCCGAGGTCCGCGTGCTCGGCACCGTGGTCGCCGACCTCATCCATCTGCTCGCCGAACTGGTGGACAACGCCACCTCCTTCTCGCCGCCGCAGTCGCGAGTCGAGGTCTCCGGCAACGTGGTCGGCAAGGGCGTCGTGGTCGAGATCGCCGACCAGGGCATGGGCATGTCCGAAGTAGACCAGGCCACGATGAACGAGACGCTGCGCAATCCACCGGATTTCGGAGTGGCGGCGCTGTCGGCGGATTCGCGGCTGGGGTTGTTCGTGGTCGCGCAGCTGGCCGCGCGCCACGGCATCGCGGTGCGGCTGTCGGACTCCGACTACGGCGGCATCAAGGCCATCGTGCTGATTCCGTCCGCGCTCATCGCGACCGATTCCGATGCACCGCAGACACCGGCGGAGCTCACCGATCCCGGCCGTCGTGGCAGGCTCATCGGCGGCTCCGCGGTCGCAGCGGAGACGGAGACCGCCGTGCAGACCGCGCCGTCGTCCGTCGCGACGCTGCCGGCCGAAGCCGCCACGCCCGCGCGCTACGGACCACGCCCGTATACCGAGGCGCCGATGCAACCGGGCCCCGACGGCCGCCCGGCGCTGCCTCGGCGCAATCGACAGACCAACCTCGCACCGCAATTGGCGCAGCCGGTCCAGGAGCAGGCCGCCTCCGTGCAGCCGCCACGCTCCGCCGAGCAGGCCCGCGATCTGATGTCCGCCATCGAGAACGGGACCAGACAGGGCCGTCGCGCCGTCATCTCCGACGAACAGGAAGGCTAGGGGTGTCCGCTTCTCCAGCAGGTGATCTGAATTGGCTGCTCGACGATCTCGTCGACCGGCTGGCCGGCGTGCGCCACGCGGTGGTGCTGTCCACCGACGGGCTACTACTGGGTCGTTCCAGCGGTATGAGCCGCGAGGACGCCGAACACTTCGGCGCGATGTCCTCGGCGCTCTACGGGCTGGCGCGCAGCGCGGGCAACCGATTCGACGGCGGCGGCGTCCGGCAGGCGGTCATCGAACTCGACCGCGCGGTGCTGTTCGTGACCTCCGCGGGCGACAACGCCTGCCTGGCACTGCAAGCCGCCGAATCGGCCAACCTCGGCATGGTGGCCTACGAGATGAACCTGACCGTCCAGCGGGTCGGCAACTACCTGTCCACGACTGCCCGGCAAGACCTCGTCGGACAGGTCGAGTAAGTCCTGCCATGACCCATCCGCGTGAGCCCTGGTTCGACGAGGCGGCCGGACCGCTGGTGCGTCCTTACGCGCTCACGCGCGGGCGCACCGCGGGTGCCGGACCCGAACTGGATATGCTCACCACCGTGATCGCGGACACCTCCGCGCCCACGTTGCGACGCAGCGAACCCGAGTACTCCGATATCCTTCGGCTGTGCCGGGTTTCACAGACCGTCGCCGAACTCTCCGCACAGTTGCGTTTGCCGCTGGCGGTGACGAAGATCCTCGTCGGTGACCTGATCGGCGACGGGCAACTGATTTTCCGTGCTCCCGTTCCGACGGAGGCCGGACCCGATGACCTCAACATATTGCGAGCGGTACTGGATGGAATCCGAAAACTTTGACCCGAGCGGCACACCACAGCTGGCCGCGTCGGTCAAGATCCTCGTCGCCGGCGGGTTCGGCGTCGGCAAGACCACGATGGTCTCGGCGATCAGCGAGGTCGCGCCCTTGCGCACCGAGGAGCTGATCACCGAGGTGAGCACCGGCATCGACGATCTGTCGGGCGTCGAGCAGAAGTCCACCACCACGGTCGCTCTGGACTTCGGCAGGCTCACCATCGATCGCGACTTGGTGCTGTACCTGTTCGGCACACCCGGGCAGGACCGGTTCTGGTTCCTCTGGGACGAACTGGCGCGCGGCGCACTCGGCGCCGTCGTGCTGGCCGACACCCGCAGGCTGGGCAATTCCTTCGCGGCCGTGGACTTCTTCGAGCGGCGCGGTCTGCCGTTCATGGTGGGTGTCAACTGCTTCGACGGCGCACCGCGCTACACCGTCGACGAAGTGCGCGACGCGCTCGACCTCGACTCGGTCACCCCCGTCATGCCCTGCGATGCGCGCGACCGCAGCTCCTGCAAAGACGTGCTGCTCACCCTCGTGGAGCACCTGATCCAGCGGGCGCAGCGCGCACACGCCACCACCTGAGCGCGCCGTCCCCGCTCGCGGCGCCGCCCGCTGGGCTTCGGCGGGCCTCACGCCTGCCGCAGCCAGGCCACGAAGAGAAGCACGCCGCCCGCGACGAGCGCGACCGCGACCGGAGCGGGCCACCGTGGCCCCTTCCGGCCGAGCAGCCCGCGGGTGAGCCGCAACTGGAACACGCCCAGCCCGGCCAGAATCAGCAGCCACACCGGCAGCAGACCGACGCCCAGCGCCGCGTGCACCGCCCAGGCGCCCGCCAAACTGGGCCCACCCCAGGATCCATCCAGGTTGTCGCCGGCGACGAGCGGGAAACAGACACCGCGGAACGCGGCGACGATCGCGAGGAACGCCAGGAACCAGGCCAGCAGGCCCACCCCGCCGCTGAGCACCGAGTGCGACACCGAGCGCAGAGCCGAGAATTTATGCGGCAGAACGGATTCGCCGAGCATTCGCCGCGGCGCGCGCAGCCGGGTCGGAATCCGCCGCGCCGCCAGCGGCAGCGCCCGCAGGGCATAGGCGGCATAGCGCAGGAGTGCCCGAAGCCACGACATACCACCGACGGTAGCGCTGTCCGGTCCGCGATTCACCGTAGCAAGCCCGCGTCCACCAGATCGTCGAACAGCAACTGATCGACCGGTGGGACGAGAGCGCGGTCGGCGTAGCAGAACCACGCGACCTCCTCGATTTCGCTGCTCGCTGCCAGTGTTCCGCGGTAATCCGCGGTGTAGCAACTCATCCGCACCACTGCACCGTCCGCCGGGCCGTGCGACGCCTCGTAGGTGCCCACGTGCGCGGCGGTTTCCGGCAACAGCGCGACGGTGAGCTCTTCCTCGATCTCGCGCAGCAGAGTCTGCAGATCGGTCTCGCCGCCCTCGCGCTTGCCGCCCGGGATGTAGAAGACGTCCTTGCCGCGTGGTCTGGCGCAGAGGATTCGTCCGTCCTCGATGCGCACCCATGCCACCGTGTCGATCAGTTGCCGCACTCGCCCGTCCGCCACCGCCGCAGCCTATCGCCGCGCGGCGGCGATCGCGGAACCGGCCGCGCCCGCGGCCGCCTCAGCCCGAGGGCAGGAGGGCAGGATCCTTGGCACCGGGACCGAGTACGGGACGCAGGTCGCGCGGCGCGACGCGTTCACCGCACTCGGAGCACACCGGCTCGATGGTCGCGAGGTTTCCGCACGTGGTGTGCACGATCTGCACCGGCGGGCCGTCCGGGGCGGACCATTCGTCGCCCCACTGACGCATCGCGGTGACGACCAGCCACAGCGAACGGCCTTTCGTGGTGAGCCGGTAGTCGTAGCGAACCGGGTTGTCCTGATAGGGCTCACGGCTCAGCACCCCGTGCTCGACCAGATGCTCGAGGCGCTGCGTGAGCACATTGCGGGCGATTCCGAGGCGGGCGCGGAAGTCGTCGAAGCGCGTCACGCCGAACAGAGCGTCGCGCACGATCAGCAGCGTCCACCACTCCCCGACCACCTCGAGGCACTGGGCCAGCGAGCAGTTCATCTCCTCGAAGCTCGTCCTGCGCATAGTCGTCAGCATAGTCAGTTGCTTCAAAGAACTCACCAACTTATGGTGAGTTTCATGAAGCAACTAACTGGGTGGACCCTCGCCGAGGAGTTCGCGCTCACCGAGACCGGCGCCGGTGGGTGGCAGGCGCGTGTCGACCGGTCCTGGCGCGGCTGGACCGGTCCGCACGGCGGCGTGATCGCGGCTCTGCTCATCGAGGTGGCTCGGGCGGCGGCCGCCGAACCACTGCCGGTGCGCGCTGTGGATCTCCGGTTCCTGGGCCGCCCCACAGAGGACCTGCTCACCTTCCGGGTGGCCGAGCACGCCGTCGGCCGTAGCACCGTCGTCCTGGAGGTCTACGCCGACCAAGGCGGCAACCCGGTCGCCGGAGCGTCCGTCACACTCGGTCGCACCGTGGCATCGGATGTCGCGGACTACACGGGCGCGCCCGCACCGCGGGTGCCCGACCCCGAATCCTGCGCACCCTTCGCCCTCCCGCCCGAAATCGTCCCGGCAAGCGCTCATTTCACCATTCGACCCGCGGCGGGACCGCTGCCGCTCACCGCGGCGGAGGAACCGATGATGTGCGCGTGGATCGGTCTCGTCCCCGAGCTGCCCGCGAACGCCGCCGCCCTCGCGATCCTCGCCGATGCCTTGCCGCCCGCCGTCTTCCCCACGCTGCGTGCGCCCGTCGCGATCCCCACCGTCACGCTGTCGATGCACCTGCACGAGGCGCCGACCGGCGACTTCCCGGTGCTGGTGCGCACGGCGAACGCCTCCACCGGCGGCGGATGGTCGGTGGACGATACCTCGATCTCGGACCGGAACGGCCGGCTGCTCGCCTCCGCTCGCCAGACCCGCCGTGTGCTCGGCTGAAACGGAGACGATCGTGAATCCCCCCGCCACCGCCCCGACCCGGGGCGTCGCCGACTTCCGGCCCGTGCTCGCCGTCGTCTCGATCGGTGTCCTGCTGTCGAGCCTGGATCTGTTCATCGTCAACGTCGCCCTGCCGGACATGGCCGCCGATTTCGGCGGAGCCCGGATCTCGGGGCTTTCCTGGGTGCTCAACGCCTACGCCATCGTGTTCGCCGCACTGCTGGTCCCGGCGGGACGACTCGGTGACCGCCGCAGCATCCGCACCACCTTCCTTCTGGGACTGGTGGTGTTCGTCGCCGGGTCGGCACTGTGCGCGACCGCCTGGGACGTCGGGTCACTGGTGCTGTTCCGCGTTCTGCAGGCCGTCGGCGGCGCGCTGCTGACGCCCGCTTCGCTCGGCTTGGTACTCGCGGCCAGCCCGCCGCAGCGCCGCGCCGCCGCGGTACGCCTGTGGGTCGCCTTCGGCGGGCTCGGCGCGGCCCTCGGTCCGGTGCTCGGCGGCATTCTCGTCGAATTCGGCTGGCGCTGGGTGTTTCTGGTGAATGTGCCGATCGGTCTGGTCGCCGTGGTGATCGCAGTGCGGACATTGCCCGATCCGCCGGGCGACGGCGGCCGACTGCCCGACCTGCCGGGTGCGGCGCTGCTGGTCGGCGCGATCGCCGGGCTGGTGCTCGGGCTGGTCAAGGGCGAGGACTGGGGGTGGTCGTCGGCGCGGGTGCTGACGGCGTTCGCGGTGGCGGCCGTCCTGACGGTGGCGTTCGCCGTCTCCTCCGCCCGCCACCCAAGTCCGGTGGTGGATCCGGCCCTGCTGCGCGCGCCCAACTTCGCTTGGATGACCGGCAACGCGGTCTTGTTCAACGTCGCCTTCGGCGCGATGCTGCTGTCGGTGGTGCTGTGGGCGCAGAACGTCTGGGGCTGGTCGGCACTGCGCACCGGCCTGGCCATCGCGCCGGGCCCGCTGATGGTGCCGGTGATCGCCGTCCTGGCGGGGCGACTGATCGGCCGGATCGGCGCCGGGCCGGTCATCGCCATGGGCGGAATCGTGTTCGGGGCGGGCATGCTGTGGTGGGTGCGGGCGATCACCCTGACGCCCGACTATGTCGGCGGCCTGCTCGGCGGCATGGTGGTCAGCGGCATCGGCGTCGGTCTCACCCTGCCGACCGCCTTCGCGGCGGGCACCAGCGGGCTGCCGCCGCAGCGGTTCGCCACCGGATCGGCCGTGCTGAGCATGGCGCGCCAGATCGGCCTCGCGGTCGGGGTCGCGGTCCTGATCGCGGTACTCGGCACACCGGCAGGCCCGGAGGCGACCCTCGACGCGTTCCGGCGCGGATGGTCCGTGACGGCCGCGGTCGCCGTCCTGGCGGGTTTGGTTGGCATGGCCGCCCGCATGCCGAAACCCGCGCAAAAGCATGCGGACTCGGATACCGAGTCGGCCGTAGCCTGATCGGCGCCGACGAGCGAGGCCACACGCAACCGTACGCGGACGAGGAATTGCGGGACGCGGCATTCCGGCAGGCGCAGAGCCGGATATCGGAAGGTCATGGCCGGCGATCGCCATCCGGTCATGACCGCTCACCGACCACTCGTCCGATCCCGGTTTTCGAGCCGTTCGGTGCACAGCGCACCCTCGACGGCTCGAAATCAGCGCGGGCTACACAGCTCGCACGGTGAGGTTCTCGCGCCCGGCCGCCAGCGCCACGTGCGCGAGGGCCTCGTCCAACCCCCGCC
This sequence comes from Nocardia sp. CY41, assembly GCF_009829325.1. Lineage (GTDB taxonomy): Bacteria > Actinomycetota > Actinomycetes > Mycobacteriales > Mycobacteriaceae > Nocardia. The sequence continues at coordinate 259,682 of NZ_VUOS01000009.1, forward strand.
TGGGCAACGGCGCGCCGTCGAACATGGTGATCTCGACGGCGTCCTCGGCGAGCTCCCACACGCCCGCGATACGTCCACCTACCACGACGATCGGTGAGATCCACCCCGCCGCGCGACTCACTTTCGCGCGGTGGGCGGCAGGGAGCAAGGCGGTGTCACCGGTGCCCGGGGCTAGCACGTACTGGTCGAAGGCGCCGAGCAGGTGCACCGTCGCGCTCGGCGCGGCGGCGACCAATTCGTCGACCCGGGCGGTCGGCAGGAAGGCGCGGCGGCCCTCCACGTCCACCTCGGTGAGCAAGTCACCCAGTTCGGCGAACCAGCGCCGCACCGTGGTCTTGCGCAGGCTGTTGCGGCTGAGCCAGGCGTCGAAGGTCTCCGGCGTCGCCGGGCCGTAGGCGCTGAGATAGGCGAGGATCGCCGCCCGCGCCGCCGCCTCCGGCTCGGGCAGCCCGGGCCAGTCGCGGATCAGATGCGCCGGACTGGTGAACGTCACCTTGTTGCCCCGCGCCGGGCCGTGGCAGAGCGCCCCCTGCCAGGCCAGCGGTTTCAGCAGCGCACCCCACCCGGAGCGCAACTCTTCACCGAGCCGGTGGAACTCCGGCGCGGACACCAGGGCTTCGACCAATTCCTCCCGGGTGAGCACCGCGGCGGCGAGCACCTCGGCGACCGCCTCGGTCAACGCCGCGACCTCCGCGGGCGAGGCGCCGAAAGTCTTCTGCCACGAGGGCTTCTCCCAGGTGCGCGCGGAGCCGATGAGCGTGAGAGCGGCCGCGGCCAGGTCGGGGGTCAGCGCGTGCAGCGTGCCGCGCATCGCCCAGGTCTTCATCAGGCTGCCGTCGTCGAGCGCGCGGACCAGCGCGCCGGATTCGGGTTTCGTGCTGCGCAGGGCGACAGCCAATTCCGCCGCGGAGGTGACCTGGGCCTGTATGCCGCACAGGCGCTCGGCGATCGCTTCGGCACCCTCGTCGGTGCGGGATCCGACGTGCTGACGTTGCAGCCGCCAGGCGAAGACCTGATCCCAGGTGGCTCGCACACGCGCTCCTTCTCGTACTCAGCTCAGCAGCGCACCGGCGGCGGCCACCGTCGCGGCGGCCAGTGCCGACCCGGTCACCGTCATCGCGATCACGCCGAGCAAGGCGGTGCGGGTTGTGGCTCGCCGGATGGCGCCGACCGGGTCGGCCAGCCGCTCGGCGCGGGCCAGTACCGCGGTGCCCGCCGCGGCCAGCGCTCCAGGGGGCGCCGGCTCGACGACGCCGACGATCGCCAGCAGTCCGCCCAGCAGCGACAGCGAACCGTGCTCGTCGGCGGCCTTGTCGTCGGCGCACATCTCGAGCAGCCGCGCGATCTCGGCAGCGCCGACGGTGAACAACCGCAGGCCCGGCAGCGTGGTGGCCACCGCGCGCAGCACCGCCGTCAACGCCGCGTGCCTGCCGGACAGGTGCGCGCGTTCGTGCGCGAGCACCGCGGCGAGCTGCTCGCCGTCCAGCGCCGCCAACGCCGCCGTCGTGACCACGATGGTGTCGGGCTTTCCCGGCACGCAGTACACCTGCCGTTCGGGCGAGTCGAGCACGACCGCGCCGATACCCGGCACCGGCCTGCCGACCAGGCGAACCGCCCGCGCATGGACGCTGGTACGCCTGCGCATGTCCACGACGACACCCACCGCGCGCGCCACCAACGCGACCGTGCCCGCGGCCACCAGCGCCGCCACCGCGAACGTCGCCGCCCGGCCGGCCGCGGCGCCGTGCACGTGCATGGGAGACCACAGGAACGAGGCGCACGCGCTCAGCGCGTCCTTCGGGTGTCCCCAGTAGGTCGCGAACTCGACCGTCAGTACCGCCGCCGCGATTCCCCAGGCGCTGAGCGCACCGATGATCGCGACCACCCAGGCGATCACGCCCAGCCGCGGCGCGATGCCGCGATGGGTCAGACTGCGCAACACGGGCGGACCGAAGGTCGCCACGACGCCGCCGTACAGCGTCAGCGCGATGGCCAGGCTCACGGCACTTCTGGTGACTTGCGCGCCGCCAGTCTGCGTAGCGCGGCACGCAACCCGGCCGATTCCTCGGCGCTGATCCGGTCGACGAAATGACTGAGCACCAGGTCCGAGCGTCCGCCGGAACCGAGCGCTTCCAGCATGAGCCGGGCGCTGTGCTCTTCCCTGGTGAGGGTCGGCCAATATCGATAGGCCTTACCGGCGCGTTCGCGCGCCAGCCAGCCTTTCCGATGCAGATTGTCCATGGTCGACATCACCGTCGTATAAGCGATGTCGCGCTGAGCCGACAGTTCGTCGAAGATCTCGCGCACCGTTGTGTCCTCTGCGTCCTGATCCCAGATGCGGTCCATGATCACCGCCTCCAAATCCCCGAATCCACGCACCGTACCGACTCCCTCATCCGCGCTGTGCCCCGTCGTGGGAACAGGTTACCGGCTGGGACGAGTTACTACGGAGGCAACCAGTAGATCCGCGCAGGCCACCCGGACTGTCGGACCGCCGTGCGAACATATGTTCGTGTCCGATGCGCCCTTCTCCCGATCCGGTCGACCCCGGATACTGGCGCGCCCGGAGGCATCGATCCTGCATGCCGATCTCGACTCGTTCTATGCCTCGGTCGAGCAGCGCGACGACCCGAGGCTGCGCGGCAAGCCGGTGATCGTCGGCGGCGGTGTGGTCCTGGCCGCCAGTTACGAGGCCAAGGCGTTCGGCGTGCGCACTCCGATGAACGGCGGGCAGGCGCGCCGGTTGTGCCCGCACGCGATCGTGGTGCCGCCGCGCATGTCCGCCTACGCGGAGGCGAGCAAAGCCGTCTTCGAGATCTTTCGCGACACCACGCCGGTCGTGGAAGGCATTTCCATCGATGAGGCGTTTCTCGACGTCGGCGGGCTGCGCCGGATCGCGGGCGAACCGGTGGCCGTCGCGACGCGGCTACGCGCGGAAGTCCGCGACCGGGTCGGCTTGCCCATCTCCGTGGGGATCGCCCGCACCAAATTCCTCGCCAAGGTGGCCGGCGCCGTCGCCAAACCCGATGGCTTGCGGCTGGTGCCGCCGGACCGGGAACTGGACTTCCTGCACCCGCTGCCGGTCGAAAGGCTCTGGGGCGTAGGCGATGTCACCGCGCGGACGTTGCACGAGCACGGCATCACCCGGGTCGGTCAGGTGGCGGAGCTGGGTGAGCGCCCGCTGCGGGCGATCCTCGGGCCCGCCGCGGCCCGCCATCTCTACGCCCTGTCCTGGGCGCGTGACCCGCGCCGCGTCGAGACCGGCAGGCGGCGGCGCTCGATCGGCGCCCAGCGCGCCCTCGGCCGCAGACATCGTCCCCCGGACGAGATCGAGGCCTACCTGCACGGGCTCACCGATCGGCTGGGCAGACGGCTGCGCGCTGCCGAGCGGGTGTGCCGAACCGTGGTGCTGCGCCTGCGTTTCGACGATTTCGCCCGGGCCACCCGCTCACATACCTTGGCCGAGGCCACCGATCACACCGAGACGATCCTGCTCGCGGCACGCGGCCTGCTCACCGGCGCGATGCCGCTCATCCAGGAACGCGGCCTCACCCTGATCGGCCTGGCGCTGACCAACCTCGACGATGCCGACAGCGTGCAGCTCACCCTGCCTTTCGAGGCCCGCGCCGCCAACACCCTCGACGCGACCCTCGACGACCTGCGCCGCCGCTTCGGCTCCACCGCCGTCACCCGCGCCGCCCTGCTGCATCGCGGCGAAGGCATGTCGGTCCCGCTCCTGCCCGACTAGTCCGGTGTGGCCGACAGCGCTTCCTGCTCCTGCCCGTTCGGAACCCGCGACCGCTCAATACGACCGTTTCGGCCGCTTGTCCATCAACCGCAGGATCAGCGGCGTGAAGATCAGCTGCATCGCCAGCTCCATCTTGCCGCCGGGCACCACGATGCAGTTCGTCCGCGACATGAAGGAGTCGTGCAGCATCGACAGCAGATAGGGGAAGTCGATCACTTTGGGGTCGGCGAAGCGGATCACCACGAAGCTCTCGTCCGCCGTCGGAATGCTGCGCGCGATGAACGGATTGGACGTGTCCACCGTCGGCACCCGCTGAAAATTGACGTAGGTGCGGGAGAACTGCGGGCAGATGTAGGTGACGTAGTCCGGCATGCGCCGCAGGATCGTATCGATCACGGCCTCGCTGGAATAGCCGCGCTCGGTCTTGTCCCGGATCACCTTCTGGATCCACTCCAGGTTGATGATCGGCACGACGCCGACCAGCAGATCGGTGTAGCGGGCCACGTCCACGGTGGCGGTGACCGCCGCGCCGTGCAGGCCCTCGTAGAACAGCAGGTCGCTGCCGGGCGTCAACTCCTCCCACGGCGTGAAGGTGCCCGGCTGTTGTCCGTAGGGCTTGGCCTCGGCCTCGTCGTGCAGGTACCGGCGCACGGTCCCGACACCGGTCTCGCCATAGTCGCGGAAGAGCGTCTCCAATTCCTTCAACAGGTTCGCTTCCTCGCCGAAGTGCGAGAACCGCACATTGCGGTTCTGCTCGGCCTCGGCCATGGCCAGTTTCATCTCGTTGCGGTCGTAACGGTGGAACGCGTCGCCCTCGACGATCGCCGCGTTGATTCCTTCACGGCGGAAGATCTCCTGAAATGTCCGGGTCACGCTGGAGGTCCCCGCCCCGGAGGACCCGGTGATGGCGACGACCGGGTGCTTGACGGACATGGTTCTCCCCTTCAGCGCTGGGCCGGACGAAACAGCGACCGCCTGCCGAACAGCGAACTGTCGAAGCTCGGTCCCTCATCCGGCTCGCGGTGATACCGCTCGATGCGTTCGACTTCGTTGCGGGAGCCGAAGATCAGCGGCACCCGTTGGTGGACGTCGCCGGGCAGCACTTCCAGCACCCGTTCACTGCCGGTGGTCGCAGCGCCGCCGGCCTGTTCGACGATGAACGCGATCGGGTTGGCGCCGTAGAGCAACGCCACCCGTCCCGGACGCGCGGGCGGGCGGGTGTCACGCGGATACAGGTACACCCCACCGCGGGTGAGGATGTGGAAGGTGTCGGCGACCAGCGAGGCCACCCAGCGCATGTTGAAGTCCCGCTCCCGCGGACCGTCCACGCCGTCCAGGCATTCCTGTACGTAGCGGCGCACCGGGCGCTCCCAGAATCGCTCGTTGGCCGCGTTGATCGCGAAACCGGACGTGTCCTCCGGGATGCGCATCCGGGGGTGGGTCAGCACGAAGGCGCCGATCTCCCGGTCCAGCGTGAACCCGTCCACCCCGCTGCCCGTCGTCAACACCAGCATGGTCGCCGGGCCGTACAGGGTGAAGCCGGCGCATACCTGCTCGACCCCTTGTCGCAGGAAGTCGTCCGCCGCCGGGCCGCCGCCGGGCGCGGATGTGCGCAGCACGCTGAAGATGGTGCCCACCGGAAGGTTCACGTCGATGTTCGACGAACCGTCCAATGGATCGAACGCCAGCAGATACTTCCCGCGCCGATGCGTCGCGGGCACCGGATGGACCTCACTGATCTGTTCGGAGAGCAACGCCGACAGGTGCCCCGTCCATTGCGTTTCGGCGACCATGATGTCGTTGGCGATCGCGTCCAGTTTGCGATGCACCGTCGGCGGCAGGTTGTCCGGCTCCGAGGCGCCCAGCGATCCGACGATCGCGCCGCGGGTGACCTGATTGGCGACGATCTTCGTCGCGGTCGCGATGACGTTCACCAGCCCGGAGAACTCGCCGGACGATCCGGGATGCCGATGCTCCTGCTCGATGGTGTAACGGGTGAGGGTCTTCAGTCCTTCTGGCATGGCGCCTCGATCTCGTCACCGGCAGGCTCGTGCGGTCGGCTCGGGGTCGGTGAACACGCTGCTGCCGTAGACATCTCGGTCGGTCAGCGTGATCAGATCGGTCTTGGTCAACGGCCTGCGCAGTTCGACGAGACGCTTGGCCTGCCGCAACCGGCAGCGGTCCAGCGCATTGCGCACGCTGCGCGCGTTGGAGAAACGCGGACGAGCCATCCGGCGTTCCAGGTACTCCCCGAACGCCGTCCGCGCCGCGTCGTCGAAATGGAAGTTCTCCGCGGCCACCATGAGTTCGGCGATGGACAGCAGTTCCGCCTCGGTGTAGTCGGCGAACTCCAGGTGATGGGCCACCCGCGAGGACAGGCCCGGATTGGCGGAGAAGAAGCGGTCCATCCGGTCGGGGTATCCCGCGAAGATCACCACCAAGCTGGCGCGCTCGTTCTCCATCTCCTGCAACAGGATCTCGATCACTTCCTGCCCGTAGTCGCGTTCGTTCTCCGGCCGGAACAGGTAGTAGGCCTCGTCGATGAACAGCACACCGCCCGCCGCTTTGGCCAGCGCCTCCTTGGTCTTCGGTGCGGTGTGCCCGATGAATTGGCCCACCAGATCGTCTCGCGTGACCGTGTGCACCTTCGGTTTGCGGATGTAGCCGAGGGCGTGCAGCATCTGCGCCATTCGCAGCGCCACCGTCGTCTTGCCCGTCCCCGGTCCACCGGTGAAGCTCATGTGCATGGTGGGCCGCGACGAGGTCAGGCCGAATCGCTGCCGCGCACGGTCGATCAGCAGCAGCGCCGCGATCTCGCGGACCCGCCGCTTCACCGGGGCCAGCCCGATCAGTTCCGCGTCCAGTCTGCGCAGCGTCTCCTCGACATCGTGACCCGCGATGTCGGCGGACAGATCCAGCACCGCGTCCTCGCCCAGAATCTCCGGCTCCTCCGGTTCGGCGGGCGCCGTCCGCACCGCGCCGGGGACATCGGCCCCCGGGCGGTGCAGACGGAATCCGGAGCCGTTGCGCTCAGCCGCCATACCGGTCTCCCGGGCGGACGGTCGTCGCATACGAGTGCAGGCCGTACTTCTGCCTGCGGTCCGGCCCTTCGGTGCGGGTCAGCACGAAGCCGGGCTCGTCGGGCGGCCGCTGCACCAGGAAACTCAGCGCCGTCGTCTGCCTGGTGTAGCGGGCGTCATAGGCCAGCACCCGCACGTAATGGCGCGGAAAGGTGGCCCGGCACGCGTTGATCTCGGCCAGCACGCCGTCGGGCTCGTCGAGATCGAACAACGGCAATCCCCACATCTCCCAATAGGCGTTGCGCGGATGCGGGTCGTCGGTGTACTCGATGGACACCGGCCAGCTGTTGAGCAGCGCGTAGCGCACCTGGGCGGCGATCTGGTCGTCGGTCAGCGGCGGCAGGTAGCAGAACGTTCCGTGCCTGAGATACATCGGTGAGTCCTTCCGGGATGGTCAGCGGCTGGCCGTCGGCACGGCGTCCGGCGCGTCGGTGGAGGTGTAGTCGAAGGTGACATCACCCCAAGTCGCCAGGGCGACATCGAGCGGACGGCAGATCTCGGCCGCCTTGCGCAACACCTCCGGCCCCTCCTTCAGCAAGTCGCGCCCTTCGTTGCGGGCCTGCACGACCGCCTCCAGGGCGACCCGGTTCGCCTCCGCGCCCGCGGCGATACCGAGCGGGTGCCCGATCGTGCCGCCGCCGAATTGCAGCACCACGTCGTCACCGAACAGGTCCAGCAGCTGATGCATCTGCCCGGCATGGATGCCGCCGGAAGCCACCGGCATCACGCCGGGCAGGCTCGCCCAATACTGGTCGAAGAAGATCCCGTTGGCCGGCTCGGTCCGGATGTGGTTATCCCGCAACGTGTCGTAGAAGCCCTTTGTCGTCGCCGGATCGCCTTCCAGCTTGCCGACCACAGTGCCCGCGTGCAGATGGTCGACGCCGATCAGCCTGCACCACTTGGCCAGGACCCGGAAGCTGACACCGTGCGTCTTCTGCCGCGTGTAGGTGGAATGCCCCGCACGATGCAGGTGCAGCAGCACGCCGTTGCGGCGCGCCCAGTGCGACATCGACTGCATCGCGGTGAATCCGACAGTCAGATCCATCATGATCACGACGCTGCCGAGTTCTCTGGCGAATTCCGCCCGCTCGTACATCTCCTCCATCGACGCGGCGGTCACATTCAGGTAGTGGCCTTTGATCTCACCGGTCTCGGCCATCGCGCGGTTGACGCCCTCCATCGCGAACAGGTAGCGGTCGCGCCAGCGCATGAACGGCTGCGAGTTGATGTTCTCGTCGTCCTTGGTGAAATCCAGGCCACCTTTGCACGCCTCGTAGATCACCCGCCCGTAATTGCGGGCGGATAGCCCGAGTTTCGGTTTCACCGTCGCGCCCAGCAGCGGCCTGCCGTATTTGTTGAGATATTCGCGTTCCATCACCGTGCCGTGTGGTGGCCCTTGGAACGTCTTCACGTAGGCCACCGGAATGCGCATGTCCTCCAGCCGCAGCGCCAGCAACGGCTTGAACCCGAACACGTTGCCGATGATCGAGGAGGTCAGGTTGGTGATCGATCCTTCCTCGAACAGGTCGAGATCGTAAGCGACATAGGCGAAGTACTCCCCCGGTCGTCCGGGGACCTCGTCGATGCGGTAGCACTTCGCCTGGTAGCGCGAGTGTGCGGTGAGCCGGTCGGTCCACACCACCGTCCACGTCGCCGTGGAGGACTCGCCCGCCACCGCGGCGGCCGCCTCGATCGGGTCGACGCCGCGCTGCGGGGTCACCCGGAACACGGCGAGCACGTCGGTCTCCGACGGCTGATAGTCCGGCGCGTAATATCCCATCGACGCATAGGATTGGACACCCGGATCCCAGCGGTCGCGTTCGATTTCTTCGGCCATCGTTCCTCCTGCTGTGCCACTGCGGGACACCCGCACCCGGGTGAACGGGCGTGCCTTGGGATTTCCAGGATGACGGGCCGGATACCGACAAACAATTTGATTGTTCCTCGCGATACCCAACGTTTTCGTTGAGTTTGTTACCGTCGTTCGATGGGTATGGTGAGCGCGGCTCGGATGGAAACCTTCCTGGCCGTCGCCCGCCACGGCAGCATTCGCCGTGCCGCGGCGCAACTGCACATCACCGAGGCCGCCGTCTCCGCGGCCGTCGCGCACATCGAGAAACAGCTCGGCGCCGAGCTCGTCGCCAAGGCCGGGCGCGGCATCACGCTCACCGAGTCCGGTCGCGTCTACGCCGAGTACTGCCGCGGCATCCTCGGATTGATGAAGGAGGCGCAGGCCGCCGTGCGCCGCGCCGAGACCGGACGCCTGCGGATCGGCGTGGTCGCCACCGCGGGCGAATACGTCCTGCTGCGGCCGCTCGCCTCGTTCCGCCGCCGCTATCCCGACATCGAGCTGAGCCTGTCGGTGCACCCGCGCGACGCACTGTTCCTCGAATTGCAACACCACGAAACGGATCTCGTCATCGCGGGCCGCCCGCCGCGGGACACCGGGTTGGTGGTGCGCGCTCGGCGGCCGAGCCGCCTGGTCGTGGTCGGACTGCCGGAACTCGACCCGCTGCACACCACATGGCTGCTTCGCGGGCGCGGCTCCGGTACCAGGGAGGCCACTCTCGGCCTGCTGGAGCAACTCCACATCGAGCCGCCCACGCTCACCCTCGGATCCCACGGCGCTGTCCTGGCCGCAGCGCGAGAAGGATTGGGCGTCACGCTGATCCACAGTGACGCGATCTCCCAGGACTTGGAGAACGGCGTGCTGCGCGTCCTCCCGGTCGATGGCACCCCACTGGACCGTCCGTGGCATGCCATCACCACCCGCACTCCGACGCCGACCACCCGCCTGTTCCTCACCCATCTGCTCGACTCCGCCGAGGTCGGCCCCGACGTCTTTCACCCCCACTGATCCTCGTCCCCGCACCGGAGCGCCGGTGCCGGGCAACCGCCGGACCGGTATGACAGACTGGCCCGCATGACTCGAGGGGACGTACCGTCCAACGTGTCGGACACAGCGCGCTGGGTCGCGGCCTACCGGGCACGCGAGACGACGCGCCCGGACGCGCTGTTCCACGATCCGCTGGCCGACCGGCTGGCCGGAGAACGCGGCCACGCCATCGCCGACAGCGCGCCCCGGATGATGCGCGGCGGGTGGCCGATCGTCACCCGGACCAAGCTGATCGACGACCTGGTCAGCACAGCGATCGCCGAGGGGTGCGACCGCGTCCTCAACCTCGCCGCAGGTCTGGACACCCGCCCCTATCGGCTGGATCTACCGCCCGAGCTGCTCTGGATCGAAGCGGACCTGCCGGAGATCGTCGCGGAGAAGGACGACGCGCTCGCCGATGAGACGCCGCACTGCGTGCTCGTCCGCCGAGCGGTCGATCTCGCCGACCCAGACGCCCGCGCGAAGTTCCTCGACGAGGCGCTCGGCGCGGTCGCCCCCGCCACCGCCCCAGCGTCGAAAGCCTTGGTGCTCACCGAGGGTTTGCTGATGTACCTCGACCCGCCGACGGTCACCGATCTGGCGAATGCCCTGGACCGCCCGGAGATCGCCTGGTGGCTGCTCGACCTCAGCATGGGCATGCGGAAGCTGCGTTCCGGGGACACCTTCGCCAACGCGCCGATGAAATTCGAGCCCCCCAACGGCGTCCGCTTCTTCGAAGACCTCGGCTGGCAGCCGATCGAGCTGGAAAGCCTGCTGCTGCACGCCCGCAAATTCCACCGCGCACCCTGGTACCTGCGCCCGTTCACCTATCTGCCTCAGCCCGACCCACGCAAACCCATGCGCAACCCGTGGTCGGGCATCATCCGCTTCCGCCACACCTGAGATCCTCTCCGGACGATCCCGCGACCGCTCGACGTGCCGATCCGCGGCTACAGCTGGCCGTGTGGGGAGTCGAAGGTCAGCACGCGTCCGCCCAGTTGGATCTGGGCGCCGGGCGCGAGGGTGACCGGCCGGCCGGGGACCGCACGCACCCATTCCTGTCGTCCGGGATGACGGATGTGGGTGCCGTTGGTGGAGCCGCCGTCCACGACGGTGACGTCCCACTCGACGAGGCGGATCTCCGCGTGCGCCCGGGACATCCCGCCCGAGCTGTCTTCCAGCCGTAGTGGGCGAGCGCCGCGCGCGACGGCCTCGGAATACTCCGGCTCGCGTCCGAGCACGCAGTCGCTGTCCAGCACGAACGACGTGCCGTCGTCCAGGAGCAGCACGCCCAGCGGAGGACGCACCCCCTCGCTCAGCACGCAGGTGAGCTGATCCATCCGGATGCCGCACACCGCGCAGAAGGACACCCGCGGATCGTTGTGATGACCGCGTGCGCACTGGAAGCCGTGCACGATCACCCGATGTCCCAGCGTGTTCGAGCCGGTCGACCCGAGCGCCGCCGCGACGACCTCGGCCGAGGGCACCACCGTCTCGGCGAGATCCGCGTCGTTGGCGATCGCCTGGTCCCGGTCGGTGTGGTGTGCGGGCCGTGCCGGTCCCCGGTCCGGTCGCGGTGGCATCGGCTGCGCCACCGAAGGTGTCACGCCCGGCCCCGGCGTGGCCCGGCGCGCCGCTGCCTGAAGATCGACTTCCGTTGCGGCGTCGCCGGGCTCCTCGCCCTTACGCAGGCTCGGTGCCGACCGCGGCTGCGCTCCCGACACCTGCTCCGCTCCGGGACGGTGCGCCGGCGGCGCCTGAGGTGCGGCGGGTCCTGCGACCGCCGCAGGGTCTTGTGTCGGCGGAGCAGCGACCGAATGTGGTGTCGGCTCCGGCGGCGGCTCGACGTGCTGCGGTTCCTCGATCCGCTGCGGTTCAGGTGCCGATACCGGCCGCGGCACGGGCGGGACTTGCCGCGCGGATCCCGCCTCCGGTCGCCGTCCGGGTTCGCCGACACCGTGGGCCTCCGGTTCGGCGAGGTGCGCGTCCGGCACCGGCCCGGACCACCGCACCGCGCCCGACCCCGGTGCGGTCCCCTCGCCGAGCGCGAAGATGCCGCGCTCCGGGAGCGACTCCGCGGTCCATCCCGCCTCGTCCACGAACAACCCCGCGCCGGTGCCGGGTGCGGGCGTCACCATGCGGTCGACGGTGAATCCGGCGTCCCGGCCGCGCAGCACCTCCGTGCGGCCGGCGCCGGCGAGGACAGCGGTGACGCCACCGTGCAGGAAAACCGCGAGACCGTTGTCCGCCGGCGTGACCACGCCGAACTCGACCTCGTCCTCCTCCCCGTTGGCCAGCCCCATCAGCCAGGTCGTGGCCGACCGCGCCACCGCCCGCCCGCTGCGACTCCGGTCCCGCGCCACGGCCTCGCGCACGATGTCCAGCAGCGCCGCCATCGTCCGGGCCGCCACCGTGTCGGCCGTGACGCTGCCGTCGCCGCGGTGCGCGACGACCACGACGGCACCGCTCGCGCTCGCCACCAGGTGGGCGCCGGGCAACACCTCGATCTGCGCGCTCACAGGAACCGGCCGCCTTGGAAGCGCCACCGGTGGAACACCACCCGCATGGGACCGTTCACGATGAGCCAGAACACGATCCACGTGAGGACGAACTGGATTCCGAACGCCACGAGCGACGGGCGCAGATGTCCGGGCAGGACCACCGTGGTGTAGCGCACGAGGACCCACATCAGCGCCCCCTCGTTGACGATGGTGATGAAACCGAACAGGGTCGGCCAGTCCTTTTCCCAGCGGAACTGCTGCAGGAAATGGTAGAGCAATTCCCACAGCACACCGACCAGGACGGTGCCGAGCAGAACCGACAACGTCACCCGGTACGCCTGGCCGATGCTCGACGAACCGGTCGGCAGGAACGGGGTGATGACCAGCGCGACGACGAAGCCGATCACGCTCAGCGCGAGAAGACGGGTCTGGATTCGCCCGTTCAAGGTAGGAAGCATCGCTCAGATCTTCTCGTTCGTAACCCACAGCCACCATTGCCGTGTGGAGCGCAGCGGACCCATCCTGCGGCAGAACCCGACCGCGGCCAGATCGTCGGCGATCTCCTGCGCGGCGATCTGCAGGCCGAGGAAGGTGTCCACGCCGACGAACGGCCCGCCGAGCGTCGCGCTGCCGGAGGCGTACATCCGGCCCGTGCCGCTCCGGGTGCCGATCAGCTCGAAGGTCGTCTCCACGTCCAGCCTGCCGAGCGGATTGCGCCCGGCGCCCGCGTGGTCCAGCAGGTCGGCCAGCAAACGGTGCTCGCGGATGTCGGCTTCCAACCCCGTGCAGTCGATGATGTAGTCGACGGTGGTGTCGAACGGTTGCGTCGGTGGCGGAAACGGCAGCGGCGCAGTGGTATCCGGGAGGATCGTCGCGACCACGCCTTGGCGGCCACTGGCGGGGCGTGGAGCCCGCATCGTGCCCGCCATCACCTGGTACCAGCCTTCTCGGCGGCCGCGGCGCAATTGTTCCTGCCAGTTGTCCCGGATCGGGGTGTTGGTGCCGGAGATCTCCTTGTACGCCCGGGCCCGTTCCTCGCCTTGCAGTCGCCGCACCTTCTGCTTGAGCTGACCGCCCCAGACCGACTTCGGATAGTTGAAGCCCTGGTAGGCCCACCCGTCGCCGCCCTTGAGCCGGCTGAAGACGTTCTTGCCGTGCGGGCCGGCGATATAGGTACGGAACAGATGCAGGATCCTGGTGTCGAGCCGGTAGGTGTCCCGGTCGTCGATGAGCCGCTGCAGGACGCGGCTGGCCACGATCCCGCTGCCGCGGATGAGCACGGTGCCGGGGCACCGCTGCAGCGCCTGGTAGACGTGCTCGTGCGGCTCGTAGGCGTTGACCACGCGCGTCGGATCGCGATGGGTCTCGCGGTACTCCTGCAGGTCCGGCAGCAGTTTCAGACCCGGATAACCCACCGCGACATGCACATACGTGCTGCGGAAAGCCACCCGCTTGGTCGGCGTGGAACCCGCGGGCGGGGTGAGGATGGTGAAGTATCCGCCGCCGTGGCGCTTGCGGACCATCCGTACGTGACCTCGGTGCAGGGAGCGGGCGTAACCGATGCGGTGGAACTCCCGCTCCATCGCGGCGAACGCCTGGCCCGCGCGGGGGGTGTAGTAATTCGCGAAGATCGGTTCGGTGAAGACGTTCCACAGCGGCCCGAGCGATCGGTCCGCGATCGCCTCCCGTACCGCGTAGGACGGAAAGCCCCAGATGTTGTCCGGTGTCGAGGCCGAATCGCTGCGCAGGCGCTCGCCGCGGGGAATCTGCGAGACCCTGGTCAGATATTCGTAGGACGCCCACGGGTGCTCCTGTGGACCGAGCACCGCCATCGCCTCCGCGGGCACGCCGAAGATCCGGAGGGTGTCGTAGGTGACGAACGATCCGATTCCGCTGCCGATGGTCACGAACGGTACGTCGACCACCGGAATCCCTGCGCCGCCCAGCATTTCATCGGTCCACACGTCGGTGTCGACGAGGGCCTGCGTGATATCTCCCCGCATGGGCCGGACTTTACCGGCAGTTTCTTGTCAACTGCTTGCCATCGGCTTTCGCCGGACGACGCCGCCGGTGACGCGCGGTGCACGACGCGCGCGGACGATCTGCGCCGAACCTGCCACGCGGTCCACCCTCGCGGACGTACCATGCCGTTCGTGGCCGATTCTCCTCGTTCCACCCCGCTGCGGGTTCTCGTGTACAGCAATGACGCCGACACCAGACGCCAGGTGATCCAGGCCTTGGGCAAGCGCCCGAGCCCGGAGTTGCCGGAGTTCGCGTACCTCGAGGTCGCCACCGCCCCCGTGGTGATCGCGCAGATGGACGCCGGAGGCATCGACCTGGCCGTGCTCGACGGCGAGGCGAGCCCGGCCGGCGGACTGGGCATCGCCAAGCAATTGAAAGACGAAGTCGATCCGTGCCCGCCGCTGCTGGTGCTCACCGGCCGCCCCGACGACGCATGGCTGGCCGGCTGGTCGCGTGCGGAGGCCGCGGTGGCGCACCCCATCGATCCGCTCCGGCTCACCGAGGCCGTCGTCGCGCTGCTGCGCAGCCGCTCCGCGGCCTGACCGGGAGCCGCGCCCGCCCTGGACCGAAACGGACATTCATAGCGATCATGAATTAGTTTCATCGCGCGCGTTGTCGCGCTTCGGCCCGGCTGCAACAACGCCCGAACTCCCCTTCCCCGACGCTCCCGGCCGCCGCCGGGCTGTCGCCGTCCCCGACTCCGAACCCGCTCGGGACCACATTTGACGTCGCACTACGCGACACTCCGACGCTGCCAACTGACCGTTCACCCAACGTCACGGTCACCCTTCCCGGATTACCACCGTTTCGGTCATAAATGCTTGTACTGAATTCGATCAAACGGCGGCACCAAACCCGCTGCGGAGCCCCCTTTCAGTTGTAGGCTGTGCCGTACCTCACAAGGAAGCGGATCAGGGAATGACCGGTTCCGGGTGGAGCCGAGGGCGAGTCTGGCCGAGGCGGACAACGACGTCAGCCCGCCTCGGACGCTGTTGTCAGCTGCAGCTCGCAAGGAGGGGAAGTGCAGTCGTGAATATCGAGGTGCCGACGCTCGTACTCGGCGCGATCGCGGCGGCGTTCGCGCTGTTCTCCATCGTCCTCTCGGCCCTGGTCGGCCCGAAGCGGCGCAACCGGGCGAAGCTGGAACCCTACGAATGCGGGATCGAACCCACCCCGCATGCCGTGGCCGGCGGGCCGGGAAACGTTACCGGACAACGCTTTCCGGTGAAGTACTACCTCACCGCGATGTTGTTCATCATCTTCGACATCGAGATCGTGTTCCTCTACCCGTGGGCAGTCCACTTCGATGCGCTCGGTCTCTTCGGTCTGGCCGCGATGGCGTTGTTCATCGTCAACGTCTCGGTGGCCTACGCCTACGAGTGGAAGCGCGGCGGGCTCAGCTGGGACTGAATGCCGCGCAATCGAATTCGTAGGCGACGAGTGGAAGCGAGTCAGTAGAACATGGGTCTCGAGGAGAAACTGCCCAGCGGCTTCCTGCTGAGCACGGTCGAAGATTTCGCCGGATTCCTGCGCAAAGGCTCCCTATGGCCCGCCACCTTCGGGCTGGCGTGCTGCGCCATCGAGATGATGGCCACCGGCGGAGGCCGGTTCGACATCGCCCGTTTCGGCATGGAAGCATTCCGCGCCTCGCCGCGGCAGGCCGATCTGATGATCGTCGCAGGCCGGGTGAGCCAGAAGATGGCCCCGGTGCTGCGCCAGGTCTACGACCAGATGACCGAACCGAAATGGGTGCTGGCGATGGGCGTCTGCGCGTCGTCGGGCGGGATGTTCAACAACTACGCCATCGTGCAGGGCGTCGATCACGTGGTGCCGGTCGACATCTACCTGCCGGGCTGCCCGCCCCGGCCGGAGATGCTGCTGAACGCGATCCTGGCACTGCACGCCAAAATTCAACAGATGCCGCTCGGCGTCAACCGCGAGGAAGCCATCCGCGCCGCCGAACAGGCCGCGCTCGCCTCGACGCCGACCATCCGGATGGAGGGTCTGCTGCGATGACCTTCGACACCCCCGACGACACCGACGCCCCGCCCGCGCACGACGCGATCGACGCGGCGGCCACGGCGGGCCCCGAAGGCACCTTGCCGGAAGAGGATCCCGCACAGGCCGGCGCCGAGGTGATCGGCGTACGCCGCGGCATGTTCGGTGTCACCGGCACCGGCGACACCTCGGGTTACGGTCGGCTGGTCCGCCCCGTGACGCTGCCCGGCAGCACGCCGGCCCCGTACGGCGGGTACTTCGACGAGGTGGTCGACGCGCTGCGCGCCGCGCTCACCGCCACGGGTGTCCGCCTGGACGCGGCGCTGGAGAAAGTGATCGTCTTCCGCGGCGAGCTCACCCTGCACGCGCACCGCGAGCAGCTGGTCACGGTGGCTCGCGCGTTGCGCGACGACCCCGCATTGCGTTTCGAACTCTGCCTCGGCGTCGACGGGGTGCACTATCCGGAGGATTCCGGCCGCGAACTGCACGCCGTTTATCCACCTCATGTCGATCACACACAACCGCCGCCTGCGGGTGGAGGTCGCCGCGCCGGACGCGGACCCGCATATTCCGTCGCTCTACGAGGTGTATCCGACCACCGACTGGCACGAACGCGAAACCTACGACTTCTTCGGCATCCGGTTCGACGGGCACCCCTCGCTGACCCGGATCACCATGCCGGACGACTGGCGCGGCCACCCCCAGCGCAAGGACTACCCGCTCGGCGGGATCCCGGTCGAATACAAGGGCGCGCGCATCCCGCCGCCCGACGAGCGGAGGGCATACAGCTGATGACCGACACCGACACCGACGTCGCCGAGCCCGCCACGGTCACCGTCGCGGGACAGGACTGGGACCAGGTTGCCGAGACGCTGTCCGGCGCGGGCGAGGAACGCATCGTCGTCAACATGGGTCCCCAGCACCCGTCCACGCACGGCGTGCTGCGGCTGATCCTGGAGATCGAGGGCGAAACGGTCACCGAGGCTCGCTGCGGCATCGGCTACCTGCACACCGGGATCGAGAAGAACCTCGAATTCCGCAACTGGACCCAGGGCGTCACCTTCGTCACCCGTATGGACTACCTGTCGCCGTTCTTCAACGAGACGGCGTACTGCCTTGGCGTGGAGAAACTGCTCGACATCACCGAACAGATCCCGGAGCGCGCCACGGTCGTGCGCGTGCTGCTGATGGAGCTCAATCGCATCTCCTCGCACCTCGTCGCGCTGGCCACCGGCGGCATGGAACTCGGCGCGCTGACGCCGATGCTGTTCGGATTCCGCGAGCGCGAGCTGATTCTCGACGTGTTCGAGACGATCACCGGCCTGCGGATGAACCACGCCTACATCCGCCCCGGCGGCCTGTCCCAGGACCTGCCCGACAACGGGGTGACCAAGGTGCGCGAACTGCTCGCGCTGCTGCCCAAGCGGCTACGCGACATGGAACACCTGCTCACCGCCAACCCGATCTGGAAGGCCCGCACCCAGAACATCGGCTACCTCGACCTGCAGGGTTGCATGGCCCTCGGCATCACCGGCCCAGTGCTCCGGGCCACCGGCCTGCCGCACGACCTGCGCAAAGCGCAGCCCTACTGCGGCTACGAGAACTACGAATTCGACATCCCCACCACCACCGGATGCGACTGCTACGGCCGTTACGTCATCCGGGTGGAGGAGATGAAGGAGTCGCTGAAGATCGTCGAGCAGTGCCTGGACCGGTTGCGGCCCGGGCCGGTCATGATCGACGACAAGAAGATCGCCTGGCCGGCCGACCTGCAGGTCGGCGCGGACGGACTCGGCAACTCCCCCAAGCACATCGGCAAGATCATGGGCACGTCCATGGAAGGGCTGATCCACCACTTCAAGCTGGTCACCGAAGGCATCCGCGTGCCCGCGGGCCAGGTGTACACGGCGGTGGAGTCACCCCGCGGCGAACTGGGCGTGCACATGGTCAGCGACGGCGGCACCCGGCCCTACCGGGTGCACTATCGCGACCCCTCGTTCACCAATCTGCAAGCGGTCGCGGCGATGTGCGAGGGCGGCATGGTCGCCGACGTCATCGCCTCGGTCGCCAGCATCGACCCGGTCATGGGCGGAGTGGACCGATGAACCAGACGACGCACGGCGACAGCCCGAACGGCGGTGGGTACGGAACCGGCGGGACCCAAGTCCTGCTGAAGCTCAGCACCCGGCCCGAGCCCTATCAGCCTTTCGTGCGCGAACGGCTGGAAACCGACGCCAAGGAGATCATCGCGCGCTATCCGCACCCGCGCTCGGCGCTACTGCCGCTGCTGCACCTGGTGCAGTCCGAGGAAGGCTACGTCACCGGCACCGGCATCGAGTTCTGCGCGGAGCAGTTGGGTTTGACCGGCGCGGAAGTGACCGCGGTGGCCACCTTCTATTCGATGTTCCGGCGCACACCCACCGGCGACTACCACGTCGGGGTCTGTACCAACACGCTCTGCGCGGTCATGGGCGGCGATGCCATCCTCGCCGCGCTCGAGCGCCACCTCGGCATCGGGCACGGCGAGACCACAGCGGACGGATCGATCACCCTCGAGCACGTCGAGTGCAACGCGGCCTGCGACTTCGCGCCGGTGGTCATGGTCAACTGGGAATTCTTCGACAACCAGACACCGGAATCGGCGCAGGCCCTGGTGGACGCGCTGCGAGCCGGCCGGCGAGTCACCCCGACCCGGGGCGCGCCGCTGTGCACGTTCAAGCAGACCGCCCGCATCCTCGCCGGGTTCCCCGACGAGCGCCCCGGCGTGCTCGACGGCGCCGCCGGTGACGCGACGCTCGCCGGTCTGCGGGTCGCCCGCGAACAGGGCATGCGAGCCCCTGCGCCGCACGAGGATCCGGAGGGCCCGCGATGACGCTCACTCCGGTGCTGAGCACCTACTGGGACGATCCGCAGTCCTGGACCATGGACACCTACCTCCGCCACGACGGCTACCAGGCGCTGCGCACCGCTCTGCGGATGGAACCGGACCAGATCATCCAGACCGTCAAGGACGCGGGCCTGCGCGGACGCGGTGGCGCAGGCTTCCCCACCGGCATGAAATGGAGCTTCATCCCGCAGGGCCCCGGACCCGACGGCGTCACCAAACCGCACTACCTGGTGGTGAACGCCGACGAGTCGGAACCCGGTACCTGCAAGGACATTCCGCTGATGCTCGCCGCGCCGCACGCGCTGATCGAAGGCGTCGTCATCGCCGCCTACGCCATTCGCGCGGCGCACGCGTTCATCTACGTGCGCGGCGAGGTGGTTCCGGTGCTGCGGCGGCTGCAAGCCGCGGTGGCCCAGGCCTACGCGGCGGGCTTCCTCGGTCACGACATCCTCGGCTCGGGCTACGACCTCGAGCTGATCGTGCACGCGGGCGCGGGCGCCTACATCTGCGGTGAGGAGACCGCGCTGCTGGACTCGCTGGAAGGCCGCCGCGGCCAGCCCCGCCTGCGCCCGCCGTTCCCCGCCGTCGCCGGCCTGTATGCCTGCCCGACCGTGGTGAACAACGTGGAATCCATCGCCAGCGTCCCGCCGATCATCCGCAACGGCATCGCCTGGTTCCGCTCGATGGGCAGCGAGAGGTCACCCGGATTCACCCTTTACTCGCTGTCCGGCCACGTGGCCCGGCCGGGACAGTACGAGGCGCCGCTGGGCGTCACGCTGCGCGAGCTGCTCGGCTACGCGGGTGGCGTGCGCGCCGGGCACCGGGTGAAGTTCTGGACACCGGGCGGCTCGTCCACGCCACTGTTCACCGAGGAACACCTCGACGTGCCGCTCGACTACGAAGGCGTCTCGAGCGCGGGATCCATGCTCGGCACCAAGGCATTGCAGATCTTCGACGACACCACCTGCGTGGTGCGGGCCGTGCTGCGCTGGACGCAGTTCTACGCCCACGAGTCCTGCGGCAAGTGCACCCCCTGCCGGGAGGGGACCTACTGGCTGGTGCAGCTGCTGGAACGGATCGAAGCGGGCACCGGCGTTGCGTCCGACCTCGACAAACTGCTCGACATCAGCGACACCATCAACGGCAAGTCGTTCTGCGCCCTCGGCGACGGCGCTGCCAGTCCGATCATCTCCTCGCTGAAGTACTTCCGCGAGGAATACGCCGAGCACCTGCGGCTCGGCGGATGCCCATTCGACCCGGCACGCTCCACCGCATGGGCCGAGTCAGGAGGAGAGGTCCGATGAAACCGGTATCGCGCAGCGATTCGATCCGAGGTGGCGGCCGGACGACGGGTGGGCCCGCCACCGTGCGAGACCACAACGGCGGACCCGCTCCCGCCGACCTGGTGACTCTGACCATCGATGACACGGAGGTCAGCGTGCCGCCCGGCACGCTGCTGATCCGTGCCGCCGAACTGATCGGCATCCAGGTCCCCCGCTTCTGCGACCATCCGCTGCTCGATCCGGTCGGCGCCTGCCGCCAATGCCTCGTGGAGGTAGAGGGACAGCGCAAACCCGTCGCCTCCTGCACCATGACCGTCACCGACGGCATGGTGGTCCGCACCCAGCTCACCTCGCCCGCCGCCGACAAGGCGCAGGAGGGCGTGATGGAACTGCTGCTGATCAACCATCCGCTCGACTGCCCGGTGTGCGACAAAGGCGGCGAGTGCCCGCTGCAGAACCAGGCGATGTCCACCGGCCGCGCCGAATCCCGGTTCGACGGACGCAAACGCACCTATCCCAAACCGATTCCGTTGTCCACGGCCGTGCTGCTGGACCGGGAACGCTGCGTGCTCTGCGCCCGCTGCACCCGCTTCTCCCAGCAGATCGCGGGCGATCCGTTCATCGAACTGATGGATCGGGGTGCGCTGCAACAGGTGGGCACCGCGCAGGCCGAGCCGCTGGATTCCTACTTCTCCGGCAACACCGTGCAGATCTGCCCGGTCGGCGCGCTCACCGGCACCGCCTACCGATTCCGCGCGCGTCCGTTCGACCTGGTGTCCAGCCCGAACGTCTGCGAGCACTGCGCCTCCGGCTGCGCACAGCGCACCGATCACCGGCGCGGCAAGGTCTTGCGCCGGCTGGCCGGGGACGATCCGCAGGTCAACGAAGAGTGGAACTGTGACAAGGGCCGATGGGCGTTCACCTACGCCACCGAACCCGACCGGCTCACCACTCCCTTGGTGCGCGGTTGGGATGGCGAGCTCGCCCCCGCCTCCTGGTCGGAGGCGCTGGCCGCGGCCGCGGAGGGACTGGCCGCGTCGTTCGGCAACGCGGGCGTGCTGGTCGGCGGCCGGGTCACCGAGGAGGACGCCTACGCCTACGCCAAGTTCGCCCGAGTTGCCCTCGGCACCAACGACATCGACTTCCGCGCCCGCGCGCATTCGGCGGAGGAGGCCGATTTCCTCGCCGCTCGCGTCTCCGGCCGGGACGGCACGGTGACCTATGACAGCGTGGAGTCCGCGCCGGTCGTCCTGCTGGTCGGGTTCGAACCCGAAGAAGAGTCGCCGATCGTCTACCTGCGGCTGCGCAAGGCCGCCCGCAAGCACCGGCTGCCGATCTACTCGCTCGCGCCGTACTCCTCGCGGGGACTCGACCGCATGTCCGGACGGCTGATGCGCACCGTGCCGGGCGCCGAACCGCATCTGCTCGACGCCATCCGCACCGGCGAGATCACCACCCCCGGCGCGGATCCCGCCCAACTCGCCGATCTGGCCCGGCTGCTGCGCGAACCCGGTGCGGTGATCATGATCGGTGAGCGGATGGCCGGCGTCGCGGGTGCGCTGTCGGCCGCCGTGCGCTTGGCCGAGGAAACCGGCGCAGCCCTCGCGTGGGTGCCGCGCCGGGCCGGCGAACGCGGCGCGGTCGAAGCGGGCGCCCTGCCCGGCCTGCTGCCCGGCGGGCGGCCGGTCGCCGATCCGCGTGCCCGTCAACAGGTCCGGGCGGTCTGGAACGTGCCCGAGCTGCCCGTCGGCGCGGGCCGGGACACGACGGCCATCCTGGAGGCCGCGTCCGGTCTCGGCGCCTTGGTCATCGGCGGCGTCGACGTCGCCGACCTGCCCGACCCGGCCGCCGCGCTGGCCGCCATCGACGCGGCCAGGTTCGTGGTGAGCCTGGAACTGCGCCGCAGCCCGGTCACCGAACGCGCCGACGTGGTGTTCCCGGTCGCCGCGGCCATGGAGAAGGCCGGAACCTTCCGCACCTGGGAGGGCAG
Source organism: Nocardia sp. CY41 (assembly GCF_009829325.1). Lineage (GTDB taxonomy): Bacteria > Actinomycetota > Actinomycetes > Mycobacteriales > Mycobacteriaceae > Nocardia. The sequence continues at coordinate 282,066 of NZ_VUOS01000009.1, forward strand.
GCCGCGTCCGTTCGCCGCCGCGCTCGGCGACGACATGGTGCGCCGCCAGAGTGCGCCGCTGTCGGATCAGCGGGTGCTACACGCCATCGCCGAGGAGATGTCGGTGCGCCTCGGCTTGCCCGACGTCGAGTCCGCCCGTGCCGAACTCGCCGAACTCGGCGCCTGGGACGGCGCGCCCGTCTCCGCGCCCACCCACCCGCCGCATCCGTTGCCGCAGCCCCAACCCGGCACCGCGGTGCTCGCCAGTTGGCGGATGCTGCTGGACGAGGGACGCATGCAGGACGGCGAACCGAATCTCGCAGGCATCGCCCGGCCTCCGGTGGTGCGCCTGTCGGCCGACACCGCCGCCGAACTCGGCGCGCAACCCGACGATCCGGTCACCGTCGCCAGCATCCGCGGCGCGGTCACGCTGCCGCTGATGATCAGTGACCTGCCCGATCGGGTGGTGTGGCTGCCACAGCACTCGCCCGGCTGCTCCATCGCCGAGCAGCTCGCCGTCCAGCCCGGCGCGATCGTGCATCTGCGGCACGCCGACGAGAGGATGAAGGAGCACCGTCATGAGTGATCTCGCCACACTCGTCGCGGCGTCCGCGGTGGCGCACGCCGCGGCCTCGGATCCGTACACTCCCGCGGGCTTCGGAAGCGACCCGCTGTGGCTGGTGATCGCCAAAGCCGTGGCCGTTTTCGTCTATCTGATGCTGATCCCGCTGATCGCCGTGCTCGCGGAACGAAAGATCGTGGCACGCATGCAGATGCGGATCGGCCCGAACCGGACCGGGCCGTTCGGCTCCCTGCAGAGCATCGCCGACGGCGTGAAGATGGCCCTCAAGGAGGACATCGTCCCGGCGATCGTGGACAAGCCGATCTACATCCTGGCGCCGGTCATCTCGGTGGTGCCCGCCTTCATGGCGTTCGCGGTGATCCCCCTCGGGCCGCAGGTGTCGGTTTTCGGCGTCACGACCCCGCTGCAGCTCACCGATCTGCCGGTGGCGGTGCTGTACATCCTCGCGATCACCTCCATCGGCGTCTACGGCATCGTGCTGGCCGGCTGGTCGTCGGGATCCACCTATCCGCTGCTGGGCGGGTTGCGCTCGACCGCGCAGGTCATCTCCTACGAGATCGCCATGGCACTGTGCTTCGCGACGGTGTTCCTGCTCGGAGGCACCATGGCCACCTCCGGCATCGTGTCCGCGCAGGAAGGCACCTGGTATGTGTTCCTGCTGCTGCCCTCGTTCCTGATCTACTGCGTCTCGATGGTCGGCGAGACCAACCGAGCGCCGTTCGATTTGCCCGAGGCCGAGGGCGAGCTGGTCGGCGGCTTCCACACCGAGTACTCCTCACTCAAGTTCGCCATGTTCATGCTGGCCGAATACGTCAACATGGGCACCGTGTCCGCGCTGGCCACCACCTTGTTCCTGGGTGGCTGGCGGGCGCCGTGGCCGCTGAACATGTGGGACGGCGCGAACTCCGGGTGGTGGCCGGTGCTGTGGTTCACCGCCAAGGTATGGACGTTCCTGTTCGTGTTCATCTGGCTGCGCGGCACTCTGCCCCGGCTGCGCTACGACCAATTCATGAATCTGGGCTGGAAGCTGCTGATTCCGACCTCGCTGGCGTGGGTCATGGTGGTGGCCACCGCGCGGGTGCTGCAAGCCGAGGGCTATCCGGTGCAGACTCCGATCCTCGTGATCGGCGGCGTGCTGGTCACCGGCCTGTTGGTGCTGCAGTTCCTGCGGGCCGGCCGGGCCGGGGCGACCCCGCCACCGGTCGAGGAACCCGCCGCCGCGGATGCCACCGATTCGACGGTCTTCCTCGGCTTCCCGGTGCCGCCGCTGCCCGCCGACGCGCACGCCCGCGACGCCACCCGCGCCAAAGCGGGCCTGTTCGAGCCGCTGTCCGGGTTCGCGGTCACCGCGACGACCATGTTCAAGAAGCCCAACACCGAGTTCTATCCCGAACAGAAGACGCCGACCGCGCCGCGCTACCACGGCAGGCACCAGCTCAACCGTCATCCCGACGGCCTGGAGAAGTGCATCGGCTGCGAACTGTGCGCGTGGGCCTGCCCGGCGGACGCGATCTACGTCGAAGGCGCCGACAACACCGAGACCGAACGGTTCTCCCCCGGTGAACGGTACGGGCGGGTCTACCAGATCAACTACCTGCGCTGCATCGGCTGTGGACTGTGCATCGAGGCCTGCCCCACCCGGGCGTTGACGATGACCAACGACTACGAGATGACCGACGACAACCGCGCCGATCTCATCTACGAGAAGGACCGGTTGCTCGCCCCGCTGCAGCCCGGGATGACCGCGCCGCCGCACGCCATGCACCCCGGCGCCGACGAGGCGGACTACTACCTCGGCCGGGTGCCCGGCGCCGCGCCGGCCACCGCCGGAGCCACGGCGACCGATGCGCCCCGGCAACCCGCCCCCGCGGGCGTGGAAGGAGCGACACGGTGACCGAACTCATCCTCGCCGCGGAGCCGTTGACCCGCGCCTACACCGGCGAAACCGTCCAATTCTGGATCCTCGCCCCGCTGGCCGTGCTCGGCGCGCTCGGCATGGTGTTCGCCCCCAAGGCGGTGCATTCCGCGCTGTGCCTGGCCGCCACGATGATCGCGCTGGCCGCGTTCTACATCGCCCAGGACGCGCTGTTCCTCGGCGTGGTGCAGATCGTGGTCTACACCGGCGCGGTGATGATGCTGTTCCTGTTCGTGCTGATGCTCGTCGGCGTCGACTCCGCCGAATCGCTGAAGGAGACCATCCGCGGCCAGCGGCTCGCCGCGGCCGCGGTGGGCCTCGGCTTCGGGCTGCTGCTCAGCGGCGGCATCGCCCACGGCGTGCGGGAGTCCGCGATCACGTTCCCCGCCACCGGTTTCCCTGGTCGCGACGTGATCGCCGAACTGGCCGAGCTGATCTTCCTGCGCTACGTGTGGGCCTTCGAACTCACCGGCGCCCTGCTGATCACCGCCACCATCGGCGCCATGGTGCTGGCCCACCGCGAGCACTTCGGGCCACGCACCGATCAGCGTGAACTGTCGCGCCGCCGGTTCCGCGAGAAGGGACACCGCGCGACCCCCCTGCCCACCCCCGGCGTCTACGCCAGGCACAACGCGGTGGACATCCCCGCGCGGCTGCCCGACGGGTCGTTCGAGGAACTGTCGGTCAGCACCATCCTGCGGCACCGCCGCACCAGGGCGCTCACCGAAGCGGCCGTCATCTCGGTCGGCACCACGCCCGCATCGGACGGGACCGACAACCCCAGCGACGAGGAAGGCAACCGGTGAATCCCGAGAACTACCTGTTCCTGTCCGCTCTGCTGTTCACCATCGGCGCGGCCGGAGTGCTGCTGCGGCGCAACGCCATCGTGGTGTTCATGTGCATCGAGCTGATGCTCAACGCGGTGAACCTCGCGTTCGTCACCTTCGCCCGGATGCACGACGACCTCGACGGGCAGGTGTTCGCGTTCTTCACGATGGTGGTCGCCGCGGCCGAGGTGGTCGTCGGCCTGGCCATCATCATGACCATATTCCGCGCCCGCCGCTCGACCTCGGTCGACGACGCCAACCTGCTGAAGTTCTGACGTGGACACCGCAACGCTGTGGCTGCTGCCCGCCCTCCCCCTGGCGGGCGCTGTCGTCCTGCTGCTGACCGGACGCTACGCCGACAAGTGGGGTCATCTGCTCGGCACCGCGATCGCGCTGGCCTCGTTCGTCGTCGCCGTGCTGGGGTTCGCCGACATGCTCGGCCGCGACACCGCCGACCGCGCGATGCACCAGAACCTGTTCAGCTGGGTCCCGGTGGCCGGCCTGCAGGTCGACTTCGCGCTGCAGGTGGACCAGCTGTCGATGTGCTTCGCGCTGCTGATCACCGGTGTGGGTTCACTCATCCACGTCTACTCGATCGGCTACATGAGCCGCGATCCGGCGCGACGAAGGTTCTTCGCCTACCTGAATCTGTTCCTCGCGGCGATGCTGTTGCTGGTCCTGGCGAACAACTATCTCGTTCTCTACCTCGGCTGGGAGGGCGTCGGCCTGGCTTCCTACCTGCTCATCGGGTTCTGGCACGAGAAGCCATCGGCGGCAACGGCGGCGAAGAAGGCGTTCGTGGTCAACCGAGTCGGTGACATGGGCTTGGCGATCGCGATGATGGTGATGTTCGCGACGTTCGGGTCGATCGACTTCGGCGTCGTGTTCGGCGCCGCGCCCTCCGCGAACGAGGGCACGCTCACCGCGATCGGCCTGTTGCTGCTGCTGGCCGCGTGTGGCAAGTCCGCCCAGGTGCCGCTGCAGTCCTGGCTCGGTGACGCGATGGAAGGCCCCACCCCCGTGTCGGCGCTCATCCACGCCGCCACCATGGTCACCGCGGGCGTGTACCTGATCGCGCGCTCCCACGCGATCTTCGACCTCGCACCGAACGCGCGCCTCGGCGTGGTGCTGGTAGGCGCGGTCACCCTGCTGTTCGGCGCGATCATCGGCTGCGCCAAGGACGACATCAAGAAGGCGCTGGCCGCCTCCACGATGAGCCAGATCGGCTATATGGTGCTGGCCGCCGGACTCGGCCCGGCCGGATACGCCTTCGCCATCATGCACCTGCTCACCCACGGGTTCTTCAAGGCCGGGCTGTTCCTCGGCGCCGGTTCGGTCATGCACGCGATGGACGACGAAACCGACATGCGCCGCTACGGCGGACTGCGCACCCTGCTGCCGATCACCTACGTCACCTTCGGTATCGGCTACCTGGCCATCATCGGCGTGCCGCCGTTCGCCGGATTCTTCTCCAAGGACCGGATCATCGAGGCGGCGTTCAACCAAGGCGGGATGAGCGGGATCGCGCTCGGCCTGGCGGCGTTGCTCGGCGCGGGCCTGACCGCGTTCTACATGACGCGGGTGATGCTGATGACGTTCTTCGGCGAGCGCCGCTGGAAACCGGACACCCACCCGCACGAATCACCCGCGGTGATGACCGGCCCGATGATCCTGCTCGCCCTCGGCTCGATCGGGGCCGGAGCGGTGTTCGCTTTCGGCTCCTCGCTGCAGAACTGGCTCGAACCGGTCGTCGGCGCCCAGCACGGCACCGAGACCGTCCCCGCGGCGCTGGTCACGACACTGGTGCTCGGCGTGGTCGCCGTCGGCGTCGCGGTCGCCTACTCGCAGTACGCACAGCGCGAGGTCCCCGAGACCGCACCCGAAACCGTGTCCGCACTGACCGTGGCCGCCCGGCGCGATCTCTACGGCGACGCCGTCAACGAAGCCGCGTTCATGCGACCCGGCCGGCATCTGACCCGAGCGCTGGTCTTCCTCGACAACCGCGGCATCGACGGCGTCGTCAACGGCACCGCGGCACTGATCGGCGGGTTGTCCGCACGGGCCCGGCGCGTGCAGTCCGGATTCGTGCGCTCCTACGCTCTGTCCATGTTCACCGGCGCGGCCCTGGTGGCCGCCGCCCTGCTGGCGGTGAGGTTGTGGTGAACGAGTTCCCCTGGTTGACGACGCTGTGGCTGGCCCCGGTCGTCGGTGCGGCGATCGTGCTGACGCTGCCTGCCGCGCAGCGCACCCTCGCTCGAGCCGTGGCGCTGGGCTTCTCGGTGCTCGTGCTGGGTCTCGGCATCGGGCTGGCCGTGCGGTTCGACACCGCGGGCGCCCAATACCAGTTCGTCGAATCCCATCAATGGATTCCGGCGTTCGGCGCCGGCTACACCCTCGGCCTCGACGGCATCGCGCTGGTCCTGGTGCTGCTGACCGCGGCGCTGGTGCCCCTGCTGATACTGGCGGGCTGGCACGACGAACGCGAGGTCGGCAGCGGCAAACGAGTGGCCCACACCTACGTCGCACTCACCCTGCTCGTCGAGGCGATGGTGTTGGTCTCCTTCGTCGCCCTGGACATCTTGCTGTTCTACGTGTTCTTCGAGGCGATGCTCATCCCGATGTACTTCCTCATCGGCGGGTTCGGGCCGCGCACCGGGGATGCGCTGCTGCGCAGGCAGCGCTCCCGCGCGGCGGTGAAATTCCTGCTGTACAACCTGTTCGGCGGGCTGATCATGCTGGCCGCTGTGATCGGGTTGTACGTCCTCACCGCCCGCGAGGGCCTCGGCCAGGGATCCGCGGGCACGTTCGATTTCCGCACGGTGGTCGCCGCCGCCAACGCCGGGCAGCTCGGCGCCGGTCCCGCGGTGCTCAATGCCCTGTTCCTCGGCTTCATGTTCGCCTTCGCGGTCAAGGCTCCGCTCTGGCCGCTGCACACCTGGCTGCCCGACGCCGCCGTCGCGGCCACCCCGTCCAGCGCTGTGCTGATGATGGCGGTGGTCGACAAAGTGGGCACCTTCGGCATGCTGCGCTACTGCCTGCTCCTGTTCCCCGGCGCGTCGGACACCTATGCGCCGCTGGTGATCACGCTGGCGGTGATCGGCATCGTGTACGGCGCTCTGCTGGCCATCGGTCAGACCGACGTGATGCGCCTGATCGCCTACACCTCGATCTCCCACTTCGGCTTCATCATCCTCGGCGTCTTCGCCATGACCAGCCAGGGCCAAACCGGCGCGACGCTGTACATGGTCAACCACGGTATCTCCACCGCGGCGCTGTTCTTGGTGGCCGGATTCCTGGTCTCACGACGAGGTACCCGGCTCATCGCCGAGTACGGCGGCGTGCAGAAGGTGGCTCCCGTGTTGGCCGGCACCTTCTTCATCGCCGGTCTGGCGACGCTGTCGCTGCCGGGGCTCGCCCCCTTCGTCAGTGAATTCCTCGTGCTGATCGGGACATTCACCCGCTACCAGTTCGCCGCCGTGATCGCCGCCAGCGCCCTGGTTCTCGCGGCCCTCTACATTCTGTGGCTCTACCAGCGGATGATGACCGGGCCGGTGAAGAAAGGCAACGAGCGCATCTATGATCTCGCACCGCGCGAAGTCGCCGTGGTGGTCCCGTTGATCGTCGCGCTGCTGTTCCTCGGCATCTATCCGAAGGTTCTGACCGACTTCATCAATCCCGCGGTGAGCCAGACGCTCACCACCATCGGCCGCAACGACCCCGCACCCTCGACACCACCCTTGCCGGAAGCGGGATCGGCCCACCAGTCCGGAGGTGCCCACAAGTGAACGTCCCCGCCTCCGCTACCACGCTCGCCGCGAGCGTCCCCGCGCCGAGCATCGAATACGGCGCCCTGTCCCCGATGCTCATCGTGTTCGGCGCCGCCGTCCTCGGCGTCCTGGCCGAAGCGTTCGTCGCCCGGCGCTACCGCTATGCCACCCATTCGGTGCTGGGCGTGGCCGGCCTGACGGCGGCGTTGATCGCCGTCGTGGCACTGGCGGGCACCGAGACCGTCGCCGTCGCCGGTGCGGTCGCGATCGATGGTGTGACGCTGTTCCTGCAGGGCACCATCCTGGTCGTGTCGATCCTCGGGGTGTTGTTCATCGCCGAGCGCGGAGCCGAACCCCGTATACAGGCGCGGTCGGGTCCGGGAACCTGGAGCCGCGCCGCGGCCGTTCGGGAACGGGGTGTGGACGCGTTCACGCCGCAGGCTTCGGCAGTACCAGGCAGCGCGGCGGAAGCGGCGGCGCTGCGCGCGGGCGTGGCGACCACCGAGGTGTTCCCGCTGACGCTGCTCGCCGTCGGCGGCCTGCTGCTGTTCCCGGCGTCCAACGACCTGCTGACCATGTTCGTCGCCCTCGAGGTGCTGTCGCTTCCGCTGTATCTGCTGTGCGGGCTGGCCCGGCGCAAGCGGTTGCTCTCCCAGGAAGCGGCGCTGAAGTACTTCCTGCTCGGCGCGTTCTCCTCGGCGTTCTTCCTCTACGGCGTCGCGCTGCTGTACGGCCAGGCGGGTACGGTGCGGCTGGGCGGCATCGCCGACGCGATCGCGCAGCATCCGGACAACGCGACGCTGGCGGTGCTCGGCATCGCGATGCTCGCCGTCGGCCTGCTGTTCAAGATCGGCGCGGTGCCGTTCCAGTCCTGGGTGCCCGACGTCTACCAGGGCGCTCCCACCGCGATCACCGGCTTCATGGCCGCCGCCACCAAGATCGCGGCGGTCGGCGCGCTGGTGCGCGTGCTGCAGGTCGCGGTGCCCGGCCTGCGCGATGACTGGCGCCCCATCCTCGCGGCCGTCGCGATCGCTACCATGGCCGTCGGCGCGGTCATGGCGATCACGCAGACCGACGTCAAACGAATGCTCGCGTATTCCTCGGTGGCGCATGCCGGTTTCCTGCTCACCGGACCGGTCGCGGCCAACGACCGCGGTGTCGCGGCGGTGCTGTTCTACCTGGCCGCCTACGGTATCGGCACACTCGGCGCGTTCGCGGTGGTCAGCCTGGTCCGCGAACCGGACGGCGACGAAGCGACCGGCCTGCCGCGATGGGCCGGGCTCGGCCGCCGCTCACCCTGGCTGGCCACGATCTTCGCGCTGTTCCTGCTCTCCTTCGCCGGGCTGCCGCTCACCAGCGGCTTCGTCAGCAAGTTCGCCGTCTTCGAGGCCGCCGCCTCGGGCGGTGCGACACCGCTGGTCGTCATCGGCGTGATCTGCAGCGCCATCGCGGCGTTCTTCTACCTGCGGGTCATCGTGCTGATGTTCTTCACCGACCCGCCGGCCGACGCTCCGGTGCTGGTGTCCCCGCCGCTGACGACGACGATCGTGGCGATCACCGCGGCGATCACCTTCGCGCTCGGCGTCTTCCCGCAGCCGCTGCTCGACCTCGCCGGCCAGGCGGCGACCTTCGTGCGCTGACCCGACCCGGCGATGCCGCCGCTGGACGACAGTGGCGGCCTCGCCGTCGCACTGTCGCGGGCACTCAGCTGCCGCGCCGGCGTTCCAGCGCGTTCGCGATCAGCGCGCGGGCCCGATCACCGTACTCGGCTTGGTCGGCGAGGATCGCGAACGTCCGCTCGTGCAGGGCGATCTCCGACGGACGAGTGATGGTGAGTTCGGCCGAAACCGTCTCGGTGAGCACCTGCGCGCGGTCGTAGATGACGAAATTCGTCGCGGGGGCACGGTACTCGGCGCAGATCGGGATGATGCCCAGCCGCACCCTGGGGTTGGCCATCACCGCCAGCAGGTGGGCGAGTTGCTCGGCCATGGTGGCGGCGTCGCCGACCGTGCGCCACAGCGCGGCCTGGTTGACCACGAAATGGAACCGGTGCTTGGCCCGGAACAACACTTGCTTGCGAGCCATGCGCGCGGCCACCGCGTCCTCCAGGTCGTCGCGTCCACCGGTGACCGCGATGCAGGCGGTCAGGATCGCGCGCGCGTAGCCTTCGGTTTGCAGCAGTCCCGGCAAGGTGTCGGGCGCGTACCAGCGGATCTGCGTGGTCTGCGCCTCCAGATCGATCGACTGCCGTTGCCTGCGCGCATGCCCGGAGGCGACGGTGCGCTGCCATTCCAGGTACATCGACTGCAGATTGCGCGCATTGGCGACCAGATCGTCCAGCACGGCGGTATTGCCGCACGCTTCGCACCACGCGGCCAGATCCGCCTCCGAGGGCGTCTGCTTGCCGCCCTCGATCCGGGACACCTTGCTGGAATGCCAGCCGCATCTCGCGGCCAGTTCCAGGCCGGTCAGGTGGGCGGCACGACGTAGTTCACGCAGGCGCGCGCCCAGCACCTCACGTGCGTCCGACACACCGTTCACTCGGGTACGTGCTCACTCTCGGAATATCGTTGATGATCGATGCCCCTGGGCCACAGTCGTTCCCGCACCTGTAGGTAGCGGGCGATCAGCGCCGGGTCGGTGGTGATCGACAACCCCATGAACGCCCCGTTCTCCGCGAAGGTGTTGAAGGCGAGGGTGTTCTTGTCGAACAGCCAGTAATCGTCGGAGGGCAGATCGCCGGGGTCGATCAGATGCCGCGGCAGCCAGCGCACGGTCTCGCCGGTGGCGATGTTGTCGTCGGTCGCCGACATCAGCCATCGGGTGTAGCCGGTGTGCGGAACGGTCACGACGCGCAGCCGCTCGAGCGTGACGCCGCGCGTGGCTGACTCGACCATCAGGGCATCCCAGGCTTTCCAGGACTCGGGCTGTTCCTCTCGCTCGTACGCTACTCCGGCATCGAAGCGGCGCAACGCTTCCTGCTCGTCCTCCAGCGCGTAGTGGTCGCGAACCTCCAGATGGAAGGCACGGAATCGAGCCGCCCGAAAGAGCGGCTCGAAACAGCGGTCACCGACGACGTGCAACATCAGCGCACCACCACGGCGGTTTCGTGACAGTCGAGGGTCAGTTGGGCGAGCAATTCCGGGTCGGTGACCGGTTCACCGGCCACCAGCACCGAACCGCAGGTTCCACTCGCCTCCACCCGTAGCCACATGCCCGGTTCCAGCCAGTCCAGCAATTGGTGTGGCACGAGGACCGTTCCGGTGCGGTCGGTGGCATCGCCCTGCACCACCAGCACGCCGGTGTCGGTGGCGTACACGGCGGGACAAGCTCCATGATCGGATCCGGATCCGAGAAGTCGCAGGTTCATAGCTGATCCTTTGCGAGAGCTGGCGGACGATGTCGTGCAATCGTCCCCACCGGAGGCGCTGCCGGTCAACGCACTTCGCAAAGTCGCGCAAAGTCGTGGCGGGGGTATCGGTGTGGCTTCTACCGTCGATTCGGCAACTCCGGCCGCCGAGCCTCAGTCGATTCCTGGGTTGCCTTCTCCCGAGGGAAAGGCTGCGACATGATGAGACGACCCAGGACTGCCGCCGATTTCGCGGTGCTGGGTGTGCTTGCGCCAGGCGGATTGCTCACCGTCGAGCAACTGGCTCAGCAGGCGCGACTGACCTCATGGACGGTGCGCAGCGCGTTGCTGCGCCTGCAGTCGCGCGGCCTGATCATGGACTGCCAGCACCGCGGCCGCTGGGCCATCACTCCGCGGGGGCGAGGCGAATGGGCCGCGAAGGGACGGCGATTCACTTTGTGAGCCGATCCGGGTGGCTCAGGGCGCCGAGGTTGCCCGGATGGCCTCGCCGACGGAAGGCCGACTCGTGGCATGGGTCGGCCATGCGGTTGGCGAACGCTCGATCCTCGCGGCGCTCCGTGGGCGCACGTCGGACCGAATCTTACTTCGCGGAACAGGTTACGACGGTTCGCCGGACCAGCTGATCGGTTGCCACGCCCCGGTGACGGACGATCCCGAAGATCCGGCGGGACGAAGACGGGGGTTCGTAGCCCGAATACCGGTGCGCCTGCCGAAGCACCCCCCTTTGCTAACCTAGGCATCCTAGGTTATAAACTACTAGAACTAGGAAGGGAGGTGTGCGCATGATGGCTCGGGCCGGGCTGACCGCGGAGCGAATCACCCGCGCCGCGGCCGATCTCGCCGACGAGATCGGACTGGACAACGTCACCATGTCGGCGGTGGCCAAGCAGTTCGGCGTGCAGGACGCGAGCCTGTACTCGCATGTCAAGAATCTGCGAGAACTCCGCGCGCGCGTCGCCGTGCTGGCGGCCACGGAGAAGACCGAGCTGATCGCGGCCGCGGTGGCCGGGCGCGCCGGACGCGACGCTCTCGCCGCTTACGCCCACGCTTGGCGGGACTACGCCCTGCGCTACCCCGGCCGGTATGCCGCGAGCCAGCTTCCGTTCGATCCGGAAATCGCGCGCACCGCGCCCGGCGCGTTGCGCGCCGTCGAACTGACCTACAGCATGCTGCGCGCCTACGGTTTGGCCGAACCCGACCAGACGGACGCCGTGCGATTGCTCCGCAGCACCTTTCACGGCTACAGCGTTCTCGAGGCGACCGGCGGATTCGGACACACACGCTCCACGGCCGACTCCTGGGAACGCATCATCGATGCCCTGCACGTCACGCTCGAGCAGTGGCCGACCGAGAACAAGGAGAAACCATGAGATCCGGCACTCTGAGCGTCCCGGGAGCCACGCTGTATTACGAGGTGAGCGGCGCCGGGCCGGTCCTGCTGTTGCTACCGGGCAGCGGAGGCGACGCGGCAGTCTTCGACCCCATCCTCGAGCCGCTCGCGCGGCACTTCACCGTGGTCACCATCGACCCGCGCGGCTACTCCCGCAGTGTGCTCGACCCCGGCCCACCGGCCGATATCGAGGTCCACGTGCAGAGCGAGGATGCCCACCTCCTGCTGGAACACCTCACGCCCGCAGGGGAAGACGCCTACGTGTTCGGCGGCAGCGGCGGCGCGGTGGTCGCGCTCGATCTGCTCGCCCGCCATCCCCAGCGGTTGCGGCTGGTCATCGCACACGAGCCGCCTTCTTTCGGCGTGCTGCCCGACGCCGCCGAACACAAGGCGTTCGTCGACGAGGTGTACGCACTGTTCGTCACCGACGGTCTCGCCGCAGCGGGCGCCCGTTTTCTCGAAGGCATAGGCGGAGGCGTCAGCATGCCCGACCCCGCCCAGCTCTCGCCGCGCGCCGCGGCGATGATCGAACGTCTGCACGCCAACGCACCGCGCAACATGGAACACGAATTGCGCACGATCACTTCGCATCTGCCCGATGTGGCAGCCTTGGCACTGGTCACCGATCGCCTCGTATTGGGTGCGGGCCGGGAAAGCAAGGGCAAACTCCCGTATCGTCCCGCGCAGACACTCGCCGCACAGCTGAGCATTCCGCTCACCGAGTTTCCTGGTGGACACAGTGGATTCACCGACGCACCCGCCGAATTCGCACAGGCGCTGCTCGACTTGCTGATGGCCGCCCGCGTGGAATGATCATCGTGACCGGGCGGGCACGGCCCGGTCGACCATTGTCGAAGCGCGCCGACCGGGGCCTGAGCGTTGAGCTCGTCCCCGCCGACGCGATCCAACACCGTTGCCGGGCGAGTTGCTGCCGGTAGGCCATGAGCTGCTAGCCGACGCGGACTGGATTCCACTCCGGTCAACTAATCACCGACCGGATTTCACTTCGCGGAATCGGAGGGGCCGGCGCTGGTCGCTGGACTGATTCCGAGTACTTCATCCCCGGTGGGATCGCCGCCTCGGCGGCCTATCGCGGCAGGATCATCGACTTCAGATCCGGCAGATTGCCGATACGCTGGATCGCGGGCCGTTCCGGCGCATCGGTCTGCGGCGAGCCGGTGTCCCGCAGCCGCGCACGCACCTCCGCGGGCGTCTTGCGTCCGGCCGCGGCCGCGCTCATTCCCTGGAAGCTCGTGACCGCGCCGACCACGATCGGCGCCGCGCTGGACGTTCCGCTGAATACGTCGGTGTACCAGAGGTCCTCGTCGGGTCCGCCTTGCAAGTCGCCGTATCCGGTGGTGGTGACTTCCAGTCCCCAGCCCTGCACGTCGACCCGTTCCCCGTAATTGGAGAAGGACAGGCGGGATCGGGCCGGGCCATAGTCACGGCCGTGGAAGCCAGGTGGGGGTGCACCGGCTCCGACCAGGATCGCGCCGGAGTCGGCCGCACCGCCGCGGAACGGATTGCGCCAACTGTCCGGGAACTCCGCCGGCCGGGTGTCGTAGATCGCGTCGTCGAGATCCTCGCCGCCGTTCCCGCCCGCCTCCACCACGATGACGCCCTTGCCGACCGCATAGCGGATCGCCGCGACGTCATCGGGCCACCATTCGATCGCGATGTAGCCACGCTGATCCGGCCGGTTGGCGTAAGCGAATCGGGGGCCGGGACGGTGCAATTCGAGCAGCATCACATCGCCGGTGTTCAGCGCGTCCGCGGCGGAACGGATCGCGGCGGCCGAACCGGATCCGAAGATCGACACCGCCTGGATGTATGCCTCGGGAACGATCCCGGTGATCCCGTAGGCATTCACGTCGCCGCTGATCACGCCGGCGACCGCGGTGCCGTGGTCGCGCCAGCCCTGTTGCGGTGAGGGGTTGCCTCCGATCACCCCGCCTTGGTTGACCTGCAAGTCCTCGTGGGTGAACCGCCATGCGCCCTCGATGTCCACCACGCGTACGCCGGTCCCGCGGCCCCCGGGTACCGTCCAGGCCCACCGGGCGTCGATGCCTTGCGGGGCCGCGTCCAGGTAGCCCTGCCGCACCGCGAGATCCGGGGTCACCGGCGGCGCCTCGGCAGCGGAGCGGCCGGTGATCGCTCGCGCGCCTTCCGGCGCGAGAGGCGGTTCGGCGGGCGGTTTCACATATGCCGCGGCGACGTCGTCGGCGGCCCGCAGGCGAGCGGCCAACTCGTCGAGGCCGTCGGTGACGCCGCGGACGAAGAAGTAGTTGAGGTATTCCGCACCGGTCTCCAGATGCGGGGTGCCGGTGAGCCTGCGCTCCACACGGTTGGCCGGTCCGAAGATGCGCACGAGTTCACCGCCGGGTGGGAGCAGTTCCTCCAGACGTGATTGTGCGCTGCGACTGTCGTTCAGCGCGATCGGTGTGATCGCGGTGTCGGCGCCATGGGTGATCACGATCAGCTCCGCTGGTGACCGGAGCGGGGCGTACTGGGATGCCATGGCGCCCAGTCAACCTCGACAGCACACGGCTCGCCACCGGATGCGTTCTCGTGGTCAGCCATCCAAGCGCAAGCTCGGCACCACGCCCGGCATGGTGACCACGTCGCGCCGGGAACCCGTGGCGAACAACGCTTCCATCGTCCCGATCGCGACCAAGCACGGCCCTGCCACCCAGCCGAGTGCGTCCGGCGATTCGAACAGCACCGCGCTCACCAGCACGCCGAACGCCAGCGTGACCAGTCCGAAGAGCTCGTGCCATCCGTGCCGGGGCAAGTCGTCGACCCAGACCGCGACGGTGGCGTGGCAGATCCCACGGATCGCCCAGGCCAATCCGATCCAGAACGACAGCAGCGGAGTGGAGTTCCCGCCCGCGAAGCACAGCGCCGCCAGTAGAGACGACACTATGCCACTGACCAGGACCAGCACTCGCAACGGTGGGGCGAAGCGGGCACCGACCGCCACGACCAATTGCAAGACGCTGTTGAGCAGCAAATAGCAGCCGGACAGCAGTTCGGCTGTCGGCAGCGACTTGTGCGGCCACACCGCTAAGGCCACACCCATGATCATCGAGCAGGCACCGGCCACCAGTACCGTCTGCCGGACTGCGCCGGCCAGTGGTTCCGTACGCCCTTCGACTTCGGTTTCGGGCATAGCTACATGATATGACCGAAGGTACGGTTAGCGGCTCGTTTGCCTCACGACGGCACCGTCATCCACGGGCGAGGGCTTGGCGCGTCCGCCGGTCATCCCCGAATTACGCGGCCAACTCTAAGAATACGCCGGTGACGCCAGTGCCGTCAGCTAGCCGCCAAGGGGCGGTGACATGACCGGTAGCGGCCGGTTCCGATACCTGCAGAAGGCGATGGACTCGTACGGTCCGGTCGCCCACCGGGATATCGGTGCACACCGATTCGTCTCGGGCGATACCGAATCCTTGTGCGAGCGAGAGCATGTCGGCACTGCGGACGGTGATCGAGGAATCCGGCGCGTTGCTTTCGCTCTTGGCCTGCGGGCGCGCCTTTCCGGTGAGCAAGGCGACGATCTGGGCCACCGCCACCGGGTCACGGGTGGCGTCGTACACCCACCGGGTGCTGAGGACACCGTGTTCGGAGGTCCCCACGAGCGCATCGGCGGCATGCGGTAGCGGCGAGCCCCGGTAAGTCAGCGGAACGTGATAGGTGCACGGACGCGCTCCGGAGTGATCTGTGACCGCCAGGAATTCGATCCCGACTTCCGCTCCGGGTCGTCGAGCCGGAACCCACCGGCTTTCCGTAGATCCGCCTGGCTCGCACCGCGATACCAGGCAGGACTGGGCAACCATGAGGCAAGCAGTTCTATCTTCGTGGACACCATGGTGGTCCGGTGAATGACGGACATGCCGGATCCTTTCTCTTGGTCCACACTGCTGTCCCGAGAATATGGTCGGCACAGGATCGGCCGATCACGCGTCGCCACGCCGTTCGGGTTCGGCAGCGGACAGCTTGCGGCGAGCTTCGGCGAGGAGTTCGTCCAGTTGGGCCTCGGCGCGTTCGGCGCGCGCGAGGGTCTGGGCGCGGGCTTCGTCCAGCGCTTCGAGACGTTGCGCGGCTTCTGCACGCGCCTTTTCGACGGCGGCTGCGGCTTCGGCGCGGACAGAGGCGAGTTCGGCCGCCGCGGCGCGACGGGCGTCGGCGAGCTCGGTGCGGGTGGCTTCGAGTTCTGCGCGTACTCGCCGCCATTCGGCTCGCGCCTCGTCGGCGGCTTCGGCACGTTCGGCGGCGGTGCGTTCGGCTCGCTCGGCCGCTCGTTCGGCGTCGGCTGCGCGTTGGGCGGCGAGATCGCGTTCGGAATGGGCCGCCGCGACCTGTGCCGCCGCTTCCCGCCGGGCCTGCGCGATGTCGGTCTCGGCGCGGCGTTCGGCTCGCTGAACCTGTTCCGCGGCTTGCTGTTCGAGGCGTTCGGCCTGCTCGGCGGACTCGCGGCGCACAGTGCGGATCTCGGCTTCCGCGGCGCTGCGGGCCGCGAACACCTCGTCCGCCGCCTGCTTGGTGACCCGTTCGACTTCCCGTAGCGCGTCGTCACGCGCCGCATCGGCCTGGGCGATCAGTGCTTCGGCCTGCTCGGCAGCGCTCGCCGCGTCGTCGGCGGCGGACTCGGCGAGTTCCCTGGCCTCCTGCGCCTCCCGCCGGGCCTGCTCGGCCGCTACCGCTGCGCCCTCCGCCTCGGCGATCCGCCGTGCGGCATCGACCTGTACCGCTTGCACCTGGGCTTCGGCGATCGCCGGGTCTGCGAGCGTGGACAACTCTGCGACGGCGGCGCTGAGCGTGGTGTTGAGCTGCTCGGCGAGTCCGCGGAATTGTGTGAGCAGTTCATCGGCGCGCAACCGCGCGACAGTCACCGGCCCTGGTTTCGTCACAGTGACGGGAGCAGCCGCGGCCTCGGACTCCTGTTGCTGCCGTTGCCGTTCCCGCCACGCGCGCCATCGCGTGTGATCCGGCCGGTCACAGTACTCGGAGGGACGGCCGGGCCCCGCTGCACTCGTGATGGGACGGGAGCAGCCCGGATAGTTGCACACCTTCGACACGGCCAGATCGTAGCGTCTGTCTCGTCGGGCCAGCCGAGCTCGGCCTGCCCGTCCCCATAGAGGTTGCCCACCGGGCTGCACAGCGCCACGCGCGGGCTCGCCGAATCAGGGCGTCCTCGGCGGCGGCGTACGCATCGAAGAACCGCGTGGCGTTCCGCGCGGGCGGCCTCTCCGGCGGGCAGGAGCAGCCAGGCAGTTACCCGATCCGTCCCCGGGTCACGGGGGCAAGTTCACCGGAATCGAGGACGCCCGAGAGCGTGGCGGTCGTCTGCCGACCACGCCCCGGTGTAGCCCACGTCACTCGTTGATGCTGTCAGGAATTCGGGGGCTGTCTCGTTCAGGAAGCACGCGAACCAGACAGGAGCGAACCATGAAGCACCGCATCGTCGTCCTCGGGGCCGGATACGCTGGAGCATTCTCCGCCACATTCCTGGCCCGCCAGCTCCACTCCGACGATTTCGAGATCACCGTTGTCAACGCCGAACCCGACTTCATCGAGCGGTTGCGCCTGCATCAGCTCGCCGCCGGGCAGGAGCTGCGCCACCGGCCGCTGGCGGAGGTGTTCGCGGGCACCGACATCCGGTTACGACTGGCTCGGGTCACCGACCTCGACCCCGAGCATCGGACTGTCACGGTCGCCGACGGCAACGGCGTCGACCGGCTCGAATACGACACCCTCCTCTACGCGCTCGGCAGCACCATCGCCGACCACGGCGTTCCTGGCGTCGATGAGCACGCCTACCATGTGGCGGCGCGGCCGGCGGCGCTGCGGCTGCGCGCACGCCTGGACGAGCTGGACGAGGGCGGGAAGGTGCTGGTTGTCGGCGGCAACTTGACCGCGATCGAGGCCGCCACCGAGCTCGCCGAATCCCGGCCAGGGCTTCGGGTCAGCCTCGTCACCCGCGGCGAACTCGGCGGCTGGCTGGGCGCCAAGGCCCACCGTCACATGCGGCGCGCCTTCGACCGGTTCGGTATCACGGTCCACGAGCACTCCGCCATCGTGCGCGTCGAGGAGGCTGCGGCGATCGCCGCCGACGGCACCGTTTTCGGCTCCGACGCGACCGTGTGGGCCGCCGGTTTCGCAGTCCATTCGATTGCCGCCGCCAGCGGCCTCGCGGTGGAACCCAACGGCCAGATCACGGTCGACCGTCAGATGCGGTCGGTCTCCCACCCGAACGTCTACGCCGCCGGTGACAGCGTCTTCGTCATCGGCGACAACGGCCTGCCGTACCCGATGTCGTGTGCTTCGGCGGGACCCACCAGTAAGGCGGCGACGGCTGCGATAATCGGGGATCTGACCGGCCGCAAAGTCGCGCCGACCACATTCTCCTATATCGGCAACCACATCAGTCTCGGCCGTAACGACGGGCTGTTCCAGCTGGTCGACGGTGACGCGCGGGCGAAGCCGGGAGCCCTGC
The DNA here is from genome assembly GCF_009829325.1 of Nocardia sp. CY41. GTDB lineage: Bacteria > Actinomycetota > Actinomycetes > Mycobacteriales > Mycobacteriaceae > Nocardia. Next base: position 300,396 of record NZ_VUOS01000009.1, read on the forward strand.
GCGGCTGGGCGGCCGCACGCATCAAGTCGGCGATCATCAATACCGCCGCCTGGGCCATCAGCCGCCCGACTTTCGGAAAGCCGAGTCACCAGTACCGTTTGGCCATCCGGGAGCCCTCGACCCATCCGGTCGCTGGATAGAGTCGTGCTCATGGACACTGCCACCGTGGCGCGTTTCGAGGCCAGCCGGAATCGGCTGGCCTCGCTCGCCTACCGTCTGCTCGGCTCGGCCGCCGATGCCGAGGACACGGTGCAGGACGCGTTTCTGCGGTGGCAGGCCGCCGACCAGGAGCACGTCGAGGTGCCCGAAGCATGGCTGACGAAGATCGTCACCAACCTGGCGCTCGACCGGCTCCGTTCGGCGAAGGTGCGGCGTGAACGCGCGGTCGGCGCCTGGATGCCCGAACCGCTCCTCGACGGCGACCCGATGCTGGGTCCGGCAGACACCGTCGAGCAGCGGGAATCGGTGACCTTGGCGGTGCTGACGCTCATGGAGCGCCTGTCGCCGGTCGAACGGGCCGTTTACGTGCTGCGCGAGGCTTTCGCGTACAGCCACGCCGAGATAGCCGAGATTCTCGGCATCAGCGAGTCCGGCAGCCAGCAACACGCGCACCGAGCCCGGCGTCGACTCGCCGCCGCCGGTAACGGCACCGACATCGACCACGCTTCCGCGCGTCGAATCGTCGAGGCGTTCGTCGATGCCGCGTCTTCGGGCCGGACCGAACGGCTGGTCGCGCTGCTGACCGGCGACGCGACCGGCATTTCCGACGGCGCCGGGCTGGGACTGGCCGAGAAGCTGGTCAGGTACTCGACGCCGGAGCGGATCGCCGGCGCGGTGCGGGCCGGCTTCAAACCTTCGCCGACCAAGCGCAGACTCGCCGGCGGCTCGCCCTCGATCCATGCCGCCGTGGTCAACGGCTGCCCGGCCATGCTCGCCATCCTCGACGACCAGGTCCGTGGGGTCGCGATCCTGGAGATCCGCGACGACAAGATCGCATGCGTGCGCGGCATCGCCGCCCCGGACCGACTCCGTCGCCTCACCGCCCAATGGCAGCGGCAGGAGCATGATGTCCCACTGATCGAATCGTGGTGACCCACCGGCCCGCATTCGATCTCACGTTCGTCCATTGATCCCGTCGCACCGTTCGGCGAACACCGCGGCTCGACCTCCGGATTCCTGAAGCTGTCAGGAAGTGCGAGGTAGCTTCGGCGGCTCCGGGTTTCGTCCAGCGTGAGGTTGTGGGCCGACTCGTGGCCCGTGAGCCGGACAGGCGCGTGGTCGTAAAGCGGTGGTGAGGAGTTCGCCGGTTGCCGGTCGAGTCGGATGTCAGAGCCTGATACCTGCTGCCGATAGATCGTGTCGCAGTGTGTCGATCTCGAGAAGTTCGTGGATCCATGTCGGTGCGGTGATTCGGTGGTGTGTTATCTCCTGGACGGCTGTGGCGGCGACCGCGGCTGTGGCCAGGGATTGTCCACGGCCGGTGGCCCACCGTATCGGTCCGTCGGCGGGCCGGGCCAGGACCACCCATCTGTCGCTGCCGGGCATTCGCCGTGGAACCAGCGCCTGCAGTGCCGGCGCCCAGGTGAGTGCCGCCAGCCCGGCGGTGGCAAGCCGGGAATCCAATCTCAGATAGGTGCGGACGGGTACCGCGTATTCGCGGGTGAGTCGGTGTTGGTCGGCGAAGTCGGCGTGTTCGCGGGCGGACTCACCGTGTTCACGGTGGCGTCCGCGCTGGCGGGATTCGCGCCGGCCCCGGCGGTCCTTGTCGCCGCGCGGGCATTGCAGGGTCTCGGCGCGGCCGTGGTCATCCCCGCGCAACTGGCACTGCTCACCACGACATTCACCCAGCCTGCCGTGCGAAATCGCGCCTTCGGGGTGTGGAGTGCGATGGGAGCGGCGGGCGCGGCAATCGGCACCGCGGTCGGCGGACCACTCACCGATCTGGCCGGCTGGCCGTCGATATTCCTGATCAACCTGCCCGTGGGCGTGCTGGCGCTGGCCTTCGTCCGAGTGCTCCCGCCGGATCCGGCGCCATCGGTCCTGGCTGTGCGCCGACTCGACGCGCCGGGGGCGATCATCGGCACCGCGGCGCTGTTGACCACCGGTTATGCCATCGGCGCGCTCGGCGACGAGTCGACTCGTACCCTGGCGTCGGGCCTGCTGGTGACCGGGCTCGCGCTGCTCGCCTGCTTCGTGCTCCTCGAGGCGCGCAGCTCACATCCACTGATGCCGTTGCGCCTGTTCACCATTCGCCAGGTGAGTGGGTCGGCCGTGGTCAACGCGCTGGTCGGCGCGGCGCACGTGCCCACCTTCGCCCTGCTGGCTCTGTACTTGCAGAACACCCAGCACTACGGTCCGACCGCGTCCGGCCTCGCGGTGCTGCCGGTGGCCGTGGTGAACGTCGTCGTCTCCCGCACGCTGATCCCGTATGCGCTGGATCGCCTGGGCGCCTGGCGGGTACTGGCCGCAGGCCTCGGGCTGCAGGCCCTGGCCATGGCCTGGTTCGCCCGCCTGCCCGAACACGGCAACTACCTGATCGACGTGCTGCCGGGCGCGGTACTGCTCGGCATCGGCCTGCCCGCCGCATTCGTCGGCGTCACCGTCCCCGCAGTCACCTCTGTCGACAAGGCCGACGCAGGGATCGCGGCGGGCATCGTCAACACCGCACAGCGCGTCGGGTCAGGGATCGGAGTCACGGCCGTACTGCTACTCGCCGATGTGGTGGCTCGGCAATCCACAGCAGCCGATGCCTACCGGACCGGACTGAACATCGCATTCGCGTTCGCCGCCACGTTGGCCGCGACAGGCACCGTGCTGACTCTCGCCCTGCTGCGCACGAGTCCGGCGCCGGCCGCCGAGCCGAAGCCCGAAACCCCGGCCGCAGTCCACGATCACCCTCAGCGCAGAGTCCCCCGGAACACCTGCGTCCGGCAGTAGATTACAAATCCTGTTGTCAGCAGGAGCACCCCGAGATCGAACTGGGCCAGCCGCGGTCCGAGGATCTGCCAACGGTCACGAAAACCGAAGGTGAGGATGTCGAGGATCACCTGGCCGGCCAGTCCGGTGACGGCAACCGGCACGGCCCAGCGGATGCGCATAAGCAGCAGGATCGCGGCAAGCAGTCCACCGCAGATGCCCAGGGTCCAGAAGGCCGCCGGTACGAGGGCATAGTCGGTGAAGTACCCGATCTGCTCGCTGTTGTAGTTCTGGGATCGGAAGTAATCGGCGTTCTCGCTGAGCGCCATGACGTAGTCATACACGCCGCCGAGGTTCAGCGGGAAGAACACTATGCCGATCACCCAGAGATGCCAGGGTGCCGAGCGCCGAGCGCCCAGCGCAGCCTCACGCGTTGCCGGACTTCCCACCAGCCGCGATCTCGCCACTGCGCAGCGCCGAATCACCGACGCCCTGCAGCGAACTGGTAGATCCCGCCCGATCACCACCCTTCAGGATTCCGGGCCCAGAACCCAGCGGCGATTACGACGGAGTCAGGACTCCCACACTGACCGCCGATAAGTGAACCTTATCGGCGGTCAGGTTCCCGAGTTGGCCGGTTGATCAATGGGATTAATTCTGTTTCGTAGCGTTTGTCGTGACGAAACGAAATATCAACGAAAAGGACGTAAAACTGGGTACCCCTCCCCGCGAGTCGAGGGTCGTTCTCATCGCTTTGACGCGGCTGGCGAGCACGTAGCGGTGCCAATCGCATTCGGAGAGGCTCACGCCGAACGGACCCGCGCCAGGGCCGCACCCCAGTGCCGTAGGCTGACTTCCTGCGCCGAATGCCGAAGTGCGAACAGCCAGTCACTGATGAGAACGCGGGAGCCGAGTCGTGGACGATCGATCCAGCGTTGTGGTGGTCCCGGACGCGGTGCGTACCGAGTTGCGCCGTGGTGTGCGTAGCGTGCTGGTCGATGCGGCGGCACTGCGGTTGGTGCGCGACCGCTTCGACGACGATCAAGCCGGTTCGCTGCGCCGGTATCTCGAGGCGTCGCAATCGGCGAACACACTGCGCGCCTACCGGGCGGATTGGGTGGCGTGGTCGGCGTGGTGCGCCACCGAGGGGCGCCAGGCTTTGCCCGCCGACGCGCTGGACGTGGCGGTCTATCTCGCCGCGGCCGCCGACGCGCGGCGCGACGGCGGCGAATGGGCGTTCAGCCCGGCAACTTTGGAGCGTAAGTCGGCAGCCATCGCGGCGGTGCACGCGGCGAATGGCCTGCCGTCACCGACTCGGTCGGACGTGGTGCGGCTGACGCTGCGCGGCATCCGCCGCACCCGGCGGACACAACCCAAACGCAAACGGCCCGTCCTGCTGCACACTCTCGACCAACTGCTCGGCGGGCTGCCCGAGCCGGGCTGGCCGGCCGAACCCGCCCGGCGGCGCGATGCGCTCGCACTGCTCATCGGTTTCGCGGGTGCTCTGCGCCGCAGTGAACTGGCCGGGCTGCGTATCGGCGACGTCGAGGTCGGGATCGACCACACGACCGGCGAGCCGCTCCTGTTGATCCGGCTGCCCGCGACGAAGACCGACCCCACCGGCGCGGCCGAACAACGCGTGGCCCTCCCCCGCGGCCGCCGCCCCGCGACCTGTCCGGTATGCGCCTTCGCCGATTGGCTGCGACTGCGCGAAATACACGACGCCGCAGGGACTTCCGGCGTGCGCGCCTGGCTGGCCGACAGTCCCGCGAAGTCGGCCGACATCCACCGGTGTCATGGCTTCACCGGCACTACGCTCACCGACGCGGACCTGCCGGTCTTCCCCACTATCAACCGGCACGGCGGAATCGGCGACCGCGCTATGTCCGGCCGGGCCGTCGCCGAACTGGTCAAGCGTTATGCCGCCCGGGCCGGGCTCGACCCCGACCTGTTCTCCGGACATTCGCTGCGCGCCGGGTTCGCCACCCAGGCCGCGCTCGGCGGCGCCAGCGACCGCGAGATCATGCGCCAGGGCCGCTGGACCAACCCGCGCACCGTCCACGGCTACATTCGCACCGCCAACCCGCTGGAAGACAACGCGGTCACCAAGCTCGGATTATGACTCCGGGCCGCCGTCGGGCCTGCCCGACCCGCCCGTTTGCTGAAGATATGCTGATGATGTGCTGTCAGCGCCGGCGCCGATGCTGGCCGTCTCCGGACGGCCGCCGCGAGACCGTGGCCGGTGGGCCTTCGAGATGAAATGGGACGGCATTCGCGCCATCGCACGGTGCCGCGACGGGGACTGCCGGCTCTACAGTCGCAACAATCGCGATCTCAGTGGCTCATTTCCCGAGCTCACCGCAGTGCTCGCGGATCTGGGCGAGCGCGGCGGGCTGATTCTCGACGGGGAGATCGTCGCCCCGGATCCCCGGACGGGGGCGCCGTCGTTCGGCCGCCTGCAGCGACGGATGCATGTGGTCTCGCCGAGCGCGGAATTGCTGCGCGCATTCCCGGCGCAATACTTGGCCTTCGATTTGCTGGCCGTCGGCGAAGCCTCCCTCCTGTCGCTGCCCTACACCGAACGACGTGAGCGCTTGGCGGAACTCGCGCTCGATCGCCCCCTCGCCCGCACCCCGCCCTACTACACCGACATCGACCCCATGGTTCTGATGGACGTCGCCCGCGAGCACGGTCTGGAAGGGATCGTCGCCAAGCGTCTCGATTCCGCGTACTACCCGGGCCGCCGCTCGCCGGTGTGGATCAAGACACCGCTGCGTAAGACGACGGAGGTCGTCGTCGCGGGCTGGCTGCCCGGTACGGGGCGGTTTTCCGCGACGTTCGGTTCGCTCGCACTCGGCGCGTACGACGACCGTGACCAGCTGGTGCATATCGGCAATGTCGGCACCGGATGGACCATGCCCGATCGCCGCTCCTTGCAAGCCCGCCTGAACGAGCTGTCCCGGCCGGACACTCCCTTCGATACCCCGCCCCCGCGCGCTATCGCCGCTTCCGCGCACTGGGTGGAGCCCGTTTTGGTCGCCGACATCGAATATCGCGAAGCCACCCCCGAGGGCCTGCGCCACCCCAGCTGGCGCGGCTTGCGTCCGGACAAGACGCCGCACGAGGTGAAATTGCCGCAATAGCATGGGATGCAACACTGTATTGCGCGTTGATCGCCATATCGTCGCTGGTAGAGGTCTTGCGGTCGTGACTGTTCGTCCACCGGGTCGAGCGTCGACCTACCGCCTTGGGCTGACTCTGATGGGAAACTCGACCTAGTCGCTCATAGGTAACGGAACCCATCTTCTCGGGACCGGGCGTCACTGCCGCGCCGATCGGGTCCTCGCAGGTGGGTCTTCGGAACCGCCGCAGGCCGCGTTGCCCCGGACATGCCAGCAGACCTTCCGCCGAACTGCAGGACATTCTGAAGGGCGATTACCAGAAACGAGGGTGGTTGGAACGCCGACTCCTGGAAGATCGAACGCATCCGCCGCAACCCTGCAACCCTGCAGCCTGCGAGGCAAGGCCCACGGCGAGATCGTCAACGCCACCGCCGTCGTGCTCGACGAAGCCGGCAGCAACACAGCACGCCAACTGATCCGGCGACGCTACGGGACCCATGGCTGGATCGCCGTCCTCAGCAACGCGTTGCGGCGCGGCCGCAGCGACACCATCGGCATCGAGATCACCGCAGCCTGACCTCGGGCCGGGCTCGGAGGCGGCCCTTCCGCACTGAGCGATTTTCACGCGAACATGCGGCGGCGCGGATGGGGAGACCGCATCGTCGAACTCCCCGCGGTCAGACCGTGGTGCTGTAGCGAGAACGGCGTGCGACGGCGGTCGGCGAGACTCCGTCGCACTCGACAGCCGCCCACGCATCACCGCGGATGCCGGGTTCGCCCACGGCGCGACGGGTTTCGCGACATCATTGGCTGCCACCGTCCAGTGCCGCACGGACAGCGCCGTGGCACGGCGCTACGGGCTTCGAATCGAACACCGGAATAAACCCCCACCATTGCGTGTTGCGCGTGATGCCGCTACCGTAGGTGCGGTCTTCATCTTGTGGACGTAGGTGACAACTCCCTCCCACAAGAGTCCACAATCGCCACGGCGTTCTCGACTGCCGTGCACTCGGACAGCGTGTTCGGACTTGTACGGATTCCTGCGACACGTCACATCGGTGCGCGCTGCGAGCGCCATTCCCCGTAGGCGGCATTCACGGCGACCCGCCGACATCCATTCCACTCTCAGGAGAAATACTCATGCAAGACAATGCTGTTCACACACGAGACGGTGAATCCGGGGAGGACCGGCCGACAGCGGTCACCGGCATCCTCGAGATCACCCACAACCACGCCTCCTTGCACGTCGACGGTTACCTGCCCGGACCACACGACGCTCATGTACCGGCGCGTACGGTCCGCGAATACGGACTGCGCCGCGGCGACACCGTCACCGGCGCGATCGGCCCCAAGCGTGACGGCGCCAGACGAGCACCGCTGGTTCGGATCGAGGGCATCAACGGCCTGCCACCCGGCAACGCCGCGGCGCGACCACACTTCCCCGACCTGGTGCCCATCTATCCGCAGGACCGCCTCCGTCTGGAAACCGAGCCGCATGAGCTGACCACTCGCGCCACCGATCTGGTCATGCCGATCGGCAAGGGCCAGCGCGCCTTGGTCGTCGCACCACCGAAGGCGGGCAAAACCACTGTGCTGCAGTCCATTGCGCACGGCATCGCCAAGAATCATCCCGAATGCCAGCTGATGCTGGTATTGGTCGGGGAACGCCCGGAAGAGGTGACCGACCTGTCCCGCACGGTGCCTGCCGAGGTCGCCGCCGCGACCTTCGACCAGCCCGCGCACGAACACATCGCGCTCGCCGAGTTGGCCATCGAACGCGCCAAACGCCTTGTCGAGATGGGCCGCGACGTCGTCGTACTGCTGGACTCGCTGACCCGGCTGGCCCGTTCCTACAACTCGGCGGCCCCCGGGTCCGGCCGCATCCTCTCCGGTGGCGTGGACGCGGGCGCGCTCGCGCCACCGAAGAGATTCCTCGGCGCCGCACGCAATATCGAGGACGGCGGTTCCCTCACCATCATCGCCACCGCATTGGTCGAGACCGGCTCGCTGGCAGACACCGTCATCTTCGAGGAGTACAAGGGAACCGGAAACGCCGAGCTGAAACTCGATCGGCATCTCGCCGACCGCCGTCTGTTCCCGGCGATCGACATCGATCGTTCGAGCACGCGCAAGGAGGAACTGCTGCTGTCCACCGACGAACTGGCCGCCACTCGATCCCTGCGCAAGACCCTCGCGGGCCGCGACCCCCAGCAAGCGCTCGAACTGCTGGTGACCGGCCTCGGACAGACCGGGACCAACCTCGACTTCCTCACCCGGATCCGCACCGCGAGCTGAGCCGGCGCATCCCGGACACCGGCGTCGTCGAGTCCGGTTTCCGGGGTCGCCTCATCCGACGATCGCGGTCAGATCGAGGTTGGTGAGCCGTTCCTGGCCGGAGAAGATGTCGATGGCGGCGATCCGGCCGTGGTGAAGGTGAAGCCGATGATCGAGAACGGGTTGCCGTGGAGGGTGTTGACCAGTCCGACGCTGCCGTTGACGACTGCGGGGTGGATGTGCAAGGGGTGGCCCTGCGCTGGAAGGTCTCGGCTCGTCCGGCGGCGGCGCCGCGAATGGCGCGCATCGTTTCGCCGGCGTCGGCGTGCAACAGCGCCAGGCCCACCGCAGCGGCGAGCGTGGGCCATGCCCGTGTTCTTCGCCGCCGCCACCCTTCGCCGCTCGCGCCTGGCTGCCCCGAGGCGGCTATGCCGAACCGTGGACGCCGGCAGCTCGACCGTCGGTGGTGGGGCGCGCGTGAGTGCGTCGGCGGCTCAGCCGTTTCGTGCCGAACCGCTGACACGCGCGACGATCGCATCGAGCGCCAGATCCATCGCGTAGTCGAATTCCGCCTGGCTGTCGAACCGGGCCAAGTACGGAGCAGCTTCGGCCACGGCCGGCAGTCCGGATTGTTCCAGGGTCGTCCGACGGGCGGCGATGCCGGCGGTGTCGCTGGTTCCGTAGGTGGGACCCGCGCTGACTTCGCGCAGCAGAGTGCCGATGAGCGTGGCCAACATCGTCCGCAAGAGATGAACCGCTTCCTCCGAGTCGCACCCCGCGGCGCGCAGCACCTCCAGGACGGCTTGGATCGGCGACAAGCCCTCCACTGATCCCAGCTGCCGTGTGAGTACCAGCGCGGCGGCCGCGGGATGCCGCAGAGCGCGATCGCGGAACGCCTCCGCGATGGCGCGCAGATCACTGCGGAGGTCACCGCTGAGCGCGGGCAACTCGATCGAGCCCAAAAGATGCTCGGCTACCGCATCCAGTAACCCGTCTTTCCCGTCGACGTGGTTGTACAGGCTTTTCGGATCGACTCCGAGCGCGCGCGCGACCGCTCGGATACCCACCGCCCCGACACCGTCGCTGCCGATCACGTCGAGGGTCGCCTCGACGATCGCCGCACGGGTGAGCTGTCCCGCGCCTTTCGGAGGTCGTCCGCGGCGCGTCGAGGGAGCTCGGCTGGTCATGTCGTCATTCTGCCGCACCCCTCTTGATTTAATCCACATCGTGGATATAGCGTCGGAGCCACACCAAACCCACACCGTGGATATCGGAGTCCGACATGCGTTTCCCCTGGGGAACCTCCGACGTCGCCGATCTTCGGACCGTCGGAGACCACATCGACACCTTCACCGATCTCGCCCACGCAGACGGCGGCCCGGGCGCGCGCCTACAACTGGCTCGCGCCCAGGCCATGGCGTTCCGCCGAGAGTTCCCGAGCACCGGCACCCCCGACAGCGTCACCACCTGCGATCTGGTGACATTGCCGTATCCGACCCGATTCGGACTGTTCCGCGCCTCCCGCGCGATCACGCCGTTCCTGTCGATCACCAACCGCATGCTGGTGATCCGCTGGCATGATTCCGACGGCCGCCGCCGCACGCTGCTGTTCGAACCCTCGGACGTCGAACTGGGGCGTTACACACCGTATTTCGACAATCTCGCCCGCCGCACCCCGGCCGTGATCGAACGGCGCATGGTCCGCGAGCACGGCACGGTGCAAGCGCATCTGTCGCGCCTGGGGATCGCGCCGGAGGAGGTCGACTACCTGATGTTCGACCACCTGCACACGCAAGATCTGCGGCGGTGGATCGGCACCACGGCCCATCAGGACGACCTCGGCACCACACCGGCGGCGATCTTCCCCAACGCGAAGGTCGTCGTCCAGCGCGACGAGCTGGTCGGCATGGCCGAGCTGCATCCGCTGCAGAAGCCGTGGTACCAGCCCGCCACCTATCGTGACGTGCCCGCGGAGGCGTTCCTGCCCATCGACGGCTCGGTCGTCCTCGGCCCCGGTGTCGCCGTGGTCAAGACGCCGGGCCACGTGTTCGGTAACCAGAGCCTCGTGCTCAACACCTCGACCGGGATCTGGGTCAGCAGCGAGAACGTGATCGCGACCGAAGCGCTGACACCGGAACACTCCCGGATGCCCGGCCTGGCGCGCTGGGCACAGCAATGGCAGCAGGAGGTGGTGCTCAACGCGAACACGATCGAGACCACCGCCGATCAATACAACTCGGTCGTCCTCGAGAAGACGCTGGCCGACCGCAGCCAAACCGACGCACGCTTCCTACAGTTCTTCCCCTCCAGCGAACTCACCGGCGTGTGGACCAACCCGGGCACCCACCCCACCTTCCACCACGGCCACATCACCCACGGCCCGCAGCGTTGAGGAGAGAGCAACCGATGTCGCCACGTTTCACCTTGCCCCCCGAACCCGTTCTGCGCGCTCGCGAGAAACTCGTCCTCGATCACTTCCACGACGAAGTGGCCCAGGACTGGGACGCCACCCTGGCGACGTTCCCGCACCCGCATTACGAGCTGATCGCGCCGATGGTCGTCCACGACGGCGAGGAGGACGTGCGCGGCTACTATCGCGACACCCGACGCGCCTTTCCCGACCAAGACCACGAGATCATCGCCCTGCGGCACAGTCACGACGCGGTGATCGTCGAATTCTGGTTACTGGGAACACATTCCGGGCCGCTCGGAAAGATCCCGCCGACCGGGTCGACCCACCGGACCAGGATGACGGCCTACTTCGTCTTCGACGAGCACGAGAACCTGGCGACCGAACGGATCTACTTCGATCAGCTCACCGTCCTGAAGCAACTGCTGGGCGGGCTGGACAAACGCAGGCCCCGCGGCCTGCTCACCCTCGCCCGCGCCCTCGCCGGAGCCGCCGCCACGACCGGAAACGAACCGGACCCGCGCCTGCTGGCCACCACACCGCCCGACCTCGGCGACTGACCGCCACTCCCACCCGATAGAACGCAGGAGAAGACCGTGACAATGCGCGCCGCCGCGCAGCGACCGCGGGACAAAGCGGCCACCGGCAAGATCGTCTTGTCCTTCGCCGACGCGCACACCGAGCCGCATCCGACCCCCGATCCGGTGGCCACCATCGAGCTCCGCGACCGAGCCCTCGCCGCCCGATTCACCGTCGGACAGGAAGGCCGCATCGGTGGCTCCGACGGCCGATTCGCCTACCTGCAGACCGAGCACCAGCCCGGCACCGTCATCGAGATCTCCGACGTCGGGGGCGCCAAGAAGTTCGTCTTCGACCTGGTGAAGCCGGCCGCGGCGAATTGGGACGGCAGCAACCCGATCCAGGCCGTCGACGCCGGCCTCCTCGGAGGCGATCCGACGGTCATGACGGTGATGCTCGAGGCACTGGGATGAAGGTCCACCACCTCAACTGCGGCACCATGCGCCCGCTGTGCACCCCTGAGGGCCTGGTCTGCCATGTCCTGCTGCTGGAGACGCCCACCGGCCTGGTGCTGGTGGACAGCGGACTGGGGCTGCGCGACGCCGCCGAACCCGGGGCCCGGTTCGGGCCCGGCCGCTACTACGTCCGCCCGCGGTTCGACGAGAACGAAGCCGCCGTCCGGCAGATCGCACGTCTCGGGTTCGACCCGCGTGATGTCCGCGATATCGTGCTCACCCACTTCGACGCCGACCACACCGGTGGGCTGGCGGACTTTCCCTGGGCCAGAGTGCATCTCACCGCGGCCGAAGCGGACGCGGCACTGCACCCGCGCGGTTTCGTCGAGAAGGGCCGCTACCTGGCTACCCAACGCGATCACCACCCGACGCTGGTCGGCCACCTCCCCGGATACGGCGAGCCGTGGAACGGCTTCGCCGCCGCCCATGAACTCACCGACGTCGCGTCCGGCCTCGTCATGATCGGCCTGCCCGGCCACAGCCGCGGCCATGCCGCCATCGCCATCGATACCGGCAAGCGATGGATCCTGCACGCGGGCGATGCGTTCTACCACCACGGGCAGATCGACGGCACCAGCCGCGTGCCCCGCTCTCTGATCCTCATGGAGCGCTTCATCGCCCACGACATGCCTCGAGTCCGCGCCAACCACGAACGGCTCACCGAATTGTGGACCACCCAGGCCCCTGAACTGCTGCTGGTCAACGCACACGATCCCACGCTGCTTCGCCGCGCCCAGCAGATCGACGCAGGCATCGCGAGTTGAGGTGCCCTACCTCGACGACGCCTGCAGCGGCTCACTCCGCCAGACCAGGCCCGGTGGCTCGCACGCCGGAGTCCTCGAAGGCCAGCCGGTAGATCGCGGGCATCGGCATCGCCCGGTGGAAGGCCCAGTCCACCTCTCGACATCCGAACCCGATCAATGCGCGCGAGATGAAGGTGCCGTGGCTGCCGATCACGACCGTCCCGCCGCGATGCCGCTGCGCCAGCTGCGTCAGGATCGCGGTGGCTCGCCCGGAGAGCTGTCGCATGCTCTCCCCTCCCGGCCGGGCCCACCCCCGGTTCGGCCCAGCTTTCGCGGTAGTAGCGGGCGAAATCGGGAGTCGGGCCGAATCCGGAATCCCATTCACGCAATGCGTGGTCCGTGACAACGGGCAGGCCGATGCGACGGGCAAGGGGTTCGACGGTTTGCACCGCCCGCAGGTAGGGGCTCGAGACAATGGCGGTGGGTGCCGCGGCGGCCAGGAAGGTGACCAGCCGCTGCGCTTGGCCTCGGCCTTCGTCGGTCAGCGAGCGCTCCCGATCCCCCGGTCCGCCCGGGCGCGGCAGGAACGGCTGGGCATGGCGGACCAGCACGAGCGTGGATGGCGCGGGGAGCATCAGCCCGCGATCAGCGCGGCCGGTGGGCGTGGTCTTCGACCGACGCGGGCCATTGATCGATGCGCGCGAGCGGGCCGCGGCGGCGAGCGGGGCGGATGCCCAGCAAGCCGCGATCGGCGCGCAGATCCGAACGGGCTTGTGCCGCATAGTGTCCGGCGTGGCGGGCGGCCGGATGCCTGCGGCGGGCTTCGGCCAGCCATCCGGTGGCTTGGCGGACGGCTTCGGCGCGGGTGAGAGGTGGGTCGGCGGGCAACAGCAAGGTGGCGTGGTCGGGGTCGGCGACGACCGCGGACCCGAGATGTTGCAGGCAGCGGCCGATGCCGGGGTCGTCGTCCAGGACACGGTAGGCGCTCAGCGCGAGCTGCCAGCAGCGCAGGGCGCGGCGGGGTTCGCCGCGGGCCCACCACAGCGCGCCCATGGTCTCGTGGGTCTGCGCTCGCCCGTCGGGATCGACACCGGTGCGGGTGAGGGATTCGGCCAGTTCGAGACGGTCCTGCGCGGCGTCGAGGCGGCCTTGCCGGATGTGCACGACGGCGAGATTGATCAGAGCGCACACTTCCCCGGCGACGTCGTCGCGCGGCAGCAGCCACCACGCGGTCTCCAATTGATCGGCGACCTCGTCCAGATCTAACGGTGCGGTGGCCAGCCGCCGCAACGCCGTCTGATGTTCCCAGCGGGCGGCCAAGCTCGTCGACAGCCGCCGCGGCCGGTAGCCGCGCGGCCGCTCGTCCAGCCGTCCGGCTCGCAGCAACACCAGGTCGCGGTTCAGCTCGTCGATTCCGGGGAGCGAGCACAGATCGTCGGCCACGCCGGTCTCGTTTTCCCCCGACCCGATGCGGGCGTACCACACGTCCAGGGCATTGCCGAGGCGAATCAGGTGCGCGACCGCCGCCGGGGGAAACTCCCGACCGGGATTCGCGCAGGCGGCCACCAGGGCACGCAGGTAGGGTTCCTCGGTCTCGAACCAGCGGCGAGCGCCCACGGCGAAGCGCCGTGATTCCAGCGCGATCGCCCAACGGCCCGCGCGGTCGGCGTAGTGCTGCAGCAGCGCGGTGAGCGCCGCTGCCCACTGCGGTCCTGCGGTCACCGTGGCCCGACCCGGGAGTGCGGGCACTCGACGCACGCGGAATCGTTGTGCGCCGTGCTCGGTGACGATCTCCCGGCGGCACAGACCCTCCAGCAGTTTCGCCGCGGTGCGCGCGGAGGGTTCGCGTGCCAGCGGCAACCGTCCCGGCGTGTCCCGGATGGCGTTGAGCACGGCCAGCAGCGCGATGGTTTCGTAGTCGTGCACCGGCAGGTCCCGCAGCACCGCGGCGATGAGGTGCCCGTCGAGCGTCGCGACCGTTTCTGGGGCCGGTGCGGCGGCGCGCGGTCGGTGGTCGGCGAGCGCGGGGCCCGGTTCGACCAGACCGGCGATCAGGTCCATTTCCCGGGCGGTCCGCACTCGGGTGCGGTACCCGCGGGCGAACCGGGACAGCGCGTAGACGGCGGCGGCGGCGATGAACAGCACCGACAGCCAGCGCAGCGGCCCGTTGAAGAACTGGACGACGGCGTTCTCGCCGAACGAGTTCACCACCAGGGTGCGCACCAACTCGAACAGCACCGTGTAGGCGACCAGCGACGCGGTGCCGAGAAACCCGATCCAGATCGAGGATCGCGGCGTCGCGGTCTGCCCGACCGGTTCGGTGGGTTCGGTCGATGTACTCACCGTCGCTCTCTCTCCCCGCACCCCGGCGCGGCCGGTCTCATCGCAGCACTCCGCCGGTCAGGCCCGGCACCACCCACCGCCGCCAGGTCACCAGCAGCAGCGCCACCGGCAGCACGGCCGACACCAGCGACCCCGCGGCCAATTGCGCGGTGTTCTCACCGAATTGCCGCGCCTCGCCCCACAACAGCAGCGACCAAGGGCTCGCGCCTGCTCCGCTGACGACGAGCCCGATGAAGAAGTCGTTCCACACCTGGACGAACTCGAGCACCGCCACCGCCCCCAGCGCAGGCCCGGACGAGGCCAGCACACGCTGGGCGATCGTGCCGGGACTGGCCAAGCCGTGCAGGGCGTCCGCGGCGGCGCTGCCCGGCGGGGCGAGCATCGCGCCGCGCAGCACGAGGATGGCGATCGGCAGTCCGGCGGCGGCGTGCACGAGGATCAGCGGGATCCGCGTGCCCGACAGCTCGTGGGCGTTCACCAGACCGTCGATCGGCCCGAGGTAGGTCTGCGCCGGCATCACCGCGAGCACGACCAGCGCCACGACCGCCACCCGGGCGGCGGTGCCGTTGGGGCGCAGCGCCGCCAGCCGGTAGGCCACCGGCGCGGCCGCGGCCACCACGACCACGGTCACGATCCCCGCGACCCAGGCGGTGGTCTGCAGCGAACGCCACAGCCCGTCGTCGCCCCACAGCAGACCGATGGCCGCGAATCCGAACCCGTCGTGCCCGTGCAATCCGGTATAGGCGAGCACGCCGATCGGATAGAGCACCAGCACCGAGACCAGCACGATGCCCGCGGCTCGCACGGGACCGACGCGCCTGCGGCCCGCCACCGACATCGCGCGCACCGCCGACCAGCTCGCGCGGTGCCGGCGCACGTCGACTTGCAGCAGCCAGGCGACCGCGCCCACGAGCACCGCCAGCGGCAGCGCGTAGGCGGCCGCGACACCGGGCTCGGCGTCGGCCGACAGCCGCCACCAATGCACGGTCGCGCTGTCGACCTGGTACTCGAGTGCCCCGGGCGCCCCGATCAGCACCACATCGAACACGCGCGCGGCCGCGACGCCGACGGCCAGACCGGCGATCAGCAGCACCGGCCGCAGCAACTCGTACAGCCGGACCGCCAGCGGTCTGCCGTCGTCGCGGTAGAGGTAGCCCGCGCGCGCCGGATCGGCTTCTATCGCGTGGATTCCGGCACGGAACAGCGCGGTGAGGAAACCCAGCCAGGTCCACAGGAATGCCGACCCGAGCATCGCCGCGAGCCACCACCGGTAGAGCCCGACGTCCTCGATGCCCAGCCGGCGCGCGCCGTCGGTGAAGATCACCCGGAACGCCACGCCCGACACGAATGCCGACACTCCGAACGGAACGATCAGCGGCAACCACAGCCAGCGCGCCGGGCGCCCCCACCACGCGATCGCCAGCGCGAGGATCAGCAGCCCGATCGCGAAAGCCACCCACAGCAGCGTGCGCAGGTAGGCGCCGCGATCGTCGGCGGTCATCGTGCCGCCCAGCAACCACAGCCCGCCGATCGTGCCGCCGATCGCCGCCGGCCACACCACGATTCGTAGCCAGGGCACACCCAACCGCCGGCGCAGCACGGCGGGCAGAAGCGCACCGGCCGCGACGAGCGCGCAGGCGAGCACCGTGACCGGACGTGCCCGGGTGGCGATGAGGAGCGTCCACGCGGCGGGCAGCGCCAGGAGCGCGACCGTCAGCACCGTCGCGGGAAGACCCGCCGCCCATCCCAGCCAGCGCCGCGGCCGGCCGCCGGGCACCAACGGCCCGCGCATACGGCGGGTGGCCAACTCGAGGCGCAGACCGTTGACGTCGAAATCCGAAGGCCCGGTCATCGACGCCGCCGCTCGACGTCGTCCAGCGCGGCGATCGCGCGATCGGTGGACTCGGCCACCCGCCGCTGAGCGCCGTCACCGATCGCGATGAGGAACTCCGTCAGCACCCGCCACAGCCCTTCCCGGCCACCCACCGGACCGATCCGGTCGGACAGATCGAAGGTGCTGCGCGCGGCGAGTTCACGTGCCGAGGGTGCGAGCAACGGCGAATAGTCCGCCTGCGTGCGCAGGTTCGGCGCCAGGAAGCCGCCGTAACGCTCGATCCACGGCAGCGGAGCGCGTGCGCCGGCCAGTTTCTCGACCAGTTCGTCCGCGCGGGGGTTGGCCTGCCGGGTCACCACCATGACGTCGCCGCCGACGATCTTCGGCCGCCCCGACGCGGCGGTCACCGCGGGGAAGGGCACCACGCCCACGGCGTTCTCCACGGTGCGGCCGGAGGCGCGGACCGCGCTGCGCACGATCGGTTCGGCGAAGTCGGGGGCGACGACCGCCGCGGCCCGGCGGTGCTGGAACACCTCCCGGACGGCGTCGGAGAACTGCCTGGTCAACGCGACGCCGACGCCGCCGGGAAATGCGTGCCGCTGCCCCCACAGCACGCCCAGGTGCCCGAATGCGGCGCGCACCGCGGGGTTGTCCCACTCCCGGCTGCCTTTGGACGCCAAATCGTCGTAGATGCGCGGGGATTCGGCGAGCAGAACGTTTTCGAAGAAGTCGGTCAGCGCCCATCCGTCGGCGGCGGCCAGCGCGAGCAGGCGGATCGGGCTCTGGGCGAGCACCTCCATCCGGTCGACCCAGTCCTCGAGAGTCCAAGCCGCCGGCCCACCGAGGCCGTAGCTGTCGAACTGCTGCCGGTCGAACCACAGCAGCGACTTGTCGGCGGCTTTGAACGGCACCCCGTACAGGCGCCCCTCGGAGCGGAGCAGCACTTGCCAGGGCTGGGCGTAGCGGCTGCCGAGTTCGTCGGTCCACACCGTCTCGGCGACGGGCCGCAGTTTGTGTTCTCCAGCGAGTTCACCCACCCGTCCCGCCTGCGGAAGCAACACCACGTCCGGCGCGGACCGCCCGCCCGCGGTGAACGCGGTGTCGGTGTTGTCGCCGAGGGGGATCACCTCGATCGCGAAGCCGAGGTCCAAGCCGTCCAGGACGGCGTGGAAGGCCGCCAGTTCCTGACCGCTCCAGGACACCCCGACGCGCACCGCGTCCGAGCTGCCCAGCAGCAGGTCCGGCGCGCACGCGGCGACCAGCGGGAGGAGCGTTCCCGCTTGCAGCACCGCTCTGCGCGTCCCCATCGACCCCCGATGTCATTGCGTGCCAATCGAACCCGATTATGCGGGAAAGCCGTCGCGTGGGTGGGCGCTTCGCGATCTTCACCGTTTTCCCGGAAAATCCCGTGCGTGACCGCGGCGGCCTCTGCTACCGTCGCCCGCGTGAAGCGCGCTGCTGTGACGACGACGCCGGAATCCGTCCCGGCGCGCTGATCCACGTTTGTCCGAGCCCCGGGGCGAGTGCCCTGGGGCTTCGTCTCGTGGTCACTCGCCCTCCTCGACGAGGAGACCACCACCATGCCCGACCATCGCACCCTCGGCCGTGCGCTGAACCTGTTCGACACCGACCCCCTGATCGGCTCCGGCCTGCCGTTCTGGCTGCCGGACGGCGCGACCGTGCGCCAAGCGTTGGAGGATTACCTCCGCGCCGCCGAACGCCGCGCGGGCTACCGCCACGTCTACTCGCCGGTGCTCGGTAAACGCGAGCTCTACGAAATCTCCGGGCACTGGTGGCATTACCGTGACGACATGTTCCCGCCGATGGACATCGGCGGTGAGCAAGTGGTGTTGCGTCCGAGCCTGTGCCCGCACCACGCGCTGCTGTTCCGTTCCCGCGCGCACAGCTATCGGGAGCTGCCGTTGCGGATCGCGGAGCTGGGTGGCATGTATCGCTCCGAATTGTCCGGCGTGCTGGGCGGATTGACCCGCGTACGCGGAATCCAGCTCAACGACGCCCATATCTTCTGCGCCCTCGATCAAGTAGCCGCCGAGGTCGCCGGCGCGCTGGCGATGATCGCCGACGCCTACGCCGCACTCGACATCCGTGCCGCCCGCTACCGGTTGTCGCTGCCCGGTCCGGGCGGCAAATACGTTGCCGCACCGCTCTTGTGGAAGCGGTCGATCGGCCTGCTCACCGCCGCTCTGGACGATCGCGGCCTGAGCTACGACGCGGCGGAGGGCGAGGCGGCGTTCTATGGGCCGAAGATCGACGTGCAGGTCCGCGACAGCGCGGGGCGAGAGTGCACCTTGTCCACCGTGCAGGTCGATTTCCATCAACCCGAGCAGTTCGACTTGCGCTATACCGGCGCCGACGGCGCGGTGCACCGGCCGGTCATGGTGCACCGCAGCATCATCGGTAGCGTCGAGCGGGCCGTGGCCCACCTGATCGAATGCCACGGCGGCCGCTTCCCGGCCTGGCTGGCGCCGACCCAGATGGTGGTGCTGCCGGTGACCGAGGCCCAGCAGCCGGCCGCCGCGCACCTCGAGCGCCGCTGCCGTGACCTCGGGCTGCGCGTGGTGGTGTCGCCGCCGGATCGCGGCAGCCTCGGTGCACGCATCCGCGACCACCGCTTCGTGCCGTATCAGGCGATCCTCGGCGCCGAGGAGGCCGCCGCCGGCGAGGTGGCGCTGCGTCTGCGCGACGGACGCCGCATCGCCTCGTTGCCTGCCCCCGAAGCGCTCCGGCGCATCGGCGCCCTGCTCGCCGTCCACAGCGCCGAACTGTGGGATGTCGCGTGAGGACCCGGCCGACTGCGGCCGGTGCGCCCGATTGTCCGATGTAACCCTTGTCACACCTGGTACATGGGCGTACCGTACGAGTGGTACATCGGAGTACCACATGAGGAGGTGGGCGCATGCCCGCTGTGCGACTTCCCGACGGGCCATCCAGCCCGCCGATCGTGCAGAACCTGCGGATACTGACCGGCCGCACCCGGACCTGGCGGAGCATGCACGACCGTTACGGATCGGCCTTCCGCATCCAGCTGCCCCGATTCGGAGACTGCGTCGTGCTCGCCGACCCGGCCGAGATCAAAGCCCTGTTCACCACGAGCACCGATCTCGTCGACAACATCGACGTCAACCTCGGTCAGTTCCTCGGACCGGGATCGCTGTTCGCGCTGACCGGCGCCGAGCACCGCAAGCAGCGCAAACTGCTCACCCCGCCGTTCCACGGCCGTAGGCTGGCCGTCTACGAATCGCTCGTCGAAGAGGAGGCGGTCCGCGAGATGGCCGACTGGCCGTCGGGCCGCGAGTTCGCGACCATGGACTCCATGATGCGGATCACGCTGAATGTGATCCTGCGCGCGGTCTTCGGCGCCGAGGGCGCGGAATTCGAGGAATTGCGCCGACTGCTGCCCAAACTCGTCCTGATCGCCTCGGCCCTCGCCGCGGTCCCGGTTCCCCGGCGAGCGCTGGGCAGATTCGGTCCCTGGGCTCGCTTCGCGGCCTACCGCCGCCGCTACGACGAGATCGTCGGCCGGCTCATCGACCGTGCCACCCGCGAAGGGGTGGACGAGCGCGACGACGTGCTGGCGATGATGCTGCAGGCGCGCTACGACGACGGCACGGCCATGTCGCGCGGCGAGATCGCCGACGAACTGCTGACCCTGCTCACCGCCGGGCACGAGACGACGGCGACGACGCTGTCGTGGACGATCGAGCGGCTGCGCAGGCACCCGGAGGTCCTGCGCCGCTTGGTCGCCGAAGCCGATGCCGGGGGGTCACAGCTGCGCGAGGCGACGCTGCTGGAGGTGCAGCGCGTACGGCCGGTCATCGACATGACGTTGCGCCAGGTCCGGGCCGACACGCTGCAATTGGGCCGATGGACCTTGCCCAAGGGCCAGAAGATCGTGGTCAACATCCGGTTGATGCACGACAACGAGGACCTCTTCCCGAACGCCCGCGCCTTCGACCCCGACCGGTTCGTCGGCGTCCGTCCGGGCACGTTCAGCTGGATCCCGTTCGGCGGTGGCAGCCGCCGCTGCATCGGCGCCGCGTTCGCCACGATGGAGATGAACGTCGTCCTGCGCACACTGCTGCGGGACTTCACGCTGGAGCCGACCGACGCCCGCGACGAGCGCACACACTTCCGCGGTGTCGCACTCGTCCCGGCCGGGAAGGGCCGCGCCGTGGTGCACCGGCGCACGCCGCGTCCCGAGCGAACACTCGACCGTGCCGTCGAGGCGACAGCATGAGCGAACGGTTCGCCGATCCCCTCCGCACGCGCGAAAGCAGGAGCACCGATGCCTCGCACCCGTAGACCGCTGTCCGGCCGCCCGGTCATCATCACCGGCGCGGCCTCCGGCATCGGCCGCAGTTTGGCCCGATTGTTGTCGGGCACCGGCTCTCCCGTCGCGATCGCCGATATCGATGCGGTCGGGCTGAAGGAGACCGCGGCCGCACTGACCGGCCCGGTGCTCACCCGCGTCCTGGACGTGCGCGACGCCGCCGACCAGTTCGCTTTCGCCGACGAGGTCCGCGACTGGCTGACCGCGCCACTGGCGGCGGTGTTCAACAACGCCGGTGTCGCGATGTCCTCCTCGGTGCTCGACGCCGTCGCCGACGACGACGAATGGCTGCGACGGATCGACTTCGACGGGGTCGTCAACGGCACACGCGCCTTCCTGCCCATCCTGGTCGAGCAGGATCACGGCGTGATCGTCAACACCTCGAGCGTGTTCGGGCTGCTGGGCATGCCCAATCAAAGCGCCTACTGCGCAGCCAAATTCGCGGTGCGCGGATTCACCGACGCCCTGCGCCAAGAGCTGCGCGGCACCGGCGTGTCCGCGGTGAACGTCCACCCCGGCGGCATCAAAACCAACATCGCGCGCAACGCCCGCGTCCGCAAGGACCCCGAGGGCCGGGGCCGGACACACGAGCAGATGGCCGCGGAGTTCGAGACACTGGCGCTGACCACACCGGAGAAGGCAGCCCGAATCATCTGCCGCGGAGTCGAACACGGCAAGTCCCGGATCCTCGTCGGTCCCGACGCCTACTTGTTCGATGCCTTGGCGCGGGTGACGCCTACCCACTACTACGGCGTGGTCGCGCTGCTGGAGCGCCGCCTGCGCGCCCGCGACGCGAAAGGGGCACGGGCATGAGCGAACACCTCGACGTCCTGATCGTCGGCGCCGGCCTCTCCGGCATCGGCGCGGCCCACCACCTGCGGGCGGCCTTCCCGCACCGCACCTACGCGATCCTCGAGGCGCGCGACACCCTCGGCGGTACCTGGGACCTGTTCCGCTACCCCGGCGTGCGCTCGGACTCCGACATGCACACCCTCGGGTACCGATTCCGCCCGTGGACGCAAGCGGAAGCCATCGCCGACGGGCCGGCGATCCTGCGCTACATCCGCCGGACCGCCGCCGACGCCGGGATCGACCGGAACATCCGGTACGGGCATCGGGTGATCGAAGCGTCCTGGTCCAGCGCCGAGTCGCACTGGACCGTGCTGGCCGAACACGACGGCGGCACGCGTGAACTCACCTGCGACTTCCTGCTCGTGTGCAGCGGCTACTACCACTACGACGAGGGCTACACCCCGCAGTTCGCCGGAATCGGCGACTTCCGCGGACAAGTGGTGCACCCGCAGCACTGGCCCGAGGATCTCGACTACACGGGCAAACGGGTGGTCGTGATCGGCAGCGGCGCCACCGCGGTGACCCTGGTGCCCGCGCTGACCGACCACGCCGCGCACGTGACGATGCTGCAACGCTCCCCCAGCTACATCCTGCCGGTGCCCGCACGAGACGCCCTGGCCGACCGGCTGCGCGCACTACTGGGACCGAAACGGGCCTACACCGTGGTCCGGTGGAAGAACGTCCTGGTCAGCACGGTGATCTATCAGCTGAGTCGGCGACGTCCAGCATTGATGCGAAAATTCATCCGCAACCTGACCGTCAAGCAACTACCGCCGGGCTACGACGTCGACACCCATTTCAAGCCCGTATACCAACCGTGGGATCAGCGGCTGTGCCTGGTGCCGGACGCAGACCTGTTCCGCGCGATCCGCGGCGGCCGCGCCTCGGTGGTCACCGATCGCATCGAACGGTTCACCCCGACGGGGCTGCGCCTGGCCTCCGGGCGCGACCTCGAGGCCGATGTGGTGGTGACCGCCACCGGCCTGCGCCTGCTCGCGCTCGGCGGCATCCGGCTCACGGTGGACGGGCAGCAGGTCGCGCTGCCCCACACCATGGCCTACAAGGGGATGATGCTCAGCGGAGTCCCGAACTTCGCCTTCACCATCGGCTACACCAACGCCTCCTGGACTCTGAAGGCCGACCTGGTCAGCGAATTCGTCTGCCGGCTGTTGCGGCACATGGACGCGGGCGGCTACCGGCAGATCACTCCGTGGCCGGACTCCACCGTGACGCCCGCACCGCTGCTCGACTTCCAGGCCGGGTACGTGCTGCGCGACATCGACCGATTCCCCAAAGCGGGCTCGCGGGCTCCGTGGCGGCTGGGCATGAGCTACGCCCACGACGTGCTCACCCTCCGCTACGGCCGCATCGACGACGGCACAATCCGCTTCACCCGGGGCGGCGCGCCGTCCGACGCTCACCACACCGTGGCATCGGGACACGACAGGCGCCCGGCCACGGGTTCGGGCCGGGCACGAGGAACCGATGGGAGTAACTAACCTGATTCTCGTGACCCGCGCCGCGCCCGCATCCCGCACCTCCGCCGACAACGGCTCGGATTCGGGGTTCCGCCGCCGCCTGCTCGACGCCATGGCCATGGCGGTGCGCGAACGCGGCTACCAGGACACCACCGTCGCCGACGTGGTACGCCACGCCCGCACCTCGCGGCGCACGTTCTACGAGCACTTCACCAGCAAACAGGACTGCTTCATCGCCCTGCTGAGCGAGCACCACAAGGAGATGATCCAGCGGATCGATGCCGCGGTCGACCCGCACATGCCCTGGCGTAGCCAGGTGCGTCAGGCCATCGAAGCGTGGATACGGGTCGCGCGCGAAGAACCGTCCTTGACTCTCAGCTGGATCCGCGTCGTCCCCGCTCTCGGCGAGGACACCCGGCAGTTGCAGCGCGAGGTCGGCGAGGCGTTCGTGACGTTGATCCAGAAACTGGCCGACACACCGGAATTCGCCGCCGCCGGACTGCGGCCGCCGTCGCGGCAGGTGGCGACGATCCTCTTCGGCGGTTTCCGGGAACTCATCGCCACCACCGTGGAAGACGGCGACGACATCGCGGGGATCGTCGACATGGCGGTCGAATCCGCGATCGCGCTGGTCGGACCGCACCGCTAGCACCCACTCGATGGTCACCGCTGCGGTTCAGCGGCCTGCGTCGGCGAATGCTCCGTCGGTCAGCACCGGCACCACCTGGCTGCGCTCGATTTCGGTGGCCACCGCGACATCCTGCGCGAACCCACCTTCGGCGAGTTCCCGGCCCGAGGAGCAGTCCCGGATCAGCGCCGCGACGTCGGCGATTCCCTCGTGCGCCACGGCGGCGGCATGAGCTTCCGGCGACAGCGGTCCGGCTCCCAGACGCGCCAGCGCCGCGGCGACCGCCCCTGCGCCCAGCCAATCCTCCACCGCGGGCCGCAGGTCGGCGCGACCGGGCCATTGCTCCCCGGCGGCGATCACGGCGACCGGCTGCCGCGCGCTGCCCCATCCTCGCCCGGCGATCCAGCCAGCGACCGCGCTCGCGTTGCGCAGACACGCGGCGATGACCGGCACGCCGCCGACGGCGGCGGAGATGGCCGACCCGTTGGGTGAGGGCAGCACGAGCCGCTCGGCGACCGGTGCACGGCGTAACGCCGCCGGAGACAGCGACCACGGCTGTTGCTCGGACACCGCTCGCCGCCCCACCGCCAGCGCAGCGCCCTGCCGTGCGGCGAATTCCGCGGCGCCGCCGTCGCGCCACGGATACGGCAGCACCCGCGTCCCCGCTTCGACAGCGACCGACACCGACGTCGTAAACGACAGGACGTCGACCACCACTACACACGCACTACCGGGCCCGAGCGCGATTGCACCGGCCGAACCCCACTCCAGCCGTACGCCCCACGCCTGCTGCCGCGCCCACTCGGCGATATCCGCCATGCCCTTCCTCTCATCGTGCTGTCCAGACGCCACACCGATCGAGCCGTTCGCCGCCGACGCTATCGCCGGCAGCAGCCATGGACCTGCCGTCGCCCACCCGCTCTCCGGTGCGGCCGACGGAAAACAAGTGGCGCTCCCGGCGGCGCGGCGGCGAGGATGGCGGTCACTCGGGCCACCGCTTTCGATCGGAGGGGACACATGGAGGACCCCGGTCTCGTCATCGAGCGGATCGTCGCCTTCGCCGCGGCGCAGCCGGGGATCTCGGCGGTGATCCAGACCGGTTCACGAGCGCGCGGAACCAGGGTGGATGCGTTCTCCGATGTGGACATCGAGCTCATCGGCCCCGGCACCGACGCCCTCGTCGGCGCCGACGACTGGTTGCGCGCCATCGGCCCGGTCCTGGTGAACATTCATCTCGACAACGACGCACCGCACTGGCCCACCTGTCTGGTGGTCCTGGCCGAGGGCCGCAAAGTCGACTTCACCCTCGCCGGTCCCGGCCGCCTCGACCGCCTGATCGCCGACGGCCTCGACCAGCTGTACCAGCGCGGCTACCGGGTGCTGCTGGACAAGGACGGCAGCACCACCGCACTGCCACCAGCGACCGGAAGCCACACCCCAGCCCGTCCCAGCGCCGCCGAGATCGACGCGGCACAGCGGGAGTTCTGGTTCGAGACCACCCAGATCCCGATCTATGTCGCACGTGGCGACCTGTGGCACGCGATGCTGCGCGTCGGCGAGCTGCGCGAACTGCTGCTGACGATGGCCGAATGGCACACCACGGCCCGCGCAGGCGGCCGCATCGACCACTGGCACGACGGCCATTATCTCCACGAGTGGCTCGATCCCCGCTTCCGCGACGACCCCCCGGCCTTCTTCCCGCATTACGACGCCGCCGAGATCCTCGCGGCGGTGCGTGCCATGGCCGATACGTTCACCCGCCTGGCCGCCGAGGTCTGCCGCGAATGGCACTGTCCCGCGCTGGACCTGCGCGACCGCGTACTCGCCCACCTCGATCGGATCGGCACCGCCCGGCCCGGCTGACCACGCGTCCACCCGTTCAGCCCTGCTGGGTCCGGTCCGGCCGGTAGAACCACTCCTCCAGACCGAAATCCTCCCGGATCTTCTTCTGCTCCACGAGGAACTGCTTGGTCCCGGTCAGCAGCTGGATGCCCGACGGCGCGAAGATCTCGTCGGGGATGTAGCTCTGCCGGGCGGTGGCGCGCACGACCGCCTCCGGTGACTTCGACTGAGCGACCTCGTAGTTCACGTAGTCGTCCCAATGCTGCTTCGCAAACCGGTTGGCCTCACCGATCACCGACTGCCACGCGGCGCCGAACCGCGGATGGCTGTCGAGGAAGTCCTGACTGCTGACCGAGGAGCTGGTACCCGCCAGATCGGGATGGTTGTCCTGAACCGAGTCGACCTGGTGGAAACCCTTCGCCAGGAACGCGTGGAAGAACGACGAGGGGTTCACATCCGGCAGCGCGACCGCCGCGACATCACCGCCGTTGAGCGGCGCCTCCGCGTCGGTGGCCAGCAGATGCACCAGCTGCGCCTGGATTCCCTCGGCCTTCAACGCACCCTGCAGGTAACGGTCGATGTAGGAACCGGACTGCACGCCGATCTTCTTGCCCGCCAGATCCTTCAGCGTCCGGATCGACGGATCCTTGGCCACCACACCGGCGTTGTAATTCACCGCCGCGATGGCCAGCAGCCGCGTCTGCAACCCGCTGCCGCGCGCGACCAGGGCGGGCGTGTCACCGTAGGTGGCGACGTCGAGGCGGCCCCCGACCAGCGCCTGATTCAGGTCGGGCCCGTTGGGGAAGCTGTAGACCTCGATGTTGTCCACGCCCAACGGCTTCAACGCGGGCAGCAGGGCGCCGCGCTGATGGGCGAAACCGACCGGACCGGTGAGCACGTTGCCGGTGCCGATGGTGCCGATACGGAGAGTCTTGATCTCGGCGCGGGTCGCCGAGCCCGCGTCCTCGCCCCCACAGCCGGTGAGCACCAGCAGCAGGGCCGAGACGACGGCGGGCACGATCAGCCGGATAATGCGCATGATTCGCTTTCGTTGGTTCAGAGTTCGGACAGCCGCGGCGGCGGAGCGCCGTGCGGCAGGCGTGGTCCCACCGCGACGAGGCTGCCGGGCTTGCGGCCGCGGCCCCAGCCGAGTTCCTTGCGGTAACGGCCGATGTGCTCGTCGCGGACCGTCTCGTGATCGGCCAGCGGCGTCGCCTCCGGATCGACGTACAGCGCGTCCGTAGGGCAGTAGGCCTCGCACATGAAGCAGGTCTGGCAATCGGATTGCCGTGCGATGACCGGGATCCCGCTGTCGGTGCGGTCGAAGACGTTCGTGGGGCACACGTCCACGCATTTGTCGCAGGCGATGCAGTCGCCCGCACGCAGGATCTCGATCATCACGCCACCGCCAGGGCGCCGGAGGCCGCGGCCGTCGCCGTCCACACTTCGTCCAGCCCACCGGACAGGATGTGGTGATGCTGCTTCGGATCCTGATCGGGGTGGTCGGCGCGTTTGCTCATCCCGCGCGTCTCCGTGCGCGCCAGCGTCGACCGGTACATCAACCGCCCCACCGCGGTGATCGCGGCGGCCTGCCGGGCGCGCACCCGCTCGTCGCCGGTGTCGCCGCCCAGACCGAGCGTGGCGTGCTCCCAGACGTTGTCCAGCTCGGCGAGCGCGGGCCGGATCCGGTCGCCGTGGCGCAGGTAGTTCTTCTCGAACGGACACCTTTCCGTAGCGAACTCGCAACCCAGCGGCGGATCTACAACCGATCTGACACCAAGTACCGACGGCCGCGCCTGCCATGCCTGCTGTCGTACGACGGAGGGGGGCTGTCGTGATGAACCACGTCTTGCCGCCCGTCTTGCCCAGCAGAGGTGCCTTCACTGCGGCAACAACTGGACCGGCCAACAGTAGGCATGAACGCCCAATCACGACGCTGCATCAGGCTCCTTCACGGCACGAGCCCAAGTGGCTTTGGAGTATTCGCCGTGTCGATGCCAAGGGCAGAGTGATAGAGAGGAGGTTGCTCCCCGCTCTCGGTTGGCAATCTGGTGTCCAGCTCGGGTACAGGCTAGGTTCTGTCCCGTAAGTCACCGGAGCCAGAGGATGATCGCGGCGATGGTGAGTTCGGCCTGGTAGTAGGCGGCGCGTTAAGCGTAGCGGGTGGCCAGGTCCCGGAACTGCATGAGTCGGTTGAAGCATGGCTCGCCCACGTTGCGTTGCTTGTATGCCTCGGCGTCGAACACCGGTGGCCGCCCACCGCGTGAGCCCTTCACAGCGCGGCGGGCGATCTGGTCGTCACGTTCGGGGATGACGAACCGGACCCGACGCCGTCGCAGCGCCTGCTGGGTCGAGGGGTGCGAGTACGCCCTGTCGGCAACCACCGCCCCGGGCCGCACGCGTGGGCGGCCCGGCCCGGTGCGGGCCACGCTGATGCCATCCAGCAGCGGCAGCATCTGCGGATTGTCACCAGCCTGCCCGCCGGTGAGCAGTACCCGTATCGACAGGCCGCGCCCGTCGAGGCAAGGTGGATTTTGGTGCTCGGCCCGCCGCGGACCGGCCGAGCGCTTCGCCCTCGACCGCGACCTGGACGCCGGACCTGCAGATGGCGCCCCCCTTTCTTCCGGGCACCGGCGGCATGCTGGTGGGCCCGGACGATGGTGGAGTCCACACTGAGGATCCATTCGACCTCACCGATGGAGTCGTCCTTGACGATCACCTCGTCCAGGATCCGCTGCCAGATGCCGTCCGCGGTCCACATTCGCAGCCGCTCGTGGGCGGTCTTCCACGGCCCGTAACGCTCCGGCAGGTCACGCCACGTCGCGCCGGTCCGCAGTTTCCACAGGATCGCGTCGATCACCTGACGGTGATCACGCCACCGACGGCCCCTGGGCTGTCCTGAGGTTCTTTCCGCCGGGTTGT
The DNA here is from genome assembly GCF_009829325.1 of Nocardia sp. CY41. Taxonomy (GTDB): domain Bacteria; phylum Actinomycetota; class Actinomycetes; order Mycobacteriales; family Mycobacteriaceae; genus Nocardia. The sequence continues at coordinate 329,145 of NZ_VUOS01000009.1, forward strand.
GAGATTCCTACCCGTTTGGATGGAAGGATCTCCGCCCGTGCTGATGATGTATTCACCGCAATTCCGGAGGCGCGCAGTCGCTCTGATCCTGAAGGTCGGCGCGTTGCCGACGTGGCCCGAGATCTGGGAGTACCGAAGGCAGCCTGTACCGGTGGAAGCAGCAAGCGCCCATTGATCCGGTACCGAAGCACTGGTCAGCGGTAGACGCTGGTGGTAGCCGATGATCGCCAGATTCGCCGCCCGCAGCGTCTCCTCCCGCACGTACCACTCCGCTGTCCAGGCGAGGTTGATACTTCTGGCGGCGAGCCGTCATCACCGCACCTGGCGATGGGCAACATCGATGCCGTCGTCCGGGACGGTGACCGCGAGCAGCGGTATCGTCTGCTGTGGGATGGCGAGGGAACGCTCTCATCGCGAATCCCGGCGGTCGGCTCGACATCGCTTCCCACCGCCCAGGATTCGTTCGCCTGGAAGGGCGTCCACCGCGAGCGGCCGAATGAGACCATACTTCTCAGGGCCATCGCTCTTCAGTGACCGGCCCGATGGTGTGCACGCGCGAAACGCGGGTACGGGCGGGAGCTGCGTGCGTGCGGTACGTGTAGTGCCGTCCGTGCCCACCCGCCTACCGGGCCGACCGCAACTGCCCGCCCCCTGGTCTCACCGCCTGATCCGGGCGAATCCCACCGCGGCTGTGCCGAGGGTCGGCTGCTCGCCGGTGGAGTTCATCGCCTCGACCGACCACACGGTCAATCCTGTTTGTGCCGCACTGGAGCGGCAGTCCTCGCACGAGGTACACCTCGCGCATCCATCACAGGTGCCGAGCCAGTAGTGCCCGCACGCCGGATTGATGTCCTGACCTGCCGGTGGCCGATGGGAAATCAAGGGCCTACCCCGGTCGAAGGACCAGGGACGCCGCGGCGGGGTGGGCTTGTCTGCTCGAACCCGTCGCATGCCAACAAGACGATGCCCTGCCGCTCGCCCGGGAGCCCGTATGAGAAGCCGTGCTGCTGCCCGAGACGGAACTCGCCCGTTACCCCTCCGGGCTCAGGGTCCCTGTCCGATCTCGATCCCTGCGCAATCCTCACAGGCACATCGGGCCCCAGATCTTGGTTCAGGGCCGAAACGAGATCGTGGTGAACGGCGATAGGGTCGTCAGTTCTCGTTCACTGTTATCACCTTCATCGAGGAGTTCTGCGTGAAACGCATCGTGGGTAGGGTTGTCGGAGTCGTGGCTGCGGCGGCGATGGCGCCGATTCTGGTGACCGCCGCCGCGCAGGCCGCGCCGGGAACCGTGTACTTCCACGCGGGTGGCTTCCACTGCGCGATTGCCGGTGACGGCAGCGTCGGCTGCGACTTCGGCTCCCCGATGAGCCTGCAGTACAGCTTCCTGCCGTTTTCGTTTCCGGTGAACGAGATCGTCATCGATCAGCCCTGGCTTCCGGCCCACCCCACCTTCGACGCGGGCACGCCCTACACCCTGCCCGGCGGCAACCCCGGACTCGATTCCGTGGCGACCGGCGCGGGCCAGTGGGGCCCCTACATCGAACACGCGGGAGCCAGATGCGAGGTCGGCTTCCATGGCAGCTTCACATGCCGGTCGAAGGGCCGGGCTTTCACCTCCTTCGGCGGAAGCATCACCGCATGAGCTGACACCCGGGGCATGAGGTGACACCAGGGCCCGAGCCGCGGAAAGTGGCCGATTCGGGTCGACTGGGCACCGAGGTGAGGACCATCCACTGGGGGCAGGCCTCGGCTTTCACGCGGTCGCGATGCGCAGGCCGATCAGCACCGCGGAGACGATCAGGATCACCGCCGCCGGTGCGACGTGGGCGGCGTCGCCGCCGCGCAGATGCGCTCCGACTGCGCCCACGAAGTACAGCACCAGACCGATCGCGGCGGCGACGCCCAGCGGGGCGAACCAGATGCCGGCCAGGAGACCGGCGGCGCCGGCGATCTCTGCTGCCCGGGGTGCGGTGAAAACCAAGTCCTTCCAGGACTTACGTCCGACCGGACCCCGAACTGCACCGGATGCGCCGGGTTCCGGCTCTCGGTTGCCTGCGTCCGCTGCGGCACCGAGGGAAAACTGCACCGCGGCAAGCTCTGCAGCCACTGCGCCCTCGTCCACCGACTCAGTGATCTGCTCGATGACGGAACCGGGCAGGTTTGGGCGGAGCTGACGCCATTATTCGAGGCCCTGACCGCGAAGCAGAACCCCCTCACCCGGCTGACCTGCCTCTACAACCCCTACGTCCCGCGATTCCTTCGCGGCCTCGCCGACGGCTCGATCCCGTTGACACACAATACGTTCAACGAGCTCGAACCTTGGCGAGCGGCCGCGCACCTGCGCGAACTGCTGATGAGCTGCGGGCTGCTACCGCCTGTCGACAAGCAACTCCTGTTCTTCGAACGCTGGCTGCCGACCACCTCGCCCGGATCGGCAACCACCACCATCAGCGCATTGTGAAAGAGTTCGCCACCTGGAAGGGTTCGGCCCTGGCTCCGGGCCCGGGCCCGGAGCCAGGGCCGAACCCGGACCACTGACACCCGTCAGCCGCCGCAATGCCCGGCGCCAGATCATGCGGGCCACGGAGTTCCTGTCCTGGCTCGCCGAATCCGGCCTGTTGTTGCGTCGCTGCGACCAGACCACCCTCGACCGCTGGCATGCGACTCACCTGGTCCACCAGCGCGCCAGCTGCAAACCGTTCTTCGACTGGGCGAAGTCTCCGGCCGCATGTCGCGACTGGACATCCCGGCCTCACCAGCGCGGCCCGGGCAGCCACTCACCCAGCACCAGTGCCTGCAGATCCTGCGGAACTCCTCACCGACAACCAGATCGACCTCCGGCTGCGAGTCGCGTTCACCCTGCTGCTGCTCTACGGCCAGCCACTCAGCAGAATCGTCAGGCTGGCTGTTTTCCCGGCCGCCGCGCTGGCCAACCACTGCGCCCCGAGACCCTCGGCCAGAAGGCCGCCACGAACGGCGTCCCCACCATCACCGGGGCGCGTCTCCGCACTGCGCCAGTTCGTCCTGCAGGCCCCGGCGCCGGTCGTCGCCGACGCATTGGGCGTTCACTACACCACCGCGCACCGGCATCGCGAGCAGGCCGGAGGCACCTGGAGCCGCTACGCGCCGGGAGACCACAGGCGCTGACCGCTACCGGGTCGAGGTCAACTCGAATACCGACTACCTGAATACCGGCCCCTGCCAGACCGGAACCCCTACCTGGCCGTCGCCAGGCTGGTCTCCAACCGCGACGCCACCCGTTAAACCACACACTTCCCCAGGTCAGCACGTCTCGATCCCAATAGCGGATCAAGTCGTTACTACTGGAACCCCGATGTGCGGTCATCGAAGTCGGCGATGATCATCTAGACCGCGTCTAGACCTCGTCGCGCCCGCCGGCGACTCCGCCCGATGCTGGACGCACCCGGGAGAGCAGTCCGTACAGCGTGGTGATCTCGTCTGCGGACAGGTTGGCGAACACCTCGCCGTCGATGCGCCGCATGGCATCGTCGATGTCGCCGGCGACCGATCGACCCGCGCCGGTCAGCTCCACGATGTGCCGACGTCGGTCCTCCGGGTCCCGCCGACGTTCCGCCAGGCCGCGGTCCTCCAGCTCGTTCAGGGCGGCGACAAGGACGCTCGGGTCGACCCCGGTCTCCTCGCCGAGCCGCTGCTGCCCGACCGGACCGGGGGTCAGCAGCGCCAGCACGTGCGTCTGCAGCGGCTTGAGCCTGAGCTGACGTCCCGAACCCCTGATCGCCCCGGCTGCGGCCATCCCGCTTAGAGCCCCTAGCAGGTTCTGTTGAGTGGCGGTGATTCTCGTTGCGGTGCAGTATGTTTCGTCGTGGCGGCCCCGTGGATCGTGGACGACGAGTTGTGGACAGTGATCGAACCGCTACTGCCGGTCCGGGCACCAGGCACGCCGGGGCCGGCGCGGATGGACGACCGGCTGGTGTTGCAAGGGATCTTGTTCGTGCTGTTCACCGGGATCGGTT